>JAJDAN010000001.1 GCA_029261855.1 Deltaproteobacteria bacterium
GTGACGGTGTTGACGGGGCGGGGGTATCGGGAGGTGCGGGTGTATCGGGTGCCGGAGTAGGTGTGGGGGAGGAGCTGCGTCGGTATGTCCTCTTGGAGCCACTTGACTCCTATCTGGGTGTCCACTTTTTGGGGAAGATCAGGGGCCGAGTCTGGCCTCGGAGTTGGTCCGAGATAATCCAGTCCCAGTAAGCGGATTGCAGAAGGTGTGGTGTCTAACTGGAGGCCCCGAGGATGAACTCGCAGTTCTCCATGTGATTGGTTCGGGCTGACTCAACCTCCCCCTCGCTCCCTCCTACAGGAACCCAGTCTCCCTCATGACAGTTCTTGCACTGCACGCCAGCCCTGGTCGATTGCAGTCTTGGTTGAGGCTGAAGCTCCGGCGTCCGAGTTGGCGATCGCGATTCGGCCAAAGGTCTTGCGTCCTCGTACCCAGGGCTTGTCCTCCTCCGAGGCGTACTCCGGTTCCCAGAGCAGATCCGGACTGTAAGCGTAGCCATGTGGCCAGCGATTGACGGTGATGGCCCGGATGTCGCGCTCCGCGTCGAAACCCGCGGACGACAGAGCCTGGTCGAGTTGATCACGAACGTGATGCTCGAAGACCTCGAAGGGGGTGCTCAAGAGCCTCCGTCGTGCTTCTCGCCACTGTTCTGGTCCTTGGATGTCCGGTGAATGATGTACCTGGCACATGTGCAGGATCATTGGATCATCAGGAGTCTGTGCGCGCTGGTAGCTGCCCAAGGAGACCGGATAGGCGAGCTCAACCTGCTTGTAGAAGTCATTCGTGTAGTAAACGAAATCGAGGCCGAGCTCGGCGAAGGCCCGCCAGTTTGGCACGAGGATCTTCACGTAGGTGAGAGGTGCCTTTACCCCATAGGCAAGAGCCTCTCTCTGTGCTTCGGGAAGTTCTGGACACAAGTATGGGATCACCGAGTTGTAACAGGCCATGATGCACTGGTCTGCGCGGATGCTGTGGGCTTCGCCGCCGCGCACAAGAGTGATGTCGACTGCCTTGGCATCTCGCGTGTGCGCGGCCTGGACAACTGTGCTGTTGAGGCGGATGCGAATCGCCTCCCCCTCCTGGTCGAGCTTCGAGTAATCGATCCGCGAAGTGACCACGTCTTCCATGGTGGAGCCGGGGACTGCTCCTGGAATCATCGTTCGGACGAGAAGGCGGGCAATCGATGCGTTGCCGTCTGGGAAATGAAAGATGTAGGGTTCGTCACCACGCGACCCTTCCCTCTGCAGAGTGTGGTCCAATCCGGGCATGCCGCCGTCGTACGACTGCACAGCGGTTGCCGGAATCTCGTCCGTGCCGACGCACCAGAAGCTCATTCCCCATCGTCGGAACATGGCGAGAACCTGGGGATCCACCTTGGCGTAGTCGCGCAAGAATGCTTCATAGCTCACGCGCCGAAGCTTCTGGTGCTTCTCGTCTTGGGAGAGACCGGGAAGGTAGTCCTTCTTATCCGTCCACAGGCGGACGAGATCCTGCTTCGCTTGCGCGTTCATCGGCGTTTGCGCCGCGAACTCTTCCCAGGGGATCTTGTTGTAGCCTACGACTAGCTTGCGTTCGCCGTAGGTCTCCGCGTCGAAGACGATGCCCTTGCCCAAACCCATCGAAGGGTAGAGTTCTTGGTCGAAGGCTTGATAGAACTTCTGCGTGTCTATGCCGATGTCGGCAAGCAGGTCTTTCGCGACGCGACTGTAGGACGAGGGGGTATCGATTGCCTCAGTGCCGCCATAGCCAATCCGAGTTTCACCGCCGATTTGGAATTCGTTGCGTTTGGCGTGCCCGCCAAAGTCGTCGTGATTGTCCAGGATGAGGATACGCGCCCCTGGTCGGCTCTTGCGGTAGAAGTGGGCGGCCGCGAGGCCGCTGATGCCGGCGCCGACCACCACCAGGTCGTACCGTTCCTCTGGCTCGCCTGCCGGCCAGCTCGTGCCCGTCACCCTCGCGTGCATCGTTTCCCAGGAGCCCTTGTGACTTCCGCGGAGTCCGGTGAGGCCCGGCGGGTAGTAGTTGTCTCCCAGAGAGTAGGGGGAGGATCCGTTGCGACTCGAGCAGGCGCCGAGTAGCGAGGCACCGATCGCAACCTGCGCCCCGTTGAGAAAGTCACGCCTGGTGATCTTGTGAGCCATTCCTTGCTATCTCTCCTTGCCTATCACTTCGAACTCGAATTACCGGCCAAGCCATCGTCCGTAGAGAAGCGGATCATTCGATGGCCAAGCGGCAGGGTGTAGTTGAGTGGGTAAGGTCGAGTTAGGAATGTAGTGAGTGCGCCCTCAGATTCGTAGAATAGCTTGCTCTCTGTTCCGGGTTCAGGGGGGAGGGTCAGTTCGCCAGAGTGAAGAATCTCGAGGTTTGAAACTCCAATGAGTAGCTGTGTGCTGTCTCTACCTCCCAAACACCTGCGACCCGCGCACATCCCCCGGCTCCCTGAACCAGTGATCCGTGTGCGCGATCTCATTCCCCTCAGCGTCCTGGTACCCAACCCGCGCCATCAAATCCTTCCGTCCCCCCGTCACCTCCGTACTCACCTCCTCCGACTCAAAGCGCATCCTTAGTCCATCAACGAACTCCTCCACCCTGCACAGCACATCATCTGTCGGGGATTCGCTAGACTTCTTCCCCATGGCGGAAGATCAGTCTGCTCGAGAACACCTTGAAGGGTTCGCCCGATCCTTCATCAGCCGAGAGTTTCGTCCCCGCTGGCGGCATATCCTTCTCGAGAAACCCGAGAAGGCTGGGAATGAACTGCGGCGCTTCGAGGGTCACAACGACCAGCGGCACTGTCGGCTAGTCGAGAGTGCGCATGATCTTCTAGATGAGATTTCAGGAGCGACCCGTGGGCTCTACTTTGATGGCTCGGGACCAGGCAGCTTCATGAGCCTTGACCAGGGGATCGCCGAGGCCACGGGGAAGTTTGTTGATGCGCTCTTCTCGATATCCCCAGGAGAGAACGCCGTGTTTCTCTTTCATGATGGATGGGCCTGGGTGTGCGGAGCAAGCGAGTCTTGAATGGCGTGCACTCTCAGGGTTGTTGTTTGCCCTGGCTTGGTACCCGGTACCCGCACACTACAAAGGCCCACCGCAGCACCTCTCTGGGCCGGTCTCATCTCTCAGCTAATCACGAGCCACATGCTATGTGGTCCGGATTCCGGGGGTCAGGTCACACCACAGCCTGCCTTCTATCCCGACTCGACCCCTGAGGACTAGTCCGGCTCATACCGAGTGACGTACTCAAACACGTCGTACCTTCCGACCAGTGTCAGCAAGTCATGATAGAGCAGGAAGCGCTGCGCATCGGCGATATGCCAGACGTTCGCGGGGATATCCCCGGTGGTGATGTCATGGCTACTGAAGCACTTCCAGGGTTTCTGTGTGTGGACGAGAAGCACTTCCTTGTGCAGAAGATTAAGAGATGGACTCGCTACCGGATCTTCTTCAGTGCGCATGACTCTCCTTAGTGGAATGCGGGGCCGTTGCACCACTGTTGCCTCGCGTCGGTTACTCGTCAAGAGTCGACGGGCATGCGACTCCTGACCGCGTAGTTCGCCCCACCCGTGTTAGGAAACGAGTCGCAGCCGCAGATTTTTTTCCTCTCCGCGAGAGCGAAGTTGTCTGAGTCACGGCGTTGGCAGATTTCCCGACTGCTTAGAGATGCCTCCGATTTCCGGAGGGTGGAATTCCCGACTCTTCAGAATCCGGATACTCGAGTACTCGGAATCTGGAGGGTTGTCTAATAGTGGCGGATAAAACTAGGGTTGTTCCTAGTGTGGCAAGTTGGATGGCTGCTGTGGAAAAGTTGAGAGCCCTTGGTGAAGAGGGGCGTTCGTTAACTGCGCTCACAGAATCTTCTGTTGCAGATCGGGGAGAGAAGACTAGAAGTGAGAGCGAGTTGCTCGGCCTGGTGCTTGCTAGGTGGAGCGCTCGAAGACCGAGCTTCTCTTCGAAGCACACGGAGACTGAAACTAGACGCGAGGACTCTCGTCTGCGCGAAATCGACCCGTCGATCGCTTTCAAGCGGTTGAAGGACGATGCGCGGCGTGAGTGTGACTCGTGAAGCTACTCAGGGAAAAGACATGAACGCGATCCGGCTCTTGATAGTTGTTTTAACTCTCTCCACATCAGTGTTCTCCCAGGGAGAAGCTGGGGATACGACTCAGCCGGGTAAGGCCACCGGCGAGACTTGCCCACCAGATGACCCTGCCAAGGATCCCTGCAATCAAGGCGGGGCTGATGGAGACACCTGCTCTGGTCACGAAGGAGTCGATTCTTGGGGTGCAGCGCCAGCGGAGCCCATAACTGGTCGCGAAGACTTCTATATGGGCGCGGGGAGAGTCACCAAGGAAGGCGAGCAAGAGAAGGATCATCCCTGCGGAAGCGCCGAGGAGGGCCCGAATACCGGAGGTGTGCCAGGACAAGACTCAACTGCGGGAAGTTATCTCGATGTCTTGAGGCTTCTTAGCAATTCAGCGCTCAATGCACCTGATCCCAACTGGACGTTCAATCTAGGGGCACGGGCCGAGCTCAAGAACCTCCTCTCGAATGGGAACATCATTCAGCACCAAACGACCGGATCCTGGATCCTGTACGGCCGATCGATGTCAGACCATGGGGGTGGGGGAACGAGCGGAATCCGTCGCGGGTTGCAGTTTCGCTGGAAGCAGAGATTCACGCCTCAGGGTGCGACAGCCTACGACCTCTTCACCAATCCTTACACCAAACTCACCATTCGGCGTTTCATTCCGGTTGGTGACGATCCGTACATCGAGCTCTTCTACACGGATGGACGAATCGTCCACATGGAGCGGCACCACTGGGATTCTGGAGGTGGCAAGACCTACCAGGAGTACCGCACCAAGTGGGAGCGTGACCCCTTCGATAACCAGACAGACTGGATCTACAACTACGATCCCGTCACCGGTGATGGTGACCACCGTCTCCTCGAGGTCCAGGAGCCCAACGGCCTTCGTCATGTATACACCTGGTTCGATGCCTGGGCGGTCGAGCAAGTCCAGTCTCCGTGGGTTGTGTACCCCTGGATCACGGAAGCCCATCCCTGGCTCTCCGCAACTGAGCAAGAAGACTACACGACCTTAGACATCACTCTGATGTCTGGCACCCAGGTGCTCACTCAGACGAGCATTGTGTTTAGTCGCCAGGGTGATCAGTCCAATACTCCTTTCCGAGGCGCCGTGCCGGTTCGCTTCTTCAAGCGCAACCAGCCGTATCTTCCGACAACGACTTTGGGCACGCTCTATGACACTGGGGATCTGAAGTCGGGTGAGTACTACTGCCACGAGTACCAGTACGACGGATCCGGTCGACTCTCAGACATCGTCTCGGGCACTTCCTCTTCTCTGACGGTGGGCGCACTGAGCAACGTCGAGATTCTCGAGATGAGATCCTATGACAGCTCAAACCGAATCAGCACCCTTACTGATCGATACGGTGCCGTTTCGAACTACAGCTACAGCGTGATCGGACTGCCATGGGTCGAGGAGGAGCGCGCTGACGGAACCAAGATCAAGACCACGACGGACACCAATGGTCGCGTTCTCGAGAAGCTCTACCTGGCCACAAACTCCGGCACCCTCCCCCGCGAAGGCCTCCCTCGCCAGAGCGGCACGGATCCGATCTCGAGCGCGATCGTCAATCGCAACAACCTCCAGCAGTACCCCGCAGCTGGGCTGAAGTACACCTACCAGTACAACGGCTGCGGATGCGGTGCTCCCAGTCAGATCACCTACCCGAGCGGCTCAATTGTCAAGCTCAGCTACGACACTGCATCAGGTAGAATCACTGGTCGAGAGAGTCCTGACCCATCCGATCCTGGTGGGTCTGGTCGGGTTACGGAGCGCTGGGAATGGAGCCCCCTGGGTGGTGCAGGAATCAATTCTGCATTCGTACTCACCAAGAACTCTGTGGATTCGGGGACGCTCGATACGCCAGGC
The DNA here is from genome assembly GCA_029261855.1 of Deltaproteobacteria bacterium. GTDB lineage: Bacteria > Myxococcota_A > UBA9160 > UBA9160 > UBA4427 > JAJDAN01. The sequence continues at coordinate 5,961 of JAJDAN010000001.1, forward strand.
ACGGTCTTGCGTGAGACCACCTACACCTACTTCTCTCTGCCACGCCTTAACAGTTTCTATGGCAAGAAGGTCTTCGCGTCCCAGAGTCAGACGTCCGTCGATCTGGCGGATAGCACCCAGGAGACCATTCTCACGACAGATCTGTATGACAGTTTCGGCAACCTCATCAGTTCCGTGGACGGAGATGGTGTCCTCACGGACTACCAATACGACACGGGGGGCTCGAACCCATTCGCGCTCAAGAAGAAGCTAGTCGGTCCTAACACGGGCACGCGCATCGTCAACGAATTCACTCGGGACGCCTGGGGCAGGGTGCTCGCCGAGACGGTCTATGACGGCGCAGCTGCCCACGAGTACACGGTCACCTACGACTACTACTCACTCAACCCGGCGGTTCCTGCGGACAAGTTCGGCGACGTCAAGTCCATCACGCGCGAACGCGGTGGCCAGACTCTGACCGAAGAAGAGTACTACTACGACCGTTGGAGTCTTCGTGCTCTCGAGCGCATCCTCAACCAGCGCTCTGACGGAACAGCTCCCGCGGCCCACGGCGAGGGAACCAGCTCCGCGCGCGATTACGTCTCCCGCGAGTGGCACTATGACGAGATAGGCAGGCCCATAGAGACCTTTGTGGATCGAAGGCCGCTGAACGAAGGTGACCAGGGCACCACATGGAACGCGACCGATGCTCGCATGCTGCGAACGGCCTTCACCTACTATTCGGACGGCCCCCTCGAGACGATTACCCTGCCCAACGGTGCCACACGAACGGTCACCTGGGATGGCTACGGCATGGTCTACCGAACGGAGCTGACCACAGCCAATCCGGTACTCGATCGTGGTTATGGGAGCACCGTGACTCAGAGCAACTCCACGCTCGAGGAGGTTCGCAACTTCTATAACAGCGACCTAGAGCTCGTCGCGGTCTACAACGGCGGAGTTCTGCAGGCGGATCTTCTCGATGGCGGGCGGGAACACGAGGCGATCGTTCTCGAGCGGGACGCCTCCGGCAGCGTGCAAGCGATCTCCTATCCCGACAACCCGGACAACGTGATTCTTCGAGCGCTCACTGGGTTCGGGGGAGCAAGCCTAGGTGCTTTCACGGAGTTTGAGCTCAATGAACTCGGGCAGGCAGAGATCATCACGACCTACGCAACTGATGCCAAACAGACCGTAGTTGCCAAGACCGAGCAGGACTTCGATCAGTTAGATCGAGTGCACACGGCCACTGAGCACCTCATTGGCAATAATGCCAGTGGTACGGCCGTGACTACTATTCTGTACTCAGGAGAGAGCAAGATTGCCAAGTACACGGATCCGGCAGGTCGAGTGCAGGAGTTCGAGTATGACAGCTTTGCTCGCATTACAAAGGGGTACGACGACAACAGTCCCAGACAGGTCGAGGCCGAGTCCACCTACGTGCCAGGAACCAACTTCCTGGAGAAGATCGAGCGGACTCTCTTCACCGCGACCGATGCTGCCGGCGCGGGACAGAGCATCAAGTACGTCTCCGAATTCGAGTTCGACGCGCTTGGTCGCCTCACCCTTCTGCGTGACCTAGGCAAGGACGGAGCTGCGACAGCCAAGGACCACAGCTTTACCTACTACAGCCTAGGATCGACTGAGTCGTACACGGACCCGGAGGGCAGCCTCCAGAAGTTTCTTCCGGACGCTCTGGGTCGCATGGTTGAGATGGTCAAGGTCGGACAGACCAATGACCTTCGCACCCACACGGACTATCAAGATTGGACCGGCCTCAACGACCGCAGCAAGGTCCTTCGCTACGACGGTCGCGACCTGCCGACGGTCACGCACTACGACTATGCCGGCAGACCAATCATCATTCAGAGGCCGGGATCGGATCTGACCTTCGACCCGGCGACTGGCTCGGTCGGTGGCGGCGGTCTGCCAAGCAACTTCTTCCCGGGAAAGAACACCGTCTTTCTGGAGTACGACGCCAAATCCCAATTGCACGACGCGATGGAAGGCTGGGGACTGGAGACCCTTCGTTTCCAGGATGGTTTGGGCCGCCTGATGGGGACCTACATGGTGAGCACGACCACCAGTGAGTCTACGACAGGCCTATCAGGGGTTGAGGTCTACAGGCGAGACCCGCTCGGTCAGCTAGCCAAGATCGAGGGTTGGAACGCGGCGCCATTGGTGCAGACAAGTACACCTCCGGCCCTCCAGACATCCGTGACCTTCGACCACGACAGCATTGGTCGAAACCACAAGGAGGCCTTCAAGTATGCCGGTCTCGCTGGTACCGCGGATGTGGTCAGTGCCTGGGGCTCAGATCCCTATTTCAGGAGCAGCCTCACCTACTCGAACGGACTGAAGCTGGACTTCTCTGCTGACAATGTCGGTCGTCTGGGCAGTGTTGATTGGACCCTGCCGGGTCAGACTCAGACGACACTGGCGGAGTATGGCCATTCGAGTGACGTGGTCAGCTACCGGGAGCTGAATTACAGCGGCAGCCAGCAAGGGGTGACCAAGGTCGACTTTGATCTGTATGGCCGCCTGGCCAAGATCGAGGACAGCATTGGGTCGAGTACGCTCTCGAAGTACGAGTTCACGTACGACCTGGCGGACAACCTGCTGGAGGAGAAGTACGACAAGCGCGGTGGCAGCGGCGTAGGTGGCGGCGACCGCTTTGTCTATGACGACTTCCACCGACTGACCGAATCCTGGATGGGTTTGAATGCTGCTGGTATGGGCGGGGGTCCGCTCAACGAGGGGACGAGTACGTACGTGAAGAAGCTCACGTATGATTTGGACGACGGCAGCAACCGAGACGGCGTGACCACCAGGTTTGGCCCTGGGGGTAGCCCGAGTACTCAGAACTATCAGGTAGAGGCGGACTCGAACCGCTACACGCAGGCCGGCATTAGTCAGCTTGACTATGACAGCCGCGGAAACCTGATCTGCGACGGGCAGTACTTCTATGTCTACGACTACCGGAACCGGTTGTCGGAGGTGTATGAGATCGTCGAGGGCGGCGGCGGCGAGAGCTCGAGCATGACGTCTGGGGGTGCCAGCGGATCGCTGCGCATGCCTGTGCTGAGCGCGAGAGCTCAATTCCAGATGATGGGGAATACGGAGGATCTGGTTGCTGCGCGCGATCAGATCCTGAAGCAGACGGATGGGGAGCTTGCTGCGATCGGCAAGGAGCGGGAGAAGCAGATTGCCGAGGGTGACCTGTCAGCAGAGGTCAAGTTGACGGGTACGGCGCCGCGTGGTGTTA
>JAJDAN010000002.1 GCA_029261855.1 Deltaproteobacteria bacterium
CCCGGCTGCGAAGAGAGCCGTCCCACCCCAGAGCCATAGCCACCTCGCAGCTCCCCCCTGCGACTGCAAGCGCAGCCTCCCGAAACGCGGAAGAACCCGTGGCCGAGGCGTTCTCGACGTGAACGATCGGTACTCCCGTCAGCCCGAAGTCCTTGGCGATTGTCACGCCCTCGAGCATTTGGCCACCCATGTAGCCGTTGTAGAGATACCCGACGTCTCGAAACGGGATGCCCGCATCCGCAAGTGCGGCGCTCCCGGCCGTGAACGCCATGTCCCGGTTGGCGGGGCACTCCTTCATGAATGGGTGCATCCCCACCCCGATCACGTAGACGTCGCGATTCACGAACTCTCCTCCCGCGGCCGCGCGAAGGCGACGGTACACAGGTCGTTTCCGTCTTCATCCTTCGCGACTGTTCGCGGCGTGAACACCATGGGCATTCCGATCTTCCAGTCGCCCATCTCGCCGTCGAGCAGAGCCTGAACGCGGACGCCTTCCGGCAGATCGATCTGTCCGACCCCGTAGCCTCCGCCGTCTGCGGTCTTCATGCTTCCCATCCAGGGCATCTGCACGAAAGTCCACGAGTAGAGGATGCCCTCGGGCGAGAGTTGGCAGTCTTCGACCGGCTCGGACGTAATGGGGCAGAGTTTCCGACGAGGCCAGAAGTGGCGATCCGCCTCGGGGCTGTAGGATCCCAGCAAGTAGGGTGGCTGGTCCGGGGAGTCGGGCACCTCGAAGTAGCCCTTCTCGACGGGGATCTTCTTTGTCACAGTTGTCACGACGGCACTCTCCTCGACGGTGTTGATTTTCGGATCGGAAACACAGTAGCATGATCCGAGACGAACCACGCAACCCCGTCGGCGCCGAGAGCAGCAGATAGAGGGAGACCAAGTGAAGCTTCTGGAGTTCCTGTCGGGTGAGCCCGAAGGACCCGCGGACGGGCCCTGGCGTTTCGAACTCGGCCGCGAGCTGCACGGAGCGTTCGGGGGCGCAAACGGTGGGGTCGTTGCCGCCACCTGTGTCGCGGTAGCCCGCGCCACGACCGAGGGGCGACGCCCCGCCGCGCTGGACGTTCGGTTTCTGCGCGGGTTGACGGCCGGCATGGCGCGCGTGGTCCCGACCCGCCTCCACCAAGGGCGAACGCTGAGCTGCGTGAGCATCGATATCTTCGATGAACGCGAGAAGCTCTGCACTCGCGGCACGGTCTCGCTCGTCGAACCCAGCGCTCTCGCAGAAATCGACCACGCAGGGGACGCCCGCCCGCCCCGGGACTGGAAGAGCCACAGCGAAGGGAAGCCCTGGGCGAGCCCCGGGAGCGCGGTACGCGTTCCGCTCATCGAGACCTTCGACCCGCGCAGGGTCGGCAGGGACGAGCGGGGCATCGCGACGTCGGTCAAGGTGCTCTGGGATGAACCCGGGACCTGTGCCGAGGCCGCCTGCGTTGCGGCCGACATCTCGGTGGGGCCGCCCGTAGGCAGTGCCACCGGCGGACGGCCGATTCCCATCCCCAACCCCGACCTGTCTCTACGCTTCAACGCAGAACATGCGCTGCCTTCGCATCTCGTCGCCGCGACTCGCCTCGGCGCAGTTCAGCGCGGCCTGGCCATGACGCAGATCGAGGTGTGGACAGAGGATGCCATCATCGCGGCCGGCGTATCGTGCACGACGATGTTGGCCGGAGCCTGGCCCGACGCGTCGAAGAAGCAGCAGAAGGCCAAGGGGGAGGGCGCGGCTCAGTGAGGATCGGACTCAACGGTGGCGGTGGGATCAACCGCCTGGAGGAAGCGTTGGAGCACGCCCGCGCGGCGCAACGCGATGGCTTCCCGAGCTACTGGTTGTCTCAGATCACCGGGATCGATGCGCTCACCGCGCTCGCGGTAATCGGAAGCCAGGTGCCCGACATCGAGCTCGGCACCGCTGTCGTTCCCACCTATCCGCGACACCCCCTGGCCCTGGCCGTCCAGGCGTTGACGGTGCAGGCCGCGACCGGCGGGCGTCTCGTACTTGGGATCGGACCGTCCCACAAGATGTTGATCGAGGGGATGCTGGGCTACTCGTTCGACCGGCCCTACAGCCACACGCGCGAGTACAATCAAGCGCTCTCCACGCTCTTGCGGGGCGAGCCGACGGACTTCCAAGGGGAGCAGATCACGGCCCGGGGCAAGGTCGGCGTCGAAGCCCAGCCACCTCCGGTGCTGATTGCGGGGCTCGGCCCCCGCATGCTGGCCCTGGCGGGAAGCGACGCCGATGGCACCGTCACCTGGATGTGTGGCCTCAAGACCGTGGCCCAGCACATCGTGCCGCGGGTTCGCGCAGCGGCTGAAGCAGCGGGGCGCCCCGCGCCGAGAATCGTCGTCGGGCTACCGGTCTGCGTCACCGACGAGCCTGCGCGAGCTCGACGCCAGGCGGCCGAGAAGCTGGCCCTCTATGGCGGTCTCCCCTCCTATCGGGCCATGCTCGACCGCGAAGGCGCCAAGGGCCCAGAGGACATCGCGGTGATCGGAAACGAGGGGAAGGTGAGGGGATCTCTGGAGGAGCTGTCCGCCTCAGGTGCAACAGACCTTCGAGCCACAGAGCTCTGCTCGACAGAAGAGGAGGCCCAGCGAACGCGAGCGCTGCTGCGAGGCTTGCAGTGACGCCCACAGTTCTTTCGATAGCGTCCGATCCACGGTAGCCTTTTCGGATCGGAAACGATGGATCCGGTGATGGACTGGCCGAGAGTGGAGATCCCCCATGACGTCAGAAGCCCGGAACTACGCACATCTCGTCCAGCCTGATCGCGTCCACGGAGACATCTATCTCGACCCAGACATCTTCGAGCAGGAGATGGAGCGAATCTTCCACCGCGGCTGGGTCTACCTGGCACACGAGAGCGAGTTTCCCGAGCCCGGTGACTTCCGCACGAGCTGGGTAGGACGCCAGCCAATCATTCTCACGCGCGACGAGAAGCGGCAGGTTCACGTGCTGCTGAACCGCTGCACCCACCGTGCTGCCAGCATCTGCCAGGCCGAACGCGGCAATGCCCGCCTCTTCCAATGTGCCTACCACGGCTGGAGTTTCAGGAATACGGGAGAGCTTGCCGGAGTCCCCTACGCAGACGGCTATGGGCCCGACTTTCGGAAGGAGGATTTCGGGCTGCGTAGCCTGCCGCGCGTCGATTCCTACCGCGGCTTCCTCTTCGGCAGTGTTCAACCGACAGGCATCACCCTGCGAGAGCATCTCGGCGCCCCGGTGATGGAGCAGATGGATCTCGTCTGTGACCTCTCTCCCAGCGGACACATCGACCTCTCTGCGGGAACCCACCGGTATGGCTTCGACGGCAACTGGAAGCTCCAGGTCGAGAACACCATCGACGGCTATCACCCGAACTTCACCCATCAGGCGTTCTTCAAGGGCGTAAAGCAGCGGATGGGCATGAACATGACGCTCTTCGAGGGCAGCTCGGGCGGATTCAACCGAGACCTCGGAAACGGCCACACGCTTCTCGACTCTCGCGAGTTCACCCGCACCGATCCCCTGTCCCAGCGCCGCGTCGACATGATCAAGCTGATGGCCAAGCCGTACTACGAGGCGCTGGTAGACCGCCACGGGGAGGCACACGCGGAGGATCTGCTCAGGTTCAACGGCACGCATATGAACATCTTCCCGAATCTGATGCTGCTGCAGAATCAGATTCGGGTCGTGAGACCGATTCACGTGGGCCGTACGGATATCCACGTACAGCCGGCTCTTCTACAGGACGTCCCGGACGTGATCAACACCATGCGCCTGCGGATGCATGAGCAGTTCTACGGACCGGCCGGGGGTGGCAACCCGGACGACGCCGAGATGTTCGAACGCGTCCAGGTAGGCCTTCGGGCCAGCGTAGACCCGTGGCTGTTCATCGGCCGCGGGCTTCATCGCGAAAGACAGGACAGCGACGGCACCCGCTATGGCCAGATGACGGACGAACTCTCCCAGCGGGGCATCCTCCACCACTGGCGAGATCTGATGCTCGACGGGGAGCCGCGAGAATCATGAGCTTCGATCGCGACGCAGTCGAGAACTTCCTGTTCCTCGAAGCCCGGCTCCTCGATGGGATGGCCTACGAATCTTGGCTGGAGCTGTTCGATGAGAAGGCGCTCTACTGGATCCCTTCGAATCGCGACCACACCGATCCCGCTCGAGAGGTCTCGATCGTGTATGCCGACCGCGAGCAGCTCGCCTTCCGTGTCGACCAGCTGCTCAGTGGCAGCGCCTGGGTGCAGGACCCGCCGCCGCGACTTTGCCGCGCCGTGTCGAACGTCGAGATTCGCGAAGTAGAAGACGAAGATCTCGCCGTCGAGTCCGTGATCCAGCTGATGGCGCTTCGAAGGCACAAACCGCGAATCCTGATGGGTCGCGTGCACCATCGGCTCCGTCCGCACACCGAAGGCTTCCGGATCGTGCAGAAGAAGGTCATCCTCGCTGACAACGACGAGGTGATCGACGATCTGTCTTTTCTCGTCTAGGTCGAGGACGGATCGGACGCCCC
>JAJDAN010000003.1 GCA_029261855.1 Deltaproteobacteria bacterium
GCTGGCGCTGATAAGGTGTCGTCTTGGCGTTAGGATGCAGTGTCACCCGGGATCCCCCTCTGGGCTTTGGAGTTGCGTAGACAACAACCCCTGTAGCCTCAGAGGGCCTGGGTGACCAATGTTCCTGGAAGTGACAGCTAGACCCGCCTGAGCCCGAACAGGGCAACGAACGCGACCGCGGCACTCAACAGCACCGCGGTCACGGGTTCCGGGATGCGCGTGATCGGCACGTCCGCCGGGTCGAGTTCCTGGAAGGGGATGCTGCCCTCCGATCCACCCACGAACACGCCGGTGCCTGCGACTCCCAGGGATACTTCAAAGCTGTCGGACCCGTAGACCGGTTGCGCCACGTGGAATACCAGTGACGCGATCCAGATGTCCTGCCCCGAAGCGGAGGCCGCCAGACGCAAGCCTTCACTGCTCAGAAAACGAACGGTGAACTGTTCGCGACCGGGCGGCGGACTGGGCCACGCGCCCCACCTGAACGGAGCGAGATACGAAGCCGCCGACATACCCGCGCCTGGATCGTAGAGGATGTAGGACGGAGCGGTCGTGAGCGCGGGATCGTACACGTACAGCCCCTCGTCCCAGAGCACCCCGACCTCGAAGCTGTTGAGCCCGGGCTCCGCGTCGAGATAGAGATCGACGGAGACGGTCTCACTCGTGAAGGCGAGATAATCTTCGTCGGGGTGCGGCACGTTGACGCGGTACTGGAACGCATAGCCATACGCGGGCCCGCACACCCACAGAACCAACAACCCCACTAGCAGACTTCCGCACACTCTAGACAGCACTTCGCGTCCTCCGGCGTCTCGCTCCGACCGCTAAACCCGCCTGAGCCCGAACAGGGCGACGCATGCGATCGCGGCACTCAACAGCACCGCGGTCACGGGTTCCGGGATGCGTGTGATCGGTACGTCCGTCGGGTCGAGGGTCTCGAGCTCGCTCAGAGTCCCGCCTACGAAGACTACGGTGCCTCCGACCTCGAGGGATACGTCGAAGCTGTCGAACTCGCGTACGGCCTCTGCGGCGTGAAAGACCAGGGTCGCGATCCAGATGTCCTGGCCCGAAGCAGACGCCGGCAAGCGAAGCCCTCCCGAACTCAAGAAGACGATGTTCGTCTGGCCCCGGCCGGGGGGAGGGTTGGGCCACTCGGCGAAGGAAGACGGCGAGGCAAAGAGGTAGGCGGCGGCGGCCATGCCCGCTCCCGGATCGTAGAGGATGTAGGACGGACCGGTCGAGAGACCACGATCATACTCGTAGAGTGCGTCGTCCCAGAGAACGCCGACGGCGAACCTGTTGAGCCCGGGCTCTGCGTCGAGATAGAGATCGACGGAGACGGTCTCACTCGTGAAGGCGAGATAATCTTCGTCGGGGTGCGGCACGTTGACGCGGTACTGGAACGCATAGCCATACGCGGGCCCGCACACCCACAGAACCAACAACGCCACCAGCAGACTTCCCAGACTTCCACACGCCCGATACGGCATCCGGCTTCCTCCGATCACGCGCCAGCCTAACACGGGGCGACGGCGACACGGAAGCGCTTCCCCCGCCCCGGCGGGGGCGGGCGCTTTCCGCAGGACCGCTCAGAAGACCAGGGCGTCCAGCGAGTAGCCGCCCGGTCCGAACAGGGCGATCACCGCGCACACCACGGCCAGGTTGATGGTGTACTCGGCGCCCGGCGGATCGTTGGTGATGAGATAGCCGGCCCCGCGGTGACCGATCTTGCCCGCGACGATCATGGTGCCGACCAGCAGCAAGGCGGCGGGACGCGTCAGCAGTCCGGCGGTGAGCAGCACGCCACCGACGAGCTCCGACGCCATGGCGATCCAGGCCTGCGCGGTGGCGAAGGGCACGCCCAGGTCCGCCAGCCAGCTCGCGAAGCCCTGCATGTTGCCCGTCCCGACGAGACCGAGCTTGCCGAGTGCGTGCACCACGAAGCACACCCCGATGAAGACGCGCAGCATCAGCAATCCCAGGTCGTAGAGGGCGGGGGATGATTCGGTCAGCAGCGAGGCCAGGTCCATGAACGCTCCGTGAGCTTCCGGGTGAATTGCAAGGGTGGATTGCAAAGGTGGATTGCAAGGGTGGATTGCGAGGCGATCCGAAGAGGGCCATAGGTTTACCATCACGAGCTCCCGCGTGCCTGCGGGACTGGAGGCCCGTCCTGGACAAGTCGACCTTCTACCGCAACGCGCGCAGGGACCTCACGGGTCCGCTCGCCGGCGTGCGCGTCGTCGAGGCGACCACCACCTGGGCGGGCCCCATGTGCGGTTGCATCCTGGCGGACTTCGGTGCCGACGTGATCAAGATCGAAGCGCCGGAAGGAGAGATCTCCAGGCGCTCTCCCCCTACCCTCCCCGGCACCGAGCCCCCGCTGTCGTTCATGCACGCGACGGTGAACCGCAACAAGCGCAGCCTCGCTCTCGACCTGCGCCGGGACGAAGCGCGCGACATCGCCCTCGACCTCGCCGAACGCAGCGACGTCTTCGTCGAGAACTTCCGTCCCGGCACCCTCGCAGGCTGGGGGCTCGGCTACGAAGCGCTGCGGGCCCGCAACCCCGGGATCGTCTACGTGTCGATCAGCGGCTACGGCCAGTTCGGCCCCGACGCGGACAAGGTCGGCTACGACCCTCTCGCCCAGGCGGCCGGTGGCTTCCTGTCCCTCAACGGCGACCCGGACGGCGAACCCGTGAAGGCGCCCACCTTCCTCGCAGACGACCTGGCCGGGCTGCATGCCGCCCTCGCCACCTTGGCGGCCCTGCGGCATCGCGACCAGACCGGCGAAGGACAGCACGTCGACGTCGCGCTCCTCGATTCCATGCTCTTCCAGTCCACCGGTTACCTGACCCTCGGCGCAATGGGCGTCGATCTCCCGCGACTCGGGAACGAGTTTCGGATCGCGGCCCCTGCGAAGACCTATGCCTGTCGCGACGGACACGTGATGGCCGGCGTTCTACTCGACAGCCACTGGAAACGACTCGCCCACCGCATCGGACGGCCCGAGCTTGCCGACGACCCCCGCTTCGCGACGGCAGGCGAGCGCATCGCACGTCGCGCAGAGGTCAACGGCCTGCTCGACGCCTGGGCGGCGGACCGCAGCGTCGCGGCGTTCTGTGCCGCCTTCGCCGAGGACGGCATTCCCGCCGCGCCCGTTCGCAGCTACGCCGAGGCCGCGGCCGACCCACACGTCGCCGCTCGCGACATGCTGCAGCCCGTGCGCGGGGCCGAAGGGGAAGTCCCCATCGTGGGGCCCGCGGCAAAGCTCTCGCGGACCCCTACGCGCGTGCGGTCGCCTGCGCCCGCCCTGGGCGCTCACAACGCCGAGATCCTCGCAGAGCTGGGACGCTCGGCGCCGATGCCGGAACGACCCAACGAGGATTGAAGTCCCGAACCCGGGTGCCGGGTTCGGGCCGAGCGAGCTACGATCCTGCCTCGCTCCGCACTTCATATTCGACGAGGGGAAGACAGGCACCATGGCGAAACTCAAGGGCACCAAGACCCACGACAACCTCAAGGCGGCCTTCGCCGGCGAGTCCCAGGCGAACCGACGCTACCTCTACTTTGCCAAGCAGGCGGACATCGAAGGCTACCCGGACGTCGGTGGACTCTTCCGCGACACTGCCGAAGCCGAGACGGGCCACGCCCACGGGCACCTCGACTTCTTGAAGGCGGCGGGAGACCCGGCCACCGACAAGCCGATTGGCGACACTTCGTCGAACCTGGTGGCCGCCGTCGCCGGCGAGACCTACGAGTACACCGAGATGTACCCGGGCATGGCGAAGACGGCGCGTGACGAGAGCTTCGACGACATCGCCGACTGGTTCGAGACCCTGGCCAAGGCCGAGAAGTCCCACGCCGGGCGCTTCCAGCAGGCGAAGGACGGGCTCCAAGAGCTCTAGAGCGCGAGTCTGCGATCGATTCGAGTGGGTGGTGGGCGACGCCCGCCACCCACTCCTTGTTTCAACTGCGGTGCTTCAAATGCGTCGTGTCAGGCGTCGTCGAGGAACTCATGCACGTCAAGCCGCCCGAGAAGCCGAGCGCCGATTGGTCCTACGAAGACCCGGACTACTGGGACGCGACGAAGCTCGAGGTCGAGCTGCGTCGCGTGGGCGACATCTGCCACCAGTGTCGCCGCTGCCTGCCGCTCTGCCCGTCCTTCCCGAAGCTCTTCGAACTGGTGGACGCTACGGACGACGAGATCGCAGGCGTCAGCATGCAGGGCTTCGACGAAGTCAATGAACTCTGCTTCCACTGCGTGGCCTGCTTCAACCACTGTCCCTACCACGCGCCCCACGAATGGGACGTCGACTTCCCGAAGCTCATGCGACGTCAGCAGCTCGTGCGTTCGAAGCGCGACGGCGTCTCCCTGGCCCGCAAGCTCACCACCCGCACCGACCTGCTCGGCAAACTGGGCCGCGCGGCACCGCCGCTGATGAACCTCGCCAACAAGAACCGGCTGTCCCGGGTCATGATGGAGAAGACCGTCGGCATCCACCGGGACTGGCTGCAGCCGACCTACTTCGGCGAGACCGTCGAAGACTGGTGGAACAAGCGCGTGCCGTCTCCCCGGCCGGGAGCGGACGCCGCCGGACGCAAGGCCGTGCTCTTCCCCACTTGCAGCGTCAACTACAACGATCCGGCCACCGGCAAGGCGGCGATCCGCGTGCTCGAGCACAACGGCATCGAGGTCGCCTTCGCCTACGACCGTTGCTGCGGCATGCCCTTCACCGACACCGGCGATCTCGACGCCGCGCGGCGCAACGCCCAGCGCAACGTCGAAGCCTTCCTGCCCCACGTCGACGCCGGCGCCGAAGTCGTCGTCCCCGGGCCCTCGTGTTCGCTGCTGATGAAGCATGAGTACCCGAAGCTGCTCGGGACCCCGGAGGCCCAGCGCGTCGCCGACGCGGTGCGGGATCTGATGGAATATCTCTATGCCATCGGCAAGGCGAAGCAGCTCGACCGGCACTTCCCGAAGCCGCTCGGCAAGGTGGCCTATCACGCACCGTGCCACCTCCGGGCACAGAACGTCGGCTTCCCCACGCGGGCGCTGCTGACGCTCGCAGGCGCCGAGGTCGAGGTGATCGACGCCTGCTCGGGGGTCGACGGCACCTGGGGGATGCAGGCGCGCTTCTTCGAGGAATCGCAAAAGGTCGCCTCGAAGCTCATCACCCGGATCGAAGGCGCCGAGCCGGACGAGATCGCGACAGACTGCCCCCTCGCCGCACTGCGGATCGAAGAGCGCATGGGTCGCAAGCCGCTCCATCCCATCAACCTGCTCGACCGCGCCTACGGTCTCTCGTCGTGAAGCGTCTCCGCGTCGACGACATTCTCGACATCGACAGCTACGAGCGGGTCCGTGGCGACTACCGCGCGCGGGTGCTCGCGCACAAGAAGGACCGTCGGGTGTCGGTCGGGCCCCAGGTGACCCTGGTCTTCGAGGACCGGGAAACCCTCCGCTATCAGATCCAGGAGATGGCCCGGGTCGAACGCACCACCCGTCCGGACAAGATCCAGATCGAGGTCGACGTCTACAACGAGCTGGTGCCGGGACCCAACGAGCTGTCCGCCACCTTGTTCATCGAGATCCCGGACCTGAAGGAGATCCGTCCGGCGCTCGACCGGTTGATCGGCATCGACGAGCACGTCGCGATTCTCGTGGGTTCGAGCCAGGGCGAGGAGAGCGGCGAAAAGAGCGGCGAGCAGCGCGTCCCCGCCCTCTTCGACGATCGGCAGATGGAAGAAGACCGGATCTCCGCGGTCCACTACCTGCGCTTCACCCTCACCCCCGACCAGGCCAGCGCGTTCCGCGAAGGCCCGGCTCCGCGCCTGTGCATCGACCATTCGAGCTACTCCCACGAGGTCGAGCTGTCGGACGCCACGCGCAAGAGCCTCGCCGCGGACCTCGCTGGACACACGCCGGTCCTGCTCGACCCGGAAAGCCTGCGACAGAGCCGCACCGGGACATGGGACGTCCTGCTCGAAACGGCGACGGTGCGGGCGCTCCGGCTCTCGCCTGCGGGTGCCAGGGCGCACATCGTCGTCGAGCCCGTGGATGCGGGCCTCTCCCTCGAGAAGGCGGACCCGGCCCTGCTCGCAGAGCTCTTCGCCGTCGCACAGCAGATCGCCCGGGACGTCGGCGGCCGCGCAGGCGGGGCACGAGTCCGGCTCGACCTGTCCGCCCAGGAGACAGGGGTGCTGCGTTTCGAGATCACGGCGGCGGGCTAGCGGACGCATGCCCGATGCGACCGCAGATGCGGACCGGCTCCCGCTCGTGCTGGCCAGTGGGTCACCGCGACGCAGCGAGCTGCTGGCCCAGGCGGGTGTGGCCTTCGAGGTGATGCCGGCCGACATCGACGAGACAGTCCAGCCGGGCGAGTCTCCCGTGGAGATGACCTTGCGACTGGCACGCGAGAAGGCCCGCGCCGTCGCCGGTCGCATCGGTTCTTCCGCGGGGCGCCACGTGCTCGGCGCCGACACCACCGTCGTCCTGGGCGAAGACATCATCGGCAAGCCCGACGACCCGGAGGACGCCGTACGACTGCTGATGCGCCTCGCGGGTCGCACCCACCGCGTCGTGACCGCCGTGGCCATCGTCGATGCCGACACGGGAGTCGTCGTCGACTGTGCGGTCGAGAGCCGAGTCACCATGCACAGTGCCAGCGAGGACGCGCTTCGCGACTACGTCGCCACGGGCGAGCCTCTCGACAAGGCCGGCGCCTACGCGATCCAGGGCCAGGGGGCGTGGCTGGTGTCGGACTTCGACGGCAGCCGCACCAACATCATCGGGCTACCGGTCGAAGAGACACTGCTGCTGCTCGAGAAGGCGGGGTACCGGGTCGGCCAGCCCGGAAGCGTGCGATGACCGCAGAGCGACTGGCCGCGGTCCGCGAGCGCATCGCGCGCGCCTGCGAGGCGGCCGGGCGCTCGCCCGCCGAGCTGACGCTCGTCGCGGTCTCGAAGCGGCAACCCATCGACCGCATCGTCGAGGCCGTCGCCGCCGGCGTCACCCATCTCGGCGAGAACTACGTGCAGGAGCTGCGAGAGAAGCGACCAGCAGTGGAAGCCCGGCTCTCTGCCGAACAGGTTGCCGGCCTCCATTGGCACATGATCGGGGCGCTCCAGCGGAACAAGGTCAAGACGGCGCTGCCCCTGGTCGAGACCGTCGAATCCGTCGATCGCGAAAGTCTCGCCGCCGAACTCGACCGGCGAGCCGGGGCCGCCGACCGCGTCCTCCCGGTGTGCATCCAGGTGAACATCGACCGCGAGCCCCAGAAGAGCGGTGTGGACCCGGCCGAGGTCGCGCCACTCCTGGCAGCGTGTGCGTGCCTCGCCCACCTGCGCGTCGAGGGCCTGATGGCGGTGCCCGCCGCAAGCTCCGACCCGGAGCCCACGCGAAGCGCGTTCGCGCGGCTGCGCGCCCTGCGCGATACGCTCCGGGAAGCACCGGGCGGTGCCCAGCTGCGCGAGCTGTCGATGGGGATGTCCGGAGACTTCGAGCTGGCCATCGCGGAGGGCGCCACCCGGATTCGCGTTGGAACCGCACTGTTCGGGCCCCGCGACGGATGAGTGAGCGAGACACATACTGGACAGGGCCTCGAACACGACAGCCCGGGACACGACGGCCCGGGACGACATGGAGACCGCATGAGCAGCGCACTGGACGCACTTCGGATCGGCTTCATCGGCGCCGGCGCCATGGCGCGCGCCCTCGCCGGTGGCCTCGCCAAGGCGGGGGTGCCCGTCGGCCAGATCCGCGCAGCCGACCCGGCGGACGAGCAACGCGGGCTCTTCGAGCAGGAAGTCGGCGGGCAGGTCACCGACGACAACTCCACGGTCGTCTCCGAGAGCGATGTCGTCGTGCTGTCGGTCAAGCCCGGCATCGTGGGGACCGTCCTCGATGGGCTGTCCGGCAGTGGCAGTCTCGATCGCCCGCTGTGGATCTCGATCGCGGCGGGCGTGACCCTCGAGGCCATCGGGGAGCGGCTGCCCGGCGGGTCCCGGATCGTTCGCGCCATGCCGAACACGCCGGCGCTCGTGGCCGCCGGTGCCACCGCGTACTGCCCGAACGCCGCGTCCACGGACGCCGACCGCGCCATCGCCCATGCGCTCTTCGAGTCCGTGGGCATCGCGTGGCACGCCCCCGCAGAATCCATGCTGGACGCCGTGACTGGATTGTCCGGCAGCGGACCGGCCTACGTCTTCCTGCTGCTCGAGGCACTCGGCGACGCTGGGGTCCGCGTGGGTCTGCCGCGGGAAGCCGCCCACCAGTTCGCCTGCCAGACCGTCTACGGCGCCACGCGCCTGGCGATGGAGACCGGGAGACACCCGGCGGCTCTCAAGGACCAGGTGACGTCCCCCGGCGGGACAACGATCGCAGGGCTCGAGCAGCTGGAAGCCGGCGGCGTCCGGTCGGCGATCTACAAGGCCGTCGCCGCCGCCACGGCGCGCTCTCGAGAGCTCAGCCGGTCCTGAAGGACGTCTCGGGGCCGCTCACGGCGTCCCTGTACAGAGTTCCTTCAAGAATTCGGCTGCACTTGCCGATGGGTTGCGCACGAGTGTCCACCCGTCACACGCCGCGGCACGGCGTCTGCCGACAGGTGGTTCAGGAGAGCCCTCATGCGCATCACGCCCCTCGACATCCGCAACCACACCTTCTCCCGGCGCTGGGGAGGCGGTCTCGACGCCGCAGAGGTCGAGTCCTTCCTGCATCTCGTGTCCGAGGACTACGAGTCGCTGGTTCGCGCGACCGACAGTCAGGCCGAGCGGATTCGGCAGCTCGAGCAGCGCGTCGAGCAGCTGGTGCACGACGAGCGGCTCCTGAAGGAGACCCTGCTCTCGGCCCAGGCGATGACGTCGGACCTGCGCGCGGCCGCGGTCAAGGAATCCGAGGTCCTCGTGGGAGAAGCCGAGGTCAAGGCCGAGAAGATCCTCGACGCCGCCCATCGCCGCGCCGCCAAGATCGGCGACGAGATCCGCGAGATGCGCGGCATGCGGACTCGGCTCGGCCAGGCGCTCCGGACCACCCTCGAGACCCATCTCTCCCTCGTCGACACCCTCGAAGACGCCAACCACGAGAGCGACGAGGCCAAGGTCACCTATCTCGCGCGCACCCCCGCCGCGCGGGACGCGGCGCGCGATTCGATCGACGACGACGATGCGACGGGCCGCACCACGGGCTGAAGGCGTTCTGTCCCTCCTTCGTTGGCGACCCGCGGCCGGTTGAGATAAAAACTGCCCTGCCCTGCCGGACCCGGTCGAGGCGTCTCCCCCCGGACGGAGCCCGCCATGCCCATCTACGAGTACCTCTGCGAGAAATGCGAGCACGAGTTCGAGCGCGAGCAGCGCATCACGGACCCGCCCGTCAAGACCTGCCCGAAGTGCCGTTCGCGGAAGGTCACCAAGCTCATCTCGCGAACGTCGTTCGTCCTGAAGGGCGGCGGTTGGTACAACGACCTGTATTCCAGCGCGAAGAAGGACGCGAAGGGCGGAACGGATTCCTCGGGCGGCGCTGATTCCTCGACCAGCACGTCGGATTCCAAGAGCGACAGCACCCCGAAGTCGGCCGACGCCAAGACGGACAGCTCCAGCAAGAGCGAAAAGTCCGAATCCAAGGGGAAGACCCCTGACAAGGCCCCTGACAAGGCCAAGGGCAAGCCGAAGGGCAAGAGCGCCGCCTGAAGCGCGCAGTTCTCCACCCTGGCTCCGGCTATACTGACGCCCTTCACTGACGTCCTTCTAGCGCCTGTCCTGACGCCCCGCCCAGCCCTCGGAGACCGCATCCCCCATGCCGGAGCCCGTCCAGACCCAGGTGTTCGACGGCATGGCGCTCGCAAACGAGCTTCGCCGTCAGCTCGCCGAGGAGATCGAAGACCTGACCAAGGCCGGCAAGCGCCCGCCGTGCCTGGCCGTGGTCCTGGTCGGGGACGATCCCGCGAGCCGCTCGTACATCAAGGGCAAGCAGCGCGCCTGCTCCCGCATCGGCATGGACGCCGTCGAGCACATGCTTCCGGCGTCGACGAGCCAGGACGAGCTACTCGCACTGCTCGCGGACATGAACGCCGACGACGCGATCGACGGCATCCTCGTCCAGCTTCCGTTGCCGGACGCCATCGACCCGACGGTGATCGCTGAGGCCATCGATCCTGCGAAGGACGCGGACGCGCTGCACCCGATGACCGCCGGTCGCCTCGTGTCTGGCAAGTACGATATCGCCTCATGTACGCCGCTCGGCGTGCTCGCGTGCCTCGACCATCACCGCATCCCGCTGGAAGGCGCGAACGCGGTGGTCGTCGGACGCAGTCAGATCGTGGGAAAGCCCGTTTCGCTTCTGCTGCAGCTTCGCAACGCCACTGTCACCATGTGTCACTCCCGCACGCGCGATCTCGAGACGATCTGTCGCAGCGCGGACGTACTGGTCGTCGCCGCCGGTCGCCCCCGGATGGTGGGGGCGGACTGGGTCAAGCCCGGCGCTGCGGTCATTGATGTCGGCGTGACCGAGGTGGACGGCAAGCTCGTGGGCGATGTGGACTTCGACGCCGTGCAGGGCGTCGCGGGGTTGATCACACCCTCGCGACGGGGCATCGGACCGATGACGATCACGATGCTGCTGCGCAACACGCTTCACGCCTACCGAACCCGCAAGGGTCTCTGACGAACCCTGCAGCCGGGTCTGGAGCCAGCAAGGGATGGCGAGGCAAACGGCCAAGCGAACGCCGGTCTACGACGTCCACGTCAAGCTGGGCGGACGTCTCGTCGAGTTCGCCGGCTTCGACATGCCGGTCCAGTACAGCTCGATCCTCGAGGAGCACGCGGCGGTACGGGAACGCGCGGGCCTCTTCGACGTGTCCCACATGGGGCAGATCCACATCTCGGGTCCCGGAGCACTAGCCGCCTGCGAGCAGCTGCTCAGCTGTCCGGTCGCCAGCCTGCGCCCAGGGCGCATTCGCTATGGCCTGCTCTGCAACGAAGCCGGGGGCGTCGTCGACGACGTGACCGTCTACCGGATCGCGGACGACGAGCTGATGTTGTGTGTGAACGCCGCCAACATCGCCAAGGACGCCGACTGGATCCGTGCACACGTCAGGGACACCGCCGCGGGCCCTGGGCGAGGCGCGACCGTCGACGACCGCAGCGAACAGACGGGCATGCTGGCGCTCCAGGGCCCCGCCGCACCGGAGCTGCTGACGCGGCTCTCGGGCCCCGAGCTGGCTTCGATCCGGCGCTTCCGATTCGCGGTCATCACGGTGGCGGGAGTCGAGGCCCTGGTCTCGAATACCGGCTATACGGGCGCGCCGGGCTTCGAGCTCTACGTGCCGGCGGAGGCCGTCAGCGGGCTCTTCGAGACCCTGCTCGAGGCAGGTAGCGCCGCCGGCGTGATACCCGCCGGCCTGGGCGCGCGCGACACGCTGCGGCTGGAGGCGGCCCTGCCCCTTTACGGCCACGAACTCGATGCCGAGACCTCGCCCCTGGCCGCCGGTCTCGAGCGGTTCGTGAAGCGCGACGCCGGGGGCTTCATCGGGGCCGAGGCCATCGAGAAGCGCGCGGCGGCCGGCCACCCCGAGGTGCTGGTGGGCTTCGAGGTCGAGGGGCGTGGGATCGCCCGGGCGGGCTATCCCGTCGTGCGCGATGGCCAGCCCATTGGACGCGTCACCTCGGGTGCGCCCTCCCCGACCCTGGGCCGATCGATCGGGCTGGCGTACGTTCGTCCGGACGCTTCGCCCGAAGGTTCCGTTCTCGGGGTCGAAGTCCGGAATCGGGAGTTGCCGGTGCGGGTCGTCCCGACGCCGTTCGTATGAGCCGTCTCTTTCCTCTCTCCAACCGTCTCTTTCCTCTCTCCAACCGTCTCTTCCCTCTCTCCAACCGTCTCTTCCCTCTCTCCAACCGTCTCTTTCCTCTCTCCACGGAGTCGTGACCCTTGGCGCAGTACAACTTTCCGACCGACTGCTTCTACACGAAAGAAGACGAGTGGGTCCGGGTCGACGATGACCGGACCTCCCTCGGGATCACCGACTACGCGCAGCAACAGCTCGGCGACATCGTCTTCATCGAGCTGCCTGCGGCGGGCGAAGAGGTCAAGCAGGGCGAGCCTTTCGGTGTGATCGAATCCGTCAAGGCCGTGTCGGACCTCTACGCACCGGTGACCGGCCGCGTGGTCGAAAGGAACGCCGCGCTGGACGAGAGCCCCGAGCTGGCGAACGAGAGCTGCTATGAGGACGGCTGGCTGCTCGTCATCGAGCCGACGGACGAAGCCGAGTTCGAAGACCTCATGAACGCCAAGGAGTACGCGGACTACGTGGCCGAGCGCGACGAAGACTGACTCTCTTCGCCCGGCCTCCCCGCTCAGCCCAGCCGCCGGCGCTCAGCCCAGCCGCCGGCGCTCAGTCCGCGCGGCGCTCCAGGCGCAGGCGGGCGACCTCGGACCAGGATCCTTCGGGTTCGAGCTGCAGGTAGCGCTTCCAGTGCTCTCCGGCGCTCGGCAGCAGCTCCATCTTCTCGTAGAGCAACGCGAGATTGATGTGAAGGTCCGGGTAGAACGGGTCGGCGGCAAGGCCCGCGCGATAGTGATGCAGGGCCATCTCGTTGCAGCCCTCCTCCTCGAGCAGGTTCGCGAGATTGAAGTGGGCCTCGACGTGCCCCGGGTCGAGTCGCAGGCAGCGTTCGAAGTGGCGACGAGCGTCGTCGCGTTCCCCCCGGTTGTAGAAGACCGCGCCCAGGTTGCAGTGGGCATCTGCGAATTCCGGGTCGGCCTCGAGGGCGGCCTCGTACGCCTCGACGGCCTGAGCGTAGGTGGCCGGATCCGCGTCGAGTCGGCAACCCCGTTCGAAGTGATCTCCGGCCGAAGGAGGGGCTTCCTCTGCGGCGACTGCCGCGGCGTCGATGGACGCGACGCCGGAGCGCACGGCATCGGCTGCCGTCGCGGCGTCGAAGCCCAGCAAGATCTGGCCATCGGGCTCGGTCCAACGCCCGTCGCGCTCCACCACCATCCGCGCCGAGCCCTCTCCCCACAAGCGCAGCGCGACCAGAGGATCCTCGATCTCGGGCGCTCGCTCGCGCAGCACCTCGACGGCGCCTCGGATGCGACGCAGGGAGATTCCCTGCTCGAGCAGAGACAGCACGGCCCGCAGACCCACCAGATCGCGGAACTCGTAGTCCGCGGCACGCGCTTCGGTCTCGAGCGACGCCCGCGGAACGGCGAGCCGTGTCCGCTTCCAGTAGCGAAGGCGCGACGGCGCGACCTTCAGAATGCGCGCCGCGTTCTGGAGGCTGTAGGTGGACACCCGGCGAATTCTACAACGATGCTAGCCTGCCGCATCTGTGGCGGGGTTTCCGCGGCTGGTGCCCGGCCTCGACTTCAAATCGAGTGGGGAGCGTGTCGCCACGCTCTCGGCGGGTTCGATTCCCGTCCCTCGCCGCCACGCCGGCCCGTCAGGTCGCGACGCCCCATTCAATGTCCCATTCGTTCCCTTTCGCTCGTCGCGGCGTCGTCTAATCTGACCTTAGACGTCAACCGACGGAAGGAGCCTGCATGACGCGCGATGCGACGGTGATCGTTCACTTCAAGGACCTGAAGCACAACGACGAGCTCAACGAAGCCATCGAGACGCGTTGCCAGCGCCTGGCCGATGAGTTCAGCGAAACCACGCGCTTCGAGGTCAGCCTCGCAGTGGATCACAACGAGATCACGGCGCACACCCGGGCATCGGGAAAGAACACGGACGTCGCCGCGCACGCGTCGGCGCCCGAAGGCCGACAGGCCGCCGACGCGGCCCTCGATCGACTGGAACGCGAGCTTCGCAGCCGTCACGACAAGCGCATCTTCGCGCCTCGCCGTGAAGCGAAACGCGCCAAGGAGTCCAAGAAGGCGGTCTGAGGGGCAAGACGAGGGGAAGACGGAAGTCAGCCCAGGATCAGGTGCAGCTTCAGCCCGAGCAGGAAGCTCCCGTGGAAGCGGAGCCGTCGCTTCAGCAGCGCCTCCGGCGCCGAGATGCGGCCGGCGTTCAGATCCCGCCACGTCTGTACGTCCAGCTCGACGAGCAGGTCCGGGTCCTCGATGCGCCCCTCGCGACCCCGCACCATCCCCTCGGCGATCTCCACGGTAAACTCTCCGCCGCCCTCCCCCGCCAGGCTGAAGACGACCGTCGCCTCGGTGTCGCCGAGCCTGCGACGCCGGTCTTCGTCGGCGGCGACGGCTTCGGGCACCCAGCACTCGAAGAAGTAGGCCGGGAGGATGTCCTGGGGCGGCCGTGCGCGGTGCTCCACGGCGCGAGTCTACCCTACGCCCGGCATCCGGTCGGACGCGCCGGTCAGACGCTTCGACGCAGGGGCGCGGCCCGACCGAACAGGTATCCCTGTCCGTAGGGGATACCGAGGGTCTGGATCGTGGCGAGCTCTTCACTCGTCTCGATCCCCTCGGCGATGATCTCGGCCTTGAGCTTGCCGGCCACGGAATTCAGGGCGCGCAGCAGCTCTTGCCGCGGCGGGTCCGTGTCGATGCCGCGAACCAGCGACTGATCGACCTTGATGAAGTCCGGCGAGAGCTCCATCACCGCTTCGAGACTGCCATAGGCGACACCCGTGTCGTCGAGGGCGATCTTGAAGCCGAGCTCCGCGTAGTAGTCCCGCGCCTCGCGAAAGATGTCGAAGTTGTGGATCGACTCGCGCTCGGAGATCTCGAAGACGACATCGCTCGGCCGCAGTCGCAGGTCTTCGAGGGTGCGGCGAAGCGTGTCGCCGCGGAAGCCCGGGTCGTGGATCGCAGTCGGCAGACAGTTCAGGAACAACAGCTTTCCGGGCTGCAGCCCCCGAGCCCCGCGCAGTGCCAGTCGGCGGCACAGACAGTCGAGCTCGAACAACAGCCCGGTCTGCTCCGCCATCTCGAACAGCGCACCCGGCGAGTGAAGCTCGGTATCCCAGGGCCCACGCGCCAGCCCCTCGTACCCCCGGATCTCCCGGGTCGTCAGGTTCATGATCGGCTCGTACAGGATCGTGACGTCTTCGGACAGCAGTAGATCCGTGAAGCGCCGCGACCGCGCCCGAGCGTCGACGCGCGCGTTCAGGTCCGCGTCCCGGCGCGCGCGATCGATGGCCTCCCGAACCTGACGCACCTCCCGCAGGCCCGGGTTGAACAGGCCGAACGCCTGGCCGACCGGGAGCCTCGGGGTTTCGCGAAGGTACGGGTATACGCAACGGCTACCGTGCTCGGCGAGCCGAGCCGCCACGGTTTCCGCCAGGCGGGGAAGCTCGTCGCGATAGAAGTCAGTCCCCTGCCAGGGCCGAAAGAGCAGCACCACGACCTCGTCGCCAGAACCCTCCCCGCTGCAGGTCGCGACGCGATCGCGGTCCGAAAGGTGCTCGCTGCAGGCTTCTGCGATCAGCTGGCAAAGCCGCTGGCGGGCACTGCGATAGGCCTGGACGCCGTAGCGTCGCTCGAGTCCGTCCAGCGACGACGCATCCACGAGGATCACCCCGACGGCTCCGTCCTCGCGCAGCGCCGCGGACACCCACTCGGTCTCTTCGGCCCAGGCCCGAACGGTCGTGCCAGGGGCGTCCGGGGCGTCGCGACCTCCGTCGCTCCCGGGCTGGAACAGAGGCTGGGGCTCGTGCGTCCGCTTCATCACGGATTCGTTATCGGCTGGTCCGAGGTCCCGGTTGAGATGTGCAACCTAACACCCATGCCCCCGGGCCCGAAGCCCCCAGAGCCGTCCCTACCCCCCCGATACGGGGGGTGTATCCGAGAGCCCGTCGGGGGGTGTCGAGGCCTGCAGGGCGGCCAGCGCCCGGCCCGTGGCGGATTCCGGGACACGGGCTACCTCCGCCGGGGTCCCGGAGGCGACCAGCCGCCCGCCGCCGGGACCGCCCTCGGGGCCCAGGTCCAGCACGAAGTCTGCCCGACGCACGACGTCCAGATTGTGCTCGACGACCAGCACCGAATCGCCCTCTTCGATGAGCTCGTCGAGACACGCGAGCAACACCTCGACGTCGGCCGGATGCAGACCGGTCGTGGGTTCATCAAGCACGATGAGCCGTGTCCCCAGGGAAGCGCTGCGACGCCTCGCCCCTCGCGACAGTGCCTGCGCGAGTCGGACCCGCTGGTGCTCGCCACCGGAGAGGGTCGTGAGCGGCTGTCCGAGCTGCAGGTAGCCCAGCCCCACCCGGACGAACGGCTCGAGGCGCGACACGATGGGTCGATCGCCTGCGAACACCGCCAGGGCCTCCTCGAGAGTCAGCGCCAGCACGTCGGTGATCGTGCGTCCCTCGAGTCGCACCTGCTGGACCTCCCGCCTGTAGCGGGTACCCGCGCAGACCTCGCAGGGGACACGTACATCGTCGAGAAACTGCATGTCGATGACGACCTCGCCCGCGCCCTCGCACTTCTCGCAGCGGCCCCCGTCCACGTTGAAGGAGAACCAGCCCGGACCGGCCCCCAACGCCTTCGCCTCACGCGTCGCGGCGAAGCGGGCGCGGATGCCGTCGAATGCCTTCGACACGGTTGCCGGGTTCGAGCGCGGGCTACGAGAAGAAGGGCTCTGGTCGACGACCAGGACCGCATCGATGGCGCCGGCACCCTCGATCCGATCGCAGTCCCCGGGCTCGCCCCGCTGCCCCGCCTCGGCCTCGTCTCGCAGGGCGAGCAGGTTGCCCACGAGAACGCGCTCGACCAGCGTGGACTTGCCCGCGCCGGAAACCCCGGTCACCGCGACGAGCTGGCCGAGCGGGATCTCGACGTCGAGATTCCCGAGGTTGTGTTCGCGGGCACCGACGATCTTCAGGCTTCCGTGGTGCGTGCGCGGCTTGCGCGGCGCCCGCCTGGCCCGCTCGCCGCGAAGTGCGCGGCCCGTCGCCGACGTCGGGTGCGCCTTCACGTCTTCGACGCTTCCCTCGACGACGAGCTCACCACCATTGCGACCCGCCGCGGGACCGAGATCGATCAGATGATCCGCCTGCGCGACAATCTCCGGCGCATGCTCCACGACCACGAGGGTGTTCCCGTGGTCACGCACGTGCCGAAGCACCGCGACGAGGCGATCGACGTCTCGGGGATGCAGGCCGATCGACGGCTCGTCGAGCACGTACAGCGAGCTCGTGAGGCGCCCGCCCAGCGCCGTCGCCAGCTGGATGCGCTGCGCCTCGCCCCCGGACAGGGTTCGCGTCTGGCGGTCGAGGCCGATGTAGCCCAGGCCGACGGTGCACACCGTCTCCACCCGGCTCCGCAGCGTCTCGAGCAGGCGACCCACCCGCGCTTGCTCGCCTGCGTCGAGCGCGAGTGCGCCCAGCCAGTCCCGCAAGCCGTCGAGGGTGAGCGCCGCGACGTCCGCGAAGCTGCGGCCGTGGACATGCACGCGCAGGGCATCCGGCTTCAGGCGCGTGCCCGCGCAGAGATCACAGGTGTCGAAGCGGCGGTAGCGCGCGATCAAGGTCCGCGCCTGCACCTTGTAGCGCCGCCCGTCCAGCCAGTCGAAGAAGCCACGAACGCCGTACCAGTCGCCGCCCGCCACGTCGTCGCCTTCGAAGACGAAGCGACGCTCGTCGGGTCCGAGATCCGCGAATGGGACCTCGGTGGGGACCGCACGCGCGCGGCAGGCAGCCAGCAGATCGCGCTTCAGGTGGCGACCCATGCGGGTCGCGAACGGCGCGATGGCGTCGTCGACGAGACTCTTCGACGCGTCCGGCACCACGCGATTCCAGTCGATCGCCGCAACGCGCCCGAACCCCTGACAGTCGCCGCAGGCGCCCAGGGGCGAGTTGAACGAGAACAGCGCAGGGACGGGCTCTGGAAAGGCCGTGCCACAGCCGTCACAGCGGAAGCCCTCACGGACGAAGATTCGCTCACCAGGCCCCTCCGGGCGCGACACGACGACGACCGCCTCGCCCACGCCCCGGGCGAACGCCTCGGCGATGGCCTCCGCGAGGCGCGTCCGTCCCTTCCCGGCTTCTGTTTCGTCTGCGTCGAGACGGGGCAAGGACATCCGGTCGACGAGCAGCAGGGCCGACCCGGCGACCGCGTCCAGCTCGCCAGGCCCGAGCTCGTCGACGGGCACGACGCGGTCCCCGGCGTCCAGGAGCCGCCCGTAACCCTCCCGCAAGAGGCGCTCGCCCAAGGACTGCTCGCTCTCGCCAGGGGCGCGCAATAGCGGCGCGGCGAGCGAGACGCGATCGCCCGCGAAATCGGCGAGGAGCCGCACTGCGACGCTGCTGGCGTCGGAACGCAGGACCGGACGCCGGCAGTCCGGACAGCGCGTCTCTCCGACTTTGGCGAACAACAGTCGCAGGTAGTCGAGGATCTCGGTGGCCGTGCCCACGGTCGAGCGCGCGTTCGTGACGGTGTTGCGCTGCTCGATGGCGATGGCCGGCGGCAGATTCGAGATGGAATCGACATCGGGCCGCGCGAGCCGCTCGAGAAACTGGCGCGCGTAGGTCGAGAGCGAGCTCACGTACCGGCGCTGACCCTCGGCATACAAGGTGTCGAACGCGAGCGTCGACTTGCCGGATCCGGACACCCCCGTCACCACGGTGAGCCGGCGCAGGGGGATCGTGCAGCTGACCCCCTTGAGATTGTGGGACCTGGCGTTCTCGATCCGGATCTCGGCCTGGGCGTGCTCGAACCTTCGCGGCCGGGTCACGGTCACGGTCTCACGACCGGGCGGGCGGCTGCGACGAAATCAGGCGTCGCCGCGATTCGCCTGGCGGCTGGCGGATTCCGCGTAGCGAAGCTTGCCGAGACGCCGTGCGGATGCCTCGAGCCGCGCCCACACGTCGGAGTCCGGCTCGTGCCCCTGCGCCCGGGACACCTCCCCCAGCAGAAACCCGTCTCCGTTCTCGACGGCCTGGTCTGCCAGGGCTCGCAGCTGGTCGTCCGCACCCGCCTTGCCGAGGAACACGACCGCCTCGGCGCGGCGATCGTCTTCGAGATACGCCATCGCGATGGCGAGGGCCTGATCGGCCGACAGCTCCTTCTCGATGAGATGCCGTCGTTCCAGGGGGTTCGGGATGTTGCTCTTCGCCATCGTTTCCTCGTTCGACTGCGCTAGTAGCGCGGGACTTCCGGGTCGACGGTAACCGACCACGCCTCGATCCCGCCGGTCAGCTCTTCCACTCGCTCGAAACCGTTCGCGAGCAGCAGCTTCGCAGCACGCCGACTGCGCGGTCCGTGATGACAGTGAACGACCACCGGACGACCGCGGAAGCCCGCGATCTCGTCCAGCCGACCTTCCAGTACATCTACTGGGATCAGGGTCGAGCCCTCGATGTGCGCCTTCTGGTACTCGTCGGGCCCGCGAACGTCGAGCAGCAGGAAGTCGTCTCCGCGCGCACGGCGGCGCTGCACCTCGAAGGCAGACACCGGCGGCGCCTCGATCTCCTCCCCCTCTCGAGCCGGCAGGCCACAGAAGCCCTCGTAGTCGATCAGCTCGGTCACGCTCGGCTCTTCGCCACAGACCGGACACTTGGGGTCCTTACGCAGGCTGAACTCGGAGAACTCCATGTGCAGCGCGTCGTAGAGCAGAAGCCGACCCACCAGGGGCGTGCCGATGCCCGTGAGCAGCTTCAGCGTCTCTGTCGCCTGCAGCATCGCGATGATGCCCGGGAGCACACCGAGCACGCCCCCTTCCTCGCACGACGGCGCGGCGCCCGGCGGAGGCGGCGACGGGTACAGACAGCGGTAGCAGGGGCCGTGACGCGCATCGAAGACCGAGGCCTGACCCTCGAAGCGGAAGATCGAACCGTAGACGTTCGGCTTGCCGAGCAGGACGCAGGCGTCGTTCGACAGGTAGCGCGTCGGAAAGTTGTCCGTCCCGTCGACGATGACGTCGTAGGACGAGAAGACCTCGAGGGCATTGCTGGCATCGAGACGAAGCCCATGCACTTCGACCTCGACGTCTGGATTCAGCGCCCGGACTCGTTCGCTCGCCACCTCGGTCTTCGGACGACCGACGTCTGCGGTCGTGTAGAGCACCTGCCGCTGCAGGTTCGACGCGTCGATGACGTCATCGTCGACCAGACCCAGGCGCCCCACGCCCGCGGCTGCGAGATAGAGCGCCGACGGGCAACCGAGCCCGCCCGCGCCGATCAACAGCACGCTGGCATCCAGCAGCTTGCGCTGCCCTTCGAGACCGAACTCGGGAAGGCTCAGATGGCGCCGATAGCGATCGAACTGATCGGGCCGAAGCGGCGGACTACTCTTCGTCGTCCTCATCCTTCTTCTCGAACACAACCACCTTGTAGGCCTTGCGGGGCTTGTCGGTGAACTTCCAGGACACCGTCACCCAGTCCTTCATCTTCAGCTTCTTCCATTCGGACTTGGTGCCCTCGACGACGGTCTCCTTCCCGGCGTAGACGAACTTCACTTTGTCGCCCATGCGGTTGTCGACGATCATCTGCTTCTTGTTGACCTTGTCGATCCGGCCAGTGAACTCGCGCATCTGCGCGGATGCGACGGACGGCAGCAAGACACTGGCCGCCAGGATGACGGCGGCCAGAATGAGTCCGGTGCGGAAGGACGAGTGGCGCATCGTAGGAGTCTCCTTGCGGTACTGAAGCAACGGCTTCGGACTGGTTCCCTCATGCAATCCCAGCTTCTGGAAGGCACCTCGGGATGGATGATGATTGTGAGCCAGGGGTTCCCTTGCCCCAGTGCTCCCCTGCGGGCGATCAACGTTGGTGCCGGAGGCGGGATTCGAACCCGCACGGCCGTGAGACCGGGGGATTTTGAATCCCCTGCGTATACCAGTTCCGCCACTCCGGCGCGCGGCGCGGATCATAACAGACACCCGCGGGAAGAATCTGGTGGCTTGCGCTCCATCAGATGCGCTTTGACACGCTGTCCGCACAGGGTTAGGTTCCGCGACCGCGTGGGGCTGTAGCTCAGTTGGGAGAGTGCCTGAATGGCATTCAGGAGGTCGCGGGTTCGATTCCCGCCAGCTCCACCACTCTCCGCAAGTCGGGGCCGCGACGCGGCCCAACTTGCTGCACCGCAGGCGCTTTTATCGCAAGTCGAGGCCGCGATGCGCCCCAACTTGCTGAGCCGCAGGCGCTTTTGTCGCAAGTCGGGGCGGCCCTGCCGCACGACTTGCTGCACCGCAGGCGCGCTTTTCCGTTGGCGCTGGTGATTGTCAGGCGAGTAGAACGTGTTCTACGTTCGGGCGCCCGTGACACACGCCCGTCGGCTCGATGCGAATGCGCCGGATGGATCGTGGGTCGCTTGTTGGAGGCCCGCACGTCATGGCAGATGAGCTGCTCTCTGCACCGCATGTTCTCGAGTACGACTACCGCCGGTCCCTCGGCGAGGTCCTGAGCCGTTTCTTCACCGGTCTGCGCGACCGCAAGATCCTCGGCGTCAAGACGAACGCCGGACGCGTGCTCGTGCCGCCGTCGGAATACGACCCCGAAAGTGGCGATGCCACTTCGGACGACTGGGTCGAGGTCGGCCCGGGTGGCGTGGTGAAGAGCTGGGCTTGGGTCAACGAGCCCCTCGGTCGGCACTTGCTCGATCACCCGTTCGCGTTCGCGCTGATCCAGCTCGACGGTGCGGACACGGCGCTGACCCACGCGGTCGACGCCGGTAGCGAGGCGAGCATGCGGACGGGGATGCGCGTCACCGCCCGCTTCGCGGACGACACCATCGGCGCCATCGGAGACATCGTTGCGTTCGTCCCCGAGGAGGGATCATGAGCGACAAGGAACCGGTCAAGAGCATCATCACGCCCACGCGCACGGAGTACACGTACACGCCGGGGCCGTCCGCCCAGCGATCGCTGCGCGCCCTGGCCCGGGGAAAGCTCGTCGGCGAGATCTGCCCGAGCTGCAACCAGGTCTACTACCCCCCCAGCGGCGCCTGCGCGCGTTGTGGTGTCGCGACCCGCGACGAAGTCGAGGTTGCCGACAAGGGCACTGTCACCACGTACGCGATCGTGCGAGTGCCGTCCGAGAACATCGACCTCGAGCTTCCCTACTGCACCGCGCACATCCTGCTCGACGGCGCAGACATCCCCTTCTTCGGTCTCATCCAGGAATGCGAATGGGACGCGGTCCGGATCGGGATGCGGGTCGAGGCCGTCTGGAAGCCCGAGTCCGAATGGGGCCTGAACGCCGAGAACATCCGCTACTTCCGTCCGACCGGCGAGCCTGACGTCCCGTTCGAGCAATTCAAGGAGCATCTGTGATGCGTGATGTCGCCATCGCGTCCTTCGCCCAGACGAAGTACGTGCGCAACCAGGTCGAGCTGACCGAAGTCGACATGATCATCCCGGTGATCGGCGACGCGATCTCGCGATCGGGGATCCCGAAGTCGGAGATCGGCTTCTACTGCCACGGCAGCTCGGACTACATGGCCGGGCAATCCTTCGCGTTCGTCGGCGCCGTCGACGCGCTTGGCGCCTTCCCCCCCATCGCCGAGAGCCACGTGGAGATGGACGGGGCCTGGGCGCTCTACGAGGCGTGGGTGAAGATCCAGTGCGGCGAGGTGGATTCCGCGCTGGTGTTCGGCTTCGGGCGAGCATCCATGGGGAAGCTGCGCGAGACGATGAATCTCCAGCTCGACCCCTACACGCTCGGTCCCCTGGGCATCGACTCCATCAGCCTCGCCGCCCTGCAGGCGCGGGCCCTGATCGATGCCGGCAAGACCAGCGAACGGCAGATGGCGGAGATCGCCATCCGCAACCGTCGCGTTGCCAAGGACAATCCCAACGCGCAGGTCACGGGAGACTTCGAGGTCGAGAAGCTGCTGGCCGAGCCGACGATCGTGTCTCCCCTGCGCAAGCACGACTGCCCCCCGATCTCCGACGGCATCAGCGCGGTGGTGCTGGCTGCGGGCAACCACATCGGTCGGGGCGAGAGCAAGCCGGTCTTCATCCGCGGCATCGACCACCGACTCGACTCGCACCAGCTCGGCGGCCGCGACCTGACGCGCTCACCCTCGACGAAGCTGGCCGGCGAGCGGGCGGGAGTTCACGACGGACCGGTTGAATTCGCCGAGCTGCACGCTCCCTTCAGCCACCAGGAAGTGATCCTGCGCGAGGCACTGGGCCTGGGGGACGAAGTGGTGATCAACCCGTCGGGCGGCGCCCTCGCCGCCAATCCAATGATGACCGCGGGCTTGACCCGGATTGGCGAGGCCGCCACACACATTGCGGCAGGCAAGGCCGGACGGGGCGTCGCGCACGCGACTTCCGGCCCGTGCCTGCAGCAGAACCTGATCTGCGTCCTGGAGGGTGAGTGATGCCCGAACGCTGCGCCGTCATCGGAGTCGGACAGACCCATCACACCGCCAAGCGGATCGACGTATCCCAGGCGGGCCTGCTGCGGGAGGCCGCCCTGCGGGCTCTCGAGGACGCGGGCTGCCAGTGGAGCGACATCGACGCCGTCGTCATCGGCAAGGCCCCTGACATGTTCGAGGGCGTGATGATGCCCGAGCTGTTCCTCGCCGAGGCCCTCGGCTGCGTGGGCAAGCCCATGTTCCGCGTTCACACTGCGGGTAGCGTCGGCGGCACGACCGCCATCGTTGCCTCGCAGCTGGTCAAGAGCGGAGTGCACGGCCGCGTCCTGACGGTCGCGTACGAGAAGCAGTCCGAGTCGAACGCGATGTGGGCGCTGTCGATCAAGATCCCGTTTCGCCAGGCCATCGTCGCGGGCGCGGGCGGCTATTTCGCACCGCTCATCCGCGGGTACATGCAGCGCTCGAAGGCACCGGAGGACGTGGGCATCCGGGTCGCCCTCAAGGACCGACAGAACGCGCTCAAGAACCCCTACGCGCACCTGAAGTTTCCCGACATCGACTTCGATCAGGTCGCCAATTCACCGATGCTGTGGGATCCGATCCGCTACCTCGAGACCTGCCCGTCTTCGGACGGGGCGTGCGCGCTCGTCATCGCAGACGAGAAGCACGCCGCCAAGGCCCCGAAGCAGCCGGCCTGGATCCAGGCGACCGCCATGCGGTCGGAGCCCACCCAGTTCGCCGGCCGCGATACGGTCAACCCTCAGGCCAGCCGTGACGCCGCCGACGAGCTCTGGAAGAAGGCCGAGATCACGAACCCGCGCGAGGAGATCGACTGCTGCGAGATCTACGTCCCCTTCAGCTGGTTCGAGCCCATGTGGATGGAGAGCCTGCGCTTTGCGGAAGAGGGAAGCGGCTGGAAGATGACCTACGAAGGCGCGACGGCACTCGACGGCGATCTCCCGGTCAACATGTCGGGTGGTGTGCTGTCGTCGAATCCGATCGGGGCATCCGGCATGCTGCGCTTTGCCGAGGCCGCCAATCAGGTTCGCGGAGAGGCCGGTGAGCATCAGGTCCCGGGCGCGAAGCGCGCTCTGGGACACGCGTACGGGGGTGGATCCCAGTTCTTCTCGATGTGGGTCGTCGCGCAGGACCCGCTCTAGCCCCGATCCGTACCGGGCGGGCGCAGGCCGGGGAGAAGCAACGCGAGCTGCTGTGACGAGCTCGCGTGGCGGTCGTCCCCGGGCGAGGCGCCGCGCGCGATGGCCATGCCAAAGACGCTGGTGAGCACGAGCGTCACGACGCGTTCGACGGGGATGTCGCTGCGGATCTCGCCGCGCGCGACCAGCTCTTCGAACAGCGAGAGCAACGCCTCGAACACGACGTGGCCCTGGGGCCTCTCGTGCGGGTCGAGCGGCGTGCGGAGCTGCATGGCGACGGTCTCGCGAACCAGCTCCGGTGAACCTTCGTCCTCCGGCTCCATCGCCTCGAGCAGACCGCCCAGGATCGACTCGAGGGACGCGCCCTGCCCCCGCAGCGCCACCAGCCCGCTCGCCAGCTCGGCCTCCCGTCGGGACACCAACTCGAGCAGGACGTCTTCCTTGCTCGGGAAGTGGAAGTAGAAGGTGCCCCGCACGACCCCGGCGGCCTCGGCGATGGCCGGGATCTGGGCCTCCCCGAAGCCCACGCGCCGGAACTCGGCGAGCGCGGCCTGGAACAGGCGCTCGCGCGTCTCGACGCGCTGACGCTCGCGTTGGCTGGTAGGGGCGCTCTCTTCGAGGCTGCTTGCAGGCATGACAGAGAAGTCATTTACAGAAGTCATTGACTTATGTCAACGAAAGTCTACCCTCCGGAACGTCGATCTATCCTTGGGTCGGCAACCGCGCCCATTGCCAGCAGGACGAGCTGTCGGATCGCTTCGGCATCCGCACCCGAGGACTTCCCGTGAGACGCCGCTTCCAACCGAGCGCCAAGGCACTTGCGCCCATCTGCGTCTTCCTGGTCTCGGCCGCCGTGTTCGGCGTCATGGTCGTCACGCGCCCCTCCGCTGAATCCACCCGACCCGGGCCCGTCGCTCCCGTCGTCAGCGTGGTGCGCGTCCAGCCCGAACGGGTGCGGCTGCCGATCGCCGCCCAGGGCACCGTCGAGCCGCGAACCGAGAGCGACCTGGTGACGGAAGTCGCCGGGCGCGTCGTATGGGCGTCGCGACAGCTGGCGGCCGGCGGCTTCTTCGAGGCCGACGAGGTGCTGCTGCGCATCGACCCTCGGGACTATGAGGTGGCGCTCGAGGGTGCACGCGCCTCACTCGCCCGCGCCGAGAGCGACCTCGCGCATGCTGAGGCCGATCTCGCGCGCGAGCATTCCATGCGAAAGAGCGGCGCCTCCAGCCGTGCCCGACTCGAAGACGCCGAACGCGACTTCGCACGCGCCAAGGCGGGACTTCGGGAGTCCAGAGTGCAGGTCCGCCGAGGTGAGCTCGATCTCGAACGCTGCCAGATCCGCGCTCCCTTCGCGGGGCGCGTTCGCGACAAGCATGTCGATCTCGGTCAGTACGTCACGCCCGGAGCGCCGGTGGCGCGACTCTTCTCCGTCGACTACGCGGAGATCCGCCTCCCCATTTCCGACGCGGACCTCGCCTTCCTGGATCTGCCGCTGACGGCGAAGCTCGAGACCGCGAGCGGAGTGGGCGACGCCGTCGCCGACTCCGGGCCGCTGGTGACCCTTTCCGCCGACTTCGCGGGCGAGCGGCGCGCGTGGGCCGGTCGTGTCGTTCGCACCGAAGGCGCGCTCGATCGGCAGACCCGCATGGTGAACGTCGTCGCGCGGGTCGACGACCCCTACGGCCTGGTCGACGCGCACTCGGACTCTGCCCCGCTGCGCTCGGACTCTGCCCCGCTGCGCTCGGACTCCTCTCCACTGCCCATCGGGCTCTTTGTCGAAGCGTCCATCGAAGGGCGCCCCTTCGACGGAATCTTCGAGCTGCCGCGGTCCGCGCTCCGGCGTCGGAACACTGTCTGGGTGGTGGACGACGACGGCCGCCTGGAGCACCGAGCCGTCCAGGTCCTGCGATCCGTCGGTGACCGCACCTTCATCCGGTCCGGACTCCAGCCCGGCGAACGTGTGATCACCTCCGCCCTCGATGCGGCACTCGATGGCATGCAGGTCCAGAGCATCGAGATTCCGGGCTCCCGCGCCTTGCCGGCGGTACCTGCCGCCACCGCCGACACGACGTCATGAACGGCGCAATCGCCTGGTTCGCACGCAACTCCGTTGCTGCGAACCTGATGATGATGGTGATCGTCCTGAGCGGTCTCGCGACCATGCCCCGCATCGTCCAGGAGTTGGTCCCCGAGATCGAGCTCGACTACGTGACGGTGACGACCGCCTACCCGGGCGCATCTCCGTCCGAGGTCGAGGCGTCCATCACGAACCGCGTCGAAGAGCAGCTCGACGGACTCGCGGGCATCAAGCGTGTGACCTCCACTTCCGCCGAGGGCATGAGTGCGGTGTCGGTCCAGCTTCAGTCCGGAGAGGACGTACGCCGCCGGGTCGAGGACATCCGATCTGCCGTCGACGCCATCGACACCTTTCCGGAGGAATCCGAAGAAACCGTCATCAAGCAGGTGGAGATCGACAGCCAGGTCTTGCTGGTCGCCGTGTCCGGGGCGGCCGACGAGTTCGCCCTCAAGCGCATCGGCCAGCGCGTCCGCGACGAGCTCGTCGACCTGCCCGGGATCAGCGAGGCAGAGCTCACCCTGGCGCGGGACTACGAGCTCACCGTCGAGGTGTCCGAGTACAACCTTCGCCGCTTCGGAATCACCTTCGACGACGTCGTGACCGCGGTCCGGCGTTCGTCTCTGGACCTGCCGGGCGGCTCGGTCAAGACGAGCGGCGGCGAGATCATGCTGCGGGCCAAGGGGCAGGCTTACGCGGGCTCCGAGTTCGAACAGATCGCCCTGGTGAACCGACGGGACGGGACACGTCTCACCCTGGGCGACGTTGCCACGATCGTCGACGGGTTTGCGGAGAGCGACCGGAAAGCGCGCTTCGACGGCGAGCCGGCCGTGATGATCCGCGTCAACCGGTCTGGAGACCAGAAGGCGCTCGCGATATCCGACGAGATCCGCGCGTACATCGAGCGGTCGAAAGCGGTCCTGCCGGACGGAATCTCGCTCACCGTCTGGAACGACAAGTCGACCGTACTCGGCGACCGCCTCGAGACCCTGCTGCGC
This sequence comes from Deltaproteobacteria bacterium, assembly GCA_029261855.1. GTDB lineage: Bacteria > Myxococcota_A > UBA9160 > UBA9160 > UBA4427 > JAJDAN01. The sequence goes on from JAJDAN010000003.1 coordinate 27,445, forward strand.
AATGCCCGCGGCGGCTTCCTGCTCGTCGTCTTGATCCTCGCGCTGTTCCTGCGGCTACGACTAGCCTTCTGGGTGAGCCTGGGCGTGCCGATCTCGTTCCTCGGCGCGGTCGCGGTGATGCCGCATCTCGACATGACCATCAACTTCATCTCGTTGATGGCCTTCATCGTCGTACTCGGCATCGTGGTGGACGACGCCATCGTCGTCGGAGAGAACACCCACACCGAACAGGAGCGCAGCGGCGAGAAGCTGCGCGGCGCGATTCGGGGTGCCCAGCAGATCGTCGTCCCGGTCACCTTCGGCGTACTCACGACGATCGCGGCCTTCGCCCCGCTGCTCTTCATCCCCGGACCCATGGGTCGCATGACGCGTGTCGTCCCCGTCATCGTCATCAGCTGTCTGATCTTCTCGCTGATCGAGTCGATGTTCATCCTGCCGGCCCACCTGGGCCACGGGAAGAAGCCCCTGGCCGATGGGCCGACCACCCGGGTCTCGAAGGCCTGGAAGCGCTTCCAGGACGGCATCGCCCGCGGGCTCTCCCGCTTCATCGACAACGGCTACGGCCCGGTGCTGCAGAAGGCGATGCGCTGGCGCTACCTGACCGTCAGCATCGCCGTGTCCCTCCTTCTCATCACGAGCGGACTCACGCTGGGCGGACACCTGAAGTTCGTCTTCATCGAAGAGGTCGAGGCCGACATCATCATCGCCAGCCTGACCATGAACCCGGGAACTCCCGCGACGGTAACCGCCGCCACCCTCGAACGGATGGAGAGCGCACTCGAAGCGCTGCGCGACGAAGTCGACGCCGCGAACCCCGACGGCCCCACCGTGTTCCCACACGTGATGACCTCCGTCGCAGCCCAGCCCATGCGGGGCTCGCAGTCGCCGATCGGGGGCGGGGGAGCCAGCGCGAGCAACCTGGGCCAGATGCAGGTCGAGGTCGTCGGCTTCCACGATCGCGACGTCGCCGTTCCCGAGCTCGCGAGACGCTGGCGCGAGAAGCTCGGGCCGGTCCCGGGCGTGGACGAGCTGAAGTTCGAGTCTTCGCTGTTCAGTGCCGGCTCTCCCCTGGAGATCCGTCTCGTCGGCTCCGATCTCGACGCCCTACGCGCAGCCGCGAAGCAGGTCAAACAACAGCTTTCGGCCTACGCGGGCGTTTACGAAGTGAACGATTCGTTTCGCGGAGGCAAGCAGGAGCTCGCGTATCAGATCCGACCGTCGGCCGAGGCGCTCGGGATCACCCTGCACGACCTCGCCCAACAGCTGCGCCAGGCGTTCTACGGCGCAGAGGCCCAGAGCGTCCAGCGCGGACGCGACGAAGTGAAGGTCATGGTGCGCTACCCCGAGGCGGAACGTCGCTCGTTGACGGACGTCGAGCAGATGCGGATCCGGCGCCCCGACGGTACGGAAGTCCCATTCCACAGGGTGGCCGAGTCCGATCTCACGACGGGCTTCTCGACCATCGGGCACGTGGATCGGAAACGCGTGGTCACGGTGACCGCAAATGTGGACGCCGCCGTCGCCAACACCAACGAGATCGTGCGCGACCTCCAGGGCGGATCCCTCAGCGAGACCTTGTCCGCCTTCCCGGGGATCCAGTTCAGCTTCGAGGGAGAGCAGTCGGAGCAGCGCGACTTCACCCGGGCGATGAGCATCGGGCTGCTGTCCGCTCTCTTCGTGATTTACGTCCTGCTCGCGATTCCGCTGGGCTCCTACGTGCAACCCTTCATCATCATGTCCGCGATCCCCTTCGGCTTCGTGGGCGCGGCGTGGGGTCACCTCGTGCTCGGCCACAACCTGACGATGTACTCGGTGATCGGCCTGGTCGCGCTGTCCGGCGTGGTGGTCAACGCGAGCCTCGTGCTCGTCGACTACGTGAACGGGCTGGTGAAAGACGGGCTGCCCATCCCCGAAGCGGTCGCCCAGGCGGGGCGCGCCCGCTTCCGCGCGATCCTGCTCACCTCGCTCACGACCTTCGCAGGACTGACGCCGATGATGCTCGAGACCAGCATCCAGGCGCAGTTCATGATCCCCATGGCGATCTCCATCGCCTTCGGCGTGCTCTTCGCCAGCTTGATCACGCTGTTCCTCGTGCCGGCAGTCTACCTGGTCCTCGAAGACGTGCGGACGGCGATCGAGCGCGTCCGCAGCGGGAGAGCCGGGCGAACCGCCGCGCCCGCTCAGCCGGGCTCGGCCTCGTCGCCCACGCTTTCGACATAGCGAAGGGCGCGGCGCCAGCGGCGTTCGGCCTGCACGCGACTCCGGAAGCGATCGATCCCCCGGCAGCGCGTCGGGCTGCGCGCGGCCTTCACCCGACCGAGAACCCCGCGGCCGTGCAGAAAGTGCCGCACGCGCTCAGTGAGCCGGACACCCAGCGGGTCGGTCCAACTACTGGATCGTGATCGCCTGCCGCGGGCACAGCCGCGCGGCCTCTTCGACCTTTGCGCGGAGCTCGTCGCCGGGCTCCTCCATCAGCACCGTCAGGGTGTCGTCTTCTTCGACACGGAAGACCTCGGGCGCGGCCTCCATACACAGAGCGTTGGCCTCACACAGGTCGTAGTCGACGACGATCTTCATCGAGTTTCCCCATTCCTCGGCAGGTTCGCAGCGGGTTCGAGTGCTGTCGGCCGATCAGCCGGCGGCGTCGACGGTAACTCATCCGCCCGGGTGCTGCCCCGCGCCGACCCTCGTTGTTGAACGGGATTCGGTGGACAACGCGGAGCCGGACGGGCAGAATCCGACGAACTAGAACACGTTTCAACCGGCGGCATTCGTCCTCGGGAGCCCCTCATGCAGATCGACTTCACCCGCGAGCAGAAGAAGTTCCAGGGCGAGATTCGCGCCTACTTCGAAGCCATGATGACCGAAGCGCTCGCCACCGAACTCCAGAGCGGGGGCGAGGGCGGTGGCCCCGAATACCGGAGAGCGCTCGAAAAGATGGGCGCGGACGGCCTGCTGGGCGTCGGCTGGCCGGTCGAGTACGGCGGTCAGGGGCGCTCGCTGATCGAACAGTACATCTTCGCCGACGAAGTCCAGCGCGCAGGCTTCCCCCTCCCCTTCCTCACCCTCGGCACCGTCGGACCGACCATCCAGCGCTTCGGCACCGAAGAGCAGAAGCAATTCTTCCTGCCGAAGATCCTCGCCGGCAAGCTCCACTTCGCGATCGGCTACTCCGAGCCCGGGGCCGGCACCGATCTCGCGAGTCTCACCACCAGCGCGGTCCGCGTCGGCGATGAATGGGTCATCAACGGACAGAAGATGTGGACGAGCCTCGCGGACTACGCGGACTACGTCTGGCTCGCCGCCCGCACCGACCCGAATACGAAGAAGCACAAGGGCATCTCGATGTTCCTGGTCCCCGTGACGGCCGAGGGCTTCAAGATCACTCCCATCCAGACCGTCGGCGGCGTCCGGACGAATGCGACCTTCTACGACGACGTTCGCGTCCCCCTGGAGGCCTTGATCGGCGGAGAGAACAACGGCTGGTCGCTGATCACCGGCCAGCTCAACCACGAACGCGTCTCGTTGATGAACGTCGGGCCGATGCACCGGTTGCTCAACGACGTGACCGGCTGGGCGCGCGAGACCGCGCACGGAGGAGGCCGGGTCATCGACCAGCCCTGGGTGCAGGCCAACCTCGCGAAGGTCTACGCCAAGCTCGCGGTGCTGCGGCTGATGAACTGGAAGCAGGCCTGGGCATCGACCCAGGGCAGTCTGCACCCCGCCGACTCGTCCTGCATCAAGGTCTTCGGCAGCGAGTTCTACATCGAGGGCTACCGGATGCTGCTCGAGGTGCTCGGCGCGCGCGCCAACCTGCTCGACGACTCGCCGGGCGCGGTGCTCAAGGGCCGCGTCGACCGCTCGTACCGGAACGCACTGATCCTGACCTTCGGCGGAGGGACCAACGAGGTCCAGCGGGACATCATCGCCATGGCCGGTCTGGGCATGCCTCACTACAAGGTGGGTTGATCCGATGGACTTCTCCTTCAGCGATGAGCAGCAGGAGCTCCGAGAGCTCGCTCGCAAGATCCTGGGCGACCTCGTGACGAACGAGCGCCTGAAGGAAATCGAGACCGCGACGCCGGTCTTCGACCCGCAGCTGTGGCGCGAGCTGGGACGTGCGAATCTCCTCGGTCTCGCCATCCCCGAAGAGCACGGCGGACTCGGCTTCGGGGTCTTCGAGCTGTACATGCTCTTGCAGGAGATCGGACGCGCCGTCGCCCCGGTCCCCGTGTATGCAACGGCGCTGCTTGGCGGCCTGCCTCTGGAGCGTTTCGGCAGCGACGCGCAGAAGGCAACCTGGCTCCCCCGAGTGGCCAGCGGTGAGGCGATCCTGACGGCGGCGCTCGTCGAGCTCGATGCCGCGAGTGTCACCGACGTCTCGACCACGGCTCGCATCGAGGGGGACGGGGCGGTGCTCAACGGCGAGAAGAGCCTGGTCCCTGCGGCCCAGCTTGCGGACCGCATCATCGTCCCGGCGCGCGATGGGGACGACGTGGGCCTGTACCTCGTGGATCCGAAGTCCGACGGCGTTCGTCTCCAGGTGCAGACGACGACCGACCGACAGCCCTACGCGCACCTCGTACTCGAGGACGTCACCGCGGAACCCCTGCCCGGGACGGGCCCGGGCCGCAGCGCGCTCGAGTGGCTCGTCGACCGAGCAACGGTGGGCTTGTGCGCGATCCAGCTCGGCGTGGGCGAACGGGCCCTGGAGATGACCGCGGACTACTCCCGGGAGCGGGTGCAGTTCGACCGCCCCATCGGCAGCTTCCAGGCGGTCCACCAGCGGGCGGGCGACGCGTTCATCCAGATGGAAGCGGCGCGCCTCAGCTTCCTCGAAGCGGCCATGCAGCTCGCGAGCGGAGCGGGACAGCGCGCGAGGGAAGCCACCGCCGATGCCGTCGCCGTTGCCAAGTACTGGGCTTCAGAGGGCGGTCAGTTCACCGCCTACGCGTGCCAGCATCTACACGGCGGCATCGGCATCGACGTGGACTACCCGCTGCACCGCTACTTCATCTGGTCGATGCAGCTCGAGCACGGCCTCGGTTGTGCGAGCGAGCAGCTCCAGCAACTGGGAGCTCGAATCGCAGAGCGCGGGATCCCTCGACCGTCCTGAACGCTGCGGCGGACTTCCTCGACCCCCATCAGGGCTTGTTGAAGAAGCTCTCTTCCAGTGGGGCCTTGCCGGCGAAGTGCTTCCCGAGCACATCCGCCACGCTCGCGTGGTCCCAGCCGGCTTCGGTCTGATAGGCGACGTCCACGGGCGGCGGCTGCACGACGGTCACCGACTTCCCCCAGATGACGAACAGATTGCCCGAAACGTTCGCCGAGCCCGGCGACGCCAGGTAGCCCACGAGCGGCGTCACGTTGTCGGGCGAGAAGACGTCGAAGCCCTCTTCCGGCTTGGCGAACACGGCCTCGAGATCTCCGACGGCGACCATCCGCGTTCGGGCTCGGGGCATGATCGTATTGGCGGTCACCCCGTAGCGAACGCAGGCCTGGGCTGCCGAGTTGGTGAGCGCGACGATCCCCGCCTTGGCGGCTGCGTAGTTCGGCTGGCCGATGGGGGCGAACAACGCCGCCTCCGAGGCGGTGCTGATGATGCGGCCGTAGACCGGCCCACCCTTGGCCTTGGACGCGTTGCGCCAGTACTCGGTTGCGTGGCGGATTCCGCAGAAGTGACCCTTCAGGTGCACCCGGATCACAGCGTCCCAGTTCTCTTCGGTCATGCCGAACACCGTCTTGTCCCGCAGGAAGCCGGCATTGTTCACGAGGATGTGGAGGTCCCCGAAGCTGTCGAGAGCCGTCTGGATCATCGCCTTCGAGTCGTTCCAGTCCGCGACATCGCCACAATGGGCGACGGCTTCGCCGCCCGCAGCCTGGATCTCGTCGACCACCTCCTGCGCGGCGTCTGCCGTGCGGCCTTCTCCGTCGCGATTCGCGCCGATGTCGCTGACGACGACCCGCGCTCCCTGGCTCGCCAGGTAGACGGCTTCCGCACGACCGAGTCCGTTGGCCGCGCCCGTGACGATGGCGACCTTTCCTTCGAGTACCGACATGGCTCTGCTCTTCCTCTTTCCTGATCTGGTGTTGGTGAGTGAGGGACGCTTAGAGGCGTTCGATGATGGTTCCAGTGCCCACGGCGGCGCCGCAGCACATGCTGATCAAGGCGGTGCTCTGGTCCCGTCGTTCGAGCTCGTTGAGCGCGGTCACGATGAGCCGCGACCCGGTGGCCCCCACCGGGTGGCCCAGTGCGATCGCACCCCCGTTCACGTTGACCCGGTCGGGGTCCGGCTCGTGGACCTGCATCCAGGACAGCACCACCGCGGCGAAGGCTTCGTTCACTTCGAAGAGATCGATGTCGCCGATCTTCATCCCGCTGCGAGCCAGGATCTTGTTCGTGGCATCGACGGGACCATCGAGCAGGAAGTACGGGTCACAACCGACAAGCACGTCCCAGATGATCCGTGCGCGCGGCTTCAGGCCCAGGGACTTCGCCTTCTCGGCACTCATCCACAGGAGTCCCGCCGCACCGTCGGAGATCTGCGACGAGTTGCCCGGGGTGTGGATCCCGCCCTCCGCGACCGCGTTGAGCGCGCCCAGCCCCTCCAGGCTGGTCTCGCGGATCCCCTGGTCGCGCTCGATGGTCCGGGTTTCTCCCGTCGGCTGGCCGTCATCCCCCAGGACGGGGGCCTCGATGGGCAGGATTTCGTTCTTGAAGCGCCCCTCGTCCCGCGCCTGACGCGCGAGCTGCTGCGAACGCAGGGCGAAAGCGTCGACCTGCTCGCGCGTGATGCCGCGCTTCTTCACGATGCGCTCCACCGCCTGGAACTGGTCCGGGGACGAATCCCAGGGCCAGTCGGCGGGCTGAAAGAAGCCCGGGCCGTTGATGACGTTGGCACCCAGCCCCACATGGCTCATCACCTCGACGCCACAGCCGATCCCGCAATCGATCGTGCCGGCCTTCACCATCGCGGACACGAGGTTGTTGGCTTGCTGGCCCGAGCCGCATTGGGCGTCGATGGTGGTCGCACCGACCTCGAAGAGGTCGCCCTTCGAGAGCCAGGCGTGCCGGACGATGTTGCCCGACTGCTCGCCGGCCTGGGTCACGCAGCCGCCGATGATCTGGTCGACCTCCTTCGGGTCGAGTCCGGCGCGTTCTACGAGCCCGAACTGCACCTTGGCGAGCAGGTTCGCGGGATGGAATGCGCTCAGCTCCCCCTTCCCCATCTTGCCCCGTGCGATCGGGGTTCTCAGGGCTTCGACGATGACGGCTTCGGGCATCTGGCTCTCCGTTTCATGGGCTCGCTCACGCAGTGGCGAGTCGTTGCTTCTGTTCCGCGCCGAGCACCATCAGCTCGACGCAGTCACTCATCTCGTCGATCACGGTCGCCTGGCCGTGCAGACCACCGGCCCAACCGAGCAGCAGTGCGAACCACACCCGGGTGAGCGCGTGGGTGAGCAGTCGCTCGGACTCGTTGGGCGGGGGAGCCGCTTCCGCGGCGCGACCCCGCAGCGCGGCCACCACGAGATCATGGAGTCGAGCGTTGAAGGCGGCGGTGCGTTTGGCCAGCTGGGGATCCCCTGCGGCATGCGCCTTGAGGAGTGCGCGCGCCAGATTGGGCCGCCGGAGCAGGCCGCGCGTCGCCATCGCGAAGAACGCGGACACACGCTCGCTGGCGGTGTCCCCCCGCGGCGGACGCTGGGCCACCCGGCGCTCGAGATCGAAGGTCTCCAGCTCGAACGCCGCGATCAGCAGGTCTTCCTTGCTGCTGAATCGGCGGTACAAGGTGCCGAGCGCAACGCCCGCATGGGACGCCACGTCTCGCAGGCGGACGGCCTCGAAGCCTCCCTGCTCCGCCAGCTCGACGGCAGTCTCCACGATGCGTCTCGCGCGTTCTTCCATGGGTTCTGGGGATTCCGGGGCCGGGTCCGGAGACCCGAAGTTTCGGGCCCGGTATTGAAACACGTTTCACTTCGGAATGAAACACGTTCCAGTTCGGGGCCGGAGGCTCAGCTCAGGGGATCTTCGGCTGCAGCCGCGTACGCCTCGAGTCGGTCGGCCAGCTCCCCACCGAAGGCGGCAAAGCGCTGCAGCTCGTCGGCCCCGAAATCCCGCCAGACCGCGTCCAGGGCCTCTTCGCGTGCTTCTCGCAGGGCTTCGAGAGTGCGCGTGCCCGCCGCGGTGAGGTCGTATCGTCGCCTCCTGGCGTCTTGGGTTCCGATCGAGACGACGATCAGCTCCCGTTCGAGGAGCTGCCGCAGGACGCGCGAGACCGCGGCCGGACTGCACTCCTGGGCTCTGGCGAACAGAGACGGCATGAAGTCCTCACGCGCGACCTCCTCGAGAAGTCGCCACTGCTGGGGCGTGAGGCCGACGGACCGAGCCAGCTGTTGCCGACGGCGGTCCATCAGCTCTGTGAGACGGCCCAGCTCGGAGATCGCGGCCCAAAGAGACTCGCGGCTCGCCTTCATGAGTTATCCCCTTGACGATATTATTAACTATAGTTAATAATATCGCTTCTGATAAAGTTGCCTCTTGATAGCAGACCGGAGCCTCCCATGAGCGTCAAAGAAGCCGTCCGCGACCAGTTTGGCCGAGCCGCCCCCGGCTACACGACGAGCGCCGTCCATCGCGGCGGCCCGGACCTGGATGCCATGGTGACGGCGTCGGGTCTCACCACGGGCGTTCACCCCGGCCGCCTGCTCGACGTGGGCACCGGCGCCGGGCACACCGCCTTTGCCTTCGCTCCCCGGATCCGCGCCGTCGAAGCCCTCGATCTGACCCAGCAGATGCTGGATGAAGTCGATCGCAACGCCGGTGAACGGGGGCACGACAACATCCACTGCCGGCTCGGCGACGCCGAGGCCCTGCCCTACGAAGACGCTTCGTTCGACTTCGTGACCTCCCGCCTGTGCGCGCACCACTTCGAAGACGTGCCCGCGTTCGCCCGGGAAGCCGCACGGGTCCTGAAGCCCGGCGGATGCTTCCTGCTGGTCGACTCCCTGGCGTCCGAGGACGCGTCGTCCGACACCTTCTTCAACACCTTCGAGCTGCTGCGTGACCCGTCCCACGTGCGTAACTACTCGCGCTCGAACTGGGCGCAGATGCTGGACGCGGCTGGCTTTCGATCCGAGACACTCGGCGAGACGTTCATGCTGCACCAGGACTTCGAGGCCTGGGTGGAAAGGATCGGCACGCCGCCGACGGCGATCGCGCACCTGCGCTTCCTGTTCGAGACGGCGGGCGAGTCGCGCCAGCGGGAATTCGACATCGTGCTCGAAGCCGGGAAGGTCGTGGCCCTGAGCGTGCCCTGCGGGCTCATTCGGGCGGCCCTGCGTTGAAATCCGGCGGCGATCGCCCATGCTGTCGCCATGTTCGCGTTCTGTAGCCGAATCCTCGAAGCGGGCGATCTCGCCACCAAGCTCGCGCCGCCCACCGCCGAGGACTTCGAAGAGACCGACCCGCCGCCGGACGCACCGCCGCTGCGGCCGGCGCGGGATCCGGACATCGCCATGCGCGGCGGCGTGGAAGCGCTACCGAAGCCCGGCGCGCTCAACGATCCGTCGGCGCGGGCTCTGTGCCTGGCCCGCTTCGCCCATCACGAACTGATGGCCGTCGAGATGTTCGCCTGGGCGATCCTTCGCTGGCCGGATCTGCCCATCGAGATCCGGCGGGGGTTCCTCGGCACCCTGCGAGACGAGCAGAAGCACTGCCGCCTCTATCTCGATCGCCTCGCCGCACACGGCGAGTCCCTCACGGACCACGTCCTGTCGGACTACTTCTGGAAGCACGCGTCCGCAATGTCCGAATCGCCAGCGGGCGCCGCGTCGTTTCTCGCTTCCATGGGTCTCACCTTCGAGCAGGGCAACCTCGATTTCTCGCCAGTCTACCGGGACGCCTTCCGCGCGTCCGGCGACGAAGCGAGTGCCCGCGCCTGTGAACAGGTGCACCGGGAAGAGATCGAACACGTCCGATTCGCGGCGATCGCGCTGCGCACGCTGGGCGAACTCGATGGACTCGGCGGGCTCGACGACGTCGCCCTCTACGAACGGTCCATTCCCTTCCCGCTGTCCGCCGCACGCGCGAAGGGACGACGCTTCGACGCGCGCGCCCGCGAGCAAGCGGGCCTCTCACCCGTCTTCATCGAATACGTGCGAAGCGCGCGCTCGCCCCAGGAGCTGCGTGCCCATCCGGATGCGGGGCCGAGGAGCGAGGACCGTTCTTGAGCACCGGCCTGCGCCTGCTTCCGAACCTCGGCGGCGAGGAGACGGGAGATTGGCGGCGGGTGCTGAAGCGGGCACCCATCGCGAGCGCAGCCCGACTCTGGCGAATGCTGTTCGACGAGCGCGCCGTCCTCCTGGACGGCGGCGAGATTCCAGGCGAAGGCGACGGACCGCTCTTTCCAGATGCGTTCGCCGACGGCCGCGGGGACGCCGCGTTCACCTGGCTCGCCGAGGGCAAGGACTGTGCGGCCTGGTTGGCGAATCGGGCCGCGCACGGGGACGCCCGCAGCGCTGGCTGCGACCTCGCCGGTCCACCCGGAGAGGTCGTGGAAGCCGTCCACGACAAGGCGTTCGGAGTGCGAGCAGCGGAAGAGCTGGGACTCGTCCCTCGCGTCCTGCGCGCCACCAGCCACCCGATCGAACCCGACACCCTGCGGGACCCCGACGCGTTCCGTCGCGCGCTCCATACGTGCCGCGCCGGCTGGCCCGATTGGGCGCGAGACGGGGCCATCCTGAAACCGCGGATGGGCACCAGCGGACGCGGTTGGGTCGACGTCTCGCGCCTCGACGAACCACTCCGGGCGAAGCCGGCAGCAACCCACCCTGGGTTCGAACGCCTCGCGTCCGCCGGCGGTGCGATCCTCGAGCCGCGGCTCGACCGCAGCGCCGACCTGTCGACCCAGCTGCACGTCGACCCGCACGGTGGCGTGACCGTCCTCGGCACTCTCGAGCTTCTCGTAAACGCCGCGGGACGCTGGGTCGGCCACCGCGGCGAGGTCGACTCACGCGGGCGGGTGTTCTCCGGTCACGCCCGGGAGGAGGAGCTGCGCGAGGCGGGAGCGGCGATGGGGGCGGCAGCGGCGAGCGCCGGCTACTTCGGACCGGCGGGAGTCGACGCCCTGACTTTTCGGGTGCCGGGTCGAGACGAAGCGCAGGAAATGCTGCGGCCGGTGGTCGAGCTGAACGCGCGCTTCACGATGGGAACGGTCACGATCGGCCTGATCCGCCGCTGCCTGCCGGCGCTTCATCGGCTGGGGCTCGCCCCGGGCGAGCGCCTCGCCTTCGCGTTAGCGGCAGCTGCCCCGCCCCAGGGCTGGGCCCGGGCACGGGACGAGATGGGCCCGGACGCGCTGCTCGTCCCCCTTGGACGGCCGACGGACTCGATTCAGCCCGCGCTCGCGTTCGCGGAACGAAGCGCGACCTTGGATCCAGCTCTCCCCTCGCGCCCTTCGCGCCCCGAGCGGTCGGGGCCTACTTCGTTCGAACCGTGACCGTGAAGGCGAGCGCACGGGAGAGCGGCGGAGAGCCGTCGTCGACGACGAGGGCGATCAGCAGGTAGCTCCCCACGTCGGTGGCTCTCGGCGCCAGGAAGAACTCGGCGGTCCCGTTGCCGTAGTCGACCAGGGTCACGAAGTCGGGGAGTGTCGACGAGATGATCGCGAGCCGATCCCCGAGGTTCGGATCGAATGCGCTCACCAGGACGGAGGTCGTCTGACCGGCGACCACGGTTCGATCGGCGATCGGCGCGAGGACCGGAGCCTGGTTCACCTGGCTCGACTCGCTGACGACGATGGTCAGCTGCCGGGTCGTGAACGCCTCGGGTATCGCGTCGTCCACCGCGTGGATCGCTGCAGTCCAGGTGCCGGCGTCGCCGGGTCCGGGTGTCAGCGTCAGCAGACCGTTGCCTCCGCCCTGCTCTTGGAAGGAGGCCCAGGCCGGAAGACCCGTGATGGCGAGGGTCACGTTGTCGCCGTCCGGGTCGCTGCCGAGCTGCGGCACCACGACCGTCTGTCCTTCCGCGACACTCACCATCAAGCTCGACTCGATGACCGGCGGACGGTTCTCCGGGGCCACTTCGAGACGCACGACGATATCCAGCGAGTCCCCGATCTCGAACTCCTGACCGGCGGGCGGATCGTAGTAGCTGTAGATCGGGATCACCGCCTGGTGAGTGCCGGGGCTCAGATTGGCGAACTGCACCGTGACCTCGACCGTCACCGCATCGTCTTCGATCGACCCGGCGATCGGATCGACACGAAGCCACGGAGCCCCGGGCCAAGCCTGATAGGCCAGCTCCCAGTCCCCGGCGTTCGTCAGCTCGAAGGACTGGCTCGCCGTCGTCTCGCCGTATGCGGGTTCGAACACCAGCTCGGTCTGCGAAGCGACGAGGGTCGGATAGACCGCACCGCGTGTGGCTGTGGCCTGCGCGCTGAAGGCGCTGATCTGGATCCCGGCGACCGCGGACACCGAGTAGTAATAGTGGGTCGCGAGTTCGGCCGTCGCGTCTTCGAGGAAGGGCTCCTCACTGCGGTCGACGTACTCGCCGTCCGTCCCCGCGTCCGTCGATCGGAAGACGACGTAGAAGTCGGCGTGCTCCACCGCGTCCCAGCTGAGCACGATCGGGTCATGTGCGGATCCGTCTACCGCGACGAGGCCCAGTGGCGTCGGGACGTCCCCGCAGAAGATGACGTCCGAGACTTCCGATGGCGGCCCCTCGCTCCCATCGGCGGCGCGGGCAACGACCTCGAAGCGCAGGGCGTCGCCGACATCGAACTGCGCTCCGGCAACGAGGATCTCGGTTCCTTCCACCGACTGCGCGTACAGCTGGAGTCCGCCGTCGTCGATCTCGACGTAGACGTCGTAGCTGGCGACCGGTCCGGCGGCGGCATCCCAACGAATGGAGCCGCACTCCACCTGCTGCGCGAACGCAACCGGCGCGAACACAAAGAGGAGGAAACATGCGCTGAGTGCGGCCGCGGTTCGCGTCGTGCGCGCCCCGTGGATCGCAGCCTGCACCCCTCCGGCGCGGCGATCCTTGCTTGTACCCATCCCCTCCCCCGAGCCAGACCTTACCAGTCGCGCGGCCGAAGTGAATGGCTTTTGCGCCGCAGCGAATCGTTTCGCCCCTGACAGGGCGCTGCGAGGCGGGTCGTCGGGACTGGCCGGACAGGGTTGCTAGGTCAGCCGCGCGATCGCGTACGGGACCGCCGCCTCGACTCGCAAGACGCGTGAACCGAGGTTGACAGGTTGGACTCCCACTTCGGTCAGCCGTTCGATCTCGAACGGGATGAACCCACCCTCGGGGCCGATCACGACTGTCAACGGTCCGGCGGTGTCGCGGGGACACTCGACGGTGGCATCGGGATGGGGCACGAAGCCCTGAGCATCCATCAGAAATGCTCCCAGCTCGTCTTCAACGAAGGGACGGAAGCGCCGGTGCTGGGTCACTCGCGGTAAAACCGTGTCTCCCCCTTGCTCCAGTCCCAGCAACAGCTGCGCCATCAGGGTTTTCTCCGATAGGGCTTCACTCTGCCAATAGCTCTTCTCGACCCGTCGCGAGTGGATCAGCGCGATCCGCTTGAGGCCAAGGCTGGTGGCATGAATCAGCACCCGCTTCAGCACCGGCGGCCGCGGCAGAGCCAGGACCAGGCGAACCGGCAGCGCTTCCGGCGGCTCCCGGTCCAGCCGGACGGCTAGCTCGACATGGCCGGGCGTCAGCGCCAGGACCCGCCCCACGCCGAGACGGCCGCCCAGCACACCGACCCGCAGGTCGTCCCCGAGCTCGGCACGGTGGATCCCACCGACGTGCTCCGCGCGCCGCCCGCGCACCGAAGCCCGCGCCTCTTCGGATCCGGAAGGAGGACCTCCTTCGAAATCGTCGGCGTGCAACAGCAGCAGGTTCACGGACGCCCCGTGCGCGCCGCCCCTTGCGAGGCGAAGGAGGTGATCAGGAAGGGATCAGACGCGCTGGAAACGCGGAGGACGCTTCTCGAGGAAGGACTGGACACCCTCCTTGAAGTCGGGCCGCCCGAAGCTGTCCAGCATCAGCTGGACCGCGTCCGCATGAGCGTCACCGAGCGACTCCGTGAGATGCTGGTAGACCTCGCGCTTCATGATCGCCATCGATGCTGGCGAGCAGTTCTCTGCGATGTCTCGCGCGTACGCCTGCACGAAGGGGATCAACTCGTCGTGAGGCAGCACGCGATTCACCATCCCGAGCCGCTCGGCTTCCGCGGCGTCGAACTTCCGTGCGGACAGCAGCAGGTCCATGGCGTGAGCGGGACCAACCAGACGCGGGAGAATCCAGCTGACCCCCCACTCCGCGATCAGGCCCCGGCGCGAGAAGGCGGTCGTGAACGTGGCTCGGTCCGAAGCGAAGCGCATGTCGCAGAAGAGCGAGATCGGAATCGCCATCCCGGCGCACGGCCCGTTGATGGCCGCGATGATCGGCTTCCGGATGGAGAGCAGGTAGGTGTAGGTCCCCCGGTACGACTCGCCCATGGACGGATCACCCGGGTCGGCGTCGAGCTCGGCCGGCACACCGGCGTCTCGCTGCCCGTCCGAGATCGCCTGCAGGTTCTTCAGGTCCGCTCCCGCGCAGAAGCCCCGACCCGAACCCGTGATCACGATGGCGACGACCGCCGGATCGGCTTCGGCTCGGCCGAGCGCGTGCTTGACCTCGGCGCCCATGCGATTCGTCCATGCGTTCAGGAACTTCGGACGATCGAGGGTGATCGTCGCAACCGGGTCCTCGACCTTGTACTGGATCTCTTCGTACGCGGCTTCCATGGAACTCTCCTCGGGCTCGATGTTCTCGGGTCAGGGCGGCGCGCTTGGGTGGAAGGCCACCGAGTGTAACCCGCAGCTGTGGTAGCGTCCCGCGTCCGATGCGCCTACGCGTGGTCTCCCTGAACGTCTGGGCCCTGCCCGCGCCCATCGGTCGCTTCGTGGAAGAGCGCGTGGATCTCATCCTACGCGAGCTCCCGGGGATGAACTGCGACGTCGCGTTGTTCCAGGAAGTCTGGCGCGACGAGGTTCGCGAGCAGATGCGCGAAGGTGGGCGCCGAGCCGGTTTCGACTACCACTGGTGGCGCCCGGGGCCCGCGAGCGGAGGGAGCGGCCTGCTCGCTTTGTCGCGCTTGCCCATCGACAACCCCCGGTTCCGACCCTTCACCCTGTGCGGGCTGCCCCAGCGATTCACGCAGATGGACTACTACTCCGGAAAAGGAGTCGCGCTCTTCACCGTGCGACCCGGCGGCCAGCCGGTCGTCTTGTGCAATACCCACTTGCACGCGCGTTATGCGGGCCTCGATGTGGAAGACGACTACATCGGCCACCGCAGCGCCGAGGTCATCGAGATTGCCGACGAGCTTCGCACCGTCCGCGACCCGATCATCGCCGCCGGCGATTTCAACATGCGAGACGTGGCTCCCGAGTACGAACTGCTGGGAGGAATGACCGGCTTGACGGACGTGGCGGCGGCGCTCGACGCGCGGCGCCCGACTTCCATGGGCGACAACCCCTGGCGGAGGGACCGCGGCTCCATCAGCGAGTCCCGCATCGACTATGTCTTCGATCGCGACGGCACCCAGGCCGGAATCGTGCCCCTCGCCGTCGAGCGCGTCTTCGATGAGCCGGTCCCGGTCTCGGGCCGCGCCGGCGCCTACTCGGACCACGCGGGCGTCCTCGCCGAGTTCGAGATCGGCGGGCCGGGCTCTCCGGCACATCGGATCCCCGCGCGAAGCTTCGCCCTGGCGCGCGACCTGCTCGACAACGGACGTCGCCGGGCCGAGCGCCGACGAACCGAAGAACGCGTGACCGCCGGTGCGAGCACCGTCGCGGCGATGCTCGCGGTGGCAGCGACCCGGCGCCCCGGACTCAGCCGACGGCGATTCCTCCGCGCGGCGTTGCTGACGACGGCAGGAGCCGCGCTCTCGACTGCGACGGGGCTCACCGTCCTGTCGGAACACTACGTCCCCAGGGAGCTGTCGGACTTCGACGCAATCGGGTCGCTGCTGGCGCAGATCGAGACGCGAAACGGCCAGCGGCCGAGCGAATCTCCTCTGCCCACGGTTTCGCTACGTTGACCCCATGAGTTACCGGGCGGTCGTCTTCGACCTGGGCGGAGTGGTACTCGGATCCCCCTTGCATGCGATCCGTCGCTACGAGGAGCAGCTCGGGCTCGCGCGGGACGCGATCAATCGCGTGGCGGCAGAGACCGCACCCCGCGGCGCGTGGTCGAGACTCGAACGCGGCGAGCTTTCGATGGAGGCGTTCTACCCGGCGTTCGAAGCCGACTGCCGGGAGGCGGGACACACCATCGATGCGCGCACCATGTTCGAGTGGATGGGGGCGGAATCTCAGCCGCGACCGGCAATGCTGGCGGCCATCCGAGCGATCCGGGACCAGGGCCTCCGGGTCGCGGCGCTGACGAACAACTGGGCGAGCGCCGAAGACGCGGGGAACGACGCAGCACCCGACGACGGCACACGCGCCCTGCGGGAGCACTTCGATGTCTTCATCGAATCCTGCGTCGAGGGCATGCGCAAGCCCGACCCCCGCATCTATCAGCTGGCGTGCTCTCGGCTCGAAGTCGATCCCACCCAGGCGGTCTTCCTCGACGACATCGGCGCCAACCTCAAGCCGGCGCGGGCGCTCGGGCTGCGGACCATCAAGGTCGACGAGCCCGGTGCGGCGCTCGCCGAGCTGTCGGAAGCGCTCGGCTTCGCCCTGGAATCCCGCCCGTCCAGCCTGGCCAGCCGGTGAGCGGCTCTCTGCGCCCGGCGCTGCGTCCCCGGTTTCCGGTCGTTGCCATGGCTGCACTCGTCGCCCTGGTGCTGGCCCCGGGCTGCACTGCTGGCGGCGGGACGCCGGGTCCGGGCAAGAAGCGCACGATCCTGCTGTCGACGGAGTACGACGACCTGGCGGTGGGCGAAGAGGCGGCCCGGGAGATCGAAGCCGAGATGGGCATCTACACCGCCCCTGGCCTGACGGAGTATGTCTCGGAAGTCGGGCGGCGACTGGTCGCCTACGCACCTCTCCGCCCCTTCCAGTACGAGTTCAAGATCGTCGACCAGATGGCGCCGAACGCTTTCGCGCTGCCGGGCGGTCACATCTATGTCTCGCGGGGCCTCCTGGCGCTGGCAAACACCGAAGCCGAGCTCGCGGGCGTGCTCGGTCACGAGATCATCCACGCCGCGGAAAGGCACGCTTCCGCCCAGCAGGAGCTGACGCGGCGGACGAGCCCCCTGCTCATGCCCTACATCCGGATGGCGCGTCTTGCCGGTTACAGCCGCGACCACGAGCGCGCCGCGGACAAGGGCGGACAGGTGATCGCCGCGCGGGCGGGCTACGACCCGAGCGGCCTGACCGACTTCCTCAAGCGGCTGGGGGACTCCGAACGATTGATCGTCGGGTACTCGCGCCTGCCGTCCTACTTCGACACGCACCCGGGAACGACCGAACGCGTCGCCTCGACCGCCTCGCGCGCCATGACCCTCGACTGGACACCCGACCCCACGCGCCCGAGCGATCCGGGCAGCTACCTGACCCACGTCGAAGGTGTGGTGCTCGACGTCGACCCCGCCGAAGGAATCTTCGAGGAGACGGAGTTCATCCACCCGGATCTCGATTTCCGCCTGCTCTTTCCGCGCGGCTGGAATCTCGTGAACACCCACCAGGCGGTCGGCGCCATCAGCCCGGACGGCAACGCGCGAATCTTCCTCACCCTCGAGCCCCCGCTCAAGAAGGGAGACCGCGAGGGAAGCGAGCGTGAAGGAGACGGCGACGGCGACGGAGACAGAAGAGGCGAGACGCAGAGCGCCTCCGCATCCGAAGACGCCGAGGAGGACGAGCCGGTCACCCCGACCGCACGCGAGGCCGCGGACCGCTTCATGGAAAATCGCGGCGATGAGTTCAACGTGCACATCGAACGGGCGAGCATGGTCCAGATCGGCGACATCGAGGCCCCGCGGCTCGATTTCCGCGGCAGCATGGGAACGGCGTCCGTCGGTGGCCAGGTGACCTTCATTCCCCACGCGGACTTCGTCTTCCGGCTGATGAGCGTGGCGACCGCATCGACGTGGAACGACTACGTCGGTCGCGCGCACACCACCGCCCGCACCTTTCGACCGCTGACCGAAGAAGAGCGACGCTCCGTCCAGGTGTTGCATCTGCGACTGGTCCGCGCAGGGGCACTCGAGGACATCGCCAGCCTGAGCCAACGGACCGGCAACGCCTGGGGGCCCAGCCGCACGGCGGTCCTCAACGGGGTCTTCGTCGACGCCCGCTTCGCCGAGAACCAGCTCGTCAAGATCGCCCGCGCGGTGCCCTACGTCCCGCGCAGCGGCGCCGAGCGGACCACGCTCCAGCCGGCCGACGGCGAGACTCCCGACGCCGACACCGATCGGGGCCCCGATACCAATCGGGGCCCCGATACCAATCGCGGCCCCGATACCAATCGCGGCCCCGCACCCGCTCCCCCGCGGTAGCGGGCCGAACGGCCGGGTCAGTCCGGGTACTCGACCTTGGTTGCCGTCTTGGGAACGCCCTGGCAGGTCAGCACCCATCCCTGGTCGATCTGTCCCTGGTCGATACCGCCGTCGTTCATCGTCATCTCGACCTCGCCTTCCTTCACCTGTGCCATGCAGCAGCCGCAATAGGCTTCTTCACAGGCGAAGGGCGGTTCGAGGCCAGCGCGACGAGCCGCCTGCAGGATCGACTCGCCGGGCCCGCAGATGATCTCGGTCGACTTGCCGTCGAGTACCACGGTGACGGGAATCCCGCCTTCGGCGTCGGCCGGGGTCGCCTCTCCCAGGGGCAGGTCGTCCGGGGATTCGAAGCGCTCGATGAAGATCTGTTGCGCGGGCGCCCCGAGCTCCGCGAGCGCGGCTTCGGCGACGTCCATGAACGGCCCCGGTCCGCAGATGTAGAAGTCCGCGTCGGTCGTCGCCCCCACGAAGCGCTTTGCGCGCGCGATGTCCACGAAGCCGTCCCGGTCGTCGAGACTGTGCTCGACCTGCAAGCGATCGGGATGGGCGGCGACGAGCGCATCGAGCTCTGCGCGGAAGATGATCGACCCGCTATCGCGGTTCGCGTACAGCAGCCGCAGAGGCCGCTGCGTCGTCGCGAGGGCGGTCTTGATGATCGAGATGACCGGGGTGATACCGCTCCCGCCGCTGAAGAGCACGACCGGCGTCTCGGCGGCGGGCCCCTGCAAGCAGAAGACGCCTGCGGGCTTCATCACGTCGAGAACCGTTCCGACCTCGACCGCATCGTTGACCTGATTCGAGACGCGACCCTCGTCGACGCGCTTGACGGTCACCTTGTGGACGGATTCGGTGACGGGCGAACTCGCCAGGGAGTAGCAGCGCACCAGCCGCTTGCCGGCGACCGACATCCGGAAGGTCAGGAACTGCCCCGCCTCGTATCGGAAGGTCGACTTCAGCTCGTCGGGTACGTCGAGGATCAGCGAGCACGCGTCTGCGGTCTCGCGAATCACGTCCGCCACTCGAAGGGAGTAGTAGGGTCCCTCGCTGGGAATGCTCTGATCCACGGTCACGCGATTGGCTCCGCCCGGATTCACACCTGGAATCGACGCTGACGTCGAAGTTTCCCCGAAAAACGGGGGCCGGAGCGTATCACTCGTCCTCCGACTCGGCGAGCCAGTCACGCGGGCGCAAGAAGTCGGTATAGAGCCGCGCCTCGGGCGTTCCGGGGTCGGGCGTCCAGTCGTAGCGCCAGTGGACCACGGGAGGCAGCGAAGCGAGAATCGACTCCGCCCGGCCCGCGACCTGGAGACCGAAGCGCGTGCCGCGATCGTAGACGAGGTTGTATTCGACGTAGCGCCCGCGGCGGTAGAGCTGGAAGTCTCGCTCCCGCTCACCCCAGGGCTCGTCCTTTCGCCGCCGCAGGATCGGCATATAGGCGTCGAGGAACGCGCCCGAAACGCTGCGCATGAAGGCGAAGCAGGTCTCGAAGGACGCATCGCCCTGCCCGTCCGAGCCGGGCACCTCGCTCAGGTCATCGAAGAACAAACCCCCGACTCCGCGCGGCTCGTCCCGATGGGGCAGGTAGAAGTACTCGTCGCATGCCTGCTTCATCTGCGGGTACAGCGCTTCACCGAACGGGAGACACGCGTCTCGGGCGACGCGGTGCCAATGGACCACGTCTTCCTCGAAGCCGTAGTAGGGCGTGAGATCGAAGCCGCCGCCAAACCACCAGACGGGGTCGCCGCCAGCTTCGGGGACGGCGAAGAAGAGCCGCCAGTTCGCGTGACAGGTAGGCGCATACGGGTTGCAGGGATGAACGATCAGGGAGACCGAGACCGCCTGGTACGACCCGCCGGTCAGCTCCGGGCGGCGCTCCGTGGCCGCGGGCGGCAGCTGCTTGCCGAGGGTATGCGAGAACTGCACGGCGGCCCGTTCGATCACCGCACCGTCCGACAGCACCCGCGGTCGCGATCGTCCGCCGCCGGCGCGCGGGATGTCCCGGCGATCGAAGCGCGCGGCGCCATCCTCGGCCTCGAGGGCATCACAGATCGAATCCTGCAGCTGCTCGAGGTAGCTCCGGACCGCCTCGAGCTGCGGAATGGAATCACTCACACTTCGTCCTATTCCTCGCCCTCGCCGTCAGCGAGGCGCCGGCCGCCGGCGAGATTCAGTGCGACGAGACGGGCGACCAGCACCGTCATGTAGATCTGACCGACCACGGCCTCGCCTGCGGCGAGCATGTCCGCGCGGGCGTTCCCGGGCACCACGTTGCCGTAGCCCAGGGTCGTCAGGGTCACGAAGCTGTATCCGAGGTACTCCGCGTAGTCACCCGCTGTCTCGTGCCCGGCGCGCAGGCCCACGACCGACCCGGGCACCAGCTGCTCGAGCAACGCATAGGCGAACGCCCACCAGATCCCCAGGAAGAGGTAGACGGCGAGTGCGCCACAGATGGTGTCGACCGAGACGCTGCGCGCGCGGAAGACGTCCCCCAGCACCAGAAAGCCCACATACGCGAAGAACACGAGCCCGAGGACCGAATAGAGGGCCGAGACCGCCGTGACCTCGGAGAGCTCGCGGTACAAGGACGTCCCCTGGAGTAGCGCGGTCAGCACGAGCCCGACCACGAGCTGACTGCGGCGCGCCGAGCAGGCGACCACCGCCGAGATCAGGGTGACGAGCAGCAGCACGTTGAGCGCCAGGGACGCCAGCTCGCCACTCACCACGAACGGACGAAGGAAGAGCAGCATCCCCAGGGCCACGAGCAGCTGGGCGTGCCGAACCCGCGCAAAGAGCCCTCGCTTCAAGCTCGGCATCCGCTCAGGGCCCCGTCGTAGGAATCGTCGGCGCGGTCGCCGCGCCATCGCGTCGGTAGAGCACCCAGAAGAGCACCGGCACGATCACCATCGTCAGCATCGTGGCGAAGAGCAGCCCGGCGATGATCGTCACCGCCATCGACTTGAAGAAGTCGTCCATCAGCAGCGGGACCATGCCCAGGGCAGTCGTCGCGGCCGCCATGGCGACGGGCCGAAGGCGACTGGCACCCGAGGCCTTGATGGCCGCTTCGAGGGGGAGCCCCTCGGACAGCTGCAGATTGATCTCGTCGATCAGCACGATGGCGTTCTTGATGAGCATCCCCGACAGGCTCAAGAAGCCGAGGAGCGCCATGAAGCCAAAGGGTTGCCCAGTCGCCAGCAGCCCCGCTGAAACCCCGATCAACGCCATCGGAACGCAGAACCAGATGATCGCGGGCTGCCGTAGCGAATTGAAGAGCCCGACGGTCACGAGAAACATGAGCATGACGAAAAGCGGGATGCTCGCCAGAAGCGGCCCGCGCGCATTCGCCGAGTCCTCGTATTCCCCACCCCACTCGAGGCGATAGCCCGGAGGGAACTCCAGCGCTTCCACCTGTGGCCGGATCCGCTCGAACAGCACGCTCGCCGGGCCTTGGCGCGGGTCGGCGAACACCGTGATGGCGCGCATGCGATCCCGGCGGATGATGACCTGGTCCTCGAAGGCCGTTTCGAAGCGCGCGACGACCTGACGCAAGGGGATCATCGCCTCGGCGGCGGGGCTCCAGATCTGCACGTTGCCGATGGCATCCACGCTCTCCCGGTCCCCGGCAGCAGCCTGCAGGATGATCGGGAGCAGGAGATCGCCTTCGCGGAAGACGCCGACCGTCTGACCCTCGAAGGCCTGGCGCAGGCTCTCCGCCACGTCGCCGCGGCGAATGCCGTTGCGATTGGCGGCCTGCTCCTCGATCACCGGCCGCAGGACCATCACCCGGTTCATCCAGTCCGTGCGGATGGCCTTGGCGTTGGAATCGGACGCCAGGATCGCCTCGGTCTGCGACGCGAGCCCGCGCAGCACGTCCGCATCGGGCCCCATCAGCCGCGCACGAATCTTGCCGTTGGCGCCGGGACCGAGTTCGAAGGGGTACGCGTAGCTGATCGCCTGGGAGAAGTCGGAAGCGAGATGCGCTTCGATCTCCTGGCGTAGCGGTCCCATCCGGGTCGGATCTGAGACATCGACGAGGAACTGGACGTAGCCGCTGTTCTGCTTCTCCGGCGTGTAGGTGAGCAGGAAGCGCAGCCCCCCCTTCCCGACCAGGGAGGTCACGTGCGTGACGCCCTCCAGGCCACTCAGATACGCCTCCACCTCCTCCGCCTGTCGCGTCGTCTCGTTGATGTCGGTGCCCTGGGGCAACCAGTAGTCGACCATGAATTGCGGGCGCGTCGACGGCGGGAAGAAGCTCTGGTCGATGAAGCCAAAGCCATAGACCGCGAGCGCGAAGGCCCCGACCACCACCCCGATCGAGATCGGGCTGAAGCGCATGCAGAGGCCGAGGAAACCCTGGTAGCGGGCGTAGAAGCCCCCCGCGTAGGGGTCGTCGTCCGCGCTGCCAGACGGCGCCTTCAAGAACATCACGCCCAGCACGGGCGTCACCGTCACCGCAGTCAGCCAGCTGAAGAGCAGCGACACGAGCACCACCTGGAACAGGGATCGGCAGAACTCTCCGGTGCTGTCGTCCGATGTCCCGATGGCGGCGAAGGCCAGGATCGCGACGACCGTCGCG
The DNA here is from genome assembly GCA_029261855.1 of Deltaproteobacteria bacterium. Taxonomy (GTDB): domain Bacteria; phylum Myxococcota_A; class UBA9160; order UBA9160; family UBA4427; genus JAJDAN01. The sequence goes on from JAJDAN010000003.1 coordinate 50,515, forward strand.
CCCAGCAGCGGGAGTGAGGACTGCGCGACCACGTCGATGGCCGCCTGGCGGGCGTTCTGTCCCTTTTGGAGGCGCACGAGGATTCCGTCGACCACAACGATCGCGTTGTCGACGAGCATGCCGAGGGCGATGATCAGCGCCCCCAGCGAAATGCGCTCGAGAGCCACTCCCCACGGTCTGAGGAAGACGAAGCTGCCGACGATCGTGATCAGCAGGATGAAGCCGATCAACAGTCCGCTGCGCAGGCCCATGAAGAAGAGCAGCACGACGACGACGATCGCCACGGCTTGCAGCAGACTGACGAGGAAGCCGTCGATCGCCTTGACCACCGCGGTGGACTGCAACGAAACGATCCCGAACTCGATTCCGAGCGGGATCTGCCCCTGCAGCTCCTGCATGCGCTTCGAGAGCAGCTCGCCCATCGCGACGACGTTGCCGCCCGAAGCGGTGGAGATCCCGAGCCCGATGGCGGTGCTGCCGTCGTACCGGATGAGCGAGCCGGGTGGCTCGACGTAGCCGCGCCGGATCGTGGCCACATCCCGCAGGCGCACCTCCTTGCCCAGCCCCCGGCTGATGAGAATCTCCTCGAAGTCCTGCAGGGTCCGCGTCGTGCCCGTCGGCTCGATGGTGATGAGATCGGGGCCGACTTCGACCCGACCGGCATCGGTCACCAGGTTGTACTCGCGCACCTCCGCAACGATCGAGGCCTCGGAGATGCCGAGGGACGCCATGCGATCGCGGCTCAGCTCGATGAAGATCGCCTCGGTCCGCTCGCCGAAGGTCTCGATCTTCGCGACGCCGTCCACGAGCACCAGCTCCCGCCGGAGGAAGTCCACGACCTTCTTGAGCTCGGCGTAGTCGTACTCTGCACCGTAGATGGCGACGAAGAGCCCGTACACGTCCCCGTAGTCGTCGACGACGATGGACGGCCCGGCGCCCGGCGGCAGGGAACCCTGGGCGTCGCCGACCTTTCGGCGCAGCTCGTCCCATACCTGCGGAAGCGTGCTCTTGTCGTACTGGTTCCGGATCGACACCGTCAGCGTCGACATTCCCCGGTCGGACTTGGACTCGATCTCGTCGAGCTGACCGAGCTGCTGGACGGCCCGCTCGAGCTCGTCCGTGACCTCTTCCTCCACCTCCGCGGCTGAGGCCCCCGGGTAGGGGGTGATGACCAGGGCGTCCTTGATGGTGAATTCCGGGTCCTCGAGACGGCTCATGTTCTCGTAGGCGATCACGCCGCCGCCGAGGGCGACGACCATCAAGGTCAGGACGAAGGTGCGGTTGTCGAGAGAGAACGCTGCGAGATTCATCGTGCAGGCTCAGTTCCCGAGCCGGCGGACTTCCATGCCCTCGCGGAGCTGATGGACGCCGGATGTCACGACCCAATCTCCCCCAGAGAGCCCGGAGCTCACCTGAACCGACGATCCCGTCAGCGCACCGAGGGTCACGAAGACCTTTCGAACCTCCATGCTGGACGGATCGACCACCCAGACGTAGGGCTTCGATCCCTCGTCCTCGGCCACGGCCTGCACGGGCACGAGCGTGGTGCCCGCGCCCCCGCCTGCGGGACCGATCCCTCGAACCTTGGCGGTCATGCCCGGCATCACGTTGACGTCGTCGGGCGTGGTGAACGAGAACGTGGCGGCGAAGGTTCGCGTGACTGGGTCCGCCGTCGTCGCGAATTCCTTCAGCGTCGCGGGGAAAGCCCGATTCGGCAGCGCCGAAACGATGACCGACGCCTCGATCCGCTGATTGATGTCGGCCACCGTCGAGCCGGGCCGGATGTTCGCGTAGTCCTGCTCCGGGATGTTGACGACGACTTCCAGGTCGGCACCCGTCTGCAGCGTCACCACGGCCTGCTTCGCGTCGACGTTGGCGAAGTCATCGACGAGTTTCCGCGCGACCACCCCGTCGTAGGGCGCCCGTAGGATCGTGTCCTCGAGTGCCTTCTGGGCGGTCGCCTCGCGGGCAACGAAGACCTCGTAGTTGCGCTCGGCCTTCTCGAGCTGCTGCTTCGAGGCCACGCTCTCCTTGAACAGCGCCTGGTAGCGCTCGGCATCTGCCTTCGCCGCTCGAGTGGAGGCCGCTGCCGCGTTCGCGGCAGCACGGAAATCGCGGTCATCGAGCTTCGCGAGCATATCCCCTCGACTCACGCGCTGGCTCTCGAGAACCGGGAACTCGATGATCTTGCCAGCGACCTCGAACGCGATGTCCGTGTTCTGGGACGCCTTGATCTCGCCCGGGAACTCGCGAAGCAACGATCCGCCACCCGCCGACATCTCCAGGATCTTCACGGGCCGCGCGGTCAGCGCCTCGGGAGCGGGCGGATCGCCGCACGCGAACACCGAGACGACGCTGACGAGTACCGCCGCAGGTAGCCGGATGGAAGTCCCAGTCGAGTGCACAGCCCCCCCCCTTTCGATCGAGAGCGCAGTCTAACAGGCGAGGGACGACGACCACACACCGGGCGCTCGGATTCGCGGGGAAGATCACTCACCCGAACCGGGCACCTGCGTGGAATTGACTTCACGAGACCGCGACCAGCAGGTTATGCTGCGAACGGGTGATTCTCGCTTGCGGCCCTTTCTGCCCCGTCGACTCTCGACGTTCTACGTCCAGCTCTCGACCCTCTATCTTCAACGCTCGACCCCTCTCCCTTCGACTCTCGACCTTCGACTCCACGAGGAGATCCGACCATGTCGCTTCCGACGCTCCGTCACCTCATCGCGCTCTCCGCTGTTGCACTCCTGGTCGCCGTCTCGGCGCATGCCGACCAGCACGGCACCGCACCGGAATGGGACCAGAAGAAGGTCGCCGCGCTCGCGCAGCAGCTCGCCGACGCCGCCCAGGAGCTGAACCAGGAATTGAACCGACAACGCGGTCAGCTGCAGGTGGGCTCGGGTCAATCCCGGGCGATGCTCCAGTTCCGCGACAACATCCGCGTCGCCCGCAACGAATCCCGACGTCTGGCGAAGGTGCTCGGCGAGGGCCAGGACCGGGAGGAGACGACTCCCGCCTATCGGCGTCTGATGAGCCTGGTACGGGACGCGCGGGAGACCGGACGGAAGCTCTTGCTGAAGGCGCCCGCACCGGAATACATCGCCAAGGCGAACGCGGCGCTCGACGGCCTCGCCCCGTACTACCCGGACGTCAAGCCCAGCGCCTAGCGCGAGCCCGGCGCCTGGCTCGACCCCGGCGCTAGAACGTCGATCGCGGGCTGTCGAGCAGGTTCATCAGCAGGATCCGTCGAACTTCCCCGGCGACAGAGGGCTGGTCCAGGCACGAGTGTCCGGACTGCACGACGACTTCGGACTCGACCTCGTCGAGATGAGCACTGTCGTAGCGGACGACACCATCCGTCCCCTCGTCCTTCGCGACGAGCTTCTTCATGGCAATGATGGAATGTGCGCGCACCGGCGCTTCGACGGGCATCTCGAGCAGCAGCCCGAGGAACGGGCTCGACGGGTCCATCTGACCGAGTGCCCCTTCGACATCGTCGATGCGGCGAACGGCGGCAGACTCGGGGTTCTGGGTGACGAGGTCGGACGTCGCCTTGACGACACTCGAAGGCGCACGGACCAGGCTGCGGAGCAGGTTGGTCACGCCATAGCTGAGGAGATAGCTGCCGCGGTGTGGTGTCGCGATGAAGACGACCCGCGCGACATAGGGTGACGGCTCGACGAAGACCGCGGAGCCGACGAGCTCGCGGGTCTCCGGCTTCATCTCGAGGTCGTCGAACGGGGTCTCGCTGATGCGTTCCCAGAACGCGTCGCCCGATTGCACGGCCATCAGCTTGGTGAGCAACCCACCCTGGCTGTGGCCGATGACGACCGCCCGGCGCAGGGCCGCGTCCTCGCCGCCCGGGTCGAGGCGCGTGACGGTCTGGTCGATCGCCTTGCGCAACAACGAGGCCGAGTACAGCACCGGCGCCCCCGTGTTGTACGTGAAGAGCCAGAATTCGTAGCGGCCGCGCAGCTCCGGGTCGGCCTCGAGGTCGTTGACGAGATTGGCCCAGGTCGCGGTACTCGAGGCCGTGCCATGCACCAGGATGACGGGGATCCGCCCGCGGCGGTGCGGGGACAGGAACGCGAGTCCGTCGCGTTCGCGACGGGCGTCTCCACTGAAGAACGCCCCGATCTCGCCTTGCCAGGGTCGAACCTCGTCCAGCGTCAACGCCAGCGCCGCGCTCGGCTCGAGTTCGACGGGATGGAGCTTTCCCGCGATCTCGATCGTCGGCTCTTCGGAGAACGGAACGATACGGACGTGGCTCTCCAGCCGCCCGACCCGCAACCCGGCCATGACATCGTCGATCACGAGGACCAGGGAAACGGGAATCCGCACACGGTCGCGACGCGTCTCCGTCTCGGCCCCGTCCTCCGCCGAGCCGTCCTCCGACGAGCCGCCCTCCTCCGAGCCGTCCTCGTCCCGCCGCGTCGTCGCAGCGAGCGGCGCACCGATACCGGCTTCGCGGTAGCGGTTGCGCAAGCCGCGGATCTCGAGATCGGCGACCGGGGTAAAGCGGGTGAAGCGCCGGTCGCCCCAGCGCAGCTCTTCCGGGTCGAGGGAGACGTCGAGCACGGTTCCGAAGGGAAGCTCGTAGGTCGTGGCACGCGGCTCGATCCCTTCGCCACTGCCCTCGGCGAACAGGGTCAGCGTCAGGCCGCGGTTGTAGAGGTTCGCCGCGAGGCGCACCTGCGGATCGAGGGGGTCCAGTGGCTTCGGATTGGCGAAGAGGAACGCCCAGGCGTAGACCGCCGACTGCATGAAGTAGCGGCGGTCGCCGGACTTCAGCGCGTGCAGGAAGCAGGCCTCGGAAAGAGCGACCAGGCTCGCCATCGTCGCGTTCGTGAGGCGGGCGCGCTGGACCTGGACGAGCCACTCATGAGCGGTCTCCAGGGCAGCCTCCGGGTCCCGCTCGTAGGCCTCGAGCAGCCCACCGCGCTGCAGCAGGTTTCGGGACGTCTCGCTGAGCCGACCCGTCGACAGCACCGAAGCAGTCAGCTGCCGCTGTACGTCTTCGGCCGAGCCCCGCTTCACGCCGATGGGTCCCGAGCAACCCGGCAGCAGGACCACGGCGACGAGCACGGGAACGAGCGACGATGCCAGGCGTCGACGACGGGACATGGTCGCCAAGCTTAACGGCCCGAAGCGGTGATACCCTACGGCCGAGGAGGATTCGATCATGGCGACATCTGATCCGAGGTCCAGCCCGCTCACCCTGGGCGCGGTCTTCTACCCGGATTTCGAGCTGCTCGACATCTACGGCCCCCTGGAGATGTTCGGCAATGTGGGAGACGAGCTCCAGATCGTCACCGTGGCGGAACGCGCCGGGCCGGTCTCCTCGGCCCAGGGTCCGAAGGCCCTGGCCGACTACGGCTTCGCCGACTGCCCTCCCCTCGACCTCGTGCTGCTACCCGGCGGGGTGGGCACGCTCGCCCAGCTCGAGAACGAGGCACTCCTCGGGTTCCTGCGCCAGCAGGCCGCCGCCGCGCGCACCACGATGTCTGTCTGCTCGGGCTCGGCGATCCTCGCAAAGGCCGGGCTGCTCGACGGCCACCGGGCGACCAGCAACAAGCAGTACTTCTCGCTGGCCACGATGCAGAGCAAGAACGTCGACTGGGTGAAGGCCGCGCGCTGGGTCGACGACGGTGCGCTCGTGACCTCCTCCGGGGTCTCCGCCGGAATGGACATGGCCCTCGCCGTCATCGAGAGGCTCTTTGACAGCGAACGCGCGGAGTCCATCGCCCGCCTGACCGAGTACGAGTGGCATCGGGACTCGAGTTGGGACCCCTTCGTCGCGTATCTCGACGATGCGTCGAAGGAACTCGGACTGGTCTAGTCCAGCCCTCGTTCAGTCTTCACCCTCGATCCGGAAGCCACTCTCCTTCGGGACGAGGGGCTCGAGCCGGACGCGGATCTCCGCCGGTGCGAGACGGGGTCGTCCGTCGACGCTGCGCGTCTCGAGCACCGTCTGCGCCGGGCGATATCCGTCACGCTTGCTGAGCACCACGTGCGGACGGTCGCTGCGGAGCTCCACCCAGGCCGTCCCGGCCGCCAGCGGCGCGCCGTCCACGAACACCTGGGCATCCGCGGGCTCGACGTGCAGCCGCACGCGCTGAACGGGCGGCGTGTGGCAGGCGAACGCCGCGACGACCAGCGCGAACGCGGCGCACACGCCCACCCACTTCCTCGAATCCACCCCGTCGAGCCGTTCCATGGCCACCCCCGGCCGGCGAGAGTACCCCCCCTCACTTGCCCGGGCACGGTCGGTCCACGCTAGACTCGCCCGCCTTCGCCTACCAGGGAGCTGCCGAAGCACCATGCCCGACAAGCCGACTCGCCGTCCCGATCGCCCGCACTTTTCTTCCGGTCCCTGCGCCAAGCGTCCGGGCTGGTCGACCAAGGTGCTCGAGGACGCCATGGTGGGTCGCTCCCACCGGGCCAAACCCGCGGTGGCTCGCATCCAGGACGTGAGCGATCGCTCGCGACGAATCCTCGGTATCCCGGACGACTACCGCCTCGGCCTCGTGCCCGGGTCCGATACGGGCGCCGTCGAGATGGCCCTCTGGTCACTGCTCGGGGCGCGCGGCGTACAGCTGCTCGCGTGGGAGAGCTTCGGACAAGGCTGGGTGACGGATGTCGTCAAGCAGCTGCGCCTGGACGAAATATCGAAGCTCGAGGCGGACTACGGTGCCTTGCCCGATCTGTCGCAAGTCGACTTCGACCGCGACGTCGTCTTCACCTGGAACGGCACCACATCCGGCGTATGCGTGCCGGGCGGCGATTGGATCCCCGACGACCGCGCCGGACTCACGATCTGCGACGCGACCTCGGCGGTCTTCGCCATGGAGCTCCCGTTCGAGAAGCTCGACGTCGTCACCTGGTCGTGGCAGAAGGTCGCGGGTGGCGAGGCCGCACACGGCATGATCGCGTTGTCTCCCCGGGCGGTCGAAAGGCTCGAGAGCTACGTGCCGCCGTGGCCGATGCCGAAGCTGTTCCGACTGACGAAGGCCGGGAAGCTGAACGAGAGCATCTTCCAGGGCTCGACGATCAACACGCCGTCGATGCTGTGCGTCGAGGACGCCCTCGACAGCCTGCGATGGATCGAGGAACTCGGCGGCCGCGCCGCCGTCCAGGAGCGATCCCAGAACAACCTGGCCGCCATCACCCGTTGGGTCGAGAAGAGCGACTGGGTGGACTTCCTGTCTCGCGACGTGAAGACGCGGTCGTGCACCTCGATCTGCCTGATCCTCACAGACCCCTGGTTCCAGGAGCAGACGCCCGAAAAGCAGACGTCGCTGGCCAAGGAGATCGGCAGCCGCCTCGACGCCGAGGGCATCGCCCACGACATCGGCTCGTACCGCGACGCGCCTCCCGGTCTGCGAATCTGGGGCGGCGCCACCGTCGAGACCGCGGACATCGAGGCGCTGCTGCCCTGGCTCGACTGGGCCTGGGCCTGCGTCCGAGAGCGCTAGCCCCAATGCGTCATTGGCTTGGCTTCGAGCGCGCGGAGTTCCCGGTAGAACCCTTCGGAACAGGCTTCGCGAGTGGATGCAGCTGGAACGGGAGAACCTCACTGGTGTGAGATCCTGTCGGCAGTCTCCGGATGCCGCGCGGGCCGCCCTGTCATGCGCTCCCGGCCGCGCATTGGAGTCGCGCCCAGATCCGCATGACGGATCAGGGCTAGGCGCGGACCCGGGCTGCCCGAGCTCTACGGGTCGTCGACCAGCACGCCGCCGCCGGCCAGGCTGACCTTCGTCGCGCGGAGCCGTTCGAGTTCTTCGCGCTGTTGTCGGATCAGGTCCTTCTTGACGGCGAGCTCGCCGCGGATCGATGTGTACAGCGTGTCCTGGGTCTCGAGTCGCGCCTTCAGCTTGTCGCGCTCGCGGGTCGCCGCCGAGAGCGCGGCCTCGTGTTCCCGGCAGCGCGCCTCCGCGGTCTGTAGGGCGGCAGTCGCCTCTGCAAGCGCCACCGGGTCGGCAACGGGGGCCGCCGCCGCTTCGGCTTCCATACGCTGCAGTGTCTCCGCCTGGGCCTGGGCCCGGGCTTCCGCCTTCGCAACGTGTTCGGTCGCGGCGGCGAGCTCGAGCCGAGCGCCCGCCAGCTGTCGACCCCGCTCTTCGGCGTCACGGAGCGCCGTGCTCAGCCCGGCCTCGAGTTCACGGATGCGGTCCTCGAGCCCCCGTCGTTCTTCCCGGGCAGCATCCTTCAGCTGAGCCCCTCGTCGCTCCGCCTGCTCGAGCTTGCGGGCCGCCTTCTCCGCCTTCGACGCGGCGTCGCGAAGCGCCTTGTCGCGCTTGTCCTCGACTTTGCGTCGACCGCGGCCTTCCTTGCGGAGCTCGTCCAGCTCGGACCGCAGGGCGGCGCGGCGACGTCCCTCGGTCGCCACGCGCAGGAGCAGGGCCGCGGCAACCAGGGTCGCCGTCGCTGCGGCCACCGTCGCGAGATCCAGGTCTGCCATCACGCGTCCCCGTTCGGGCTGCGCGACGCAAAGAAGAACTGCTCTGCGTTCTGATACAGGAACTTGTCGAGCACGCCTTCTCTCAGGTCCAGCTTCTGGGCTTCGCCGATGCAACGTTCCATCGAGAGCACGGGATGGTCGGATGCGTAGAGGATCTTGTCCTGGCCTCGGGTGTTCATGAAATGCACGAGCTCCGGCGGGAAGTACCGCGGCAGGTAGGCAGACGTCATCAGACGGAGATTGGCGTACTTGATCATCAGGCGGATCGCCTCGGCCCACCAGGGGTCGGCGCCGTGGGCCATGCAGACCCGCAGCTCGGGCAGCTCGTAGCAGACCCGGTCGAGATGCATCGGGTGCTGACACTCCCCCGGACGAGGTGGACCGGGGAGTCCGGTGTTGACGGAGATGGGCAGGTCGAGGTCGATGCAGCGCGTGTACAAGGGGTAGTAGCTGCGATGGTTCGGCGGCAGGTCCCACAAGAAGGGAACGACCCGCGCCATCACGACGGGCTGGCTTCTCGCCAGCGACTCGAGTCCGCGAACCGACTTCATGTGGCGGGTCGGGTTCACGTTCGCGGCCAGGAAGAAGCGGTCCGGGGCCGCCTCGCAGAATCGCAGTACCGACTCGGCGGGGCGTTCCGCGTCGACCTGCAGCACCGCCTTCTCGACGCCGACCGCAACCATCTGTGCGGTCAGCTCGGCGACCGAGAGCTCCTTCAGGAAGTCGTCCCCGGCCTTGAAGTAGTCGTCCTTGACGTCGAGCAGCCACTTCGGCGGCGGTCCGCCACCCATCATGTTGGTATTGACCCAGGGGTCGATGGCGCGCATCGGCATCTCCAGCACTCGCAACCCGGCGAAGGAGGCGGAATCATAGCCCGATGCCGCGCCCCGCTTCCTCGAAGGCCTCTCCCGAAGCCTCCCGTCGTGTCCGCCGCCTGGTGCTCGCGACCACGCGCCTTCGCGAGCAGGTGCAGGGGATGCGCTTCTCGGCGCCCGTGACCCACGTCTACAACCCACTCGACTACGCGAGGGCGCGGCACGTGGCCTACCTCAAGCGCTTCGGGACGACCCGCAAGCGCGTGATCTTCCTCGGCATGAACCCGGGGCCCTTCGGTATGTCACAGACGGGGATTCCGTTCGGAGAGGTGGCCGCCGTGCGCGACTGGCTCGAGCTGGCGGGCCCCGTCGGTCGCCCCCACGGCGAGCACCCCAAACGCCGCATCCTCGGCTTCGACTGCGAGCGCAGCGAAGTCAGCGGCCGGCGACTGTGGGGCGCGATCCAGGACCACTTCGGCACACCAGAAAGGTTCTTCGCCCGGCATTTCATCGCCAACTACTGCCCGCTCGTGTTCATGGAGGAGAGCGGCCGCAACCGCACGCCCGACAAGCTGCCCCCGGGCGAGCGCGACCCGCTGTTCGGGGTTTGCGACGAGAGCCTCCGGCGCCTGGTCGACATTCTCGAACCCGAGTGGATCGTCGGAATCGGTGCCTTCGCCGAGCGTCGCGCCCGCGAAGCGCTCGCGGGGAGCGACCTCCAGATCGCGTCGGTGCTTCACCCCAGCCCGGCGAACCCGCGTGCGAACCGGGGCTGGGACCGCGAAGTCCGGCGCCAGCTGACCGACCTCGGGCTCTGCAACGGCCGCTGAGGGGCTGCTACCGTCGCGCCGTCCGACGGACTTCCGAGACCCCAGCCAGGAGCCGACCCCACGCCATGCGACGCAGACAATCGATCCCCCTCCCCTTCGACCTCTTCGACCGCAGCCTCATCAACCGCGCCTTGGCGCTCGGCGCGTGCGCCGCGTTCATCGCGTTGACCGGAGCGTGTTCCGAGGGAAGCGCCCCGACCGCCGATTCGCCGACCGGTCAGGCCGCGTCGGAGAAGGCGATGCCGACCGACGAGAACGCCGGCGCCGGTGGCGGCGACCCGGTCGAGGCGATCGAAGACTTCATCGCCGGCCAGACCATCGACAAGACCGACCCCCGCTGGAAGACCCGGCTCCCCAAGCCGCCGATGGTCGCCTTCGACGATCGCAGCTACTTCTGGGACCTCGATACCACCGTTGGGAAGATCAGCATTCGTCTGATGCCCGACGTCGCGCCGATGCACGTCGGAAGCACCATCTATCTCACGCAGCTCGGCTTCTACGACGGAACGGTCTTCCATCGCGTGATCCCGAATTTCATGGCCCAGGGTGGTGACCCCCTCGGCAACGGCCGGGGCAGCCCCGGCTTCCGCTACGACGGCGAGTTCGACCCCAAGGTGCGCCACGACCGCCCGGGGCTGCTCAGCATGGCGAACGCCGGCCCGGGAACCGACGGCAGCCAGTTCTTCATCACCTTCGTCCCGACGCCGCACCTCGACGACCGCCACACCATCTTCGGAGAGGTCGTCGAGGGCATGGACGCCGTGAAGCAGCTGGAAGCCTGGCGCCGCCGGGGGTCCGAGCACGTCAATGATCCGCTCGTGATCGAGAAGGCCGAGATCCGCGTCGAGTAGGTCCCGTCGAGTCGCGCGAGCCGAGACGCGAGAGCCGAGATGCGAGAGCCGAGATGCGTCAGTCGAGCCGCTCGATGATCGTCCCGGTACCGAGCCCACCACCGCAGCACATCGAGATCAGCGCGTAGCGCTGCTTCGTGCGCTCGAGTTCGTGCAGGGCCGTCGTGAGTAGCCGGTCCCCGGTGGCACCGGTCGGATGGCCCAGCGCAATGGCGCCGCCGTTCGGGTTCACGCGTGCGGCGTCGGCGCCCACGGCCTTCTGCCACGCCAGCACGACGCTCGCGAAGGCCTCATTCACCTCGAAGACCGACATGTCGTCGATGCCGAGCCCCGTCCGTGCGAGCAGCTTCTCCGTCGCCGGGATCGGCCCCTTGAGCATGGTCACCGGATCGACCCCGACGATCGTCGTGTACACGATGCGCGCCCGCGGCTTCAGCCCCAGACGCTCGACGCCCGCCGCGTTCGCCACCAGCACCGCGGAAGCGCCGTCGGTGATCTGCGACGAGGTACCGGCGGTGTGGACGCCGCCTTCCATGACGGCCTTCAGGGTCGCGAGCTTCTCGAGACTGGTCTCGCGCAGGCCCTCGTCACGAGAGATGGTGACGCTTTCCTCGGTGGGCTTGCCATCGTCGTCCAGGACCGGCGCCGCGACGGGCACCACCTCGCGATCGAAGCGACCTTCTGCCCAGGCCTTCCCGGCCAGCTCCTGACTCCGCAACCCGAAGCCGTCCGTGTCGTCGCGCGTGATGCCGAATTCTTCCGCGATCATCTCCGCACCCTGGAACTGGCTCTTGAAGGCGTACTGCTGGAAGTAGCTCTTGGCGATCGGGCGGCCGTGGTGCTCGAAGTTCGCCCCCAACGGGATGCGGCTCATCATCTCGATCCCGCAGCTGAGGGCCACGTCTTCGAGGCCCGACCCGACGAGCCCGGCGGCCAGGGTGTTGGCCTGCTGACTCGAGCCGCACTGGCTGTCGACGGTGGTCGACGGAACCTCCAAGGGAAGTCCCGCAGCGAGCCAGGCGTTGCGCGTGACGTTGAAGGACTGCTCTCCCACCTGGGACACACAGCCGCCGATCACCTGATCGATGGCCAGGGGATCGATCCCGGAACGCTCGACGACCGCCTTCTGTACCGCGCCGAGGAGATCCGTGGGATGCAGGCTCGAAAGCCCTCCTCCCCGGCGACCCAACGGGCTACGCACCGCCTCGATGATGAAGACTTCCTTGCTGGCAGCGGACGGTCCGGACATGACGGGCTCCTGAATACGGGGAGGGAGAAGGGTCCACCGGGTGGACGGAGCATGGACCTTAGCCGCACCCCGCGCGGGCTGTCAGCCCGCCTCGCGCGCCACCAACAGCCCGTGCCGCTCGAGCTTGAAGCGGTCCGCGGCATCCTCGCCGGACGCCCGCGTGGGTCCATAGAGGACGCGCTTGAGCAGGACGCGAATGACCTCGGGATCCGTTTCCGGAACGGCGCAGACACGCACGCGCAGCGCGGGATGGAAGTCCGCGCCCCCCGGAAGCCCCGCTTCCGCTGGGGACAGCGAGAGCGTGCACGGGGGGTAGCGGGTCGCCAGCGCGGCTTCGACTCCCCGCGCCTTCGCGAGGGAGGCCTCGCTCGCTTCGTCGACGACGGTCACGAAGAGCAGGCGGGCCGCAGCCTCAGCGACCGCTTCGTCGCTCAGCGCCGCCCACACCGCCGGCAGACTGGCCTCGAGCTGCTTCTGCAGCTCACGCGAACCGGTCGGCAGCGGGGGGCCTTCATCCGCCCCGGGCTCGACGTCCACGAGCCCCTCGCGCTCGCCGCGCCAGAGGCAGGTAAAGAGTCGCCCCTGGGTGCAGCGCACCACCTTGGACGAGTCGCGGTCGGGAAGACCGAGCGCGAGGGTGACCGGAGAAGCCCAGTTGGCCGCGAACCGGTTCCCCTCGGCGTCTGCCGGCGCGGTGCGTGCGGTGCGCGGCGGATCGAGCACCTGCACCCACGATGCGGGAACGCGCGCCGAATCCCAGGCGTCGTATGCGACTTCGCGGTCGTACAGGAGGTCTCCCTGCTCGAAGCGCCCGGCCGCGACGGCCGACGCAAAGGCGCGGGGGACGGGCCAGGCGAAACCGGGTAGGAAGTCCACAGCCGCCCACGGTAACCGGCCCGCCGCCCCGAGGCGACTGCGGTACGGTCCATCTCCTTCGCGGAGCGAAACGCGAAGAACTGCGAAGGAGACCGCATGCGCCAAGCCGTCACTGCCGTCGTCGGAGTCGGGCCGGGAAACGGAGCGGCCATCGCCAGACGTTTTGCGCGCGACGGACACCGCGTCGCCCTGTGCGCGCGCAGCCTGGACTATCTCGAGACCCTCGCCGCAGAGCTGCCCGGATCCAAGGCCTATGCGTACGATGCCGCGGCGCCCGACTCGCCCGAGGCCGTGTTCGCACAGGTCCGGGAAGACCTGGGACCCATCGCGAACCTCGTCTACAACGCGGGCTCGGCGGTCTTCGGGGACATCGACGCCCTGGATTTCGCATCCTTCCAGAACGCCTGGGCGATCAACACCGCCGGCCTCTTCCAGGCCAGCAAGGCGGTCCTCCCGCAGATGCGCGGCGCGGGCGGTGGGAACATCGTCGTGATCGGCGCCACGGCGTCTCGCAAGGGCAGCGCGGCCTTCGCGGCGTTCGCTTCCGCGAAGGCGGGACAGCGGGGGCTCTCCGAGGCTCTCGCTCGCAAGCTCGGCCCCGAAGGTATCCACGTTTCGTATGTGATCGTCGACGGCGTGATCGACATCCCGCGCACGCGGGCGATGTTGCCCGACCGACCGGACGACTTCTTCCTGAAGCCCGACCAGATCGCCGACAACGTCCACCACTTGACGGTCCAGGACCGCTCCGCCTGGACCTTCGAGCTGGACCTGCGTCCCTTCGGAGAGAAGTGGTGACGCATCCAGGCAACGGGCGGGAAGCGCCGCGGCTGCTGCGCTTCCTGCGCAGCCCCTTCGACGCCATCACCCTCGCGCTCGAGCCGATCGTCACCGGCGAGCGCGTCGCCCGGAACGTCGCGCTGCTCGGCGTGTCGCTGATCGTCGCCTGGTATCTGTACGTCCCGGTCCACGAGTTGTTGCACGCCGCCGGCTGCGCGCTCACGGGCGGAACCGTCACCACTCTCGAAATTCAGCGGCAGTACGGCGGCGGGCTGCTCGCGCAGTTCCTGCCGTTCGTCCAGGCCGGAGGCGAGTACGCCGGACGTCTGTCGGGCTTCGACACCCACGGCTCGGACGGGGTCTACCTCGCGACGGACGCCCTGCCCTTCGCGCTGTCGGTCGGCGTCGGTGTACCCCTGCTGCGCCGCGCCGCCGCGGGTGCCCACCCGCTCCTCGCTGGACCCGGCTTCGTGCTGGGGCTCGCACCGTTCTACAACGTTCCCGGGGACTACTTCGAGATGGGCTCGATCCTTCTCACGGCTCCCCTCGGCGACCCCTGGCGCGGCCTGCGATCCGACGACGTCTTCCGCCTGCTGTCGCAGCTGTCGAACGACCCAGCGCAGCTCGGACTCGCGGGCGCCGAGGTGGCCGTCGCCGTCGCGCTCGTGGTCGCTGCGGGCGTTCTCGCCGTGGCTCTCGCCTATGCGACCTGGTGGTTGGGCGAACGCTTCGCCGATTGGCTCAGCCCGCGAGCATCCCAATGAAGACCAGCAGGGCCACCGGGGCGCCGATCATGACCATCACGAGCAGGGTGTGCAGGAAGCCGATCCACATCGACTTCAGGAAGGCGTAGCTCATCATCGACGCCAGGATGGCCGCGTTCACCATCCACGACAGCATCGTCGAGGCACCCCCGACCGCGAGAGACGCTCCCACGGACGCGGTGTCGTCGATCCCCAGGACGGCCGCGAGGCCCGCGACGATCCCGCCGACAGCACCTCCCGCGAGACCCTGGGCGAGCAGGATCACGCACGCGCGTCCCAGCCCAGGCGGGTCTTCTCCGGCGATCCGGCACGCGAGCTTGAAGATCACCGCACTCAAGACGAACAACGCCGGAATCGCGAGCAGCAGGATCAGGATCAGCCCGAAGCCGAAGCGTTCGAGCATGCCCGAAACCATCTCCGCTTCGCCGCCGAGGTCCGCCAGATCGTCCGCATCGGGGATGTCGGCGATGTCCGCGAAGTCCGCTCCTGGGGCGCCCTTCTCCCCGGGCCTGGCGCCGCCTCCGTTCAGCCCCTCGACCACGCGGAAGCCCATGTCGTCCAGCTCGGGCGAGATGTCGCGAACCTGGCTGCGGTACTCGAGAGGCACCTGTTGCAGCGAATCGGTGTAGTGCGCGGCCCCGTCTCGATCGACGTACTTGTACACCCGGGCGTCAGCCACCGACGCGCCCAACAGGCCAGCGACCAGGCAGACGACCGGCAACCACTGCGCAGCGGCGGTCGTCAGCCTGCTGACCAGGCTGGATCGGCGACGGTCATTCATGTTGACCCGGATCGGTTGGCGGCAGAGGCCGCTTGAGGCAGCGGGCGAGAGACCTCGCTTGCCGCGCGCCCCTCACTTCCTATGCTCTCCCGGTGACTTCCGTGAGCCGCATTCTGCGTCGCCTCGCCGCAACCACAGGCCTTCCCGGTCTGATCGCGCTAGCGCTGGCCGCTGGCGTACAAGTCGTTCCGACGGGGCCCGCCTACGCCGACCCGGTCGTGACTTCATCCAAGACGCCGCAAGGCGGTGGTCTGGTCCGACACGACGTCTCGGTCGACTTCCAGGATGGCCTCGCGCGATCGGGCTTCATCCAGATCACCTTCGCGAGCAACTTCGACGCCTCGAGCTCGTTCTCCCTCGGCAACTGGCCCGACATCCAGCAGGTGACGACGGACCCCACCGTGTACCACCTGCAAGGCGGGACCGGGGGTGGAAGCCAGGTGGACGTCGTCGGCATCGCCCAGCTGGTCGTGCCCCAGGGACTGGGCATCACCTACAACGCGGTCGTGTCGCGCAACGGGCAGAATTTCGTCCTGGTCCCCGAGCCGAACTCGTCGTGGGCCGCAGGACTCAGCCTGGTGGTCGTGACCGCCCTGCGGGCGCGCCGCCGCGGTCGGCGGGACGCTTGAACGCCCCGGGCCAGGACCCGACCCACAACGGGGCCTTCCTGGTCTTCCCCGGCGGCGACTGCGTCCCCATCGACGGCCCGCTCCGGGTCGCCGAGCTGCGCGACGGCTGGTACGTGATCGGCCACAACTCGACGGTGGCCTGCGGCTCCGAACGAGCCGCGCACGACACACTCGCCCACCTGGTACGCGAGCAGGACCCGCACGACCTCGCTTTGGAGGTCGTCGAGGGACTGGGAGACGGCGAACTGTAGAACGAGCCGCTCCGGCCTCAGTGCGTGCCGAGCGGGTCCATCCAGATGTACCGGGCCGGCGCCGCGACGAGTGCATCGAAGGGCTTCCCGATCTCGTGCGGGCGCGTGATGGCAATGAACGGGACCGAAGCCAGGAAGATGGCCGAGCCCCCGATCAAGGTCACCATCGCGACCGGGCGGAGGATGAGGACGTCCACCACCGGGGACACCGGGTCGTTTCCGGCCATCATCGACCGAACGGAATCGGACGCCGAGTAGGCGGGCGCCGCGACGCCGATGAGCAGAACGAGTACACAGGCCGCAGCCAGGAACCTACGAAAACGAACCATGGGTCTTCCTCCAGATTGGGCGGGGCGTTCTTCCCGGACCCTGCGGGGTCTATCGGTGAGTCGGCAATCCGACTGAAGCCACTGAGCAGATCGCCCGCGGCCAGCCCGCGGTGCCGAATCCCCCCGGGCACCGGCGACTCCTCGCGCAAGAGCATGCAATGCTTCGCGTTTGGGCGACCAATTCCCTTAGAATGAGACCCCCTCGAAACAGGGGACGCAACCGGCGGAGGGTTCAGGTGATTCGGGCGAGCACGAAGATGCGGACAGGGGCGGCATGCGGGATCGCCATGGCGATGCTCGTCACGGGCAGCGCACAGGCGGGCAGTGCCGGTGGCAACTCCCTGAACGGCACGGTGATCGAGACCTGCGGCAAGTGGGTCATGAAGCTGCGCGACTTCGGGAAGCTCAAGCTCGGCGACTACAACTTCTATATCCCCGAGCGCTACCAGACGGTCCCCGGCACCGACACCGTCTCGATGACCTACGCCTTCGGTCCGACGACGTTCACGATCTTCATCGGTATCCCGGACCAGTTGGGTGTCGAGCAGGCTCTCGTCGTCAACGGCACCTACGAGCAGCGCGGCAGCAAGGTCAACTTCCAGCCGGACGGCGCGGGCATCGCCGTCCTCGCGGCGATCTACGCCGACCTGAGCGAGAACTTCTTGTTCGGCGACCCGAACCGACAGCTCGTCGTGAACGTTCCGTTCGCCGAGATCACGAACCCGGACAAGCTGCGCTTCAAGGGACGCGTCAAGAGCAAGGGGAACCGCCTCAAGGTCAAGTTCAAGGCGGACACGCTCTATGACATCCAGTTCCAGAACAACAGCGAGAACCCCGACGTCTTCAACGCCAAGGGACGCTTCAAGCTGCGCGCCGACTCGGGCAAGTGCCCGTCGACGCCGCCTCCGGCCTAGCCTTTTTCAGACCGCCGCCCCTGAAGCCCGCCCGCGCGCTCAGATCACCTGCTTCTCGCGCAGCGCGCTGATCGCGTCCCAGTCGTAGCCGAGGTCGAGCAGCACCTCTTCGGTGTGCTGGCCGAATTCCGGTGCCGGCGCCCTCACCTTCCCCGGCGTCTCACTGAGTCGCACTGGCATCCCCAGCATCTGGATCGTGCCGCACTGCGGGTGCTCGAAGTCGACGACGTAGTCGTTGGCCTTCACCTGCGCGTCGTCGGGCAGGTCGTTGACACTGTTCACCAGCGTGTAGATGAAGTCGCCGGGGTGCTCGCGCAAGATCTTCATCCAGTCCGCGCGCGGCTTCGATCCGAAGACGGCGTCGAGCTCTGCCACGGCGGCCGCGGCGTTCTGCGCCCTCACCTGCATGTCGGCGAAGCGTGCGTCCGTCGCCAGCTCGGGACGCCCCAGCGCGTCGCACAGGTCGGCCCAGTAGCGGTCGGGCTGGAGCATGCCCAGGGACAGCCACTGATCGTCCTGACAGCGGTAGTGGTTCCAGAGCGGATTCCCCGCCTGGGTGCGCTGGGTCCGCGGTAGCGCGAATCCCATCATCAGGCGCGCAGACACCGAGAGCCCCTGGAGCATCATCATGCTGCCCAGGTGCGATGCGTCCACCTCCTGCCCGATCCCGAAGCGCTCGCGCGCCATCAGCGCGGCCATCACCCCGTAGGCGAGCATGATCGCGCCCATCTGGTCGGCGACTCCGCCCGCGATCGCGAGCGGGGGCATGTCCGGCTCTCCGGCAGCGAGCATGATGCCCGAACGCGCGAGCCCCAGCTGGTCGAAGGACGGATCGCCGCTGTCGGGTCCCTCCGGGCCGTAGCCCGTGGCGCTGGCGTAGATGAGCTTCTCGTTGTGCTTGCGCAGGGACGCGTAGTCGAGCCCGAGCCGCCCCGCGACGCCCTTGCGGAAGTTCTGCACGAAGACGTCGGATCCCGCGATGAGCTTCTGGACGATCTCGACGGCTTCCGGCTGCTTGAGATCGAGGGTCAGGCTCTTCTTGTTGCGGTTGTTCGCCTCGAAGTAGAAGTTCGGGCGATCGCCGATGTCCATGCCACTCATGGCAACGATGCCGCGGCCCGGATCGCCCCCCACTCGTTCTTCGATCTTGATCACCTCGGCACCGAGATCTCCCAGCATCGTCGACGCAACCGGCCCCTGTTGCCAGATCGTCCAGTCGATGACGCGAATGCCTTGCAGGGGCATAGTGCCGGAGATAGTGCCGGAGTCAGGGCCGGGCTTCGTGCTGTCCATCTCGAGGTTCTCCCGTTGGCTCACTTCAGGTAGTTGCCGCCGCTGAGGCGAACGGCCTTTGGGTCGCAGCGGACGTGCACGACGGAAACACGATCCGCGGCCAGCGCACGCTCCAATGCCGGACGGATCTCATCCGGTCTCTCGACGCGTTCCGCGTGGCCATCCACCATCTCTGCGAGCTTCTCATAGTGCGCGGGCAACAGGCTGGCGATGGGCGGGGAGCCGGGCGGCAGCATGTTGTCCTGCAGCAGATGTCCGGCGATCCCCTCGTTGTTGGCCACGACGAAGACGACGTGCGCGCCCACCCGCGCCGCGGTCTCGACGGCGATGGCGGCCGCCCCGAACGCGTAGTCGCCCACGACGGCGACCGAGGGGCGGTCCGGTTCGGCGAGCTTTGCGCCGATCGCATACGGGACGCCCGTGCCCATGCAGCCGGTGGTCCCCGCGTTGAAGCGGGACCGCTCGCGGAAGCTCGGCAGCACGGCACGGCAGATGCCCATGATGGTTTCCCCGTCCACGGAGATGTTCGCGTCCCGAGGCAGGACGTGCTTCAGCTCCGCAACCAGCCGATACGGGTTGATGGGCACCGAGTCCTGGCCCATCGCGCCCGCCAGCTGCCCCTCGTTGGCGTCGCGCCGGCTGGCGAGCTCCTGCAACCACGCACCGCCGCTGCCGCCGCAGCGCAAGCTACGGCCCTCGAGCGCGGCATCGAGCTGCGAGACGGCGACCCGGGCATCGGCGACGATCCCGAGTGACACGTTGGCCGACGAGGTCATCTCTTCGGCCAGGATGTCGATCTGCACGATGCGCGCGTCGGCCCGATAACGCGGCGGCTTGCCGAAGCCGAAGATCCAATTGAAGCGGCCGCCGATCATCACGATGAGATCCGCGCCGGCGAGCGCCGCGCTGCGCGCCGCGTTCACGAAGTGGGGATCGTCATCGGGAACGATGCCGCGCGCCATGGGCGAGGCCACGTAGGGAATGCCCCGAGACACCAGCTTCTCGAGCGCGGCTCCCGCCCCGGACCAGCCGGCACCCTTGCCCACCAGCAGGAGCGGACGCTCGGCTTCGGCGATCCAGTCAGCCAGGCGTTCGATGGCCTCGGGCGCCGGGTGCGGCGACGTGATCTCGGGCGCCTCGGTTCGGAGTCCGGCCTGCTCTTCCGGGATCCGACGGGCGACCATCTCACCCGGGAAATCGAGGTAGACGGCGCCGGGCCGCCCCTGCACGGACTGGGCGAGCGCGAGGTGGAGGTATTCGGCGATCCGCTCCGTCGAGTCGACCTGCTGCACCCACTTGCAGCCCGGGCGCGCGAAGGCCAGCTGGTCGGCCTCCTGGAAGCCGCCGATTCCCCGAGTCGCGCCGTACGCCGAACCGCCCAGCACCACCAGCGGCATGCCGCTGGCCGTCGCAACGTGCATCGGCGTAACGGTATTCGTGACCGCGGGACCCGAGCCGGCAACGATCACCCCGGGCTTGCGCCGCGACCAACCCCAGGCCGAGGCCATGAACGCGGCGTTCTCCTCGTGCCGGCACCCGACGACCCGAAGACCCTGGGCCTGGGCGCCCGCGAAGAGCTCGATCATCGGCCCCGCGACGACACCGAAGAGCGTGTCGATGCCCGCCAGCTCGAGTTGCCTGGCGACGATCTGACCGCCGTGGATGTCCGCCATGCCGTGCTCCTCCGAGGACCCGCCTTGTGCGGCTCAGGGTAACACGGGTGCCCCACGGGGGACGAGCCAGGATTGAGATAAAGATCACACTGTGTTGTTCCGACCACAACTAGACGTGTCTGCGTAGGGCATTCGCCGCGTAGCCCAGGGCGCGAGGGATTCAGAGGCAGCGAGAGATTCTCGGAGATCTTCATGGCGGTCACGGCAGAGCTTCCCACTGGCATCGGCGGTCTGCGCCCGGACGAGGGCGCCGTCCGGCTGCTGTTCGTCGAGCGGAGCGCGGACTACGGCGCGCTGGTCCGGGAGACCCTCGAGCACACCCGGAAGGGGCGCTTCGAAGTGCACCACACCGACCGCCTGGATGCGGCAAGGCACGAAGTGGAGTCCGGGGAGCTCGACGCGGTGCTGGTGGACCTGACCGTGTCCCCCGGAGCGGACACCGACCCCCGCAGCGTGAGTATCGAGGAGGCCTCGGATCTCGCGACGCGAGTCCCGGTGATCGTCCTGATGGGGAGCGAGCAGGACGAGGCCCCCGCCGAGAAGAGCGACGGTGAGAGCGAGTCCGCCGTCCTCGCCCGGATCGCCTGCAGTCGCGTGCCCGACGAGATCCTGCGGGCCGTGCGGCGGCACCGGCGCCTGGGCCCTTGCGGCGGCGCCGGCCCCATCGTCCTGCGCGACCCGTTGCGGGCCTGCGCGCGCGTCTTCGCACGGATCCGCCGCTCGCTGACCGCGACGCGCTGAATCCGACCCGAGCCGGCACGACGAGAGCCGCTCAGAAGAAGATGTCGACCAACAGGTAGGCGAAGGTCTCGCCGTTTCCGTACTGCGACTTCCGCGGGCCCACGAAGGTCTGCACGCCCACGGTCACCTCGATCGCGCCCCCGGGCGAGTACTTGAGGCTGGGAAAGAACGCGGCGCTCTCACCGTCCCAGTCGTAGATTACGACGCCGTCGAGACGCAGCTCGGGTGTGATGTCTCCGCCGACCATCCAGCCGGTCTGGCTCCGGGCGGACGTGACGACCCGACTCGACCCGAACAACGCCGGCGATCCGCCGGTGACGAACGGCCCCGGAACGTTGTCGGGAACGCCCGCCGGCCGGGCGTTGGTCGCCTCGAAGAACGGGAGCAGGCTTCCCGCCCGCCCGCCTCCGAAGCCCAGGTCGTTGCCGTTGTAGAGATGCTCGACGAGGACGTAGATGCCGTCGGCGAAGTCGAAGGTGTAGTCGATGGACGCCACCCATTGCACGAAGTCGTCGAGTCGCGCGGGGCCGCTCGACCCGATCTTCCAGACCTTCTGCTCTGGCCGGGTGTAGACGAGCTCGAAGCGAAAGGCCGCATCCCCGAGATTGCGCGCGAAGTCCATCCCCACCGTCGGTGCCTTCTCGAAGACGCCCCCCATCAGGGACAAGTCCGAGTCGAGCACCACGCCGTGCAGGCGCAGGGCGTAGCGCGCCTCGTCGCGACTCGAACCCGGCGCGTACACCGCCTCGACGAAGTTGAAGCCATCGAACGACCAGCGCGCGTCGATGCTGTCGATGCCCTGGGACTGGTCGGCCTGGACCGCGAGCGGCGGGATCGCGTTGAAGCGGTCGATCGGATTCCAGAGGCGCCCGACCCCCCAGGCGACCCGTTGGCGCCCGACAGTGAGATCGAGCCCGCCGGCCTCCAGCTGCACGAAGCCCCGGTAGAAGAGATGCCGCCACTCGACCCTTCGGCTGTCGGTGATCGTCCAATCGGCGTCGAAGAGGTCGTCCCGTTGGAAGCTGTCCCCGAAGCCCGCCTCGAAGGTGTCGAGGACACCGGTGTACAGCTCGTGGTCGTAGACCACGACGGCCCGCAGCCCCTCCATGATCTGCAGGTCCGCGCGGGTGCGCAGACGCGTCAGGCTCTGCCAGGCGTCCTTGTCGCCGACGGTCTCGAAGGACGGGCAATTGGCAAAGGTCGCGGCGAACACACAGCTGGGGTTCGCCGCGGCGGCAAAGTCGTCGGCGTCGGTCTGCGACCCGATGTTCGCGAGCTCGCGCAGCGACCCGGAGATGTCGAGGCTGGCGTCTCTCGACTGCCAGAGCTCCGTCGCCGAGACCGGCGCGGACGGCGCCGCCAGGACCAGCCACACCCACGCCAATCCGCTCGCGATGGCGCGCTTCAAACGCTCGGTTCTCTGGAGTCGTCGACGATGCGCCCGTCCCTCAGCCGTACGAGGCGGCGCGCCGCCTCCATCACCATGGGGTCGTGTGTCGAGAACAGGAAGGTGGTGCCGTGCTCGCGGTTCAGGTCGCCCATGAGCTCGAGCAACCGTGCCGCGGTCTCGGAATCCAGGTTCGCCGTGGGCTCGTCGGCGAGCACCATGCGCGGCCGCCCCACGATCGCGCGCGCGACTGCGACCCGCTGCTGCTGTCCACCACTGAGTTCGAGCGGACGCTTGTCTCCCAGGCCCTCGAGACCCACCTCCGCGAGCATCGCCAGGGCGCGCTCCCGGCGTTCGGCCGCGGGGACCTGCTGCAACTCCATCACGAACTCGACGTTCTCCCGCGCGCTGAAGACCGGGATCAGGTTGTAGGCCTGGAACACGAACCCGAGCTTCGCCAGCCGCAGATCGGAAAGCTCGCCGGAGGACATGCGCGACAGATCCTCCCCGTCGATGAAGACCTTGCCCTCGGTCGGCGCGTCGAGCGCGCCGAGCATGTTGAGCAGCGTGGTCTTGCCAGACCCACTCGGGCCCGCCAGCGCGGCGAACTCGCCCTCCTGGACCCGGAAGTCGATGCCATCGAGAGCGGCAGTCACGACGCCGCGGGTGTCGTACACCTTGCGGACGCCACGCGCTTCGGCGATCGAATCAGACACGGCGCAGAGCCTCCCCGGGTCGCAGCGTCGCCACGCGGATCGCGGGCCAGGCGCTGGCGATGGTCGCCGCCAGAACGGCCATCGCCGCCGGCGCAAGCAGATCGTTGGACCGCACGACGGGCACGATCACGGAACCGACGCCGAGCGCCTCGAGGCCCTCGGCATAGCGGCTGAGATCGATCCCGTCGCGCAGCAGCCAGATGCATAGAATCCCGACGCCGAGACCGGTGGCGAGGCCCACCGCCGTCACGACGAGGGACTCCGCCATCACGACCGCCACGACGCGCACGGGCTTCATGCCCATCGCCATCATCACGCCGATCTCGCGCGTGCGTTCGTAGATCGACATCAGCAGCACGTTCGCGATCCCGAAGGCCATGGCGATGAACACCGCTCCGTAGATCGCCCAGGCCATCTGGTCCATGGCGTTCACCAGGTAGACGAGGAGCGGTTGCAGCTCTTCCCAGCTGCGCACCTCGGCGGACGAACCGAGTGACGAGACGAGCTGGTCGCGCAGGGCGGCGACATCGCGATCGCTGTCTGCGATGACGACGATCTCCGAGATCCGGTCTCCGAGCGCGAACAGCTGCTGGGCCTCATCGATCCGGATGAGCAGGGTGGACTGGTTGACCGCCAGGGACGCCGTCTTGAACACACCGCCCACCCGGAAGGCCCGGCCCGTGAGATCTCCCGTGAGATCCTGGACGGACAGCACGATCTTGTCGCCGACATCGACCCGGAGCCGGCGCGCCAGATCGGCGCCGACCACCGCCCGGCCCGCGCGCTCGCCGAGCCACTCGCCCTCGACGATCGAACCCGCATACGCGGACACGCGAGCCTCTGCCTCGGGGTCGACGGCCACCACCCGGACGCCCACGCTGGCTCGCGGCGAGTTCACCAGGCCCTGTCCCTGCACCCGCGGTGCCCAGGCGCGAACGTCGCCTCCCTCCCCGCTCTCGTCTTCCAGTGCACGGCTCGCGCGAACGCCCCCCTCCGGCAACAAGATGCGAAGCTCCGGGTCTGCGTCGAAGCCGGGGGCGTGGATCTGTAGATGCCCCAGCTCCGTCGCGATGGCGGTCTTGACCATCTGGTGGGCCATCCCCGAGTTGATCGAGATGGTGAGCGCGCAGCCGGCGATGCCGATGGCCACCGCCGTCAGTACCACGACCGTTCGGCGCGGGTTGCGTGCGAGACCGCGAAGGGCGAGCCGCCAGATCATCGATCAGAGAGTCCTCAAGGCGTCGACCGGGCGACCGCGGCTGGCCTTGAAGGCCGGATACAAGGCCGCGAGTGCGCCCACCAACAGGATCGTGATCGCCGACCCGATGGGATTCAGCGGCTTCAACTTGAAGGTCATGACCGGCTCCATGCCGATCAGCTCGGTCATCGCGCCCATGTCGCCGCCGAGGGGAATCGGGTTTGCGGCCAGATACACGACGAGTGGCAGCGACAACAGCAGGCCCAGCCCCAGGCCGACGCCTGCGGTGAAGGTCGACTCCCAGTACACCACCCGGAACACCGCCCCCGGCCGCAGCCCGAGGGCCATCATCATGCCGAGCTCACGTGTCCGCTCGAGGATCGCCATCAGGATCGTGTTGAGGATGCCGAACCCGACGACCACCACCAGGATGGCCAGCATCATGTACATGCCCAGGTCGTCGAGGATCACGAACTGCAGCAGCTCGGGCAGCACCTCGTACCAGGGATGTACCTCGAGGCCCGGCAGGTCCGCGGTCAGGCGCTCGACCACCGACTCGACGGCGTCGGTGGACTCGAGGCGCAGGGCGATCTCGGACAAACGATCGTCGTAGACGAAGAACGACTGCGCGTCGGTCAGAGCGATGAGCGAAAGACTCCGCTCGAGCTCGGGTTCCGGAAGCTTCAAGGTACCGACCACGGTGAAGAGCTCGTAGGCCGTCTCGAGGGAGTAGGCGACGGCATAGACGAGAACCTCGTCCCCGACCCCGGCTCCGAGGGAGTCGGCCAGGCGCGCGCCCAGCACGATCTCCCGCTGCCCGGAAGCCGACAGGAAGCGACCGGCACGAACCCGATCCGACAAGGTCGTCACCGTCGCTTCCCGTTCGGGATCGATCCCCACTACCGCGGCGCCCTGGCTGGCGCTGTCCTTCGACAACAGCGCGAAGCTCGAGACCCGCGGCGCCCAGCCCCGCACCGCCGGGTCGTCCTCGATTCGCGCGCGCAGCGAAGCGTCGAGTACGAGGAAGCGCTCGAGCGTCCGGTCGTCGAGATAGCCGGGACCCGTGAGGGTGACGTGCCCGGAATGCAGCAGCGCGCCGTCCTCGATCATCTTCTCGTGGGTGCCCGCCGCCATCGCGACAGAGAGCACCACCAGGAAGACCGCGAAGACCGTGGCCGCTACGCACAGGCCCGTGCGGCGCTTGTTGCGCCAGACGTTTCGCCAGGCCAGGCGCCGCTCGAGACTCATCCCCTATTGCCGCCCGCGCTTCAGGTTTCGGGTCGTGAACACGGATTCGTCGATCTCGAGGTCGTATCGCATCTCGTCGACGCGCACGACGGTCCGGTGCCCCTGCTTGTCGAGCGGCGTCAGGGTCCACAAGTGCGGCACCCAGCGACCATCCACCTTGCGCACGTCGCTGAAGTCGAGCTCGCGAATCTTCACGTCGTCCTCGTCGTAGAATTCCTGGTGCAGCGGCGAGAAGCGTTCCGCGTCGACCCAGGCCACGATCTTCCCCCAGACGACGGGTGCGTTCTCGTGCGGCCGATACTCGATCACGTAGCTGCGCCGCCCGCCACTGCGATCCGAGCCCGGATCGATCCCCAGCAGGACGTGGTCGTAGTCGTCGACCTCGCTCGACTCGCGCACCAGGTCGTCGTTGGTGAAGTCGCTGCCCATCCACGACTGCAGCATCATCGACGGCGGAACCCGTACGGTCCGCTCGACCCGCGGCACGTACATCCAGAGATTCGGGTGAAGCTTCAGGAAGCCCGTGCCGGCGTCCTTGGCGGGCTCGTGAATGCGGATGAAGGACCGCTTCTCGGGCCCGTCCGACCACGACTCGAAGCGCACCGTGCGCGGCCGTGCGAGCCGGGGCGAGCTCACGGTCATCTCGCACTGACAATAGGTGCGGTCGCCACGCATGGTGTCCTCGGCGCGGTCCACGATGTCTTCTACCGAAAGGTCCTCGGATGCGGGCTCGAGAGCGGGCAGTGCGGCGGCGTGGGCGCCTCCGCCCGCAGCGAACAGCGCGCCACCCAGGAGCAGCGCGAAGGTGGAAGCCCGCCACGACGAAGTCCTCATTTTCACTCTCCTCATGCCGTCATCCCCTCACGCCTTCGTGCCCTCACGCGGATCCCGCTTCCCGGTCCGGTGCGACACCGCGGTAGAGCACGTCCCACAGGGCCTCGAGATGCTCGGAAAGCTCGAATGCCGGGTCGATGGCGGCCTGCAGCAACAGCGCGTCGACCATGCCGGTCAGCACGGCGGCGGTGCCATCGGGGGACAGCGCGCGCAGCTGACCCGTCTCGATCCCCAACCGAACGATGTCTGCGAACTGCGCCCGGATCTCCCGGTAGAGCAAGGCCATGCGTGCGCGGGCCTCGGGGTGGCCTGCGAACTCCGCCCAGGCGAGCAGCAACCGGCGCTCGGACCCGAAGCGCTCGAAGAAGCCCTCGAGCTCTTGCCTCATCAGCGTGAGGACGTCGGCCTCGCCTTCGGAAAAGGCGACGTCGAAGCGGCGGAAGAGCTCGCCGGCCACCGCGTCGAACAAGGCGAGAAAGACATCGTCCTTGCTCTCGAAGTGCCAGTAGAGGCTGCCCTTCGACAGACCCGACGCGGCAACCAGGTGATCCATGGTGGTCGCGTGGAAGCCGCGCGCGGAAAAGCAGCCCAGCGCCGCCTCGAGGATCTGGGCCCGACGCTCCTCGGGAGGAGCGTGCTTTCGAGCCGGGGCTTCGCTGGATCGCGGTTTCGCCATAGACTGACTAGTCAGTCTATATAGGAGCCCCGCTTCGTCAAGAGGACGATGGCAGCGGGCTTCCATTGCCGGAAGCGCCCGCGTACCCTGTGCGACAGCCGCCACGAGGAGGCACCCCGATGCGAACGCTTCGCCCGCGTCATCCCTTTAGGCATGCCGCCCTCCTGTCCTCCGTATCCGCCGCGCTGCTCCTGGCCTGCAGCGATCGCGACTCCGCGCCGCCGGACGTCGCCGCTCCCATCGACCCTCTCCCGATCTCCGGGCTGTACGACGTGAGCGGCGTGACCCGCGCCGTGGCGGCTGGCCCCGGCGAAGAACGGCACATCGCGGGGACCGTGATCCTCCGGCAGAACGGCGACTCCTATACCGCGACGTTCAAGCTCGATACCACCTTCCCCGGAGTCGAAGACCCGGTCCAGGCGGATGTGATCGGCAGCGGCGAGGGCAGCATCGAAGGCAGGACCTTGCGCGGCACCACCCAGACCCAGCTGGTGGTCTCGACCGTGCCCGGGATCGATACCGACTTCGCGTTCGTGCCGCGCATCGTCGGCGCGCGCGTCGCCTCGACGGCAGTGACCGAGATCGCCCCGGACGGCAGCCTGCGGATCGAGCTCGAGAACCAGCCCGCCGAAGGCGAAGAAGACTACCTCCCGACGCATACGACCCTGACGGGGCGCCGCATCGCGGACGACTCGGCGGGCGCGCTCCCGAAGCGCTGACCTCAGCTTTCAGTGAGGCGCTTGTACTCCGCGTAGTGGCGGATCGCGGCCTGGGGTCGTTCGAGCTTCTCGCACAGCTGCGCCAGGTTGTAGTGCGCATCCGCGAAGTCCGGCGCGATCTCGAGCGCCTTCTCGTAGTGTCTTGCAGCCGTTTCGTCGCTGCCCTTGTCCTCGACGGCGAGCGCGAGGTTGAAGTAGATCACCGCGTCATCGGGTGTGCGCTCGAGCGCCAGGCGATAGAGCCGGACCGCCTCGTTGAGCTGCCCGGCTTCGTGGGCGATACGACCGAGATTCACGTAGGCGTCCACCAGGTCGGGGTCGAGCTCGACGGCCCGCCCATAGCACGTACAGGCCGCCATCGGATCCTCGTCCTCCAGCTCGAGGGCCCGCTCGAATTCCGCGAGGGCCTGTGTCGCACGACTGGCGTCGAGCGGTTCGGTCAGCGCGGTGACCTTCTCCGTTTCCCGCTGCAGCTCGTCGACGTCGAAGGACCGCTCGAAGGCGAGCATCGTCTGACCCGTGTCGGGGTTCCAGCAGCCCTCGGAATCCTCGACCGCGACGCGCGATCCGTCCGCCCAGATACGCAGGCCCGCGAGGGGCCGATCCGCGGGGAGCTGGTCGACGAGGCCGCGAAGCGACCGTGCGACGCGAGCCGTCGGCACCTTCTGCGAGATCAGGGCGTGGGCCGTGCGCAGCACCACCAGGTCCTGGAACGAGAACGCGTAGCGCCGTCCTTCGCGCTCGGCGCGCGGAAAGCCGGACCGGACCAGCTCGCGAATGCGGCCTTCGGTCATCCCGAGCACACGCGCGGCCTCGGTCGTCGAGAGCTTGCGATTCATTGAGCGTGTCCCCCCGGTCACGCGCGCCAGCGAAATCGCTGGTCGGCTACTTGACGGCCTTGATCTTCCCGCGCGAAGCGGTCTTCGCGGGCTTCTTCGTGGACGCGGCCTTCGCTGCTGACTTCGAGCCCTTGGCCTTGGCCGCCTTGCGGGCGGGCTTGCCCGCGCCTGTCTTTCCCTCGGTCCTGGAGCCGGGCGTGGAGGCGAGGCTCTTCTTGAGCGCCGCCACGAGGTCGATGATCTGCTCCCGGGGCTCTGCGGTCGGTGCGACGACGATCTCCTCGCCGGCCACCTTCTGGTCCACCGCCTCGAGCACCTGGCGACGGTAGTCGTCTTCGTACTTCTCGGGCTCGAACTTTTCCTGGGAGAGCTGATCGATCAGCTGGTGGGCGAGCGCGAGCTCGCTCTCCTTGACCTCGACGTCGTCCCCCAGCTCGATGTCGTCGAAGTGGCGCACCTCGTCGGCATAGTACAGCCCGTGCATGACGAGGCCTTCGTCGGTGGGTCGCAACAGGACGAGCTGCTGACGCCCGCGCTGATTGAAGCGGCCGATCGCGACCCGGCCGGCCTCGATCATCGCCTCCCGGAGCAGCCGATAGGCCTTCGCCCCGCCCTTGTCCGGACCGAGCAGGTTCGACTTCTCGAAGAAGATCGGGTCCACCTTCGCGATCGGGACGAATTCCTCGATGTCGATGCTGCGATCGCTCTGCTTCTCGATCGCCTTCAGCTCGTCGTCGCCGAGGACCACGTACTGGTCGCGGGCGTACTCGTACCCCTTGACGGTTTCTCCCCGCTCCACGGTCTCGTCGCAGGACCGACAGACATAGACCTGCTTGAGCCGGCTCTTGTCCGTCGCATGCAACATGCTGAAACGAACCGTCTTGCTGCTCGACGCGGGGAACAGCTTGATCGGGATCGAGACGAGCCCAAAGGAGATGGTGCCAGACGAAGTTGCTCGTGCTGCCATCGGTTGCCTAGGCTGGGAGGGGGTGTGAAAGCCTATCACCGTATCGGTTGGTCATGCCAGATCTAAGGCGGTACCGCGAAAAACGCGACCTCGAGCGGACACCGGAACCCCTCGGCGAAGAGTCCGCACACCTACGTAGGCCGATCCCTGCGGGCGCTGCGCGCGCCTTCGTGATGCAGCAGCACGCAGCGCGCAATCTGCACTGGGATCTACGGCTCGAAATCGATGGTGTGCTCGTGAGCTGGGCCGTGCCGCGGGGCCCGACCCTCGACCCGAATGAACGACGGCTCGCGGTCCAGACCGAAGACCACCCACTCGAGTACGCGTCCTTCGAGGGCGTAATTCCCGAGGGGAACTACGGCGCGGGCGCCATGATCGTGTGGGACCGCGGCAGCTATCACACCGTCGACGGGCAATCGCCCGCCGAAGGACTCGCGAGCGGCAAGCTCGACCTCGTGATCGACGGCCACAAGCTGCGCGGACGCTTCGCCCTGGTGAAGACCCGGGGCGACACCGATCGCAGCTGGCTACTGCTGCACAAGGACCGCAACCCACCGCCCGACGTGACCCCGACGTCCCTGATCGAGTCGGAGCCCCGCTCTGTGTTCTCGGGACGCACCGTCGAAGAGCTGCGAGAAGGACTCGAACGCGATCACGAGATCACCGAACGTGCAACGGCTCTGGGGGCGCCGCGCCGCGCGCTCGCCCCGGCGAAGCTGCGTCCGATGCTTGCGCGCACCGCCGAGGACCCGTTCTCGAAAGCGGGCTGGCTGTTCGAGCTGAAGTACGACGGCATGCGGGTGCTGGCGTCGAAGCATTCGGGCAAGGTCCATCTCCACACCCGCCGCGGACGCGAGGTGTCGGTCTCGTATCCGGAGATCGTTCGCGCACTCGAGCTCCTTCCCGTCGAGTCATTCGTGCTCGACGGCGAGCTGGTCGCACTCGACGCGCGCGGGCGCAGCTCTTTCGAACGCTTGCAGCAGCGCTTCAGCCAGACGGATCCGGTCGCGGTCGCTCGCGCCCAGATCGAGGTTCCGACCGTCCTGTACGCCTTCGACCTGCTCGGCGCCGCAGGCTTCGACCTCCGCAGTCGACCTCTCCACGAGCGCAAGGCGTTGCTCGAGTGCTTCGTCCCGCGACTCGGGCAGGTGCGCTTCACGGACCACGTCGAAGAGCACGGCGAAGCGCTCTTCGCCGCAGCCCTCGAGAACGAGCTCGAAGGCGTGATCGCGAAACGGATCGAATCTCCCTACGAGACCGGCCGGCGATCCGACCACTGGCTGAAGATGCGGGTTCCGCACAGCGCGCACCTGGCCGTCGTCGGCTGGGACGAAGGTCGCGGTGCGCGCAAGAGCCTCGGGTCCCTGAAGCTGGCGTGGCAGCTGGGCGGAAGGCTGGTCTTCGCGGGCAACGTGGGCTCGGGCCTCGCCGACGACACGATCGAGGCGCTGCTCCCCGAGCTCGAAGCCGACGAGCGCCGCACCCCGGCCTTCGACAACGCGCCGGACGCATCCCGCGGCGTCCACTTCGTCGACCCCCGGTGGGTGGCCGAGGTGCGGTACACCGAGGTCACCTCCCAGGGCCTGTTGCGGCATCCCGTACTCGTCGGGCTTCACGACGATGTTCCGGTCGCCGATTGCGTCGCACCGGCAGACCGCGAGGCGGCCGTCGAGGCGGCGCCCGTACCCAGCGCGGCGCCGGAAGTCGAGCTTCGCATCAGTCGCCGGGACAAGGTCTTCTGGCCGGACGAAGGCTATACGAAAGGCGATCTGCTCGACTACTACGAGGCCATCTGGCCGTGGATCGCACCCTATCTCCGCGACCGTCCGGTGGTCCTCACACGCTACCCCGACGGCATCGAGGGCAAGAGCTTCTTCCAGCAGAACGCGCCGGATTGGACGCCGGACTGGGCGACCCACGAGCACATCGACGGCACGGACTTCTTCGTCTGCAACGAGCTCCGGACCCTGCTCCACGTCATCAATTCCGGCGCCATCCCGTTGCACGTGTGGGGCTCGCGTATCCAGGCCATCGACCACCCGGACTGGACGGTGATCGACCTCGACCCGAAGGCCGCCCCGTTCGGCGATGTCGTGGAGATCGCGCGCCACATCCACCGGCTCCTCGATTCCTTCGAAACGCCGCACTACGTCAAGACGTCCGGGCAGGCCGGGCTGCACGTCCTGATCCCCCTGGCCGGGCAGCTCGATCACGACGGGGCGCGGGGACTGGCCGAGGTGATCGCGCGCGTCGTGGTCGCCGACCTGCCGAAGATCGCGACCATCGCGCGCCCGATCGCCGCTCGGGGCGACAAGGTCTACGTCGACTTCGGCCAGAACGGCCGCGGCCGACTGATCGTCGCGCCCTTCTCGGTCCGACCAAAGCCCGCGGCGCCCGTCTCGACGCCCCTCGGCTGGCGACAGGTGACGACGCGGCTCGACGTCACGAAGTGGACCATCCGGACCACACCGCGCCGGATGAAGTCCCACGGAGATCCGATGGCCGGGCTACTCGAGGAGAGCGCCGACGTGGCACGACTGCTCGACGGCCTCGGCGAGCGACTCGCCTAGCCGACCCTGAAGGGCCGGGCCTCACCCGGTTCGGCTACGGCGCGTCGTCGGCCCAGATCGTGTAATCGGCACCGTCGACGACGTCGTCGCAGTTGGCGTCGCCGCCGTCGAAGCCCACGCCGGTCTGCGCGAAGTTGCCCGAGAGGATCGCGAGGTCTGCGGCGTCGGTCTGGCCGTCGCGATCGAAGTCGCCGTCACCCACCACCGACATGCCGGGTGCATAGCTGCATTCGCAGACGTCGCCGGTGCCGTCCGCGTCGGTGTCGTCCTGGTCGTTGGGGCCACCCTGGGGACCATTCGCGTCTACCGGGCAGTTGTCCTCGAAGCTTCGCAGTCCGTCTCCGTCCGGGTCGACGAGGTCATCGTCGATCCAGGCCGCCAGGACGTCGAGTGCCTTTGGGTCCCGCAATCGCGTCCCGGCAGCCATCCGCAGGTCCGGATCGCTCGAGTCCGCGCGCAGCCACAGCACACTGTTGT
The DNA here is from genome assembly GCA_029261855.1 of Deltaproteobacteria bacterium. Taxonomy (GTDB): domain Bacteria; phylum Myxococcota_A; class UBA9160; order UBA9160; family UBA4427; genus JAJDAN01. The sequence continues at coordinate 83,383 of JAJDAN010000003.1, forward strand.
CGTGGTCCCCGGGAAGCACGCGGAGCGCGCCGGCTACCCCGAGGTCGCCCTCGCTCGGTGCGACCCCGAGAAGGTTCATGTCATCGACGGCGGGATCGAAGCGAAGATCGAGGCCGCCTGGCGCCGGCGCCAGGGGCTGATGACAGAACGAGCAGTTGCTTGCCAGATAGGATCTCGCGCGGCGATGATTCGGCTGCCCCCCGTCGTCGAGGGCCGCGAAGGCCTCGTACGAACTGGCGTCCGCAATCACCGTATCGAGCAGTCCGGCGCAGCTCCAGGCGACGAGCTGCTCGTCGACGCCGGTCCCGAAGTCCGAATAGTCGAAGCTGCGGTTGAGCTGACGGGTGCGCCCCCCGAGAACGCGTCCCCCGGCATCCGTGTGGCAACCCAGGCACTCCGTCGGGCCGGGGTAGTGCCAGGTCTGCGTGGGATCGGCGCCGGGCAGCGCCACGTCGAACACCTCGTCGAGGGGCGCGGTCAACAGGTCGGCATCGGTATCCGTGTCGTTCCAGCGGTACGTGTACCCGACCCACCCCGTTCGCTGCTTGAGCATCACGCGCGTCTCGAGCCGCTCGGTCAGGCCCGGTGCGACGGGCAACTCGAAGTGCTTCACGAAGGCCGTGCCGTCGGGATAGGCCCAGGCGCCTGTCGGCGCGAATCCGATGCTTTCGCCGTCGGGCAGCGCCAGCCATCGGCGCTTGAGGGCACGGTCGCTCCACAGCTGCGTGTTGACGTCGTACTCCACGAGGCCGGGGGCCGGAACGAGGTTCGCCACGTCGCTGAAGAGGCCCGTATCGGACAGCCGGGTCGGCGGCGGACCGCCACCCGACCCCGGCGCGAGCTCGTCGAACCAGTAGATCTGGCCGTTGAGACTGACGACGTAGAGCTCACCGTTCTGGTCCTCGCCGAAGGAGACAGGAGCCGACACGAGGTTGCCAAGGATGGTGGGCGAGCCGACCTGGTCCCAGGCGTACATCGTGCTGGTCACGGAATCGGCGTAGAGGTAGACGCCATACAGCGACGGCACGCGGCTGCCGCGGTAGACGTAGCCGCCCATCACCGCGCCGCCGGCCTGACTCTGGGCGTACTCGATCACGGGAAAGGTGAGCGTCGGGTCGTCGAGCTCGCAGGACCCGATGTTCGGGTCGTTCCCCTCGCAGCGCCGCCAGCCGAAGTTGACCCCGCCCGGGGTCCCGTTGGTGAGATGGTTCACCTCTTCGAAGGCGTTCTGACCGACGTCGCCGATCCAGAGATCGCCGTTGAGTCGATCGAAGGAGAAGCGCCACGGGTTCCGAAGGCCGAAGTGGAAGATCTCTCCCACAGCACCTGCGAGGTCCGCGAAGGGATTGTCACTCGGCACGTAGGGCGGCGGCAGGTGCGGGTCGATGCGGGCCAGGGACCCGAGGATGTTGCTGAGGGTCTGGGCGCGGTTGTTCGGATCGTTCGCGCTGCCGCCGTCGCCGATCGCGATGTAGAGCATGCCATCGGGGCCGAACGCGAGCATGCCACCGTTGTGGTTTCCGAAGTCCTGCTGGAATTCGAGCAGCAGCGTCGGATCGCCGTCTCCGTCGACCAACGCGGGCGGACTCCCGACGGTCTCGTATCGCACGATGCGCGTGCAGCTGACGCCGATGTCGCAGCGCGCCCCAGGCGCGGTGTAGTTCACGTAGAAGTAGCCGTTGTCCCAGAAGTCGGGATCGAACGCCATGCCGAGCAGACCCTGCTCGTTGCCGGACGGATGGACGAGCGCGGACAGATCGACCAGGGTGCCGAGGTCCGCATCCTCGACGTCCGGCCTGTTCTCGAAGACGCGGATCAAGCCCCGCTGCTGGACGACGTAGACCCGGTCGTACGCCTCGGGGACCGGCGGCGGCGGCTCGGCGGTGAGGAAGATCGGGCGGCTGAAGTTGCTGAGATTCGGGAACGGCTCCGACACTGCGACGCTCCCCAGGTCCGCATCGAGGGGGAAGGCGTGGCCGGCGAAGACCGGCAGGTTCTCGAGGGCGCAGACCCCGGCCCGCGACGTCTTCGGGGCGACCTGCAGCGCGAGCACGAGCGTGCACGCGACGAGCAGGCCGCAGCCGCGGCGCGGAAAGAAGGAACGCATCCCACCGGATGTAGCAGAAGGCGGGTCCAGTCGATTGGGAGGGACCTCCCAATCGACCCGAGTCACCGCGAGAGCGTCAGGAACGCCCCTGCATCCTTGCCTCGAGACCCGTCTTCACCGCCGGCCACTCCCGCTGGATGATGCTGAACCAGGCGCTGTCGCGAACCCGGCCGTCGGGCATCACCATGTGCGACCGGTGGATCCCCTCTGCGGTCGCACCGATCCGGAGCAGCGCGTTCCGCGACGCCTGGTTCAGGGCGTCGGTCTTGAATTCGACCCGCAGACAGTCCCAGGTCTCGAAGGCGTGCCGAAGCATCAGGTACTTCGCCTCGGTGTTCACGGGTGAGCGCTGAAAGGCCGGCGTGATCCAGGTGGCGCCAATCTCGACCCGACGATTCGGCGGCGACGCCGCGAGGAAGCCGGTCGAGCCGACCACCTCACCGGAAGCGCGGTCGACCGTTGCGAAGACGAGACCCTGCTGGGTCGCGATCCAGCTGTCGGCGATCTTCACCCAACCGCGGGCGCTCTCCTCTTCCTGGAACCGCATGGGCATCCAGCGCCAGATCTCCTCGGGCGCGGCGGCGCGAACGATGCCCGCGACGTGGCGTTCTGCGATCGTCTCCAGACGCACCGCTTCACCTTCGAGGTCGACGGGTTCGATCTTCATCTTCGGTCGCTCTCCTCGCGCTTCGCGCTTCCCTCGACAGAACGCGCTGTGGTAGAACCTAACGGACGGCGGGTCAAGCCGACGGAGGGTCGAGCTTGCCGACGATCCAGGGCCTCTGGAAACAGCTTCCTCGCGGGCCGCGGCGCTGGCTGCAGCGCCAGGCGTGGGAGCAGCTTTCGCGCTTCGACACCGGCCACGATCTCCTCTTCCTGAACCACGGCTATGCGTTCGAGGACGACGACGAGCCGCCGGCTCTCGACCCGCGCGACGAAGCGAACCGCTACCCGGCGCAGCTCTACCACGTGGTCGCCGCGCCAGGACGACTGCGGGACAAGGACGTCCTCGAGGTCGGTTGCGGCCGGGGCGGAGGCGCGGACTATCTCGCGCGCTCGCGACGACCGCGCTCTCTGGTGGGCGTGGACCTTACCCGCAGCGCGGTCGACTTCTGCCGGCGCGCGTACGACGTGCCGGGCCTGTCATTCGTCCCCGGCAATGCCGAAGACCTGCCCTTCCCCGATGCCAGCTTCGACGTGGTCCTCAACGTCGAATCTTCGGTGTTGTACGAGAAGGTGGAGCGCTTCCTCTCGGAAGTGCACCGCGTACTCCGCCCCGGTGGTCAGTTCCTCTTCGCCGACTACCGCAACGCCCGCAAGCTGCCACAGCTCCGCGACCAGCTCGAGCGATGCGGACTCGAGATCCTCGCCGAAGAGAACATCACCCGGAACGTTCTCGCTTCGATGAGACGCGAGACCGGACGCAAGCGCGAGCTGATCGCCCGCCACGCCCCGCGGCTGCTGCGCGACAGCCTCGAACGCTTCGCCGCGGTGGACAGCGGCGACCGCGAGCTCCACGCCTTCGAATGCGGCGCGCGGGTCTATTGGCGCTTCGTCTTGCAGAAGCGGCCCGACTAGCCGTGTGGTCCCGGATTCGCCTGGACGTCGGCTGGTCCGACCTCGCGATCACCGCCCTGCGCTGCACGCTGCCGGCCGATCGGGAAGCCGCCCAACAGCGCCTCGAAGAGCAGTGGTCACCGGGCGCCGCCCTCGCCTGCCACGCCGTTCGCAGCGGCTTCGACCTGCTGCTGACCGCACTCGCCTGGCCCACAGGCCACGAAATCCTCTTTTCTGCCCTCAACGTCAAAGGGATGGTGAAGATCGCCGAACGCCATGGCCTGCAACCCGTTCCCGTGGATCTCCGCGTCGACACCATGGGGCCGGATCTCGAGGCGCTCGAACGGGCGATCACGCCGCGCAGCCGCGCCATCCTCGTGGCGCACCTCTTCGGCGCCCGGCTCGACCTCGTCCCGCTGATGGCCATCGCCCGCCGCCACGGCCTGATGGTCATCGAGGATTGCGCGCAGGCCTTCGCAGGCACTGAGTTCCGCGGTCATCCGGAATCGGACGTGACGATGTTCAGCTTCGGTCCCCTCAAGACCGCCACGGCGCTCGGCGGAGCCCTGCTCGAGGTGCGGGACCGCACGTTGCTCGACCAGATGCGCTCGCTACAGCAACGACACCCGGTCCAGACCCGCTCGTCCCTCGCGATGCGCTGCCTCAAATTCGCGCTCCTCAAGGCACTGACCTGGCGCTGGCTGTTCGGCGCGGTCGCCTGGGGATTCCGGCGACTCGGGCGCGACTACGAAGACCCGGTCGCGGGCTCGGTCCGCGGGGTCGCGAAGCTGGGGACCAGCGACAAGCTGCGACATCGCCCGTGTGCGGCGCAGCTCGCCCTGCTCGAGCGCCGCATCCGCCGCTTCTCGAAGCGTCGAATCGCAGGGCGACGCAGCGCCGGGGAGCGACTGCGCGACCTCGTCCATGAGATCGCGTCCCTCGTGCCCCTACCCGGCCAGGCGAACGCGATCCACGACTACTGGGTGTTCCCGGTCCTCGTGAACGATCCGGCCCACGTGATCGCCGCCATGCGCGCCGAAGGCTTCGACGTATCCGACCTGCCGCGGTCTCGTACGGTGGCCGCGCCGGCGGACCGCCCGAAGCTCGAGCCGACGGTGGCCCGCGAGGCCCTCTCGCGCCTGCTGTTGCTGCCCTGCTACGCCGCCATGCCCGACGCCGAACTCGAGCGGCAAGCCGCCGCGCTGGCCCGGGCCTCGGCGCGCAGCACCGGACCCCACTCGCCCTGATCCGTCAGGCGGATCCGGGCGCGACTCCAATTCGCGCTCGGAATCGCGCGAGGCTCCGTCTCGTGCGGCGATTTGGCTCTTGGCACTCGAGTTCACTGGTGTGAGGTTGTCGCGCTCTCGACGAAATCCACCCGGGAAGCGGGATCCGCAAGGTTCAGCGGAAGTCCAGCGCGCGCTGTACCACGACAATTACGGATTGGGGCTAGGACGAGCGAACCTGCGGCCCCCGGTTCCAGTCCCGCTTCCAGCGCGCGTGGTTTCGCAGCCCGTCCCGGACGTAGCCCGTCATGCGCAAGCCGCGCAGGAACAGGTCGGATACCAGTGCTCCTCGCCAACGCATGGGGCGTCGGAAGTCGAAGAGCAGGATCACGCGGTATTCGTCCGTATCGTTCCAGACCTCGTGGGAGAGGGTGTCGTCGAAGATGAGCAGTTCGCCGTCCGCCCAGCTGCAGGTCTGCGTCCCGATGCGGATGCGACAGTCACCACGTGCTCCCGGAACGATCAGCCCCAGATGCCCGCGCACGATGCCCTTGGTCACCCCCCGATGTGCCTGGACGTGTGCCCCCGGCGGCAGCACCGAGTAGAAGGCGGTCTCGAGTCCGGGCACGGCCGCCAGGAGTCGTCCGGTCTCGGGGCAAGCGGCGAGCGCGTCTTCGTCGCGATGACCGACCGCGTAGAAGAAGAAGGTCTTCCAGCGGGCATCCGGTGCGATCCGCTGTTGGTCGGGCGATAGCGCGGCGAAGCCGGGCAACTCGTCTCGGCGCGTGAGGATCCGTTCCGCCTCGTCGCGTATCGGCTTCCAGTGTGCCAAGAAGAAGTCGGACCAGGCGAAGGTCGACGCGTCGAAGACGGCGGGATCACCGATCGTCGACTGAGCCGCGAGAAAGCCAGACAAACGACGGATCGCCCGCTTGCCGAGCTTCTTCACCAATCGACGCCGATAGCGGCGAACGGAATTCAACGGCAAGGCATCCTCCGCGACTGGGCGGGCGTTCCGAGATCAAGAGAGGATGGCGAGCAGCTCGCGTGCCCTGCGAAGGTCCGCTGTCTCCTTCCCCTCACTGAGCCCATTGTACACACCGCCTAGCAAGTCGCGGCCCTCGTCCTTGTGACCTTCCGCAAGCATGCGTGCGGCCAGACTGGTCGCAGCACGCAGCTCGAACGCCTTCAGGCCCCGGGCACGCGCCTCCTCGAGCGCCCCGTGCAAGAGTAGATCGCCTTCGTCGCGACGCGACGAGTCGACGCGCAGCAGCAGCTCTCCCTTCTGACGACGAAGCTCCGCGTCCATGTACGGAGTCTTCGTCTGCTCGGCGAGGGCGAGCGCCTGGTCGAGGGCCGACAACGCGTCCGCCCCCCGTCCCGCCGCGGTCAACGCTTCGGCGTAGATTCCCACGATGCCGGGCCCCACGACGTGGGTCCCCGTTCCGGCCAGGCCTGCAAGCCCCCGCTCGAGTTGCTCGAGACCCTGGGGTCCTCCATCCCGCATGACCCGGGCCCAGCCCGCGAGCACCGCACCCAGCCCGTGCCAGAGCACGTAGCCGCGCTTTCCGGCCACCTCGAGGATCGCCTCCGCACGTTGCGAGACGCCGTCCACATCGCCCCGGAGCTGCGCGACCCAGGCCGCCCAGGTCAGGGCGAACGCCAGGGTCAGATCGTCGACGGCATCCGCGACCGCCTGCTCGTTCTGACGCACAGCGCGATCCGCGGACCCGAGCTGCCACAGGCAGAGCGCCAGGTACGACCGGGCCGAGACCGCGGGGTCTTGTCCATAGGCATAGGCGAGGGACCGATGCTGCACCGGGTCGTAGCGGTCTGCAGCGCGCTCGAGATGACTGGTCGCGCGCGCCGGCTGGCCGGTCCAGAAGAGCGGGATCCCGAGCGACAGGTCCGCGGAGACCCGTAGCTTCGAGTCCGAAGCCAGCTCGGCCATGGCCAGCATCCGGTCGCCGAGGGAGACGGCCGTCTCGAGCTCACCCCGAGCCTGGTGAAAGACGGACAGCCCGAACAGCGCGGGTCCCGTTTCGACAGTCGGACCGATGGCCGTACAGAGTTCCTGGGCACGCTCGAACACCCGCTCGACGTCCGGGTCCGACGCGCCTTCGGCCGCCATCGAATGCACGCCGAGCTGCACCTGGAAGTTGAGCTCCTGCAGCTGGGTCTCCGCCGTGACAGGCACCTCCGACAGCAGTTCGAGCCCGCGAGACAGATGCCGGATCGCCTCCGAAGTGGCGGAACGCGATGCCGCCTGCTCGGCCGCCTCCTGGTACCAGCCGATGGCCAGGGCGGCGATCCCGGCCTCGTCATAGTGGCGCGCGATCAGCTCCGGCTCGGCGGCGACCCGTCCCGACGGACCCTCAGCAAGGGCGCCCGCGACCCCGCGATGCAGGCGGCGGCGCGCGCTCCGCAGCAGGGACTCGTAGGCGGCGTCCCGGATGAGCGCGTGCCGGAACGAGTAGCTCGCGCGAGGCGACTCGCCCTGGCGGACCAGCAGACCCGCGCGTGTCAGTTCGGCCAACCCCGCTTCCAGGGCGTCCGGTGTCGCTTCACTGATGACGGCCAGCAGCTCGTGGGTAAAGTCTCGGCCCAACACGGAGGCCTGCTGGGCGATCTCCTTGGCGGGCCCGAGTCGATCGAGCCGTGAGGCCAACGAACTCTTCAGCGTCGAGGGAATCGAGAAGCCGGCGAGCCCTTCCGCCGCGTCGGGAGAAGCGCCGGACTCGAGTACCGCACGCGCGAGCTCCTCGACGAAGAGCGGCACGCCGTCGGCCTTCGCGACGATCCGGGTCACCAGCGGCTGGGCCCAGCGTTGACCGGGGCGGATGCCCTCGACCATCTGCGCCGTCTGCTGCCGCGTGAGCGGATTCAGTGCCACCTGACGGACCCGCGACGACGGCGCGAAGGCCGGCGTGCGAGACGGCTCGAAGGACGGCCGGTAGGTCAGGATCACCAGCAACCGTTTCCAGGAGACCTGCTCGATCAGCAACGAGAGCAGCTCGAGGGTCGAGGGATCGACCCAATGCAGGTCCTCGACGACGAGCACGACGGGCTCGTCTTCGGACAGGCGGAACAACCAGGCCGTCAAGAGTTCGAGGCTCTTGCGGCGCTGGACCTCGGGATTGCTCGGCGCCTCCCGGTAGCCGACGGGGAGCTCCACCGACAGCAGCTTGGCCAACACGGGCATCACGTCGTCCAGGGACAAGCCCGCGGGCTCGAGTGCCTGCTCGATCTTCTCGGCGCGGAGCTCGCTGGGATCGTCCGGCTCGAGCCCGATGACCTCGCGCAGCAGGGCGAGTACGGGATGGAAGGCGCTGTTCTCGTAGTACGGAGAGCAACACCCCTCCAACCACAGGTGCGCGGAAGAGCCGAGTCGCTCGTGCAGGACCTCGAGCAGCCGCGACTTGCCGATGCCGGGCTCGCCGCTGAGCAGCACCACTTGCCCGGATCCCTGCCGGACCTGCTCCCACTTCTCGAGCAGCAGCGAAATCTCCTGATCGCGACCCACGAAGGGAGTCCGGTCTGCACCGTCGTCGCGAGCGCCCCGCGCGAGCACGCGGTAGACCGAAAGCGGTTCCTGGATCCCCCGGAGGCTGCGCTGCCCCAGCCCTTCCATGTCGAACTGGTCCTTCACCAGGTGGCGTGTCGCTTCACTGATCACCACGGTTCCGGACTCGGCCTCCCCCTGCAGGCGCGCCGTGATATTGATCGTGTCTCCCATCGCGATCCGGTCGCGTCCTCGCCCAAGGGCGCCCACCACCACCTCGCCGGTGTGGATCCCGATCCGGATCTCGAGAGGTCGCCCGCGCAGGACCGGCAGGCGATCCACGAGCTGTCGGTTCAGCGCCGGCATCTCCCGCAGGATCTCGAGCGCCGCCTGGACGGCTCGCGTGGGATCGTCCTCGTGCGCGCGGGGATAGCCGAAGTAGACGAGCAGCCCGTCTCCGAGATACTGCGCGATCGTTCCGTCGTTGACCGCAATGCTGCGCGCGCAGAGTTCCTGATACGCGCCGATGGCAGCCCCGAGCTCTTCCGGGTCGAGCCGCTGCGAAAGCTCGGTCGAGTCCACGAGGTCGCAGAACATCGAGGTGATGTGACGGCGCTCCCCTTCCGGAGTCGGAAGCTCGATCCAGCCGTCCGCGCCCGCGAGCGCACATCCGCAACGCATGCAGAAGCGTGCATCGGACGGGCTCTCTTGGTGGCAGGAAGGACAGTTCACGGATCGCTCGGATCGGGCCGGATTCGGGTTGGGATTCGGATTCGGCCGAACGGTGCCATAGTGGCGAGCAACACGGCCGTATACCAGGGCACACTTGCCGGGCGGAGATGTGGCAGCACCCAGCCGGGCGAGCTTCCCTGACGGCCGGAACCGCAGCTTCCGGCTTGCTGCGGGTGCACGGCCTTCTGCCCCGCACGCTCCTGGCGACCAATATGGACGGACCGACACACTACTGGCCCTACTACTGTGAGGAGAACGTCTGGCACGCCGCCGCCGACCCCCTCGCCGCCGGACGCGTCGCGTATGCGCTGTTCGTGTCCAACGAGCAGTGCCGCGTCGCCATGTGGGAGCAGCGCGCAGCGCCCCGGGGCGAAGCCATCTTGTGGGACTACCACGTGGCGCTACTCGAGCGTGAAGACGACGACTGGACGGTCTTCGACCCGGACTGCCGGGTGGCAGAGCGATTGCCCGCCGACGAATGGATCGAGCGGAGCTTCGGCCCGCTGCCCGCGGCCGCGCGAGAGTTCGCGCCCTGCTTCCGCCTGGTCGCTGCGGACACGTACCGCCGCGAGCTGTGCAGCGACCGCGGTCACATGCGCCGCGGTGAGGAGTGGCGAGCGCCACCGCCACCGTGGCCCGCGATCGGAGCAGGGTCGAACCTGATGCGCTTCGTCGACATGGAAACGAGCTTCCGCGGACGCGTGCTCGACCTCGAAGCGCTCCGTGACTTCCTCAGCGGGGAAGCGGATTGTCAGCCATGAAGCGGACCACCGCGGCCGCCACGTCCTCGCCGGCGTCCTCCTGCAGGAAGTGGCCCGCGCCGGCGATCGTCACGTGCTTCTGCGACTTGGCACCCGGGACTTCTTCCTGGAAGCGGACGTGGGCACCGCGGGTCACCGGGTCGCCGTCGGAGAATGCGGTCAGGAAGGGTCGGTCGAAGCGCCGGAGCACTTCCCAGGCGGCCTGGTTGTCGGGGATCGCCGGATCATCGGGGAAGACCGGGACGAGGCTCGGGAACTGGCGCGCCCCGGCCATGAACTCCGGTCCCGGGAACGGCGCGTCGTACGCCGAGAGCACCTCGTCCGGCAGGACGCGGCCACCGGCGTGGAGCATGATGTCGGAGATCTTCAGCTCGGGAGTCTCCGCGCAGAACTTGCGCCAGTAGAGAAAACCCGGCGCTCCGTCCGTGGCTGCGAAGCGCTGCCCCAGCTCGGACACGTCGACCACGGGCAGGCTTTCGTACAGCGCCCGCATGGGACCGGCTGCATCCGCCGGAACGCCGGCCCCGTCGGGCAACGCGGTGTTCGCCGTCACGACCCGCGCGAACCGTTCCGGGTGTTGCGCGACGAGTCGCAGTCCCACGAGTCCGCCCCAGTCCTGGCAGAAGAGCGTGACGTCGCGCAGGTCCAGCTGTTCGAGCCAGGCACTCATCCACGCGACGTGATTCGCATAGCTGTAGTCGCTGCGCTCGCTGGGCTTGTCGGAACGACCGAAGCCGACGAAGTCGGGGGCGATCACGCGATGACCCGCCGCCGTGAGGACGGGAATCATCTTGCGATAGAGATAGGACCAGGTCGGTTGCCCGTGGAGGCACAGCACGGTCTCGGCGTTCGCATCACCCCGGTCGACGTGATGAATGCGAAGACGCCCGCCCTCGCCGTCCGGGACCTCGCTGTAGTTCGGCGCGAAGTCGTACCCGGCGAGACCCTGAAAGCGTTCATCGGGAGTTCGGAGTGTCTGCATGACTGCGCAGTCTATCCCAGCTGCCCTGGTGCATGTCGACGGAGCGCTAAGCTCGGCGGCGCATGACCCTCCGGCGCGCGCTCCTGGCACTCGTACTCGCTCTCGTGATCGGCGCGGGCGCAGGACTGTGGGGTCTCGGGCGCGGCGCTCTCGGCCGCTCCGATTCCGAAGACCTGCGCCCCAGCGGCAGCGCGCGCACGACCGACGCCGTCGACGCCGTACGCGCCGCGGACGCCGCCGCGGCCCATGCCGTCGGCGTCTCCCCCGAGAACGCCGCGCGTCAGATCCTGTTCGGCGATCTCCACGTGCACACCACGATTTCCTTCGATGCGTTCATGCTCAATCTTCCCTTGATGGGGGGAGAAGGCGCCCACCCGCTCGCCGACGCCTGCGACTTCGCGCGTCACTGTGCGGAGCTCGACTTCTGGTCCATCAACGACCATGCCGCGAACATCCTGCCCGACGACTGGCAGAACACCATCGAGTCCATTCGCCAGTGCAACGCAGTCGCCGGCGACCCGGCGGACCCGGACCTCGTGTCTTTCCTCGGCTGGGAATGGACACAGGCCGGACGCACGGCCGCCGACCACTACGGGCACAAGAACGTCGTGCTGGCAGGCCTCGACGACGATCAGATCCCGACCCGGCCGATCGCCGCGAGTCGCGGCGGGCTCGCAGCGAACCCGCCCTCGGTCTGGGCACGCGGCGCACTCGCGCTCCAGGGCGGGCGCTTCCACGACATGGCGCGCCGCTGGACGACCATCAGCGAGCTACCGGTCTGCGAAGACGGCGACGTGCGCGCGCTCGCCGCAGACTGCCGCGAGATCGCCGAGACGCCGGCAGAACTCTTCCGCAAGCTCGACGAGTGGGGCCACGACAGCCTCGTCATCCCCCACGGCACGACCTGGGGCATCTACTCGCCCCCGGGCTCGGACTGGGAAAAGCAGCTGCGCGGCGACCTCCACGATCCGGCCAGACAGACGCTGCTCGAGGTCTACTCGGGTCACGGCGAGTCCGAGGTCTACCGGGACTGGCGCGCGGTGTCCTTCGACGCGAGCAACAGCGCCGGCGAGGCCAGCTGCCCCGACGAACGCCCGGACTACCTGCCCATGTGCCAGCGCGCCGGCCAGATCATCGAGGCGCGTTGCCTGGCCGAGGGCCAGGCACAGAGTGAATGCGCGCGACGCGCGGCCGAGACCCGGGCGCAGGCTGCGGCGGCCGGGGTCTCGATGCAGGTCACCGTCCCGGGCGCGACCGCAAGCGACTGGCTCGACGCCGGGCAGTGCCGCGACTGCGGCCAACCGGCCTTCAACTACCGCCCGATGGGCTCGGCCCAGTACATCGCCGCCTTGGGCGACTTCAGCGAGGACCCGCCCCGACGCTTCCGCATGGGCTTCATGGCGTCGAGCGACATCCACACCGCGCGAGCCGGCGTCGGCTACAAAGAAGAGCGCTGGCAGACCGACGCCGGCCAGGACCCGCGTCCCCTCGGCGACGGCATCGTCGGGCGCTTCTTCCAACCACCGCCGGAGCCAAAGCGCGCCGAGGGACGTTCCTACGAAGAGGCAGCCGCATCGCTCTCCGGAATCCAGCTCTTCGAGCGCGAGCGAACGCAGTCCTTCCTGTACACCGGCGGCCTGGTGGCGGTGCACGCAACAGGCCGCGGCCGCGCGGCGATCTGGGACGCCCTGGCGCGACGCGAGGTATACGGCACCAGTGGCCCCCGGATCCTGATGTGGTTCGACCTGCTGCACGAGTCGGGGTCGGTTCCCATGGGCGGTGAGATCAGCCTGCGCGACGCACCGATCTTCCGCGTGCGAGCGGTGGGCTCCCTCGAGCCGGCGCCCGGCTGTCCCGAGGAAGCGCACCGGGCGCTCGGGGCCGAGCGCCTGCAGGCCCTGTGTCGCGGCGAGTGTCGAAACGCCAGCGATGTGCGACGACGCATCGATCGGATCGAGATCGTCCGGATCCGCCCCCAGCGCACCCCGGACGAGCCGATCGCCCGCCTGATCGACGATCCCTGGCGCAGCTTCGCCTGCCCGCCGGACGGCGAGGGCTGCAGCGCGACTTTCGTCGACGAGGAGTACCCCGCCGCCGGACGCGACACGGTCTACTACGCCCGGGTCTTCGAGGAACCGACCCCGGCGGTCAACGGATCGCCCCTGCGCTGCCAACGGGACGACGCGGGACGTTGCACCGAGACGAAGCCGTGCCAGCGAGGCGAGCCGTGCCTCGACGACTTCGCCCAACGGGCCTGGGCGTCACCGATCTATGTCGATTGGGCGGCGCGCTGAACGCACACCGCTAGGTCGACTGGGCGGCGCGCTGAGATCGCACTCGGCGCCACTGGTAGAGGAGAGTCCCGGCGACGAGCAGGGCTGTTCCGGGTCGCCAATACAGGTCGATCCAGGCGAGCAGCTGCTCGATCGGCTCGCGCAGCATCTCCGCGAACAGCAGGATGCCGATCATTCGAAGCACGAGCCCCACGGTGGCCAGGGGCACGAAGGTCCGCATGGACATCCCCGACATGCCCGCCAGCGTGCTGATGGTCGGACCGGTGGACAGGAACACCACGGTGCGGGACCAGCGCGCGAAGAGACGTTCGACCAGTCGCACGAAGCGGGCCAAGCGCGCGGCACGCGCTTCCAGCCACACGACGCCCGTGGGTCCCATGGACCGGCCGAGCTGAAAGCAAGCCACGTAGAAGATCATGCGCCGCACCACGGCGACGGCCACCAGGGCGAAGGGGTCGACGACGGCGGCGGCCAGGATCACGTGACGCCCCAGCGGGCTCAAGGCGACCAGCAGCAGGGGGTAGTGGTTGACGAGGTAGAGCGACGACGCGACGCCGCTCATCGAGCCGACCGACAAGACGCCGAGCACCGACAGCGAGCGCCGCGCCAGCGCGCGCTGTTCGGGGTCCAGAACGGCCGGGTCGGGTGCGAGGTCCATCGCCATGCAGAGTCGCGAGCTTACCGAAGCGCCGAAGCGGCTCCGCTATCGCTCGGGAGAGATGTCCTCGAGCTCGCGCTGGGCCGTTTCCGGGAGCAGGAAGCCGACGATGATCGGGGGCAGGACCAGCACGGGAGTCATGACCGTGATCGCGGCCGCATGCGACCCCATCAACTGGTAGAGGGTGCCTTCGAGCGCGAGCCCGGCGATGCCTCCCAGGGTGCCCACGACCATCCGAACCCCAGACGCCGTCGACCGGTGCGACGTGGGAAAGAGTTCGGTCCCGAGCGCCTTGAACAAGATCCCAATGGCCAGGATCGAGAATACTGCCGCGACCCACAGGAACGGAATCGCGTACCCCCCGGCGTTGTAGAAGCCCGCGAGCGCGAGCGCATTGACCACCATCGCGACACACATCACGGGCTTGCGGCCGAAGCGATCTCCCAGCTGGCCCGCGATCACGTTGCCGAGGATGCCGAGCGCACCACCCACCAGGAAGACCGCAGTCACCTGCCCCGGCGAGTAGCCGTGCACCTCTTGCAGGGTCTTCGGCATGAACGCGTACGCGGTGCCGACGACGAAGTCGAAGGGGAAGAGCGCGAGGGCGAGCACCGCGACACGGCGGGGGTACATGCGAGCGAGATGGACGATCGGCCTCAGCCCCCCCATCAGACCTTCGTGCTCTCGCGCCGCTTTGTGCTCCTCGAAGCGCCGCGTCTCGGGCAGGCGTTGGCGGAAGTACGCCAGGAAGAGCAGCGGGATCACACCGACGAGATACAGCGAACGCCAGCCGTAGGGGACGAAGTCCACGGCGGCGAACACCGCCGCCGAGGCGCCGTGCCCGAGCGAGCCGAGGGCCCCCAGCATGCCGATCCCCCAGCCGCGGTCCCGGGCGTGGAGCTCCTCCGCGAGTACGACGACCGCCAGCAGGGTCTCGGCCGTGATGAACACGCGCGCGGCCATCTGCATCGCAACGAACTGCATCGGGGTCTGGGCGAAGGCCGTCGCGAAGGTGCACAGGGTGAAGCCGAGGATCGTGATCAGCAGCAGCCGGCGGCGGCCCACGCGATCCGCGACCACCGACAGCGCGAACGCGATCAGCGACCCGATCCGCACCAGCGATATGACGCCGGCGATCTCCGCCTCCGGGATCTGGAGACCCGCCTGGATCTGTTTCAGCGCCAGGCCCATCAGGCTGACGTCGTACTGCTCGAAGAACTCGGCCAGCGCCAGCAGGCCGAGCAGGCTCCACTGGCGTTGCTTCAGCGCAGGAACCTTGCCCGCGTACGGGATGATGAAGGTCCACCAGGGCCGGGCTGGGCGGATCTGTTCCCCGGGATCGCCGCCTGCGGAAGAGCTCGGATCGTCCAGTTTCCCCACCTCGTCCCGTCCGCGGCTCGCCCGGAGGTATAGCCCGCTCGGCGCCGCTCACACCGCGCGGATCGGACATCGTTCCGCCCGTGAGCGGCCTGTCCCTGCCCCGCATCTCCCAGCTACCGTCGGGGGCCGTCACGAAGGAGGCCCTGATGAGCGACGCACCCGAGAACTACGAGATGGTCTCGATCTACCGACTCGACCCGGAGGTCCAGGAAGACCTGCTGTCGAACGCGCGGGAGTGCGTCTTCAACTGGTGCACGCGAGACCAGTGGCCCATGGGCGTGATCATGTCGTGCCTCTGGAAGGACGGTCGCATGTGGCTGACCGCCGGCGCGCACCGACACCGCATCTCCGCTGTGCGGCGAAACCCCCAGGTCTCGATCGTGATCACCAGCACGGGCACGCACCTGGGCGGGGGCAAGACCGTGACGATCAAGGGGCGCTGCACCATCCACGAGGACGCGGAGACCAAGTCGTGGTTCTATCCGGCGTTCTCGGACCACCTCCACCCCGGCAACGACAAGATGGCGCGGGGCTTCGAATCGATGCTCGATTCTCCCCTGCGTGTGGTGCTCGAGGTGGAGCCGGTGAAGTTCGTGACCTACGACGGCGTCAAGATGGCTCTTCACAGCCGCGGCAAGCTGGACGAGTCCAGCCTCGGGCAGCCGAGCGAGTCCGACACCCTGCGCCTCCAACGCGAGATCGAGCGACGCGGCCTCGGCTGATCCTGCTCTCCGGCTGCTTCCGCCGGAGGTGGACGGCGCGGCTCGGCGACTCACCCCTTTTTGACCCGGATCGGTGAGTCACCGAGTGGAGACAAGCTCCGTCCGCACCGCCCACGACCGACACTCGATCCCGGGTCGACCCCAACTCCGCCCCAGATCCCCGCAAGTGCCGTGCCATCCCGATTCGTGCCGTCCGCCGCGCGAACGCGCAGAAGCCGACACAGCCGTGCCCATTCCGCTGGCAGACGAGCCCACGAGGGCGGCAGCGACTTCGTTTCCCGAGGCACCCGGCTATCGTGGTCTCATGCACGCTTCGCCTCAGCGCTGCCACCGACGGGTGTCCCTCGCACTGGCCTTCGTCGTGGCAAGCGCGGCGCTGACAGCGTCGTGCAGTTCGCCGCCCCCGCGGCTCCATTACGACAGCCTCGCGCTTTCCGGCGGCAACGAGCACCTCGACTACGCCGTCTATACGCCGCCTGGCTTTGCAGCGGACGAAGCACTCCCGCTCGTGGTCTTCCTGCACGGCGCCGGGGACGGCCCGGACTGCTTCGACGAGGCCGCCGTCGGTCAACACCTCGACGCCGAGATTGCCGCCGGGCGCGTACCGCGGGCGGTCATCGTGCTGCCCCGGGGCGACTTCGGCTTCTGGGAGAACTGGGCCGACGGCAGCTTCCGCTATCGGGACTGGGTGACCGCGGAGCTGATGCCGGAGATCGCCGCGCGCTATCACACCCGGCCCTGTCCGAGCGGGTGTCACCTGATCGGGATCTCCATGGGCGGCCACGGCGCCCTGCGCTTCGCGTTCTTCCAGCCCGATCTCTTCGCGAGCGTCGCCGCAATCAGCGCACCCATCCTGGACACCGACGACGCCTGGAAGCTGACCAACGAGTCCTGGCTCCGCTTCGTGATTCCGACGGATCGGATCTGGGGCGCCGCGGACCGCGAAAGCATCGCCCGAGAAGACCTCTTCGTGCGCTGGTCCGAGCCGACGGATCTGCAGGGCCTGCGACTGCTACTCGCCTGGGGCGATGCGGACCACGCCCAGATCATCGACACCAACGAGCGCTTCGATCGTCACCTGCGCGAGAGCGAGATCCCGCACACGGCCCTCATCTTCGCGGGACGGCACGAGTGGAAGGCCTGGAAGCCCGTCCTCGACGAGGTGCTGGCGATCCAGCTCGCGCCCTGATCCCTTGTTCGGCCCGGCGATGCGAAGACACGCGAACTACACGAAGTAGAGCACGAGGGACGCCAGGCGATCGACGAAGCGCTCCACCGGGCCCCGCGCCGCCAGGGAGGCCAGATCAATGGCGCGCGCACCGGCGATGTCGGCCAGAATGCGATCCCCGATGCGAGCGGGTGTCGACCCGCCTTCGACGATCAGGTTGACCTCGAAGTTGTGCTCGAAGCTCTGCCGGTCCAGGTTCGACGTGCCGAGCAGGCCCCAGTGCCCGTCGAAGACCACCAGCTTCGCGTGCATCATGGCGCGCTCGTACTCGTACACACGTACACCCGCATGCAGCAGTCGCGGCACGATGCTGCGCGCGGCGCGGCGCAGCACCGGATGGTCGGTGTGGCCCGCGAGCAGCAGCTCGATGCGCACGCCGCGCTCGCTCGCTCGTGACAAGGCGTCGAGCACCCGGCGCCCCGGCGCGAAGTACGGACTCTCGAGCAACACCTCGCTGCGAGCCGACTCGACCGCAGACACGATCAGGTCGCGCATCCTCCGCCTGCGGTAGACCGGCCCGTCGGGCAGCACCGCACAGCGAGCGTCTCCCGCAGGCGCGGGCTCCGGACCGAGGAGCGCGTCCCAGGGAAGCCCCGGTCCATCGGCGCGAAACCAGCTCTCGAGAAAGACGGCCTCCAGATCGCGGACGACGGGTCCCTGAAGACGGACGTGGGCGTCCCGCCACTCCTCGGTTTCCGAACCGGGGATCCCGGCGATGTACTCGACGCCGATGTTCAGGCCGCCCGTGAAGCCCAGGCGCCCGTCCACGACCAGGATCTTCCGATGGTCACGGCGCCGGGGCGCGAAGGTCGGGTACGGCAGTACGATCGGGTTGAAGGCCAGCACCTCACCACCGGCGCGCCGCAAGGGCTCGAGCGCCGTCGCGTCCAGCCCCCGCGAACCGATGCTGTCGTAGAGCACCCGGACGTCGACTCCCGCGCTCGCTCGCTCGGTGAGCGCCGACAGGAAGTGTCGACCCACCTCGTCGCTGCGAAGGATGTAGGTTTCGAGATGGATGCGCGTGGTCGCCGCTTCGATCGCGTGCAGCATCGCGGCCAGGCCCTCGCGGCCGGTGTCGAAGAGCTCGACGCGGTTGCCCTCGGTGAAGCGCAACCGTCGCGAACGCACGAGCGCCCGGATGATCTCCGGACGCCGTACGAGGCCGTGCCGACGCAGCCGCGCGCGCAGCAGGGGCCTTCGCCGGGCAGAGCGCGTCTCAGTCACCGTCGTCGGTTGCGACTTCGGGGACGTCCGCGGGCAGGTTGGGACAGTGCACGCCGCTCGCTTCCTCTCCGGGAGGAGACACGGACGCCAGCAGCTGGTACTTCCGATATCCCCCACCCCCCTGCACGAGCACGCCGTAGACGTCCGGCGCGACCTCGGCATGAATCTCGAGGGGCTCGCCGTAGGTGCTGACCTGCTGGGCCAGCGGCGCCTGTCCCAGCGGCCGCAGCAACAACCGGGTCAGCGCGCCTTCGGTCTCGATGTCGCTGAGCAGGACCTGAACGTGCATCGCGCCCGGCTGCGTGATGTCCAGGCGATACCAGTGGTTGCATTCGTGCTTGCCGCAATCGAGCACGCCGGTCTTCGGCTCGCACAGGCCGAGCATCACGATTTCCGTCGGCGCGTTCTCCGGCATCTTGATCGGACGCCCTTCTGGAACCATCGAGTCCCATGCACACCCACCGACCCAGGCGACGGCGACGCCCACCAGTACGACGCCGCGAATCCGATTGCCAATCAATTTGCGTCACCCCCCTCGAAGAACGACGAGTCTAGCTCCGTTTCAGGCCATGATAGACTCGCGAGCGACCCCGATCCCGGAATGAGGATGCCCCCTTGAAGTTCGGAATCTTCTACGAGCACCAACTCCCCCGCCCCTGGAACGAAGACAGCGAATACCGACTGCTGCAGGATTCTCTCGACCAGATCCAGCTCGCAGACGAGCTGGGATTCGACTACGCGTGGGAGGTCGAGCATCACTTCCTCGAGGAGTACTCGCATTCCTCGGCGCCCGAGGTCTTCCTGGCTGCAGCGAGCCAGCGCACCGAGAGGATCCGCCTCGGTCACGGCATCGTCCAGCTCACCACCAACCATCCCGCGCGCGTGGCCGAACGCGTCTCGACCCTCGATCTGCTGTCGAACGGACGCGTGGAGTTCGGCATCGGCGAGGGCTCGAGCGTCACCGAGCTGCATCCCTTCGACCGACGCTTCCGCGACAAGCGCGCGGTGTGGGAGGACGCCGTTCGCTGCATACTGCCCATGTTCCAGAAGGACGCCTGGGAGTATCACGGCGAGCACTTCGACTTCCCGCTCCGGAACGTCGTCCCGAAGCCGCGCCAGAAACCCCACCCGCCTCTATGGGTGGCCTGTTCGCAGTTCGAGACCATCGAGATGGTCGCCCGCCGGGGCATGGGCGTGCTGTCGTTCCAGTTCATCTCGTCGGACATGGCCCAGGCCTGGGTGAACGCGTACTACAACAACTTCGTGAAGCGCCAGGAGCTGCTGGCCGACTACGCGACCAACCCCAACATCGCCGTCGTCTCCCAGTTCATGTGCCAGGAAAGCGACGACGAAGCCCTCGCCAAGTCAGACGGCTCGAGCTTCTTCCAGTTCGCCCTGCTCTTCTACAACCGGCACGGCCCCGTCGTCCCGGGCTCGGTCAATCTCTGGGACGAGTACCAGAGCTGGCGGGAAAGCGACGAGGGCAAGAAGCTGCGACGGAATCGCGGGCTGATCGGATCACCCGAGAGCCTGCGCGAACGACTCCGCAAGTTCGAAGCGTCCCACGTCGACCAGGTGATCCTCATCAACCAGGCGGGCAAGAACAGCCACCAGGACATCTGCGAGAGCCTCGAGCTCTTCGCGCGCGAGGTCATGCCCGAGTTCCAGGAACGCGAGCCCGCGCACCAGGAATGGAAGAAGCGCGTGCTCGCTGGCGAGATCGAGCTCGAAGAAATCGATCCCGCCCAGCTCACCCCCATGTCGCTCCAGAACCCGAACTGGAAGAAGTCCCAGCAGGCGCAGGGGGAGACGGCATGAGCGAGGCCGTCGCCGACCCGGGACGCGCTCTCACCGAGGCAGACACGAGGCGCCATCTCGCCGAAATAGACGACCAGGGATACACGCTGCTCGAAGGGGTCATCGAGCTCGACCTGATCGCCGAGCTACGCGAGACCCTCGAACGAATCGCGCGCGACCAGCAGATCGGCAGCTGCCAGAACGACTTCGAGGGCCACGAGACCGTTCGTATCTACAACCTGCTGGCACTCGACGACGTGTTCGCGCGGGTGCCCATTCATCCATCCGTCCTGCCCGTCGTGGAGGGCGTCCTCGACGACGGCTGCCTCATCTCCTCGATCTCGTCCATCGACATCGGTCCCGGGGAGAGCCCGCAACCGATCCATTCCGACGACCAGGTCATCGCCCTGCCCCGTCCGCACCCACCCCTGGTTTGCAACACGATGTGGGCACTCACCGACTTCACGGAGGCCAACGGTGCGACGAGGCTGGTGCCCCGGAGCCACCGCTCCCCGGACTATCCGAACCTCAGCAAGGACATCCCGAGCGTCCCGGCGCAGATGTCCACCGGCAGTGTTCTCGTCTGGAATGGCAGCCTGTGGCACGGCGGCGGCGCCAATCACACGAGCGAACGACGGGTTGGCATCGCCATGAACTACTGCGCGGGCTTCATCCGGCAGCAGGAAAACCAGCAGCTCGGCGTTCCCCGCGACAAGGTCCGGAACTTCCCGAAGCGCCTGCAGCAGCTGGTGGGCTACGGGGTCTACCGCTCGTTGATCGGACACATCGACAAGCAGGATCCGCGAAAGCTGCTGGGCGGCGACCCGTTGCTCAAGACGATCTGGGACGACTAGCGCGGCCGCTCCTCCGCGCGCGCCATCCACCTGTGGGCCACCTCACGAAGTACACGAGGGAGGGCGCCGAAGTACTTGCTATGGCACCCAAGACAGGAGCGGACCCATGCGAATCGTGACGCCCATCACCGTCTTCGCCCTGGCAGGCGCCGGCGTCCTGCTCGGGCATCTGGGCGACGTCGAATCCCTCTCCGACCGGCTGCCCTTCGTCGAGAAAGCCAGCGAGGCAGACGTGGCCGTCGAAGTTCGCTGCGGCGACCTCGACTCGTGGCTGCGCCGGACCTGCGAGGAAGAGCTGACGCAACGCTTCGCGTCCGGAAACGCGTCGCCCGAGTCGGTACTGCGCATGCACTGCACCCGCACGCGGAGCGTATGGGACCAGAACATGCCGACGCCGCCGCCCCTGTGCGCGGCGAAGTTCGGGGGCTGGATCTCGAGCTGAGACCGCCCCACGTGGATGTGGGCCGAGTCCCGCGCTCCTTCACGATCCGTTGCCGTCATACCGTTGTTTGGTGGCCTCTGCCGGGACCACTCCCTAATGTCTGCGTCTGACCATGCGCTACTGGTCGTGCGCTTGTGGTCATGGCATGGGGGGGGCGCCATGGCAAGCAACCCGACGCACGTCGGGCACGGCGGGCTGACACCTGGCGGGACGCGGAAGCGTTCCCGGGCGGCGCGGGTCGCGGCGGCCGCTGCGGCGTTCGAGTCTGCAGACGGTCTCGTCATCGCCCTCGAGTCCGACCAGACGATCCTGTACGCGAGCGATGGCTGGCGCAGCTTGTTCGGTGAGTCGCCCGATCGCCCGGCGGGCCAGACCTTGCAGGCCGCACTGCCTGCCGGCCGGCTCGTGCCCGAGGACGAAGACCACCTGCTCGAAGCACTCCGCCGCTCCCTCACCGAAGGACCGTCCGTCCCCATTCCGCTCCGCAGTCTCAGCGCCGAACGCGATTGGCGACATCTCGAGGGGCGCGCCTACTCGGGGCGCGCGCTGCGCGACGTTCCCCGCAACGTCTGGCTCGTCGTCTTTCACGACAAGTACCCTCACGGCGGGATGGAGTCACCCCGGCTCTCGTCCATCGACGAAGACCGGCTTCGCGCCGAGAAGCTCGAAACACTCGGCGTCCTCGCGGCTGGCATCGCCCACGACTTCAGCAATCTACTGACCCCGATCGTCGGGAACGCCTCGCTGCTGCTCGCCGATCTACCTGCCGGCGCGCCCGAGCGCCGTTGGGCAGAAGGCATCCGGCGGGCAGCGAACCGCGCGACGGCCCTCACGGGCCAGATGCTCTCGCTGGCCGGGCCCGGCGCGGTGGGCCGGCCGGGACGCACCATCGCGATGGTCGACCTGTCGGCGGTGATCCGCGGCTTCACCCTGCTGCTCGAGACCACTGCATCGAAGACCAGTCGGATCCACTGGGATCTCGCGGATGACCTGCCCCTCGTCCACGGCGAACCCGCGCAGCTCGCACAGATCGTGGTCAACCTGGTGGCCAACGCGTCGAACGCTCTCGGCACTTCGGGCGGCGCCATCACCGTCCGAACCGGAACGGTACAAGCCGACCGCACGACCCTCGACGCGTGCTACCTCGGCGATTCCCTGACACCCGGCCGCTACGTATTCGTCGAGGTCCGGGACGAGGCCGCCAGGATCACACCCGAGGCCCGCGCGCAGCTGCTGAACGGTTCCGGAGCGGACGCCGGTAGCGAAGGCGGACGCGGCCTGGGGCTGGGTCTCTCGGTGGTGATCGGTACGGTGCGCGCACACGAGGGCGCGCTCTACGTCGGCAACGCCCGCGACGACCAGCTCGAACCCGACGGCGGCTGCTTCCGCGTGTTGCTACCCGTGGCCCGCGAACCGGACGCGACCGCGCGGGCTCAGCCGAGCTGACGCTCGGGCCAGGCGGCGTAGAAGAGGCAATCCGACAGCGCGTTCTCCCGGTGTGTCGTCATCATCACCGGGATCATCTCTCGGCGCGTCTCGAGACGGCGCCCCCGGACCGCGAACAGCTCGAAGGACCGGTCGATCCCGCCGGCACCGATCGCTTCGACCGGCCAGTCCGTGCCCGCCGCGACCCATCCGATGCAGGTTCCCTTTGGGACGAGCTCGAAGTTGTGATCGTCCACCTGTCGCGACATCACGAGCCCCTCTCCGTCCTCGGGGCCATCCCCGAAGGCGAGGGGAATACCCGGGCGAACCCGCACCCGCACCGGGTCGACGACCACCTCGAGCAGAGGCGGCGTCGCGTCCAGCGCGAGATCGTCGGCGTCGATGATCCGCTGGGTACCGACGAGGGCCAGCGCATCGGCCTGGGGGTCGCCCGAACGGCCGCACTCGATGGTCACCGCGGGGAAGTCGTTGCAGGTCGCCTCCACGATCGTCCCCAGCTCGATCGGGGTATGGATGATGCGGTGCGCGTAGCGAGCGACCAGGTTGCGCTCAGGCACCCCGATCCGGAAGGTCACCCCGTAGGGCGGGTTCTGGCCGGTGTTGTTGTGCAGGTCCACCAGGCACTCGGGCGGCCGTGATCGCAACAGGTCGAGCAGCTGTCTCGCTACCCGAACCTCGCGCTCATCGCGTCCCGAGGTCTCAACCGATGGGCGCCACACGCGGTTGAAGTCCGGGCGACCCGGGAGGAAGCGATGGGCGAAGCCGGGCGGCGCCAGCGCCGTCTCGACGGCGCCGACGAACAGCCCCAGGTCGACCGCCGGCACGGCACCCATGCGCAGCCAGCGGTGGAGCGCGGTCAGGCCGGACGGCTCGTTGCCGTGCAGCAGCGTCGAGAAGGCACGAAGCCGGGACCGATCTCGCCCCGGGACCTCGATCCACGTCGGCCCAGCGAGCTCGGAAAGGAAGGTCGCGACGTCGGGACCGATGCTGGACGCGCTCAGGTCCTTGCCCCATCGCCGTATCCGGAGCTCCCGTCCTTGCTCTTCTCTCGGCTCTTTCTCAACCATCGAGGGGCCAGTCGTGCACGGGCAGTCCGTTCCGGGAATGCACGAGATAGCGCTCCAGCATGCGGACCAGGGCGCCATCCCGGTCGGACCCGACCTCGGCCGCCGCCAGGGCGCGTCGCTGCCAGATCGCGCCGCTGATGCCCTTCGCGCAGCGCCGGCTGATCAGGTCGAGCTGCGTCTCGATCTCATCGGCCTCGACGCCGGCCGCTTCCAGCCCGCGGCGTGCGATGGGGACCAGCTCGGGCACGAGGCCGCGCGCCCCGCGCGCCCCGGCCGCGGCCGAGTTGCCCCGGGGCCATGCGATGACCGCGTCGAGCCCGTCCTGGGCGGCGCGGTAGAAGCTCGTGTGGGTTTCGTCGAAGGAAGCGCCGTCCCAATCTTCCATCTCGTCCGCCAGGCCCAGGGTCAGGCCGACGAAGAACGCTGCGTTCGCGACCATGTCCGGAACGCTCGGCCCGGCCGGCAGCGCACGCAGCTCGATTCGCAGATGTCCGCCTTCCGCCGGGTCGTAGACCGGTCGATTCCAGCTCCACACCGTTCCCTGGTGGAGTCGGATCTCCCCCAGCTGCGGCACGCCTCCAGCCGCGACGCACGCCTCGGGATCTTCTTCGCCGAGTACCGGCAGCAGGGGCTCGAAGTCTGCGACCGCGTCGGCGAAGATCTCGTAGGCACCGGACCGGTTCCAATTCGACCCGAAGCACACCCGGGGCTTCCGCCTCAGGCGCTGCAGCTCGGTGGTCCGCACGTCGACCGCCTGCTTGAAGAGCGCGACCCGCGTCTCGTCCCAGAGCCGGTGCCCCAGGAAGGTCGGCGAGTTCGCGCATGCGGACAGCACCGGCGCGGTCGCTAGCTGCGCCGCATTGAAGACGCGCGAGAAGTCTTTCGGTTGCACACGCAGATGGACCTGGAGCGAGGTCGCGGCCCCCTCGAAGGTCACGTCGTTGCACTCCATCTCGAGGGGATCGTCGCCGTGGATTCGAAGCAAGAAGGGCTCGTCCCTCCGGCGCAGCAGTGCCCGGGACAGCGCCCGAAAGCGAGGCGTGTCCGTCATCGCGTCGGAAGAGAGGTCTTTCACGCGCAGAGTGGGGAGGATGCCGATCATGGCGACCCGTGCCGCATGCGGCTCTGCCGCCCGGGTCAGCTCTGCGAATGCCCCATCCATCTCTGCTCGCAGGTGGGCAAAGGGGCGGCCGGCGAGCGGCGTCGGCAGCAGGTTCGATTCGAGGTTGAAACGATCGAGCTCGAAGGTCATGCGGGGGTCGAGGGTCTCGCGGAGCACGGCGAGATTGACCGGGCGCGGGCGCGCATCCGCGCCGACGAGCGCGACCTCGAGTTCTGCGCCGAGCGAAGGCGGGCCCTCCCCAAAGCCATCTCGCGCGAGCAGCGAGGACAGGGCGCGGAGACCGGCGTCGAGCCTCTCGCGAAAATCGTCGTACTCGTGGTCCTCGAAGCGATCCCGCTCGATCGCAAGCCCCATGCCTTCCCCCGCTTCAGACGATCGACGCGCTCCGCCTCAGACGCGCCAGTCCCCCGACTCCGAGCAGCCCCGCCACGGCCAACGTCGTCCCGCCCGGCTCGGGGACTGCAACGGCATCGAAGTAGAAGGTCGCAGACCCGGGTCCGCGAGCGATTTCGATGGGCACCAGCTCGAGCCCGAGAAAGCCCGGCAGACGGAAGGTCCCCAGCTCGTCCGAGAGGCTGACCGTCCCGTCCTCGAGCAGCTCCGTGAGGGAAACGATCAGCTCTGCCGGGTCGGCACCGATCGCGTTGCCGAGGACGACGATCTCGACGTCCGCGAGCGCGCCCGCCGTCCCGAGAGTCAGCTCTCCCGAGACCGGAGCGAAATCGATGTCGAGCCCCGTCGTCGCATCGACGGCGAGCTGCAACCACGCGGTGTCGTTCGAGGGGTCGACGACGTCGACTCGCAGGTCCGCGATCCGCAGCGCTGCAAGCTCACCCAGCGGTCCCGCCCCATCGCGCAGCACCGGCGCCAGGGCCGGACGCACCTGGATCGTCAGCGCCAGCGCGGGAGGCAGGGAACCGAAAGCGGGCTCGATCACCGAAAGCAGCTGCGCGGTGATCGCGAAGCGCGTGCCGCCGAGCTCGAGCTCTTCGAGATCGGAATGCAACAGCCCGCACTCGGTCAGCGCCTTCAGGCCCTGGCCCAGGGCGGCGTCATTCAGGGCGAGCGCCACGTCGAAGGGCAGACCGCCCAGGGGCGTCGCGCTGCCCAGCATCGGTAGCTGCGCGTCCGGCTCGAAGGACGCGCTGAAGTCCGGTGCGCCCATGGGTGCGTCACAGCCGCCGACCTCACCCACTCGTGCCATCACCGCGGTGTCGGTCACGAGGGTCACGCCTTCGTCGGCGAGGACGACCCGGGCGACCGGGCTGTACAGATCCACCTCGAGCGCTTCGGCGATGGGCCGCGTGATCTCGACATCCGCGAGCGCATCTTCGATGACGTCGGTCAGCGGGCCATCCGCGGGCCCGCCGCCATCCGGGTCCTCGAGCAGATCCGCGAGTGCATCCAGGATGTCGCCCTCGAGGTCGCCGACGATGTCATCGATCACGTCCTCGATGAGACCGTCGTTGCAGGCCCCTCCGGTGAAGTTCTGATGGAAGCGGTCGAAGTCGAGCGCGAGCGCGCCGGACTGGGACAGGTCGAGTCGGGTGCCTTCGACGGTGTCGGGAGCGATGTCGTAGCGCGCGCCGATCTGCGCGGTCTCCGCCGTCAGGCGCAGGCGACAATCGGGGACGACCCCCGAGCCCCGGATCTCGAGATCCAGGCGCACCTCACGCAGGACGAGGTCGAGCTGAACGCCGTCGACGAACGGCTCGAGCGACACCTGCTGGGACGCGAAGCGCGGGGGCGGATCGTCGATGTACACCTTCGCGCGACCGATGCAGCCGGCAAAGGTGTCGACCAGGCACTTGTTGTAGATGCGCCGGCCGACGGGCAGCAGCTCGTCGAGGTCGAAGCCGACCAGACCGTCGAGCGCCGGCTCGAAGGCGTCGAGCCCGGTCTCGGTGAAGTGCAGGGCCGCACTCTCGAGGGACACCCCGCCGTCGAGAGTCGACGCGCCCGCCACGACAGTGACGCGCTCGCGGCCGGTCTGGCCACCTGGAAGGGTCCAGTCGACCAACAGCGGGTTGAAGACCCGGTCGAAGTCGACGGCGACCGAGACATCGAAGCTCGCGAGCGCGCCGGCGTCTGCGAGCGCCAGCGGCACGCCGTTCAGGCGGGCGCTGGTCATCCCGACGTCCGGGGTCGGAATCCCTCCGGACACGCGGATCTCGGAACTCTCGACGAAGGCGCCGGCGGCCGGCTCGTCGATGACGTCTCCCGAGGCGGTGCCCGCCAGCAGGAAACCCAGCAGCCCCGCGCTGGCCGCAGCCACACGACACACCGAATCGCGCATGCACCCCCCTGGGCCGACCCGAACAGTGCACGGGCAAGCCCGAACCGTGCGCACGGATAGCACGAAAGTGGGTGACCGGCGGTTCAGCCCGGCGCGTCGAGCAGCTGCTGCTTCATGGACACCGAGAACGGCTCGTCGCCGAGCCAGATCGCGAACAACGCGGCGGCAAAGTCTGCGCCCTCGACGATGCCCCGAACCTCGCCGTTGAGGGCGAGCTCGGTTCCGACCCCGGGCCGGTAGGTCAGCTGGTAGCGATCGCCGGGACGGACATCGGTGTACAACGCATTGAAGCGGGCGATGCGGGGACCCAGTTCGCGGAAGCTGTCTCCGTCGACGTTCTTCTCGATGCCGTCGAGGGTGGCCTCGGCGAACAGGTGTGCCGGGATGCCCCAGAAGTACTCGATCTCGAGGCGACGCGGCACGTCGTCCAGGACCTGCTCGACCCCGACTTCCGGATCCAGGTACAGGGCCGCGACGTACGCCCGGAACAGCACCTTGTAGCGAAGCAGCGCGAGACCTCGCAGCGCGAGATCCACACCGCCCGACGAGATCCGTTCGGGAAATTCCACGCCCTCGATGCGCGCAGCCTCGGCGGGACGCGCGATCACGGCAGAAGTCACGAGCACCAGCAGTACCGCCAGCTTCGATCGCTTCGAGATCATCGTCTCCATCCAGTCGGGCTCATACGTGGTTTCGGAGCATCAGCTCCCGGGGATGAGGTTCGAGGAAGGTCTGGCCCTGCAGGTAGCGGACGTCTCCGGCCCGGGCGTGGTGCCGGA
Source organism: Deltaproteobacteria bacterium (assembly GCA_029261855.1). Taxonomy (GTDB): domain Bacteria; phylum Myxococcota_A; class UBA9160; order UBA9160; family UBA4427; genus JAJDAN01. Next base: position 111,560 of record JAJDAN010000003.1, read on the forward strand.
TCAGGGTCACCGGAACCACCAGCGGCACGATCCCTTCGCGGTAGTCGTGGATGAGCTCGGCCAGCTCACCCCGGGACGCCGGGTCCAGCGCGACGAGATGACCGGCGGCGTGCTGCAAGACGTTGGTGTTGCGCCCGCGACTGGCGGGAACCCCCAGCGCCTGCATCAGCCGACGCTCGTACTCGGCCCCGAAAGCCCGCCGATCCTGCCCCTTCACCCGGGCGACCTGCCTTCCGAGTTCGTGGTAGGCGACCGTCGAGTGCGCCATGACCTGCAGCTTCTGCGCCGTATGGAACGCGACCATCTCACCGTTGGACCATCCTCCCTGCAAGAGCTCCTGCAGACGCGCGTACGCGAAGACCCGCTCGATGAAGTTCTCCCGCAGCACCGGATCGTTGAGGCGCCCCTCCTCCTCGACGGGCAGACAGGGCAGACGCTCGAGCAGCTCGGCTGCGAAGAGCCCCCTGCCCTCTCGCTGGGGCATCTCGCCCTCTCCGCGGTAGACCTTGACACGCTCCATCCCGCAGCTCGGAGAGTCCTTCTTCAGGATGTACCCACACAGCCCCGCCGTCGCGAGATCGTCCATTCGCTTGCGGGCCAACGATGTCATGGCATCCGTGTGATCCAGACCCGAAGCGATCTCGAGCAGTCTTCGCTGGCCATCCGCTTCGACCAGACGCATGGCCGGGCGCGGGACGCCCAGTCCCGCCTCCAGCTCGGGACAGACCGGCACCCAATCGAAGAACTCGGACAGCAGGTCCGTCGCGAAGCGAAAACGCTTGTGGCCGGCGTCATAGCGAACCGGCTGTCCGAGCAGGCAGGATGAGATTCCGATCCGGATCGCGGCGGGCGCTCCCCGATCCTCGGCAGCGGGAGTCATGAGGGGGTTCCGTTCACCCGGTCCACCCGGGCGCGCTCGAAACGCTCGATCGCGATCTTCCTGCGTTCGGGGTGGTCGACGATCGGCGCGGGATAGCGGCGCGGAGGACGCTCCATTTCCCAGGGTGCGTGCAAGAACTCGAGCGGGACGTTTCTCAGCTCGGGCACCCAGCGGCGCACGTAGCGACCGTCGGGATCGAAGCGCCGCCCCTGAGTGACCGGGTTGAAGACGCGGAAGTAGGGTTGCGGGTCGGTCCCCGTCGAGGCGGCCCACTGCCAGCCGCCGTTGTTCGACGCCGGGTCTCCGTCGACCAGAAGGTCCATGAAGAGCGCCTCGCCGCGACGCCAGTCGATCAGCAGGTCCTTGGTGAGGAAGCTCGCGACGATCATCCGCACGCGATTGTGCATCCAGGCGGTCTGGCGCAGCTGCCGCATCCCCGCGTCCACGATCGGGTAGCCCGTGCGCCCCTCCGCCCAGGCGGCAAAGCCGTCGGGGTCGTCGTTCCACTCGACGAGGTCGTACTCCGGCCGGAAGCTCTCTCGCAGCACCCGGGGCTGAGCGCACAGGACGTCCTGATAGAACTCCCGCCAGATCAGCTCGTCGAGCCACTTGTCGATCCCCTCGGCGGATTCGGGGCGCAGCGATCGCGTCTCGAGCGCCCTCGCGAAGCACTGCCGCGCGGAGATGACGCCGAAGCGGAGGTAGGGCGACAAGCGCGAGGTTCCGTCCCGGTCCGGGCGATCCCGGTCCTCGTGGTACTGGCTGACCGGACCCTCGAGAAACGTCGCGAGTCGTCGCCGGGCAGCCCGCTCACCGCCCGTCGGAAGGCTGATCCGCGTCTGTTCCTGCATCCGATCGACCAGGACCGGCGCCCGGTCCTTGTCGAAGCCCTCGATCGGCGGCGGTAGATCGGGGCACTGGACGGGAAGCTCCGGCGACTCGTTCCAGAGCCTCCACCACGCTTTCCGGTACGGCGAGTAGACCTCGTAGGGCTTGCCGCTCCCGGACAGGATCCGCCCGCCGCTCAGGATCCCCTCGTCCCGGACGCAGATCGTTTCGACCCCGTTGGCGGCCAGGTCGTCCCGGACAGCGGCGTCCCGGCGTCGACCGAACGGGGTCGTGGCCGCCCCGAACGACAACGAGCGCGCGCCGGTCTCGACGACCAGCCCGGGGAGCACGTCCTCGGGAAGACCCCGCCGGATCACCAGCGGCAACCCCCGTCGGTCCAGCTCGGCGCCGAGCCGCTCCAGGCAATCGAGCAGGAAGCGTGCGCGCGGAGAGACCTCCGGTGAACCGGGCATGAGGCGCGGATCGATCACGAAGACGGGAAGCCACTCTTCGCAGCTTGCCAGCATCTCGTTGAGGGCGCGGTTGTCGCGCAGCCGGAGGTCGTTTCGGAACCAGTGGATGCCTCGCATGACAAGGGAGCGTGTCATGCATTGGCTACGTTGTCAATATTTTTTCTGGACAACCTCTCGAGCGAAATGAGCCACCCTCAGGGGCGGGCAGCGAGGCGCAGAAGCTCGACTCGCTGCTCGAGCCGCGCCAGGACGTCGAGCAGGCGGACCCGCTGGGGGACCTCGACACCACTGGCCCCGGGACCCCCGAGCCAGATCTCCACTTCTGGCGGGAGCGCATCGCACAGGGATTCCAGGTCGCGCACCAGCTCTGCCACGGGCTGGGCAACGGCCCCCAGCGCGACGGCGGACGCACCGGTCACCCCGGCGGCGTAGACCAGTTCGCTCACGGGCAGCTCGGCCCCCAGGTAGAGCGGCTGCGCGCCAGCACCCAGGGTTACGAGGGCCGCGATCAGCAGCCCGATGTCGTGGCGTTCCCCGGGAAGCGTGGCGAACACGACGACGGGAGCGTCCCGATGAGCGGCGGTCGGTCGCAACGCCGAGCCCAGCAGGGACCGCAGCAGTGCCGAGCCCAGATGCTCGGAGGCGACGCAGAGCCTCTCTTCCTGCCATTCCTGGCCGATTTTCGTCAGGAGTGGAAGTGCGAATTCCTTCGCAAAGCGGACCGGGCCGAGGCCCGCCAGCTGGCCGGCGATCACGCGCTCGGCGGCGACGCCGTCGAGCGCGCCCAGCGCCGCGAGGGCCTCCTCGATGGGACCCGTATCCGGCGCAAGGCGCACGGAGACTCTCCCTTCGAGCTCGCCGTCGGACAGCCGCGCCACCTCGCCGATGCGGTGCCCCGCGTCGACGGCGGCCTTCAACAGCCTCAACCGATCGATGTCCCGGGCGCGATAGCGACGGGTTCCCCCCGGCGTCCGAATGGGCTCGACCGCCGCATAGCGGCGCTCCCATGCTCTCAGCACGTCGGGGGAAACGCCGGTGAGACGCGCGACTCGACCGACCGCGTAGGTCTCTTCCGCCCGGGCGTCCTTCTCGGCCATGGCTGGAAAGCTAACGCGCCATCAGATGATTGCCATCAGTTTGTTCACATTTTTTCTTGACGAATCGCTCGTAATCGTCCAGATTCCCGACTCTCGAATCTGAACAAGGGACCTCCCATGAATCGCGCCCAGTTCGCAGAAAGCGGCCTCGTCCCCGACGCGCTCGTCCGACGCGGCATCCGGAGCCTGCTCCGCAACCGCCTCGCCGAATCCGTCCCGGCATCCGCCGCTGCGGTGACGGACCGGAACCAACTCTTCCGCGAGAGCCTGGCCCGCGGCCCGATCGCCGCCCTGCCCGACCTGGCAAACGAGCAGCACTACGAAGTCGCACCCGCATTCTTCGAGCGGACGCTTGGCAAGAATCTCAAGTACAGCTGCTGCCTCTTCGACGGGGACATCGACCTCGACGCCGCAGAGAACCGCATGCTCGCCCTCACCTGCGAGCGCGCGCAAGTCGAAGACGGCATGTCCGTGCTGGACCTCGGATGTGGCTGGGGCTCGTTGAGCCTGTACCTGGCCACGCGCTTCCCGCGCGCCCGGGTCCTGTCCGTCTCCAACTCGAAGCCGCAGCGCGAGTTCATCCTCGGGCGCTGCGAGCGCCTCGGCATCGAGAACGTCGAGGTCATCACCGCCGACGTGAACCACTTCCACCCCGACCGTCGCTTCGATCGGGTGATCTCGGTCGAGATGTTCGAGCACGTCCGAAACCAGGAAGCCCTGCTCGCTCGGATCCGGACCTGGCTCGAGCCGACGGGAGCGCTCTTCGTCCACCACTTCGCCCACCGAAGCGCCGTCTACCCATTCGAAGCTACCGGGGACGACGACTGGATGGCACGCCACTTCTTCAGTGGAGGAATCATGCCCTCGGATGATCACTTGCTGCATCTGCAGCGGGATCTGGTGGTCGACCGGAAGTGGGTCGTGGACGGCACCCACTACCAGAGGACGGCCGAGGCCTGGCTCGCGCGCCAGGACGCCGCCCGCGACGAGTTGCTGCCCGTGCTCGCCGAGGTCTACGGGCAAGAGTCGGCCGGGCTCTGGTTCCAGCGCTGGCGGCTCTTCTTCCTCGCCTGCGCGGAGCTGTTTGGCTACCGGGACGGCCAGGAATGGTGGGTCGTCCACGCACGCATGACACCGAGGACCCAGCGATGAAGATCGCCATCGTCGGCTCGGGCGTCTCTGGCCTGGTCGCGGCCCACCGACTGCACCCGAAGCACGAGATCACGGTCTTCGAGGCGGATTCCCGCATCGGCGGCCACGTGAGCACCGTCGACGTCGAACCCACGCCTGGGTCCCGCTACTCCATCGATACGGGCTTCATCGTCTACAACGAACGGACCTACCCGCACTTCGTGCAACTCCTCGACGAGCTGGGCGTCGAAACGCAGGCGACGGAGATGAGCTTCGGCATTTCCTGCGACCGAACCGGGCTCGAGTGGGCAAGCCGGGGCCTGAATGCCGTCTTCGCCCAGCGAAGCAACCTGCTGCGACCGTCCTTCCTGCGAATGATTCGCGATGTCCTGCGCTTCAACCGCGAAGCCCGTTCCCTGATCGAGACGGGCGAAGACCAGGGCGGGAGCGTGGACGAGAAGGTCTCCCTCGGCGACTACCTCTGTGGTGCCGGCTATTCCGCGGCCTTTCTCGACCACTACGTCGTGCCGATGGGCGCCGCGATCTGGTCGGCGGACCCCGCCGCGTTCCTGCGCTTTCCGGCGGCCAGCTTCGTGCGCTTCTTCGAGAATCACGGCCTGCTCGAGGCGAACCCGAAGCTGCAATGGCGGGTGGTTCGGGGGGGATCCCAGCGCTACGTCGACGCGCTGATCCGCCCCTTCGAGGACCGCATCCGGACCGGAGCACCCGTGCGCGCGATCCGCCGCCAGCGGCGTTTCGTCGAGATCGTTTCGCCCGCCGGGACCGAGCGCTTCGACCGGGTGGTGCTGGCGGTGCACAGCGATCAGGCCCTGCGCCTCCTCGCGGACCCCTCCGGCTACGAAAGGACCCTGCTGCGTTCCATCCCCTACCAGCAGAACGAGGTGATCCTGCACACCGACGCCTCGCTGCTCCCGCGCAGTCCGCGCGCCTGGGCAAGCTGGAACTACCGTATCCCGAAGTCGAGAGACGGACGAGCGCTCGTCACATACGACATGAACCGTCTGCAGGGTATCCATGCGCCCGTCCAGTTCCTGGTCACCTTGAACGGCGGCGACCGGATCGACCCGCGGCGCGTGATCCGGCGCTTCCACTACACCCACCCGGTCTTCGATGCCGAAGCCATGGGGGCCCAGCGCAAGCGCAGCGCCATCAGCGGACCGAACCGAACGCACTACTGCGGCGCCTACTGGGGCTTCGGCTTCCACGAAGACGGAGTGCGCAGCGCCCTCGCCGCGTGCGACGAAATCGAGGGCCTGCCGACGAGCGGGGGCCAGGCATGAACAGCTGCCTCTACTTCGGAAAGGTCCGTCACCGCCGACGAACGCCGGTCGAACACGCCTTCACGTTCCCGTTGTTCATGCTCTACCTCGACCTCGATGAGCTCGACCGCGTCTTCGCTGGACGCTGGCTGTGGTCCACGCGCCGGCGCGCCCTCGCGCGCTTCGACGCCCGCGATCACCTCGGTGGTGGCTCATTGCCCCTGGCAGACGTCATTCGCAAGACGGTCGCCGAGCGAACCGGGACCGCACCCACGGGCCCCATCCGCTTGCTCACCCACCTCCGCTACGCGGGCTACGTCTTCAACCCGGTCAGCTTCTACTACTGCTTCGACGCCGACGACGAGCGCGTGGAGACCGTCGTCGCGGACGTCTCGAACACACCCTGGGGCGAGCGGCACAGCTACGTGCTCGCCGCGGACGAAGCGCAGGGCTCCGGCCTGCGTCTCGAGACCGCCAAGGACTTCCACGTCTCCCCCTTCATGGCCATGGACCTGCGGTATCGCTGGAGCTTCGAACGCCCCGGCGCGTGGCTGCTGGCTCGCGTCGAGAATGTCGACACAGACGGCTCGCGCGTCTTCGACGCAGCCCTCGCCATGAGACGACAAGAGATCACGGGCCGCTCCCTCGCGAGGGCCCTGTCGAGACACCCCTTCCTCACGGCTCAGGCCCACGTCGCGATCTACTGGCAGGCGCTTCGGCTGTGGCGCAAGGGCGCGCCCCTTCACCCCCACCCCCCGATGCCGCACGAACGCGGTCTGGAGGTCATCGCGTGACAGAAGGCACCTACTGCACCCCGTCCCGGCAGCGGAGGTCCACCCGGCACAGTCCGGTGTCGGCGACAGTCCGAGAGGGACCGATCGAGCGCCTGGCCCGGGGAGCCGTCCACCGTCGTTTGCGAGGTTTGCGCTCCGGCCGGCTGACCCTGGTCGAGAACGGACGCGCCCGCAGCTACGGCGACGCCCGGGCCAGCCTGCAGGCGACGATCTTCGTGCGGGATCCCGGCTTCTACACCGCGCTCGCCGCACGCGGCGGTCTCGGCGGCGCCGAAGCCTTCATGGATGGCAGCTGGTCGACCGACGATCTCACCCAGGTGATCCGGATCCTCGCTCGCGACCCGGAAACCGTCCGCGGATTGGATACCGGCCTGGCCCGGCTGATGCGGCCCTCGCTCGCGCTCTTCCACCGTGCGCGACGCAACACGCGGCGAGGCAGCCGCAAGAACATCGCGGCCCACTACGACCTCGGCAACGACTTCTTCGAGCTCTTCCTCGACCCGACACTGAGCTATTCGAGCGGGGTCTTCGAGCGCGACGACGCCAGCATGGCCGAGGCGTCGCGCGCCAAGAACGAACGCATCTGTCAGAAGCTCTCCTTGTCGTCCCGGGACCACGTTCTCGAGATCGGGACCGGTTGGGGAGGCTTCGCGATCCACGCCGCGGGCCAGTACGGCTGTCGGGTCACGACGACCACCCTGTCTGCACGTCAGTTCGAAGTGGCCTCTCGGCGCGTCAGAGAGGCGGGCCTCGATCATCTGGTCGAGGTCCTGCAACAGGACTACCGGGATCTCGAAGGCGAGTACGACAAGCTCGTTTCGGTCGAGATGGTCGAGGCAGTCGGGAACGAGCATCTGGACGGTTTCTTCCGGGTCTGCAGCGAGCGGCTCCGGCCCGAGGGCGTGATGGTGCTGCAGGCCATCACCGTTCCCGACCGGGACCTCGACAGCCACCGTCGCAGCGTGGACTTCATCAAGCGCTACATCTTCCCGGGCGGAGAGCTCGTCTCCGTCCTGGGGCTGTCCGAAGCGGCGCGGCGCGCGACAGACCTGCGAACCACGCATCTCGAAGATCTCACACCGCACTACGCCGAGACCCTGCGACGCTGGCGGAGTCGCATGCAGCAAAACATGACACGCATCCAGGCCCTCGGTCTCGACGACCGCTTCCTCCGCATGTGGTCCTTCTATCTGTGCTACTGCGAGGGCGGCTTCGAAGAGCGTTCGATCGGACTGGCCCAGGTCGTCTACGAGAAGCCGGGCGTCCGGCGACCGTCCCTGCTCGGGGGGCTCGCACAGGCCCCGATCCAGACGACCCAACAGGAGAACCGATGAGCGAGAACCCCGCGTTCACGATCCTCTACGACGGCGATTGTCCGCTGTGCCGGCGCGAGGTCGAGATGATGTCGCGGCTCGACGACGGACGGGGTCGACTCGGCCGGGTCGACATCGCTTCACCCGACTTCGACCCCGCACGTTACGGCCGCAGCATCGAGACCCTGATGGCGCGCATCCACGGGGTGCTACCCGACGGGCGCGTGGTCGAGGGTGTCGAGGTGTTCCGTCTCGCATACGCCGCCGTCGGTCGCGGCTGGATGCTCGCCTGGACCCGTTGGCCGGGGCTGCGGCTGGTCGCGGACGCCGGCTATCGCTGGTTCGCGCGCAATCGCCTGCGCCTCACGGGCCGCGCCCACGCCTGCGACGACGATAGGTGCCAACCGGTCCCGGCTACTGGCTCGGGGGCGGCGTCGGGCTCTGGGGCGGCGTCGGGGGCGGGCTCTGGGGAGGCGGACCGGTCGCCTTCCCGTCTGCACGACCCAGCCGCTGAGCGACCGTCCGAAAGTGCTCGATCTGCCAGTCGCTGAAGCGATCGGGCCGACGCTGAGCCTGAAAGATGGCCAGGTGCCCGGGCAAGACCTGCCAAATGGTCGCGAGGCTGTGTTCGCGCCGGGCGTCGCTTCCCAGCTCGTAGTCGATGAAGACGACCTGCCCTTCCGGGAACGGCCAGGTAATGGCTTCGTTGACCCGGTCCATCTGTTTCGCAAAGGCCTGGGCATAGCGCGGGAGGATCACGGCCGCCTCGTCCCAGGTCTTCGCGACCCGCGTCAGGACGAAGGTCCCGCGATAGTGCCAGTCCTTCAGGTTCTCGTCGTCGGGCAGGTACTCGAACAGGATCCCGAGGCCGCCGTTGACGCGCGCGGCCCGAACGTAGTGGGTGAAACCAAACTCGCTGGCGAGCGGTTGGAAGGTGCGTCCGATCTCGCGCTCGGCATCCGTCAACGGAGGCAGCTCGGACGGCTGCCCCAGCAGCGGTGCCGGTTCGGCGACTCCCTGATCGGCAGGCTCGGCGGCGGGCTCGGCCGCGGCGCCGGAATCCGGCGTTCCCTCCGCCGCGATCGCCTCGTTCCTTCCCGCCTCGACGACGTCCCCGCTCTCGCCTGCCTCGCTCTCGCCTGCCCCGCTCTCGCCTACCGGTGCCGGCGCACTCGCGCAACCGATCAGGAGAGCGAGGCTGCAGGAGACGGCGAGGCGTGCGAGCACGGCACGCAGCTTCGCACATCCCGATCCATCCGTCCGAGACCCGGGCGGGCGCGGTAGCATGAAGCGCCGAACACGCCCGAAGAAGAGGAGCCGTTTGCATGCGCCGCCGGTCGACACATGCCGCACCCGGTCTCGCTGTGTTGGCGTTCTGGCTGCTCCTCGGAGGCGCGTGCACCCCGCGCCCCGTCCCGCACCTCGAGCGCGCCATGGCGGATCTCGAGCAACGATACGAACGCGCGCGCGCGCTGCCGGATCGGCCCGCTCGCCTGGACGCGTATCGCAGCCTGCGCGGGGAGGTGGTCGACTTTCGCAGCTCCCTCGACGGTGAACGCGAGATGGAGCCGAACGCCCAGGTCAAGGCCAGCTCGGAATATGGCGGGGGCATCGGGTGGGTCCACGTCGACCGACGAGACGTCGCCTCCATCCGCAAACGGGCCGATCGACTCCTGCGCAGTCTGAATCGCTATCTCGACCAACCCGCCAGTGGCCCCGGGTACTCCTCGTGAGCGCCCAAGGTCCGGCGTACGGAAGCGGGGACGCCTCGTTCCAGGCGGCGGGCGGAACCGAGGGCGTCCGGGCGCTCGTCGACGCCTTCTACGACGTGATGGAAGCGCGGCCCGACGCCCGGCGGATCCGAAAAATGCACCCCCGGGACCTCGCCGTGTCGCGCGACAAGCTGGCCCGCTTCCTCTGCGGCTGGCTCGGCGGACCGAAGCTGTTCCGCGAGCGCTACGGCTCGATCTCGATCCCGGGCGTTCACGCCCATCTCCCGATCGGCGCCGCCGACCGGGACGCCTGGCTCGATTGCATGCGCGAGGCGGTCGCTGCCGCACCCTACGAAGACGCGTTCAAGCGCTACCTGCTCGAACAGCTCGGGATCCCGGCCGAGCGCATACGCCAGGCCTGCGAAGCGGAGCATCGCGGGGACCGTGACGAACGCAAGTAGCCGCGAAGCGAGACCCGAACGCAGCTTGCCCCGACCGCCCCTTCTTCGCGATGCTGTCCCCATGCCGCAACGCCGCCCTCCGTTCGTGCTGGCTGCGACCTGCGTGGCGCTGGCGGCACTGCTCGCCGCGTCGGGCGACGCATGGGCGCAGAACGGCGCGATCACCGGGGCAAAGGAATCGCCCGCCGAGCAGGTGGGGCCCGTGTCGATTCCCGTCGCCTCCATCGCCGCGCAGGCGTCGGCGCTCGACGGCTTCCTCCGCAGTGTGGAAGCGAGTCTCGCGCCACCCGAAAGCCAGCAAGCGATCGCCGACGCGCTCCACGACGTCGAGGACGACGTCCGGGCGCGGTCGAAGCGCCTCGAGCAGAAGATCGAGTACGGCTACGACCGGGGCGATCTGGACGCCATGAAGGCGTCCTGGCGAAGCATCCAGGGCGACCTCGAGCGCTGGGAATCGGTGCTCGGCACCCGGCTCAGCAATCTGGAGCAACACCGCAAGGAGCTCGACGAGCGCACCCAGGTCTGGGACCTGACCGCACGCGACGCCAAAGAGGAAGCCGTTCCCGCGGAGGTGCGCGGGGAGATCGCAAGCGCGCAGACGAAGCTCGGCAAGGCCCAGCGAGAGCTCCGCAAGAGCCGCGACGCGGCGCTCGGTCTCCAGCGCAGCGTCGTCACGCTCCAGAGTCGCGTCGATGCGCAGCTCGACGCCATCACCCTCGCCCGGGACGAGGTGCTGCGGCACGTCGTCCGGCAGAACGACAGCCCGCTCTGGCAGATCGAGATCGGGGACTACGAGGAGAACCGCGAGAACTTCGGCGTCGCCGTCGCGGAAGCCCGGAGTGCACTCGAGGACTACACCGCCCGAAGCGGGTCTCTGCTGGTCCTCCACACGCTGCTGATCGTCGCGCTGATGCTGGCCTGTGCGCGCGCCCGGCGATCCGTGCTCAAGTCCGACCCGGACGCCGCCCGGCCGATGCCCGCAGCCCTGAACCATCCGCTGGCGGCGGGCTTCCTGCTCGGAGTCACGCTGACCATCTGGCTCCACACCGACGCGCCTCCGAAGTTCGGGCAGCTGCTGACGATCTTCGCCCTGCCCTTCTGGTTCCTCGTGCTGCGCTCCGTCGTCCCCCCGGCGCTGCGGGTGCCGCTGGTGGGACTCCTCGTCATCGAGCCGTTCGAGATCCTGCGCCAGCTACTGCTCGACTTCGATCTGGTCTCCCGCGGTCTGCTCACCGGCGAGGCGGCGCTCATCTTCGCAGGCGTCTTGTGGCTGCGCCGGCCCGCGAGGATCGGGGCGGTCCCGCGCACGGGCTCACTGTTCTGGGTTCGCGTGCTCGCGTTCTGGACCCACGCCGCCCTGTTCGGCTCGGGCGTTGCGCTCGTCGGCTCCTTGCTGGGCTTCACGACGATCTCGGACCTGCTGCTGACCACACTCGCGAGCGGGACCTTCATCGGCTCCGTGCTCTTCGCCGCCACCCGCGTGGTCGAGGGCATCGCCGAAGGCATGACTCTCAGCGGCCAACTGCGCCGCATCCGACTCATCCACAACAACCCGCGCGCCTTCCTACGGGTCGTCGAGCGAGTGGGTCGGTCGATCGCGTTCGCGACATGGATCTATCGAATACTCGACGGCCTCTCCATCCAGAACGCGCTGGCCGGGTCCGTGGAGTCGATCCTCGCCCAGCGGTTGGGTTACGGGAACGTCCAGGTCGACCTCGGCGGAGTGCTGGCCTTCGGCGTCGCCTTGTGGGTGTCCTGGCTGCTGTCGCGTTTCGTGGCCGCCCTGCTCGAGCAGGAGATCTTCACGCGGGTAGGGCTGCCGCGGGGCGTTCCCTTCGCGCTCTCCACCATCAGCCGCTACGTGGTGCTGGTGCTGGGCTTCGTGACGGCCATCGCCGCCCTGGGCGTCGAGGTCGGGAATCTCGCGCTGCTGGTGAGTGCCCTGGGCGTCGGCATCGGCTTCGGGATGCAGAACATCGTCAACAACTTCGTCTCGGGGCTGATCCTGCTCTTCGAGCGCCCCATCAAGGTGGGCGATCGCGTCTCGATCGCACCGATCATGGGCGAGGTGACCCGCATCGGCATCCGCGCCAGCTCCATTCGCACCTTCGACGGCGCCGACGTCATCGTGCCCAACGGCGATCTCATCTCGAATCAGGTCGTCAACTGGACCCTCGCCGACACCCGGCGCCGGGTCGACATCCCGGTGGGCGTCGCCTACGGCACCCCCGCACGCGACGTCATCGAGCTCCTCGCCGGTGTGGCCGCTGCCGACGAGGCCATCATGCAGGATCCCGCCCCGGTCGCCCTGTTCGTCGGCTTCGGGGATTCCTCTCTCGACTTCGAGCTGCGTGCATGGACCGAGAGCGTCGATGCTGTCACCCTCGTGCGCAGTGGCCTTGCGGTGGCGATCCAGGAAGCCCTGGCGAGCGCGAACATCGAGGTGCCGTTCCCGCAACGCGACCTGCATGTCAAGACTGCCAACCCCAGAGAAGACCCGAGAGAGAGCTGAGATGACCGGCCTTCGAACTCGACCGACCGCGCTGCTGCCCGTCCTGTTGGCGGGAATTGCCATGGCGACGAGCCTGGGCTGCAGCACCAACCTCTCGGCGACCGCCAAGGGGTCGCGCACGCCAGACACGGCGGCGTGTACGCCCGGCGAACGGGTCGAGGTAACCAACGGGGACTTCACCATCGTCCAGACCTGCCTCAACAGCGACAACCTGCTCGTCGGCGACGGCATCCTCGAAACCACGCTGTGGCGCTTCGATTTCCAGGGCCAGGACGTGGGCAGCTGCTTTCCGGAGTCCGCGATCCTCGAGATACATCTGCGGCCAACCGGGAACCTGATCGGCGAACGGCTCCGCGTACAGGACCAGTGGGCGATGGGGCTGGAAGAGATCCAAAGCCTCGACGTCGGCAAGGAGCAGACCCTGATCGTCGACATGATGCTGCGAAACGGCCGCCCCTCGCCCTACACGCCCAGCGAGATTCGACGCCTCATCCTGGAAGCCCAGGAACACCGGCTCCCGATGGTCTACGAGCTCAATGCCCTCGTCTCCTACGCCGAGTTGACGATCCACTGCCGGCGCTAGCCGGCCGAAACCGGGGGTGCCAGGTGGAAAAGCCCGAGAGCGCCAAGCGTCGTCGCGGTCGGCCGGCTCTGCCCCCGGAGCAGCAGCGCCAGCGCCTCCTCGACGCCGCTGAACGCGCCTTCGAGCGGAGCCACTACGAGCGCACCAGCGTGCAGGACGTCGTCCGGGAAGCCGGCATGTCGTCGCGCTCGTTCTACGAGTTCTTCGAGTCGAAGGCCGAGCTCGCCGCCGCACTCGCCCGCGACCGCGCGGAGACCTTCGTATCGAAAATCGCGGGTGTCCTGATTTCGTCCGGGGGAACCGTCGAGGGAATCGACCAGGTGCTCCGCATGTACCTCGAGACGCTCCCCGTCGTCGTGATCGACCTCGAGCACCTCGGCGGTGAGGCGGGGGAACGGGTTCGCGCCATTCGTGACGAGTACCGGAACCGGATCCAGGGCGTGTTGCTGGAGGCCTTCCGGCAGATCCGACGCGAAGGCCTGATCGACGAGGAGCCCGATCCGCTGGCAGTCGAGCTGGTGATCGCCGGAATCGAGAGCTTTTCGATCCGGTTCCACCACGCGGGTGCGCGGGAAGAACTGCTGGCCCTGCACCCGGCCCTGCTCACCGCCATTCAGGGGCTGTTTCCCAAGTATCTGTCCTGAGCCCTCGCCGCAGGCCTTGCCTCGGCTGCCGGGCGCCCGCCTCGGGCGCTTCCCACGGATTTCGACAACATCCGGGCGGGATCCTCCAAACACCCGCCATCACAGGGGAAAATTTAATAAATTCGTAGTTGTACAAAATAAGACCGATGTAGATAATGCGCCCCACGCAACCCGGGCGCCGCCCACGGCGCCCGCCACCGGAGGAAGCGATGGCACGGATCGCGATGGGACGGATCGAGAGGGGTCTGGCGCTGGCGCTGACCCTGCTGCTCTGCGGCACGGGACTCGGCTGCGGCGAGATGACCATCCGGACCTGGGTCCGGGTGCTCGAGGACGAGAGCGGTGGCTGGGTGGACGTCAATGGAGAGGTGTTCGACGTCGAACGGCTCCAGGGTGGCTTCCTGACCGAAACGAAGCTCAACACGCTGCAGGTTCTCGGGACCATGGAGGGCACGATCGAGCTGCTCGACGTCCGCATGGCCGGTGAGGTCGAGGGCATCATCGGCAAGCTCTGCACCTGGGGGAACCATCCGGGCGAATCGACCGGGACCCTGCGCATGAATCTGCTCCAGCGAACGCTCGAGACGGACCTCTATCTCGACGCTCTGGCGACGACCGAGCTCAGCGAGGCCTTCGGGCTCCCTCCGATCTCCTTCGCCCAACCCATCGACTTCGATCTCGGCGCGAACTTCGAACTCGACACCTTCGTCAACGCCTTCCTCGAAGGCAGCACCGAAGGCCTGTTCGAGACCACCAGCCAGATCGCCAGCGAGATGGAGATCATCGGGATCCCCGCCGTCTTCAACCTGGAGACGGCCGTCACCAGCGGACCGCACCCGCCGGTCTTCGACGAGGACCTGCTCGACTACTGCGGCGAGCTGTTCGCGCAGCAGCGCTTCGGGGACGCCGCCTACTACGCCATCAACCCGAAGTCGAGCTACATGCGTCACCTGAACAACGACCGGCCAAAGGACCCGCTCTTCATCTCCCTGGACGAAGTCGGCGCGGCGCCCGGCGACATGCTGCGACTGCGGACCCACGGCGTCTACTCGATCCTGCTGCTGGCCAAGGACGGGATCGACACCCGCCTCGGCGGCGTCTTCAGTCGCAACGAAGACCTGCTCGACTCTTCCCACCTGGGACGACTCCCCGGCGTCGTGGGATCGACGGCTCCGCCCATGAACACCTGGCTATCGATCTTCTGCGCGTTTTCGACCTGCAACGACTTCGGCGGAGACGACATTCCCCAGGACTTCCAGATCAACCCGGAGCGAACGGTTCGCGTGCCGCCGGGCGCGCGTTACCTGGTGGTCGCACCCGTCGACGGCTGGCGCAGCTACCACGAGAACACCGGTCTGGGCTTCGGCTTGACCGTCGAGGTGAATCCCAGCGACTGAGCCGGTCCCGGCCTGTACCGCAGGTGGCCGCGATCGCCCGCGAGGGGCGCCGCGCCCCGCTTCGGGGCGCGGCATGCCATACTCCGGCCCATGGATCCGAAGCAGACGACCACCCTGCTGCGCACGCTCCACTACGCCGCGAACATGCACCGCGACCAGCGGCGGAAGAACGCAGACGCATCGCCCTACATCAATCACCCGATCGCCGTGGCCGAGCTTCTCACGCGCCAGGGCGGTGTGAGCGATCTGGCGACCGTCCAGGCGGCCCTGCTTCACGACACCATCGAGGACACAGAAACCACACGCGAAGACCTCGAGATCCACTTCGGCGCCGAAGTCGCGGCGATCGTCGCGGAGGTCACCGACGACAAGAGCCTCGACAAGTCCGAGCGCAAGCGTCTGCAGATCGTCCACGCGCCAGAGATCTCCGAAAGCGCCAAGCTCGTGAAGCTCTGCGACAAGATCTGCAACGTCGAGGACATCGCCCACAACCCGCCCGAGAGCTGGAACCTCGAGCGGCGTCTGGCCTACCTCGACTGGACCGAGGAAGTCGTCAGCGGCTTGCGCGGTACGAACGAGGCGCTCGAGCATCTCTACGACAAGACCCTCGCCCACGGGCGTCAGGTGCTGAGCAAGGCCGACGCCTAGAGCCGTCGGTCCTTCCGCCGGGAGAGCGGGCGCAGCAGCAGCTTCTTCTCCTGCATCCACCGGATCGTGTCGCGCAGGGTCTCGCGGGGGTCGCGATAGGCGAGCCCGAGCTCGTCTCGAACGCCGCGATCGTCCGAGCGGGCCCACTCGGTCATGTAGGTCGTGCTCTCGACGCTGACGGGTAGCGGGAGCGGAACGAAGCGGGTCACGAGGTCCCCGATGCCTCCGAGCCACTTCATCAGCGGCGCCGGCGCCGGGACGCGCAGGAAGAACTCTCCCGTCACCTCCTCGAGCAGGTCGGCCAGTTCGGGCCAGCTGAAGAAGCTGCCGCCCATGACCCAGCGCGACGGCGGCCCGCCGCGTTCGATCAGCAGACAGTGCGCGCGGGCGAGGTCTCGCACGTCGACGAACTGGAAGCCGCTCGTGGTCTGGCAGACCAGTCTTCCATCGAGCATGGCCTTCAGGCCGGCGATCGCTTCACTCAGCCCCGGATCGTCGGGCCCGAGGATGCTGCCCGGATAGGTGGTGTAGATCGGCGCGCCGTCGGACTGCAGTCGTCTGACGTAGCGATCGCACTCGATCTTCGACCGGCCATACCCGGAAGCCGCCTCGCCGAGAGGCGAAGCGTCGTCGATGTGCGTCAGCCCGGGCCTGAATAGCGCCGTCGTGCTGGACACCTGAAGCATCCGCGCGACCCCCTGCTCCCGGGCGCCCCCCAGAACCAGCTCCGTACCGCGCAGGTTGTTTCGGAGGACGCGCTCCGAATCGTTGGCGTGCACACTCACCATCGCTGCCGCGTGGACCACGGCGTCGCAGCCCGCGAGTGCCTTCTCGACGGATCGCGGGTCGGTGATGTCTCCGCGCACGCAGTCGACGTCCTCGAGCCCGTGCGGCTCGAACACGTTCATCATCTTGTCGAGGCTTCGGACGAGAAGACAGAGCTCGTGCCCAGCGGCATGTAACGCGAGCGCCGTATGGAATCCGACGAATCCCGTGGCGCCGGTGATCATCACGCGCATCGGGCAGCCTCCATGCCTTCCGCAAGCGTAACGTGCTATTTCCACGTCCGAGTCGAAAGGGGGATCGGGCGTTGGCGGAACGAACGAACGCGATGGCAAGGCTGGCGATGGCTGTGGGAGCCGTCGCGCTGATCTCTGTGGCATCCTGGGCCTGTTCTGAACCCGACAGCGACGTGGGCGATTCTGCCGCGGCCACGTCATCGGTCGAAGTCACGCCCCGGGGTTCCGGCGTCGCGGGCTGGGTGATCGAGCCAACCGCCACCCTCGCCATCGCGCGGTCGGCCCTGCCCGAGCGCGGGATCGTGCCGCTGGACCTCCGGCTTCCGGGCCGCGTCGAGATGGGCGAGCCGGTGAAGGGCCGGATCCTGTCGGCGCTCGAAGACGCCAGCCGGGAGCGCCCGCTCACCGGCCGAGTCGTCGGTGACGGCGGGACGGCTCGCGTAGGGGTGCCTGCGGACTTCCTGACTCCCGGTCCCTATCGGATCGAGATCGACGGCGGCGAAACCGGACAGTCTGCCGCCCTCGGCTACCAGCTCGAAGTGCGCTGATCGATCGCCGGGGACTGGCCCTTGCCCACCGACGTCGAGATCGCACAGGCCGCGCAACCGCGTCCGATCGAGGAGATCGCCGCAGCTCTGGGGGTGAATCGCGACGCGATCCGCCCGTTCGGGTCGGACGTCGCCAAGCTTCCCCTTTCGCTGCTGAAGGCACCCCGTCAACGACAGGGTCCGAGCCGACTCGTGCTCGTCTCCGCGATCACGCCGACGCCGGCGGGCGAAGGCAAGACGACCACCAGCATCGGGCTGGCCCAGGGCATGGCGCGTATCGGACAGTCGGCCTGTCTCGCCCTGCGCGAGCCGTCGATGGGGCCCGTGTTCGGCACGAAGGGCGGCGCCACCGGTGGCGGCCGCTCTCAGCTGCTGCCGATGGAGCGGCTGAATCTACATTTCACGGGCGACTTCCACGCCATCACATCGGCACACAACCTGCTCGCCGCATTGCTGGACAACCATCTGCACCAGGGAAACGCGCTCGACCTCGACCCACGTCGCGTCCTCTGGCGACGTGTCCTCGACATGAACGACCGCGCCCTGCGACGCGTCATCGTCGGGCTCGGCGGCCCCAAGCAAGGCGTCCCGCGAGAGACGGGCTTCGACATCACCGCGGCGAGCGAAGTCATGGCCATGCTCTGCCTGGCCGAGGGCCTCGACGATCTGCGCGAACGCCTCGGACGGACCCTCGTCGGGTTCACGCGTGCCGGCGATCCGGTCCGCGCGGAGCAGCTCGGCGCGACCGGGGCGATGCTTGCGCTCTTGCAGGACGCCATCGAGCCCAATCTCGTTCAGACCCTCGAAGGCACACCCGCGCTGGTTCACGGCGGTCCTTTCGCCAACATCGCCCATGGCTGCAACAGCGTCGTCGCCACGCGCATGGCGATGCATCTCGCCGACTGGGCCATCACGGAGGCTGGATTCGGCTTCGACCTCGGCGCGGAGAAGTTCTTCGACATCAAGTGCACGACAGCCGGACTCGAACCCGCAGCCGTCGTACTGGTCGCCACCGTGCGGGCGCTCAAGCTTCACGGCGGCATCGCCGTGCGCGACCTGAACACAGCCGACGCGGCAGCCGTAGAGCGCGGACTCCCGAATCTCGAGAAGCACATCGAGAACATCCAACACTTCGGCGAGCGACCCGTGGTCGCCATCAACCGCTTTGGGGACGACACCCCGGATGAGATCGACGTCGTGCTACGCGCTTGCGAGGCGATGGGGACGCCCTGCGCAGTCAGCGACCACCACGCGCAGGGTGGTGCCGGGTCCGAAGACCTGGCGCGGACCCTCGTCGCCCACGCGCAATCGCGGAAGCGACCTTTCGAGCCGCTCTACGAGCGCCAGGATTCCGTGACCTCCAAGGTCGAGGCCGTGGCCACCAAGATGTACGGCGCCCGGCAGGTGGTGTTCACGAAATCCGCCAAACGCGACCTCCGCGAAGCCGAACGCCTGGGCTATGCGGATCTTCCCGTCTGTCTGGCCAAGGTGCCCGGCTCACTCACGGACGATCCGAGTCGGCGCGGTCGGCCGCGCGACTTCGACATCACCGTGCGGGAGATCCAGATCAACGCGGGTGCCGGTTTCCTCGTCGTCCTCACGGGAGACATCGTCCGGATGCCCGGCCTGCCCCGCTCGCCGCTCGCCGAGCGAATCGACGTGCGCGACGGGCGGATCACGGGTCTCGAGTAGTACCGGCCGAGCTCGGCGTTGGCACGACGACCACCGGACACTTCGCGCCGCGCAGCACGCCCCGGCTGACGCTCCCGATGAACGCGCTCGCGAGCCCCGATCGCCCGTGGCTGCCCACGACGATCCAGTCGGCGCCGCGCTCCCCGGCCTCTTCCAGGATCTTGTCCGCCGTCGCGCCGGAAAACAGGAATGCACGGGCGGCGACGCCCGCCGCCCGCAGCTCCTCCGCGATGCGGTGCAGCTCACGCCTCTCGAGCTCGAGCGTGTGCGCCCGGTCGTCGCGAACGCTCTGGGGGCCCACCTCGTAGCCCACGAATTCCGGCTCGGGCGAAGCAACGTGAAGCACGGTGAGTTCCGCGTCGAGAGCGCGCGCCAGGGTCGCCGCCGTTTCGATGACGACGTCCGCATGGCGAGAGAAGTCGATGGCCGCGAGCACCTGCTTCACGGGACACATGCTCGTCCCGTCGGAGGGCGGCGGCAAGGCCGCGAGGGGATCGAAGACTTCTGGGGCGATTGGCCCCACGACATCAATCGCCTCGATGCCTGGACGCAGCGCTCTCGGTGCCGACTCAACCATGCTCGGCCGGAAGAAGTCCAGAGCCAGGTCGGAGGAGGAGAGCGGCATGACGACACCCCAACGGTTCCTGGTTGCGACGGATTTCTCGGCAGGCGCGGACGGCGCCGCGGAAGCGGCGATTGCCCTCGCGCGGAGGTGGAAGGCCCGGATCGATTGGATCCATGTCTGCCCGGAAGTCTCTCCGGTGCTCAGCCCCAGCGGCGACGCACTACTCACCGAATGGGTCGATCGCCAGCACAAGGAAGCGCGCGTGGGTCTCGACGCGCTGAAGAAGCGGGCAGAGGAAAGCGGCGTAGAGAGCGAGTTGCAGATCCACGCAGGACGCCCGGACGTCGCAGTCGCACGCGTCGCAGAAGAAACCCGGGCCGATTGGGTGATCGTCGGGACGCACGGACACAGCGGAATCCGTTCGCTGCTGATCGGCAGCGTTGCCGAGAAGATCGTACGCAACAGCCCCGTCAGCGTGCTGTGCGTCCGCCCGGGTGCGTCCCTCGAGGCTCCTGGCGTCATCGTCTTTGGAGAAGATTTCACCTCACGGGAGCACCGGCAAACCGTCGCCGAGCTTGCGGGCGCGCTCGACAGCCGGGTCGTGGCCGTGCACGGCGTCGAGCTCGCTCCCGCGCTCATGGCGGATGCGAGCTTCTCGCCGCCGCCGGCACTCCTCGACGCCTCGCTGTCCGAGGCGCGTGAACGCCTCGCGGGGCTCGCCGACCAGTACGGAAAGCACGCGGAGACCCGGGTCTCGATCGGGGCCGCGGCCGACGCGCTGTGTGATCATGCTCGCCGGCTCAACGCCAGTCTGCTCGTCACCGGCGCGTCATCCCGCAAGGGAATCGAGCGCTGGATGCTGGGCAGTGTCGCCGAGAGAGTTCTGCGCCACGCGCCCTGCTCCGTGCTCGTTCTCCGCCCCTAGTCTCAACGCGAGACACAGCCCGAGGCATCCGACACACCATGCAGCTCAGCTTTCTAGGCGCCGCGAGCACCGTCACCGGGTCGAAGTATCTGCTCGAAGCCGACGGCTCGAAGCTCCTCGTCGATTGTGGGCTCTACCAGGGCGTCAAACAGCTGCGTCTGCGAAACCGGAAGCCACTGCCGATCGAGCCGACTTCGATCGACGCCGTGCTGCTCAGCCACGCTCACATCGACCACAGCGGATTCCTGCCCGTGATCGCGCGCGACGGCTTCGTGGGCCCCGTCTACTGCACGGAACCCACGCGCGATCTCTGCCGGATCCTGCTACCGGATGCCGCCCATCTGCAGGAGGAAGACGCGGGCTACGCCAATCGCAAGGGCTTCTCCAAGCACCATCCGGCCCTCCCACTCTACAATCGGAACGACGCCGACCTCGCGATCGACCGGCTTGCAGTGGTGCCGTTCGGCGAGTGGAAGAACGCCGGCGCCTTCCGCTTCCGGTTGCAACCCGCGGGCCACATTCTCGGCGCGGCGACAGTCGAGGTGGAGCACGCCGGTTGCAGCGTCCTGTTTTCCGGCGACCTGGGCAGACAAGACGACCTCCTCCTCTTCCCGCCCGTTCCACCGGACACCCCCGACTGGATCGTCATCGAGTCGACCTATGGCGATCGATTCCATCCACAGACCGATCCCTTCGCATCCCTGGCAGAGATCCTGACCCGCACGCAGGAACGGGGCGGGATCCTACTGATCCCCTCATTCGCCGTCGGCCGAGCCCAGACACTGCTCTACTGCTTTCACGAGATCTTCCGGCGAAAGCTGGCCGAGCCGATTCCGGTCTTCGTGAACAGCCCGATGGCGACGGACGTTACGGCGTTGTTCCGGCGATCTTGCGACTACCATCGACTCCCTGAATCTGAGTGCAGCGCGGTCTGCGACACCGCCCAGTACACGCGCACGCCGGACGAATCACGCCACCTCTGCGCACGGCGCAGCCCGGCCGTCATCATCTCTGCGAGCGGCATGGCGTCGGGTGGACGCGTGCTGCATCACCTGCGCGGACTCGCACCGGACCGCCGCAACACGATCCTGTTTCCGGGCTTCCAGGCACCCGGCACGCGAGGTGACGCCCTCGTTCGCGGGGCACGCTCGGTCAAGATCCACGGCCAGAGCATCCCCGTCGAGGCAGAGGTCATCCAGCTCGACATTCTATCGGCCCATGCGGACCAGCCGGGGCTCCTCAGCTGGCTCGCGGCCGCGGCGAAGAAACCACGGCGAGTGTTCGTGACTCATGGCGAGCCGGTCCCTGCAGACACCCTGCGACGCGAGATCCAGGACCAGGTCGGGGTCCCCGCCGAGGTCCCCGAGTACCTCGAGACAGTCGACCTCGACCGGCATTCGAACCGGGCTTGATCGTCCCCGCGCACGCACTAACCCAGCTGACCTTCGGCGATCAGGCGAACCAGATCCGTGCTCGTCAGGATGCCCACCAACGCGCCGCCTTCCACGACCGGCAGCCGGTGGATGTTGCGGCCGATCAGTGTGTTCGCGATGGCCCGGATCGCGGTGTCGCCCGTGACGGTAATGGGCGCGTGCGACATGACGTCCTCCACGCACATGCCCTCGAGCCGACGTCCGACCTGAATCCCGATTTCCTCGAGCGACGGGTCCGGAATGTCCGGGGCGCTCACGTCCCAGTAGTAGTGGGACTCGTACTCGGCGTAGCTCTGCTCGACGACGAGCTTGCGAACAATGTCCGTCCGCGACACGACACCGACCAATCGCTCACCCTCCGCCACGACCGGGAAGCCGCTCTGCCCGGCTTCGCAGAAGGTCCGCTCGAGGTCCACCAGGGACATCGTCGGGGGAACGGTGTGGATGTCGCGCTGCATCACGTCTCGGGCGACGAGGCTCATTCCGATCCCTCCTCCTCCCCCCTCCGACCAGCCGGTGATCGGATTGGAGTTCAAGAATCGTGCCCTTGGGCGCCCGGCGTCGGCGCGTGCACGCTGCCCCTGAGAGACGACTGAGCGGCACGCGAGACGCGAATGCCCGGCCAGGGGCCGCCCGGGGGTGTCCCACTCACGAGGGAGCTTGCACCATGCCGCCCCAGATCCGGAGCCGCAGGCGCTCCGGTCGGGGTCCGCTAGTCCGCGACGTCCAGACGCGCGTGGGTCTGCGCGTGCGTCTCGTAGTCGACCTTCTTCGCGTGGACGATGTAGCGCTGGGGTGCGTCGCCGACGTAGTAGAACGGGTAACAGGTCACGAGGGTGAGTGCGTCGTAGTCGGTTGGTTCCAGCACCTCGACGGCACTGGGGGCGACGATCTCGATCTTCGTCACCTCGTATTGCGAGACGCCCTCGAGTGTCGTGAGTGAGAGCGCATCGCCCTGCTCGACTTCTCGCAGCCCTCGGAAGAAGCCGTCCCGGTGGCCTGCAATGCCCACGTTTCCCGAGCTCCCCGGTTCCGGGGTGCCCTCGATGTGTCCGACGGCCCGGTTGAGCGTCAGCTCGTCGGTACCGGCGAGAACCATGACCGAGATCGACCCGTCCGGAACGTCGAGGCGCGCGAGCGCCTCGACGGGAACGGTCGACGCTTCTTGATAGTGGTCGATGCGAGCTGCCGACCAGCTGCTGGTGTCGTGATCCTCGGCGTGGAGCGCGGCAACCAGGGCGTCGTCGAACGCCGCCTTCTCGCTCGACTGGAACATCGCGCCGTGGGTACACGCCGCGGCGTATACGCCCAGACAGACGAGCCCCAGCACGCAGAGCCCCCGTTCGCACCAACGTGCGAAGGAGGCCCAGCGCGGAGCTGAACGGGTCTGTGCCAGAGGGCTCACGGACTCCCTATCGGCCGCGAACTAGTCGCGCCTGAGAAGCCGTCTGCGCGAGACGCGGACGACTCCGGCCAGTCCAAGCGCCGAGGCGCCCAGGACACCGACGAGCGGCATCGGGCTCGCCGTCTTCGGCAGTGCGACCCGCACCGGCGGCGGCGGAGGCGCGACCTCGACGACGACGACTTCCTCGACGGGTTCGGGCTCCGGCTCGACGACGACGACTACTTCTTCGACGGGCTCGGGTACGGGTTCGGGCTCGCTCGCACAGGCAAGTGCGGCGAGTGCTGTCGTCAGAACGACTGCAAGAAGTCGGATCATGGGAAATTGCTCCTTCGGGGATTGCCGGATTCGAACGGGCCAGATCCTCGCACACCCACGGGGACATTGCTCGCACGGCTGGACCCCTCCACCCGTCGCGTTCAGACATTGTCCATATTTTTATAGACATAAATATGGACGCACTAGATCAAGGGCGATAGCGTGCGGGGGTCGAGGCAAGGGCCAACCCCGCCGACGCGCCCGCCCGTAGCAACGCAGGAGCACCCATGACGACCCCCGCCAGCTGGGATTCAGATGTCCAATCGTACCTCCGCGCCGTCATCGAGTGGCCCCTGCTGAGCCCCGAGGAGACCACTCGGCTGGCAGAGACCATCGCCCGCGCCTCGCTCGACTTCCGGACGGCCTTGTCGGAGATCCCGGCGACCGCGCGGCTCCTGGTCGAGCAGTGGCAGGAGAGACACGACCAGGGGCTCGTGACCGGGATGATGTGTCACGCCGCCCGGGACGACCGCAAGACCGACTGGACCGCCCACGTCGACACCCTCGCGCGAGAGATCCGCGCCTGCCTCGACGCCGACGAAGCCCCTGACAAGGCCGAGATCTCGGCCCTGGTGACCAAGGCCGACATCCTGTTCGAGCTGCTCGAGGAGATCCACACGGATCTTCGGGCGCTCATGGCAAGCCGATCGCAGTCAGCACGTCGACGCAGACGGGAGCTCGGCCTCGGGTTTCCCCCTGCTCGCCGCTCGCTGCGGACGGCGACCGCGGCACGGGCGCGACGCGACGACGCGAAGCAACAGTTCGCGCGTAGCAATCTGCGTCTGGTCGTCGCTCGCGCAAAACGCTTTCGAAGCATGGGCGTGCGCTTCGAGGACCTGATCCAGGAGGGCAACCTGGGCCTCCTGCGCGCCATCGACAAGTTCGAGCCCGATCGCGGCTATCGCTTCTCGACCTATGCCGTCTGGTGGATCGACCAGGCCTTGATCCGCGCGATCCAGAATCAGTCGCGCACGATTCGGGTTCCCTCACACCTGTACGACCGAATCCGCGAGCTGCGCCGGACCGAGGATCGGATCCAGCTGGCCACCGGAAGTGATCCGTCTCTCGCACGCGTCGCGCACGCACTGGGAATCGACGAGGACGAGCTCGAAGCTCTTCGGGCCAACAGTCGCGCGATCCGCTCCATCGACGAGAGGATCGGAGAGCGCCAGGGAGACCCCGACGGTCCGAACGGGCGCGCTCTCGTCGACGTGCTCGCGGACCCGAGACGGGAGGCGCCCGAAGACACCCTCCACCAGAAGCGGGTCCAGCGTGAGATCGCGCGGGGCTTGCAGGGGCTGCCGGCGCGAGAACGCCAGGTCTTGTCGCTGCGCTACGGCATTGGCGATCGACGCCCGATGAGCCTGCGCGAGATCGGACGAGATCTCGGGGTCACGGGGGAGCGGGTGCGGCAGATCGAGCTCGGCGCGCTGTCGGTACTGGCCTCACGCGGGGAGCTGGCTTCGCTGGCGGAACGGGACGAGCCTGCGGACGCCGGAGCCCGCGCGCTGGTGCTCGGCGAGACGGGCTGATGAGCTCGGTAGAGTCCCCCCAATGAACAAGGCCGAACGACAGAGCCTGGCGGCGATCCCGCTGATCCTTGCGGTCGCAGGCGGGATCGCCTGGGCGGGAAGCCAGGGGAGCACGCAGGCGTTCGGCGTCCCGCTCTTCGCGTTGTGCGGCGCTCTCGCGTTCGTAGTCAACTGGGTCGCCTTCATCCCGGCGTACCGGTTCCAGAGCGAGCGCTACTACGACCTCACCGGGTCGATCACCTATGGATGTATCGTGGTCACCGCCGTGGTCGCCGGACCGGGTCATCCGCGCAGTTGGCTCCTGGCGACCCTGGTCGCGGTCTGGGCGATCCGGCTCGGAAGCTTCCTGTTCGCGCGCATCAGCCGGGACGGCTCGGATGGGCGCTTCGACGTATTGAAGCCGAGTCTCCCGCGCTTCTTCATGACCTGGACCCTCCAGGGCCTGTGGGTCTTCGTCACGCTGTCTTGCGCTCTCGCCGCAATGACCAGCGCGTCGCAATCGCCGCTCGGCCCCCTGGCCTGGGTCGGGTTGCTCGTCTGGCTGCTCGGCTTCTGCGTCGAGGTCGTGGCGGACCGACAGAAGCAGCGCTTCCGTGCCGACCCGGCCAACCGCGGCCGCTTCATCCAGTCGGGGGTCTGGGCGTGGTCCCGCCACCCGAACTACTTCGGCGAGATCACGCTGTGGTTCGGTGTCGCGCTCGTGGCCCTGCCCGCGTTGTCGAGCTGGCAGCTGGTCACCCTGGTCTCTCCCGTGTTCGTCTACGTGCTCCTCACCCGCATCAGCGGCATCCCGATGCTCGAGTCGCGGGGCAAGCGGAAATGGGGAGAGGACCCGGAATACAAGGCATACAAGCAGCGGACCCCGGTACTCTGGCCACGGCCCCCTCGCGCACAACCGCGGCAACCGTTGGACCGGAGCGCCTGATCGCCGGCCCGAATCCCGTGCCCGCTCCTGCACCGGTGGCCGTGCCCGTGAGCCATCTGCGCATGTTCGCGTACTCCCTGCCGTCACTCGCGACGTCGGTGACGGCGTTGCCGATGGCGCTGTTCATCCCGGCGTTCTACGCGGATGACCTGGGAGTCCCCCTGGCGGCCGTCGGCGTGGCCATCGCTGGGTCGAGGTTGCTCGACGTCGTGACGGATCCGCTCATCGGCAGCCTCAGCGACCGGCTGCGGCTGCCCCTGGGCCGGCGCAAGCCCTGGATGCTGATGGGCGTGCCGCTGTTTCTCGTGTCGCTCTGGAAGATCTTCGTCCCGGGCGAGGACGCGAGTACGGGCTACCTGCTCGTGTGGTCGGCGTTGCTCTACCTCGGCTTCACCCTGATCGACCTACCCCACAAGGCCTGGGGTGCCGAGCTCTCGAGCGACTACGACGAACGGTCGCGGATCACCAGCTGGCGCGAAGCGCTGTCGGCTGCAGGCCAGCTCGCACTGCTCGTCGGGCTGGTGTGGCTGGCGAGCCTCGGCGTCGAGGATGCGGCATCGCAACTGCACGCGGTCGCGCTGGCCATCGTGGTGCTGCTGCCGCTTCTGGTGATCGCGTGCATCGTCGCCGTCCCGGAGGGCCGGCCCGAAGGCTTCGTGCATCCCCCCCGGACGCCCCTCGCGAGCCTGGCTCTCGTCGTCCGGAACCCGGCCTTCCTTCGCATGGTCGGGTGCGTCGTCTTGTTCGTCTCCGGCGTCGCCATCCAGGGAACCCTTCATCGCCTGGTGCTGGCAGACGTCATGGGAGACGAGTCCAGCTTCCCGCTCATGATCGGAATCGAGAACGCGGCGACCCTGGCAGCCGTCCCCGTATGGCTCGCCCTGTCCGTCCGCATGGGCAAACACCGCGCGCTGCTCGCGGCCGCGCTCTGGCTCGCCGTCTGGAGCCTACCCCTCGCCATGCTGCGCGACGGCGACACCAGTCTGCTCATCGCGATCGTCGCGATCCGCGGCTCGAGCTTCGCGTCGATCCTGTTCCTCGCCAACTCGATTGCCGCCGATGTGATCGACGTCGATACCCTGGCGTCCGGCGAGCAACGATCCGGTCTCTACTTCGCGGCCTGGGGGATGACCACCAAGCTCTCCCTCGCGATCGGAGTCCTGTTGGGGACCGGCCTGCCCGCCGCGCTCGGCTACGACCCGTCTGCCGAGCAGATCCTTCCGGAGACCCAGGCTCGCCTGATGGGAATCTACGGCCTGGTTCCCGCGGCGCTGATGGCGGCGGGCACCCTCTTCCTGTGGAACTTCCCGATCACCCGTGAACGCCATGCCGAGGTACGAGCGGCGCTCGCCGCCCACCGTCCCGCAGACGGATCGAGCGCCTTGGCCGCCACGGAGGGCTGACGTAGCGTCTCGGGACACCTACCGGAGGCCCTGATGCCCGAGTCCGCTCCCGTCCATGGCTACTGCGACGTGCGTTTCCAGAAGGTGCGCGACGTCTTCGAGAAGAACCTGAGCGACGGTCTCGATCTCGGCGCCTCGGTGTCGTTCTGCCTCGACGGGGAAATCGTCGTGGATCTGTGGGGTGGCTGGCTCGACTTCGGCCACAAGCAGGAATGGGCCAGCGATACGCTCGTCAACCTCTACTCCACCACCAAGGGCATGACCGCGATCTGCGCCCATCGCCTGATCGAGCAGGGAAAGCTCGATCTCGATTCGCCCGTCGCCGAATACTGGCCGGAGTTCGCGCAGGCCGGCAAGGCGACGCTTCCGGTCCGCTACCTGTTGTCCCACCAGGCCGGGCTCCCCGCCGTCCGCAAGCCGCTGCCGGCCGGCGCCCTCTACGACTGGGACGCGATGACCTCCGCCCTGGCCGAACAGGAACCGTGGTGGGAGCCGGGGTCGAAGCACGGCTATCACGCCATGACCTACGGCTTCCTCGTCGGCGAGCTCGTGCGACGCGTGTCCGGTCAGAGCCTCGGCACCTACTTCCGCGAGCACGTGGCCGAACCTCTGGACGCGGACTTCCACATCGGCTTTCCCGAAGAGCTGGATGCCCGAACCTCGAAGCTGCACGGCAACCTGATCGCCCCGAAGAAGTCCGGCGACAGCACGGCCCAGGCCAAGCTGCCCCCGGCGCTGCGCCAGCTCATGCAGGACATGGGCGACGCCACCACCATGACGGGTGCCGCCTTCATCAACCCGCCCCAGGAGCGCGGGGCGGTGAACTCGCGCGCCTGGCGCGCGGCAGAGATCCCCGCGGCGAACGGGCACGGCACGGCACGCAGCCTGGCGCGCATCTACGGCGCCCTGGCGCGCGGCGGCGAAGTCGACGGGGTCCGCATCCTGGCGTCCGACACCATCGACAACGCCATCGAAGAACAGGCGTTCGGGCCGGACGCCGTACTCGGGGGCCTCCCCATGCGCTTCGGGCTCGGCTTCATGCTGCGCCAGGACTTCATGCCGCTGAGCCCCAACCCGCGGGCCTTCGGACACCCGGGTGCCGGCGGCTCCATCGGCATGGCCGACCCCGACGCGAAGGTCGGCTTCGGCTACACGCTCAACAAGATGCAGCAGGGGCTGGTCGGCGGAGCCGGCGGCTTCGCGATGCTGTCGGCGTTCTTCGACGCGCTCTAGTCGACGCGCCCTGGTCCACGCGCTCGGCTGGACGACGGATCAGTCGCCCGGCGGCAGGAAGTACTCCGTGTTGCTGCTGCGATCGCGTCGTTCCATGCCCACTTCGTGGGTGTCCGCCGTCAGCCACACGGGCAGCTGCGTCGCGTAGTCGGGACTCCCCGGGACACCCGACGGACCCCCCGGCATCGAGTTCTCGCCCGCGATGGCGGGGCCGGGCAGCGCCGAGGGATTCGCCTCGCCGACATAGCGACGCACGGGCCCCCCGCCGAACATGAACGAATTCAGACCCGTGCCACGAGCACCGAAGCCCGAGGCGTTGACGACGTTGTAGCCACCGTCGCGGGAGATACCGCGCAGCTGCGCGCCGACGTTGTCGAAGCCGGCCTCCGGCGGAATCGACCAGGCCGGATTGAAGGCGTGATCGAACACGATGCGATGCAGCTTGCCCCAGCGGTAATCGTCCTGATCGGTCGAGTTCGCGAAGGCCGGTGCGAACTCGTTCGAGGCGAGTGCGACCAGCGCCGACTGCAGGGCCTCGAGCAGCGCGAGGTCCCGGCGCTCTTCGGCGGACAGCGAGCCGGGGTTCGGGATCCAATCGATCCCCGCGGCCGCCACGCCCGTGTACGGCGACTGCGACAGCATGTGATGCAACGCCTTGAGGGCCTCGGTCGAGCCGGCGCCGAGACCGAAGTCGGCCAGGCGCGCGTCGATCACGGCGCGGATCGCCTTGCCCCGCCAGAGGTTGTAGATCGTGGCGGAAACGCTGGCTGCCGCCTCCTCGTTCGAGACGAGGGGACCGTTCTTGCCCGGCTTGTCGGCGGCATCCCAGCCTTCCGGGATGCCCGTCGGTGTCGAATAGTCCCAGTCGGCGAGACGCGCGATGGCCTCCGCGACGCCGGGGTCACCCGCCAGCGCCGCGAGCTCCGCCGGCGCGCCCGGGGCACTCGCGTTGTCGAAGGCCGTCAGCAGGAACGGCGTCATCAGTTCCGCGTCGAGCTGCTGGGTGTTCGCCTGGATGCGCTTCATCGTGTTGCGCGTGACGGGCTTGCCCAGGTCGATGGTCTCCTGGATCAAGCGCGTGATGCGCCCGGCCCGCATGCCGATCGCGTAGCCCGGGTTCAGGTAGTAGATGGCCGTGGGCTTCGACGGTCGGTACTGGTTGATCGGATCGTTGTCGAGGGAGGTGCCCGCCGGATCGTTGTTGGCGTTCACGAAGAAGCCGTTCGCCGGATTCAAGGTCTGGGGCATCTCGTCTGCGGGAAGCACCGCGTAGGGGATGGCCTGCCCCTGGCTGCGCGCCGGGTCCGGCACCCAGTTCGCCGGTCCCGAGCCGTCGCGAATGAACATCGGACCGAGGCCGTCGTAGGGCGCGCCGTCCTCGAGGTCGCGACGCAGGGGATTCTCGGCGCTCGCGAAATAGCCGAGGTTGCCGTCGACGTCGGCATAGGCCCAGTTCTGGGACCCCACGTCGAAGTGCGAGAGACCCTCGAGGAAGTCGCTCAGATTCTCCGCGCGATTCCAGAGCCGGAAGGTCTCGAGTTCGCCGGTTGCGTGGAAGCCCGTGTACTGGAGGACCAGCGCGGTGGTCACGCCCCCACCGCCAATCACGCTGGGATCGGTGATGTCGATGACCGGGCCGAAGCTGCGAAACGGCACCGTGACGATGAGCGTCTGCTCGAGGGGCAGGCCCGCGTCCACCAGGTTGTCGTCGACGCCGTCGCCGATCGCATTGAAGAAGTAGGTGGTGATTTCGACTTCCGCCGGATGCAACACGCCTTCGCTCTCGAGACACGCGATCGAACCCAGGGCCAGGCAGTTCGGGGTCAGCACGTGGAAGGTGTCGAGAAAGGTGTCGGTCACGTCCATGGGGTTCGTGGTGGCGCCCCAGGTGACGCGCTCGGTCTGACCGAGGATGACTCCCGGCGTACCCGGGAAGCCCACACCCGACACGTTCATGGGGCCGGCGACCGGATCGTCGCTGACCTGCAGGTGCAGCTCGTAGAAGGTCGACGGCGCATTCAAGGACAGGTGCGGATCGTTCGCGATCATCGGCTGTCCACTGTCGGTGCGTGACCCGGCGACGCCCCATTCATTGCTGCCGACGAAGCTCTCGCGCGGGTTCAGCGCGCGGTCGAAATTCGACGCCAGCGACATGCGGTCCTGAACCCGACGGGCGGCGGCCGCCGCGAGGCCGAGCCTTTCGCGATCCACCGGAGCCGCGGCCTGGGCCAGGTAGGGGACGCTGCCCGTGGCATCGGGAACCGTCGAGGCCGGGTCCATGGGCGCGGCGCGATAGACGTCCTGGCTGAACAGTGCCTGGCCGTCGAAGCCGTTCGAGACACCCGCCTCCACGAAGTCCTGCAACGCGATGGTCAGACCGACGTCGATATCCAACGACAGACTCGCCGCGATCGCCTTGCCGATGGCCAGCGAATCGACGACGTCCCAAGGACGCGCCTGGGTCAGCTCGAGCGCGGCGTACTCCGGCGGCAGCGTGCCCTCGGCGAGCCAGGTGTTGACGCCGTCCGCGTAGGCCTGGAGGAGCGCCACCCCTTCCGGCGCCAGCGCGCCCAGCGAGCGCTGGGCCGCGCGACGAAGCCCGACGGTGCGGTTCTGGATGTCACCCCCGAGGCGGCCGGGCCCGAGCAGCTCTGCGAGATCACCGCTCACCTCACGACGGGTCGCGTCCATCTGGAAGAAGCGATCCCGCGCATGCACGTAGCCCTGGGCGCGTGCCAGGTCGAGATCGTTCTCGGCCAGGAAGTGCGGAACGCCATCGTCGTCGAAGGTGACCTTGACCTCGTCCTCGAGGCCGGGCAGGACGACGAACTTGTCGCACTGGACGGCGAGGCTGGCGGGCAGCACGACACACAGCAGAGCCAGCAGCGTGCGGAACGGGAGCGGACGCATGGGAGAACCTCCATCGGGGCGCGAACCGGGGCCGTCCATTCTGCGCCCACGAACCCCCGGAGATCAAGCAGTTCTCGCGGCGTTGGACCCGCGGGGCCTACTCCACTCTGTCAGCCCGGCCGGGCGCGAATCTGGAGGCGCTCGGGGCAGCGGATGAAGAACACGGGCACGTACGGAGGCGCGTCTTCGACGACGTCCAGACTCGCGATGCGCTCGACCGCGCATTCCAGAGCGACGTTCGCCTCCAGGCGTCCGAGGGACGCGCCCAGGCAGTGATGGATGCCCGCACCGAACGCGAGGTGGCGGTTGGGATGACGCGCGACGTCGAAGTCGCCGGGCCGCTCGAAGCGGTCCGGATCACGCCCCGTCGCCCCGAACAGCAGCAGCACCTTCCGACCAGCCGGGATCTGTACGCCGTGCAGCTCGACGTCCCGCGTGGTGTGACGGAACAGCCCCTGATTCGGGGCGTCGTAGCGCAGGGATTCCTCGACCGCGGTCGGCACCAGGGCACGGTCGTCTCGCAACCGTTGCCAGGCCTCGGGACGGCGCGCGAGCTCGAAGAAGAGATTCGCGATCAGGCCCGTCGTGGTCTCGTTGCCCGCCACCAGCAGGGAAAGACAGAACGACAGCACTTCCGGCACCGTCAGCCGTTCGCCCTTGTCGTTCGGCCGCAGGAGCTTGCTGATCACGTCTTCGCGCGGTTCGCGCGAGCGCGCGGCGATCACGTCCGAGAAATAGGCGTCGAATTCGGCCTGGGACGCGCGCGGGTCGACGCGACCGCCGATGGCACCGACGATGTCGTCGGACCACTTGCGAAAGCGATCGCGGTCCTCGCTCGGCACGCCGAGCATCTCTGCGATGACGACGACGGGAATCGGGATCGCGTAGGCGTCCACCCAGTCCGCCTCGCCCTGCTCGAGAATCCGGTCGAGACACGCGTTCGCACAGTCGCGCACCAACGGCTCGCAGGCGCGGACCGCGCGCGGCGTGAACGCCTTCGCGATGATCGATCGCAATCGTGTGTGCTCGGGCGGGTCCGACTGGAGGATCGAGGCAACCGGCGACTCGAAGCGCTTCGGCCCCGGCCCCCAGGTCGTCGAGAAGTCCTGCCAGTTCTGCGCGGCCGCCTCGACGTCGGCATAGCGACTGATCACGAAGATCCCGTGCTTCTCGACCTCGAACACCGGGGCATCCTGTTGCAGCCGCCGGTAGTACGGAAAGGGATCGGCGATCACGGCCGGATCGAAGGGGTCGTAGTCTCCGAGGGATGCAGCGGACACCGTTATACCGCCAGCAACAGCTTGCCGGTGTGGCCGCCGGTGAAGAGCAGGCCGAGCGCGTCCCCGAAACGTTCGAGGCCCTCCTCTACGTGCTCGTCGAGACGGATCTCGCCCCGGGCGAGCCAACCTCCCAGTGCTTCTTCCGCCTCGCCGTAGCGGTCCGGGAAGTGGTTCACCGCGAAGCCTTCCATCCGCGCGTGACGCTCGGCCAACCGCAGGTAGAGCGATGGGCCGCGAACACCCTGGGACATGTCCCCTTGGTACTGCGAGATCGCACCGCAGATCACCACGCGCGCCCGCTCCCGGATCTGATCGAGCAGCACGTCGAGCAGCTCGCCGCCGACATTGTCGAAGAAGACGTCGACACCGTCCGGCGCCAGCTCGCGCAGGCGGGCCGCGACGTCCTCGCCCTTGTAGTCGATGGCCGCGTCGAAGCCCAGGGCTTCCACCAGGTGCTTCGTCTTTGCCGGACCGCCCGCGATACCGATCACCCGGGCTCCGTCGAGCTTCGCGATCTGCCCGGCGAGGGAACCCACCGCCCCTGCGGCGCCGGAAACGACGAAGGTCTCACCGGCCTTGACGAAGCCGACGTGGCGCACGCCCATGTACGCCGTGAAGCCCGACGTCAGCCCGAGCACACCGAGCCGCGCCGAGAGCGGCGCCCGCGTCTCGTCTGCCTTGACGAGCATGCCCGCCGGGACGGTCGCAACCGACCGCGCGCCAACGGGGCCACACACGGCGTCTCCCGGGGCGAATCCGGCGGACCGGCTCTCGCGCACATGGCCGACCCCGAAGGCCATGATCGTGCCGCCGATGGGAACGGGCGTGTGGTAGCTCTCTTCCTCGAGCGTGGTCCGGATGAAGGCGTCGATGGAGAGATGTGTGACGTCGACACGCACCTGACCGTCGGCGAGGGCTTCGAGGCCCTCCTCTTCGATCCGGAAATTCGACGACCCCGGGATGCCCGTGGGCCGGCTCGCCAACACGACCTTGCGCGAGGTGTCCGTCGCCATCCTACATCCCTCCCGACACGCTGATGACCTCTCCGGTGATCCAGGACGATCCCTTCGAGCACAGGAACAGCGCGGCCGCGCCCAGGTCTTCGGGGGTGCCGAGGCGACCGGCGGGCAGACGCAGGTTCTTCTCGAGCGCGGGCAGGTCGTCTTCGCCGAGCCGCAGCGCCTTCATCATGATCTCCGTCGGCACCGCACCGGGCATGATGCAGTTCACGCGCACGCGGGGCCCCAGCTCCATGGCGAAGGTGCGCGTCAGGGAATTCACGCCGGCCTTTGCCGCCGAATAGTGACCACTCCCCTTGACCGGATTCTCGCCCGCCTTCGACGAGATATTGAGGATCCGGCCCCCCTCCTGCATGTGCCGCGCGGCGACCACGCTGCAGACCCAGACCGAGGTCAGGTTGAGCTTCAGATTGGCGTCCCACTCGTCGCGCGGCAGCTTCGCGAGCTTGGCCTGGATCGGCGAGCCGCCCGCGTTGTTCACCCAGATGTCGAGTCGTCCGAACGCGTCCTGCGCGGCCTGGGCCAGGGCTTCGACGCTCTCGTCGTCGGTCACGTCCGTCGTCACGGCGATGGCCCGACCTCCCTCCGCCTCGATGGACTTCGCGACGGCGTCGATCTCCGCCGTTCGCCGTGCCGCGAGTACGACCGACGCGCCGGCGGCGGCGAGGGTCCGCGCGATCCCCTCGCCGATACCCCGCCCGGCACCCGTCACCACGGCGACCTCACCCGAAAGATTGTAGAGTTCTCCGACGTCCATCGATCGCTTCTCCCTGACTCCGTTCTCCGTTCCCGCAGTCTCTCCGGTTCCGACGCGCAACTCCCGAGAGCCTCCAGACCTTCGGTCGATAGCGATCGCGGGGCAATGAACGAAAAGGGAATTCTCGTACCGGTTCGGCCCCAGAGGAGACCCGCACGTGCCCGACTTCAGCATGTTCGACCTGAGCGGCAAGGTGGCGGTCGTCACCGGCGGAAACGGGGGAATCGGACTGGGGCTCGCCCGCGGCCTGGCCAAGGCGGGCGCCAACGTCGCGATCTGGGCGCGCAACGAAGCCAAGTGCGAGAGCGCCCAGAAGGAGCTCGAGGCCCTGGGCGTCCAGGCGATCGCCGTGGGCTGTGACGTGGCCCAGGAAGACGATGTGTCGCGCGCGGTCGCGACGACCCTCGAGAGCCTCGGCCGCATCGACATCTGTTTCGCCAATGCGGGCTTCGGGCACGCCGCCGACCCCTTGAAGCTCCGCATGGACGATTGGCGGAGATTGATGGCGACCAATCTGGACGGCGTGTTCCTGACTCTGCGCGAGACCGCGAAGCACATGGTCGAACGCGGCGGAGGCGGCAAGCTCGTGGCCATCTCCTCCATCACCGAGATCTTCGGCGCGCCGGTCCAGCCCCACTACGCGGCGAGCAAGGCCGGACTCGGCGGTCTCGTCCGCTCGTTGGCCGTCCGCTTCGCGCGCGACGACATCCAGGTCAATCTGATCCAACCCGGCTGGATCGTCACCGACGCCACCAGCCCCGCGCTCGGTCATGCCAAGCTGAGCGAGACGATCGTCAAGCGAACTCCTGCCCGCCGTTGGGGCGAGACGGCGGACCTCGAAGGTCTCGCCGTCTACCTCGCATCCGATGCCTCACGCTTCCACACGGGAGACAGCATCCGCGTGGACGGCGGATACTCGATCTTCTGAGCCGAAACGATTTCAAAGAAGGGAAGACCATGGACTCCACTCAGCGAAGTGCCACGCCCTGGATGCTGGTGCCCCTCATCTGCCTCGCACTCCTGGCCTGTCAGGACGAGGCCGCCCCGCCCGAAGCCACCGAAGCGGAAGCGGTGGCGCAGGGGGAAGGAGACGCGGCGCCGCGACTGCTCGACGAGCTCGGCGACTGGACGCACCCGATCCAGACCGCCTCGCCGGAAGCCCAACGCTACTTCGACCAGGGCCTGATCCTCACCTTCGGCTTCAACCACGAGGCAGCCATCCGGTCCTTCGAGGAGGCGGCGCGGCTGGACCCCACCTGCGCCATGTGCCGTTGGGGGATCGGATTCGCTCTCGGGCCGAACATCAACGCCGCCATGGGTCCCGAAGCCGCAGCGCGAGCCTATCGCGAGACCCAGCAGGCCGTGGCATTGCGCGAGCACGCGAGTCCCCGCGAACGCGCCTACATCGACGCGCTCTCGACGCGCTACGCGGCTCC
The DNA here is from genome assembly GCA_029261855.1 of Deltaproteobacteria bacterium. Taxonomy (GTDB): domain Bacteria; phylum Myxococcota_A; class UBA9160; order UBA9160; family UBA4427; genus JAJDAN01. The sequence goes on from JAJDAN010000003.1 coordinate 147,710, forward strand.
GGCGGAGCCGGCCGCGGACGACGCAGAGGCCGACGCCGGTCCCGCAGATCGCAGCGCCCTGGACCTCGCCTTTGCGAACGCCATGCGGTCGCTGCACGAGAGCGACCCCAACGACATCGATGCCGCCGTCCTCTTTTCGGAAGCACTGATGGATCTCTCGCCCTGGGCCTATTGGACTGCGGACCGCGAACCACGCGAGCACACGGTGGAAGCGCTGGCCGTTCTCGAGGGGGTCTTCGAGACGACGCCCGATCACGTGGGCGCGAACCACCTGTACATCCACGCGGTCGAGGAGCACTTCCCCGAGCGGGGCGTGGCCGCCGCCGAGCGCCTGGTCGGCCTGGCACCCGACGCCGGGCACCTCGTGCACATGCCGTCCCACATCTTCTGGCGCGTGGGCCGCTACGGGGAGGCCGCCGGCCTCAACCAGCAGGCGATCGCGGCGGACGAACAGTACTTCGGGTGGTGCCGCCCCGGCGCGTTCTACTCCGCCGCCTACTACCCGCACAACGTTCACTTCCTGTGGGCGTCGGCTGCCTTCGAGGGCCAATCGGAACTGGCGCTGACGACGTCGCGCAAGCTCGATTCGGTCACCCGCGAGGCCGTCGAAGCGGCGCCCTTCGTTCAGGAATTCATGGCCATCCCGATCCTCACCCTGGTCCGCTTCGGCCGCTGGGACCAGGCTCTCGCCGAGCCGAAGCCCGACCCGGTGCACATCTATCTCACGGGCATCTGGAACTACGCCCGCGGACTCGCCTTCGTGCGCACCGGCAAGCTCGACGACGCCTGGAAGTCTCTCGAGCAGGTGCGAGCGATCGCCGCCACGGAGGAAGCCGCGGCCCTGGGTCTCGCGAGCAATACGTCGACGGCGCGAGACCTGCTCAACATCGGTAGCTATCACCTCGAGGGGGAGATCGCGCGCGCCGAGGGGCGCGGCGACGATGCCATCGAGGCGCTCGAGAACGCGGTCTCCTGGCACCAACAGCTGGTCTACATGGAGCCGCCCCCCTGGTACGCGCCGCCGCGCCTGGCTCTGGGTGCGGCCCTGCTCGAACAGGGAAAGGCCGCTGACGCCGAAGCCGTCTTCCTCGCCGATCTCGAGCAGTACCCGAAGAACGGCTGGTCCTACTACGGCCTGGCGGCGAGCCTGGCCGCCCAGGGCAAGGAAGGCGAGACGACCTGGGCGCGCGACGCGTTCGCCAGTGCCTGGAAGAACGCCGACATCGAGCTGCCGGGCTCACAATTCTGAATTCTGGAGCAAGCATGCATTTCGGTCTGACGATCTTTCCCACCGACTACTCGATCTCGCTACCGGAGCTGGCCGTCGAGGTCGAGCAGCGCGGCTTCGAATCCTTGTGGGTGGCCGAGCACTCCCACATCCCGACCTCGCGTCGGTCGCCCTGGCCCGGCGGCGCCGAGCTTCCGAAGATGTACTACGACACCCTCGACCCCTTCATCGCGCTCGCGGGTGCCGCCGCCGTCACGACCACTCTAAAACTCGCGACGGGCATCTGCCTGGTCGTCCAGCGCGACCCGATCCACACCGCCAAGGAAGTGGCGTCCCTGGACCAGCTATCGAAGGGCCGTTTCCTGTTCGGCGTCGGTGGCGGTTGGAACGCGGAAGAGATGGAAGACCACGGCACCGCGTTCGACGGGCGCTTCAAGCTGCTGCGCGAGCGGATCGAGGCCATGAAGGTGATGTGGACGGCGAAGGAGGCCGAGTACCACGGCGAGCACGTGGACTTCGACCCGCTCTACATGTGGCCCAAGCCCGTCCAGAAGCCGCATCCCCCGATCCACGTCGGCGGCGTCTTCCCCGGCGGCGCCCGCCGCGCGGTCCGCTACGGCGACGGCTGGATCCCCATCGGGGGACGCGAAGACGACCTCGAGAAGTCGATCCCGGAATTCCGCAGCATGGCCGCCGACGCAGGCCGCGACCCCAAGAGCATGGAGGTCAGCATCTACGGCGTGGCTCCGGTGGAGAAGGTCATCGCGCGCTACCGCGACGCCGGCGCCGACCGGGTCGTCTTCGGCCTACCGCCCGTCGCACGCGACGAGATCCTGCCGATCCTCGACAAGTGCGCTCAGGCGCGAGACGCGACCGCCTGACGCAACCGCCTGACGCAACCGCCTGAAGCAACCGCCTGACGCAACCGCCTGACGCAACCGCCTAGGACGACCGCCTGGCACGACCCCCGCGCCTCCTGCGCGCCGCCCACAAGAGCGGCGGCAGTACGGCCACCAACTCGAAGCCCAGACCGCACTTCGGGTCGGGGTTGAGGGCGCGCGCGGTCGCGAGTTCCTTCTGGAAGTCCGGACCGAGCAGGAAGCCGTCCTGCATCAACTGCACGCCGGCCTGCTTGACGGCGCCCACGTAGAGGTAGTGCTGGGGGTAGAGCTCGGCGAGCGTCTCTTCGTCGAACTCGGCCACCGTCCCGGACAGGAAGCAGAAGAGATTGCCGAGCAGGATGAGGGGACCCGGAAGGTTCGCGACGTCCGGCTCGTTCTGCGGCCCGTAGGTGGCGCGGGGCACCCGGAGCATCGTCGGGCTGATGCCGCCGGTCGCGTTGCCGAACTCGTCGCGGACGATCTCGCCGGCGCCGTCGCGGTCGATGAGCGGGGCGTGCGGCGCGGGCGTGCCGTCACGAATCGTCTGGAGCATGTTGTGCCACATGGCGTTGTAGTTGTGCGAGCCGAGCACGGGGCCGTCTGCAGCGGTATTCGGCGGGAACAGGCAGGCGTCCTCGAGGAACAGCGGGTCCGGTCCGAGCACGCCTCCCGGAATCAGCTCGACGTCTTCGTGCACGTGCACGTGGGAGACCCCGGCGACCTCGTAGTAGCGGAACAGGCCATCGTCTTCCTGCGCGCTGTTGGTGTTCCGGTCCACGTCGTTCTCGGTCAGCATGCGATAGACCGGAACGGGCAAGTCGCGGCGCAGGGACCGATCGGTCGCCTGGGGATTGCAGCCCGGGGGCAGGACGTTGCCCGTGCCGCAGACCGACCTTCCTCCCGAAGCGGACTGCACGAAGTAGCCGTCGTTGACGTCCGTATGGAAGTTGTTCGCGTAGGCGATCATCGACCCGCCCTGCTGGGACTGACCGGCCTGCATCACCTGTGTGACCTTGTAGTCGGGATACAGGGGATTGTCGTCGGACTGGGTCTTCACCAGGTTCGCGAGCTGGCTGGCGATGTCGTAGGCGAGCCCATCATCGGGCATGGAGAGGGACGAATAGCGGGTGCCGCAGGTGGGGGGCAGGATCCCGAACAGCCGGCAGCCGCTCGTCAGGTGAGTGAGGCCCTGGTTGGCGTTCGTGAAGCCGATGTAGATGTAGCCGTTGCGGGCGAAGTACTCGGCGGACGGGTCCCAGACCGGCGCGGTGTCGAAGGTCGCGGTCGTGTTCCACCACTCGATGACCACGGTCCCGTTGAAGTAGCCGGTGGGTCGACGCACGATCATGCGCGTCTTGTACGGCACGTCTTCCTGGATCACGACGACCTCGCCACGCACCGCGGGATCCTCGTAGCTGTAGATGTCGGCCAGGCCCTCGATGAACAGCTCTTCTTCCACGTAGCTCTCGGGCAGGTCGGCAACGAGCCGGACACCCGGAATGAAGGGCTCGCCCTCCCCGATCGGCGGAGTCGTGACCACGGCGAGCGAATCCGGCGCGGCGAAGGTCGGCGACGCGAGAGCGACGAGAGCAAAGAGCGAAGCCAACGAGCAGAGCAGCAATACGAGAAGACGGCGCATGACGAACCTCCGGCCGCGGAGACGCGGTTCGACCATCTTGCCAGAACGTGCGCCCAAAGCTCAAGCTCGTTCTCGCCCCGGCGAGCAGCCCCACGCGGCGTTAAGCTCGCCGCCATGCGTGTACACGTCGAACGCCGCGGCCAGGGCCCGGCCCTGGTCTTCGTCCATGGGATGGGCGTCTCCTCCGCGAGCTGGAAGGCCCAGATGGACGCCCTCGAGGCGCACTTCACGGTGGTGGCCTGGGACCTGCTCGGCCACGGGCGGTCTCCGGTCCCGAGCGACGAGGGGCTCTATTCCCGCGACGGAGCCCTCGAAGATCTGGACGATGTCATCGCCAGTCTGGGCGACTCTCTCGGAGAAAACGCCCTCGGAGAAAACGCCCTCGGAGAGAACGCCGAGAAGCCGGTGCTGGTCGGACATTCCCTGGGCGGGTACCTGTCCCTCGCCTATGCGGCGACTCGGCCCGACCGGATCCGGGGACTGGTGGTGCTTGCGACGGGCCCTGGCTTCCGCGATCCCGAGAAGCGCGAAGGCTGGAACGCGCGCTCCCGGCGCAACGCACATCGCTTCGGCGTAGAGCCGCAGGTCGCGGGCCTGAATCTCCAACATGACAGCCTCGTGATGGACCGCCTGGCGCAGATCGACCTCCCCACCCTGGCGCTATCGGGCACGGCCGACGACGCGTCGTACAGCCGGTCCGCCCAGTATCTCGCCCGCAAGATGCCGAACGCCCGCAGCCTGGAGATCGAAGGGGGCGAACACCTGATGCACGAGGGCAGCCATGCAAGCGAGATCGCGAAGGTGATCGGGGACTTCGTCCTCGCCTTGTAGGCCCCAGTCCACGCCCCAGTCCACGCCCTGGCCGCCCCTGCCGTTCGCGAGCGGGATCCATTCGGTATGCTCGGCCGCATGTCTCGACACCCGCTGGCGACACCCCCTGCACCCACGGTCGCGCGCGTGCTGACCGTCTCACTCGTCTCGTTCGTCGCACTCGGTTTGGCCATGGTCACCGGGTGCTCGGGCTTCGGACCCGGGACGGTCTACGTCCCCGAGGACGTCCCGCGCGTCAAGGACGGACTGGATCTCGTCACCGAGGGTGCGTACTTCGACCGCGAATATCTGAAGTCCGGCCTCGACCTCGCCGCCTACGATGCCGTGCTCATCCACCCTCTCACTCTCGTCTATACCGCGGGCTACAAGCGCAATCATCGCTTCGACCGCAACGAGGGCGTCAAGCATCTGATTCCCGACGCCCGCCTCGAGCAGTACCGGAAGGCGAACGGAGCCCAGCTGCAGCAGATGTTCCACAAGGCGCTCGCCCGCCAGCTGGAGCACAAGGGCGGCTACCGCGTGGTCGACGCCCCGGGACCCAAGGTGCTCACGCTGTCTGCGGAAGTCATCAACCTCGACCTCGAGCCCGCGATCGCCGAGCAAGCCACCGCCAACGTCGGCTACTACTCGCCGCCGCCCGTCGTGATGGTGGCCGCGACCCTGCGCGACGGCGGGACGGGCGCGGTCGTCGGAGAGATCCTGAACGCCGACAGCAACCCCGACGCTCCCGCGGACGCCGATTCGTTCTGGGGCCAGATCGACGACGCCTTCGACGACTGGGGAGGCCGCCTGCGCGCGGTCCTCGACCAGGCGCGCGCACAAGCCAAGCAGTAGCCGCGAAACGTGCGCAGGGCGTTCCGACACCTGACCCCCTCCCTCGTCGCCTGCCTGCTACTCGCGGCAGCCGCGTCCTCCGGGGCTGCCGGCTCGCTCGGAATCGCGGTGGGCGATCCCGCGCCGAAGTTCCTTCTCGAAGACGCGACCGGGACGCCGCGCAGTCTCGACAGCCTGCTCGAACGCGGGAAGCTGGCGATCGTCTTCTACCGCTCTGCCGACTGGTGACCCTACTGCAAGCGGCAGCTGGTCGAGCTGCAGGAGAACCTCGGAAGACTCCACGAAGCCGGCATCGAGCTGGTGGCCATCAGCTACGACCCGCAGCCCGTGCTCGCGGCGTTCGCCTCGAAACGCGGCATCACCTATCTGCTGCTGTCGGATGCGGGCAGCCTCACCATCGACGCGTACGGCATCCGCAATACCGAAGTGCGGGGTGCGCGCATCGACGGTATCCCCTACCCGGGCACCTTCCTGCTGGATGCCCAGGGCATCGTGCGCGCAAAGCTGTTCGAGGACGGCTACAAGAAGCGGCACACCGCGCAGGACATCGTCGACGCCGCGGCGGGGATCCCCAGAACCGAATGAGAACCGGATGAGAGAAGAGTGAGAGACGAATGTCGATCCTGAAGGTCGCTCGCCTCGGGCACCCGGTCCTGCGCCAGCCCGCGCGAGACCTGACGCCAGACGAGATCCGTTCGGACGCAGTTCGCCAGCTCGTGCGCGACATGCATGCCACCATGATCGAGTACGGCGGCGTCGGCCTCGCCGCGCCCCAGGTCCACGAGCCCCTGCGCCTCGCGGTGATCGAATTCAGCGGCGAGAACGAGCGCTACCGCGTCGACGAGGCGCAGCCCTTGTGGGTCGTCTTCAACCCCAGGGTCACGGTGCTCGACGAGAAGACCGAGGGTTTCTGGGAGGGTTGCCTGTCGCTACCCGGCCTCCGCGGCTACGTGGAGCGCCCGCGCCGCATTCAGGTCGACTACCTCGACGCGTCCGGTGAGCCCCAGCAATGCGTCGCCGATGGCTTCCTGGCGACCGTCTGCCAGCACGAGTTCGACCACCTCGACGGCGTTCTCTATGTGGATCGCATCACGGACCCGACCAAGCTGTCGTTCGTCGAGGAATACGCCCGCTATCACGCGACGGGGCAGGACGAGGCCCAGGAACCGGATCTGGACTCGGACGGCCCCCGGGTCTGACGGTTCTCGAACCCCGCGATTGCCCCGCCCGCCCTGGACGGCGACTCTCGTGGCATGCAGACACGGGATCGCGTCGCGCTCGTCACCGGCGCTTCTTCCGGGATCGGCGAAGCCGCCGCTCGCAGCCTGGCCAAGCGCGGCTTCCGGGTCGTCGTCGCGGCGCGACGCGGCGAGCTGCTCGAGAGCGTCGCGAAGGACCTCACCCAGCAGGGGTGCGACGCCTTGCCGGTGGTCTGCGACCTCGCCGATGAAGACGCGACCTCGGCCCTCGTCCGCAGCGCGATGGACGCCTTCGGTCGCATCGACGTCCTCGTCAACAACGCGGGCTACAGCCCGGGCGGTGCCATCGAGCACTTCAGCCGCAGCGCGCTGCGGCACATCTTCGACGTCAATCTGCTGGGCGCCCTGCAGCTGTCGGGTGAAGTGGCGCCCATCATGCGCGAGCAGAGAAGCGGTCGGATCATCAATGTCGGCTCTCTCGGCGGCAGCGTCGCCGCGCCGCTGGCCGTGCCCTACAACGCGACCAAGGCGGGGCTCGACATCGCGACGCGCGGCCTGCGCTTCGAGCTGGCGCCCTGGGGCATTTCGGTATCACTCGTGGTTCCGGGCTTCATCGATACCGCGGTCTTCGAGAATGCGCGGGACGGCGCGGTGGATCTCCGCAACGACCCGGACAACCCCTATCGACAGCTCTTCTTCGACCTCGACGACTACGCGATGAAGAGTCTCGAGAACGCGCTCCCGCCCGCGGCGATCGGCGAGTTGATCGCGCGTGTGGCGACGTCGCGCCGCCCGCGCCTGCGCTACTACGCGCCCCTCTCGGCCCATCTACAGAGCCGCTTCATGGGGCTCATCCCGGAAGCCTGGGCCAACGCCATTCTCATGCGGGTGTACAAGATCCCCCGCCGCTGACCGGATCACGCGTCGACGAAGGGCTCCGGGGCCACGCCGAAGTGCTCGCAATAGCCCTTGAAGGCCTGACGGATCTCGGCTTCGTCCAGGCCGAAGGCGCTGAGGCTGTAGCGGTGCACGCCGTGCTCGTCGCGCGGATGCGAAGCCACGTAGCGGCGCATCCGATCCGCGAGATCGGGCGTGAAAGCCACGTCCAGTCGCTCGTAGATGCGTCCCACGCAGCCCACCGGATCCGCGACGATCTCGCTCATGTGGAGATCGACGATCTGCCCTTCCCGCTCGGGATGCAGCCGCCGGCTCTCCATCCCCTGCTCGAGCATCGCGGACCACAGCCACAGCATCTGGCGGCCCAGGGCGAAGGGCTGGAGGTCGTCGCTGGAGACCTGCCGCATGGCGTATTCCAGACTGGCCACCGAAGGCACGATGCGGACGGGATCGCGGTGGGTCTGCACGACGAGCGCGTCGGGGTACTCCGCGAACAAGGCGTCGAGGGGTCCGAGGTGTCCGGGGGACTTCAGCACCCAGCGGCCCGCGGCGCCGCCGGACTGCAGATGCTCGAGAAAGAGACGGTGGAAGCGGTAGGCGGGCGCCATGTCCTGGGCGAAGAGCCAGCGCTGGTAGCCGGCCACGTCGAAGCACATCTCGAAGCGCAGGCTCATGAACGCCGAGGCCGTCAGCACGATGCATTCCTGGGGCATGTGCTCGCCGATGGGGTGGATCGCCTGGAAGTCCGGCGCCAGCTGACGCAGCTGGTCGAAGCGCTTGGCGGTCCGCGCGATGCGCGGGTCGCTCTCGAAATGATCCGGGCGCGCGGGCGGACATGGGTCGTCGATCTCCCACGAGAGCGGCGCGCGATGGGCGGGGTCCTCGGAGAGCAGGCCGTGGAGCAGGGTCGTGCCGGTGCGAGGCAGTCCCGTGATGAAGATCGGCCGCTCGATCCGCTGCGCGGCCACCTCCGGGTGTCGCTTCCGGTAGTCCAGGATCCGCAGTCGGTGGCCGAGCAGCTCGAGCAGCTGCCGCTTCGCGAAGTAGCGACCGAAGAGGTTGAGCCGACCGTCCTGCTCGAGTGATTCGACGAGACACGCGAGCGCCGGTCGGAAGGCCTCGTCGCCGAAATCGTCGAGACCGGTCTCTCGGGACGAGCGCGCGAGCAGGGTCTCGACGTCGAACGCGAAGGGAGAAGACCCCAGGCGACCCAGCCCGCGACCCACGGCGTTGAAGGCACGGATGGGCAGCGGCCGGAAGGGTGCGGGCAGCTCAGCGGGCTGGGAATTCGGCGCCATGCGCCCCGAGACTAGACGGCCGAGCCCGCGGCGTCCGGCCGCCCGCCCGCGAATCGGACCCGAACGCCGCCGGAGTCGGATGGATTCCGGCGTGTGTCCGGGCCCCGGCCGGGGCGCGCCCGGACTGCCGCTACCTTCGATGCCTCCCGATGCCACCCCGTGTCCCCCGCGTCCCCGAGGAGTCCCATGCCGAAAACGCCTCCCGCGTCCAGCCCGACTCACCCCAGCCAGAGGGCCTGGAACGACTTCGCCGACCGCCTCAAGCAGATCGGCGAGAAGATCACCGGCCCCACCGGCGCGCGAACGCCGCGCGAGCGTGCCGAGGGCTACCGCTACCTGGTGCGGCTGCTCGCCGCAGCCCAGGAGCTGGAAATGGAGTACGACCGCCGACATCCCCGGCTGGTGCGGATGATGACGCCGATCCGCAAGTTCAAGGGGGACGGCACGGACACGCTCTACCACGAGGCGAAGCTCGACGAGAAGCTGTCCTACGAGCTCACCGTCCGCCGCGGCGAAGACCTGTTCTTTTCCGTCACGGTCTACGCCTACAACGAGAACGACGCCTACTACATCGTCGACGACCTGATCGACGACAAGCTCGTCTGGAAGGACGAGCGGGGGGAATCCGTCGCGCGCATTCATCTGTCGGCGGAACGCCCGGACGGGGTCGACAACTGGGTCCAGCTCGCGGGTGCGCGGCCGATCCTGTTCACGCGGCAGTACTTCCCGGAATTCGTGCACGCCACGGACAGCGGGCGCTACCGCCCCGCCGTGCTCCACGTCGAGTGCCTCTCCGATGTCGACATCCCCGCCCACTACAGCGAGGACGATCTCGAGGCGGGACTCGGCCGCGTGATCGATTTCGTCGAGGACGCGACGGACGTCTCGATTGGCCTATCGATCTTCGCGGGCCTCAATCTCGTTTCGTTCGAGAAGACCGAGGGCGGGCAGCGCGTCGACGCGACCCACATCACCGACGGCAACCTCGTACTCGACGGCGCGCGCGACGACGAGCACACCCCCGGCGAGCTGGCCCAGATGATCGACCCGAAGCTCGTGGCCAACAACCTGCCCGGCCCCGGCATCCAGTACCTGGGAGCCTGGTACCGACTGCGAGACGACGAGGCCATCCGGATCACGGGCAAGGACGTGCCGTGCCGTTACTGGTCGTGCCAGATCCTCACGCGCTACCTCGAGTCCGGCGACTACCGCTTCCACCGGGTGGGCATCAACAACCGTCAGGTCAAGCTCGGCGACGACGGATCGTTCGAGATCTTCGCCTGCCACGAGAATCCGGGCGTCGACAACTGGATCTGCACCCAGGGCTACCCGAACGGGCACATCCTGATCCGGACCCTGCTGGCCGACCCGCTGATGGAGGCGGAGTTCTCCGTGGTGAAGATCTCTTCGCTTCCGTCGTGAAGATCGGGAACCGTCAGCGACGCCTGCGACGCGCCATGGCCGCGAGCACGCCGAGCGCACACGCCCCCAACACCCCCGACGACGGCTCCGGCACGGGTACCGGCACCCAGTAGGCCAGGGTCGCGTCGAGGATGCCGGCGACGGTTCCTCCCGGCATCGTCGAGGCGTCCGTCAGGGTCATCGTGAGATCGACGGTCTGCCCGACGGGGAACGGCAGCGCCGCTTCCAGCGGATCGAAGATGAATGCGATCTGACTGACGATGGTGTCGTCGACCGCGGTGGGCCCTCCCACGACGTACTGCTCGGGGTCGATCTCGAGATTGAATGCGAAGACCTCGAGGGGGCTGAAGCGCACCGTGATGAAACGCAGGGTCGGGTAGTCGGTTCCCGACACGTCCGACGGGCCGGAGACGAAGCCCACGACGTTGTGCACGAAGGGCGGGTCCTCCCCGGTCACAGAGAACACGCTGACGTCTCCCTCCCCCGTCGGGTTGCCCGAGGACAACGTGTCCCAGCTGCCCGAGAACTCCACGTGCAGCGAACCGTTCGGCTCGAGACAGGCGCGACCCCCGAGCGGCGTGCCGAGGTTGGCCGGGGGCGAGCCCCCGAAGTCGTCGGCCACGTGGCTCGCGCGGTCGTTGATCCATGCCCGGGTCTCGTCGATCTCGGCGGACAGGTCTCCGGCGACGGGCTCGATGAGGGCCTGCATGCGGTCGATTTCCGCCAGCAGCGCGGTTTCGTCCCAGACGTCGTCGAGCAGCTCGCCGATGCGGAACTCGTAGCCGGCGCGAACCGACGGCAGCGCCCACAGGCGGTGCACGAGCTGGCTGCGGTCGAAGGCCGAGGGCGCGATCGCGCGGTCCGGCCCCTGGTCGTTGAAGGGACTTCCCCGACCGAAGATGTCGTCGAGGCTCCAGGGGATGAACTGCCAGCCCGTGGCGGGATCGTCGTAGATCCAGAAGTTGTTGCTGTTGCCCGAGTAGCCGTCCCAGTGTCCGACCAGCCCTTCCATCGCCCAGAAGGTCAGGAAGGTGTCGAGATCGATGAGCGGCGCCAGCGCCTCCAGCAGGTCTTCATCGGACGACCCGAGCGCCTCGGCGAGGGTGTCGACGTCGCTGCCGTCCCCGCCGTTCTTCGCCTCGAAGGTGCCGATGTAGTTCTCGCGGAAGTCGGACACCGCTCCCTCGTAGAGATTGCCGGCGGCGTTGCCGAAGTTTCTCGCGAGGAAGGGGTCCTTGATGCTCTCGACGTTGACGTAGATGCCGAGGTCGTTTCCGTTGACGGTGACGTGCGCGAAGTTGCAACGCGATGCCGGCAGACCCGCATCGCGGAAGAGTTTGTAGCCGAGGCACTGGTCCACCAGGGACCGGTCCTGCCGGCTGTTGTTCAGGGTCAGGCGCTCGAGGCTCGACCAACGCTGGTCGGGGACGAATTCCCCGAAGTCGATCTTGAGACTCGGCTTCAGACGGTCGAGCGACCCAAAGAAGCCCTTCTTCCGGATGCCGACATTCTCGAGGGTCACTCCGTCGATGGTGATGTCGCCCGGCAGGAAGAAGAAGGGGCTCGGGGGCGGTCGATCCGCGCAGTCGCCGCCGAAGATGTCGAGCAGCTTGCGCGTCTGGGTGCGCACCGCCTCCCAGTCCTCCGGCGCCATCGTGATCTCGACCTCGAGCAGACGATCCGGGTCGAAGGCCTCATCGGACAGGTCGGTCTCGTCGCACTGGGACGTGGGCGGCAGGCCCAGTCGCAGGGCTTCGAAGCGTTGGGTCCTGGCCGGGTCGCCCCAGCTGTTCGGCAGACCGAAGCTGCTGGCCCGACTGCCGTCGTCGTAGCAGAGCGAGGTGGCGTCGATGAAGCTCGACGGATCCTCTTCCAGGCGGAACACCTCGCTGCTGCCGATACCACCGGCCGGGCTCACGCCCTCCCCGCCCGGACCGAACACCAGCACGCCGACGGCGTCCCGAACACGCAGCTGCCAGTCGTTGTTGCTGACGTCGAAGGCCGCCTGGCTGATGTAGGTGGCGTCCCCACCGGATGTCGCCTGCAGCTGGATCCACCAGTCGCCGGCGTCCGGGTCGTAGCTGGCATCGGTCGCCTGGTCTTCGGCGATGGTGAGGATCGTGCCCGCACGAAGGCTCGCGAAGAGTGCTTCCTGGCTGACGACGAGGGTGGCGTCCGGGACGGCGGCGCCGTCGTCGTAGATCTCGAACTGGTAGCCGCGCAGGTCGAGTCCGTCCTCGAGGATCACGACCTCGAACCAGTCCCCCCCGTTGCCCTGGACGCGGCCCAGAGTTGCATCGGACGCGCTTCCGCCGTCCGCGTCCATCCCAGCGTCGCCACCGTTGAGGAAGTTCCCGGCCGACACTGCGTTGTACTCGTTCAGGATCAGCGGCGCGGCCAGCGAGCTGCTCGGAAGCAGCACGGCGGCGAGCAACAGGAACGAAGTGTCGAGACGGAGTCGCAGCGGAGCCCCCTCGAGGCGCGTCGAATTGAGAGAAACGCGTTGAATGGAAGCAAACGCGTTGAACGCGGGATTCTACGCCGAACCCCCCAGCACGGTCCATCGCCGTCCGAGCGGCGGATAGGACGCGCGGGTGCAGAAGCCGGGACAACTGCACGCGCGGTCAGTCCTTCCACGGCACTCGGCTGCCCTGGGGTGGCCGTTCGATCGATCCGCATTCCGATTTTCCCTTGCCCCGACACCGGGCGATCGGGCACTCTTGGCGACCGTGTCGTCCCTTCTGGCCCTGCCGCCGCTGAGAGTCCTGTCGTTCCGCGCTGCGGCCACCGTGGCAGGGCTCTGCGTCGCGTTACTGCCGGTAGCAGCCCTGGGCGCCCAGCTCTTCCACAGCCCGAACGACGACGGCGTGCCCGGAAGCGGCAGCGTCCCGACGGGCGGCGTGCAGTCCGTCTTCCTCTATCTCGATGGCGGCCCGAGCGCCTCGGACCCCGGAAGCGCATGCCACGACGGGCTGGGCGACGAGATCTGCGGCTTCACCTTCGAGCTGACCGCAGAGTCCGGGCTCAGCTTCGCTTCCTTCGTGCCGGAGCCGGGCGCCGATCTCCTGGCGAACTTCAGCGGCGGCAGCGTGCGCATCAACGGTCTCGACCCCGTGAGTCCGAGCCCCGGCCCCCAACGTGTCGGAGAGCTGCAGGTGAATGCCGTCCTGGGGGGCGAGGTCGCGCTCCAGGGGGGCGAGACCGTCGGGGCCGACCTGCAAGCCGATACTCTCGCTCCCACGACCCTCATCAGTGTGCCCGAGCCCGGATCCATCGCGATGCTGCTCGCAGGCAGCGGGCTGCTGGCGGGGTTGGCGACTCGGCGGCGCACGCGATGAGTTCGTCGATTCTCACACGAACACGCGCGGCCCTTCTCACACGAACACGCGCGGTCCTTCTCACACGAACACGCGCGGTCCTCTGTCTGCTCGCAGGGCTGACCCTGGGCGCCCCTCCCGCAGCCGCGGCCCCGCTCGTCGTGAACGAGTTCAACGCGGTCAACAGCAGCGGCTTCTTGAACGGCGGCGACGCCACCACCGACGGCGACGGCAACAGCATCGACCCGCCCAGCGACACCTACTTCGGACGCATCGCCGGCAACGGGGGCGACTGGATCGAGCTGGTGGTCGTTGCCGACCACCTCGACATCCGCGGCTGGAAGCTCGACATCTGCGAGGGGCTGAGCTGCAGCGACCAGCTCGTCTTCTCGAATCATGCCGTCTGGAGCGACCTGCGCGCCGGCACGGTGCTCACCATCGCCGAGGACGAACCGACGGATCTCGGCTTCAACCCGGGCGGCGGCGACTGGTGGATCAACGTCCGCGCGCACAACGGCGGCGACGGCACCTACATCACGGCCAGCAACTTCCCGGTCTCGCACAACGACTGGAACGTCACCATCCGGAACGCCAGCGACGCCCACGTGTTCGGGCCCCTCGGCGAGCACGTCCCGATCACGCCCGGCTGCTCGCCGCCCCAGGACGACCTGAACGCGGGCGAGATCTTCCGCCTCGAGCAGGACCCCCACGCACTCATCAACCCCTGCTTCCCCACCCTGAACGACTGGGAAGACGGCGTGATCTCGACCTTTGGCGAAGAGAACCAGTGGAACTCGGGCTTCTCGTCCCAGAGCTTCGCGGACCTGCGGGCCCTGTCCCCCTACCCGGACCGCGACGGAGACCAGATCCCCGACGACGGCGACCTGTCCGGCATCTCGGGCGATGGCGCTTGTATCGGTGGGAACACCGCCGGCTGCGACGACAACTGCCCCGGGCGCCAGAATCCCTCACAGGCCGATACCGGAGGGCCCGGCGGACCCGACGGCCAGGGCGACGGCTGCCAGTGCGGCGACCCGACCGGGGACGACGACACCACCGCCGCCGATGTGACCGAGATGCGCGAGCTCCAGGTCGGTCTCCGCAGCGCGCTCACGACTCCCGAGCGCTGCAGCGTCCGGTCGAACGGGCAGTGCGACCTGACGGATCTCGTCGTCCTGGCGCGCACGCTCGCGAACCCGGCCCTCGAGCCCGGCCTCGCCCGGAGCTGCCAGATCGCGCAGGTCTCGACGGATCAGTCCAGCTTCATGTTCGACCCCGAGCGACTGCTCGAGGTCAACGTGCGCATCGACGAGACCGACTGGGATCAGCTGCGCGTCGAGGCCCTCGACATCTTCGCCGAGCTCGGCAGTCTCGACTGCGGCAACCAGCCCTGGCGGGACCTGTTCGACTACACGTTCTTCCCGGCCGAGGTGACCGTCGACGGCAAGACCTTCCAGAACGTCGCCGTTCGCAAGAAGGGCTTCGTCGGTTCCCTTTCCGAGACCATGCCGTCCCTCAAGATCAAGTTCGACGAGTTCGTCGGCGGCCAGCAGCTGAACAGCATGGATCGCCTGACCCTCAACAACAACAACCAGGACCCGGCCCACGTCAAGCAGTGCCTGGCGTACGCACTGATGGCGGACGCCGGAGTGCCCGCGCCCCGCTGCAACTTCGCGCACCTGACGGTCACTGTCGTCGACGGCATGAACGAGACCACCGCCGTCGACCGCATCTTCACCCACGTCGAGAGCATCACGGATCCCTTCCTGCGCCGGAACTTCGGCAGTGACCAGGACCAGGGTCGGCTCTACGAGGGCACCCTGTCCGACTTCTGGCCCGGCTCGTTCCGCAACACGATCGAACCGAAGGACGCGGCGGCCGCCGCCGACACCTCGGAGATCGACGCGCTCACGAACGCGCTGCAACTGCCGGGCCTGTCCGACGCGGCCCGCCTGGCCGCCATCCAGGGGCTCGTCGACGTCGACGCGTTCCTCACGTTCTGGGCGGCCGAGGGCCTCGCCGGGCACTGGGACGGCTACGTGGACGACCAGAACAACTTCTGGTTCTACGTCGACCCGGCAGACGGCCTGATCCGCTTCATTCCCTGGGGCACCGACGACACCTTCGGCCGCGGCAATACGCTACCGGGTCGAACCGGCGACCCGAACCACGCCGAGGCCATCGTCCCGCGCGCCGCGCTGGCGCGGCGCCTGTACGAGATCTCCTCGACGAATACCCTCTACCTGGCCAAGCTCCAGGACCTGCTCGACAACGTCTTCAGCGAAGCCGAGATCCATGCCGAGATCGACCGCATGGAGACGCTGATCACGCCTGTCGCCGGCAACCTCACGAGCCAGCTGGCGCCGATCCGCACCTGGGTGGACGACCATCGCGCCCTGGTGGATGCAGAGATCGCGAGCCCGCCCGCCGGCTTCGGCGGGCAGCCCAGCCACTTCTGCTTCTTCAATCCCTAGCCGGAACGAGAGCCCCAGCGGGTGCCGCAGCCCGCGGCCAGGCCTCGAGCTCGACCCCCGACATCGCGAGCACCGTGCAGTAGGCGCTGCCCGCGCGCTCGCGCGCCTCGACCACGGCGTTGCGCGCCGAGAAGGCCTCGTCGAGCAATGCGGCGACGTCCGCGGGCTTGGCGAGGCGATCCGACCACCAACGGAGCGCGATGTCCTCGGCCTCGTCTGCGAGGCGCAACAACTCGCGCCAGCGATCACTGTTGGACTCGAACAGGTGCAGGTCCTCGAGCGCCCGCAGGGTGCCTGCCATCTGCTCGGCGACGATGCCCCGGGCCTCCCCGCCCTCCATCCGTACCAGGGCTTCGTAGCGGCTGACATTCGTCTTCTCGCCGCCCAGCGGGATCTCGAATGCGATCTGGCCGCTGACCCCGTTGTCGGACCGCTCGGTGCGATGCTCGTAGCCGATGTCCACGAACTTCACCCACGGCTGATTGCGAGCCCGCGCGCGTTCGGCGAGGGCGCGGTAGCGCTCGGCCGTCGCCTGTCGCATCGCGACCGAGGGGTTGTGTCGCTGCACCGTCGCGCGAACCAGGTCCGGGCTGCGCACGAGCACGCCGGGACCGGGCCCGATCTCGGGCAGGACCGCGACCACCGTCTCGGGCACGGGCACCGGGTCGGGCAGCCAGGATGCCAGCTTGATGCGGCTCTCGAGCTCGAAGCGCGCTCCCCGCAGCTCGTCGATGGTGCCGGCGCTGCGCCAGTCGTCGTTCCAGTCGAGCAGTGCCCGCCGCTGGTCGACGAAGTCCGCGTACAGGGCCCGGCGTAGCTCGGCCGCGAGCGCCTCCACCGAGGGAAAGCAGAGCTCTGCCCGGCGCTGGAGCGAGACTTCTTCCAGTCGCGAGATCGCGAGCTTCGTCTCGGCGGCGAGGACTTCCCGCTGAGCGCTGAGCTCGGCCGGTCGATTCACCGGCACCCGAGCAACCAGGCTGAGTCGGTGGTCGTCGTCGATGTAGTCGTCTTCGACCCGCAGCTCCACCTCGTCGACGATTCGCGGGGCCGCTTCTCGGGCGCGCGCCGCCTCGATGGCCGCGAGCTGTGCTTCGACCAGCGGATCCTGGGACACGCTCTCCGTCGCCCGCGCCACGCGTTCCCGTTCCGACTGCGCCCGCCGCTCGCCGTCGTCTCGGCTCGCACACCCCAGCGCCGCTAGCGAAAAGAGAGCCGCTAGCGACAAGAGCGCCGCTGCCGACGACAGGGCCGCCCCCAGCGAGATCCGGGCTGCGACTCGCGCGGAGAGAAAGACCCCGGTGAACAGGCGCCGCTTCGACATCGCGGGGCGCCGCTACATCACCGAGCGGGCGAACTCGACGGTGAGCGTCTGCCCGACACCGAGATCGCAGCCAACCGGCACCGAGATGTAGACGGGCATGCCATGGACCGGAAGTCGCAGCATGCCGCGCAACTGACCGGGAGCCTCCTCGACCGCGGCACCCCGTCGAATCACCTGGGCGCTCCCCGTGCAGGCCCGAACCGGGCGAGAGATCCGCACCGGCGCGCCGACGGCGATGCTGCCAGGCTGAGTGCTCGCGGGCACGTACGCGACGATTTCCTGGGCGAACTCGGGTGCAAGCGCCGCAACCGAAGCCCCCGCGGCGACGGCGGTGCCCGGCGCAGCGACATGCAGCACACGCCCGGCGGCGGTGCTCTTGACCGTCAGACCATCGCGGTCCTCGAGCAGCTGCCGACGTCGCGTCTGCAGCACCGCAAGCTCCTTGGCGTAGAGAGCCTCGGTGGGGCGCTCGAGAGAGGGTCGGTCGGGTCGCAGCCTCACCTTCGGGTCGAGCCAGCGCTGCTCTTCGACGACGAGCCGCGCCTGCGCGAGCTGCGACTCGCGCATCAGCTTCTGGACCTCGGCGTCGAGCTGCGCGAGCTCGCGGTCGATGAAGTGAGAGGACAGATCGACCAGCGGCGTCCCGGCTTCCACCAGATCGCCCGCCCGCACGTACACGTCGGTCACGAACGAGGCGACGCGCGCGGGCTGGTCGACCTGCTGACCGTACGCGACGGCTTCCGCTCGGATGGCGCCGTCGCTCTCGACCTGGAGGTAGAGCAGCAGGGCAGCACTCGCCGCGAAGACGAGGATGCCGAAGGGACGCGCACGGAAGGCGTCGAAGACCCGCTCGACACCGTGGGCGACCGAGCGCCACATCGTTCTGCCGCGATCTGCCACCGGCCTAGTACTCCGACGTCGCGTCCTGCAGCATCAGGCGCGTCTCGTGCGCCTGCAGCTCGGACCGGAGGGATTGCAGCAGCTCTTCGCGATCGCGGTCGCCGAAGAACTTCACCTGATAGACGTGCTCGCGCTGGGTTCCTTCGTCGAGCTCGGCCGTGCTGAGCAGGTGCCGCTGACGGCAATGACGCCGCAGCAGCTGGGTGAGCGAGGGCTCGGCCTCGACGTCGATCGGCAACCGGAAGCGCAGGACGCCGTCGAAGCGCACCCGCGACCCGAAGGGTCCCGTGTAGAGGTACAGCGCGACGGTGGAGAAGGCGGCGGCGCCCATGCTGGCCTCGAGCATGGCACCCACCCCGCACGCCACTCCCACTGTCGCCGCCCCCATCACGAAGACGAGATCGCGCGGGGTCTTCAGGTCCGTCCGGAAGCGGATCATCGACAGGATCCCGAACAGACCCAGGCCAGCAAGCAACGAGTAGTGCATGGCCAGGACGAGAATCGACGCGCTGATGCACACCAGTACCAGGGTGTGGCTGAAGCCGCGGGAATAGCTGAGCCCGCGATAGGTGCGTTCGTAGGTCCAGGCCAACACCTGGCCGAAGACGAAGGCGCCGAGCAACGCAATGAAGGGATGGATCCAGGCCCGCCCCGCCACGAGTGAGTCGGTCGAGGCCGCGAGGGCGGTCGAGAAGTCTCCGAGGAGCGGGTCGGGGTTCATTGCATCCATCTCGCGGAGCGGCGGGTGATGCGGTCCTCGCCCTGCTCGATGCCCGTCAGGTGCACACCGATCGAGTACTTCGAGAACGACTGCCGGCGCAGGGCGTGCTTGCGGATGAGGTCCGTCATCCACCACGGGATACAGGAATGACACTTCAGCTCGAGCACGACGGATCGATGGTCGTCGTCGCGCCGCCAGTGGTCGTCGAAGCGGCAAGGCGCTTCGCCCTGCCTTCGGAGCGTCCATTCCGAGGTCCGATGCGCTTCGATGTGGCGGTCGAAGGTGACCCGTGCGTAGTGGTCCACCTCACTCACGTAGGCTTCGCGCTCGTAGTAGAGCAGCAGGGTCGGTTCCGCCCCCGCGCTGGCGACCAGACGCGCGAAGTCCGCCAGGAAGCGCTGCGCCTCGGGATGATCCGAGCCCGGGTCGACGAACCCCTGGGACGCGCGCTCGATGTCCTTGCGGTCGACGGTCACCCGGGTCTTGTCGATGACGTCCGCCACCCGACGCTTGCACTCGAGGATGGCGTACGGCGCGTCGCCGTAGCCGCGCACGCGCAGCTTGATCCGCTCGGAGTCGCCCCGTTCCTTCGCCTGGTAGAAGGCGAGATTCGGACTGTCTAGGTACAGGGACGAGATCGGGTAGCCGCGCGCTGCGCCCGGACGGGCGGCGAGACTGTGGGCGCGGGGATTGTGGGCGTCGGCATGGCAGAACGGCTCGATGTCCTGCCGCACGCGTTCGGCGGTGGCCTCGTCGATCAGATACTTGAGCTCCAGGCGCTCGAAACGGGACTCGAAGCTGCTCATGACCTCTGCTCGGACGTGTTGTGCCGAGGCCGTCGCGGCCTTGCCACGATCTCGTCACAGACCCGTCACCTTACGCGTATCTACCCGGAACAGCAAGCGATTCTTCTGTACCGGGGGTATGGCCGATGCCGCGCGGGAGCCCGCCCGGTTATGCTGGCCGCCCCATGGTCTTCGCTCTCGCCCGAGCTTCGGTCCTCGCCATCGCAAGGGTCTCTGTCTTCGTCACTGTCCTCGTCTGCGCCCTCGTCTCTGTCCTCGTCTCTGTCCTCGCAGCGGGCCCGACCGCCGCGGCGGACTCGCTGTCCAGCCTGGGCGGCGCGCCGGTCTGCGAGGCATCGACGATCTTGCGGGTGCCGTGTCACACGGGCGCAGCGGACTGCTGGCTCGTCGGGGACAACGAGGTCCGCACGCAGCTGTTTCTCTATGGCATGGCCGACGACGGCCGGCCGGATACGGCGAGCCGCGAGGCGGTCGTGATCTCGCCAGTGCTCGCCCCCGAGGACGAGATCTCCGACATCGAGGCCCTCGCGCGCTTCGCCGACGGGGAGGTGCTCGTCTACGGGTCCCACAGCCGCAACAAGGACTGCAAGGTCAGGCCGAACCGTCGACGTTATGTCGGTCTTCGGCTCGAGCGAGAGAACGGCGCGATCGTGGCCCGACCCGGCCGCATCGGATTCGTCTCGAGCGGCAAGACGATCGACTGGGCCCGAGTCTTCGGCGGCTCTCCCCAGGGCGACTCTCCTCAGGGCGAGCTGGCCCGGGTGCTGCGGGCGGTCAGCGAAGGCGACGCTCGCGCGGACACCGGGGACTGCAGCGCGTCGTTCGACATCGAGGGCGCCGTGGTATCCCACCCGGAAGGGGTCGAACACGTCTGGCTCGGTTTGCGCGCTCCCCTCGTCGACGGCTACGCGGTACTCGTCCGGCACGATGTGGATGCGGGCGGCTTGCGGTTCAGCGAAGCCCGTTTGCTCGACCTCGGCGGCGCGGGGGTTCGGGGCCTCGCCCGCGGCCGCTCTCGCGGCAAGAACTGGATCTACGGATTGTCGGCAGCCCCGGGAGGACGCGAGAGCGACCGCTTTGCCCTGTGGCGTTTTCCCGAGGCCGTGCTCAGCGACCCGGCGCCAGCGGGTCCCGTCGCCGTGGAGATCCTGGCCCCGGTGGCCGCCCGCTCCGAGGGCGTTGCCGCACACCAGCTTCGCCGCCCGCCCCCCGGCGACCCGGGCACGGCAATCGTCGTACAGGACGGCGACGAGGGCGCGCCTTGCAGGCGCGACGCCACCTACCAGATCGTTCCCATCGGGCGCTAGCGGCCGCGTTTGCCGCGGGACCGCACTACACTCGCGTCACTCACCGCCACTAGTCACCGCCATCAGTCACCGCCATTTCTCACCCCCAGCCATCATCCCAAGCGGAGGGACGAACGTGCGACGACCCCGACTCGTAACGAACCCCGGCATCCTCGGCCTCTGCGGCATCCTCCTCGCCGCCTTCGCCGGCGCGGACGCAGCCCTCGCCGACGAGACCTGCATGTCCCCCTACATGGCCAAGATCACCGGGCAGGAGGACTACATCTACGTCTGGACCCTGGGCACTGAGGGCGTCGGGGACGGCCAGGACAAGCTCGTCACCGTGGACGCGAACCCGGCCTCGAAGCAATACGGCAAGGTCGTGAACAGCCTATCCGTCGGCGGTCGCAACGAGGCGCACCATTCGGGTCTCACCGACGACCGCATGTACCTGTGGGCCGGCGGCCTCGACACCAACAAGATCTTCGTGTTCGACATCCACAGCGACCCCGAAAAGCCCAAGCTCACGAAAACCATCACCGACTTCACGGCCCGCAGCGGCGGAGTCGTCGGGCCGCACACCCACTACGCCCTGCCCGGCCGCATGCTGATCACCGGTCTGTCGAACAACAAGGACCACGGTGGTCGCACGGCCATGGTCGAATACACCAACGACGGCGACTACGTCGCGACGCATTGGATGCCCACCGACGACGCTCTGGGTGGCGCCGTGAAGAGCGGGCAGTTCGCCGACGGCTACGGCTACGACGTGCGTGCCCTACCGCGACTCAACGTGCTCGTGACGTCGTCCTTCACGGGCTGGACCAACTACATGATGGACCTCGGCAAGATGCTCGCCGACTCCGAGGCCATGAAGCGCTTCGGGAATACGGTCACCATCTGGGACCTGCACACCCGCAAGCCGAAGAAGATCCTCGACGTACCCGGCGTGCCCCTCGAGATCCGTTGTGCGTGGGGGGAGGAGAACGACTGGTGCTTCACCAGCACCGCGCTGACCTCGCAGCTCTGGCTCATCTACCGGGACGACGCCGGCGAGTGGCAGTCGAAGGCCGTCGCCGACATCGCCGACCCGTCCAAGGTGCCCTTCCCCGTGGACATCTCCATCGCCGCCAACGACACGCTGCTGTGGGTGGACACCTTCATGGACGGCACCGCGCGACTCTTCGACATCCGCGACCCGCACGCTCCCAAGCAGATCTACGAAAAGACGATCGGCAAGCAGCTCAACATGGTCTCCCAGAGCTGGGACGGCGAACGCCTCTACTTCACGTCGTCGCTGCTCGGGAACTGGGACAAGAAGGGGGACGACAACGAGCAGTACCTGAAGGCCTACCGATGGAACGGCAAGCAGCTCGAGCCGACCTTCTCGATCGACTTCACGGCCGAGAAGCTCGGGCGGCCGCACCAGATGCGCTTCGGCGCGCGCGCACTCTATGGGCTTGCACCCAAGGCGCCGAGCCCCCAGGTGCAGGAACCCGCCGACGCGGAACAGGCGGTCGCGAAATCGCACTGAAGGGGTTCGAGCCGAGCGTGTCGATCCGCGCCCTGTGTCTTGCGACGGCGCTGACCCTGAGTCTCCCGATGGGCGTCCTCGCACACGGCGGCGAGCACGCGGACGAGGACGAATCCGGCGCGGACGTGGCGCTCGCGCCGGGCTGGGGAGAGCTCGCTTTCTCGGCGCCGGTCCCCGGCAGCTATGCGCTGCCGCCGTTGTTCCCCGCTGCGGACGGCGCCGTCCTGACGAGCTCGGGAGAGGCGAGCAGCCTGCACCAGGAACTCGGCTCTGGCGTCGCCCTGTTGTCGTTCATCTACGCGAGCTGTAGCGACGTCAACGGTTGCCCCCTGGCGACCGCGGTCTTCCAGAAGCTGAGGGCGCGCCTCGCCCAGCGCCCCACGACGGCTGCACGCGTGCGCCTGGTGAGCCTGTCCTTCGACCCGGAACGCGACACCCCGGACGTGATGCGGCGCTACGGCGAATCCTTCGAACGCGGAGGCCTCGCGTGGCGCTTCCTGACGACGACCGGGAGCGAGCAGCTCGCGCCTCTCCTCGACGCCTACGGCCAGAGCCTGGTACGCGAGGTCGACGCCGAAGGGAACGAACGCGACCCGATCGCCCACATCCTGCGCGTCTTCCTGGTGGACGGTGAGAAGCGCGTTCGCAACGTCTATACGGTCTCCTACCTGCACCCCGACACCCTGATCGCTGACCTCGAGACGATCCTGTTGGAAGCCGACGCGGGCGCCCCGGACGCGACGCCCAGTCCCGCACCGGCGATCGCAGCCTCGACCCGCGGCTCCGGCGACGACCGGACCGGCTATGCCAGCCCGGACTACCGCAGCCGCTCGGTGTCACTCGCCGCGCGACGCGGCGTCCCCGCGGACCTGGCAGGGCGACTCGAATCACCGCCGCTCGGCCTGCCGCCGCCCGAGTTTCCCAGCGACAACCCGCCGACCCCCGCGAAGATCGCCCTGGGCCGCATGCTCTTCTTCGACCGCCGGCTGTCCCACAACGAGACCTTCTCCTGCGCGATGTGCCACATCCCGGAGCAGGGATTCGCAAACAACGAGCTGGCCACGGCCGTCGGCATCGAGGGGCGCAGCGTTCGCCGCAACGCGCCGACGATCCTCAACGTGGCCTATGTCGAGAAGCTCTTTCACGACGGACGCGAAGGCCGCCTCGAAAATCAGGTCTGGGGTCCCCTGCTCGCGCGCAACGAGATGGGGAATCCGTCCATCGGCGCCGTGCTCGACCGCGTCGCAAGCGACCCTGGCTACACGGAACGCTTCGACGAAGCGTTCCCCGGTCGCGGCCTCAGCGTCGAGACCCTCGGCATGGCGCTCGCCAGCTACGAACGCAGCCTGCTCTCCGGCGACTCCCCGTTCGACCGCTGGCAGAGCGGCAGCGACGCCGGGAGTCCCGCCGCGCGCCGGGGGTTCGCACTCTTCACCGGTCGCGCGGGCTGCAACGCCTGTCACCCCGTCACTTCGCCCCTCTTCAGCGACGGAGCCTTCCACAATACCGGGATCGGCTTCGCGAGGTCGATGGAACTGTCCACGCGAGGTTCGAGTGAACCGAGCGACTCGGGGACGCAACGAATCCAGGTCGCGCCCGGCAGCTTCCTCGAAGTCGAGCGTTCGATCACCGCGAAGGTCGCGGAGCCGCCGGCCAGCGATCTCGGACGCTACGAGATCACCGGCGACCCAGCGGACCGCTGGCGCTATCGCACGCCGACCCTTCGCAACGTGGGGCGCACCGCCCCGTACATGCACGACGGCTCGCTGGCGACCCTCGAGGACGTCGTCTCCTTCTACGATCGCGGTGGCGTTCCGAACGAGGGGCTCGATCCGCGCATCCGCCCCCTCGGGCTGTCCGCGACTGAAGCAGCCGACCTGGCCGCGTTCCTCGAGAGCCTGACCGGCTCGGACCTGGAGACGCTGGTTTCGGACGCGTTCGCGGCCCCGGTGGGCGAGCGAGAATGATCGGGGGTCCAGAGCCGCCCCAATCGGTTCTTGCCATGGAGAGCCGGAAGAGCGTAGGATCGACACCCCACTGTCGACACCGAATCTCGGCCCGGCACATCCATCCGAATGCACCCGCGGAGAGCCTCGATCATGTCCCAGAAGCAACACTCTCGTCCTTCCCATTCCGCTCGTCCCACTCGTCTCGCGACCCTCGCGCTCTTCGTGAGCGCTCTCTTCCTGATGGGCATCGGGCCAATGCAGTGCCGGATCTCGGACCTCTTCAAGATCGAGGTCCTGTCGAGCCCCGCGGAGTACGTAAGCGGCGGCGACGCGCGCGTGGCCATCGAGGTTCCCGCGTTCATTCCGCTCTCATGGGTCACGGTTGCCCTCAACGGCGCCGACATCACCGACGCATTCGACTACGACCCGGCGACCGGGAAGCTGGAGGGTGTGGTGACGGGTCTCGCCGTCGGCGAGAACGTGCTGGCCGTCCAGGCCATCAAGGGAGGCAGCGGAAACAAGCGCAAGCTTTCCGTCCAGATCCTCACGAATCACCCGGCCAGCGGCCCGATCTTCTCCGGTCCGCAGCAGGAGCCCTTCCTGTGCGCCGACGACGGCGACCGCGCCAACGCAGAGCTGGGGCCCGTAGTCGACGAGGACTGCACGATCGAGACCGTCGTGTCCTTCAAGTACCGCACCACGAGTGGCGGCTGGGCCGACTACGACCCCGACGCTCCGACTCCCGCCGACCTGGCACAGACGACCACGATGGACGGCGACACCGTCGACTACATCGTGCGCTGGGAGCGCGGCACCATCAACCGCTTCATCTACTCGATCGCCGTGCTGTCGCCGAACGCGCAGGAAGTCGACGCAGCCGACCTGTCGGCCTGGAATCAGCGCCTCATCTACTACTTCCAGGGCGGCGTGGCCATCGGCCACTACCAGGGCGACCCGAGCCGTTCGCGCATGCTCTACGACTACGGTCTCGGCAAGGGCTACGCGGTGGCCTACTCCACCGGCACCAAGACGGGCACCCACTACAACCTCGAGCTGGGCGGCGAGACCGCCATCATGGTGAAGGACCGCTTCGTGTCCGGCTACGCCAACCCGGACTACACCGTGGGCGTCGGCGGATCCGGCGGCGGCATCCAGCAGTACGTGTACGGGCAGAACCACAAGGGCCTGATCGACGCGGGCGTGCCCCAGTATTCCTATCCGGACATGCTCACCCAGACGATCCACATCGGGGACTGCGAGCTGCTCGAACGCTGGATGGACTTCCAGACGGTGCTCGGCAACCCGAAGTGGGCGAACTGGGAAAACCGAACCGAAATCGAGGGACTCAACGCCATCAACGGGTTCCCGAATCCGTATCTGGCGCTTCTGCCCTTCCTGCCCCCGGGCTCGAGCGAATGCGTCAGTGCCTGGCGCGGACTCTCGCCCCTCGTCCTCAATCCCCACTTCGGCACCGTGCCGGGCATCTCACCCGCCGACCAGGCCAGCACCGAGTGGACCCACTACGGTGACGCCATCAACATCTACGGCGTCGCCGCGGACGGCTTCGCGGCCAGCACCTGGGACAACGTGGGCGTGCAGTACGGACTCGGGGCCCTCAAGTCGGGCTTCATCGGTGCGGCCGAGTTCATCGACCTGAACTCCAACGCGGGGTCGTGGAAGAACGAGCCCGAGATGGTCCAGGAGGGTTGCCCGTTCCTGTCCTTCCTGTGCCCGAACCCGGCGGACCTCGCGGGTCTGCCGATCTTCCCGGACATCTACCCGAACCTGCTGGACCCGTGGAGCTGGCGGAACATGAACACGTCGCCGGACTTCGGCGCTACGCCGGGCCCCCGCAAGGAAGCCGACCCCGGTGCCATCGAGGCCGCCTACGAACACGGGCACGTGAACATCGGCGACATCCAGATCCCGCTGATCGACTGGCGGAACTACCTGGAAGACGAGCTGGACATGCACAACTCCCACCAGTCCTTCGCCGCGCGCCAGCGACTGCTCAACTACGACGGCGACGCCTCGAACCAGGTCATCTGGTTCACCGACCTCCGCAACTTCGACCAGACGCCGATGGCCTTCGAGGTCATCGACGAGTGGATGCGGAACATCCAGGCCAACCCCTGGAAGGGTGTCGCGAACAACAAGCCCGCAGCGGCGGTGGACAGCTGCTTCGACCCCGACGGCAACCTGATCTACGCCGGGGAAGACGCCTGGGCCGGCATCCTCGACAACGAGCCGGACGGACCCTGCACCCAGGAGATGCCGGTCTACTCGACGTCGCGGATCGTGGCGGGTGCGCCGATCACCGGCGACATCTTCAAGTGCCACCTGATGTCCATCGACGACGCCATCGCGGCGGGCGTCTACGGCGGCGTGGTCTTCGATGCCGGGCAACGCGCCCAGCTCGACGCGATCTTCCCGACTGGCGTCTGCGACCACTCGAAGGGAGACGCGCGCAGGCCCTGACGCTTCCGGCTACCAGGCCCGCTCTTCGAGCAGCACGAACAGGCTCTCGCCGCCCTGGGCGGCGCGGACCGCCTCGCGCAGATCTGTCAGGCAAGTCGTCAGCTCGAAGAGATCCGCGTCGAGGCTCGTCTCGGCGTGCTTCAGCCAGCGCTCGGCGACGTCTTCGATCTCGGCGTCGCCGAGGGCGGCGACGCGGCGCGTAAGGTCCCGGCCCAGCTCCCACACCGGGAAGGACCGACAAGTGGCGTCGCGCAACGGGCGTGCGCGACGCTCGATGTCGAGCACCTGCGCGAGCCCCGCCAGGGGCGACGGGTCTTCGAGACGGAGCGGGGCGGCGGCCGGATCCACGGGCAGATCGTGACTCGACGTGACGCCAAGGGCGTCCCCCCCGCGGGCGAGGAAGAAGAGTGCATCCATGCAGGGTCTATCGGCACGACCCGCGGGATCTTCAGAGCCGCGACGGGGCGCGCCCTACTTCTTGCGCAGCTTGAGCGCAAAGCGGTCGGTGTTGCCGCGCAGTCCCGGCGCAAACACGTTCTGGCTGTGATCGTCGGCGGGATTGGCGAGCACCTCGCTCTCGGCCACCAGCGTGAATCCGCTCTTGGCAATCACATCGAGGGCCTGCTGCTTCTGCATCCGGTGCAGCTTCGCGTTGTCCTGGTCCGGCACGCCGTCGTGATCAATGATCCCGAAGATCGCGCCCGGCTTGAGCTTGCGATGCACCGCGGCCAGGAATGCGAGCGTCGCCTCTTCGCCACCGCTGTTGTAGATGTCGTGGAAGTTGAGCGCGGTGATCGCGACGTCGACGGTGCCGTCGGGGACGGGAAGATCCGCAAGCTCGCTATCCAGTCGCTTGACGTTGGGTAAGCGGTCGTCCGCGAGCCGCGCGCTCAGCGCCTTGTCGTTCGCGCCGTCGCGGATCTTCAGGACGAACTCGTTGTTCTGGGCGTAGACCTGCCCCTCGGGCCCGACCGCTTCCGACAGCACCTCGGTGTACCAACCGCCGGCGGCGATCACGTCGAGCACCGTCATGCCCGGCGCGACGCCCAGGAAAGCCAGGATCTCCGCAGGCTTGCGGCCGGCGTCGCGGGCCGTGTCGTCGGCACTGCGGCCGGCCAACTGGACGCCGGCGGTCAGCGCGATGGCAGACACGAGCAGAACGGCAGTGGATCGGGCATTTCGGGTCATGTTCCGGGGCTCCTGGGTAGGACGGGATCTTCGCGCTTGGATGCCGGCGAACGGGACCCGGTTCGCGCATTCTTCTCGTTTCGAGAGCGATAGGATGAGAGTTATGACCGAGATCTTCATCGACGCCGACGCCTGCCCGGTGAAAGACGAGATCTACGACGTGGCCGCTCGACTGGGTTTGCCTGTCGTCGTGGTCGCAAACCAACGCATGCGGGTACCCAGCGGGGCGGAGATGGTCGTCGTAGAAGAAGGTCCCGACGCCGCGGACGACTGGATCGCAGAGGAGATTCGTCGCGGCGACATCGTCGTGACTGCGGACATCCCGCTGGCAGCTCGCTGTCTCGAGGTCGGCGCCTTCGCTCTGGGTACCCACGGTCGCGAGTTCACCGAAGATTCGATCGGCGGCGCGCTCGCCACCCGCGACATCAAGGCATCCATTCGCGAAGCGGGTGGCACCGCGGGCGGACCTCCTCCCCTCTCGGCGCGCGCGCGCTCGCGCTTCGCCGGCGAGCTCGACCGGCTGGCCCAGCGTGCGCTGCGAGAGAGTGCCTAGCGCGACCGCTGTCTAGAGGTTGTCCCGGTAGTCCGCATCAATGGCGTCGTCGAAGGAACGCGCCGCCTTGGCGTCCGCCCCGACCTTCTTGGCGAACATCTCGCCGAACGAGACGCGATGCTTCTCGGGCCAGGCCGTCGGCTGCCAGAGCTTCGACCGGATCAGGGCCTTGCCACAATGAAAGAAGCACTCGTCCACGTGGACGCGGATGGCGAGGACGGCGGGTCGCCCACGCGCCTCGAGACGCGCGAGCAGCTCGGGGTCCTTCGTCAGCTCAGCACGGCCATTCACGCGCAGCGTCTCGGTCGTCCCGGGGATCATGAAGATCAGGCCGACTCGCGGGTTCGCGAGGATGTTGAGGTGCCCGTAGACGAGCTTGTTGCCCGGCCGGTCGGGAATCACCAGGGTCTGTTCGTCTTCGACGAGCACGAAGCCCGGACCGTCGCCCTTGGGCGACGCATCGAGGTTTCCCTCGAGATCGGAAGTCGCCAGCACCAGGAACGGCACCTTCGAGAGAAAGTCGACGGCGAACTCGTCGAGCCGCTTCTCGTTCTTCATCTCGATCCCGGGAAGCTGGTCGCCCACCACCGCGCGGAGCGCTTCGACGTCTCGGATGGCGTGGTCCTCAGTGCTCATGGCTGTTTTCTCCGCTCATGGCTGTTTTCTCCGCTCATGGCTGCTCCTGTCCGCTGGGTTCTCGGGTTCCGGAACGTAGCCGCCGTCTGCCTCGGGGAGCCAGTCGAGTGGGATCTCTGGTGACAGACGCGCCATCCGCGACATCGAGGCGATGAACTCGTCGCTCTCACCGGCGGTGGCGGGGGTATGGAATTCCCACACGATCTCGCCCGCCGGAGTGACCTCGAGCGCACGGCCGGAGTTCGAATCGGTGATCAGGGTGGTGCCACCGGGAAGGCGCTGCACGGCTCCCAGCCATTCGGAATAGAACACGGCCTGCTCGTCGCCGCGGTAGGTCCAGCGGGGCTCGAAGCGGATGGGGTCGAGCTCGAGGATGCGCGACTCACCCGGCAGTCCGTTGTTGTCGAAGAGCAGCAGGTTGCCGCTGGCCAGTAGCTGCGCGTCGTGTTGGGTGCGGAAGTCGCCCTTGCGCGCCCACACCGCCCGCCCCTGCCGTGGATCGACGACGAAGACGGCGCTGGCGTTGCGACTCGAGATCAGGACGTTGCCTGCGGCGAAGGCCGGATCGATGGACGCCAGGCTTCCGTCGAGAACCTGCAGGCTGTTGCAGTGCAACACGTCGGCCGGATTCCCCGTGCGGTCTTCGAGAACGTCGCGAAACGGTGAATCCCACAGGGCCACCACCAGCGACTGTTGCGAGAGGATCCGGCCGTCCGCGTCCATGTGCGTGAGGAAGTCTTCGAGCACTGGCTCCTCGGCGTCGAACCAGGGCAAATCATTCGCCTCGTGGGTCAGCACCAGCAGGCTGCCGTCGTCCAGAACGCGGAGCTGATGATGCGCGCGCACGGGGTTTGCCCACAGCAGCCGCGAATCGCGGTCGAGCTTGATGAGACCCTGCCCACCGAAGATCGCCAGCAGCTCGCCGCCGGGGAGCAGCTCGACGTGCCGCCACCACTGGGTGCCGGGCAACGAGAGATCCCGATCGGTCTCGGGGAAGGACTCCGCGAAGGACTTCGACCAGCGATGCAGGACCCGGCCCTCGGTATCGATCAACACCGCCTCGGGCGCGTGACCATCGCTGTAGAGGTTGGTGCCGCGACTGGCGCGGACCCGGTCATGGACCCCCACACCCGAGCGCCCTGCGCCGGGCTGGGACCCGCCCACGTATCCGATGGCCTCCAGTCGCGCGAAGGCCTCCCGCTCTTCCCCCGAAGTCGCCAGCTCGGTCGATACGGCGCGCCTGCGCCAACGACCGGGCCCGAGTTGCTCCCGCTCGTCGCGCGAGGGGCGGTCGCCCACCTGGGGCGAACCGTCACCGCCGCAGCCGCCTCCGAGCACCGTCCCGAGCAGCAGCGCGAGCCCCGTCCCTAGCACGAGCGCGAGCAACCCCGGCCGCGCCATCCACCGGGACGAGCGCATCAAGGCTGTCGTTCCTGATGCAACTCCCGCCGGCGCGCCTGGTCGCGATCCGGCAGGTCCGTCGGTAGCGATTGCGTCACCGCGCCCGTCGCCGCCCACTCGGCACTCCGCTGGAACATCACCTGGAAGCCGACGCCCTCGTACGCCGGGAAACCGTGACCGAGAGTGAGCTGAACCACACGTCCATTCCCGTAGCCGACGACGAACAGCACCGGCTCGTGGCGCCCACTGCCCTTCTCGTCCGGGTCGGACCACCCGGTGGCGAGCACGGTCACCCGCTCGGCAGGCCCGCGCAGGCGGTCGTAGATCTCGTCGGGCGTATGTCGCCAGACGGCGGGCATGCCTGCGGTGATCGGATGCGGCTCCCGCAGCACGACCGGAAACGAATGCTCGGTGCTGTGGTGCCCGGCTCGGCCCTCGCTCGGGTCCCGCACCCGTTCGCCCGCGTCGTCGTAGTAGAGATAGACGCCCTCCGTGCGACTGCGCCCGTCCCAGCCCGCTAGTCCGGCCATCTGGTTGAAGGCGGCCCAGGTGCCGAAGCGCGTGGTGGCTCCGTGCACCAGCACGAGCCCCCCTCCGGCCTGCATGTAGGCGACGAAGGCCCTCCGCGTCGGCTCGGGCCAATCCGCGCCCTTGTAGTTCGAGACCACCACGTCGTAGTGCGAGAAGTCCGGCGCGAAGGCGGGGTCCGTCCCGACCGGTACCGTCGTCACGACGTCCACCTCGAAGCGACCCGTCTCGAGCAGGAAGCGACGCATGAGCTCGGTGCGCGCCGCCCAATCGGGCTTCGGGGGCTGCCCGCCGACGACCAGCGCCCGCAGTCGCGGCGACACGACGTCGGGGTCGCCGGGCTCACCCGAGCGTGCGCAGCGAAAACCGAAGTCGACGTTGCGACTACCGGGCGCGACGAAGTGGCGGTTCGAGGTACGGCTGTAGGCCGGGTTGCGGCGCCAGGACCCGCCGCGGGCCATTTGTCGCACCTCGGGTTCACCGGATGCCGCTCGCGCGCTGTGGGTCGTCCATTCGTAGACGTTGCCGGCCATGTCCAGTGCGCCGTACGGCGAGGCGCCTTCGGGAAAGGCGGCGACCGGGGAAGTCGTCGCGTAGCCGTCGTCGTAGGCTTCGAGGATGAAGGGCCATTCGTAGACGCGTCCAGCCGTGCGGTCGGGCACGTTCGCGAGCCGACGACCGCCGGTGTTCGCGGCTGCGCCCGCCTGGGAATACGACGTGTCTCCCCACGGATACACGGCCCCCTCTACACCGCGCGCGGCCTTCTCCCATTCCCATTCGCCGGGCAGGCGCTTGCCCGCCCACGCGCAGAAGACGCGTGCCTGATCGAAATCGACGCAGTTGATCGGGTGGAAGTCCCGGCCGGGCTTGCCCCAGTTGCAGGCGTCGCCCCACCCGGGCCGCCGCTTCCCCCGCCAGAGCGGAACGGTCAGACCCTCGGCGCTGCAGGCCCCCGCGGCCACACAGGTCGCATAGTCGGACACGCTGACTTCCGTGCGATCGATCGAGAACGCCGCGAGTGTCCGGTCGGGGACGCCGGCCTCGTTCGGCTCGCAGCTGGTGTCCACTTCCGCGTTGCATCCCGAACGGAACGAGCCGGCGGGCACGGAGACCATGCCCGCTCCGAGCGAGGGCAGCAGCAAGGCCGTCAGGCCGGCCAGTCGCAACAGCTGGGTCGCTTGCATTGCGCGCCAGGGTAGTGGACCCGTCCCGCATCGGGCCGGCCAGGGTGATACCCTCTGGCGCTTCCGAGCGAAGGAGATCTCCCCCCTTGTCCGCCCCCGTGCCCGCCCCCTTGCCCGCCGTCGAAGTCGTGCGCCCCGAGGAAGTGGGCCTCAGCGCCGATCGGCTCCGCCGCATCGACGAGCACCTCGAGCGTCGCTACCTGGCTTCCGGGAAGATCGCCGGCGCGCTCACCCTGGTCTCCCGCAAGGACCGGGTCGCGTATCTCTCGCCCGTGGGTCGCATGGACATCGAACGCGACAAGCCCATGCGCGAGGACACGATCTTCCGCATCTACTCGATGACGAAGCCGATCACGTCCGTGGCGCTCATGATGTTGTACGAAGAGGGTCACTTCCAGCTGGACGACCCGGTCCACAAGAGCATCCCGGAATGGCGCGACCTGCGCGTCTATCGCCAGGGCAATCATCCCGCCTGGCTGACCGATCCGTGCGAGCGCCCCATGTCCATCCGCGACCTCTTCACCCACATGTCCGGGTTGACCTACGGGTTCATGCATCGCACGAACGTCGACCGGGCCTACCGCCGGCTCGGCGTCGGGCGCGAGGGCTCGAAGGACCTGCGCGCGATGATCGAGACCCTGGCGGAGCTTCCCCTCGAATTTTCGCCGGGGACGCGCTGGAACTACTCGGTGTCCACCGACGTGTTGGGCCACCTCGTCGAGGTCTTCTCGGGCATGCCCTACGACGAGTACCTCCGCACCCGGATCTTCGAGCCCCTCGGCATGGTCGATACGGGCTTCACGGTCCCTCCCGACAAGATCGACCGCTTCGCCGCCAACTACTCGCGCCGCCGGGACAAGTCCCTGCGCCTCGAAGACGACCCCGAGACCAGTCCCTACACGCGACCGACCACCTTCTTCTCCGGCGGTGGCGGCCTCGTGTCGACGGCGGCCGACTACCTGCGATTCTGTCGCATGTTGCTCGGCGGCGGCGAGCTCGACGGCGCCCGCATCCTCGGCCGCAAGACCATCGAGCTGATGACCCTCAACCACCTGCCCGGCGGCGGGGACCTGACCGAGATCGCCTTCGGCAACTTTGCCGAGACGACCTACGAGGGCGTCGGCTTCGGCCTCGGCTTCTCCGTCCAGGTCGACCTCGCCAAGGCCCAGACCGTCGGCTCTCCGGGCGAGTACGCCTGGGGCGGCGCCGCCAGCACGGCCTTCTGGATCGACCCGCGCGAAGAGCTGATCGTCGTCTTCCTGACCCAGTTCATGCCGTCAGGGACGTTCAACTTCCGTGGGCAGCTGAAATCGATCATCTATCCCGCGATCACCGATTGAGCCCGTCCTGACGCAAGAGACGGGCACCGAGAAAGGAAGCTCCATGTCTCCCGAGATCCCCGCTACCGCGCTGCAGCTCCAATCCAACATCCGCAAGGACGGCACCCTCGTCTTGTCGATCGAGACCGTCGAGGTGCCCCGACCGGGTGATGGCGAAGTACTCGTGCGCATCGAGGCGTCGCCCATCAACCCGTCGGACATGGGCCTGCTCTTCGGCCCCGCAGACATGACGACGGCACGTGCCGCCGGAAGCGCCGACCGACCCGCCGTCGAGGCCGACGTGCCCGAGAAGCTGTTGGCGTCCGCTGCGGCGCGCCTCGATCAGCCCATGCCTGCCGGAAACGAGGGGGCGGGCATCGTGGTCGCGGCAGGATCGTCGGACGAAGCCCAGGCCCTACTCGGGAGGACGGTCGCCTGCATCGGCGGCGCCATGTACGCCCAGTACCGTTGCATGCCCACGGCCTTCTGTCTGCCACTGCCCGAGGGCACGACGCCCACCCAGGGCGCTTCGTGCT
This sequence comes from Deltaproteobacteria bacterium, assembly GCA_029261855.1. Lineage (GTDB taxonomy): Bacteria > Myxococcota_A > UBA9160 > UBA9160 > UBA4427 > JAJDAN01. Next base: position 182,070 of record JAJDAN010000003.1, read on the forward strand.
TCGTGAACCCGCTGACGGCTCTGGGCATGGTCGAAACCATGAAGCTCGAGGGCCACACGGCGCTGGTCCACACCGCCGCCGCCTCGAACCTGGGGCAGATGCTCAACAAGCTGTGCCAGGCCGACGGCGTCCCCCTGGTGAACATCGTTCGCCGGCAGGAACACGTGGACCTGCTCAAGGGCATCGGCGCCAAGTTCGTGTGCAACTCCAGCGAAGACCGCTTCCGCGAAGATCTCGTCGACGCCCTGGTGCAGACCGGCGCCACCCTCGCCTTCGACGCAACCGGTGGCGGCAAACTGGCGAGCGACATCCTCGCCTGCATGGAGATCGCACTCAGCAAGTCCGCGACGGAATTCAGCCGCTACGGCTCAGACACCCACAAGCAGGTCTACATCTACGGCGGCCTCGAGCGCTCGCCCACGACCCTGACCCGCACCTACGGCATGGCCTGGAGCGTCGGCGGCTGGCTGCTCACTCCGTTCCTGCGCCGGGTCGGTGCCGAAGCCGGACAGAAGCTGCGGGAGCGTGTCGCGAGCGAGATCACCACCACCTTCACGAGTCACTACAGCGACGAGATCAGCCTGGCGGAGGCCGTCTCGCTCGAGACGATCGCGCGCTACGGACGTCAGGCGACGGGAGAGAAGTTCCTCATCACGCCTCACAAGTAGCGAGGAACTCGCGCACGCGTGCCACCGTCCGGGGTACGACCGCCTCTTCTTTCCAGTGCTCGACCAGCTCGGCGTTGGGCGCCAGCGCGGCCACCTCACGAGACGTCACCTGGGGGTGATAGAGGTCGTCGCCCATCAGCACGAGCATGGGCGTCTGGCAACCGCGCACGAAGTCGCGGTCGACGCTGAACACGAAATCGCCGTCGTACATGCGGCTTCGGAAGGAACGCCAGGTCTCGTCGCCAGCCTCGGGATGATCCGGGGCAATCTCCTGGGCCCAGCTGTCGAACATCTCGTAGAAGGCGTGCCGATTCTCGTGGGCGCCGATCGTCTGTTGCAACACCGCGGAAGCCACGCGGTCCGGCGCGGCCTGCATCACGCCGAAACAGTAGGGACCGCCGATGCAACCCCCGATCAGGTGGCAGCGGTCGATCCCCAGATGATCGAGCAGCGCGACGTGATCGTCGGCATAGGTGTGCCAGCCGTCATCCTCGCAGACCGGCGCGCGCGACTTTCCCGCGTTGCGCTGGTCCATGGCGATCACCCGGTGGCGATCGGACAGGGCGTCCACCGGGTTCCAGGGCGAGTTCTTCCAGAAGCCCGCCGCCGAACGCATTCCGCCGGGCGCGAAGAGCAGGACCGGGAGGCCGCTTTCTCCGTTCTGTGTCCCGCCCTGCTCCGTCCCGCCCCGCTCGAAATAGTGGATCCGGACCTCACCGCGCTCGAAATCAGGCATTCGCCGATGGTGACACGGCAGCAGGCAGATCGGCCAGACATTGACAGCGGCAGGCGCTGCCGAGCGTATCACGCGCACGCGAAGCGCGATCGATTCGATAGAGTGTCCCCATCGACCCGCTCTCCTGCATGCGAAGAAGCGTCTCCCCGAGCGGTCTGGCCACCGCGGTCGGCCTCGCGCTCGCGCTCGCCTTCTCCGCGGGATGCATGGGGTCGCCGCCCCGGTCGACACCCCAGCGAATGTCCGCCCCAGACGCCAGCGAGTCGGACGCCACCGCGCGCGCCATTGCGGCCCTGACGCGGATGACCGACTTCCTCGGTTCGCAGGACGTGATCCGCTTCGAGGCGGAGACCCGTTACGACGCCGTCCAGCCGTCCGGGCAGAAGATCGAGTTCGGCAGTCACCGAAAGATCGAGCTGCGGCCGCGGAAACACGTGCGGGTCGACGTCGCACACTGGGACGGCGAGCGCGAGCTCATCACCTTCGACGGAAGTCGCCTGTCTGCGGCTCTCCTCGGCCAGCGGGTCTACGCGACCCTGCCCTTCGACGGCACCACTTCCGAAGCGTTCGACTACCTGGTCGCGGAGTATCGCCTGCAGTCGCCCCTGTTCGACCTGCTCCACCCCGACCTGCCGGCCGACATCGCGGACCGCACGACCTCCGCCCGGTCGCTGGGCCCGATCACCCTCGACGGGGTCGCTTGCGACCACCTGGCCTTCCGCGGCGAGCGGGTCGACTTCCAGCTCTACCTGCGTCTCGGTGACGAGCCCGTCCCCATCCGCCTGGTGGTCGACTATCACGCGGCGCCGGGAAGTCCGCAGTTCCGAGCGGACCTGCGGGGTTGGGATCTGCGCAGCGATCTGCCGGACTCCCGCTTCCGCCTGACGCCGCCGCCCGGTGCCCAACGCGTCTCGTTCCCCGAGCTATTGGACCTGTTGCTCGGCCCCCCTGAAGACGAGGACGCCACACCGTGAGCACGCCTCTCTCCACCCGACCCAACCTTTCCACCCGACCCAACCTTTCCACCCGGCCCACCCGGCACATTCGGCTCGTCCGCGTTTTCGCGACTTGTCTGGCGGCCGCGTTCGTCGTCGCCATCGCGATCGAGAGCGACGCACGCGGACGCGGCGGAGGTGGACGCGGTGGCATGTCGCGAGGCGGTGGCATGCGCGGTGGCAGCGGCACGTACCGGGGCGGCCCGGCCGGCGGCGGGTCCATCCGGGGTGGATCGGGCGGTCGCTATCGCAGCTACGACCCCAGTCGCACGGGCAGCCGGGGCTCCGGAGGCCAGCGGGACGGCAGCTTCGAGACGCGTCGAGGGGAGACCGTCGATTGGTCGTCGAGCCGGACGCGCACCGAGGACGGTGTGAAGCGGGAAGGATCCTGGGAGTCGAGCTCCGGCGCGTCCGGCGGCGGCAGCAGCGAGATCGGCATCCAGGACGGCCAGGTCCAGAGCCGGGACCGCAGCGGCCACGCCGAGAACGCGAAGGGTGAGACGATGGACCGCGACGTCCACTCCGAGCGCCACGACGGACACGTCGATCGCTCGGCGCACACCAAGACGAGCACCGGCGTCGACGCGCGTTCGGAGGGCCAGATCAAGAAGACCGACGACGGTGTCGTGGCGCGCGGCTCGATCGTCGGCAAGGACGGCGCCGCCGCCGGGACGATCGCCCGCAAGGGGGACCAGACCTGGGTGCGCGGCGCCGCGACCGACGGCAACAACGTGACCTGGGGCGGTGCACAGTGCAACGGCAACCACTGCTACGGCGGGCGCGCGACCGTCAAGGTCAAGGACTACTACGACTACCCGTACTACTACTACCCGTACTACTACGGCTACTACTCGTGTCCCTATGGCAGCGTGCAGACCTGGAGCAATCGCTACGGGACCCCCATCTACGGCTGCTCGAACGTCTACGTCGTCCACACGACGATCTCCCTCGGCGCCTCCGAGACGCACAAGACGAGCGCGGCGTCCGGTGACGCCTGGCCCGCCGAGGCCGAGGTGTCGTCGGCGCCGGTCCTGATGTACGAGGTGAGCCCGGAAGTCGTCGCGTACGCGACCACCTATCCGCCCCAGGGAGTCTTCGCCGAGAAGCAGGGCCAGCGCTACTTCTGGGTGCCCGGCCCAGCCGAGGCGACTGCGGAAGCGAAGCAGTCGATCGTCACCGCCGGCGCCATGCCGCAACCCACCGCCAACGCGACGGTGATCACCTACGACATCGGCGGGCGCGTCGTGTACCTCACCAACGAGCGTCCGATCCCGGGTTTCTACGCGGAGAACGCCGATCAGCTCTTCGTCTGGATCCCCGGCGTGCGAGAGCCGACGGACGACGAACGCAACGTCATCCGCACTGCGATCACCGCCCACGAGGCGGGGGGTCGCGACGCCCTGGACCGGGAGGTCCGCAAGCTGGAAGCCAACCGCGAGGCGCCGCCGGATGCCGGTGCAGCTTCCGGCGCGAAGGCCGGGGCTGCGACCGACCCGAAGAGCTAGACGGGACCTGGAGGATCCGAGCATGGACCGACGAGCGGCGCTCCGGGTACTGACGAGCGCGGGCCAGCCCTACGAGCTGGAGACCGTCGAGCTCTACGGCCGACCCTGCCGGGCCTTCCGCAATGCGCCGCCGACCCTGCGCGATCTGTTCGAGCAGAGCCGCAGCGACCTGCCCTTCCTCGTCTACGAGGACGAGCGGCTCAGCTTCGAGGACGCCTGGGCAAAGGCCTGCCGGGTCGGACGGCTGCTCGTCGAGCATTACGGCATCGAGAAGGGAGATCGCGTGGCGATTTCCATGCGCAACTATCCGGAATGGGTATTGGCCTTCATGGCGACCACATCGGTGGGTGGCATCGCCGTGGCCATGAACGCCCTGTGGCAGCCCGACGAGCTCGCGTACGGTCTCGAGAACAGCGGCGCGAAGGTGTTTTTCGCCGACGAGGAGCGACTCGCGCGGCTGGCGGCGCGCAAGGACGCGTTCCACGATCTGGCCGTCCTGGCGGTGCGAGCCGACGACACTCACGGCGTGGCTGCCGAGTCCCTGGAGGCGGCGCTGGGCCGAGTCGGCCCGTGCGACATGCCTGCGGTGGACCTGCATCCCAACGACGACGCCACCATCCTCTATACCTCGGGCTCCACCGGGCATCCCAAGGGCGCGGTTTCGTGCCATCGCAACATCCTCTCGGCGCTCCTGTCCTGGGAGCTCGACGCCCACGCCGCCGCCCACATGCGGGGACGCAAGCTACCCGTCCCGAAGGAGCAACCGGCGACGTTGCTCGCCGTCCCGCTGTTCCACGCCACGGGCTCGCATGCCGTCTTCCTGGCGTCGTACCGCACCCAGCGCCGGATGATCTGCATGTACAAGTGGGACGCACTGCAAGCCGCCGAGCTGATTGCACGCGAGCAGATCACGTCCGTCGTCGCCCCGGCCGCGATGACCGGCGACCTGATCGCCACCGCCGCCCGCGAGAAGCTCGACCTGAGCTCCCTCGAGCTGGTCGGTGGGGGCGGCGCGCCGCGTGCACCGGCCCAGGTCCGGGCCATCGAGCGCACCTTCCGCAAGGCAGCCCCGAACACCGGCTGGGGTATGACCGAGACCAATGCCATCGGCACGGGCATCGCCGGTCGCGACTATCTCGATCACCCGGAAAGCTCGGGCCGCTGCTCGGCGGTGCTCGACCTGCGCATCGTCGACGACCAGGGCAACGAGCAGCCCGCCGGCGCGCGCGGCGAGCTGCAGGTGCGGGGCACCTCGGTGATCCGGGGCTACTGGGAAAGGCCCGACGCCAACGCAGAGACCTTCGTCGACGGTTGGCTTCGCACGGGAGACATCGCCACCCAGGACGAGGAGGGCTTCGTCTACATCGTCGACCGCATCAAGGATCTCGTGATCCGGGGCGGGGAGAACATCGGGTGCGGTGCTGTCGAATCTGCCCTGCTCGAGCACCCGGACGTCGTCGAAGCCAGCGTCTACGGGGTACCGGACGAGCGGCTGGGCGAGGAGGTCGGGGTGACCGTCTATGCGGGTTCGCCTCCCGCCGTCGATGCCGAGGCCCTGCGCGCGTTCCTCGCGCCCCGCCTCGCTCGCTTCGAGATCCCGCGCTACGTACACTTCGCGGACGCGCCGTTGCCGCGAACGGCCTCGGGAAAGATCCTGAAGCGACAGCTGCGCGAGGAGGCCGTCCGTCAGCTCACCTGACCGGGAACTCCTGGGCAGACAAGGGACGACTTCACGATGCAGCTCGGGTCCCGCCTCCTCTTCGCCCTGCTGCTAGCCGTCGCCTTCGCGTCGGTCTCGGCAGCCGACGAGGACGAAGGCCCCCGGATCTGCAAGCTCAGCATCGAAGGCGACGACGCCGTCCCCGAGGCGACGCTGCTCGAAGGCATCCTGACGTCGAAGCCCGACTGGCGTCCCTGGCGCGAGCTGCCTTCCTTCGACCCGGAGGACCTCCAGGAAGACCTCGAACGCATCGAGGCGATCTACCGCGACCACGGCTACTACGAGGCCCAGGCGGTGTCTTCCCTCGACTGGAACGACGATCACGACCGTGTCGAGATCGTGATCGAGGTCTCCGAGGGCGAACCCATCCGTCTCGAGAGCTGGCGTCTCGAGACCCCCGACGTACCCAGCCTGCCGACCGACTATGCGGAGAAGCTGCGCGCATCGCTCCCCACGCCCGGCTCGGTCTTCGGCGTCGACGTCTACCGCAAGGTCCGCACGACGCTGCTCGAGCAGATGGGCGACCTCGGTCATCCGGCGGCGTCGCTTGCGGGTGGCGCGGATCTCGACACCGACAGCCGCAGCGCCACGGTCTCCTGGCAGCTGCGCGTGGGGCCGACCGTCCGACTCGGTGCGATCACGATATCGGGGCTGACCGACGTCGAGGAGGACGTGGTCCGGCGCGAACTGACGGTCCGCGCAGGGGATCGCTATTCGGGACGCCAGCTGAAGCGCAGCCAGCGGCGCGTCTTCGCCACCGGGCTCTTCCGGTCGGTCGCAGTGCAACCCCGGGAGACCGACGCACTCAAGGCCGGACGCGTCGCCGAGGCAGTTGCCATCGCCGAAGGAGTCCCGGACGAGCCCGACGTCGAGGTGGTGTGGCCGCTCGACGTGCGCGTCAGCGAGCGCTCCCCGCGCACCTTCGGGGTCGGCGTCGGCTACGGCACCGAAGACCAGTTCCGGGCACGCGTCGACTGGACGCATCGCAACTTCCTCGGCAACGCCCGCAGGCTCGACGTGATCGGCAAGTACTCGGCGCTACAGGCCGGCGGCGAGGTGATCCTGCGTCAGCCGTGGTTCCTGTACCCCTGGATCGAGTCGCAGCTGGCCGCAGAGCTGCGGCTGTCGGCCATCCGCGAGACACCCCGGGCGTACGCGGCGAATCGCTTCCGCGAGCAGCTGGAATTCGATCGCTACCTCGGCAGCGGGTTCGACCTGCGCTTCGGCCAGGCCTTCGAATGGGCGGATGTCACGTCGCAGAAGGTCGACCCGGACCTCGACGTCGACCTGCCCGAGAAGGTCCGCCTGCACACCCTTCCCTTCGGCCTGCGCTTCAGTCAGCTCGACGATCCGATCGAGCCCACCCTGGGTGGCTGGCTCGACTTCGGCGTCGAACCGTCGCTCAAGGCGATCGGTTCGGAGGTCGACTACGTGAAGCTCGTGGCCGAAGCCCGGGGCTTCGTGCCCATCGGCCCGACGGTGCTCGCCACCCGCTACCGGATGGGGACCCTGGAGCGCTTCGGCGGCGCCAGCGCCGAGGACATCCCGAAGTTCAAGCGCTTCTACGCTGGCGGCAGCACGTCCGTGCGCGGCTTCGGGTACCAGAAGCTCGGGCCGCGGGACGACGACGGCAACCCGCTGGGCGGTCTCTCGTGGGCGGAAGGCGCGATCGAGCTGCGCTTCCCCATCTGGCGCCAGCTTTCGGGCGTCGTCTTCAGCGACGCCGGCCAGGTCAACCTGCGCGCGTCGGATTGGAGCACCCACGACATCTTCTACTCGAGCGGCGCCGGCCTGCGGCTCTCGACGCCCGTGGGGCCTCTGCGCTTCGACGCGGCGCGCATCTACAATCCACCGAACGGGACCAAGCACTACGGGTTCTATGTGTCCGTGGGGCATGCCTTCTGATGGCGGATGCGACTGGAGAGAAACGACCCGGACGCCTGCGCCGGCGCCTGTTGTGGTTCGCGGCGCTGGCGATCACTGCGGTCGTGCTCGCCGCGGGCGGGCTCGTGGCCGGTGTCCTCGCGATCTCGAGCGGCTGGCAACGCGCTCGCGTGGTCGCGGCACTCGAAGACGGCCTGAGCGAGGCCCTCGGGACGCGTATCGAGATCGGCGCGCTGGACGGTCCGCTGCTGCCGGGCTTCGAAGCCCGAGACGTCCGGGTCGGCCCGACGGGGAACGAGATCGGCACCATCGGACGCCTGGGGGTCCGCCTCGATCTCGACGCGTGGCTGCTGGGAGATCAGATCGTGATCGACACAGTCGAGATCGAAGGGCTGGCGCTGTTGCTGCGCCGGGACGCTTCGGGCTGGAATCTGCCAACGCCGCCCGAAGCGGCGGATGAAGCACAGGCCCTGCCGTACGACATCCTGGTCCGACGCATCCGGGTGCGCGACTCACGCATCGACGTGGCATGGACCGGTTCGGACGGAACGGACGTTCGCGCCGGTGCGCTCGTGGCCAGCTTCGCCGGGGAGGTGCGCGACATCGCGATCCCCCGGGCGGACACGCCGCCTTCCTGGGGAGCCGCGAGCGGATCCCTCGCGCTCGAGAGCGGCGAGCTTGCAGGCACCCGGGTCGAGCGGGGCGCGCTCGATGCCGAGATCGACGCGGAACACCAGCTTCAGCTCGCCGCCGTGACGGCGGGTGGCTTCGGGGAGATCGGCATCCAGGGACGCGGTGACCTCGACGCCTGGCTCGCCGGGCGAACCGACCGCAGCACCCGCATCGACGTGGCGTTCGACGCACTCGACCTCTCGGTCCTGCCCGCCTGGCTTCCCAGCTCTCCTCCCGCCTCTCCTCCTTCCACCTCTCCTCCTCCCGCCTCTCCGACCCAGATGCAGACCCGGCTCACGGGCAGCGCCGCGCTGGGCGTGGGCCCGCGTGACGGCGCCTCCGGTGCACCCGAGATCGTGTTCTCGGCGACGCTCCAGCCATCGCGTCTGGGGTCCGTCCGGCTGACCCGGGCGAGCCTCGAGGGAACGGTGCTCGACGATGCCTGGCAGATCGACGAGCTGTCCGTCGAAGGCCAGGGTTTGTCGCTGGACGGCAAGGTCGCGGGAGTCGGAAGCGCGCCGCGGCAGCTCGATCTGAAGGCGCGCATCGCGCGTCTCGACGACGTCTCGTCCTGGCTGCCTCGATCGGACGCGGCGAGCGAAGCGAAGCTCGAGGGAAGCCTGTCGATCGACGCACGGCTCACGACGCCGGACGGTCGGCTGGAAGCGACTCGGGGCCAGCTGCACGCAGACGGGCGCGGGATCGTCTGGCAAGGTGATCCGATCGGCGACGTCGAGCTGCGCGCCTCGCTGCAGGACGGCCGTCGCGTGGTCATCGACGCGCTGAGCCTGCGCGGCGACGCGCTGTCCCTGGACGTGGAGCCCGGCGCGGTACTGCGGCTGGCGGGCGACGACCTCGCCGACGGCGTCGTCGTGGAAGGTCTGCGGGCCCGATCAGAGGCTGCCACCCTCGCCGCCGACGGCCGCATCGACGCGGGCGCGGTGCACGACTTGCGCCTGCAGCTTGCCGGCCTGCACCCCGCACGGCTCGGCACGCTCGAGGGCATCGCGATTCCTTCGGGTGGCCGAATCGACGCCGAGCTGACCCTCAACGGGCCCTTCGACGCACCCCGGGCAGAAGGCTGGCTGACCCTCGCGGACGGGGCCGCAACCCTCCCGGCACTGCGCGAGACCTTCGCACCCATCGACGCACGCGTGCGCCTCGAGAACGAAGTCCTCCACGTGGAAACGCTCACCGTCGGTCCGCCCGGCGCACGCGCCGAGATGACGGGCCGCATCGCCCTCCCGGGCCTACTTGGCGACCTGCGGCGCGGAGACTTCCGGCCCGGACGCGCCGACCTGCGACTTCGCATCCAGGACTTTGCCCTCACCCGCGTGCCGCTACCCCAAGACCTCGCCAGCAACGGCGAGGCCGGAGACGGTGACAGTGCCGAGCCCGTCACCCTCGAGACCGGTGGACGCATCGACGCAGACCTCCGCCTCACGGGCCCCCTGCTGGCGCCCACGGTGACCGGTGATCTCGAGTGGCGACAACCTCGCTGGGAGGACGTCCAGCTCGATCGTCTCTCGCTCCACGTCGAGGCAGACGAGGCCCTGGCCCAGGGCACCCTGAAAATGCGCTACGCGGGGCGGGAGATCCTCGTCGCCAACGCGCGGCTGCCAGTGCCCACCGACGCGCGCGAGCCGCTCGACTGGCTGCGCGAGGAGCGCGCGCGTATCGAGATCCGCGGCGAGTCTCTCGACTTCGCCCTGCTCGCCCCGTTCTTGACACGCCTCGTCCGGGATCCGCGCGGAACCGCCGACCTGAAGCTCGTCGTTCGCGGCGGGCGGCCAGACCCACGAATCGACGGATTGCTCACTGTGGCGAATGGATCGATCCGCGTCCCGCTGCTGCGACAGACCTTCAGTCCGGTGGCGGGAGTCGCGCGCTTCGACGGTCGCCAGGTGACCCTCGAGTCGCTGTCGGTCGGTACGCCCGAAGCCGGACTCGAAGCCGACGGCATCCTCGAGCTCGTCGACCTGCGACCGGAACGCGTCGACCTGAGCCTGCGTCTCGCGAACTTTCCGGCTTCGCGATCGCAGCTGGTGGTCGCAAACGTCGACGGCCACGTCGCGCTGAAGGGACCCGTCGCCGCGCCGGCTCTGACCGGCGAACTCTCCCTGCGCGACACTCGAGTGACGGTGCGCAGCGGAACGGACCCCGTCGCGCGCGAGGTTCGGGTCCGCGCCACGGACCGCGACGAGCTGTTGCGCGAACGAGAACGAAGCGGGCCGGGTCTGCTCGACCGCGCATCCATCGACCTCGCCCTGACGGTGCCCGGCGACACCTGGATCCGAAGCCCCGAACTCGAGCTCGACGTCGCCGGCTGGGCGCGAATCGAGAAGCGTACACTCGAGCCCATGCGCATCTCCGGCGACCTCACGACGCGTCGGGGCACGGTCCGGGTGGTGGGCAAGCGTTTCCGGCTGCGCCGGGGGGAGGCGATCCTCGACGGCGCCAGCGACCCCGACCCGGTTCTCGACATCGAGGCCATCCATCCGGTCGCCGACATCGTCGTGGTCGCCTACGTGACCGGCCGCGCTTCCGAGCCGATCCTGCGTCTCGAGAGCGAGCCCGAGCTACCCGAGGACGAGGTGGTCTCGTATCTGTTCTTCGGTCGCCCGTCGAGTCAGCTCGGCGCCAGCGAGCAGGGCAGCGTCAGCCTGGCGGCCGCGGGCCTGGCCGCCGGTATGGCCCTCGACGAGCTGCGCGACGTCTTCGGTCACGACCTTCCCATCGACACCATCGACGTCCGCATCCAGGAAGGCGACGAGCCTTCGCGGGTGGAGGTCGGCAAGTACGTCGCCAAGGACGTCTTCGTCCGTTATGGCCACACCTTCGGGTCCGAGCCCGTCGACGAGGTGGGCGTCTCGTACCGCATCAACGAGAACTGGCGACTCGAGAGCACCACGAGCAGCGACGCAGCCGCGGGCGCGGACCTCTACTGGACGATCGACTACTAGGAGCCTGACCCAAGACTCAGTCCTGGGGAAACAGGCGACGACGCAAAGGTCGTCAGACCGCAGCTAGCTGGCGAAGCCGTAGGCTTCGCTTGCGCCGGAAGCCGAAGTTCCAAGACTCCGTCTTGGGTCGGCCTCCTAGCCCCAATATGTCATTGTCGCGGACCCGACGAGGCTACACGCGCAGACGCCTACTGGGGCCATGCCGCGACCGTGCCCCCGCTCGCCGTCAGCAGATCGCAACCCGCCCTGCCCGCGCGTTCCCGCGCGTCGAGAACCGTGGTGCGGGCCGCGTATACATCGTCGAGCAGGTCCGACACCTGGCCGGGATTCGCCGAGCGGCCGGCGTACCACCGGTCTGCGATGGCCTCCGCCGCGGTCGCCTGCCCCAACAGGTCGTGCCAATGCCGCGAGCGAAGTCGGAAGGCGTTGATGGTTTCGAGGGCGGCCCGGACTTCCTGGACCTGATCGCGGACGAGTGCCCGCTCGCGACTGGCTTCTCCGTGCGCCAGCGCCGCGAAGCGCCGAGAGCGTGCGCGGGCCTCGAAGCCGAAGGGGATCTCGAAGGCGATGCGACCGCCGTACTGCCGATCGTCGCCGGAATACGGCTGGGGCTCGAAGGCGAAATCGACGAAGCGCGGCGACGGCAGTCGCGCGGCGGACTCGTGCTCCGACAGCGCCGCATAGCGCCGGCCGCGCGCCCGGTGGACGTCGACCCCTGGCCCGCGCAGCAGCTCGGCGCGCACGACTTCCGGCGTCGTGTCGAGGGGCGGCGCATCCGGCGACACTTCGGGCAACACGGCCAGATCGGTCCGCAGGGCGGTGGCCGGCGGCTCGGGCGACCGCTTCGACAGCAAGACCTGAACGGCCAGGTCGAAGCGCGTGCCCCGGACCTCGTCCATCATGCCCGCCCGGCGCAGCTTGCGATTCCACTCCAGCAGCGCCTCCTGACGGCTCTCGTAGGCGACGAAGATCTGCTCCCGCTCCTCGAAGACCCGCCATGCGAGCGAAGGACGGCAGCCACGCACCCGTTGTTCGAGCGTCGCCTCTTCGAGCTGCGCGAGCGCCAGCTCGGAGTCCGCGCGCAAGACGGCCTTCTCGGTCGACAGCTGAAAGACGTTGCGCATCGGGAGACGCGCGAGCATCTCCACCTTTTCGTCCCGCTCGTGCAACACCGCCGCGCGCAGCTCGAGCTCGTCGACCCACACCACGCCCTGCTCTCCCGCCAGCGCGGCTTCGAGGTCTGCCCGGGCGGCATCGATGGCCGGGTCGTTCGCGAGGCCGTGATCGCGGATCGCAGACTCCGCAGAAGCCCGCCGCTGCTCGAAGTCCCGGCCCGGACCGGCGGCACAGCCGGCCAGCAGGACCAGTGCCGATATCGCGCTACTGCGAAGCAGTCGATTCATGGGGGTCGAGGCTCCTCTCTCTCTCTCTCTCTCTCTCGCTCGCTCGCTAGCGCGCGCGCTAGCCACTGGCTCGCAGCTCGAGCGCGAGCACCTGGCCTACCGCGAGACGGCAGGCGTCGGGGATCGAGACGTGGACGGGCATCCCGTGGACCGGAAAGCGGAACAGCTGCGTCAGCTGTTCCGGAGCCTGCACGACCTCGGCGCCGCGACGGGTGACCCGCGCCGGCACCCGACACGCCGCACTCGCAGCATCGACGATGGTGGCGCTCTGCTCTCCCGACAGGCTGTCCGGGTCGGTCTCGGGCGACACGTAGGCGACGATCTCGGCCGCGTATTCGGGCAGGACCGAGGCGACGGACTCGCCTTCGGCGACCGAGGCTCCCAGCCAGGCGACGTTTGCGACGACACCCGGGCTGGCACTCGTGATCGTGAGCGATTCCAGGTCCGCGAGCAGCGCCGCCCGTCGCGCCTGCTCGACCTCGATCTGCTTCGCGTAGTAGGCGGCGGTCGGCGACTCGAGGGAGGGTGCCGCCGGCCGCAGCCGCAGACCCGGGTCGACGAAGCGTTCCTCCCGCACGACGAGCTTCGCCTGAGCGAGCCGCGACTCCCCGATCAGCTGCTCGATCTGCAGGTCGAGGCGCGCGAGGCGCTGCTCGATGAAATGGGGGGACAGCTCGACCAGGGGCGCACCCGCGACCACGCGATCGCCGGCACGCACGAAGACCCGGGTGACGAAGGACGCCACCCGCGATGGATGATCGACTCGTCCGGCGACCGCCACGGCGTCGACCCGCAGCGCCCCGCGTGGCAGATCGATCAGCTGCGACATCGCAAGGACGCTCGCGACGAAGACGACGAGGCCGATGGGACGCATGCCCAGCCCCTCGAAGATCGGGTCGGTCAAACGGTCGACTCGGACCGCCAGGCGGGAGCGCTTCTTCATGGCGTTCAGTACTCCGACGTCGAGTCTTGCAGCAGCAACCGCGTGTCACTCGCGTCCAGGTCGTCGCGTAGGGCCTGCAGCAGCAGCCCGTGCTCGACGTCCGAGAACAGCTTCACCTGGTAGACGCGTTCTGCCTGGCCCGCCGTCCCGATCTCGGACGTGCTCAGCAACACGGCGCGACGACAGAACTCGCCGAGCAGGCGTTCGAGAGTCGGCTCCGACGCGGGCGCGGCGCTCATGTTGAAGCGCAACACGCCATCGAAACGCGCGCGCGACCCGAAGGGCCCCGCCGCCAGGTACACCACCACGGCCGCGAAGGCGGCACTGCCCACACCGGCCACCACCCAGGCCCCCGCCCCGGCCGCGACGCCGACGCACGCCGACCCCATCACGAAGACCAGGTCGCGGGGCGTCTTCAGGTCCGTGCGAAAGCGGATCATCGACAGCACCCCGAACAGACCCAGCCCCGCCATCAACGAATGCTGCATCGCCTGCACGAGGATCGCGGCGCTCAGGCAAACGAGCACTACCGTGTGCCCGAAGCCGCGCGAATAGCTGAGCCCGACGTAGGTTCGCTCGTACACCCAGGCCAGCACCTGTCCGAACACGAAGGCTGCAACCAGTGCCGTGATCGGCTCGATCCAGGTCGAGATCCCCACTTCGGGAACGAGAGCCGCGAGGTTCACGAGGTGCCCAGGGCGCGCAGGGCACGTCCGCGAGGGAGTCGGCGGCCGGCGTGCAGCTGCGTCAAGGCGATTCCGATCGAGTACTTCGAGAAGCTCGACCGCACGAGCTGGTTGCGACGAACGAGTTCCGTCACCCACCACGGGAGCAGGGTCTCGCACTTGATCTCGAGGACCACCGGGTTGGTCGGGTGGTCCGTGCGCCAGTGCTCGTCGAAGACGCGCCAGCGCGGGCCCGTGCGCAGGCTCCAGTCGTGGCTCGGCTGCACGGCGATGTGCCGATCGAAGGTCACGCGGGCGTAGTGGTCGACGACACTCTCGTACGCCTCGCGCTCGTAGCGGACCGTCAGGGTCGGAGCGGCACCCGAGGTCGCGACGATCTGCACGAACTCTCCCAACAGGTCCTTGCCCGCCAGGGGTGGGACCGGGAGGGGCAGACCCAGGGCCGCTTCGCCGACGAGCCGCCGATCGACCACCGTGCGGGTCTTGTCGATGACTTCCGAGTGCCGGCGCTTGACCTCGAGGGTCGCCGGCGAGTGGTCGGAATAGGTCCGCACCCGCAGCTTGACCCGGTCCGGGTCGCCGCGTTCCTTGGCGGCGTGGAAGGCCAGTGCCGGCGTGTCGAGATAGAGCGAGCGGATCGGGTAGCCGCGGCCCGCCCGGCTATGCGCATCCGGAACGCAGTACGGCGTCAGCTGATCGCGGATTCTCGAGGCCTCGATCTCGTCGACGAGGAACTTCAACTCGAGTCGCTCGAAGCGCGTCTGGAACGATGCCATGCAAGCTCTCCTGTCCGGTGGCGGGTGATGGACAGGCGACAGTCAGAGCAAGCGACATGCCAGCCAGAGCAGACATGGAAGCTTCTTCGAGCTTTCCCCAAAACGACACGGCGATCGCCGGGTTGGCGGTGCCGGCCGCGGTTTGCTGCACATCGCTTGCGGCCGACAACCCCTGCCGGCGGCAGCAGGATCGTGCCGAATGCGGCAGCGGGTCAGCGCAGGTTCAGTGATTGCGCGAGGTCCACCTCGACGCTCCCTTCGACGACGCGCACTGCGAAGCGCGGGATCGGGAAGCCGTCTCCGTGCTCTGGCCGGAAGCCCGTGCGGAGGTCGAACTTCAGGCCGTGTGCGGGGCATTGCACGACGGACCCGTCGAGGCTGCCTTCGCTGAGGGGATCGCCCGCGTGGGGGCAGCGATTCTCCATCGCGTGGATCTCGTCGCCCACGCGGAAGAGTCCGACGTCGATGCCGTCGATCTGGACGCAGAGGCCGCGGCCTTCGGGCAGCTGGTCGAGTCGCGCGACGCGTTGGTACGCCACCGGGCCTGGCCTCAACCGTCGCCCAGCGGACGATCGATGGGGACCTCGCGCATGGTGGTCACCGCGAAGACGGCGAGCTCGCCCTCGTTGTCGAGGAAGCGGGTCTCGACGAAATTCGTGCGCCCCCGCTTCTTGACCAGCCGGCTCTCCATGACGAAGGCGGGGCCGAGAATGGGCTCGAAATAGTCGACGCGCATGTTCGTCGTCGCGAGCCAGGTGCGGAACCGGGCCTCCACTTCCGTGGCGCCCGCGCGCACCGTGAAGAGCGCCACGAGATCGACGTAGGTGGGCGTGAAGCCTCCGAACAGCTGCCCGCGCGGATTGCGGACGTGGTCCGGGAGATGCGCGCGTACCCGCAGCAGCCCAGGGGCCTCTTCGAGCACCTCCCACGCGTGGGCCTCGAGGAAGTCTCCCGCGGGATGCCCCTTCCCGATGAGCTGACCGGGCTTGCGGTCAGCCCACGCGCGCACGAAGGGCGCTTCGGTCGGCGTGCGGGGGCTGTCGTCGGGTCCGGCCACGACCGGGGCGATAGCAGCCGGGACGCGCCCGGGTCAAGGCGCCTCGAGTACCTATACTTGCCCCATGCCCCCCACCCAGTCGACTCGCCCCATGCCCCCCACCCAGACCCAGACCAAAACCCAGCCCCAGACTCAGACCCAGACCGAGCCGGCGGCCACCACCTTCACCGCCATGCGCGCGGCGACCCGCGACGACTACCAGGTCATCGCCCAACACGCCGGCCGCTTCTTCGAGGAGCTGCCCGGTCGGGTGCTCACCCATCTCACGCTCCTCGCCGGCGATACCGGCGGCTACGCGGTGGACCGTCTCACCCACAGCCTGCAGACCGCCACCCGCGCCCAGCGCGACGGTCGCGACGACGAGTACGTGGTCTGCGCGCTGCTCCACGACATCGGGGACACCCTCGCCTGCTCGAACCATGCGGACCTTGCCGCCACCATTCTCGAGCCCTTCGTCAGTGAGAAGAACCACTGGATCGTGAAGCAACATGCCATCTTCCAGGGCTACTACTTCTTCCACCACCTGGGCCTCGACCGCGACATGCGCGACCGCTTCCGGGACCACGAGTGGTGGCGAGACTGCGCCGAATTCTGCGAGAAGTACGACCAGAACAGTTTCGACCGCGACTACGACACCCTGCCCCTCGAAGCCTTCGAACCGATCGTCCGCAAGGTCTTCGCGGAGCCGCGGAAGACGATCTATCGCCAGGAAGGAACGACATGATCCTCACGACCGAACGGGTAGACCGGGAGACATTCGAGCGCGGCACGGGCTGGGCGCTGCGTCCGGAAGGCGCATGTCGAGGGGACGTCTGCGTCCCCCTCACGGCGGCCGCGATTCGCGACGACGCCGTCGACGTTGCGGCCGTCGCCGAAAGCCTGGGCATGCCGATCGTGCGCCACACGAAGGCACTTGCGGCGCTCGGTCCCGCCAGTCTCGGCGGCCGCGCACTCACCAGCGCGACGGCCCCCGACCTCGTCCTGCCGGACCTCGACGGCAAGCCCTTCGACCTGGCGTCCCTGCGCGGCCAGAAGGTCGTGCTGGTGGCGTGGTCCCCCTACTGAGGCTGCGCCAACGACCTGCCCGGGTGGCAGGCCCTCCGCAACGAGCTGCATCCCCAGGGCGTCGAGATCGTGACCGTGTGTCTCGACTCGATGGGCGCCGAAGCCGCGCGTCCCTACGTCGAGCGCGCGAACCCCGAACACCCCAGCCTGCTGGACGTCGCACATATCGTCGATGAGCGGTTCGGGGTCGTGAACATCCCGAACAGCGTCTGGATCGATGAGTCGGGGACGATCGTGCGCCCCGTCGAAGGGGCCTGGCCCGACGCACCCGAGGTCCCGGAGCCCGTCGAAGGAGCTCCGCCTGCGACCGCCCCCGGCCGCATGGGCGAGATGATGGCCGCGGCGGGAAAGATCGTGACGGACCGCGCCGAGTACGTTGCGGCGCTGCACGACTGGGCCGAGAAGGGGGCCGAGAGCCGCTTCGCCCTGTCGCCCGAAGAGGTGGTCGCGCGGTCGGGACGTCGCGGCGTCGAAGAAGCGACGGCAGCCGCCGAGTTCGAGCTTGCACAGCACCTGTTCCGCGCGGACGACCTGCCCGCTGCGAGACCCCACTTTCGCGAGGCGCACCGGCTGCAACCCGACAACTGGACCTACAAGAGGCAGGCCTGGTCGATCGAGCCTTCCGCCCTCGAGGGTCCGCTCGCGCGCTTCTGGCAGGGGCCCCTGCCCGGCAAGGAAGCGGACTGGGCCTACGCCGGCGACTGGGTGGTGGACGCCACCGCTGGAGACCCGGCGAACTACTACCCGCGCTTCAAGCCCTGATCGGTTCGGCCAGGGCTTCGGACTACTGGCTCATGTGCCAGCCGCCGTTCGGCGACAGCACCTGACCCGTCACGAACTTCGCCTCGTCGCTGGCCAGGTAGACGGCCGCCCAGGCGATGTCGTCGGGCTCGCCGAAGCGACCGAGGGGCGTCTGCGCTTCGAGCAGCGGACGGATGTCGCCCACGGGTGCCGTCATCGCCGTCTCGATCCAACCCGGCGCGATGGCGTTCACGCGAATGCCCCGGCTCGCGACCTCGCGCGCGAGTGAACGGGTCAGCCCCAGGATGCCCGCCTTGGCTGCACAGTAGTCCGGCAGGCCCCCGCCGCCGGCGGTCCCCATGATCGAGCCCAGGTTGATGATGGAGCCCGACATCTGCGGACTCATGATCTTGAGCCCCTCGCGACAGCAGAAGAAGGTGCCGTCGAGGTGCACCCCGATCATCCGGCGCCAGTGCTCGTCCGAAAGCTCGATGGTGCGGTCGAGGTGCGTCTCGACCGGCCCGCCCGCGGCCACCTCCGCGGCCTGGGCGAGAGACTTCTGATTGAAGCGTGCCGTCGACTCTTCGTCCTGGGTCCCGATACCGGCATTGTTGACGAGGATGTCGAGGCCGCCGAGCTCGCGGGCCACCTCTTCGAACATCAGGCGGATCGCACCGGAGTCGGCCACGTCTGCCGCGTACGCGGTGCCGCCGATCTCCTCGGCGACGAGCTTCGCCGTGCCCGGGTCGAGATCGTTCACGACGACCCGAGCCCCCTCCGCATGAAAGCGCCGCGCCATGGCCGCGCCGAGCCCCGTGCCTGCGCCCGTGATCAGTGCCCGCTTTCCCGCCAGTCGTCCCATGAACGTCTCCTCGAGTGGGTGTTCCGCTCCGGTCGGATGGTGGCGCTCCAGAGAGGTCATTGCGAGTCGGTCTTCCCAAGGTCCGCAGAACGCCCCTCGACTCGAATTTCGGGCGATACACGAAGCCGCGCGCGTCGAACACGACACACCCGTTCGGGCTAACCCGCACTGCTTCCGTCCATCCCCCGAACGCGGGACGGCTTCGGTCAACGCAATGATGCGCCGTGACCCATCCAGGTCATGCCGACTCGGGCGGTGCCGGCGTATCGTGGCCGGCCTCCCACCGGCCCACTCGAACCTACCGAGGTGACACGATGGCACTCGCAAAAACAAAATCCCTCACCATCGCATGCAAGGCGATGAACCCATTCGTGACGAGAGATCTTCTCAAGCGAACGGCAAACGGTGTCGAGCCGATTTCCGGCGCCGCCGAGATCCGAATCAAGGACACCCTCGGCGACTTGAACGACCAGGACAAGCGCTTCGGCCTGAATGTAATCGACAACATCCTCGAGACCACCGCGAGCCTCGTATCCGAGGAAGGATACTTCCTGGTGATGGGAAAGGGCCTGCTACTCACACGCGTAACCACGCTCGGTTCCTTGGCCGCGTATGTTCGAGCGAACTCCGGGGGGCAGCAATGAGTGTGTTCTCCACGCGAGCCGCGATCACGGCCGTTGCGGTGCTCATCGGATTCGACGCGAGCGCAGCGAAGGACCTAGAGGGCAACTGGAACCTCTCCTGGCAGACCGCGCCGCCGCGGCACGTCATCACCATCAACGTGGTCGAAGAGGATGTGCCGGTCGATGATCCCTCAATTCTTCTCTCCGTCGGGTCGCCCCTCTCGAGATCGAGCTATCGCCTCCTCGGATCCAAAGGCACGACTCAATCCGAGGTGAGAATCACAGAGGTGTTCGCGACTGGACGTGAAGGAAACAAAGCTCTCGCGATTCACGTAGTCCCCGAGGGCGACCTTGACAGCTCCTTCGACTACAAACTCGAGATCGCGAAGGACAAGCTGGCCATCGTCGACGCTGGAGACAAGCTCCTACCCGCTCAGGAACTGGACTTGCTGTCCGAGCAGCTTGAGATGGATCAGTCGTTCGTTCAGTCGAGGACCCTGGACAACAAGATCCGAGTCGCCGGAGGAACCGGGGGCGGGACGAGTTCGATTCTCTTCTCTCAGGGACTCGAACGCTTCGATCTGGCGGAGAACGGCAGCCGTCGGCTCTTGGTCCGACTTGACGGCCAGGCCGACTTCAACTTCCAGTCTGACAAGCGCGACGATTACTTCAATGAGCTCGAAGCCGAGCTCTCGTTCATATACCCGCAGCGGACCACCTTCTTCGGCCTCCTTGAGACCGAGCGATACCTGGAACTCGGGCTCGGCGGGCGCGTCGATTCGGACCAGAAGTTCGAGAACGCCGATGCATCGGCCTTCGCGAAGGTTGCGATCTACACCAAGGATCCGATCTCGACGTGGATCGCACGTCGGTGGGGAGCACAGTTCGACACTCAAGCTGTCGTCTCACCGCTCATCGTCGCCGAGTACAGCTTCGTGAACGAGATCGCTTCCGACAGCGGATCGACGACGCGAGACAAGCCTGACACAGAGGGTGGGGAGCACCGGATCCAGACCAGCTTTGATTGGTCCCTTCCGCTCGTTCGAGACTTCGACGCGACCGCTCTACCCCAACTTGGTGCCCACTATGACGTAGATCTCCTATTCCGCTTCACGGGAATCTACGACTTCAAGGAAAGCGACTTCTTCGACACCACCCGCCTTGGCCTCGAACTGAGCCCCACCACGAGTGGGGTTGTCCGACCGTCAATCGTATTCTGGTGGGAGCGGGGGCAGGCTCCGCCCGTGTTCCAGAGCTTCGACGCGCTAATGGCCGGCCTTCGACTAGCCTTCTAGCCACCCCAGCCCGCGAACGCCAGCGCCTGGGCGGCGAAGGCCGTCCCGACGATCGGGTCGTCTTCCTTCTGGAGGCCGTTCGTTCCCACGAAGCTGCCGTCCGCGCGCTGCTCGCTTTCGATTGCCTCCGCGAGGGCCCGCTGCCAACCCGGAGGCCCGCCGACTCGCGCGAAGCAATGGGCGGCCCCCGCCCGGTAGTAGCCGCGCATGGCCTCGGCGAAGAGTTCCATCGGGCCGCCGTCGAGCCCCGGGTTGCGATCGACCCGGTGATTCGCGCGCAGCCAGTCTGCGGCCCGCTCGGCCGCCTCACTGCGTCCCCGATCGAGGGCCTGCAGGCACAGCAGGCCGTCGGTCGTCGCCGAGCCGTAACCCTTCGGGCTGCCGTCGGGCCCGCGCAGCCCCTTGTTCAGCGCGAGTTCGACGGGGCTGTAGACGAAGCTGCCGTCTGCGGTCTGACAACGCGCCACGAAGTCCCGGGCCTCGACGATCGCCGGGTCGTCCGCCGGGACGTCCACCGCGCACAGTCCGTCGAGCACGCGGCGGGTCATGCTGAGATCGACGTGACCGGCGTGGGGCGGGCGCCGGACGCCGCGGTCTCCCATCCCCCAGCCCCCCTGTGCCGGGTGTCCCTGCCAGCCATCTCGCGCGCGGAACTGCTGGCCGCGCAACCAGGCGATCGACGGATCCGCCGAAGCGCGCCAGCCTTCGGGACGCGCTGCGCCGAGACACGAGAGCATCAAGCCCGTCGCATAGCACGGGTAATCGAGACTCGGCCCCGAGAGCCCCAGTGCGCCCTGCCCGTCTCGCATCTGGCGCATCGCCTCGAAGGCGCGGACGACTGCGGGCGATGCCGGGACCAGCAGCGGCTGCGGCGCAACGAGCAGACTGTCGAGTACGAAGGGCGTCAGGCTCTGACCCGACGCGAGCAGCCCGTAGGTCGCGCTGGCGAAGCGCC
This sequence comes from Deltaproteobacteria bacterium, assembly GCA_029261855.1. GTDB lineage: Bacteria > Myxococcota_A > UBA9160 > UBA9160 > UBA4427 > JAJDAN01. The sequence goes on from JAJDAN010000003.1 coordinate 203,619, forward strand.
CGTCCGGGGTCTGCGCGTTCCAGAGCCAGCGGTGTGCTCGAGCGAGGGCGCCCGGGTCTTCCGTCGCAGACCACCCCGAAGCGGCACAGCCCCACCCGAGCGGCAGCGCCCAGAGGCCGGCGGTCGACGCCGCTCCCGCCAGGAAGCGACGTCGACCGATGCTTCGGCGCAGGCTCATCGACGAGCCACCTGCCCCGCCACCGCCTCTTCGGCTCCGAGGGTCATGACCGCTGCTGCGGTCACGAAGGTCGGGCTGGTGATGCAGTGGTGTCCCGACCAGGATCCGTCGGCGTTCTGGGTCGCCGAGAGCTGCGTCGCGATCTTTCGGTTCCACACCTTCCAGTCGTCGCCTCCCGTCTCGGCCATGGTGTCGGAGATCATCATGTAGCTGAGCATCTCCTCTCCTCCGACCGATCCGAAGCCGGCGATGAGGGCGTCGCTGCGACCGCGCACGGCGTCGGCTGTCGCCTCGGCAGCCTCTTCCGCCAGCTGCTTCGACTCGCCCTTCGTCCGCTTGGCGGCGTCGCGGTTGTTCTGCAGGCTGGCCGCCGCGGCGTAGAGGTCGACTCCCGCACCGGCGCTGGCGTCCAGGGAGCCCGTCTTCGTGTCGACGAGCTTGCGCTGGTAGTCGTCACTGCGCGCCAGGGTCTCGGGGGCGATGGCCTTGCCCAGGTCCTGCGCCTGATTGAGGCTGCGTACAGCGACGGAGGTGCTGAGCACCGGCGCCCAGCCGTCTGCATCGAAGCTGCCATCGGCCTTCTGTGCCGCGACGACCTTGCTGAGAACCTTGTCGTAGGCGACGGCAACCCGCGTCGGGTCTCCCGACTGCGGGTTCTCCGAGATCTCGCCGAGCATCATCGCTGCAAAGTGTGTGTCGACGTTGCGCCCGAGCTTGTGCTGGGGCTGCGTGCCTTCGGGACCCTGCAGCCGCGCCCCCTCACTCGGCGACGCTTCGACGGTGCGCACCACGAAATCGATGCCGCGCGCGATCGCCTGCCCGTGTACCGGCTCGCCGGCGGCATCCCGGATCAACGCCATGACGACCAGGCTGGTCGTCGCGACGTCCGACGTCTGTGCGGCACCGGCGCTCCCCCAGGACCCCGCCCCCCAGCCGCCGTCGGCGTTCTGGTTCTGGACGAGCCAGCGTGCACCCTGGCCGCGGGCCTCGTCGGGCGCCGTCGCGGCAGCGGCCGGGCCGGCGGCCAGAGCCAGCACCGCAGCCGCGGCCACCATCCAGACGCCGGGCGCCGTCGTTCGAAGGATTCTCGTTTGGAACATGCTCGTTCTCCTCGTGGGAGCGCCCTACGAGCGCTCGGTTCGGAGAGAAGGACCCGGGGAGCCTCCGTCGGGTTCGCTGCAGCGTGTAACCACTTTGTAAACGGAAGCGCGGGCGCACGCGGGCTGGGATCAGCCGCCCCAACGGTCCCAGTGCATGCTCTCGGACGCCGGTGCACGCCGGGGGCGCCCCCACTTTCCGAGCGGATGCCCCACCGGGATCATGGCGATGGTCTCGGCGGTTTCGGGCAGCCCGAGCGCTTCGCGCACCTGCGCTTCCCGGAACTTGTGGATCGTCGTGAGCGTTGCCCCCAAGCCGCGGGAGCGGGCGGCCAGCAGCAGATTCTGGACGGCAGGGAAGATCGACCCCCAGTAGGACGCGGCCTGCGCGGCGCTGCTCGGCGCCGGTCGCGTCATCACGGGAACGATGATCGCGGGCGCCCCGCCCATGTGCTCGACGAGATGCATGGCGTTCTGGTAGACGCGCCGCGTGGCGTCGTCGACGTCGGGATTCGCCAGCACGCCGTCGCGGATGATCTCGTTGCCGGCGTCGCCGTAGATCGCGCCCAGCTGCGCGCGCTGCGCCGGGTCGGTCACTACGACGAACGCCCATTCCTGGCGGTTGCCGCCGCTGGCGGCCATGGTCGCCGCCTCGACGATGAATTCCAGGTCGGCGCGAGAGACCGGATCCGGTTTGAGCCGACGCATCGCCCGCGTACTGAAGAGCGCCTCGCGCAGTGACAGCTCGTCGCTCACTTTGCCAGGGCCCCGACGCGGCGCGCACGAAACTTCCACCCGCTGCCTTCGCGCACCAGCTCGTCGTGATAGCCGGCCAGGATCACGTTCGTCCCGCCGTCGGTGGGCACCTGGAAGCTGAGGAAGCATCTGTGGTGCATGACGGCGCCATCGGGCTCGAACAGGTGGTTGTCGGTGAAGTGCATCGAGCCGGGATAGTCCTTGCCGAACTGCTCGCTGAAGGCGACGAGCGCCGCGCGCCCCTGGGCCTTGCCCACGGTGCCCTCGAAGAGACCGTCGGCCGTGAAGGTGTCGGCCCACTTCTCGGACTCGCCGGTATCGATGTAATAGTTGTAGGCGGCACACAGATCGAGAATCGCCATGCGGTCGTCGAGCGAGATCATGCGGTCGTCCTCCCGCGCTGTCGGGTGTCGGGTGTCTGATGTCGGGTGTCGAGTGTCGAGTGTCGAGCGAAGTCTATCGCGATCTCGCCGTCGCCATCCCCCCGAGCTAGCGTCGGCCATCTATGCGGCTCCCCCTGCTCGCCGCGCTTCTGGTCGCGATCCTCGCGATCGCCGGGGGCTTCCAGGCGCGAGCGCAGTCCCAGGACCTGCTTTCCGACACGCTGCTGCGCGAGGTCGAGCGGGTCGAGGCCGCCTACCCTGGCCTGATCCAGTACGGCGACCGCCAGGGTGGCCGCGTGGTTGCCGGCGTCAACGAGGCTGCACTGCGGCAGCTACTGGACGAGCTTGCCGCGGGCACGTTCACGCCCGACACCGAAGCGGCCTTGCAGCTGATGATCCAGGGGCTCTCGCGACAGACGGGAACCCTGGGCGCGCTCGGCCGCAACATCACCCAGGACATCAGCGGCGCGGCGGCGTCCAGCGGCGAGCCCGCAGTCGTACGAGGCGTCACGGCCGTGCTCTTCGAAGTCATGGAGGACCTCGCACATCCCTATTCCATCCTGGCCCAGGACCTGCTTTCCGAGAAGATGCGATGCGGCGCGGCGGCCGCCGGTGACAGCGCACTGGTTCAGGAAATTGCGACCCAGACCAGCCCCGACCGCGCCTGGGGCAACCTGAGCCTGACGGACGGCACCACCGCCGACCGCTACGGGCTGCATGCCGCGGCCGACCTCTATTCCGTGATCGCGCGCGGTCCGGTCGTGATCGCCACCGGGTACTTCGGAA
>JAJDAN010000004.1 GCA_029261855.1 Deltaproteobacteria bacterium
CCGAGCTTCGGATCGCCGACCAGCGCCCGGATGCGCGTCTCGTGGCGAGCCGCGATCTGAGCGATGTCCTCCGCCCAATCCTCCCAGTAGTGCCGGGTGCCGACCTTCTTGACGAGCTGCGCATAGATGGCCCGGCGTAGCTCGTCGACCGGGAAGTCGAAGGCGATCTGCTTCGGCTCGTCGCCCTTCGGGCCGGGTGCGGTGTCGTCCTCCGGGGGTTCCATTCCCACGACCTGGACGTCCACCATATCGGGCGTCTCGTCGTTCAGATCTAGCTTGTTGACGACCGCGTTCAGACGATCGTCGTGGGAGCGCAGCGCGTTCAGCACCTGCCAGACGACCTTGAAACGCTTGTTGTCGGAGAGCGCCTCCTCGGGCTCAATGCCGGCCGGGATCCCTATCGGCAGGATCACGTAGCCTAGGCTCTTGGCGGGCGCCTTGCGCATAACGCGACCGACGGCCTGAATTACGTCCACCATCGAGTTGCGCGGTTCGAGGAAGATGATTGCGTCAAGCGCGGGGACGTCAATACCCTCGGTTAGGCAGCGTGCGTTCGACAGGATACGGCAGCACTCGGCTTCCGTACTTGCCTTGAGCCAGTGGATCAGCTCCTCGCGTTGGAGCGCGTTGAAGGAGCCGTCTACGTGCTCGACCTCTACATCGAAGTGCCGTTCGCAATAGCTGCCGTAGCGTTCGGCGACCTCCGCGAAGAGGCTCTTGAACCGCTTCGACTGTGCGATTGTCGTGGAGAAGGCCAGAGCCGTCTGCATCGGGATGGTGTCGGTTGTGGCGAAGGAATCACCAAGCGCGTTGCGCTTCGAGAGCGCGTTTAGACAGCCGACAATCCGCGTCGCGACGTCGAGGCGCAGCTCGTGGTTCTCGTCCGAGAGCTGGCGCTGGAATGCCGCCGCGATGGCCGCCTCGTCGACGGCCAGGATCAGCACTTTGTAGTCCGAGAGCAGGTCCAGATCGACGGCCCGACGGAACCCAATACGGTACAGCTCGGGCCCGTATACAGCCTCGTCGTCCATCGAGGCGACGACGGCGTCCGCCGCGGCTGCCTTCGCCTTCGAGGTGTCTGCATAAACGCGCGGCGTGGCCGTCATGTAGAGCCGCTTCGCCGCCGCCACGTGGGCGTCGTCGTGGACGCGGGTAAAGTTCGAGTCGTCCTCGTCGGCGAGCGTGACGCCGGTCGTGCGGTGGGCCTCGTCACAGATTACGAGGTCGAAGGCGCCGATCCCCGCCCCCTGCGCTGCCGTGATCACCGGAATCGACTGGTACGTCGAGAACACCACGCGCATCTGCTCGGGAGCCGCCCGCCCCCAGTGCTTCACCAGTTCGTCAGGATCTGTCGTGGCAGGGAGCAGCAGGTCGTTCGGCGACAGATCTTCCGTCTTGCGGCGCCGACCGGCTTTCGTGTCTGAGCAAACGGCGAAGGGGAGCAGTGACAACGTGGCGTCCGCCGCCCACTCCTTGAGCGTCTGGGAGAGCAAGGAAATAGATGGAAGGAGCACGAGAACCTTGCCGCCCGCGCCTACGCGCTCCTCGGCGATGCGCAGGCCGGTGTAGGTCTTTCCGGTCCCGCAGGCCATGATCAGCTTCCCGCGGTCTGCCTTCTCGAACCCCTCGAGTACGGCCGTGATTGCATCGCGCTGGTGGGGATAGGGCGTCTTCCGGGGTTTGCGGCCGAGCGTGTTGTTCTTAGCATCCCACTGCGACCAGTCGACGCTAGAGGCCTCGAGGTCTCCAACCGTGATCTTAACGGTCGGCTTGTCCTGGTTCTCACAGGCTTTCTGGAGGTGCTTGGTCCAACGGTTCGTTGTAGCGATGATCATCCGCTCAGTGAACGGCGGCTTCCCCGAGCGCGTGAAGAAGGTCCCCAGGTCCTTCATATCGAGGGTCGTCGTGGACGCGTAGCACTTGCACTGGACGGCGGTGAAGCCCGTACCATCGCGGTGCTCGCACACGAGGTCGATCCCGGTGTCAACTTCGCCCTCGCGGCCCGGCCAGTCTCCCCACATCCAGACGTTCGAGAACTTGGAGAACCACATGGGGTCGGTTCGCAGGTACGCGAGCATCAGGCGCTCGAACCGATCCCCCAGGTCGGAGTCCGAAGAGGACGCGGCCCGAAGCTGATCGATCAGCTCGTGAATCGTCGTGGGCAAGTCGGGACACTTTCCTACGGGGGTGATTCGATTCTATCACCCAGACGCGCAGACGCCGGCGCATGAGAGCGTCCGAAAGCCGTCGGCTGCGCGACCCCCACTTCCGAACCGCGACACTCGGCCCTAGACCAGCGACCTTCCACCCGGTCGCGCACACCTCATTTGGGTGTCTCCGGCTCCACCCGTTGTCCGTCCGGGTACTCTCTGCGGTCACTCACTGAATGATGGAGAGGTGGATTCGAACCTTCAGTACGCGAATCGCGAGCGAAACCGAACCGCCCAACTTGGCAACAGAGACGAACGCGGGCCGCGCCGTCTTCCCGACCCGAAATCCGCCGTCTCCGGTTCGGATACGCGAAGGGCTCGTCGCCCAAGACCCCGCGGAATCGCGGAGATCTCTCGGGCTTCGCCGGAGTGCGCGCGGGGCGTCTCCTCACCCGCAGACTAGATGGCGGAGAGAGTGGGATTCGAACCCACGGTACGTTGCCGTACACACGCTTTCCAAGCGTGCGCCTTAAGCCACTCGGCCATCTCTCCGCGGTATCTGTCTGCTTCCGTGAAGCGGGTCTTTCCGGCGAGTTCGAAGCCCTCAGCCCAGCGGGCAGACCTGCAGAAACGGAGCCCTCAGCTCAGCAATCCGCCGGCCGCGCCGGCGAACTGCGAAAACAATGGCGGAGAGGGAGGGATTCGAACCCTCGACAGGGTATTAGCCTGTACACCCTTAGCAGGGGCGCGCTTTCAGCCACTCAGCCACCTCTCCGCGGCCCGGGAACTTACCGCATCCCTCGGGATCGCGGGCAAAGGCCCGGTGAAAGGAGGCGCCCGAAACGTGCGCGAAATCAGCGGGATGCGTGGCCTCGCTGACGTACTCCCCGAGGGAGCGGGGCCGGGGCCGTTCGGTTAGATTGCAGAGCCCGCTCGACGTGCGTTGTCCGCACGCGGCGCCACCCACGAGACCCTCCTCTTGAGCGATCCCAGCAGCGTCACGTTCGACATCGAGGAGATCCTCGCCGAAGCCCGCGCGGCTTCGGGGCTCGACGACCCGGGTCCGGCGGACTTCCGCGAAGGTCTCGCGGCGCTGGCCGCCACCTACGACACGGGCGGCTTCAACGCCCGCGGCCGCAAGCGGAACCGGCGGCGGCTCGTCGACCTGCTCGCCACTCGGATGCGGGTGCAGCAGGCCTGGAACGAGCATCCCGAGATCCTCGAGCGGCCGGTCCGCCAGCCCATGGTGCTGACGGGGCTGCCCCGGTCGGGCACCTCGGCGCTCTTCAACCTGCTGGCGTGCGACCCGGCGGCGCGGCCGCTGCTGCTGTGGGAATCCATGTTCCCGGACCCGATGCCCGGCCTGGAAGCGGGGCAGTCCGACCCCCGGCGCGATGCCATCGAGGCGCACTTCGCGAAGGCCCGCGAAGAGAACCCGGACTTCACCAAGATGCACTACACGTCGGCGGACACGCCGGAAGAGTGCGTGCTCATTCATGCGATCGCGTTCAGCGGCGTGCAGATGGGCATCGAGATCATGGCCGAGCCCTACGGCACCTGGTACCGCAAGCAGGACCTCGCCCCGATGTATGCCTATTACAAGCAGCTGCTGCAGCTGCTGGACTGGCAGCGACCCGGAGAGCGCTGGCTGCTGAAGGCGCCCGCCCACATGTGGGGCATCGACCCGCTGATCGCCACCTTCCCCGACGTCAGCGTCGTCTGGAGCCACCGCAACCCGCTGCTGTGCACGGCTTCGATCTGCAGCATGACCTGGACGATGATGAACCCGGTGACCGACATCGCGAAGGAAGCGCTCGGCCCCGTCGTGATGAATTTCTACGCCGACTCCCTCGACCGCGGCCTCGCCACCCGGGCGAAGCACGACCCGAAGCGCTTCGTGGACGTCAACCACGACGACTTCGTCGAAGACTCGCTGGGCGTCGTCGGCGGCATCTACGACCACTTCGAGATGCCCGTCCCGGACGCGGCGAGCGCTGCCTTCGCCGCGCACGTGGCCGCCAACCCCAAGGGCAAGCACGGCGAGCACGAGTACGCGCTCGAAGAATACGGGCTCGACCCCGACCAGGTGCGTGAACGCTTCGCGCCCTATACCACCCAGTTCGACATCGCGGTCGGATAGGGAAGGGAGACGAAATGGCCAACGACGCCTTCGACAAGGTCGTGAACGCCGAAGCCTGGAACGACTTCTGCGACCTGCTCAAGAAGGCGGGCGAGGTGGTCCTGCGCGAAGACCTCGAGACGTCGGCGTTCGATCGCGGCGAGGGGCTGCGTTACCTGTCGCGTCTGCTGCGCGCCGGGTTGCATTCGTTCTGCGAGAACCCCGGCAAGGCACACCCGCGCTTCCGCACCATGCCCGAAGACGTGAAGATGGGCCTCGACAACCCGGACAACTACTACGTGGGTGCGCCCGTCGATCCGCGCCTGACGTACCGCATCCGAGGCCGCCGCGGCACGATCCACTACATGAGCTTCGCCGCACAGAGCCAGAACTTCGCGGCGCGGGAGAAGATCGCAGGCGGTGCCGGCCACCTCGAGGACAGCGAGCTCGCTCTCGCGCCCGACGGCAGCTTCGAGATCATCGCCAGTCAGAAGGAACAGCCCGGCAACTGGCTGCAGATGAACGAAACGACGAGCCAGATCCTGCTGCGCCAGACCTTCCTCGACCGGCTTTCCGAGAAGCCCGTCGAGGTTTCGATCGAGTGCCTCGAAACCGATACGCCGCCCGCGCCCCTCGACCCGGCGCGCGTGCCGGGCATGCTGATGGGCGGCGCCATGTATGCCATCGGCTGCGCCCAGTGGTTCGCGGACTGGGTGGTCGAGTTCAAGGACAAGGCGCCCGTCAATCGGTTCCACCTGCCCGACCCCGAACAGCACCGTCTCGTGGGTGGCGACCCGAACATCCGCCTGTGGCTCGGCCAGTGGAAGCTCGGCCCGGACGAGGCGCTCGTCATCGAAGCCAAGCCGCCTCGCTGCGACTACTGGAACTTCCAGCTCGGCAACATCTGGGCGGAATCGCTGGACTTCAAGACCCGCCGCGTCCACACCAACAGCCACACCACCAGCTACAACGACGACGGGTCCTGGACCCTGATCGTCGCCCACGAAGACCCGGGCCATCCCAACTGGATGGACACCGCGGGTCACGACCACGGCATCATGGGCGTGCGCTGGGTGCGCGCGGACGCGCTGCCCGAACCGAAGTGTCGCGTGGTCCCCTTCTCGGAGCTGTCGTCGTAAGCCATGCCCACATCGGAAGTCCGAAAGAAGTTCACTCCCGCGCAGGTGCTGCAGCTTCTGCAGGCGGGCAACTACCGCTTCGCTGCGGGCCAGACCATCGACCGCGATCCGCATCTCGAGGTCCGCAAGAACGCCGCGGAACAGAACCCGCTTGCCGTCGTGCTCGCCTGCATGGACTCGCGCGTGGCGACGGAGATCGTCTTCGATCTCAGCCTCGGCGACATCTTCAGCGTACGGGTCGCCGGCAACATCGTCTCGGAGCAGGCGCTCGGCAGCCTCGAATTCGGCTGCGCGGTGGCCGGTGCCAAGCTGCTGCTCGTGCTCGGGCACACGCGCTGCGGCGCCGTCGGCGCCACCGCCGACCTGGTGTCCGGGAGGGTTCCGGCCGAGTCGTTCGCGCGCCTCGAGAACCTGGCGTCCATCACCGACCCGATCGCCGTGTCCGTGGGACTCGAAACCGAGACCGCCGCCGACCGCCACGGCCTCAACACCGACTTCGTCGACCGGGTCGCGGCCATCAACGTCGTCCAGAGCATGCAGCAGATCCGCGCCCGCAGCGGCGCCCTGCGCAAGCTCGAAGGCGAAGGCGAGATCCTGATCGCGGGCGCTCTCTACGACATCACGACCGGGCTGGTGAAGACCCTCGACCCCAGCTGAGGGCGGCCCCTATCCGCCCGTCGAGGACGGCTTCTTCGGCAGCACCTGCAGCACGTAGAAGCCCTTGCCGACCGCGGTCGGGAAGTACACGCGGCCGCCGAAGCCCGGCGGCGTCAGCGAGTTGATGGTCAGGGGCTCGAAGTAGTCCGACTCCGCGAGCAGGCGGCCGGTGGCCGCGTCGCGCCAGGTCAGCTGCTCCCGGTAGTTCTCGGTGAAGAGCGCAAGCTTGAAGGGCTCGGCCGAGACGTTTCGTTTCATGTTCGTCAGCAGCAGCACGCGTCGATCCTTCGGTCCGATCAGGGGCTGGAAGGTCGTCGTCGTGTTGTCGAGCACGAACGCGACCTTCATCTCTCCGGTCGCCTGGTCGAGCTTGATGCCCGCCGTCTTGCCGAGGCCCACGTCCGCGGAATAGATCATGCTGTTCTCTGGATCGGCGCCGGCCTTGGGCGGCGCGAAGCTCCATTGCCCCCTCTCGAGGGGGCCGAAGGGAAAGATGACCTTCATCTGGCTGGCGTCTTTCTGGCGCGCGACCGCGACGCTAGATGAAACGGTCTCGCTCCCGAGACCGTTGAGCTGGAACCCGACCCAGTCACCGATCATGCTCGGCGCCGTCGCGGTCGTCTGGCCTTCTTGCATGGGGCGGATGATCCAGGATTCGTCCAGCGAGAGCTTCTGCGTCTTCGGGTCCCAGAACGCTCGTTGCGCCATGGTGTCCATGCCGATGTAGATGGCGATCCGGCCCTCGAAAGTCGTCACCACGTGGGGGACCGTAGACGGTTCCGGCATGGCGATGTCGTGCAGCACCTCCAGCGTGTCGGGGTGCACCGCCACCAGCTGCGAGTTGGGCTGCTTCATGCCTTCCGGTACGCATTTGATGATCGCCATGGTGCCCTGCAGCGTGCACCCGAGAGGACGCGTCTGGTCCTTGAGGATGAGGGTCCCATCCGGGGCGACCGTCAGATGCTTGAAGTTCACGTCGGCGATGGGCGCGTCGCCGGCGGGAAGTGTGTTGTGCTTCAGGATCTCGCCGCTGTCGGCGTCGACGAGCACGATCTGGTTCGACCAGGCGAACACGATCCGGCCGTTCTCGAGGATGTTGAGGTTGGCGTTGCCGATCCAGCGGCCCGACGCGTTCGGGTTGTCGAGGTAGGTGCGCCAGATCTGCTCGCCGGTGGTCGCATTCGCCTTCGCGAGGAAGGGCCCGGCCGGATTCGGGTCGGCCAGGGTCGGGTACTCGCCCCCCACGATATACAGCTCGCCCGGCTTGCGGTTGTTGATATAGGAGATGCCCTGGTAATCGCTCTGGCTGCGCCAGGCGTACACCTGGTTGGGTTCGTCGAACGACCCCGAGAAGGTCGCGCACGGGAAGAGGCCGCTCCTCTCGCCGTCGGAGATCTCCGCCGCGTTCAGCGACGAGTAGTAGCCGGGCGTCGGCAGTGCCCTGCTACACGCCAGCTCCTTGGCGTAGAGGGAGACGTCGCCCGGTAGGGGTCCGAGGGCGGCCAGCTCGTTCGGCGTCAGGCCGAAACGAGCGACGCGCTGCTCGACCTGGGCGCGGATCACCGGCCCGAGCAGGCCATAGGCGACCAGAACGGCTACCACGACCACCACCAGGGCGGCGGCCTTCACGTTCCTCGATCGCATCATCGATCGCATCATCGATTCTCCCCTCTTTTGCGCTCGTTGCTGCGTCCGGTCGCCTCGAAGGCCGCCTGGGTGGTGTACTCGCCGCGCGGGTAGTAGGCGCCCATCACCGTTTCCTCCGTCCCGGGTCGGGTCACGTGGGCGGGACTCTGCGCCCAGTCCGGGTCGTTCGCGATGAAGCGCAGCATCAGCATCCCGAAGTCGGTCCGGTTCTTCGGGCCGTCCACCCCCTCGCCGCGAGGGCTCCACTCGATCCACGCGACGCCGTTCTCGCGCGTCGCGTTGGCGGGCCGGTCTTCCTTGCGGCTGTACACGATGGTGTAGTTGCGGTCCTCGTCGAGCGGGACCTGCATGTCGGTCAGGGCGTCGACGATCTGTCCGGAAGGCGCCGCCTCGCAGCTGACGAGCGACCAATACTGGGTCTGTGCCTTCGGCATCACGGCAAGACCCTGGCCGCCGACACCGGCGTAGGTGTCGGGGAAGATCGGCATCTTCCCGCGCATCACGTAGACCGGCCCGAACTTGCGCGAGAGCTGGACGAGCATGTACTCGGTCTCGGGGTCGCCGCCGCCGTCAATTGCGCCCTCGAAGGGTATCTTGGCGCGCGCTTCCGGCGTCTTGAAGGACCCGACGATCGAGTACTTGATGTTCCAGTACTTCTCCCAGCGCGGAAGCTTGCGCGCCGGCGAGGTCGCCGGATCGAGGCTGGGATCGTTGCCCTTCGCATTCACCAGCTTCTCCCACTGATCCGCGCTGACGGGCTGCTTGGTCGCCCCCTTGATCGGTCGTACGAGCTGCTCGACGACCTCTGGCGCCGACAGCTGGGTGCCGTCGGCCAGGGTTCCCGTGTAGGTGGGCAGCCCTCGCCCCGCAGAGGGAGTCGCGGCCGGCCCCCAGCCCGCGCCGTCGCTGCCCAGATCCGGCAGATAGGTGCGGTTGACGAACATCAGCTCGCCCCCGTCCTTGCCGACGTAGAGCGTGTTCGGCCGGCGCTTCTTCGAACTCGACGGCGCGTCCTGCGCGACGATCCGCAGCGTGAAGTCGCGTTTCTCGGAAAGCCGGTGGTTGCCGACCCGGAAAGGGTTGATGGACCCGGGATCCGGCTCGACATCCGGCCCGGACAGGTCCTCGCCGATCGACACGAAGGTGCCGTCCCGAGCCTCGTAGAGCGCGAACTGGAAGTAGCGCGCACGCGGATAGCGGTAGTCGAGGGTCAGGCTGCTTCCCGCCGGCATGGCGAGGCGGCCGATGAAGTAGGTCGACTGCATGTCCGGCCACAGGTTCGGGTTCTGGATCGGCCGCGGGTACTCGAGGTGATTCCAGTAGCCCCAGCCTCGGGGCCCCTGAAAGAGACCGTCGTGGCCGTAGCGCGTGTCCGTGCGGACGATGTTCTCGACCGACTTGTCGCCGAAGCGCTTCACTCCCAGGGCGTCGAGGTTGCGCACGGGTACCAGCGTGGGCGGCTTCCAGGTTCCCGTGCCGAGCGGGTAGACCGAAAGCGGTCCGTCTTTCGGCCAGTAGAGACGCATCACGACGAACATCGGACCGTCCGGCGCCGGCAGCCAGTTCGACTCGCGGTCGCGGCCGGGCGAATCCTTCTGGACGTAGATCGTGAGCGAGCCGTCCGGGTTCTTCTCGAGACCCGGCAGCATGGGTGAGTTGATCAAGTAGCGGCCGATCGGGTTGTCGATGAGCAGCTGGGTGCGGCCGTCGTACATCGTGATCGACCAGAACGCATGGACGGGGGGCAGCTGACCGGGCGCGAAGGTCAGCTGGTAGGTGTGCTTCGAGCCATCGAGCACGATGCCGTTCGCGTCGTGTCGCGTATAGGGATAGACGGCTTCGGCCTCGCTGTTGCCGTAGATCCCGAGCTTGGCGGCGGCGGCGCGCAGCGCCCAGTTGCCGTCGTAGAATTCGCGACTTCCAGCGGCCGCCCCGACGCGCCAACCGTTCACCAGGGTTCCGACGCTATCCGCCGTCTCGCCGATCTTCGCGAGCGCCGCCTTCATGCCCGCGCCGATCGCCTTCTTCACATCTGCGGACAGCTTCTCGTTGGAACCCTCCTCGTGCGACCCGATGCCGATCTGCGCGAAACGCTCGCGCAGCGGCCGCTCCACGGCCGCCGTTCCCACCGCGGGACAGAACTGCAGCAGGAAGTCGAGAACCTCGGCGAAGCCCGTGGTGAACGCCGCCTCATCGACGGGCGGCCACTCGATCGCCGGGGCCGCCGGCGGCGGCTTGCCGAGGAAGGAAGACAGCGACTGCACCCGGTAGCCGGCCTGGATCTTCCGCACCTTGCCCAGGTCCGCCGGGTCGAAGAGCTGCGTGCGGTAGACGCCGAGACTGAACTGCGTCTCGCTTCGGAAGCTCTTGGCGACACCAGCGGGAGCCTTGCCCTTCCAGTCCGGCCCAGCGACGAGATAGCAGCCCGCGCCGTTTCCCGTGGTGCGGCTGCCGATGTAGCCATAGTTGTCGGTGTAGAGATCGACGAGCTGCACGTCGTAGTAGCGCGCCTTCTCGATCTTCGGCATGCAGAGGACCATCGGCTCGGCGCGCAGATCCAGGAACACCATCGAGTACGGGGTATCGCTGTTGGGCGTCGAGACATTGATGTCCTTCGGGCTGAAGACGCGCGCCTCGTTGTGGATCTGGTTGATCGGCGCCTTGAACTGACCCGAATCGCGGTCGATGAAGTACCCGTGGATGACCTTGTAGCCGACGACCATGGGAAAGCCGTAGAGGTAGGCCTCCTCGGCAATCGCCTGCAGGCCGCCGTCGGGAGGCGGCGTCTCCGCCACAGCGGGGCCGGCTGCAAGGCCGGCGAGGACGACGGAGGCCGCCACCAGGCGCTTCAGGAGTCGCATCGACATGTCCCTTTCGGAAGCTAGATCCAGCCCTGCGAGTGGAACTTGGGCTTCAGCTCCTTGGCGATCTCGTCGGCCAGGCGCTCGGCGGACCCCTTGTCGGTGGTCCTTCCGCTCACCTCTCCTTCCGCTTTGGCGGCGCCTGAAACCACGAGCCCGATGGGGTTGTGGGTCGCGACGGTCACGAGTGCGGGTACGATGAGGCCGGGAGCCTTGCCCGAACCACCCGAGTCGATCGTGCCGCCGCCCAGACGCTGCATGCCGTCGGCGGTGTCGCGATAGCCCTCGACGTGCGCATTCACCTGCGCCGCGCCCTTGCCGAAGCCGATGACCACGCGCTTGACACCACTGCCGGCTTCGATCGACGTGAAGTAGCCGACGATGGCGAGATCGTTGAGCTGGGGACCGGGTTGGTTTTCGGCTCGGACCGCCGTCATCCCCATCGCGTTGAGCTTCTTGACCAGCTCCGTGGCGACGTCGGCCCCGAGCTTGCGCCCTGCGGCGACGTCGTCCTTGTCCGCCGTGGCCGCCGGCAGACCCTGGACGCCGCCCCCGCCCGCCCAGTCGGGGAGGTCGTTCGCATCCGCGGCGAAGTCGTAGACGAGGATGCGGGCGGGACGCGGAATCGAGGCTCCGTCGTACTCCTCGCGGTCGCTGACCTTGATGGTGCTGCAACCCGCCAGCAGCAGGACCGCCAGCAGAACGCCGGGCATCGGTCGAAGAATCGTCATCGTGAAACCTCCAATTCGATCCCGAATGACGCCGCCAACCCGGACGGGTCCTTCGAGAACTCGAGCAGGGAATAAGGGCGCACTGTCGAAGCAACCCCCAGGGGCGATTCCGTCGCTATTCGGCTCATTGGAGGCGGGCTCGCGCGCGCGTACAAGCGCCGACTGCGCTCCCAGTGTCTGGACAAGACGGGCCCGACGCTTGTCATTTTCTGCCACGCGTTGCTGGACATCGCCTGCATCGGCTGGCAGGCTGGCAAAACCAGCGCCTTCCGCTGCGAGGCCGCATGGATCCGGTTCCCTTGATCGTCCCCCAGGCGCTCCATCGCCTCATCGACTTCGGTGAGCGCTTCGGGGTGCGCCCGAGCCTCCCGCCTCGGCTCATCCATGGGCACGCGCCGGTCCCCATGGCCTACGCGGGTCAGCTGCTTGAAGAGCTGGCCACCGGCTCGGGAACGCAGAGCTTCGGTCTCCGTGCGGGCTCGGCGTCGCGCTTTGAAGACGCGCCTCTCGCTTCGGAAATTCGGGGGACGCGCACGGTCGGTGCCGCCCTCGATGCCATCACCGGTGCCAGTTCGAAGTACTGTGGCGGGCAGATGCTTTCGGTGACCCAGCGGGCCGGCAACGTGTGGGTGCAGCGCCGCTTCCCGGGCTCGCTCCGGCGGGGTCGCCGTCAAGCGAACGACTGGGCGCTGCAGATGCTCCTCGATGTCGTGCGACGCGGCGCCGGCCGGGACTGGCGACCCAGTCAGCTCCATCTCGAGGGACCGCCGCCCGACCACGCGGGAGAACTCGCAGAGCTGTCTGCCGGTTCCACTCGCTTCGGTGCCGCGGCCGACTGCATCGTCTTCCCGCAAGCCGTGCTCGCCTCTCGGCTGTGTTCCGATCGGGTCACCGCGGCGCTTCGCCCGACCCCGCTCCCGGACGGAGACTTCCTCACTTCCGTCCGCGAGACGATCCGTTGCCTGCTCGAGTTCGGCGAACTCGACCTGCCGACCCTGGCCGAAGCCGCGAACACCAGCGTGCGATCTCTTCACCGCCGCCTCGGGGAGGCAGGCCTGAAGTTCCGTCGTCTCGCCGACGACGCGCGCTTCGACGCGTCCTGCCGCCTGCTCCGCGACCCGACGATCCGGATCACGGACATCGCCGTCGAGCTCGGCTACACGGACGCCGCCAACTTCACTCGCGCCTTCCGTCGCTGGGCAGGTGTCTCCCCTCTCGCCTTCCGGCATTCGGAGCTGCAGCGGGAAACCGCAGGGTGAGGGGCTCGGTCCCAGCCGGACCGCGGGCCGGGCGGGCGCGGCGCTAGAGCTGGAAGGCGTTCCACACCAGCAGCACCCAGATCACGATGGCGATGGCCGTCTTTCCGAGCGTGCCCGCCAGGCGTCCGACCGTCGCGGCGCCCGCGGCGCGGAAGTTCTCGCGGCGGCTGCGCAGGCGACTCTCTTCCCCGGTCGCCTCGCCGATGAAGGCGCCGACGAAGGTCCCCACCAACGCGCCGACGAGGGTGCCGACGAGCGGGACGGGCAGCCACACCGTGAACAGGATGGCGCCCACGATCCCGCCTGCGATGGCGCCCCACATGCCGCGGTTGGTACCGCCCCCCATGCGCGTGCCCGCCGCACCGGCGCCGGCTTCGATCACCTCGCCGACGACGCCGAGGCCGCCGCTGATCGCCAGTACGGACCAACCGAAGGTCACGCTGTGGGGCGCGGGAAGCACCAGCGTGTCCAGCAGCTCGATGATCACGGCGAGCCCCAGCATCATCCACATGCCCGGCAGACCGAACGGGATCGCGACCACGAAGACCAGCGTGATCAGCGAAAAGAGAGACACCAACAAGTAGGCCTGCCACTCCACGATCGCGGGTCTCCTCTTTGCTTTGGGGGACTGCCTTCGGACAGAAAGAACGTAGGAGCGAAGCGGGCGACGCGCACCTGAAGCGGGCACACTGCACTGCGTGACGTTCCCGACAGAGGATCCGGCCCCGGTCGCGGCCCCGTCCTGGCAGGCTGGCCTGGCGCTGTTGCGAGAGCGCGACTTTCCGCGACTGTTCGCTGCCCGCATGGTGTCGGCTTTCGGCACCTCGATGGCCTTCGTCGCGCTGCCGTTCGCCGTCCTCGACATTGTGGGCGCCGAAAATCCCGAACCCGTCGGCTACGTGATCGGGACGGCGACAGGCGCCCAGGTGCTCTTCCAGCTCTTCGGCGGCGCCCTGGCAGACCGCGGCTCGCGCAAGCGCATGATGGTCGGCGCAGACACCCTCGCGGTGCTGGCCCAGGGCGGGATGGCCGCGCTCATCCTGACGGGCCACGCCACGGTCCCGCTGTTGATGGGTCTCGCGATGTTCATGGGTCTCGCCTTCGCACTGCACTGGCCGGCCTCCGTGGGGCTCGTCCCGCTGGTGGTCGAACGCCACCAGCTGCAGCCCGCAAACGCCCTGCTCTCGATCGCGAACAGCACGGCCCTCGGTCTCGGCGCCGCGGCGGGCGGCATCTTGTGCGCCACCCTCGGCCCCGGATGGGCGATCGGGATCGACGCGGGCACCTTCCTGGCCAGCGCCACCCTCGTCGCGACACTGCGCCCCCGCCCCCAGCCCCGGAGCGAGGAGGCCGAAGGCGAGCGCCCGAGTCTGCTGCGCGACATCCGCGACGGCTGGACGGAGTTCACGTCCCATCGCTGGCTGTGGTCGATCGTCGCCCAGTTCGGGGTCCTGGTGATGGGCTTTCAGGCCACCTACGCGGTCATCGGACCGATCGTCGCGGACCTCTCGATGGGCGGCAGCCGAGACTGGGGGTTCATCTCGGCTGGCTTCGGGGCGGGGCTACTGTGCGGCGGCCTGCTCGCCATGCGCGTGCACATCGCGCGCCCGATGCTCATCGGCGTGCTTTGCTGCTTCCTGCTCGCTCTGCTTCCGGCACTCCTGGTCGGCCCGTCTCCACTCGGGATCGTCGTGGCCGGCGGCTTCCTGGCGGGATTCGGCATCGAGATCTTCAGCGTGGTCTGGAACACCGCGCTCCACACCCACGTCGCCCCCGAGGCCCTCTCCCGGGTGAGCGCCTACGACGTGGTGGGATCGATCGCCCTGGCCCCCGTCGGCGAGGTCTTCGCGGGCTCGCTCGTCGCGGGCATCGGCGCACCCGTCACCCTGCAGATCGCAACGGCCATGATCGTCGTCCCGACCCTGCTGGTGCTGCTGGTGCCGGAAGTGCGCAACCTGCGAAGCGCACCGACGCACTAACGCGTCCCCGGGTGGCGGGTGGCGGGTGGCGGAGAGGGTGGGATTCGAACCCACGAGGGCTTGCAC
Organism: Deltaproteobacteria bacterium; assembly: GCA_029261855.1. GTDB lineage: Bacteria > Myxococcota_A > UBA9160 > UBA9160 > UBA4427 > JAJDAN01. The sequence continues at coordinate 14,609 of JAJDAN010000004.1, forward strand.
CCTGGCGGTTTTCAAGACCGCTGCCTTCAACCGCTCGGCCACCTCTCCGCGGGATCGAGAGGCTAGCGCGTGGGCGCGCGCCGCCTCCCCGGCAGACGAGCGGCAGCTCGGCGGCAAGTCTGCCGTCTCGCCCGCGCCTGACGCGGGCGGCGGGAGCCACCTTCAGTCGCGAGCGCAGAGTCCCGATACACAAAGGTGGACCCGTGCGAACCCCCTGGAGTCACCAGTCCATGAAGACCTGCTCGAAATCGATCGGAATCGCGCTCGCGCTCTGGCTGGGCGCGTTCGCTCTCGCTCCCGCGAGTCAGGCGGCGACGATCGGCTACTGGCGCATGGAGGTCGACAACGATCCCTCCGCGACCGGACTTTCGGTACCCAATGAGCTGGCCTTCGGGACCCCCCTGATTTCGGCCGAGGCGGCCCTCGACGGCTCGAACCTGCCGACGACCGTGGTTCCCCTGTCGAGCGACCCCAACGCATTCAGCATTGGCGCGACCGCCCAGGGCGGAGCGAACGGCATCAACGCCTCCGCGGCGTGGTACGCGGAGCTCGCCGTCACGAGCATCTCGATCGAGTTCTGGGCACGCACCCAGGAGAGCGTCGCGACGCCCTTCCGCTGGACCAGCGGTGGTGCGGACGGCATCCTGCTCACCGACCCGAACAGCCTGGATCTCACCTGGCACGTCGACGTCGGCGGCACGCCTACCGCGTTCCAGATGACCAACCTCGACAACATGGACACGAACTGGAGCCACTACGCCTTCACCTACTCCGAGGTCAGCGGCATCGCCCGCTTCTACCTCGACGGTCTGCTGGTCCAGAGCTTCGACGGTCCTGATGGGGCGCCGCTGGTACTCGTGCCGGGCACGCCGATCGAGCTCGGTGTCCTGATGGACTTCGCGAGCGCAGGCCAGGGCACCATCGACGAGGTGCGGATCGACGGCTCGATGCTGTCTCCCGGCGGGTTCCTCGTCCCCGAGCCCGCCACGGGTCTGCTGCTCTTGCTCGGCCTCGCGCTCGCCGGCCGCGGGCGCACCCCCCGCGCCTAGGAGGCCGACCCAAGACGAAGCCTTGGAACTTCGGCTTCCGTCGCAAGCGAAGCCTACGGCTTCGCCAGCTAGGCGCTCGCGCGCACCGTCGCGAAGAACTTCCGCACGTCGCCGACGAAGTCCTCCGGCCGTTCCATCGCGGCGAAGTGGCCTCCCTTCGGAAACGCGGTCCAGTGGGTGACGTTGTACGACTTCTCGACCCACTTGCGGGGGAAGCGCATGATCTCGCGCGGGAAGCGCGCGACGCCGGTCGGCACCTCGACCTTCTTGCCCACCAGCGTCGCCATCGCGAGGGGATTGCTGAACACTTCGTAGTAGAGCCGGGTGCTCGACGTGATCGTACCCGTCAGCCAGTAGACCATGATGTTGGTGAGCAGCTCGTCCTTGGTCAGCACGTTCTCGATCTGGCCGTCGCAGTCGGTCCAGCCGTGGAACTTCTCGGTGATCCAACAGGCGAGCCCGGCGGGCGAATCGTTGAGCGCCATGCCCAGTGACTGGGGCTTCGTTCCCTGGATGCGCTGGTAGCCCGCTTCCTTCTCGTTCCAGACCGCAAGCTCGGCGAGGTCCGCTAGCTCGGCTTCGCTGAGGCCTTCGGGACCTTCGGGCGGCGGCAAGGTAAAGGGCATGTTCAGGTGGATGCCCGCCAGGTGCTCGGGGTCGGCGAGACCGAGGCAAGTGGTGACGATCGCCCCCCAGTCGCCACCCTGGGCGCCATAGCGCGCGTAACCCAGGCGAGCCATCAGCTGCTTCCACATGGCGGCGATCTCGACGGGGCCGATGCCCGTGCGCTTCGTCGGCTCTGAGAAGCCGTAGCCCGGCAGCGAGGGCGCGATCACATGGAAGGCGTCTTCGGCCCGTCCACCATGGGCTTCCGGATCGATGAGGGGATCAATGACCTTGAGAAACTCGACCACCGTACCCGGCCAGCCGTGGCTGATCAGGAGCGGCAGCGCGTCCTCGTGCTTCGACCGGGCGTGCACGAAGTGGATCTCGTGGTCGTCGATATGAGTCTTGAAGTGGGGCAGGCGATTGAGCCGGGCCTCGGCGGCGCGCCAATCGAATTTGTCGCGCCAGTAGGCGAGCAGCTCGGTGAGATAGCCGTAGTCGGTGCCGTAGCTCCACCCGGTGCCCGGGATCTGATCGGGCATCCGCGTGCGCGCGAGGCGCGCGGCCAGGTCTTCGAGGTCGGCTTCGGGGAACGCGATCTCGAAGGGGACGATGGCGTCGCTCATGGCGGGGCTCCTGATCGGCAAGGAGCGTTCCAGTCTACCGGAAGCCGGATCTCTGGCCCGGGCGAGAAAGGACTACGCTCTCGGGACACAGGAGGTGGACATGGACTTCGGGGTCGCATTCGCATCGTCGACCGAGAGCTGGCGCGCCGCCAAGCGCGCCGAGGCGCTCGGCTTCAAGTACGCCTGGTTCTACGACACGCAGCTACTCAACCCGGACGTCTTCGTGTGCATGGCCCTGGCCGCGCGCGAGACGAAGCGGATCCGGCTCGGCACGGGCGTGTTGATCCCGTCGAACCGGATCTCGCCGGTGGCCGCCAACGGACTCGCGACCCTCAACAAGCTGGCGCCGGGTCGGATCGACTTCGGAGTGGGCACGGGCTTCACCGGCCGCCGCACCATGGGCCAACGCGCCATCAAGCTCGCCGAGATGGAACGCTACATCGCCGAGGTGCAAGGGCTGCTGCGCGGCGAGACAGTCGCGGCGAGACTCGAGGGCGAGACGAAGAAGATCCGCTTCCTGAACCCGGACTTCGGCCTCATCGACATCAAGCGCAAGGTCCCGCTGCACGTCTCGGGTTTCGGTCCCAACGCGCGGGCGTTGGCCGCGAAGCTCGGAGCGGGCTGGGCGTTCTTCGCAGGCTCGGTCGATCCGGCGCTCGGCGCGCTCGCAGACATGAAGCGCAGCTGGGCAGAATCCGGACAAACGGGGAAGCTCTACGCGAATTTCTTCACCCTGGGCTGCGTGCTGCGCCCGGGGGAGAAGCCGACGAGTCGCCGCGCGATTGCCCAGGCGGGTCCCCTCGCAGCCGTCTTCTTCCACGATCTGGTGGAGCGCGGCACCCTGGGCGAACTGGTGGGCGCACTGCCGCCGTCCCTGGCGGATGCCGTCGAGGAGTACCGCAAGATCTACGAGCAGTACGAACCGGCGGACGCCCGCTGGCTGTCGGTACACCGCGGCCACCTGATGTTCGTCCGGCCGGAAGAGAAGCCCTTCATGACGAAGGAGCTGATCGAAGGCTTCACGTTCACCGCCACCCCCGACGTCCTGCGAGGGCGAATCGAGGCCCTGCGCGACGCCGGCTACAGCCAGTTCACCGTTCAGCTCGTCGAAGGGCAAGAAGACGCGCTCTCCGACTGGGCGAAGGTGCTGCGCCCGCTGGGCCTGAAGAAGCCGGCGGCCAAGAAGACGGCGACCAAGAAGGCGCCGGCCAGGAAGACCCGGGCAAAGAAGGCTCGTTGACGGGGCGGTAGGTCCCGATGTCGAACCCGGTCCGTCGAGTCGCCTTCCTCGCCCCGATGCCCAGCGAGCTCGGGCCCCTCGTTCGGCTCCTGGGTCTCTCCCGAGAGGGTCAACGAGGGGCGGGGACGTTTCGCGGGACGGCGACAGGAGTCGAGCTCGTCGCAGCGCGAACGGGCGTCGGGATGGATGCCGCCGCGGCTTGCACCCGGCGCGTCCTGGACACCTTGTCCCCCGACCATCTCATCGTCGTCGGCATCGCGGGCGGCATCGGTGCGAGTGTCGCGGTAGGCGACGTGGTCGTTCCGGACCGCGTCCTGAACCTGGGAACGGGCGAGTCCCTACGCCCGACTCCGATCGGAAGCCGCGAACCGCGCGGCACCCTGGCGTCGTCCGACACGCTGCTCGAATCGCCCGAAGAAGCGCGCGCGCTCGCGAACCGCGGCGTGATCGCCATCGACATGGAGACGGCGGCGATCGGCGGCGAATGCGATCGGCGCGGTTGTCCGTGGTCGGTCTTTCGCGCGATCAGCGACCGCGCCGACGACGGCTCGACGGATGCAGCGCTGCTGGGACTCCTCGACCCGGACGGCCGAGCGAAGCTTCGAGCAGTGGCGGGCTTCGTCCTGGGGCGCCCCGATCGCATCCCGCAGCTCGTGCGCCTTGCCCGGGGAGCCGGCACCGCAGCCCGGGTCGCCGCACGTGCAGCCGTCCGCGGCCTGGCGTCTCTCGCGGACTGATCGAGCCGCCTCGGTCGCCGTTCTTCTTCAGGTCGGGCGGCCTGGCAGGTCTCCGGTCAGCGACGCGCGCTGGGACAGCTCGATCCAGTTGCCGTCCGGGTCCCGCACGAAGGAGATCCGCGCGACCTTGCCGAGGGTGCGCGGCGCGAAGCCTTCCATGCCGCCTCGCTCGACGACCTGCCCGTGGGTCGCGTCGACGTCCCAGACCTGGATCGTCATGTAGCGGAAGCCGGGCGCTCGCATCTTCTCGTTGTTCGTCTCCGCCGCATCCGCGGGAACATCCGGGTCCGCTTCGAAGCGGACCACGGAATGTCCGACCCGATAGCTCCGTTCGCCACAAGCCGTCAGGCCGAGCACTTCCCCGTAGAAGCGGTGATGCGCCGCTTCGTCGCGAACGCCGAGCACCAGGCCGATGCCCTCGACCCCTTCGGTGCCGGGCGGTACCAGCCGCACCCGATTGCCTTCGGGGTCGACGAGTGCTCGCGCTTCATCGAGTCCCGCGCGGGCGATCCACAGCTCGCGATAGCCCGACGGCCCCACCGCGGGTAGCGGGTCCCGGGCATGATTGATCTTCATGACCGAACCGTTCATGCCGTGACGCAGCTGATGGACTCCTCCTCCGGCACGCAGATTTTCCTCGAAGGGAAGCCCGACTTCCTGCTGCCAGAAGGAGAGCATCGCGGCGCGGTCGTTCGTGTAGAGCCCGAAGTCGATCACGTCCTTCGCCAGCTTCATTCCGACTCCTCCCTTTCGACGACACCGGACCAGCGCGCGCAGGGGACGAGGGTCAGGCCCTGCACGAGAACCGATGTCACCACGATGAAGAACACGACGTTGAAGATCGCGTCGGCGCCTTCGATTCCGTAGGAAGCTGGGAACGTCGCGAGAACGATGGGGACCGACCCGCGCAACCCCACCCACGACACGTACGCCAGCTCGCCCTTCGCCGGGCGGAAGATCGCCAGACAGGTGACGACCGCGAGGGGACGCGCAACGAACATCAAGAACAACGCGAGCGCCACCGAAACCCCGGCGACGGCGGGAAGCCGCGACGGAAAGACCAGCAGCCCCAGCACCACGAACATGCCGATCTGCACCAGCCACGAGAGTCCGTCGTGGAAGGAACGCAGGGGTTCGCGCAGGGCAGGATCGACGCGGTTGCCGAGGGCCAGCCCGCCCGCGTAGGCGGCCAGGAACCCGTTGCCGCCCAGCGCTTCCGCGATTCCGAACGACAGCAGCGCGATGGCCAGGGCAAGGATCGGGTAGAGGCCTTGCGCCGACAGCTTCAGCCGGCTGATCCCCCAGGCGCCTGCGAGCCCGACGGCCCCGCCGCCGAGCGCCCCCACGACGAGCTGCACGACCAGGTCCAGCGCGACACCGGCCGCGCCGCCCGATCCGCTGGTCATCAGCCCGAGAATCGCAGTGGTCAGCAGCACCGCCATCGGGTCGTTGCTGCCCGATTCGAGCTCGAGCAACGCGCGAACCCTTCGGCGCGGTTGCACGTCGCTGGTGCGGAAGACCGAGAACACCGCCGCAGCGTCTGTCGACGACACGATCGCCGCGAGCAGCAAGCCCTGCAGCCAGGTGAGTCCCTTGGGCCCGATGTCGAAGCTCGAGTACTCGCCGAGCATCCACCAGGCGAAGGTGCCGAGCAGCATCGCCGTCAGCAGGACTCCCACCGTCGCGAGCAGCAGCCCCGGGGCGAGCACCGGACGGATCTCCGCGACGTCCGTATCGAGACCGCCCGAAAAGAGGATGATGAGCAGCGCAACGGTCCCAACGGACTGCGCGGCCCCCATCGAATCGAAGGCGATCCCCCCGATTCCTTCGGACCCGGCGAGCATGCCCAGCACCAGGAAGAGCAGCAGGGTCGGGACGCCGACCTTGTCCGACAACCGGCTCACGACCACCGCGGCGAGCAACAGCACGCCCGCCGTCAAGATCAGCGATTCGATCGGGTCCAGGCTCAGTCCTCCAGGGGGGCCCGTGCGATCAGCCAGTGGTGCCACCACGCCAGGATCGCGCGATCTGCTTCCGGGCCCAGATCGTGTGGGCGGTCTTCCGCGAACACGAAGCGGAAGCGTTCGCGTACACCTGCCTGCCGGTACGCAGCCTCGAACGCGCGCGCGGTGGCGAGCGCGCATTCCGGAGGAACGGCGGGGTCGCGACCGCCGTTCTGGAGCAGCAGCGGCCTGGGCGGAAGGTCGGCGGCGAAGCGGATCGGTTCGCGTGCTCGCAGGCTTGCCTCGTACGCTTCGTCGAGGACCAGCTTTCCGTCGCGCAGCCAACGCGGGTCTCCCTCGAGGGCCAGGGAAGAAGTCCGCAAGAAGGCGTGATAGTCACCGCAGGCAACCTTCACAGCAGCGACGGCCAGACGGGGTTCGTGGGCGAAGGCTTCGAGGGCGACGAAGCCCGTGGTCGAGCTACCGCCGATCCCGATGCGCCGGACGTCTACTTCCGGGAGGGTTTCGAGATGGTCGAGCAGCCGCGGCACCACCTCGCCGGCCTCGCCGGCGATCAGCGCAAAATAGTCTCGCCCCACCAGACCCGGGCGGGGTGCGGCTAGCAGCCAGCGCCCCACACCCTCGCTCTCGGCGGGGGCAGCGGAAGCAGCGGGGGCCTCCGCCTCGCGCTCGGGCTCCCCCGCTTCCCTCTTCTCGAAGGGAGGCTCCTCGACGAGGCCCTGTAGCAGCTGCCAGTTCGTTGTGAACCGCACGACCACGAACCCGCGCTGCAGCATCAATTCGTCGTCCACGATGGGGCGGATGACGACGGGCATCGGTCCAACGGGATGGATCGGTATCTTCACGACACCCGTGATGAACCCGGATTGCAACGACAGCTCTCGCACCTCGTGCGGCGTGCCCGCTTTCGGGAGCGTGCAACCCGTCAGCGCGGCGAGCGTCACGAGCAGAAGCGCTCGATGAACCGCTCGACCGAGCGCACGGCGATCGCGACGGCCGTCCTGTCGGTGGTTCTCGCATGCGCGGCCCCGAGCGTCCCGCGGCGAGAGCCTCTCGGCGCGTTCACGCGCGACGGCGAGGTGCAGGTCCACTACGGGTTCCCCGGCAGCTGGCGCTGGCAGGTTGCCTACCGCTCGCCAACGAGCTTTCGGCTCACGGTATTCACGACGGGGGCTCCCAACCACTACGTCTTCGACGGTAGCGCGCTGCAGTCCTGGGTGGGGACCACGCAGGTCAGCCGCGACACCCGTGACCCGGCCGCCTACGAGAGCATCGGACGCTGGCTCGACGTCGGGTCACTGGGAACACATGGCGACGGCGAAGCGATCGAGCTCGCTTTCGACGCCGCGGGACACATCGTCGGAGCGCGGGGTCCCATCGACGTGCCGGGCATCGGGGCCGGTCGCCTCGTCGCCCGCTTCTCCGATTTCCGGGCCCGGGCGGGACGCCAGATTCCGTTCACCGCATCGTACCGACTGAACGGCGAGCCCTTCATCGATGAACGTGTCACCCGATTCGTCCCGGGGGTCGCCGTCATCGACCCGACCGATCCCGCGCTAGCAACCGGAGCCGCAGGTTCCTAGCGCTCGATGCTGCCCGCGAGTCGGTGCATCCCGAGCTTCCCCGCGAGGTCGCGCCCCCGCAGTAGGTGGCGGTTCGCGCGGCGCTCGTCCTCGGACCCGCCGCGTGCCCGCAACGCGCGCCCCAGGTCCGCGAGGCCGCTCGCGACGAATGGATGCGCTCCCATGGCTTCGTCGAGGCGAAGCCCCGACTCGTACAGGGAGATGGCCTCGTCGAGGTTCCCGAGTGTCTCGGCGCACAGCCCGCGATAGCGATCCACCGCGCCGTAGGTGGCCAGGCTCAGGCCCACCACGATGCAGCGGTCCGGAAGCCGTTCCAGTTCGGCGGATACGGCTTCGGCGAGCCGTCGGTCTCCGACGAGCCGCACCGTCTGTCCCAACACGCCCAACGCGATGGGAAGAAAGTCGCGATGGCGCGGCTCGAAGCCGCGCCGGATCAGCGCGTCGACCTCGTTGATGGCTGCGTCGCGCTCACCGATCTCGGCGAGCGCCATCGCCAGGGTCGCCCGCCAGGGGCTGACTTCCGGGAAGCGCTCCGTGAACGACCGCATCGTCCCGGCGACCTCCTCGGGAGACCCCGTCGCCAGCTGGATCACCGTCGTCTGGACCCCGGCCGCCTGGAACGCGAGGATCGGATTGGAACGCCCCCCGACCTTCAGCTGCTGCTGCGTGAGTCCTCGCGCATCGTCGAAGCGACCCTCGAGAAGAGCGAGCGTCCCGCGCATGGCGGTTACCGCCCAGTCGAAGAAGGTGAGCCGATGCGCGTGCGCCATGTGTTCGAGGTCGCGGAGACGGCTCTCGAAACCCTCGCGGTCGCCCGCCGCCAGCGCGTTGTACGCCGCCTGCCGGATGACGCTGCCCCAGACCATGGGCGTAACAGGCGATCGGCGCGCGATCTGGTTGGCCTCGTCGACGAGCAAAACGCAGTCGCCATAGCCATCGGTCCATCCCAGCCCATCGGCCCGGGCCACGAGACTCGCGCAAACGAGGGAAGGATCTCCGAGCGCACGCGCCAGCTCGAGGGCTTCTTCGGTCGCGTCGAGGGAAAGCTGCGGATCGCTGTAGTAGCCGGTCTTCGCCAGGGCGATCAGCAGCTTGACCCGCAGCGCCGGGTCCAGGTCTCCGAGCAGCTCGACGGCCTCCTTGAGCACGGCGATCTGCTCGTGGTCGAGTTCCCAGTACTCGTCCACCTCGGAAGGACCGAGTGCCGCTCGACCGAGCAGGACCGGGTCGTCGATCTCCCGGGCCAGGTCGCAGGCCTCGAAGAAGCGGGGTCGGGCTTCCCGACCGGCTCCGCGCAGGACCATCACCGTCGCCAGGTCGATCAGGCATGTCGCGCGGGCCGCCTGCCCCGGAGACCCCGCCGCGCGCAGCGACAGCGCCCGTTCGAACAGCTGGACGGCCTCGTCGTAGGCGAGTCGCTGCATCGCATCGCGAGCGGCCGTCACCGTGTAGTCGAAGGCCGGGCCGACTCCAATGGCCTTGACAGCTTCGCAGGCGTGATGCGCGAGTTCGCTCAGGACTTCCCGGGGCCCCGTGCGCGTGGACACGAGCCCCACCACCGCGCGCCGGTGGTTCTCGACCCGCTCGGCTGCCGAGAGACCGGCGTGCAACACCTCGGGGATGAGACCGTGAACGAAGCGCACGCTGCCGTCGTCGTTGGGCTCGAGAACCCGCAGCTCGATCGCTTCTTCGACGGCCGCCTCGACCTCGGCGACCGACTGCTCGAGCCCGGCGGCGACCACGACCGGATCGAATTCGCGCCCGAAGACGCTGGCGAAGGAGAGCATCGCGGTGCAACGGCTCGGCGCGTCCTCCAGCAGGCGACGCAGTGCGCCCCGCAGGCCGACGCTGCGACGGTCGGGGATACGCCCGACGCCGGCGTCCCGGGTTCGCAGCAGCTGCTCGACGAAGAGCGGGTTGCCGCCACTCGAATCCGCCAGCTGATCGAGATCGTCTGGCGTCCACGTCGCGCCGCCATGAGCCTGGGCGAGCTCGGCAACCTCCGGCTTGGACAGCTCTCCGAGCCTCAGCGGAGCGCCCGGCCGGAGAGACACCAACGACTCGAGCGCGGCACCTCCTCCGTCGCGCGGCCCATCTCGGAAGGCCGCCGCGATCAGCAGCGGTTCGTCGCTCAGTTCCTGGACGAGGAACGCGAGCAGCTGGATCGAGTCGAGGTCAGCGCGATGCAGATCGTCGATCATCAGCACCAGCGGGCCGCGACGGCAACGATTCCGCACCCATTCGGCGATCGCTTCGTGCACCCGATGCCGGGCGCCCGGATCAATGGAAGCATCCTTCGGCGCCTGGACCCCGAGCGCCGCGCCCAGGTCGGGCAGCGCCCGCGCGACCTCTTCCAGCCCGAGCTCGAGCCCCGTCGCGACGTCCTTCGCCCCGTCGACGCGCAGCGCCGCCAGCAGGATTCGGGACCAGGGGCGATAGGGAGGTGCACCGGGACCCTCGATGCAGCGTCCTTCGAAGACCGTCGCGCTCTTCGACCGGGCGCTTTCGGCAAGGTGTGCCAGGGTCGCGCTCTTCCCGATGCCGGCCGGCCCGTGGAGCAGAACGAGATCCGGCCGGCCCCGAACGGCCGCCGCCAGTCGCGCGTCGAGTACCGCGCTCAGTCGGGCGCGGCCGATGTACGACGCGGCGCGTCCCGCCGCGGCAGAGCCGACGGACGGGCCTTCCGGGTCGCCTTCCTCGACGGCGATCGTGAACCGGTAGCCCCGGCGCGGGATCGTCTGGATGGCCTCGGCGCCGTCCGACCGGTCCGAGACGGCGCGGCGCAGGAAGTGGACCGCCCGGTGGACGGACCCTCGTTCGACTGCCACCTCCGGCCACACCACGCGCAACAACTCGGACACCGATACGGTGCGGTCCCGGTTCCGGACCAGGTGTGCCAGGACGTCGAAGGCCTTGGGCTCGAGCGGGACCAACTTGCCGCGGTGACGCAGCTGCCCCTTGGACGGGTCGAGCTCGAATTCGCCGAACCGCACTCTTTCCGCAACGCCTGCCACGACTGCCACGACACACCTTCGCGTTCCTGGGGACTTCGGCCGGCCGTCAAGCGTACTGAAGCCGGGGCCCGCCCGACATCGCCTGCCAGGAGGCCGGCGGCAACGGCTGCCCCAGATTCAAGCCCCGGCTGAAGAATGAGGAATATTGCCACGCGCTCGGCGCTCGGGCGCGGAAGGCCGCGGCCCAGTGATCTACACTCACTCTTTCCATCTTCTCTCTTCTCTCTTCTCTCTTCTTGCTCGATTGCTTCGATCCTTCACCCGCCACCGGAGGACATCGCCGTGCCGATGAACGTCCAGTCCATCCACTCGCTCTCGGACCGCATCAACCAGATTCGCCTTCTGACCGCCGAGATCGTCAACAAGGAAATCCTCCCGCACGAGAACGAGCTCTGGCGCCACGACCGCAATCGGCACAGCGATGCGGATCGCAAGCGCGCCCGAGAGCTGCGCGAAGGCATCCAGGCCAAGGTCAAGCAGGCAGGACTCTGGGCCCCCCACCTTCCCGACGAATACGGCGGTTGCGGGCTGAACTTCCTCGAGCACGCATACATGAACGAGGTGCTCGCCTACTGCATCGGCGCCGCGTCGCTGTTCGGCGTGGTTGCGCCCAACTCCGGCAACCAGAAGATCCTGCTCAAGTACGGAACCGAAGAGCAGCGCCAGAAGTGGCTGGTGCCCCTCACCGAGGGAAAGATGCAGTCGGGCTTCTCCATGACCGAGCCCGACAATGCCGGGTCGGACCCCCGTTCGATCAAGACGACGGCCCGCAAGGAAGGCAATGAATGGGTGATCAACGGCCACAAGTGGTTCACCTCGAACGGCATCAAGGCCGACTTCCTGATCGTCATGTGCCGCACCGAGGACCCCACCGGACGGGCCGAGGCGAACGGCAAGATGACCCAGATCATCGTCCCCACGAAGACGCCCGGCGTGAACGTCGTCCGGGGCATCGAGGTGTGGGGGCGCGCTTCGGACCACGCCGAGATCATCTACGACGACGTGCGCGTCCCGCTCGAGAACCAGCTCGGCCAGACGGGTTCGGGCCACCAGGCCGCCCAGGACCGGCTCGGCGCAGGCCGCGTCTATCACTGCATGAACTCGGTGGGGCAGATGTGGCGCGCCTTCGACCTGATGGTCGAACGGGCGACATCACGTGAAGTGCACGGCGGCAAGCTCGAGACGAAGCAGTTCATCCAGGGCTTCATCGCCGACTCCTACATCGACATTCAGGCTGCACGCCTCATGACCATCCATACCGCCGAGCGGATGGACAGCGGTCTCGATTCGCGCACGGACATCTCGGCACTCAAGATCTTCGTGCCCGAGGCGTACACCCGGGTAGTCGACCGCGCGATCCAGGTCTGGGGCGCGGCGGGGGTCTCCGGCGACCTTCCCCTGGCGGGTATGTACCAGGGAGCACGCACCCTGCGTCTCGCCGACGGCCCCGACGAGGTTCACAAGATCGTCATCGCGAAGAACGTCCTGAAGTCCTACCACGCGGGCGAGTCCTGGGACTTCGGGAACTGATCGCTCCTCCTAGCCGTCCGAGGATTCGTGCAACCACGGGGTGTGACAGACCCCGACCAGCAGCCCCTCCGGGCTGAGCAGCCGCGCGATCACCTGCTTCCAGGGCTCCGTGCGGGTCGGGTGGACGAGCCGGTGGCCCTTGGCCTCGAGCTCTCGCGCCGCCGCCTCGACGTCCGGGACCTCGAACTCGATGGTCGCCTGGGGCACCGGTAGGTCCGCCGGCCACTCCTCGCTGCCGAAACACGACCGGGCAGCCTGCGCGAGCGGCCACAGACCGAAGTGCTTCACGCCGGCGATCGCATCGGTGCTCGGATAGTCACCTCTTTCCATGGGAAGCCCGAGGCCGTCGATGAACAAAGCAGCGCTCGCGTCCATGTCGCGAACGATGGTCGCGAAGCCCGCGACGAAGAGGACCTGCACCGGGTTTCTCCTTCACGCAACCAGACACCAGCGTAGCCCGACAAGCGCCGGGACCTGCAACCGGTATCCTTGGGGGTTCCGGTGACCTACCGGTTCTGGGCGCGTCGACAACGCCCGTGGAGGGCAACATGAAAATCGGAATCCTGTCTCGCGGCCCCAAGCTCTACAGTACGCGACGCATCAAGGAAGCAGCAGAGAAGCGCGGACACAAGACCAAGGTGCTCGACACCTTGAAGTTCGCCATCGACGTGCAGCCCGAGAACCCGGATCTCTACTTCCGCGGGAAGCCGATCTCCGACTATGACGCGGTCGTTCCCCGCATCGGCGCATCCATCACCTTCTTCGGAACGGCCGTGGTCCGTCAGTTCGAGCAGATGGGCGTCTTCTGCCTGAACTCGTCCCAAGCCATCAGCGTTTCGCGCGACAAGCTGCGCTCGCTCCAGATCCTGAGCCGGCACCGCATCGGGATCCCGGACACCGCCTTCGTCCACGATTTGCAGCAGGTCGAGTCGACCATCGCGAAGATGGGTGGACCGCCGATCGTCATCAAGCTGCTCCAGGGCACGCAGGGCATGGGCGTGATCCTGGCGGAGACGGCGAACACCGCGAGCTCGGTCATCGAGGCGCTCCAGGGTGCCGCCCAGCAGAACGTGCTGCTGCAGGGCTTCATCAAGGAGAGCAAGGGCCGCGACGTGCGAGCCTTCGTCGTCGGCAACCGGGTCGTCGCAGCCATGCGGCGGGTCGCGCAGGGGGACGAGTTCCGCAGCAACGTCCACCGCGGCGGCAGCGTCGAATCCATCGAGCTCGACCCCGAGTTCGAACGCGTCGCGCTGCACGCGGCCCAGATCATGGGGCTGCGGGTCGCGGGTGTGGACATGCTCGAGTCCGACGTGGGCCCGATGGTCATGGAGGTCAACTCGTCGCCCGGGCTCGAGGGCATCGAGCGTGCGACCGGCCTCGACGTGGCTTCGGCCATCGTCGACCTGATCGAGGAAGAGGTGCTCTTCCCCGAGATCGACATCCGGCAGCGGCTGACCCTCCAGAGCGGCTACAGCGTGATGGAGCTCCCCATCACGGACGATTCCGAGCTCGTGGGCAAGTCGATCTCGAAGACCGGGCTGAAGGAGCGCGACGTGATGGTCCTGACCATCCACCGCGGCAGCATCTCCATCCCGAACCCGCGCGGCAGCCGGGAGATCCTGGCCGGGGACACCCTGCTCTGCTTCGGGAAGTCGATCACGCTGAAGAGCCTGGCTCCCCGGGAGCAGCCCCGCCGGTCGAAGCGTCGCAAGTCCAAGGCACCCGCCGCGAAGACGCCGGACGCGCCGATCACGATCGTGGGAGACGAGCCGGTGGCCGTCCCCGACCCGGCGGCGGCTGGCAACGAACCGGATGCGTGAACCGATCGAGATCGGCGGGGTCAGCGTCGCGGCCGGCACCCGACGGAGCATCGAGCTTCCCGTTCCGGGCGGCTACACGTCGACTTCACTGACGGTCCCCGTACACGTCATCCACGGTCGGCGCGACGGGGCGCACCTGCTCGTGTGCGCCGCGATCCACGGGGACGAGATCAACGGCGTCGAGATCGTCCGGCGCCTGTTGACGTCCCGACAGATGAAGTCGCTCCGCGGCACCCTGATCGCGGTGCCCGTCGTGAACGTCCACGGATTCGTGACCCAGAGCCGCTACCTGCCCGACCGGCGCGACCTGAACCGGTCCTTCCCGGGCACGGCCCGCGGTTCCCAGGCAGGGCGCTTGGCGCACGTCTTCATGAAGGAGCTGGTGGGACACGCGACCCACGTGATCGACCTCCATACTGGAGCGATCCATCGCCAGAACCTTCCGCAGATCCGCGCGTGCCTGGACGAGCCGGGAGCCGTCGACATGGCGCGGGCCTTCGGCGCCCCGGTGGTTCTCCATTCCGAGCTGCGCGACGGATCCCTGCGTGGTTCGTTGCGCGACCACGACATTCCCGGCCTGGTCTACGAGGCCGGCGAGGCGCTCCGCTTCGACGAGGTCTCGATCCGCGCGGGCTTCCAGGGCGTGCTGTCGGTCATGCGCATGCTCGAAATGCTGAAGCCGAGCAAGCGAGAGCACCGGGTCCGGTCACCGCTCCTGGCCCGAGGGAGTCACTGGCTTCGTGCACCCTCCAGCGGCATCCTGCGCACTTCAGTCAAGCTCGGCGATAGTGTCGAAGAAGACGCCGTCGTCGGAATCGTGAGCGACCCCCTCGGCGAGAACGCCGAGAAGATCATCGCCACGCAAGCGGGCGTGGTCATCGGCTGCACGAACCTGCCGCTCGTCAACGAGGGCGACGCGGTCTTCCACGTGGCGCTCTTCCGCGAGCCGGAAGCCGTCGCCGACCGGGTCGAGGCGTTCCAGGACGCGTTGGACTCGGAGCCGCCGCTGGGAATGAGCGAGCCCGCCGTCGACTGAGCGACTAGCCTGACCGTTCGGCGGACCTCTTCTTCGATTTCGCTCGTCTCACCCTCTTCGACGTCTTCTTCTTGCCGACCTTCTTCTTGCCGACCTTCTTCTTTCGCTTCGGCGGTTTGGTGAGCAGGTTGCGGTGCCCGACGTCGATCAGGAAGCGGCCGTCGAGGGCCGTTCTTCCGATCAGCATGCGGTGGATCATGCGCCCCCGGTCCACGAGGCTGAGCTCGACCTCTTCGTCGACCTCCCCGAGTCGAAGCCGCGTCCGGACGAAGAGCCTGTAGCTGAACTCACCGTTGCTCGATCGCACCCGCGCCTGCCGGACGACCCGAGCCTCGACCCTCACTCTCCTGTCGCGCTTCTCGCGGTGCAGGACGACCTCGAAACGCACACGGCCGTGCGGGAGTCGTTCGATGTGCTCCACATGCAGGGCACTCGAGCGCGCCCCCGTGTCCACCTTCGCGCGCAAGCCACGGATGCCCCATTCCGGGATGTCGACGTACTCGTTCCAACCGATCAGGGGCAACCCACGGGCGCGGGATTCGACGCTCAAGGCCATCTCTCCAGGCTCCAAAGACGCACCGGGTCGTCCTTGCCGTGCCGACCGCGTGCACGACCTATACCATCCCCGACCCGGAACGCGAGCGCCAAACGTACGGGTTGACCCGTGCCATCGCCGGTCACTAAGCTCTCCCGTTCCTCACCCGCACCCACGACGCACCGGGAGTACGAAGAGCGAATGCGAAGAGAACGCGGTTTCGACAATTGGAAGTCCTGCCGATGGGCAATCCCTGCGGCAGTCCTGATCACGATCGTCGCGGGCGCCGTCAGCGCCCAGGCTCCGAGCGCGCCGAAGCCTACCCAGTGGTGGAACGATCCGGTCATCGTCAAGGAGATCGAGCTCACCGCTCCGCAACGCTCGAAGATGGACGCCGCCTACCACGACTACGACCAGCGGCTGGCAGACTCGCGTGGCAGGGCGGACCTTCGAAACGAGTTCTTCGATGCGCTCGAGGCGGGAGACTGGGAACGCGGACGAAGCGTGTTCGAGACCTGGAAGGAGCAGGCGGCGCTTCCCTTGCAGGCCATGGGTGATCTGAAGCTCGCGATCATGCCGATTCTCAGCGACGAACAGCGCAACAAGCTCCTCTCCGCCTATCCGCGCATCATCAAGCGCCAGTGGCGACCCGCCGTCCGGTGGTCTGGTGCCAACCCGTCGCCCGGTGCCGCGAAGCCCTCGAAGGGGATGAAGGAGTCGAAGGGCGCGAAGGGGGCGAAGGGCGCGAAGGGAGCAAAGGGAACGGGCGCAGAGAGCGAGCAGTGAGCGATTCCCCCCTGGAGCTGTACCCCGGCCACTGGGCACAACGAACCCCGGACAAGCCCGCCGTGGTACTCGCGGGAAGCGGGGAGACCGTCAGCTACGCGCAGCTCGACGACGCCGCCAGGCGTCTCGCGAATCTGTTCCGGAAGGCAGGGCTCGAGCGCGGCGACCACGTTGCCTTCTGCATGGAGAACCGCCCGGAATACCTGCCCATCATGTGGGGCGCGCATTACGCGGGGCTCTACTACACCGCCGCAAGCTCGCGCCTGACCACGGAAGAGCTCGGCTACATCATCGAGGACAGCAACAGTCGCGCGTTCCTCACCAGTCCCTACAAGGCAGAAGCCGTGGACGGGCTCGCAGACCAGCTCGCGGCGCTCGACATCCGTCTGTCCGTGGGCGGCAAGCTGCCGGGCTTCGACGACTACGAAGACGCCCTCGCCGCGCAGTCCGACGCGCCGCTCCCCGACCGCAGCGAGGGAGCGGCGATGTTGTACTCGTCGGGAACCACCGGACGACCCAAGGGCGTGAAGCCGCGCATGGGCGACCAACCGCTCGGGACCGGTGAAGCGCTCACCGCGATGATCAAGGGACTGTTCGGCGCAAACGATCAGGCCGTCTATCTCTCACCTGCGCCGCTCTACCACTCGGCACCCCTGCGCTACTGCACGCAGTTCCAGCGCGTGGGTGCGACGGTCGTCGTCATGGAA
The DNA here is from genome assembly GCA_029261855.1 of Deltaproteobacteria bacterium. Lineage (GTDB taxonomy): Bacteria > Myxococcota_A > UBA9160 > UBA9160 > UBA4427 > JAJDAN01. Next base: position 31,842 of record JAJDAN010000004.1, read on the forward strand.
CGCTTCGACGCCGAGGAGGCCCTGCGCACGATCGAGCAGTTCCGGGTCACCCACAGCCAGTGGGTGCCGACGATGTTCGTGCGCATGCTCAAGCTGCCCGAAGCCAGTCGCGCTCGCTACGACGTATCGAGCCTGGAGTGCGCCATCCACGCCGCGGCGCCCTGCCCGATCGGCGTCAAGGAGCAGATGCTCGACTGGTGGGGGCCCGTCGTCCACGAGTACTACGCGGGCACCGAGGGCAACGGCTTCTGTTACGCGTCGCCCCAGGACTGGCTCGCCCACAAGGGGACCGTCGGCAAGCCGATCCTGGGCGAGCTGCACATCGTCGACGATGACGGCAACGAGGTGTCCGTCGGCGAGGAGGGCGGCGTGTACTTCGGCGGCGCCTCGGCCAGCGCCTTCGAGTACCACAACGATCCGGAAAAGACCGCCGCAGCCCGCATGGGCAATGGCTGGAGCACGCTCGGGGACATCGGCAAGGTCGACGCCGACGGCTTTCTCTACCTCACCGACCGCAAGGCCAACATGATCATCAGCGGTGGTGTGAACATCTACCCGCAAGAGACCGAGAACGTCCTCACCGTACATCCCAAGGTGCAGGACGCGGCGGTCTTCGGCGTGCCCAACGAGGACTTCGGCGAAGAGGTGAAGGCGGTCGTGCAGCCCATCGACATCAGCGCCGCGGGCCCCGAGCTCGAGCGTGAGCTCATCGCCTACTGCCGGGAGCACTTGGCGGACGTCAAGTGCCCGCGCTCGGTGGACTTCCGCGAAGAGCTGCCCCGGCACCCGACCGGCAAGCTCTACAAGCGGCTGCTCAAGGACGAGTACTGGAAGGGCCACGAGACGCGGCTCCTGTAGTCGGGACTCGTCCTGCCTGGTCCCGAGCAGTCCTGAGTAGACCCGAGTCGAACCAAGCAGCGGCGCGCGCCCCGGCGGGCGCGATTTTCGCGTGACGCAGCCGGGCGTCTCGGCCTAGTCTAGAGCCATGCAGAAGCTCCCCCTCGGTCTCGTCTGTTGTCTGTCTACGTTGCTGCTGGCCATCGCACCCGGCGTCTCCGCCCAGGACCTGCTCTACGACGACGGCGGCGACCACGAGCTGTCCGACTACGGCACGCTCGGGAGCGGCTCCGTCGTCGAGGTGCGCGACGGCCCCGGGAACGACCCGACGCACCTGGACGTCACGATCGACGACTTCACCTATCAGCTCGACGTCCGTGCCTACGACAACTCGAGCGCCGCACTCCAGCCGGGCATCGGGGACTCCACCCTCAGCACCTACGGGAACGCAGTGGGCACGATCGCCAGCAGCTCCCCCGCCGAGAACGACGCCAACAGCTGGGGCAGCTCGCAGCTCACGGTGAGCAGCCGGCTCGGCCTGTCGACGGCGAACGAGACCTCGACCTTCACCTTCGAGGCCGGAGCGAACGCGATCCTGCACCAGGGCTACGGCAACTCGACGACGATCATGCTGGGCGGCGTCACCCACGACACCCAGCTCTTCGATTCGGCGGTGATGCGGGTCTACGACGGCTTCGCCGGCTTCGAAGGAACCCTCGTGACCGGTGATGCCTACCTCGAAGTGCTCGGCGGAAATCCCCATAGCGAGTCCGGGTTCTCTGTCACCGAACGGGGGCAAGCCGACATCCACTCGGGCGCAGCGCAGTTCGGCGAAGAACTCTTCTCGGTGTCCGACCAGGGCCTGATCCGACTATTCGGTCAGGACTTCCTGATCGACGGCGTGCCGGTCGGCTACGGCGACATCGGCTCTCTCGCCGGCGGCGCCACGCGGTCCGGGAACATCCAGGGCACCCTCGAATCCGGCGACCTCATCGACATGCAGTTCTTCGTGAGCGGCGCCGGCATCCTGCGCCTGGTGCCCGAGCCGGGAACCGGCACCTTGCTCACCCTGAGCCTGTTGCTGTGCGCCGCACTCCGCCGCGTCAGCGGGCCAACAAGCGACCTTCGGGGCTGAGCTCGAGGATCTTCGGCAACGCGGCTCCAGCTCCCAGCTGAGCCCGGGTCTCCGCAGCGGCGAAGCGCTTGCCCACGAAGGGGACGACCCAGTCGAGCTGCAAGAGACGATCCCGCACGACGGCATCGCCGTGATCTCCCTGAGGCACAAGGATCGTCAGCGTGCCGGGCCCTGGCTCCGCGGTAGCCAGGGTCGCCAGCAACTCCGGGAAGTCCTCGGCTAGCGGATCGGCAAACACGCAGCGGAAGGCGCGACTCTCGCCGGCGGCACCGGGCCGCAGGGCGCGCAACGCGGTGCCACTGGAGTCCACCAGACGGGTCTGCACCGACAGCACGAAGTTCGGGGTCAGTTTGCTGATCTCGCCGCGCTGCACGCGGCCGACGCGGGCAACCAGGTCCGTCGCTTCGATCGGGACCTCATGGGCCCCGTAGCGACCGAAATCGACGCGCGCAGTCGACACATCCACGACCCGGATCAAGACACCCAGGCGATTCGCGGGAATCTCCTTGCTTCCGCCCACGGGCCGCAGCGGCTCGACGAGGGCCACCTGATAGGGCCAGAATCGCTCGCGCGCCAGCAGATCGTCGGCCGCAACCGTCTCGGCAGCGCCGGTCGACGAGTACGACATGGCGATCCACAGCAGTAGCAACAGGCGCTTCGCTCGCCGCGCCCGTTCGAAGCTTGCCGGAACGGCGGAAGCCGCCGTCCCAGCCTGGGACGACGGCTTCCTGTTCCTCGCGGGACTTGCTCTGATCATGCTCTCGGGTGGATACCGGCGCGACGCGGCAGAACCCACAGCGCCGCGACGCCAGCCAACAACATCGCAACCGCACCCGGCTCGGGGACGGGCGTGGCGTGGATCGCCACGTTGTCGATGATCGGTTGCCCCAACGAAGGGTCGAGGCTCAGGCGAACGAATGCGGTGTCGCTGGTCACGTTGTCCAACGCCACCGTGTAGCCGGTGTCGCTCTCGTCGAGACCCACCGAACCGAAGCTCGTATAGGAGCTTCCGTCCGTTGAGAACTCGACCTGCACCGTCGACGTGCCGCTGATGGTCTTGCCGCCAAAGCTCAGCTGCCAGTTGTTGGCGCCCTGGGGAGTCGAGCTGAGATCTGCACCGAAGACCACGCTGACCGCACCGGGTGCCGTCATCGCGAGTCGCTCGGTGAAGGTCTGTCCCTCGGCTCGGAGGACCGAGTGCGCATCGAAAGAGTTCGTTCCGATGACACTCGCGCTGCCGTCGATGTTCGACCGCAGCGAGCCCGCCGTCGGGATGAACACCTCGCTCCCGCTGCCGGCGGCGACGGGGGTCGACCCGTTCGAACCGTCGAACCAGGCCGTCCCGAAGCTGGCCGACTCCGCACCCGCGTTGTGGGTGGTGTCGAGACTGGAGTAGTTGGCCGGCAGCACCGCCGTGTAGGTGGTGCCGTCGGTGGACAGGACCGAGTCGCTGAAGTACTGGGAAAAGTCCCAGCCCGCGACCGCATCCGCCCCGGCCGAGCCGGCAACCGTTGCCGACAGGGCCATGCTTGCGGCCATTGCTAGTAGTCGTTTCATCATTTGCATTTCCTCGTCAGGGGTTCGCAACCCGGCCCTTAGAGCAGGCCCGCGATGCTGAGGACCGTCCAACCGTCGGTCCAGAGGGGCAGCGAAGGCGCGAACGCTCCGCGGTAGGTCGCCGCCGGGTCGGAACCCGTCGTCACACCGCCACCGATTCCGGCAGTGCTGGTCGGGTCCGGTCGCGGATCGATGGGCGCGCTCTTGAGCGTCGCATCGAGCTTGCCCGCCGCGTTGCCCTTCGGCTCGAAGGACACGTCCTCGTTCAGCAGCCCGAGGAAACCGGCGTCGTTCACCGTATTGGCCGTACCGCTGCTGTTGTACTCACCCGGAGCCGCCGCATCGCCGTTGCTGATGGCGAGCGCCGCGGCGCCTGCAACCGGCGTCGCACCATCGTCGTAGGTGCTGGCGACGCTGCGAATCAAGTCGGCGGCCACGTTGTCCGCCACGTCCCGGCCGGTCACCGACTCACCCGTGTCCATGTCCAGCTCGAGGCCCGCACGGCTACCCGTGTTGACGACGATGCTGTTCAGGATCTCGCCCGAGAAACCGTGGCGGAGATAGATGCCGCGGTTGTCGGACGCCTGCGAGGTGGGCGTCGCATCGGGCGAAGCCACCGGGGTGGTGCCGATGATGGTGAGGTTGTAGAAGGCGGGGTTCGACATGGGCCAACCCGTGTCGTCGAAGACGCTGCCGGCTTCGTCCACCCGGATGTTCACGTCGCCAGCCCGCTCGAGGAAGTCGTCCCCGTCGAACTCGCCGGCGCGGTCACCGGACCCCGAACCGAAGGCAGTACCACCGTCCTCGTTGAAGAAGGGCATGATGCCGAAGGCCTTCTGGACCGTCCCGACGTAGCCCTGGTCGACGTCGAAGGTGTCGTCGCCCGCGAAGGTCACCATCAAGTTCTCGCCGTTGACCGTCCCACCGAACCACTCGATGCCGTCGTCGAAGTTGACGTAGACCTCGATGTTCGTGAAGACGGTGCCATCCCCGACGCCGCCGAGGGAGATCCCGTTGAGCTCGTTGCCCGAACCGATCTCGTCACCGGCATGCCGTACCGAGATGTAGTCGTAGACACCCGAGCTGTCGTGCGGCTCGGTTCCGCCGTAGGTGGCGTCCGCGGCCGGGAAACCCGGAACGGTGAGGCCCTCGATCGTGCACTGGCCGTAGCCGACGCCGCACTTGTCGGCGAGGTTGGTCGGCGCGTTGCCCATGATCACCAGACCGCCCCAGAGTGCGACGGTCGAGTTGCCCTGGGTATCCAGAGGTGCGAGCGGAGCACTGGTGGGGGTGTCGTCCAGGAAGTCCGGGGAGGCATCCGGGGTCGCGCAGCTCTGCGCCACGCCACAACCCGGAGGAAGCTCCGGGTCGAAGCCGGGGTAGGCGTCGTCGAAGCCGTCGCCATCCAGGTCATCGGCCACACCGTCGTCGTCGTTGTCGACGGCGCCCGTGGTCATGATGATGGGGTTGGTGGCGCTGCCGTCCGCGTTCACATAGCCCTCGCGCGTAACGATGAGCGCACCCGGGGTACCGACCGTGGAACCGCCGACTACCGGGCCCGAGCGCGGTTGGCCGCGAACGATCACGCCCGGAAGGATGGTGAGCGTGGCGCCGTTCTTCACGAAGATGGGACGCTCGAGGAGGATCTCGGACTCTCCAGGGTCATCGCCCCAGATGTCGTCGCTGACGACGTCCGTGTTCACGGACACCAACGCCTGCGCGCTGGGAACCATGCCAGCGAAAGCGAGAGCAAGCGCTGCGATCGGTGCAACTAGGAATTTGGTCTGCATGTGCCCTTCTCTTGTCTGATCTCTTGCGGTTGTTGGATGGGCCGCAACCTGAGTCGAACTGCGGCGACGCGCAGGATCACCGCCACGCATCACGAACGCGCTGCTGCTGCGTGACGATTGCGCAGAGCCCGCTCGGTCTCGCCGAGCGCCCAAGGCGAGTGGCGCAAGAACGAGCCGCCAGCGTCACCGATCCGTCACAGGGCTGGGCGAAAAGTCTGGCCGAGGCTCATCCCCATGACATTTCCGACATCCCCCACTTTCCGGATGACCTGGCTCGCCGCGCTGGGTCTACTGGTCGGCCTGCCCGCGATGGCCGAGCAGGCCGAAAGCATCCGCGACTACCGCTCGAAGATGGAGAAGTGGGTCGAGACCCGACAGATCCTCTCTGCCGAGCGCGCCGACTGGCAGGTCGAGCAGGAAACCCTGCGCGCCACCCGCGACCTGCTGCGCCGGGAAAAGCAGGCCCTGGAAGAAGAAACGCAGAGGCTGTCGGCTTCCAACACCGCGGCCGACGACGAGCGCCGCGAGCTGCTCCTCACCCGCGCCGAGCTCCAGCGGAGTCGCCAGGCGCTCGAAGCCCGGGTTCGCCTGCTCGAGCAGCGCGTCATCGAGCTGGGTCCCCAACTCCCGCCGCCGCTGCAGAAGAAGCTCGATCTGCTCTTCGTCCAGATTCCCGAGGACCCGGACAACACCCGGCTCCCCATCGGCCAGCGCCTCGTGACCGTGCTCGGCGTGCTGGGTCAAGCCGACAAGTTCAACGGCACCGCGACCTTCGTTGGCGAGACCCGCGCCGTCGCGGAAGGCGATGCTGGGCAGGAAGCCGCCCGGGTCTCGGTCCGCACCCTCTACTGGGGGCTCGGGCAGGCCCTCTACGTCGACTCGCAGGGACGCAGTGCGGGCATTGGCCAGCCGGGCCCGAACGGTTGGGAATTCAGCAACGACCCCGCCATCGCCGACGACATCCGCCGCCTGATCGACATCTACGAGGGAAACGTGGACGCAATCGAGTTCGTGAGCCTGCCGGTGCAGGTCCAATGAAGGGTCCGATCCAACGGGCAGCCGCGCTCTTCGTTCTGTTGGCCGCCGTCGTCCACGCGGGCCCGGTCTTTGCAGACTTCGACCAGGCCAAGAGCCAGGTCGACGGGCAGCTGCGAGAGTCTCTCGACGAGCTCGCGCGCGAGCGAAACCGCATCGCCAAGGAGAAGATCCCGCTGTCCCGAGCGGTGTCCCGGCTCGAGGCGGACGTGCTGAAGCTGCGACGCGAGCGCGAGCGGCTGGTGGAGGTCAACGACAGCCGAACCATCGACCTGGGCTCTCTTCGCAAGCAGGTCGACGCCATGCGGGAGCACGGCGACTTCGTGGACAGCCGTCTGGCCGAGTTCGTACGGGACTTCGAGGGCCGGCTCGACATCAGCGAGCTGCCCCGGTACGAGACGCTCACGGCAGCAGCGAGATTGTCGGAGAAGAACGTCAACCTCGACGCCGAGGGCAAGCGGGAGACCCAGCTCGAGGTGGTTCGCGCCGCTCTCGAGCGCGTCGAGAAGCTCCTGGGCGGGGAGGTCTATCCGGGGCAGGCACTCGCCAGCACGGGCGTACTGACCGAAGGACGCTTCATCGCGCTCGGCCCGACCGTGCTCTACGCCAGCAACGACGGCACGGTCAGCGGCCTGGTCGAACACCAGCTCAACGCCGCCGACCCGGTCGTGGTCCCTCTCCCGAGTGGTCTCGGTGCGGACATCGCGAAGATCGCAAGCGGCGAAGCCGGCCTGCTGCCCTTCGACTCGACCCTTGGAAAGGCGCTCAAGGTAGAGAAGGCGCGCAAGTCCATGGGACAGTACGTCGCCGAGGGCGGCGCAGTCGGGTACGTCATCCTGGCCCTCGGCGCGGTCGCGTTGCTTCTCACTGCCTTCAAGTGCATGGAAATCCTGCGCTTCCGGGTCGCCCGTCCCGACGAGCTCGACGCCATTCTCGAAGAGCTGGCCCGCGGCAGTCAAGCCGCCGCCGCCAAGCGCGCAGACGAAGTCCCCGGTGTCGCCGGCGAGATGCTGACCACCGGCGTCGCCCATGCGGAAGAGTCGCGCAGCATCCTCGAAGAGCTGCTCTTCGAGAAGGTCCTGCGGGTACGACCGGGTCTCGAACGCTTCCTTCCCTTCCTCGCGATCACTGCCGCTGCTGCGCCGCTGCTTGGCCTCCTGGGCACGGTGATCGGCATGATCAAGACCTTCCAACTCATCACCATCTTCGGCACCGGTGACGCCAAGAGTCTCTCGTCCGGTATCTCCGAGGCGCTGGTGACCACCGCCCTCGGTCTCGTCGTCGCGATTCCCACACTCATCCTGCACGGCGCGCTCTCACGGATGGCCAAGCGCAAGATCGGCCTGCTGGAAGAGCTCTCCGTCGGCTTCGTCAACGGCGTCACGGCGATCCGTTCCGCGCTCGCACGCCAGGACGCTTCGAGCAGTCGAGCGGTCCACGATGGATAGAGTCCTCGAGATCTGGCAGAGCGGCGGCTGGGTGATGATTCCCCTCTTCGCGCTCGCGGTGCTCCTCTACGCCCAGGCCTTCCAGCTGCTCTTCTACGTGCAGCGAACGCGGCTCGGCGGACGTGGCGAGGGCCAGTGGTGGGACTGGGTGCGCGCTCCGGAAAGAGCGCAGGGTCGGGTCGCAGACATCATCCGATACACCCAGAACGACGTCACTTCGGAAGCGGAGCTGCGCAACCGCTTCGACGAGATCCGGGGGGCGCTGATCTCACTCATCGACCGTCGCTCGCGCTTCGTCAGCATGCTCGTCGGTGCCGCGCCCCTGCTCGGGCTGCTCGGCACGGTGCTCGGCATGCTGCAGACCTTCTTCGGTATCTCGACGAGCGGGGGGACCGAAACCGCGGGAGTGGTGGCGGCGGGCATCTCCGAAGCCCTGGTGACGACCCAGACCGGTCTGATCATCGCCCTGCCCGGCCTCTTCCTCGTGATGACGATCAATCGCCAGCGACAGGGCCTCGAAGCCCGACTCGCACGACTCGAGAGCCTGACCCTCAGCCATTTCAAGTTCGCGGAACTGCCCGCGGAATAGCGGAGAGCAGCGGGCGAAGTCCCCAACGAGAGGAGCACGACATGTCCAGAAGAAGCGTCGTCGGGGAAGACGAAGCGACCGAAATCAACCTGTCGCCGATGATCGACTGCATCTTCATCCTGCTCATCTTCTTCATCGTGACCACCGTCTTTGTCGAAGAAACCGGGCTGCAGGTCCACAAGCCAGACGCGGCCGCAGCTCAGCCCCTCGACGAAGACCGCGAGGGGGTCGTGCTCGAGATCACCGCGGACAACAAGATCCTGTGGGAGGACGTCGAGATCCAGATGGTGGACGTCCCCGGCCGGGTCAAGGCAAGCACCGCAGACCCCGAGACGCCGGTCGTCATCCGCGCTCACGAGCAGTCCGACCACGGCACCTTCGTCGGGGTGTGGGACGCCGCGCGGCGCGGCGGCGCCCAGATCCTGAGCTTCAACACGATCAACTGAACACGATCGACTGAGACGATGCCCCGATGGCCAAACGCAGCATCCTCGACGAACGCGACGACGAGACCGAGATCAACCTGTCGCCGATGATCGATTGCATCTTCATCCTGCTCATCTTCTTCATCGTGACCACCGTCTTCGTCGAAGAGCCAGGGGTCGAGGTCCGCAAGCCCGACGCCAGCGTGGACGTCGACCTCGAGAAGAGCAGCATCCTCGTTGCGATCACCTCGGACAACAAGGTCGTCTACGGCGGCAAGGAGCTCGGGATCGGGGGCGTGGGCGCCCGCGTCCGCAGCCTGCTGCAACAGGACAGCCTGCCCGTCATCATCCAGGCCGATTCCCGGTCGGACCACGGAGTCTTCTCGGACGTCTGGAGCGAAGTCAAGAACGCCGGCGCCAAGAAGATCAGCCTGTCGACGCGCAACGACTGACCGGGCCGATGCCGACGCGAAGCTACCGACTGCCGACCTCCCGCAGCGAGCTGCCCGCCAGCGTGCTGGCGGGCCTGATCTTCGCGTTCGCGCTGTTCGTGGCCATGGCCCTGACCCAGATGATGGGCAAGGTCGCCGTGCCGGTGCGCTCCGTCGAAGAAACCATCGTCCATTTCAAGGCACCCGAGCTGCTGGACATCGAGATCATCGAGGAAGCACCGCCCGAAGACGAGGAGCCGCCGCCCGAACTCGAGCAGGAGGCGCCCCTGCTTTCCCTGTCCCAGCTCGACATCGCCCTCAACCCCGGCACGGGCGGCTCCCTGGCCGGGGACTTTGCGATGCCCGGACTGGCGAGCGCTTCCCGCGATCTCGGCACCGAAGACTTCGTCGACTTCTCGGCGCTCGACCAGATGCCGAGGCCCATCGGTGTATCGGGCTTCGACTTTCCGCGACGCCTGCGCCGCAAGCCGGTGAGCGGACGCATCGTGCTCTTCATCCAGCTCGACCCCAACGGCGAAGTCTTGGACGTGCGGATCGACGCTTCCGACCTCCCGGACTTCGACGACTTCGTCAGCGACGCGGTCGCAAAGTGGAAGTTCACCCCGCCCACCCAGCAGGGTCGCCCGGTCAAGGCCCAGGCGAAGCTGCCCATCCCGATCCACATCAAGTAGGCATCCCATGAAGCGAACCCTGACAGCCCACCGCGCGTTCGCGATCTGCGTCGCTGCGTTCCTGATTGGCAGCCTCGCCGCACCGGCGTCGGCACAGTTCCAGCCCTGGGAAGGAGCGTCCATCGTGGACGATCCCGAATGGCGGGCTCGCTTCCTCGGCAGCTATGGCTTCCTGTCCGGAGCCGAGCCGCAGATCCGCGCCGACGAGCTGGCGCTGTTGCGCGAAGTCGTCGACCTCATGAAGGTCAACTCGCGGGCTGCCGCCACCATGCTCCAGCGCAAGGTCGGCCCAGACGGCAGCGCCGCCCTCGACTTCGTGCTTGCCAACCTCGAGTTCCAGAACGGAAATCTCGACGCAGCGGCCCTGGCCTACGGCAGCGCCATCGAGAAGTTCCCGGACTTCCGCCGGGCCCACAAGAACCTGGGCTTGCTGCGGGTGCAACGAGGTCAGTTTCACACCGCGGCCGGACACCTGAGCCGTGCCATCGAGCTGGGGGATCGCGACGGACGCAGCTTCGGCCTGCTCGGCTACTGCTACGTCAACCAGGAAAGCTGGCTCGCCGCCGAGCAGGCCTACCGTCAGGCGATCCTGCAACAGCCCGAGATCCGAGACTGGATTCTCGGGCTCGCGCAGTCGCTGCTCGCCATGGAGAAGCACCGCGACGCGGTCGCACTCTTTGCGACGCTCATCGACCAGGACCCGGAAGACGTGACCGCCTGGAAGCTGCAGGCCAACGCCTACCTGGGACTCGATCGACCTCGCGACGCCGCCGTGAACCTCGAAACCCTGCGAATGCTCGGCAAGGCCGACCCGGCCAGCCTGGTCCTGCTCGGCGACATCTACATGAACGAGGGACTGTACGAGATGGCGTCCGACACCTACCTGGCGGTCGTCGCGGGCGACGAGGACGGCAAGCAGTTCAGCGCCGCCTATCGCGGTGCCGAACTGCTCGTCCAGACCGGCTCGTGGAAGGCAGCACGCAAGCTGCTCGACACCATCGCGTCCCGCTACGGCACGAGCCTCGGGCCCGACGTCGAGCTCGAGGTGCTGACCCTGGAGGCAAAGGTCGCGCGTGCCGAGGGACGCCAGGCCGAGGCTGCAAGCCTGCTCGAATCCATCGTGGAGCGCGACGGCACGCGGGGCGGCGCGCTCCTCGAGCTTGCCGCCTACCACCGGGGGCGCGGCGAAAGCGAGAAGGCCCTGCTGTTGATCGAGCGGGCGCAGCGCCTCGACGCCTGGGAATACCGCGCCCTGCTCGACGCCGCACAGGTTCGGGTCGAAGAACGGGACTACGACCGGGCCGCCGCCCTGCTGCGGCAGGCGCTCCAGCTTCGCAACGAACCCCGGGTCGAGCGTTTCCTGGCGCGCGTCGAGCAGGCGATCCGCAGCTGACCCCCCATCGGCCATGACCCGTTTCCTCCTACTCGCCACGGCCCTCGCGGTCGCAGGGCCCGCCCTCGCACAAGAGACTCCCGACGACGTCTTCGGGGGTTTCGGCACGGCAACCACCGTCGAAGGGGTCGACGAGGCACCGCCTCGGGAACTGCGCGAGGGCGAGGGCGCCGTCCGCGGTCAGGTCCTCGACGCTGCGCAGGGCAACCCGATCGCATCCGTCACCGTGATCCTGGTCTGGCCGGCGCCGGCCGACGGCAGCCCCCCACGCCAGGACGTCACGGTCACCGACGCCGGTGGAGCGTTCGAGTTCGTCAGCGTACCCGCCGGCGAGTACGACCTGAGCTTCGTCAAGTCGGGCTACCGGGCGTCGGCCATGACGGGCTTCGCCGTCGAGGCCGGCGAGGTGACCCGCGCCGACTTCCCCTTGCCTCCGGTCCAGGCCGCCGCGGGCGAAGTGCTGCATCTCGACGCCTTCGTGGTCGAGGCCGCGACCGTCGCGGAAATGATGACCTCCCTCGAGCTGCGCATGGACTCGGACTCGATGCTCAACGTCATGAGCGCCGAGGACTTTTCGAAGTACGCGGCCAGCGATGTCGCCGAAGTGCTCAAGCGAGTCGCGGGCGTCAACGTCGTCGAGGGGCAGTTCGCCATCATCCGCGGCCTCGAGGACCGCTACAGCAGCACCCTCTACAACGGCGCAGTGATCCCGAGCCCGGACCCCGACCGACAGTCTCCCCAGCTCGATCTCTTCGCATCGGAAATCGTGAGCGATCTGGTGGTCGCCAAGACCTTTGCGCCGGGTCTTCCCAGCAACTCGTCCGGCGGTGCCATCGACATCCTCACGCACGACTATCCGGAAGAGTTCGAGATTTCGGTCAAGAGCGCGGTGGGCTTCAACGAGAAGGCTGTCGACCGCTTCCTGAAGTACCAGAGCGGGTCGGCCTTCGGGAAGGACGTCGATTGGGACCAGACCGTCGACGGCGAGCTCGGCGCCACGATCGGCGGACGCTTCGACAAGTGGGGGCGCGAGTTCCGCTTCAAGGCCGTGGGCAACTGGGAGCTGGACCATGCGACGGCCGAAGGCTGGCAGGAAGGGCGCGAACCCCGGCTGACGCGGGTCCGCCGGGGTCAGGTCGAGGAGGCCGGCGATCTGTCCCTCGGCGAGCTCGGCCTTTCCGACGGTCGCTTCGACCTGACCACCAGCGCTCGCTCCGAGCAAGGAACCGTCTACGGCGGCTTCGGCTTCGACATCGACGAGGACGGCGCGCACCGCATCGACAGCTCGGTCTTCTACACGAAGAAGCAGGAGCGCGTGGTGCAGCTTCGCGAGAACGGGTACTTCCCGAACCTCGACTACGAACCGTTGCGCGAGAAGGAGCTGGACGGCGAACAGATCGACTTCTCGGACTTCGACGATGCCGCGACGCTCACGTCCTGGATCGCCCGCTCGGCCCGGGACGACACCAACGACTTTCCCAGTCGCGGATCGCTCTGGTTCACCCACTACGGCGAGAGTCGTTCCTTCAAGCGCGACCGCGACCTGCTCGTCACCCAGGTCAACGGCGTCCACGAGATCGACTGGCTGCAGATCGACTGGGCGACCAACTACGCCAAGACCACCCAGAAGGACCTGAGCCAACGCGTTCGCTACTTCATCGAGCCGGACGATCGCCGCGACGTTCCGTCGGAGTTCCCGGTTCTCGAAGGGCGGGTGCTGCCGGGCGTCTACGTGGCGAACGCCGGCCTGCTCTACAACTCCAATCGCATCGAGGAGGACCAGGGCTTCGGCCGTCTCGACCTCGATGCGAACCTCTTCGAGTCGGTCGAGGACCTCTTCGGGGTCTCCGTGCCGGTGCCCGAAACCCTCGAGATGAGCTTCCAGGTCGGCGGCTGGTACGAACATGCCAGCCGGGACGTCGACTCGGAGTTCCTCGAATCCCCCACCGTCGACGGCAGCAGTCAGTTCGGGATCATCGCCGACACGCCCCTCGAGCTCGGACTCCGGGTCCCGGAAGCGCTCGCCACGACGTCGGAAGGAGTGCTCCAGGGTCTGCGAGACACGGTCAACCATTCGACCCGCGACATCTTGGCGACGCACCTGGGACTCACGACGACCTTCTTCGAGGACGTGGATCTGCTGACCGGCGTGCGATTCGAGAACATCCAGATCAAGTCGAAGAACGACCCCTTCACCGGGGAGCTCGCCTTCGACGATTCACCCGCCATCTTCCCCTCCAAGTACCTGCTCTTCGACCGCCTGGACAATCCGACTCGCAGCGAGGTGCTGTCGACCCCTCCCGCCGGAACCACCTTCAACGATCAGCTGGTGGGAATCGCCGTGCCCGTCGATTTCGCGACGACCAACTGCGACCCTCGCGGCGAGACCCGCGGATGCGTCGACCTACCCACCGGCGCCGACATCGAGGCGCTGGTGAACGGCGAGATCGACGACTCCAAGGTCTTGCCAGCCGTCGGACTGACCTACCGGCCCATCGAAGGAATGGCCGTACGCGGTGCCTGGTCCCGAACCGTCGCTCGCCCCTCGTTCCGGGAGATGAGCTTCTACGTATCCACGGAACCCGGCAGCGACGACCTCATCGTCGGAAACCCGCAGCTGGGACTGTCGGACGTCGAGAGCTACGACGGTCGCATCGAATACGCCTGGGGCGAGCTTGGCGACCTGGTCGCCTTCAGCGCCTTCTACAAGACCATCGAAGACCCGATCGAGAGCATCGTCATCCGGAACCCGATCAACTTCGAAGAGTCTTCGAGCGCCCTCTTCCGCACCTTCTTCAACAACCCGAGCGAGGCCAGGCTGTGGGGCATCGAAGTCGAGGCCCGCAAGGCCTTCGACTTCATCGGCTGGGACCCGGTCGAGAGCTGGGCCCGCTACTTCTCGATCGGCGGGAACTTCACGTGGATCCAGGCCGAAGTCGACCGGATCGAGGCCGAGGTCGAGCGCGCCGAGCCCTTCTTCGGCATGCCCGCCGGACAGCCCGAACCCTTCAATCAGCTGAAGAAGAGCCGCCGCCTCTTCGGGCAGCCCGAGTGGATCGCCAACGCCGACCTCAGCTTCGACCATCCCGACTGGGGGACCCGCATCACCCTCGCGTGGTTCGCCATCAGTGACGTGCTCGACGCCGCGGGCAGCGTCTCCCTCGGCCCCGATGGGTCGGCGCGTTCGGCCACCATCGATCGCTACGTCGGAGAGTTCTACACCCTGGACCTCATCGTGGGCCAGGAATTCGAGCTCCCGCATGGCACGCTGGGGCTGAAGTTCCGCGTCAAGAACCTGACGGACAGCAAGCGGCGCATCGTGTACGACCCGTATCAGACCGACGAGCGCATTCCCGAGCGCAGCTTTCGCGTGGGGCGCGACTACAAGCTCACCCTGACCTACACGTTCTGAACGGGGACCGGGCGCCAGCGCCGCGAGTCGCGGCCAACGTCGTCGTAGCGCTTGCGATACGAGGCAGACAAGGGGACGTCGTCCACTCGCAGCCTGCGCGCCCAGGCGAGCTGGCTGCGCGAGGTCGGGTAGCCCGACGGGTAGACGAGGAAGGCGAACAGGCCGACCGAGTCCAGGTAGGTCAGGTCGTTGCTCAAGGCCGCGCAGTTGACGTTGTGGAGCACGATCTCGTCGATGAAGCGCCGCTCCAGCGCCGCGAGCCGGGCGTGCAGGGGCTCTGCCTCTTCGATCCCGCGATACAGGGACAGCTGATGGGCTCGCCAGAAGAGCCGCTGGGCCTTCGCCAGGGACCCGGCCAGGGATGCGGGCAGGGACGTCGAAAGCGCGGCGCGGTCGAGACGGAACGAACCCCCGTCGACGAAGCGCGCGTACTCGAGCCAGGCCGCTACGGCGGGCTCGACCGCGTCTTCGTTCTCGGCCGTCACGATGACGGTCTCTGCGGCCGCCAGGTCGAGAACCAGCCGGCCCGAAACCACCCGCCACCACGCCGTCCGGCGACGCTCTTCGAGACGGGCAGAAGCGATCTCCCAGGTCAGGAAGTCCACCATGCCCTGACCGAAGCCGTAGCGCCCGGGCGGGCGCAGGGGGAACCCGCTGTGGACGTCGAAGAAGCGCACGCATGCCACCAGCCGCTGGGCCGGAGTGAGGGCTTGGGGATCGCTCTGTGCGAGGGAAAGCGGGTCCTCGCCACGCGCGCGCCGCACCATCTCGCTGGCCCGCGCGCGGCTTCGCACGAGGGAAGCGCGGGCCAGATATCCCATGGCGCCGGTCAGGAAGGGCTGCGGCATCGGAGCCTGGGGACGCTAGACCGCGTCGAGGGTCGGCGCGAGCTTGCGGGCCACGGGTGGCTTCGGCTCCTGCCGGACGCGGCTGCGGCCGGGCGCGGTAGCTTGTGCGGGTGCAGATTCGGCTTCTCGCGTGCGCGTTCGTCTTCCTGGTTGCCGGCTGCGCGCCGGAGCGCCGACCCGACCTCGTCCTGGTCGCGATCGACACCTTGCGCGCCGATCGTCTCGAGGCCTACGGCCACGAGCTCGAGACGGCCCCGACCCTGGCGTCACTGGGCGCCGAGGGAATCGTGTACGAACGCGTGGTCGCGTCGTCCAGCTGGACCAAGACCTCGATGGCGTCGCTCTTCACCAGCCGCAACCCACTGCGCCACGGTGTGATGCGCGAACGCGGCGTGCTGCCATCGGACCTCACGACCCTCGCGAGCGCGCTGCAGGCGGCGGGCTACCAGACCCTCGGTGTGAACTCGAACCCCTGGCTGGTCGAGGCCTCTGGCTTCGCCCGGGGCTTCCTCGAGTACGAGTCGCTGCTCGATCCGAAGCGCGGCTTCGTGCCGGCCTCCGAGGTCAACCGGAGCGCGCTGGCGCTGGCGGGCGCGGCGCACCCGGCCGAGCCGCTGTTCCTGTACGTCCACTACATGGACGCCCATGCACCCTACTCGTGGCGCAACGACGCCGGGCGTCCGCGCGTCCGGCTTCCCGGCGAAGGCCCGGTCGCGGACGCTCGGCTCGAGCAGCTCTATCGCAAGCAGGGCCTCGACGATCCGGCCGCGCACCAGCGCGTGCTCGAGATGTACGACGCCGGTATCCGCGCCGCGGACGCGGGGCTCTCGGAGCTGCTCGCCGGTCTCGACGCGCTCGGGCGGCCCTCGCCGCGCATCGTCGCGGTGACGTCGGACCACGGCGAAGGCTTTCGCGAACACGGCACCACCGAGCACGGCTGGAACATCTATCCCGAGGTCTACGCCGTGCCGCTCGTGATCGCCGGCGACGACCTGCCCGCGGGCGTCCGCATCCCCAGCCAGGTCCGTTCCATCGACCTCGCGGCGACCCTGCTGGGGTTCGCGGGAGCTTCCGCGCCCGCGAGCTTCGACGGCGAACCCCTTCCCCTGACGTCTGCCGGCGCAGTCGACCGCACCGCCGTCAGCTCCCTCGGCTTCGGCGGCTACGTGCCCGACCGACACTACGTGGGGATCGTGTCGGGGACGCATCTCTTCCTGCGTGAACGGGTCGGGGGACAGGTCGAGTTCTTCGATCTCCGGGACGACCCCGGCGCACACCAGGACCTGGGAGGCGAGCATCCGGACGCCCGCGCCAGCGCGGCGTTCGAGGCGAGCCTCGTGCTGCGCGAGGACGAGGGCCGAAGCGAAGCACTGGCGCCCGAGACCGCCGAAGCCCTGCGCGCCCTCGGCTATCTCGAGTGACGCCGACGCCGCCCGCTACGCGCTCGGCTCGAGGACGACGGCCTGGTCGGGTGCCAGCCGCCCGGAAAAGGACGACCCCTCGGCGTCCCGGTGCGTCGACAGCGCGATCCGGTGGGACCCCGGAGTCTCTACTTCCACTTCTTTCCCACTGAAGTTCACGGCGACGATCCGCAGGTCGTCTGCCAGCCGGCGCTGCCACACGAGCGCGGAGTCGTCGGTCGCGAGCCATTCGAAGGACCCGCGCTGCAGCGCCGGCGATGCCCGGCGCGCGGCGAGCAGTCGCCGGTAGAGATGGACGATGGCGTCGGGGTCGTCTCGTTGGGCGGCGACGCTCTTGCGGTCGGCGTTCGGCGGCCAGGGCAACCAGGCATCGCCCTCCGCCCAGCCGCGACCTTCGCCTGGCTGCCAGGGGATGGGGGCGCGGCAGCCGTCGCGCCCGCCCGGGTCGACGACCCGGTCTTCCGGCACCACCGCGTCTTCGAGGCCCAGCTCTTCGCCGGCGTAGAGAAAGGGCGTTCCGCGCAGACCGAGCAGCAACACCGCGGCGGCGCGTGCGCGTGCCTCGCTGCCGTAGCGCGTGCGGTGCCGTTTGTTGTCGTGATTCGACAGCACCCAGGTCGGCCAGGCCGCGATCGGATCGTGTTCGGCGACGGCGCGGTCGATCTGGGCGCGCCAGGCCCCCGCGTCCCAGGCCGCGTACAACGGCGGGAAGTTGAAGGACAGGTGCAGCTCGTCGCCCTTGGCGGTGTTGCCGTAGTAACGCGCCACGCGAGCCGTGTCGAAGAGATAGACCTCGCCCACCATCACCCGGTCGCCGTCGAATTCATCGAGAACCGACCGGATGCCCCGCAGCAGGTCGTGGGTGCTCTCGTGATCGTTCTGCGCGCAGTACGGGATCTTCGCGACAGCCTCGGGTGCGTCGGGCAGCTTCGGGTCCTTCCCGATGCAGTGAATCACGTCCATGCGGAAGCCGTCGATACCCCGGGCCAGCCAGAAGCGAAGCGTGTCGTGCATGGCCGCGACCACGGCCGGGCTCTGCCAGTTGAGATCCGGCTGCTCAGACAGGAAGAGATGCAGGTACCACTGGGCGGTCTGCTCGTCCCAGGTCCATGCCGGTCCGTTCGTGAAGGCGGCGCGCCAGTTGTTCGGCGGTGTGCTCGCGTCGCCGTCGCGCCAGACGTACCAGTCGCGCTTGGCACTCTCGCGCGAGGCGCGCGCTTCTTGGAACCACGCGTGCTGATCACTCGTGTGATTGGGAACCCAGTCGATCAACACCCGGAGCCCTCGCGAGTGGGCCTCCGCGAGCAGCCGATCGAAATCGTCGAGGGTCCCGAAGAGGGGGTCGACGTCGCAATAGTCCGAGACGTCGTACCCGAAGTCCTTCATCGGAGACCGGAAGAAGGGAGAGATCCAGATGGCGTCGACCCCCAGCCACACCAGGTGGTCGAGCCGCTTCCGGATTCCCTCCAGGTCGCCGATGCCATCGCCGTTCGTATCGCAGAAGCTGCGCGGGTAGATCTGATAGACGACGGCGCTCTGCCACCAGGGATGATCCGACATGCCGCCAGGGTAGCCCGATCAGGTCGTGACGGATCCGCCGTTCAGCTCGATGGTCTGCGCGGTCATCCAGCCGGCCTCGTTCGAGGCCAGGTAGGCGCAGCAGGCACCCACGTCTTCCGGGGAGCCGAGGCGCTTGACGGGAATCGTCGGAGCGAGGGCCGGCACGATTTCTTCGGGCACATTGTTCATGAGGCCGAGTGCGACGGTGTTCGCGGTGACGCCCTTCGCTGCGACCTCGAGGGCGAGGTTGCGCATGAAGCCGATGCCACCGCCCTTGCCCGCGCCGTAGGCGGCGACGCCGATGCCGACGCCGGCCGTGCCGGCGCCCGACGAAATCGTGATGATGCGACCGAAGCCGCGCTGGCACATGCCGTCGATCACCGCGTGGCAGCAGTTGAGCACACCGTAGAGATTGATGTCGACGTAGGGCTGCCAGTCGCCGGGCGAAGTCTCGCGGAAGGGCGTCATCCCCATACCGGCCGGGATGCCCGCGTTGTTGACGAGCACGTCGATGGGGCCGAGCCGCTGCTCGACGTCCGCGACACCCGCCTTCACGGCGGCGTGGTCGGCGACATCGAACGCCACGGCGACGGCGCGTCCACCCGAGGAGACGATGCTGGCGGCCGTCGCCTCCGCGCGGTCCGGATCCAGGTCGTTCACCGCCACCGCCGCGCCCTGGGCGGCCAGGGTCCTGGCGATGCCGGCGCCGACGTTCTGTCCGGCGCCGGTCACCAGCGCCACGCGCCCCTTCAGCTCGAACATCAGGCTCCCCCCGCTTCGAAGATCCGCAAGAGTGTGTCGCGCAGGGATTCCAGCTGTACGCGCGATCGGTCCACTTCGGGGAACAACATGCTTTCGACCGCCATGCCTGCGAGCACCATGAAGCCGAAGCGCTGGGACTCCTCGAGCACCCGCTTCGGAAGCCCCAGGTCGCCGAAGGCGGCCTTCCACGCGCGGTCGAGTGCGCGCGCCACTTCGCGCACCCAGGCCTCATCGTTACCACCCGGCCCGGCGCGACTGCGATTGAGCTGGATCTCGAGGTAGGCGCGGTAGCTGCGCCCGCGCAGCAGCTCGCCCGCTCGGCTCGTGAAGCGTCGCACGCGCCCGGCCGGATCCGCCGGCCCGTTCCCGACGTCTGCGATGCGTTCCTCGAGCACCGCCATCGCCTCTTTCTGCACCGCGTCGAAGATCGCGTCCTTGTCGCCGAACTGATGCTGCATGGCGCCCCAGGTCACGCCGGCGCGCTTCGCGATGGCGGTCATCGTCGCACCGCGAAAGCCCAGCTCGACCACGCATTCCCCGGCGGCAGCGATGACCCGCGCGCGGGTGGTGGCGCTGCGCTCTCCCTGGGTCCGTCGCGTGCGCGAACGGGCCCGGGACGAGCGCGCGGCGGCTTCGGCCTCTGCGGGCGACACGGATCAGGCTTCCTCGAGGGCCTCGTTCACCCGTCCGACCGCGTCGACGTATTCCGTCAGGAGGTCGCGAATGACCTCGGCGCTGGTCTGGGAACTATTGATCTGCCCGACGACCTGACCGACGGGCTTGAAGGCGACGTCCTGGGTCCTTGCCACGCCCGCATAGGCGTGGGTCCTGCGGATGGCATCGAAGGTCACCATGCCCTGCATCGGCATGCCCAGGGTCTTGGGAGCACCTTCGGCCTCCCAGGCGTCGGTCCATTCGGTGCGCAGCATGCGGCAGGGCTTGCCCGTCCAGGAGCGCGACCGGAGCGTGTCCTCGCTGCTCGCCCTGAAGTAGGAGTCCTTCTCGGCGGGCTCCGCTGCCGCTTCCGCGACGGTCAACCACAGCGATCCGGTCCAGACCCCCGCAGCACCCATCGCCATGGCGGCCGCCATCTGACGACCGTTGCCGATGCCGCCCGCAGCCAGCACCGGCGTCGGCGCGACTGCGTCGATGATCTGGGGCCACAGGACGATGCTGCCGACGTCGCCGGTGTGTCCGCCCCCTTCACCGCCCTGGGCGATGACGATGTCGATACCCGCTTCCTTGTGGGCCACGGCCTGCTTCACGCGACCGCAGAGCGCCGCGATCAAGCGTCCGCTGGCCTTCACCTCTTCGATGATCTCCTTGGGCGGCGTGCCCAGGGCGTTCGCGATGAGCGTGACGCCCGGGCGCTTCAGTGCTTCTTCGAGCAGCGGCCGCGCCGAGGCTTCGGTCCACCCGAGCAGACCGCCCCGCGCGTCTTCTTCGGGCATCTTCGGGACGCCGTGGTCGTCGAGCAGCTTCTCGACGAAGTCCCGGGTCTCCTGGGGGATCATCCCCTGGAGCTGGGCCTGCAGCTTCTCCGGGTCCATCTCGCCCATGCCGTCGTACTTCTGGGGGATGACGATGTCCACGCCGTACTTCTTGTCGCCGATGTGCTCGTCGATCCAGTCGAGTTCCTGGGCGAGCTGTTCGGCGCTGAAGCCGACGGCCCCCAGCACGCCCATGCCTCCGGCCTTGCTGACGGCGACGACCACGTCGCGGCAGTGGGTGAACGCGAAGATCGGGACCTCGATCCCCAGTCGCTTGCAGAGTTCGCTCGGCATGTCGTTATTCCTCTTGGGTTGCTTGCTTTGGAGACGGGAGCAGGGACTAGATGGCGCGGTCGTGACCTTCCCAGTAGGGGTCGCGGAGCCGACGCTTGTAGAGCTTCCCGTTCGGATCCCTCGGCATCTCTTCGATGTAGTCGATGCTCTTCGGGGTCTTGAACTTCGCGAGCTTCTCCTTGCAGAAGTCGAGCAGCTCGTTGGTGAGCGCCTCACCCGGTACGACCCCTTCGTGCGGCTCGATCACCGCCTTGATCTCCTCCCCCCAGTCCGGGTGGGGGATGCCGAAGACTGCGACGTCGCCCACCTTCGGGTGAGACAGGAAGACGTTCTCGATCTCGGCGGGGTAGATGTTGGCGCCGCCGGAGATGATCATGTCGATCTTGCGATCGCACAGGAACAGGTAGCCGTCTTCGTCGAGATAGCCGATGTCACCCACCGTGAAGAAGGTCTTGCCGTCGTCGGTGGCAAGACGGTTCTTGCGGGTCTTCTCCTTGTCGCCCTTGTACTCGAAGCTCGAGGTATCGCCGAGCAGCATGTAGACCGTGCCCTGCTCACCCGTTGCCACCGGGTTGTCGTCGTCGTCGAAGATGCGGATCTCGGCGTTGGTCCAGGCCTTGCCCACGGTGCCGGGCTTCTTCATCCATTCTTCGGGCGTGACGATCGTGCCGCCGCCCTCGGTGGCCGCGTAGTACTCGTAGATGGAGTCGCCCCACCACTCGATCATGCGTCGCTTCACGTCCGGCGGGCAGGGCGCGGCGGCGTGGATCATGGTCCGCGTCGACGAGCAGTCGTAGCGGTTCTTGACCTCGTCGGGCAGCGCCAGCAGCCGATGGAACTGGGTGGGCACCATGTGGCTGGTGGTGCAGCGGTACTTGTCGATCAGTCGCAGCATCTCCTCGGCGCTCCACTTGTCCATCAACACGACCGCATGCCCGAGGTGGAGCGACGCAGACGACTGCACGAGCACAGCGGTGTGGTACAGCGGCGAGCCGCAGATGTGAACGTTGCCGGCTTCGGGCTGGATGCCGAACATCATCAGGAAGCCGCCCATCATGCCGGAGATGAGATCGGGCTCGATCTCTGCCGGCGCCAACGCGCGCTTCACGCCCTTCGGGTTGCCCGTGGTGCCCGACGTGTAGTTCATGACGGCACCCGCGCAGCGCTTCTCGGGCATTTCCGTGGGCTGCCCGTCGAGCAGGGAAGCGAAGGACGCGAAGCCCTCCACGTCGCCCACCGCGAAGCTCTTCTCGAAGGGGAAGCCGACCTCCTTCGCCGCCTTGCGACAGATCTCGCCCACGTTCTCGTGGGCGATGAAGGCCTTGGCCCCGCAATCGCCCAGGATGTAGGCAACCTCGGCGGGCGCCAGATGCCAGTTGATCGGCGTCAGGTAGAAGCCGGCCTGGGTGCAGGCAAGAGCCGTAACGAAGTACTCCGCGCAGTTGACGGCGTTGATCGCCACGACGTCGCCGCGCTCGAGACCCAGTGCCCGCAGGCCGTGAACCATCTGGTTGCACTGGGCGAGCAGCTGTCCGCGCGTGAGCTGCTTCTCGAAGGGGTCGACGAGGGCGAGCGCATCAGGCTCTCGCTGGGCGAAGCTCCAGAAGCCGAGATCGGCCATGGGGGGGATTCCTCCGGTGGTGGTCGAGTCGGCGGATTGTAACTTCCATCATGCGCATGATGCAAATGAGGTTCTCCGGGAGACCCGGATCCCCCAACCCCCACACCGCCAAGCACCCGGACGGGGTGGCGGAGGACTCTGCAAGTAGCCCGCTAAGATCCCCGGACCCACCTGCGACTCCGCCCTTTGGGAGGTCCACTGTGTCCGCCGCCGCCGAGCAACGCTTCGAAACCATCCAGATCTCGCCGCTCTCCCCGACGGTCGGCGCCGAGATCGGCGGTGTCCGCATGAGCGGCGACCTGCCGGACGAACAGATCGCCGAGATCCGTCAGGCGTTGCTCGACTGGAAGGTGATCTTCTTCCGGGACCAGGACGTCTCCATCGACGACCACGTGGCCTTCGGGGCGCGCTTCGGCGAGCTCGAGGTGCACCCCTTCACGCCGAATCTCGAGAGCCATCCCGAGGTCGTCGTCATCCACCACGGTCCCGAATCGAAGCGTGGCCAGAATCGCTGGCATAGCGACGTCACCTGGCGTCTCGAGCCTTCACTCGGATCGATCCTGCGCGCACGCATCGTCCCGCCGGTCGGCGGCGACACGCTCTTCGCAGACATGATCTCCGCCTACGAAGGCCTCTCCGACGAGATCAAGGAGAAGATCGACGGCCGCACCGCCACCCACAGCTTCCAGCACAACTTCGGACGCGGCATGACCGACGAGCAGCGCGCGAAGATGAGCGAGCAGTACCCGGACGCCCACCACCCGGTGGTGCGCACCCATCCGGAAACCCGCCAGAAGGGCCTGTACGTAAACGCCGCCTTCACCACGCACATCGACGACATGGACGAGGACGAGAGCCGCCGTCTGCTCCGCTACCTGTACCGCCAGGCATCGGTGCCCGAGTACCAGTGCCGCTTCCGTTGGCAGAAGGAATCCGTCGCCTTCTGGGACAACCGAGCCGTTCAGCACTACGCCGCCTTCGACTACACGCCGGAGGTGCGCCGGGTCGAGCGCGTGACGGTGGTAGGCGACGCCCCGTTCTAGCCCCAATGCGTCATTGGCTTGGCTTCGAGCGCGCGGAGGTCGGGGTAGAACCCTTCGGAACCAGCTTCTCGAGCGGATGCAGCTGGAACGGGAGAACCTCACTAGTGTGAGATCGTGTCGGCAGTCTTCAGACGCCGCGCGGGCCGCCCTATCGTGGGCTCCCTGCCGCGCATTGGAGTCGCGCCCGGATCCGCATGACGGATCAGGGCTAGCCGGCACCTGGAACGAAGGAGATACCCATGAGCGACCCGACGACCCGAAGCCGATCCTTTGCGGTCTGTGCGGCCGCCTACGCGGTGGCGTTCGGAGTCGCCTGCGGGACCGCCGCCGTGGTCCCCACCCACGACCCGGTCTGGATCGCGTTCTGGGCGGACGTGGCCGCGACCTTCGCGATCTTCGGCTTCAGCGTCGTCTACGACAACTCGAGCTTCTACGACGCGTACTGGAGCGTCGCGCCGATCCCCATCGCGTTCTACTGGGCCTTCCATCCCGACGGGCTCGAAGGCCCGTGGCTGCGGCAGGCCCTGGTGCTCGGTCTCGTGTCGGCCTGGGGCATCCGCCTCACCTACAACTGGGCAAGGGGGTGGGAGGGTCTCTCCCACGAAGACTGGCGCTACGTCGACAAGCGAAACCAGACGGGCCGCGCCTATTGGGCGGTGAGCTTTGCCGGCCTGCACATGATGCCCACCCTGCTGGTCTTCGCGGGCTGCCTCGCGATGGTGCCCGCCGTGATGACGGGCACCCGACCCTTCGGTGTCCTCGACCTGGCCGCGGCCGTCGTCACCGGCACCGCGATCTGGCTCGAGGCCACCGCCGACGCACAACTGCGCCGCTTCCGTCTGAGCAAGCCGCCGCCGGAAGCCATCCTCGACACCGGCCTGTGGGCGCGCTGCCGGCATCCCAATTATCTCGGCGAGATCCTCTTCTGGTGGGGGCTCTTCGGGTTCGCCCTCGCCGCCGCCCCGCAGACCTGGGCCTGGACGGGCGCCGGCGCACTCGCGATCACCCTGCTCTTCCGCGTCGCAAGCCTGAAGCTCATCGACGACCGCATGCTCGCACGCCGGCCTGACTACAAGCGAAGGATGGAGACGGTGCCCGCGCTGCTACCGCTCGGCGCACGCGGCGGAGACTGACGGCTGGCGCACCGATAAGCGGCGTTGGATGGATCGACCCCGGTCGAGCGTGTCCACTACTTGTCGAGTGTGTCCACTACCCAACCCATCAGGGTGCCGTAGAGGCCTTCCATTGCGGCCTGTGCCTGGGCGGGGTCGCCCTTCGGGTCGTAGGTGCAGCTCCACTCGAGCTCGCTGCCTTCGCCCTTCTTCCGCACGACCATCGTCGAACGGTAATTGGTGGCCGGGAACGGCAGGTCTTCGCCGGGGATCGTGTAGATCAGGGTTCGGTTGGCGTCATCGACGGACTCGAGGGTTTCCGCCAGGGTCGTGGGGCCGGCGGCGATGTGACGGATCATGCCCGGGCCCTCGCCCTCGAGTCGACAGTCGGTACCGGCTGGCATCCAGCTGACGTTGCCGAAGTCCGACACCAGCCCCCAGACCTTCTCGACGGGGTGCTTCAGATCGCGGGTGACGCGGACGCTTGCCATGGCGGTGCTCCTTCAGTCGAACGCACAGGCTAGCCCTGATCCGTCCTGCGGATCAGGGCGCGACCCCAATCCGGGGCTCGGATCGCGCGCTCCTGCTTCTCGCGCGGCGATTTGGCTCCTGGCACTCGAGTTCACCGGTGTGAAGTTGTCGCGCTCTCGACGAAAACCACCCGGGAAGCGGGATCCGCGAGGTTCAGCAGAAGCCCAGCGCGCGCTGTGCCACGATAATGACGGATTGGGGCTAGACGAGCAGCCCTCCATCGGCAACGAACTCCGACCCCGTCGAGTAGCTCGATTCGTCCGACAGCAGGAAGAGTGCGAGGCGTGCGATCTCGATGGGCTCGCCGATGCGGCCCAGGGGCAGCGCGTCGTGGGGAGTCGGCTCGCCGGGCTCGCGCTTGCCGAAGCCGCGCGCCATCTCGGTGTCGACACCACCTGGGTGGATCGAGTTGACGCGGATACCGTGACGACCGAGCTCGAGGGCCGCGGTCCGCGTGAGTCCGCGCATGCCGAACTTGCTCGACACGTAGCCCGCGGCAGTCGGCACGGCCTTGAAGCCCGCCGTCGACGAGACGTTCACGATCGAGCCGCCGTCCTGGTCGCGCATCACCCGCCCCACCGCCTGGATGCCTCGAAAGCAACCGACCAGGTTCACCTCGAGCACACGTCGATAGTCTTCGACGTCCATTTCGAGGATCGGCTTCGCGACGAGGATGCCGGCGTTGTTGACGAGTCCGTCGATGCGGTCGAAGCGCTGACAGGCAGTGTCGACCACCGCCTGCCAGTCCGCGGAAGACGTGACGTCGTGGCGGACGAAGAGCGCCCCATCGCCGAGTGACGCGGCGACCTGACGGCCCGCTTCTTCGAGTACGTCGGTCAGAACGACCCGCGCGCCTTCTTCGACGAAGAGCCGCGCTTCGGCCTCGCCCTGGCCCCGGGCCGCGCCCGTGACCACGACGACCTTGTCGTCGAGCCGTCCCATTCGACCGACCCCTCCCGCGCCGCGGCTAGCGGACGAGCTCGATCTCCGTGCGGCGGTTCTCGGCGTTGCTGCTCTCGCTGTCGTCCGCGAAGAGCGGTGCATCCGCACCGAATCCTTCGACGTCGATGCGACGCGCCGGAACGCCCGCGTTGACCAGGGCATCCCGCGTCGCTTCCGCGCGCCTCATGGACAGTGCACGGTTGTAGTCGACGTTGCCCTTGGAGTCCGTGTGACCCTGGATGCGAACCCGGGCGCCCGGGGACGCCTCGACCTGCTGGGCGATCTCCCCGAGCTCGGGTCGATAGCTGGCGGCGACGTTCGCACTGTCGAAGCCGAACTTCACGGACCAACGCGTTCGGTCCTGCGCCGGCACGGGCGGTGCGGCCGCCACGGCGGGCAGCTTCCGCTCGGCCACGGTCACGGTGCCGAGGAAGACTTCGCGGTTGAGTGCATGCAGCTGCGCCTCGCTTCCGACGGCACTCGCGGGCCGCGAGCTACCGCACTCGGTCAGATCGGAAATGCGGCGCAGCAGCACGCCGCCACTCTCGCTCTCTCCCACCTGCACCGTGTGCAAGCAGACGGTGCCGTCGTACGACTCGACCAGCTCGCTCGCGGATGCGACCACGCGCTCGTCGTCGACGTCGCGACCGAACTCGTCGGTAACGACGCCGTCGCTGAAGATCACCACCGCCGCGCGACCCTTGCTTCCGGCCAGCGACTTCTTCGTCTCGCCGAGCACCTTGTGGAGCGGTGTTCCCGATTCGAGGTACGGCATCTCGGCATTCTTCGCCTGGAAGCCGGCGCGGTCGAAGCGCGCGAGCGGGATCTCGCTGCGATTGAAGCCGCCGAAGGCGACGGCGCCCGCCTGGTAGTCACCGTCGGGGCTCGCGCCCACGAACGATTCCACGAGCGCGCGCTCCTGATAGAACATGGCTCCATCGTCGAGAGACGCGGACGAATCGATGATCACGTAGAGCTGGTCGACGACGACGGCCTCACCTGCCGCCGGCTGCAGCGGTCGCGCCGCGACCTTCTGCACCGCGGGCTCGGGCGTCGCGCAGGCAACTGCGAAGAGAAGGAGGAAGGTGGAAGGGACGAGCACGGAGACGAGGGAACGGGGCGCAGTGCGGAACATGGGGGACTCCAAGCGATTCGAGGAAGTTCGGCTTCGACCGGCCGTGACACTCTAGCGGCGGCCGCCGAGGACGACGCCCTTGTGTGACACCTGGGCGGCCGCGGGTGCCAGAAAACCCTCAGTCACGCTTCAGGACGCCGCCCACCTTCAGCTCGCCGGTCACGTGGACGGACCCCATCACCTCGTCGAGGTACCCGGGGCCCTCCTTGGTGGGCACGAACCATCCCGTGGGGCACATGGTGAGGACCTCGACGAAGGAGAAGCCCTCTCCGCGCATCTGGCTCTCGAAGGCCCGTTCGAAGTACTTCCGGGTCTTCGCCACACCCGCGGCGTCGTGCACCGAGCCCCGGGCCACGTAGCTGGTGCCGCCGAGCCCGGCGAGCAGATCGCCGATCAGAATGGGATGCCCGTGGTAGGCGGCGTCCCGGCCTTCGAGGGTGTTCTTGGTGCGCTGACCGATCACCGTGGTGGCGGTCATGTGGCCGCCGGTCTCCCCGAACACGCCGTTGTTGAGCAGCACGCAGGTGACGTTCTCGCCCCGCGCGGCAGTGTGGATGACTTCCTGGAGCCCCTCGTTGACCATGTCCCCGTCGCCCTGGAGGGTGAAGAGGAGCGCGTCCGGCCGCATGCGCTTGGCGCCCGTCGCTAGCGAGGGGGCACGGCCGTGGAGGGCCTGGATGAGATCCAGGTCGATCATGCTGGTGAGCGCCGTGTAGCAGCCGATCCCGACCACACCGATGGTGCGTTGGGCGAGCCCCAGGGTCTCGACGGCGTCGAGCAGGGCCCGCAGGGCCACGGGCTCTCCGCACCCCGGGCACAGATCGTGGTCCGTCGTCAGCTGGAGCCCCGACGCGAAGCTGCCCTTCTGGCGAGCGGCCTGGGCCGGCGGATTCGCGGTGTCGAGCTTCATTCGGTGCGTCATGCTTCCCTTCACGAGATGGGTCCTCCCAGCACGCCGTCCACCGCGCGGCCTTCCAGGGCCGCCCGGATGCGGTCGCGTACCACTTCCGTGTCCAGTAGCGGCCCGATCCCGAAGCCCGCGGCATCCGTCGAGATCCCGCCGATGGAGACCACCGAAGAGGCCGGGAGGCCACTGCCGAAGAGCGAGAGCCGGACGTCATCGATCATCTGGCCGGCGTTCTGCTCGAGACAGGCCACGGTGCGGGCGCCGGCGGCGGCCTCTGCGAGGGCCTGGCCCGGGAAGGGCCAGAGCGTGATCGGACGGAAGTATCCGACGGGGACCCCCTCCGCCCGCAGCTCGCGCACCACGTAGCGCGCGAAGCGGGCGAGCGTCCCGAAGGCCACCACCAGCAGCTCTGCACCCTCGGTGTGCTCGGCCTCGAAGCGCTGCTCTGCCGCCTCGATGCGGTCCTGCTTTTCCTGCAGCAGGCGCCAGAAGCGGTCCGGATCGATTCCCTTGCTGCCCTTCTCCATCCCGATGGGGTTCAGGTTGCGGGACCGACCCGATCCCCCCAGGCTGCCGTCCACCGCCCAGTCCTTCTCGGGCAGCGGGCCACCGAGGGATTCGGCGGAGCGCGGCTCGATGGCGACGGCCTCGGCGGTGTGCGCCAGCAGGTAGTCGCCGTAGATGAGCACGGGATGCCGCCACTGGTCGGCCAGGTGGAACGCGAGCTGGGTGATGTCGACGGCTTCGTTGACGTCGATGGGTGCCAGCACGATGTGCCGGTAGTCGCCGTGACCGCCGCCGCGCGTCGCCTGGAAATAGTCGCCCTGCCCGCGCGCCATGTTGAAGACGACGAGGGGGATCTCGGCCCGGGTGATCTCGGACATGGACTCCTGCATCAGCGACAGTCCCTGGCCCGTCGAACCGGTGGCGACCCGGGCTCCGGTGGCCGCAGCACCCCACGCCATACCGATGGCCTCGAGTTCGCTCTCCGCGTTGATGCAGGCGCCGCCCTCCTCGGGCAGGCGCTTCGCGAACGACTCGAGCAGCTCGGTGAACGGCGTCATCGGGTAGCCGGCGAAGAAGCGACAGCCGGCGGCAATGGCCGCTTCGGCAATGGCTTCGGAACCCTCCATCAAGGCGCGCATGCCGTGTCCTCCTCCTCGTGAAGCACCGGCTCGTCATAGCCGTAGACGGCGAAGCAGAAGTCCGGGCAGACCAGCAGGCAGGCCCCGCATCCGGTGCAGCCGGGCGCCAGTTCCGGGTATGCGAATCCGATCGCATTCTGGTCCACCGACATCGACAGCACCGCCGGCGGGCAGGCGGGGATGCACAATTCGCAGCCTTTACAGCGGTCTACGGCGATGACGACGGTTCCCCGGGATTCCACCTGGCTCATGCGGTGTCCTCCCATGCGGGTACGTGCGCGGGCGACAGCGCGGCGTGCCCGAGCGCGAGTGCCCGGCCGTTGGCTTCGAGATGCTGGTGCCGATAGGGCGGAACCGCGTCCTGCATGGCGTCCTGCAACGCCTCGAGGGACACGATGCCGGTGAGCCCGCAGTAGGCGCCGAGCAGCACCAGCGAACCCGCGCGTCCGGCGTCGGCTTCGCGCGCGAGGTCGCTCGCCTGGACGCCGAACGCCGCGGCAACGCCCGCGTCGAGGCCGTCGGCTGCGAGGTTCGCATCGAAGACGACCACGCCACCCGCTCGCAGCTTGGGACGCAACGGCTCCCAGTACTGCGGGTGCACGACGATCGCCGACCAGCCGCGAGACACGATGGGCGGCGTATGGATCGGGCCGTCGGCCACCACGACCGTCGAGTCCGTGTTGCCGCCGCGCATGGTGCCGCCGTAGGTACCGAGCGACATCACGTGGCGACCCTCGCGGATCGCAGCAAGCGCCAGGATCTTGGCTGCGAGCTGAACACCCTGACCGCCGATGCCAGTGAGGAAGATCTCGCGCTCGACGCTCATGAGCGCGCGAGTCCGGCCAGTGCAAACGACTCGAGCGCGTGCGCGGCGTCGCGCGCCCGCTGGGGGTCGGCGTCCTGGGGCGATGCGGGCAGGCGGTGTTCCACCCAACCCATGGCGAGCACGTAGAGCATCTCGGCGTCCTGTTCGGGGTCGGCGTTGGGGAAGTCGCCGGTCGCGACACCAGTTGCGATGGCGGCGCGCACCAGGGCGGTGAGCCGACGTTCGGACTCGCGCACTTCGTTCGGATAGGACTCGGCCAGGCGCCCTCGCGCCAGCACGAAGGGACGCGTCGCTTCGGCGCCGCGCGCAGCGATGGCCTGCTCGAGGATTCCGGAAAGCCAGGCGCGCACGCGCCCGGCCGGGGTCGCCGCGGAATCCATGCGGTGTGCCAGGTAGCTGGCGAGCAGCCCGATGCCCTGATCGAGCACCGCGACCAGCAGCTCGTGCTTGGACCGGAAATGCCGGTAGAAGGCCTGGTTGTGCAGCCCGGCCTCGCGAACGATCTCGCTGACCCGGGGCTCGAGCTCGCCGGTACGGCGGATCAGCGCCAGGCACGCCTCGATCAGGCGCCCGACCTCGTCCGCCGCGATATCGCGCCTTCCCCGCAGGGACCTCTCGACTGCGCGGTCGAGGGGGCTGACCGTATTCTCGGCTGTCGTTGCGGCTGTCGTTGCGGACAGGGTGGTCTCGGGAAGCTCAGGCATGGGAACCTTGTTCTGGGATCGCAGAATGATATTCTGCGATCCCAGTGATGGCAACCCAGCGCGCATGACCGCCCGCCCCTTGCTGATCGGCGATGTCTTCCGCCGCAACGCGGCCGTGGTCCCGGACCGTCTGGCAGCGTCCCTGGGTGATCGCAGCCTCAGCCACGCCGAGCTGGATGCGACCGGCAATCGGCTGGCCTGGGCGTTGCGCGACCTCGGCATCGGCCACGGCGACCGCGTCGTGTCCTGGGCCGACACGAACCTCGATGTGTTGCCGGTGTTCGTCGCTCTCGCGAAGCTCGGTGCCGTCTTCGCACCCCTGAACGCGCGGCTCGGGCCGGACGAAGCCGCGGACGTCGCGTCCCTTGCGCGGGCCTCGCTACTCGTCGTCGACCCGGCCCGCGCCGCCGATGCGGCCCGGGTCGCGAACGCCGCGGGCATTCCCCGCGTCGCCTTCTATCCCGGCGTCCCGGCGGACGCGACCGCACCCGTCCTCGACCCGGCACGCCATGAGAGAGACGACGACTACCGGGAGCCCGCCCTCACCGAAGACGACACCCACGTCATCTTCTTCACGAGCGGCAGCACCGGTCGACCCAAGGGCGTCGTGTTGTCGCACCGGGCCAACTACCTGCGCAGCTTCCAGGGAGTCTTCCGAGACGTCCCCGAGAAGACCGTCTGCATGTTCCCCTTGTTCCACATGGCCGCGTTCACCCTGGGGTTGAGCGCGTGGCAGACGCGCGGCTCGATCTCGTTCGTCGAGTCCGCCACAGCCCTGGAGATCCTCGCGGCCGCGGAACGACACCGCGCGAATCGCATCTACTGCATCCCGCTCGTGTGGAACCGCATCCTCGCCGAAGACACCGGTCGCTTCGACTTGTCGAGCCTGCGCGAGCTGGACACCGGCACCTCTGCCGTTCCCGTCGAGCTCATCCAGGCCCTCAAGCAGCGATTCCCCGGTACGGTGACTCGCATCTATTACGGGTCCACCGAGGTCGGCTCCGCCACCAGCCTCGCGGACGTCGACGTGCTGCGGAAGCCGGGCAGCGTCGGGCCCGCGTCGCCGGGAGTCGATGTCGAGCTGAACGACGACGGAGAGATCCGCTGTCGCAGTGCCTACATGATGGATGGCTACTTCGACGACGATGCCGCGAGCGCAGAGGCCTTGCAGGACGGCTGGTATGCCAGCGGCGACCTCGGCGCCTTCGACGACGAGGGCTACCTGTCGATCATCGGCCGCAAGAAGGAGCTGATTCGCAGCGGGGGCGAGAGCATCGCACCGAGTGAGGTCGAGGCGGCGCTGGCCGACGCTCCCGGCGTCGCCGAGCTGGCCATCGTGGGCATCCCGGACCTCGATTGGGGTGAGATCGTGTGCGCGGTCGTCGTGCCGGTGCCCGGCGCGGAGACCGTCGACCTGGCGAGTCTGCAGGCGTACGCATCGGAGCGCCTGGCCGGCTTCAAGAAGCCACGTCGCCTGATGGTCGCCGACTCGCTGCCCCGCACTGCCGCAACCGGCCAGGTGCAACGCGCGCTGCTGGTCGAACAGATCCTGACGGGCGGTCTGCGCGAGGCCTGAACGAAGGACCCGGTCGCCGCGTCAGTCCGCGCGCGGATCCACCAGGATCTTCACCGAGCCGTCCCCCGAAAGCAGCTGCTGGAACGCGGGCTCGAGCGCCGTGAGTCCCACGGTCGCCGTGTGAAGGGGAGCGAGCTTCAGACGTCCGTCTGCGACCAGCTGCATGCTGACCGGGAACTCGTCGTGCAGGTAGCCGAGGGACGCGACGAGCCGCACCTCGCGTGCGAGCCACGACCCGGGGGCGATCTCCGCGGGCACCGTCGCGAGCCCGACGAGCGAAACCACGCCGCCGCGTTTCGCGAGGCCAACGGACTGGTCGATGGTGGCGGGGATGCCCGCGCATTCGAACACCACGTCCGCACCCAGCGGGCCGCAGGTCGCGCGGATCTTCGCCTCGAAGTCCGGGTCCGCGGGGCTAACGACGAGAGTTGCACCCAGGCTCTCGGCCAGCTGGGCTCGGTGCGGCTCCGGCTCGACCACCACCACACAGCCGGCCCCGGCAATGAAGGCACACTGCTGCACCAGCAGGCCGATCGGTCCCGCGCCGAGCACGATGACGGCGTCGCCCAGACGCAGGGGCGTACGACGCAGGGCGTGGATGGCCACCGTCGCGGGTTCGAGCATGGCTGCGTCGATGTCCGAGATCTCTTTGCGCAGCGGATACAGACGCGCCGCTTCGATCGAGATCGCACTCGCGAAGCCACCGTGGGGAGCGGCCAGGGGGCCCATCCCGAGCATTCCCATCAAGACGGCGCCGCAGTGCGCCGCGTCGCCGGCCCGGCACTCGCGGCAACGCCCGCAGGCGGACGCCACGCCGATCCCCACCCGGTCGCCCTCTCGCAGGCGTTCGACCCCCTCGCCCACGCCGCTGACGGTACCGGCCCATTCGTGACCACAGATGGCGGCGTGGTAGGGACCGCCTTCCTGGTAGGCGTGCAGATCGGTGCCGCAGATGCCGCAGTGCGAGATCTCGACGACGGCCTTCAGCGGCTCGGGCGTAGGGTCCGGGAATTCGCGCAGCTCGATCTGGTGCTTGCCGGTAACGAGTCCCACGCGCATGCGATCTGTCTCCTGGTGCTTTGGGTCTGTGTCGTGCTGTGCCGTGCGGTGCGGTTTCCTGGGGCGAGATGCGAAGTGCCGAACAGCAACTGTAGCCCGGTCGCGTGGGGGCTATGCTTCCGCCTCGCAGCCGGAGACCCCCCATGAGCCTGACCATCGGCGCCGTCTTTCCCACGTGCGAAATCGGAAGTGACCCGGTCGCCGTACGCGATTGGGCACAGACCGCGGAAGCCCTCGGCTACCAGCACCTCATCGTCTACGACCACGTCCTCGGCGCAGTCCACGAGAAGCGCGAGCCGAAGCTGATGGGGCCGTACACGGAAGCGGACCCCTTCCATGAGCCCCTGGTGCTGCTCGGCTTTCTCGCGGGAGTGACCCAACGGATCGGGCTCACCACCGGCGTCGTCATTCTGCCCCAACGTCAGACGGCGCTCGTCGCCAAGCAGGCCGCGGAAGTCGATCTGCTTTCCGGCGGCCGTCTGCGACTGGGCGTCGGCACGGGCTGGAACTTCGTCGAATACGAGGCCCTCGGGCAACGCTTCGACGATCGCGGCAAGCGTTTCGACGAGCAGGTCGAGCTGCTGCGCAAGCTGTGGGGCGAGCCCCTCGTCGATTTCGCAGGCGACTACCACCGGGTCGACCGCGCAAGCCTGCTGCCGCGACCTGCGCGCCCGATCCCCATCTGGTTCGGCGCCATGAGCGACGTGGCGGTGCGCCGCGCCGGGCGCGTCGGAAACGGCGTCCTCTACGGCACCAAGCCCAGCCGCCTGCGGCGCATCCACGGCGTCCTGCAGGAAGCGATCGCGAAGGCGGGACGCGACCCGAGCGAGGTCGGCGCCGAGGCGGTGCTCGACTTCGCCGACGGTCCCGACGACTGGCACCGCGAGATCGAGCTGTGGCAGCAGATGGGCGGCACGCACCTCTCGATTCGCGCCATGGACACCGGCGCGGAGATGATCGGGATCGAACGCAAGGGCTACGCAGGACTGTCGGACTACACCGACGCCCTCGAGATCTTTCAGAAGGAGACGAGCTGATGTCGGACACCGATCGCGACCCCTATCGCGTGTGGGGCGCAGAGATCTCCCCCTATTCGATCAAGGTGCGCTCGTACTTCCGCTACAAGGGAATCCCCCACCAGTGGATCGCGCGCACGGCGGCAGAGCAGGCCGAGTCGATGAAGTACGCGAAGCTGCCCCTGATCCCCATCGTCGCGACGCCCGACGGCGACGGCATCCAGGACTCGACGCCCATCGTCGAGAAGATGGAGGCACAGTTCCCGGATCCGTCCATCCACCCGGACGACCCGACGCTGCGCTTCGTCTCGGCGCTCATCGAGGAATTCGGCGACGAGTGGGGCAACAAGTGGATGTTCCACTACCGCTGGGCGCGGGAAGCCGACCAGGATTCCGCGGCCGAGCGCATCGCGAAGAGCATGATGCCCGACGCCAAGGGCGACGCCCTCGCCGGCATGGTCGACGGCATCAAGGGCCGCATGGTGGACCGGGTCTGGTTCGTCGGCTCGAACGAGCGCACGGCTCCGCAGATCGAGAGCTCGTACCAGGAAGCCGTCGGTCTGCTCGACGCGCATCTCGACGGACGCGCCTATCTCTTCGGCGGCCGGCCCGCGTTCGGTGACTTCGGTCTCTGGGGGCAGATCTACAACTGTCTCTCGGACCCCACCGCCGGTGCCATCCTGCGCAAGAACGCGCCGAACGTCGTCGCCTGGTGCGAACGCATGCTCGACCCGAAGAACGAGGGGGACTTCGAGACCTGGGACTCCCTGGCGCCCACACTCGCCCCGATCCTCTCGCGCTTCGTAGGAGGGCTGTTCCTGCCCTGGTCGGACGCCAACGCCAAGGCGCTCGAAGCCGGCCAGGAAGAGTTCAGCGTCACTCTCGATGGGCAAGCCTGGGACCAGAAGCCGCAGAAGTACCACGCGCGCTCGCTGAAGGCGCTTCGCGAGCGCTACGCGGCGGTGGCCGACAAGTCCGCGCTGGACCCGATCCTCGAGGCAGCCGACTGCAAGCGCTGGCTCGCCTGAGCGAGCCAGCCGCGCGGACGGGGAATCAGGCGAACAAGACCTCGCAGCCGGTGCCCGCGAGTGCGGCGTCGACGGTCTTGCGGTCGTCGGCGGCGAGGGCTGCATGACCTTCGCGGAGCCAGGCGAGGCACTTGCCCTGATAGGGGAAGGGCTTCTGCACCCAGGGCTTGCCGTCGATCGTGCATTCGACCCGTTCGGCGCCGCTCTCGAGCGCTGCCGCGTTCCCCAGCAGGAACGGCGCGTACACCCGGCCGATCTCGGCGAGGATCGCGGTCAGGGTTTCGGGGAGCGCGTCGCGCGACATCCAGCCATCGCCGTCGCCACCCGCCCAGGTGTGACCCGACAGGTCCTCGACGACCTCCACCCAGGCGCACACCCGCGGCGAGATCTCGAGGCTGCGCTGCATGGGGGTCGGATCGAACAGCGCGAGCTGGGTGAGCTGGCCGTAGAGACCGAAGTCCGAAGACCCGGGCCGATCACCGAGCACGAATTGATGCCGGGCGAGGTGCACGTCCAGCAGCTGCAAGAGACGCGCGTAGCTGTCTTCGATGACCGGTCCGGTGGTCTCGTTCGAGCCGACCACCCAGAGCCGATCGATCTGTCGTTGGCTGATCATCTTCGAGAACTTCTCGATGACGTCGTCCGGCGTGTTCGTCCCGCGCCACAACGGCAGCACCTTGCCGGCCTTGTCGATGTCCGCCGCGTACGCCCAGCGATAGTGGAACATGGCCTTCGTCAGCCACTCGTCCGCGTAGTCCTCGACGAGCGCGTCGATGAACGCGAGCACGGGATCCGCGGGCACGACACTGCGCCCGGCTTGCATCGCTTCGAGTCGTCGGATCAGCGGCGTGCTGTCGATGGCCGCCTCGTCGGGGGCGCCGTCCGCACCGGGAAAGACCAGCACCGGCATCAGCGCGACGGCGGTCTCGGGCGTGCTCGCGTCTGCGTGCGATCCCCGCACCACCCAGTGATGGGGGACGCGCCGGTACCGAAGCACCGCGCGCAGCTTGCGGGAGTACGGCGAGCCCGGTGCGCCCGCGATGCGAAGAGGGTTCGAGGGGTCGACGGCCATGGCTCGCTCCTGCTGGGATCCTGGGGATCGGAAGAGCCGAGTATATTAACTGGCACTATCCATGCCACTTGATCGGATCTCGCGGGCTCCGCGAAGTATGTAACCCTAGACGGCCCCGCGCCGTCGCCCAGGAGGTCCCCGCCCCCGTGTCTTCCGTCCGCATTGCCATCGTCGGCGTCGGAAACTGCGCCAGCTCCCTCGTCCAGGGCCTCCACTACTACCGCGGCCGCTCGGCCGAAGACGCCATCGGCCTGCTGCATTGGGAGATCGGCGGCTACCGCCCCTTCGACGTAGAAGTGGTATGCGCCTTCGACGTGGACGTCCGCAAGGTGGGCAAGGACGTCGCCGAGGCGATCTTCCAGCCGCCGAATTGCACGACGGTCTTCGAAGCGAACGTCCCCAAGGCCGGCGTGCCCGTCCGCATGGGCAGGATTCTCGACGGCGTCGCGTCCCACATGCAGGACCACCCGGCCCCGCGCAGCTTCGTGCCCTCCGAAGAGGCGGAAGCCAGTCGCGAAGACGTCGTCCAGGCGCTGCGGCAATCCGGGGCCGACGTGCTCGTCAACTATCTACCCGTCGGGTCCGAAGAAGCGGCGCGCTTCTACGCCGAGTGCGCTCTCGAAGCCGGCGTCGCCCTCGTCAACTGCATCCCGGTCTTCATCGCCAGCGACCCGGCCTTCGCCGCACGCTTCGCCGAACGCGGGCTCCCCATCGTCGGCGACGACATCAAGGCCCAGCTCGGCGCGACCATCACCCATCGCACCCTCACCGATCTCTTTCGCGCGAGGGGCGTGAAGCTCGAGCACACCTACCAACTGAACACCGGCGGCAACACCGACTTCCTCAACATGCTGAACCGCGACCGCCTCGCGTCGAAGAAGGAATCGAAGACGGAAGCCGTGCAGTCCGTCGCCGCCGAACGCCTCGACGACGACGACATCCACGTCGGCCCCAGCGACTACGTGGCCTGGCAGAACGACAACAAGGTCTGCTTCCTGCGCATGGAAGGCCGCCTCTTCGGAGACGTCCCCATGAACATCGAGCTACGCCTGTCTGTCGAGGATTCTCCGAATTCCGCCGGAGTCGCCATCGACGCCATCCGCCTCGCAAAGCTCGCAAGAGACCGAGGCATCGGAGGCCCCCTCAAGTCCGCGAGCGCCTGGCTGATGAAGCACCCGCCGGAGCAACGAACCGACAACCAGGCCCACGCGGACCTCGAAGCGTTCATCCGGGGCGAGAGAAGCGACTGAGCTGCCAGGCTTGTTGCCAGGGTTGTTGCCAGGGTTCGGGCCGCAGGGGATGGGCTGCTTCCTCCCTGGCGACATTGTTGTTGGCTTGCGGGCTGCTCGAACCGCCAATCGTCGGCGCAGTCCCATCCCCTCGCCCCGAACCAAGTGGCGCCGTGGGGAACGCGTTGGCACGCGCGCTCTATTCCTCCCCCCATAGATCGTGCGCGTGGCGTTCGTCTCCAACGCCTGCTCTGGGAACGAGGAGCGGTGGGGGCCGGTGAGGCCGCAGCGGAAGTCGAACGCAGCCGCGTATCCCACCGCAGAACAGCAACGCCGGCCGGTGATGTCGACACCGCCCCAAACAGCCGACTGATGTCAGCGAGTCATTCCGCAGGGGCCTCACCGGGCCCCGCCGCGGACTTTCGATCCAGGCGCAGGCAGAGCTCGAAGCGAAGGTTCCGGAGCCCCCGCGGCCCTCGAATCGTGCCATGTCACCCCCTCGTGAATTGGTCTACGCCGGCTTCCTGCCGAAGGCACGAGCGAGCGAGCCCGGTATGAAGTCGCTGATCTCGACGTCGGTGAAGCCCGCAGCGGCCAGATAGCCGGCGCACTCGGCGCGGGTATGGGCGCGGCCCTGGCTCCCGCAGATCAGCTCGTTCATGCCCCACATCGCGGCGTCGAGCGGACCCCGGCGATCGTCGTCGAGCATCTCGCCGATGAGGTGCATCTCGCCGCCTGGCTCCAGCGCTCGAAACGCTCGTGCCGCCACACCAGCGATCACCACTCCGTCGTAGATCGGGAGGTTGCTGGCCATCACGACGACATCGCAGGCAGGAAACGCACCTTGGGTGAAGTCGGCGCCGAGGGTGTCGACCCGGCCGACGACATCGTGCAGGGCGATGTACTCCTGGGTCACCGCGACGACGGGCGGCAGGTCGAGCACTGTCGCTGCGAGCCCCTCGAACGCCTTCACGGCGGTGATCGAGTACGCGCCCGATCCGCCGCCCAGGTCGAGCAAACGACGCCGACCGGCCAGATCGACGCCGCGCACGAACCGCCGCGCGGCCCCGAAGCCGATGCTCGAGGTGGCTCGGTGGTACTTGCGGGCCGCTTCCGGGGTGAGATCCTCGTACATTCCGAGCCGCGTCGGCTCGCCTTCTCGCATCAGCTCCGTCATGCGGAACCAGTCCACGACCTGAGGACGGGTGAAGTGCATCCAGGGCCCGGCGTAGCCACGCTCGCCCTTGACGAGGTAGCGATCGACGTCCGGTGCGTTCTCAAGCCGCAAGGCGCCCGACTCCGCCCAGCGCAGCAGGTCCAGGCTCAGACAGCACGTCACCAGTCGGTCGATGTCGACCGGGCTCAGCCCGGTCGCAGCGGCCAGTGCCGGTTCGGTATCCGCGCCTTGGTGAACGTGCGTGAAGAGCTCGACGTCGATCGCGGTAAAGAG
This sequence comes from Deltaproteobacteria bacterium, assembly GCA_029261855.1. GTDB lineage: Bacteria > Myxococcota_A > UBA9160 > UBA9160 > UBA4427 > JAJDAN01. Next base: position 71,357 of record JAJDAN010000004.1, read on the forward strand.
CACCGCAGACCGGGTGTAGGCCCGTGCGATTTCCTGGAGTCGCGTTGTGTCGACCCGGCCCGGCTCGCCTCGTTCACCCTTCTCAAGCTGGGCCATCGCGCCCTACTCCTCGACCGCGAACCAGGTGGGCTTGCCGAGCGCCCAGTACTCGCCCCACACCTGTGCGCCGCCTGCCACGTGTGTCACTTCGCCGGTGATGAACCCGCTGGCCTCGGGCGAGCCGAGGAAGACCACGGCCTGCGCGACGTCGTGCACGTCGCCCAGACGTCGTTGCGGATTGTGGTCGAAGCTCCGTCGCGCCTCGGTTGGATAGTTGAGCAGCCCCGGGCTGCGCACGACGCCCACAGCGACGGTGTTGATGCGGATCCGATGGGGCGCCCACTCGACGCTCAAGCTCGCCGCCAGATTCTGGGCTCCCGCGCGAGCCGCAGCGGTGTGCGGGATGCCAACGGCGGCGCGTCCAGTGATGGTCCCGATGTTGACGATCGACCCGGGCTGCTTCCGTGCGATCCACTCTCGCGCGGCCGCCTGCATCACATACCAGGTCCCGTAGAGGTTCGTTTCGAGCACCGCAGCCCACCCCTTCGGCGACACGTCCACCGCGGGCTGCGCGAACTGGCCTCCGGCGTTGTTGACGACGAGATCGACACGTCCCTGCTGATCGTGAGCGGCAGCGAGCAGCGCGGCGACCTGCTCGGGATCGCGGATGCTCATCCGCTCCGTCTGGCAGACGATGCCGAGCTCGCCGAGAGATCCGGCGAGCTGATCGAGCTTCGCCGCGTCGCGCCCACAAGTGACGATCGTGGCGCCGAGTCGCCCGAGCAGGATGCAGATCGCCCGCCCGATGCCCCCTGCCCCACCAGTGACGAGCACGACCTGCCCGGCGAACAGATCAGATCGAAATGCGCACGGCAGCGCCGCGAGCTCCGCGTCCGTGTGAACGGCGTACGGATCGTTCGCGTCGCTCGGTTCTCCCGCCATTTGCACATGTTACATCTTGCTCTGGGGGGCATCTCCAGGAGGGTTGGACTGGGGGTGGTCCATCGATGGAGCCGCCCCCGACCATCGCTGAGGGATGGCGACGGAGTCGCCACCCCTCAGGAGCGAACCGGTTCAGGTGGCCTGACGGCGCCGTCCCCCGGGAGCGAGGCTAGGAGAGGCTGATCTCCACGCTGATCACGACCTGCTGGCCGAGCACCACCGGGACGGGCGCGATGCCGGTCGTCGTGATGGCGGAGAAGCCCCCGAGCGGGTTGATACCCGTCGCGCAGTCGTTCGGTGTCGTCGCCGGAGTGCAGCTGAAGACGACGGAATCCACCTGGTCGATGGAGCCGCTCCGCTGCGCGATGAAGGTTCCGCTGAGCGTCATGTTCCGCGGTGCCGTGGACTTGACTGTCAGCGAGAGTGTCGGGAAGCGATTGTTGCCGACCGTCGGATCCGTCGGCTCCGTGACGACGCATATGCCTGTCGGCGCGCCCGCCGGCTCCTCGCACACCTCCTGACCAGCCGGCGTACCGGCGAAGATCGACCAGTATCCCACCGCAGTCTGCCGCGCGAGGAACTGGAAGAGCTTCAGGTCGCCGTTGGGGTCCAGCGCGTTGTCGAACTCGCGGCGGAGCACGACGCCGCCGTCCGGATCGAGGACGGTGATCGTCCAGTGTCCATGCACGCGGATGTTCTGCTCGGCCCGGCCCTGCGAGGTCTCCTCAGTGCCGGCCCCGCTCGACTCTCCCGATTCCGGCGCGGGCTTCACGCTTCCCTCTCCGGACCGCTCATCGGCCGCGAAGAGTGCGCCCGGACTGCCCACGAGGAGCAAGACGAGCGCCAGAACCGCGATTCTGGAGGTAGAGAAGTTTTGCAGCATTTCGATCTCCTCTTTGCGTTGTGTCTTCCGTTGTGTCCGTCCCTGGCAAGGATGCAGTCCACCCTACGACCGAACCGACACAGATGTGAGGCGCACACCGATTGCAAGAATCAAGACCCCGAGCAGCACGCTCGCGACGCCGAGAAGGGCGGGCAGTTGCAGGGAGATGAACACGGACGGGCCGCCTGTCGCTTCGATCCAGCCGTCCGTCCCCGTGTCGTCACCGGGCTGGCCGTCCAGGAGGTCGATGGTCGCCGTCGCGGTAGCGACGCCGCCGACCGATCTCGTTCCGAGGTTGGCCGCCAGCGTGTACCACGCCGCGGTTCCCGGACTCCCGGGCACGACGGGTCCGTAGTGTCGCCAGGGACCCGCCAGCGATGCGGTCCCGTGCCATAGGGTGGTGAGCGTGGCGCTGCTGCACGGCACCCGGAACCGCACGAGGCCAAGCGGATGGTCGAATGACGGATCCGGGGGCAACGCCGACTCCGGAACGGCCTCCACCGCGAGCAGCGTCGTGCAGCCCGGCCCCAGCTCGAGCGTCACGGCTCCTCCGCCCGCGGCGGCGAGGAGCGAGGCCACCTCTCCCTGCATGCGATCCGGAACGCCGTCGGCGTTCCCGTCGCCGCCATTCGGGGCCGCATCCTCGATGAGGTCGTCGACCCCGTCGCCATCGGAGTCGGTGAACGCCACGATGGCCGAATCGGTCACCTTGACGACCTCCGCGACGGCGATGCTGACGGGCGGCAGCAGGACCGCAACGTCGCTCACCGCGACCGTCTCGACGACCGAGACCACCACGGGAGGGAAGACTCCCAGGTTGTCCGCGACGGTGATTCCCTCCTTCACCTCGATCGCCACGGGCGGATGCAGGGAGGGGCCGTCGGCGAAAGCGATGCCCTCCACCACGTTGATTGCGACGGGTGGGAGCGCCGCCGGCACATCGGCGAGGTTGATGGCTTCCAACACGTCGATCGACACTGGCGGAAACGCCCCCGGGCTGTCGGCGACGCCGATGCTCTCCGCCACGTCGATCGACACCGGCGGGAACGACAGCGGGTCGTCTTCGACACGAACCCTCTCGCGGACTTCGATCGAGACGGGCGGAAGTGCGCCAGGAGCGTCCATGACCTCCAGCATCTCGACCACGTCGATCGAGACCGGCGGGAACGCTTCCGGGACGTCCGTGACCACGATGGCTTCGGTGACCTTGATCGTGACGTCTGCGGCGATCGCCGGACCAGGCCACACGCCCGACAGCGCGGTGGAAACGAACAGCGTGGCTACGGGTGAGCGCCTCATGGCAGCATCTCCCCACGCCTCATTCTACACCCCGGGGCATCCCGTGTTGCTGTTAGGCCAGAATGACGGTCTCTCGATCCCTCGGGGCTACCGGGTGGCCCTACGGGAGGGCATGCGCGGCGATAGGAGCACTTGTTGCCAGGGCTCGGGCCGGGGCGAGCGCGCGGCGTCAGGTATCGGCGGACGACCGACGCCGCTCGGGTTCGGGGCGTGGGGAGGGCTTGCGACGACGTATGGCATGACGCAGACCCGGCAAGGGGAAAGCAGCCTGCCCAGGGAGGAGCAGGCCCTCCCCACGCCCCGAACCCCTGGCACGAACACTCGCGCTACGAACCCTCGGCCAGCACCAGCTTGGCGATGGTGTTGAGCTGCATGAAGGTCGTGCCTTCGTAGATCTGGGCGACCTTGGCGTCTCGCAGGAACTTCTCGGCCAGGCATTCCTTGGTGACGCCGATGCCACCGTATACGTCAATGCAGCGGCTCGCGACGGATTCTGCCACGCGGCTCGCGACGAGCTTCGTCATGGCGCCTTCGCGCGCGTAGGACAGGCCGGCTTCCCGGCGGCGAGCGGCGTTGTAGCAGTGCAGGCGCACCGTGGCGACGTCCGTCGCACATTCGGCGAGCAGGTGCTGGACAGCCTGAAACTCTCCGATCTTCTGGCCGAAGGCTTCGCGTTCCTTCGCGTAGGCGACGGCGCCTTCGAGTGCGCCGGTCGCAAGGCCCAGCATCTGGGCGCCGATGCCGATGCGTCCTTCGTTGAGGGTTTCGATGGCGAGCTTGTAGCCCTGGCCCACCTTGCCGAGCACGTTCTGCTTGGGGACGACGACATCGTCGAGGATCACCTCGCAGGTGCTCGATGCCCTCACGCCGAGCTTGTCTTCCTTCTTGCCGACGCTCAGGCCCTTCATCTCGCGGTCGACCACGAAGGCCGTGATGCCCTTGTGGCCCGCTGCCGGATCGACGGTGGCGAACACCACGAACAGGCCCGCCTCGTGGGCGTTCGAGATCCACAGCTTCTGGCCGCTCAAGCGAAAGTTGTCGCCGTCGGGGACGGCCGCCGTCTTGAGCGAGAAAGCGTCGCTGCCCGAGCCCGCCTCCGAAAGCGCGTACGAACCGATGGTGTCCTTCGCGAGCCGCGGCAGGAAGCGTTCCTTCTGGTCGTCGGTCCCCCAGCGCAGGAACTGGTTCACCACCAGGGTGTTCTGGACGTCCACCGGGATGGCGGCAGCCGGGTCGATGCGGGCGAGCTCTTCGATGGCGAGGATCGACATGAAGAAGGTGCCGCCGGCGCCGCCGTACTGCTCGGGGATCTCGATGCCCATGAGGCCGAGCGCGAACATCTCGTCGAGCAGATCCCGGGGCTGCTGGGCCTCTCTCTCCATCTGCTCGACCCGGGGCGCGATGCGCTGCTCGGCGAAGTCGCGGACGGTGGAACGGAAGATCTCTTCTTCTTCCGTGAAGGTCGTGAGAGGTTGGCTCATGGGGGGGCTCCGTTGGCAAGAAGGAATGACGCGGAGCGCGCCACTATCGCATGCCGGGGGCCCTATGGCATGCCCGGGGCCTTATGGCATGCTCGGGGCCTTCCAGCGAGGGTCCAAGGCCATGAGCTCGAGGGTGCCGGAACGAAAGGCGGCCAACGCAAACGACGGCCGCGTGCGCCGCGGCGCCCGCAACCGCGCCTACATCATGGACGCCATCTTCGAGCTGGTCCGTGAGGGCGTCCCGCTCCCCACCGCCGAGCAGGTGGCCCAGCGCGCCGGCGTCGGGACGCGCACGGTGTTCCGCCACTACGACGACATGGAGAGCCTGTTCGTCGAGATGCAGAGCCGCCTCGAGGGCGAAGTGCGTCCGCTGCTGGAGGGGCCGGCGATCGAGGGCCCCATCGAGGAACGCGTGCGCCAGCTCGTTGCGCGTCGCGCACGCATCTTCGAGCGCATCGCTCCGTTCCGCAGGTCTGCGAACGTCCAGCGCATCCGCTCTCCGCTCTTCCAGGAAGGCGACGCCGAGCTCGACCGCGAGCTGCGCGTCCAGCTGCGCGAAGTGCTCGCAGCCGAGATCCCGTCCCTCGACGAAGACGCCCGCGAGGCGCTGGAAATGGCCACCTCGTTCGAGGCCTGGGACCGGCTGCGGAACGCCCAGCGACTTGGCCGAGAACGCGCCCAGCGCGTGATCGAGGGCGCGATCCTGGCGATGCTGCGCAGCAAGTAGCTCGGCGGCGGCGACGCTATCCTCCGCCCGCTGTTCGAACCCCCAGAGCGAGACCCCGAGAAGAGCATGCCCCTCGAAATCCTCCCCATGTCCGGCCACCTGGGCGCCGAGATCCGAGGTGCCGATCTCGCGAAGCTCGACGACGCGGTGTTCGCGGAGATCCACCAGGCCTTTCTCGATCACGCGGTCATCGTCTTCCGGGACCAGACTCTCGGCCACGAAGACCAGATCGCGTTCGGGCGGCGCTTCGGTGAGCTCGACGTGCACCCCATCGCCGTCGGCATGGACCAGCACCCGGAGATGATCCGCGTGCTGAAGCCCGCGGGCGAGCGCGCGTCCTTCGGCACCAGCTGGCACAGCGACAACACCTTCTTCGAGAAGCCGAGCATGGCGAGCATCCTGTACGGCGTGACGCTCCCGCCCTACGGCGGCGACACGCTCTGGGCGTCCACCGAGAAGGCCTACGAGACCCTGTCCCCCGGCATGAAGAAGGTCGTCGACGATCTCGTCGCCGTGCACAGCGCGCGCAGCGCCTACGACCCGCGCGTCACCGGCGAGGCCAAGTACCGCGGCGAGGCCGCCATCCAGTACCGGCACTCGGACATCATCGACGAAGAGGTCGAGCATCCGTTGATCCGCACCCACCCCGAAACCGGGCGTCGCGGCATCTTCGTGAACCCGATGTTCACGCTCCGCATCGCCGGCTTCGGCGCGGCCGAGAGCGAGGCGCTGCTGCACTTCCTGTACGACCACGTGACGCGCCCGGAGTTCACCTGTCGCCTGCGTTGGCAACCGGGCACGGTCGCCATGTGGGACAACCGCGCCACCCAGCACTACGCGATCGACGACTACGAGGGCTTCGAACGCGTCATGTACCGGGTGACCGTGCAGGGCGATCGCCCGCGCTAGCGGGCGCGGTCTTCCGGGCATCCGTGATACGCATCCTGATCGTCGACGCCTACCCGAAGGAGGGCCGGCAAAGCCTGCGCGACGCGGGCGGCAGCGAGGCGGGCGACCTCTACCGGGCCCTGCTGTCGCGCATCGCGACCGGACTCGAAACCGAAATCCAGGCGGACGTCCTGCACCCGGCGGACGGCGAGCTGCCGGCGGCTTCCGAACTTTCGCACTGGGACGGCGTCGTCTGGACCGGCTCGAACCTCTCGATCCTCGACGCCGACGATCCCGGGGTGAGCCGCCAGGTGGACCTCGTCCGCGACCTGCTCGATGCGGGCGTTCCGAACTTCGGGTCGTGCTTCGCCGTGCAGCTGGCCGCGACCGCGCGCGGCGGGCGCTGCGCGGCGAACCCCAAGGGACGCGAGTTCGGGATCGCGCGCGAGATCCACGTTTCCGCCGCAGGCCGCGCGCACCCGCTCTACCGCGACAAGCCCGACACCTTCGACGCGTTCACGAGCCACGCCGACCACGTGGTCGCGCTGCCTCCGAAAGCAACGTTGCTCTCGGAAAACGCCTGGTCGCCGGTGCAGGGCGCCGCCTACGAGAACCCTCGCGACGGGTCGTTCTGGGCCGTGCAGTACCACCCGGAATACGACCTGCGCGAGGTGGCAAGCCTCGCCCGCCTGCGCGAGCGCGAGCTGATCGCCCAGGGCACCTTCGCCGACGAGACCGCCGCGCGCGCCTGGATCGACGGCATGGAGACCCTGCACGCCGACGCGAAGCGTGAAGACCTGGCCACCGAGCTCGGCATCGGGCCGACCCTTCAGGACCCGAGGCTGCGAACCCTCGAAGTCCGCAACTGGCTCGTCGCGCGCGTGCTCGCCTGAACGGGCCGCGCGATCAGTCGCGGGTGTACCACCAGGCCCAGCCGATGAACACCAACTGGAAGGGCAGCCGCACGTAGTTGAGGGTCCCCGCTCCCGTTCCCGGTCCTTCGGGGCCCATGTTGGCGCTGGCCGCGTACATGTTGGCCGGGAAGACCGCGACGAGCAGAGCGATGATGCCCCAGGCCGCATAGACGCGGGTGCGCGGCTCCAACAGGAACACGCCGAGCACGATCTCCGCAAGCCCCGACAGCACGTTCAACCATTCCGGGTTCGGCAGATCCGGCGGCATGATCGCCACGAAGAAGGCCGGGTTCACCAGGTGGTTGCAGCCTTGGCCGATGTACGCGATTGCCATCACCCACAGCAGGACGGTCTTCGTTCGGCTCACGTAGCGGCCTCCTCGGTGGCGCGCGTCAGGCTGTCGCCCTTGCGGCGCCGGATGCGTTGCTTGACCCAGACGGAAAGATCGTCCAGAACGACGTAGAGCGCCGGTACGACCAACAGGGTGAGCAGGGTCGAAGAGAACATGCCGGCGGCCGTCGCCACCGCCATCGGCTGACGGGATTCCGACCCGGGGCCGACGCCGATGGCCGCGGGCAGGACGCCCAGGATCATCGAGAACGCGGTCATCAGCACCGGGCGCATGCGGATCGGCGCCGCGCGCCGCATCGCCTCGGCGGTGCCGAGGCCTTCCTCCCTGCGGAGCTGGTTGGCGAAGTCGACGAGTAGGATCGAGTTCTTCGTCACCAGGCCGCACAGCAGGATGATGCCGATGATGCTGAAGAGATTGATGGTCATGCCCGCGGCCAGCAGTCCGCCGAGTGCTCCCACCATCGCGAGGGGCAGCGCGATCATCACGGTGATCGGGTGGATCAGGCTCTCGAACTGCGCCGCGAGGACCATGTAGATGATCAGGACCGCCAGCCCCATGGCCAGCGCGAACTGCTCGACGCTCTCGAGGAAGGCCTCGGCACTGCCCGAGAAGCTGATGCTGGTGCCCTCGGGCAGCAGCTGCTTGGAAAGCTCCTCCACCACCGAAATCGCTTCCGCGACGGGCATGTTCTCGAGATTGGTGGACACGGTGACACTGCGCATGCGGTCGTGGCGCGTGATCTTCGAGGGCGCAGCACCCGTCTCGATGTCCACGAGGTTTCGCAGCTCGACCACGCCGCCGTTGCTGCTGCGCACGTAGAGCCGCCCGATGGAGCTGGGGTCGCTTCGCTCTTCTTCCTCGAGGCGCACGCGGATGTCGTAGCGGTGGCCGGCGTCCTTGAACTTGCCCACGTCGAGCCCACCGATGGACGCCTGTACGACGGTGGCCACCGTCGCGGCATCGACACCGAGGGCCGCGGCCTTCTCCCGATTGGGGATGACCCGCACCTCGGGCAGACCCATGCGCAGGCTCTTGTTGAAATCGACGAAGCCCGGACGGAGCTCGAGCGCGCGGATGAAGTCGTCCGCCAGGGTCGCCAGCTCTTCCAGCTCGAGATTGCCGCGGATCTTGAACTCGAACTCACCGCCACCGCCGCCAAAGAACTGGGACGGATCGAAGACCCGACTGTCGAGTCCCGGAATGTTCCCGAGCGCGTCGCGGGCGGCGATCATCAGCTCCTGCGCGTTGCGCTCGCGCTGGGCCGCTGGCTTCAGCACGGAAACGAAGACCGCGTTGCTGACGCTTCCGGGGCCCTCGGGGCCCGAGACGCCCACACCTGCGAACAGACCCGCGACCTCCGGCTGCGCGAGCATCCAGCTCTCGGCCTGCTTCAGTCGGTCGAGGGTGCCCGCCAGCGCCGTACCCGGCGGCGTCTCCATCATCACGAAGATGCGGCCCTCGTCCGAGGGCGGGAAGAATTCGGCGCCGAGCTGGGACCCGAAGCCCAATGCGATGAAGAAGGTCACAGACGCGATGACGAGCACGCCGATGCGGTGCCACAACGACGCGAGCGACAGCTCGAGCAGCTTGCGATACAAGCGCTCGATCGCCTCGAAGCCCTGCTCGAGCCGGTGGTAGATGCTGCCGTGCTTGCGCTCCTGGGGCGGTGGCATGCGAGCCGCCAGCATCGGCGTCAGCGTGAGGGCGACGAAGAGCGAGAACATCACCGCCGCCGCGACGGTGATCCCGAACTCGCCAAGGAAGCTGCCGACCATGCCCTTCACGAAGACCACCGGCAGGAAGACGACGGCGATGGACAGGGTGGCGGCAGTGGCGGCGAACGCGATCTCCCGCGTGCCCTTCGACGCGGCGACCATCGGTTCTTCGCCGCTCTCGCGGTGACGCTCGATGTTCTCGAGCACCACGATGGCGTCGTCGATCACCACACCCACCGCCAGCGCGAGAGCCAGCAGGGTCATGATGTTGAGCGTCGCCCCGAAGATCCACATCACGCCGAAGCTGGCGATGATCGACAGCGGGATGGCGGTCGCCACGATCAGGGTCGGGCGGGTGCGCCGCAAGAAGATGAACACCACGAAGGTAGCGAGCAGGGCGCCGAAGATGAGGGCGAACTGAGTCTCCGCCACGGACTCCCGGATCGATTCCGAGAAGTCCATGATGCCGTCCCAGTCGGCGATCTCGATGTCCTTGGGCGCGATCTTGCGCAGCTCTTCGACGCGTTCCCGAACCTCCGTTGCGATCGCGACGGTGTTCGCCTGGGACTGCTTGAGGACGCCGATCCCGGCGCCCGTGCCGCCGTTGAAGCGGGCCAGGAAGCGCTCGTCCTCGGCGCCGTCCTCGACGCGCGCCACGTCCCGCAGTCGGACCTCACGGCCGTCGACGTTCGCCACGATCAGGTTCGAGAGCGCCTCGACGTCTTCGAATTCGGCGTCGGTCTTGAGCGAGTACTCGACCGCGCGACTCTCGACGCGTCCACCCGGGCGCTCGACGTGCTCGGCCTGAACGGCCCGGATGACGTCCCCGGCCGACAGCCCACGGGCGCGCATGTCCCCGGCGTTCAGCCAGATGCGGATGGCCCGGTCGCGCCTCCCGAAGATCTCGGTGGATGCGACCCCATCGATGGTCTCGATGTAGGGCTTCATCACGTACCGGATGTACTCGGTGAGATCGACGGCGCTTCGCGACGAGTTGATCGGCAGCCAGATGATCGGCCGGTTGGCCATGTTGATCTTGTCGACGACTGGGGGCTCGAGTTCCTTCGGCAGCTCCCAGCGAGCGCGGGCGACCTTGTCGCGCACGTCCTGGGTGGCCTGATCGATGTCGCGTTCGAGCTCGAACTCGACCACGATGGTGGCCGCGCCCTGGAAGGTCGTGGACGACAGCGACCGCAGGCCGCCGATGGTGTTGAGGTGTTCCTCGAGGACCTCGGTGACGTCCTCTTCCATGACCTCGGGCGCCGCGCCTTCGAGCTGCGCGGTCACCGTCACGACCGGGAATTCCATGTTCGGCATCTGGTCGACGCCGAGCTGCCGGTAACCCATCACCCCGAACACGATCAGGGAAAGGGTGAGCATCCACGTGAGGATGGGTCGCTGAATGCAGAGATCGATCATTCGGAATCCCCGCGCTGGGCGACAGCCGGGGGTGCTTCGACGGGCGTCGCGCCGTCGGTTGCACCCTCGGTCGCAAGCGTCCCGTCCGGGTTCCTCCGCACGACGACGCTGCCGTCGACGAGGTCGCCGTGGCCGCGAGCCACGACCGCGTCCCCGGGCGCCAGGCCCTCGACGATCTCGACCCAGCCTTCCCGGATCACGCCGGTCCGCACGACCCGCCTCGTGACGCGGTTCTCGGCGTCCACCGAGAACACCACGGCGCCGTCGGCGCGTTGCAGCACCGCCTCTTCGGGGACGGTCACCACCCCTTCGTGGCGCGCTACGCCGAGATGCGCCCGGGCGAAGAGCCCCGGCCGCAGCCGACCGTCCGCGTTCCCGATCAGCGCCTTCACGCGCAGGGTGCGGGTGCGCGGGTCGATGGTGGGCGAGACGACCTCGACCACCGCTTCGAACACCTCGTCCGGCCAGGGGGCGACGGTCACGTGGATGGGGTCACCGAGGGAGACGCGACTGGTGTCGGCCTCGGGCAGGTGGAATTCGACTTCGATCGGGTCGAGGGACACCAGCTCGAACAGCTTCTGACCCGTACCCACGAACTCGCCGCGGTCGACCCAACGACGGGAGATCAAGCCGGCGAAGCGCGCGCGCACGCTGGCGTCGCGCACGGCCCGCTCGGCGGTCCCGAGCTGGGCAAGCGCGGCCCGCAGGCGGGCTTCGGCCGTGGCCAGCGCGGTCTTCACCTGATCGAGCTGGCGTTCCGCCGCCACGTTCCGACCCGCCAGGACCGACACCCGACGCAGCTCGAGCTTCTGCTCGGCGACCGCTGCCTCGCCCTCCCCCACCCGGGCGCGCGCGACGTCGAGGTCGAGGTTGCGACGCTCGGGATCGATCTCGAGCACGACGTCGCCCTCGGTCACGGCGTCGCCTTCGTCCGCGCGGATCACGGTGATCTCGCCTTCGATCTGTGCAGAAACGTCGGCCTGGTGCTTGGCGAGAAGCTCCCCCGAGCCCACGATCTGCTCTTCGAAGTCGCGCACGGTCACGGGGATCACGACCGCCGGACGAACGGGGCTCTCCTGGACGATCTCCTTGTCCGTACCGCAGCCGACGGCCAGGCCGGCCGCGAACGCGATCGTCCCGCAGACGCGCGTCGTTCGGGTCCACTTCATCGTGTTGTCCTTCCCTTGAGGAGCAGCCCTGCTTCGACCGCATCGAGCGCCAGCTTCGTGAGACTTCCACCTGCCTCGCCGGGCCGCGGGCCCAGCTGCAGCGAGATCACGCCGTGCAACATGGCCCACAGCACGTCGAACGCGGCGTCGAGATCGTCCGTCGCGAGGTCGCCCGTCTTGCGCAGGCTCTCGAGGTCGTCGCGCACCAGCTCGCGCGCCGCCTCGGCGGACGGCACCGGGTCGCCTTCGCTCGGCGCCATCAAGAGCTGGTAGTGACCCGGGTGCTCGAGGGCGAACGACAGGAAGGCTTCCGCCATCGAACGCAGATGCCGGGCCGGGTCGCCGTCGTGCGGGATTGCGAGCATGCGCCCGAGCAGCAGCCCGAAGTGCTCTTCGAGCAGTGCGACGATCAAGCCCTGCTTGTCGCCGAAGTGGTGATAGAGGGTCGGCGCCGTGTAGCCACAGCGGTCGGACACCTTGCGGATCGACAGCTCGTCGACCCCGCCCTCGATCAGCAACGCCTCGGCGGCCGCCAGGATGCGGTCTCGAGCCGAAGTCTGCGGGCTGGTGTCAGCAGACGCACGAGCGCCGCGGCGAGGTGTCGGGACAGGGGGCAACGGGGTCTCTGACGATCTCTGACGCGGGCGCGTTAGAGAGGGGGACGTCGCAATGAGATATAGCGGCGTTATAGCAAGGCCGGGCGACGCTGCAAACCCTACCCTCGCCAGCCATGACGGACGACGAGGACCCTCAGGAAGACCGTGCCACACAGGTCCTGCGGACCTTCGCCGGCGAGCCGATGCTATGGCCCGTCGGGCTGGTGGTCTTCCTGTGCGCCACCTCCTTCGGTGCGCTGATCCTCGTGATGGCGATCCGGGCACGCGAGCTGCTGCCGGGCATCGGTCTGCTGCTGCTCATCTTCTTGACCGTCTACCGGCTCGAACCGGACATCCGCAGCCGGAGCCTGCGTCCAACCAGCATCCTGTTGCTGGCCTTCTGGGCGGGAAGCGCCCTCGTCGGCTTCATCCTCTCCAGCCTCGGGGCCTTCTGACTCGCGCCTGGCGCTAGGTCCCTACTCGCGCCCGCGTTCCTCGGTGAGGAGCGGGCGTAGCCGCTCCGCGAGCAGGGTCGTGAAGATCGCTGCGCCCTCGTGGGTGAGGTGGGCGACGTCGGCGAAGTACTGCGGCTCGCGGAAGCGGGGCTCGCTGACTTCGTCGATGACGATCCAGGCGGCACCGTTTTCCGAGGCCAGCCTCTCGAGGTGTTCCTGGCCGATGCGGTCGACGGGGGTCCTGCCGTCGGGACGCCAACGCGGTCCGTCGACCAGCGCCACGCGGATGCCTCGTTCGCGAGCGGCGGCAATGAAGTCGACGTAGAGCTGGCTCATGTCTTCGTGGATCGCGCCGGGCTCGTAGGGCGCTTCGCGCGGATTCAGATTCTGCGGTCGATCGTGGGGGATGACCCGGAAGCCGTTGCCCGGGGACGGCCGGTCCCGCAGCAGATTGGCGAGGATCGGCACGACCAGCGAGTTGTAGCGATAGGTCTCTAGCTGCAGCTTGAAGCGGGCGCCGGGGCTCGTCGCTTCGAGTAGCGCGTCGACTGCGGGGTCGCGGCCGTAGAACGGGGCCAACCGTTGCATGCGGGCCGCGTCGGCGCCCCACAGGTTTTTCGGGTTGACGTGCAGGACGAACAGCCGCGCCTGACTGCCCGCCCGCAGCAGCAGTGCTTCGATGGCCCTCGCGTAGCGAACGCTCTGCCCTGCCGAACCCGCGTTGAAGGCCGACACACCGAGCTCCTCGCTCAAGATGGCCGGATCGACGTGATAGACGGCCCGCGAGCTTCCGAAGACCACCAGCTCCTTGTCGGTCTGCCGGACGCCGTAGTTCGCCAGCCCCACCTGCGCGCCAGTCTCGAGCCGCTCGAACGCGGCAGCCAGCAGCGACGCCGCCCCGCGGTCGAGCACGAAGAGGCCCGCGAGAAAGGCGACGACCAGCATGAGAATGCGCGGGTTCACGACCGGACCTTCTCCCGAATCAGAACTGGAAGTAGATGAACTGCGACCCCGTCTCGACACCGAGCAGGAGGATCGCGAAGACAAGGGCGTAGACCACCGCCCACCGAACCCAGATGGGTGCCCGCACCAGACTCTCGCGTACGGGCCCGAAGCGTTCCTGCCAGACCTGGACCGCCAGGAGCACGATCACACCGAAGCCGGCGTTCACCAGGACGTCGGCGTACAGGAAGGGAGACGCGAAGGCGGCCCCGAAGCCCGTGATGCCCCGGATGATCTGTAGCGAGTCCGCGAGGGTCTCGGCCCGAAAGAAGATCCAGCCGAGACACACCAGGTGGAAGGTGATCAGCATGCGCACTCCGTCGCGCACCCAGGAAGGCGCCTCGCTTCGTTCGTAGAGTCGGTCGCGGAAAGGGAGCGTGGCGCGCGACAGGCCCAGCAGCACGCCGTGAAAGGCGCCCCAGATGACGAAGTTCAAGCTGGCCCCGTGCCACAGGCCGCCCAGCAGCATGGTGATGAGCAGGTTCCGATAGAGAGCGGTCGTGCCGTGACGGTTGCCTCCCAGCGGGATGTAGAGATAGTCGCGCAGCCAGGTCGAGAGCGAGATGTGCCAGCGCCGCCAGAACTCGGTCATGCTGGTCGCGAAGTAGGGCCGGCGGAAGTTCTCCATCAGGTCGAAGCCGAGGATCTTGGCCGACCCGATCGCCATGTCCGAGTAGCCCGAGAAGTCGCAGTAGATCTGGATCGCAAAGCAGTAGGTCGCGATCCAGTACGAGGTCGGGTTGTGGAAGTCGAGGTTTCCGTAGACCGCGTCGACGTAGAGCGACACGCGGTCTGCGATCACGACCTTCTTGAACAGACCCCACAGGAAGAGCTGCGCCCCGCTGTTGATGCGCGCCCAATCGAGCGCCTTGACGACGTCGATCTGCGGTAGCAGGCGGCTGGCGCGTTCGATGGGACCGGCCACCAGCTGAGGAAAGAACGCCACGAAGAGCGCGAAGTGACCGAGATGTCGCTCGGGCCGCAGGGTCCCGCGATAGACGTCGATCGTGTAGCTGAGTGTCTGGAAGGTGTAGAACGAGATCCCGACGGGCAGCAGAACGTCGAGACTCGGAACCTCCCAGTACAGCCCCGTGGCTTCAGCGAGCTGCCGCAGCGAGTCGTTCGCGAAGTCCCAGTACTTGAAGACGAAGAGCAGCCCCAGGTTGGTGGACAGGCTCACGAGCAGCAGTGCGCGGCGCGTTCCGCGGTCCGGGGCACGCGCCATCCGGTGTGACACCACGTAGTCGACGCCGGTCGAGGCCAGGATCAACACGAGATAGACCGCGTTCCAGCTCATGTAGAACCAGTACGAGGCCAGGAGCAGCAACAACCAGCGGAAGCGATGGGGTAGCGCGAAGTGCAGCGCGCCGACGACGGCGAAGAAGATCAGGTACGCGACGGAATTGAAGAGCATCGCGTCTCGAAAGACCCGGCAGGCTTCCGATCAGGCCGGGCGGCGCTCGTTCAACTCGCGCGCGTTGTCGCGTACGATCTTCTGGGTGTCGGTCTCGTCGAACGCCGAGAGCTCTTCGAGATAATCGAGGGGCTGCGGCATGCCTTCGATGTGGGGCCAGTCGGACCCGAAGATCACGCGGTCGGGTCCCATGTACTCCACCACCTCGTTCACGTCGTCTTCCCAGAAGGGATTGATCCAGACGTGCTCGCGGAAGGCCTCGGCCGGGTCCTGCTTGAAGTAGCCCGGCATCTTCTTCGGCACCGAGCTCAGCTTCCGGAACAGGTCCGGCAGGAATTCCGAGCCGTTCTCCACCGACGCCAGGCGCAGGTTCGGGAAGCGCTCGAACATCCGCGCGAGGGTCATGGTGAGCAGCCAGTCGTAGGCGGCGCGCTCGATGTTGAGCATCTTGATGTTGGGACCACCGCCGCCCCCTTCGAAGGTGGCGCCGAAGCCGTCCCGCGCGTAGCCGTTGCTCGAGTAACCGCTGTCGCCCGCGTGCACGACTACGGTGATTCCCGCCTCGTTGACGCGAGCCCAGAAGGGGTCGAAGTGCGGGTCGGCGGGAGACAAGGGCCCCGTCTCGGTCCAAACCGGTGCGGGCCGCATGACCACCACCCGGGCGTCGCGTTCGAGCGCCCATTCCAGCTCGGAGATGCCGGCCTGCAGGTCACCCAGTGCGATGTAGGGCGCCGTGAAGATGCGCTTCTCGTGGGCGAAGCCCCAGTCGTCGTCGAGCCATTGGTTGAAGGCGCGGAACAGGATCGCCACACCACCCGGATCTTCCTTGAGCAGCTCCTCGTAGAGCACGCCGAGGGTCGGGAACACCCAGCACGCCTCGAGGCCCTGTCCGTCGAGGACCTTGAGCCGGGCGTCCGAATTCAGGTAGGCGTTCGGAAGCGGCTCGCGGTCGCGCAGGAATTCCATCGGGTTCTTGCCGTGGGGGTTGCCCCGGAAGTACTCGTGCATGGCGCCGGGCTTCGCGATGGGATTGAAGGTGGGGTTGGAAACGGCGCGGCTCACCTTACCGCCGATCACGTGGTACTTGCGGCCGTCGATCTCCGCCCACTGCAGGGTGCGGGGCCCCTGCTTCGGGTCGAGGTGACGCGTGAACGCATCTTCGGCCTCGTAGTAGTGGTTGTCGGCATCGAAAGCCAGATAGCCGAGCTTCTCAGAAGGGTCGGTCGAGGTCGTTGCGGTGGAAGAGGCCATGGATTGTCTCCGTGCGTTCGCTTCGGTGCTACTTCGCGAGATCTTCGAAGGGCGTGTCTTCGAATGAATCGCGCAGATGGAAGCCGTTGAAGGGGCGGCAGTTGTCGTGGCGGCCCGTGAACAGGATACGACCCTTGTGGAAGAGCGAGCCGCCGTCGACGCGCAGGGTAGCGCCTGTGATGTAGGAAGAGGCCGGACTCAGCAGGAAGGTCACGGCGGCGGAGATCTCGCTCTCGGTGCCGAGCCGGGCGGCCGGCAGGTCGCGGCAGCCCTTGACGGTGCGCTCCTGGATGTCCGGCGGGTAGCTCTTCATGCCCGAGGACAGCACGGTCCCGGGGGCCACGCAGTTCACCCGGACACCCGCGGGCGCCCACTCGTAGCAGAGCGTGATCGACAGGTTCTCGATCCCGGCCCGCGCCGCCGACATGTGCGCCATCCCGGGATAGCCCGTGTGGATGTCCGCCAGCATGTTCACGATGGCGCCGCCGTGTTCCTTCATGGACTGGCGGAAGACCGACTGCGAAACCGCGAAGGTGCCGTTCAGGTTGAGATCGATGACGGTCCGCCAGCCCTTGGTGGACATGGACTCGGCGGGCGCCACGAACTGGCCGCCGGCGTTGTTGAAGAGACCGTCGATGCGACCGTGCTGCGCCACGACCTTGCCTACGGCCTCCTCGATGCTCTCGTCCTCGCGGATGTCGATCTGGACGACATCGCACTTCCCGCCGCTCGCCTCGATCTCGGCCGCGGTCTCCTCGAGGGGCTCGGGCCGGCGACCACCGATCACCACCTGGGCGCCGAGGGACGCCAGCTCGTGCGCGGTGCAGCGGCCGATGCCGGTGCCGCCTCCGGTCACGAAGAGGACCTGACCCGCGAACAGGTCCGGCCGGAAGACGCTCTGATACTGGGAAGGGTGATTCTCGTTCATAGGGTCAGACCGATCCGATGCGGCGAAGCGCGCGCTGAAAGAGACCGACAGTGGTCGCGTGCAGCACGTCGCCGGTCGCCTTGGGCGCCTTGCCCGCGCAAGCCCGCGCGTGGGTTCCTTCCAGGATGATGGCGAGCTTGTAGCACGCCAGCACCTCGTACCAGGGCACGCAGGACATGTCCCGCGTGGTCCCTTCGCGATAGCGATCCACCAGCTCTTCCGGCTTCGGGAAGCCGTCCCAGGGCTCGATCCCGCCGCCGACTGCCGCGGCTGACGACGCGTCCGCCTCGGGCCAGGTGGCCAGCAACCAACCGAGGTCGAGCAGGGGGTCGCCGATGGTGCTGAGCTCCCAGTCGACGATGGCGGCGAGCCGCGGGCTGTCGTAGCGGTACATCACGTTGGCCAGGTGATAGTCACCGTGGATGATGCCGGGTGTGAACTGCTTCGGACGATTGTCGTCGAGCCAGCGCGCCACGTCGTCGAGGCCCGGGATGTCGGGACCGGGATAGCCTTCGAGCTCGGAATAGCCGTCCAGCTGTGCGCGCCAGCGACCCACCTGTCGCTCGAGGTAGCCGTCGGGCTTGCCGAAGCCGGTGAGTCCGACGACCTCGTAGTCGATGCGGCCCAGGGACGCGATCGAGTCGATGAGCGAGAAGCCCATCTCGCGACGGATGGCCGGCGAGCCGCGATGGAAATCGGGCAAGCCCTGGGTCGGGTTGAAGCCTTCGATCGGCTCCATCAGATAGAAGGAAGCACCCAGGACCTCGGTCTCCGGGCAGGCAGCAATCAACGCCGGGTGCGGCACGGCGCTGCCCGCGATGGCGCCGAGCACGCGCGCCTCCCGGCGCATGGTCTCGTTGCTGTTCTTGCGCAGGTGCGGCGGCGGACGTCGCAGCACGAAGGCGCGGCCGCCCCGGGTGAACCGCAGCAGGATGTTCTGGGTGCCGCCGCCGAGGAGCGTGGCCTCTTCGATGGGTCCCGCCTCGAGCCCCTGGCCATCCATCCAGGCAGCCAGACGGGCGAGGTCCACATGCGCGGGGTCGACGACATCCTGGGGGCTGCGCTCGGTCACCGATCAGAGCTCCAGTGCGATCTCGCTAAGGTGTTCGACTCGTCGGGCGCCGTCGGCGCGCGGGCGGCGGAGTGTACCGACGAGCGGCCTGGCCCGAGCGAGTTGGGGTAGGATGCGCGCCCGCCGACAGGGAGATGCCCATGACCCGCACCTTCTTCCGCAACGCCAGCTTGCTCGACGGCGAGAATCTTCCCCGCAGGGAAACGACTGTCGTCGTCGCCGGAAACCGCATCACGTCGGTCTCGGAAGACACCGCCGCACCGGCTCCGGGCCCGGACGACCGGGTGATCGACCTCGCCGGCAAGGTGCTGATGCCGGGGCTATGGCAGGGGCACTTCCATTCGGGCTTCGGGGCCTTCGGCGGCGGCACGAGCGCGCCGGTGCTCGGCCTCGAAGAACCCACCGCCTATCTCGGGATGCTCGCGGCCCGAAACGCGACCACCGCGCTGCACTGCGGCTTCACCAGCATCATCGGATCGAGCAACGGCCAGGGCCTGGACGTCTGCCTCAAGGAGGCGGTGCTGGCGGGGGTCGTCGAGGGACCGCGCGTCACCGCCTGCACCCACGAGTTCGTGGTGTCCGGCGATGCGGCGGACGGCACCAACCGGTCCTGGTTCATGGGCCTCGGCAGTCACGGCCTGGTGCGTCGACTCGACGGACCGGAGGCATTCCGCCAGGCGACACGCGAAGAGCTGGGTCGCGGCGCGGACGTCGTGAAGATCTCGGCGAGCCCGGGCCATGGGTCCCACGTCGCGCGCGACGTCTGTTACATGACCGACGCCGAGCTGCGCGCGGTGACCGACACCGCGCACGAGCGCGGCAAGCGGGTCCGCGCCCACACCGCCTCGAAGACCTCGATCCTGGCCTGCGTCCGCGCGGAGGTCGATCTCATCGACCACGCCGACCGCATCGATCGCGAATGCATCGACGCCATCCTCGAAGCCGACGCCACCGTCCTACCGAGCATGCTGTGGTACGACCGCTTCCTCGGCCTGGCGGAAAACTGGGACCACGACGCCCAGCCCTTCCCCATCGGCGACGGCTTCCCGGAAACCCGCGAGCAGACCCTCGCGCGCATCCGCGGCGTCCGAGAGGACTACGACTACACGCGCAGCGTGCTTGCCGAGGTGGCCGAGTCCGGCGTCAGGCTCGTCGTCGGCGACGACTTCGGGACACCGCTGATGCCCCACGGCGACTACGTGTCCGAGATGGAGCTGTACGTGAAGCAGCTGGGGATTCCCGCACTCGACGTCATCCGTTGGGCGACGAAGAACGCCGCCGATGCGATCGGCATGGGCGACCAACTCGGCACGATCGCCAGGGGCCTGCTCGCCGACCTGCTGGTGGTGGACGGCGACCCGATCCGCGACATCGCCTGTCTGCGCGATCCCGCGCGGCTGCGTGCGATCGTCAAGGACGGCGTCTTCGTCAAGGACGCGCTCTGAGCCTTCCCGGATCGCCCCTCGGCGGCGGGCTCTTCGTGAAACGCGAGTCCTTCTCGGAGCTCGTCGATGCGAGCCTGCAGACCGCCCGCGGCTGTGCGGTCGCCTTGCTGCCGGCCTGTCTCGTCTACGACGGTATCGGGCCGTTGCTGGTCGAATGGGCGCTACCGGTGGGCGACAGCGAGATCGCGCCCTTGCGGCTGTGGGTCAGCCTCTTCCTGTCGAGCGTCTTCGGCCTCCTGGGTTCGTACGCGGTCGCCTATGGCTTGTGGCAATCGGCGCTGGGCCGCGTGCCGTCGCCGGGTGAAGTCGTGATGGCGCCCTGGCGGGAGTCGACCTGGTCGATCCCGATGGCCTTCTCCTTCGCGGTCCTCATTTCCGTCGGCTTCTTTCTGGGCTTCCTGCCGGCGATCGTCGCGCAGATCTTCCTGATCACGGCGGGGCCCGTGGCGGCCGTCGAGCACCTGGGCGGCTATGGGACCCTCCGGCGCGCCTGGACGCTCGGCGTGGATCATCGCATGCGCGCCGCGGGCATCTTCGGGATCGTCGCCATGGGGTTGATCGCTTCGGGCCTTCCCGCCGCCCTGGTCGAAGCCGAGGCGACCGGCCCGGTACAGGTCGTGACCGCGCTGCTGCACGCGGCGGTCGCCCTCTTCGGCGACACCGCAGCCTTCCTCTTGTACGCGGACCTGCGGGTTCGCAAGGAAGGCTTCGACCCCGCCGGCGCTAGCGCGGAAGCTGAACCAGGTGTCGCGCCATGATCACGCGCTGGATCTGACCCGTTCCCTCGACGATGTCCATCGCCTTGACGTCGCGGTAGAGCTTCTCGATCAGGTGGTCACCCCGGGCGCCCACGGTTCCCAACAGCTCCATCCCCAGGCTCGTCGCTTCCTGTCCGACCTGGGCCGCCAGAGCCTTGGACATGGATGCCTCCAGGATGTTCGGCTTCTGGGCGTCGGCGAGCCAGCCGGCCTTCAGACACATCAGACGCGCGAGCTTCAGCTTGCGGGCCGAGCGTTCCAGGCGGTCGCGAACGCGTTCGCGACCGAGCATGTCGTGATCCCCCGCGAAGGCCAGCGCCTCGTCGAGCGCAGCGCGCCCGATGCCGACGGCGTTGGCGGCGATCACCGGGCGGCCGGCGTTGAAGGTGCGCATGGCGGTCTTGAAGCCCGCCGTCTGCTGGTAGCGCGCTTCGCCGCCCAACAGGTTCTCGTCGGGCACGCGGCAGTCCTGCAGGCTGAAGGACGTCGATTCGTACGCCTTGAGCCCCATCTTCTTCTCGATCTTGAAGCCGCCGAGACCCGGCGTGCCCTGGTCGACGAAGAAGGCGCGGTGCGCCTCGCGTCCCTTGCTGGGGTCGAGGGTGGCCTGGACGAGGATCCAGTCCGCACGACTGGCGCCGCCGATGAAGCACTTGGCGCCGTTCAGGACCCAGCCATCGCCGTCCTTGCGTGCCGTCGTCTGGATGGCGGCCGCATCGGACCCGCAGCTCGGCTCGGTCATGCCGAAGCATGCCCAGCGCGGGCGGTCCGGCTCGAGGAAGCGCGATAGGAAGCGCTCCTTCTGCTCGTCGGTCCCCATGGAAAGCACGTTGCCTTCGGGAAGCCCGGGACCGGGCTGCGCGACGCCGACACCGCGGTCCCAGTAGGCGAACTCCTCCGCACTGAGCAGCGCCATCACGGTGGTGCGCGTGCTCTTCGCACCGGTCTCGCGGTTCTTCCCGTCCGGACCGGGCCACCGGGTGCGGCCCTCGCCGCGCTCGATCAAGGTCTTGAAGTAGGGATCGTCTACGGGGATGGGGCGGCCCAGCCGGTCGGCTTCGAGCCCTTTGGGACGCGCTTCGGTGCGACCGCGCTCGCGCACCACCGCCAACCGCTCGCGCATGGCGTCGTCGATCTCGAATTCCATCAGACCGCCTCCCCGAACGAGAAGGTCGCGAATGAGCTCTTCTCGGCGCCGTCGCAGAG
The DNA here is from genome assembly GCA_029261855.1 of Deltaproteobacteria bacterium. Lineage (GTDB taxonomy): Bacteria > Myxococcota_A > UBA9160 > UBA9160 > UBA4427 > JAJDAN01. The sequence continues at coordinate 93,312 of JAJDAN010000004.1, forward strand.
AGCCCTGCCCGCATCCTCCCGCGCGGCGTCCAGGCCGCCCAGCGCGAGACCGAGAGCACGCGACTCACGCATCCACTTCTCGACGGGATAGTCCTGCATGAAGCCGTGCCCGCCGAGGATCTGGACGCCGTTCGGTCCGACGAGCAGCGAGGCATCGATGGCCTCGGCGTACGCGGCAGCGGCCGCCGCCTCGCCGCCTTCGGCCGTATCGAGCCGCCAGGCGGCTTCGTGCAGCAGCAGTCGCGCGCCGTCCACGGCGATGCGCATGTCCGTGATCAGGAACGCGAGCGCCTGGTGGTGCGCGATGGGCTTTCCGAAGGCCTGGCGTTCCAGCGCGTACTGCCGCGAGAAGTCGGCGGCTTGTCTCAGCACGCCGAGCAGCAGCGATGCCTGGTGGATGCGCGCACGCGCCATCGCGCGGGCCGCGCCGGGGCGACCCCGCCAGCGCGCCAGCACCGGTGCTTCGTCGAGGCGCAGCTCGGAAGCGCCCGCCGCGCGCAGGCCGCTGCCGTGCAGCGGCTCGAGTCGAACGCCTTCCCGCACGACGACGGCGGACTCGCGGCCCAGCAAGACCAGCAGATCGCAGCGGTCCGACGGAACCCAGGGCACGCTGCCGGTGATGCGGTCGCCAGCGCTGTCGATCGAACCGACGAGCGCGGCATCGTCTTCGCAAACCAGCAGGGCCCGGGCAGCGTCGGCTTCCAGCAGCGGCAACGCCAGCTCGCGCAGCGTTCCTTCGTCGCCCAGCTCGAGCAACGGGTAGAGCGCGGCGCCGAGGGGGTCGAGGGCCAGGGCGGCGCCGGCGTCCGCGGCGCCGAGCTCTTCGTTCACCAGGGCGCGAGCCAGACTGCCCAGCCCGGCGCCACCCGCGGCTTCGGGCAGCTCGAGGCCGGCGAGCCCGATCTCGCTGAACTTCGCTCGCACGCCGGCGTCGACGGAACGCGCCGACTCGTGGTCGCGCAGCCGGGGCGACAGCTCCTCACCGGCGAAGCTGCGCGCGGTCTCGACGATCAGATCGAGATCGTCTCCTGCGTCGAAGTCGAACACGTTCCCCTCCTTCTATCGACTACCTACTACTTGCTGCCTACCGCGCCTGTCTCAACGCCTCTGGAAGTCCGGCGTGCGGCGCTCGGCCATGGCGCGCACGCCTTCCTTGAAGTCGGCTGTCTTCTGCAAGCGGTCTTGCTCGGCTTTCTCACGGTCGGTGGCGACCCGGATGCGCGCGGCGAGGTCGCCGCGCAGGGTCTCGCGAATGGACTCGATGGCCAGCGGCGCCGAAACGGCGATCTCCCGGGCCAGATCCCGGGCCGCTGCGCGCACGTCTGCCAGGGGAACGAGCCGGTCGAGCAAGCCCAGGTCGAGGGCCTCGTCCCCCGACACCCTGCGACCGGTGTAGAGCAGCTCGAGGGCGCGCTGGGGACCGACGGCTCCCGGCAGCGTCACCGTGAGCCCGAAGCCGTGGTGGAACCCGAGCCGGGCGAAGTTCGCGCTGAAGCGCGACTCGGGGGCGCCAACCCGGAAGTCGGGCATCAACGCGAGCCCGAGGCCGCCCCCGATGGCCGCGCCCTGCACCGCCGCCACCACGGGCGTGCGCGTGGCGAAGAGCCGCACCGCCTCGTCATACAGGTGCAGGCCAGACGCCGATGCCGCGGTGGGAGAGGCTCCGCCGCCCAGCTGCGCACCGGCGCAGAAGTTCTTGCCCTCGCTGCAGAGCACGATCGCACGGCAAGCCGGATCCGCGTCCAACGCCTCGAAGGCATCCCCGAGGCTCGTGATGAGCGCGAGGTCGAAGTAGTTGTGGGGCGGGCGGCGAACTTCGGCAACGGCGACGTGGTCCTCACCGATCCCGACGTGAACGTCGCCCCAGGACCCGAAGGGCGTTTCGGTCTGGCTCAAGGGGGGGCCTCCTGCAAACCGAAATGGTACCCCTATCCTCCGTCCACGCGCCCCTGTTCACAGCCCGCCCGGGAGCCCCGCCATGGAACCGAAGCAAGTCCTCTCCCTCGACGAAATCGACCTGTCCGCGCCCGAATTCTGGGGTCGTCCCTGGGACGAACGGGAAGGCGCCTTCCAGACGCTGCGACGCGAACGTCCCATGTCGTTCTACGCCGAACCCGACACCCAGGGGCTCGTGCCCCAGGGTCCCGGCTACTGGGCGGTCACGAAGCACGCAGACATCCTGCGAGCGAGCCGCGAGCCGAACCTCTTCTGCTCGTCGAAGGGCGCGACCAGCATCCCCGACCTGCCCGAGATGTTCCTCGAGTTCTTTGGCGCCTTCATCAACATGGACGACCCGAAGCACATGCGGCAGCGGAAGCTCGTTTCCGGAGGCTTCACGCGCCAGCGCCTCAAGAAGCTCGACCACGACGTCGAACGCATCGCGCGCGAATGTCTCGACGCCGTGATCGAGAAGGGCGAATGCGACTTCGTCACCGAGCTGTGCGCGCCCTTCCCCATCCGCATCATCTGCGAGATGCTGGGCATCCCCCAGAGCCAGCACCAGTTCGTCTTCGATCAGACGAACATCATCCTGGGCGCCGGCGACCCCGAGTACGTACCCGAGGGCTCGGACATCGCACAGGTGTTGATCGGCGCGGGTATGGCCCTGCGCACGCTCATGAACGAGCTGGGCGAAGAGCGCAAGAAGAAGCCCACGGACGATCTCACCAGCCTTCTCATCAACGCCGAGATCGGCGGCGACAAGCTCAGCCCCGAAGACCTTGCGTCCTTCTTCATCCTCCTCGTCGTGGCGGGCAACGAAACGACGCGCAACGCCATCAGTCACGGCGTCAAGGCCCTGCACGACTACCCGGCCCAGAAGCAGATCTGGAAGGACGACTTCGACAACGTCTCACAGACGGCCATCGACGAAGTCGTGCGCTGGGCGAGCCCGGTCATCTTCATGCGCCGCACGACGACCCGGGCGTGCGAGCTGGGCGGACAGCAGCTGTCCGAAGGCGAGAAGCTCGTGCTCTTCTACGCGTCCGCGAACCGCGACGAGGATGTCTTCGACGACGCCTTCCGCTTCGATGTCCGGCGCACACCCAACGAGCACGTGGGCTTCGGCGGGCCGGGCCCGCACTTCTGCCTGGGCGCCAACCTCGCGCGACGCGAGATCGGCATCTTCTTCCGGCAGCTCTTCGACCGCATGCCGGACCTCGAGATCACGGGCCCGCCCGAGCGCCTGGCCTCGAACTTCATCCACGGCATCAAGCACATGCCCTGCCGCTTCACCCCCGGCCCGATCTCGGGCTAGCAGCCTGACCCAAGACGCAGTCTTGGGGAAACAGGCGGCGACGCAAAGGTCGACAGACCGCAGCTAGCTGGCGAAGCCGTAGGCTTCGCTTGCGACGGAAGCCGAAGTTCCAAGACTCCGTCTTGGGTCGGCCTCCTAGCCAACGCCGGGCACGTTCCTAGCCGGCCGGAACCCCGGTCCCGGGTTGTTGCGGGTGCGCGGGCTTCTTCTCGTCGCTCTCGACCCGACCGTCGACGATCCGGATGATGCGCCTGGCGCGCTCCATTACCCGCGCGTCGTGGGTCGAGAAGAGGAAGGTGACGCCGCGCCGCTGGTTCAGGGCTTCCATCAAGGCGAGCAGACTCTCGGCAGTCTCGGAATCGACGTTGGCCGTCGGCTCGTCGGCCAACACGATGGCAGGGTCGGAGGCGATCGCACGTGCGATGGCGACGCGCTGCTGCTGGCCACCCGAGAGCTCTTCCGGCCGCCGCTGCTCGAGGCCGGCGAGGCCAACGTCCGCCAGCAACTTCACGACCCGCTCTCGGCGCTCGGCCGGGTCGACTCCCTGCAGCGCCAGCACCATCTCCGCGTTCTCGTAGGCGGTGAGCACCGGCATCAGGTTGTAGGCCTGGAACACGAAGCCGATGCGGTCCCGCCGCAGCTGCGACAACGCGCGCGCACCCATCTCCGCGAGGTTTCGTCCCTCCACCTTCACGACGCCCCCGGTTGGACGGTCGAGTGCGCCGATCAGGTTGAGGGCCGTCGACTTGCCCGAGCCCGAAGGCCCGACGATGGCGGTGAACTCGCCCGCCTCGACCGTGAAGGTCAGCCCGCGCAGGGCCATCACCTCGACGCTGCCCTGCACGTAGCGCTTCGTGACGTCCGTGAGTTCGACGATGGCGGTCATCAGACGATCCGAATGGATTCGACGGGCGCGACCCGCCCCGCGCTCCAGGCCGGATAGAGGCCCGCGGCGAGGGTGGCGAGCAGCGCAGCCGTCACGATGGCGAGCAGATGGTCGGCGTAGATCCCCACGTGCAGGATGGGTGTCATCGCGATGCCCGCGACCTCGCTTCCCGCGACGTCCACGTTCGCCGCGGCAGCAAGATCGACGCCCACCTCCGCCAGGTACCAGTAGGGGCCGGCCGTCGCGAGCGCACCCAGCGCGAGACCGACCAACGCCAGCCACAGGCTCTCCCACATCACCAGACGGAAGAGATGCCCGGGGGAGAAGCCGATGGCGATCATGATCCCGAACTCGCGCATGCGTTCCATGACGCTGACGAAGAGCGTGTTGAAGATGCCGGCCGCCACCAACATCATGATGATCAGCTCCATGACCCGGGCGGACGCAACCTTCATGGCGATGAAGCCGGACAGCTCGGGCTGGACGACGAACCACGGGAGCGCCACCGCCCCGGGACCGACCGCGGACGACAGTCGCTTCGCCGTTGCCTCCGCGGCGCGCTGGTCCCGCAGGAAGAGCGCGACCTGCAGGACTTCGCCATCGCCGTAGCCGAGCAGTTGGCGGACGCGGTCGAGGGGCAGCAGGCACAGCCCGGCGTCGACGCTCGGCGCGCCCGTGCGCACCAGGCCGATCACGCGCGCGGCCTCCTGCACGATTTCGCCCCGTTTGTCGGTGAGCGTATAGACGACCTTCTTGCCCAGGCCCACGCCGAGCTTTTCCGCGAGCCCTGCGCCGAGCACGATGCCTCGGTCCGCGGCGGACGCGAACAGCTGGCCTTCGGCGACGGCGTCGAGCACCGACAGGGTGGACGCGTCCTCGGCCTGCGGGTCGAATGCGATGAAGCCAGCGCCCTGGCTCTGGTCGGCGCTCGACACCATGACGTTGCCCGTGATGCGCAGCGTGGCGCGTTCGACCTGCGGGTCGCCGAGGGCGGTTTCGCGCAGGTGCGACGCGTTCTGGATCGTGCGCCCGACGGTGGGCAGCTCGAGATACTCGGGGTGCTGGAGACTGACGTGCCCCCCGCCGAGGCGCGCAGCCAGATCGATCATGCCGCTGAAGTTCGAGTCGCCCATCCCGGTGAAGAGGATCGCGAGCATGGTGCCGAACGCGATCGACGACAGGGTCACGATCGTACGCCGGCGGTTGCGCCACAGGTTGCGCCAGGCCATGGACGGCAGTTGGGTCGCCACGGCTCAATGATGCCTCATCGCTTCGACGGGCTGAACCGCCGCCGCCTTGCAGGCCGGGTAGAGCACCGCGATGCCGACGATCACGACGAGGACCGTCACCGGCTTGGTGAAGACTCCCGTGCTCACCGCCGCCCGCCAGATGGGTTCCATCGCAATCCCCAGCACTGAGGTACCGGCGAGTGCGCCCAGATCGATCCCGCTCGTCGACAGATAGGCGAGAGCCGGGAGCGACAGCGAGAGCCCCGCCGCAACGGCAATCCCCACCTGGATGCCACACTCGAGCAGAATCAGGCGCAACACCTCGAAGGGCCCGACGCCCAACGCCTTCATGACGCCCAGCTCGCGGATGCGTTCGAACACCGCCATCAACATGGCGTTGAGAATCAACATGCCGATGGCGACGTACATCACGACGAACATGGCGAGCATGATGCCCTGGGTCGACTCGAGCAGGCTCGCGACGGTGGGCATCAGCTGCTTCCAGGTCTGCACGTCGAGATCGGGGGCCACGCCGCGCACTTCTCCCGCGGCCAGGTCGAGGGCAAGGTCTGCGGGACGGCGCACGATGATCTGGTGCACGCCCTCGGGTACGGAAACCAGCTCGCGCAGGGCCGACTCGTTCAGGAAGACGCCACCCCGGTCCGTGGCGTCGGCGATCCCGCGCAGCACGCCTCGCACGTTGTACAGGTCGTAGGCCATGGCACCGTCGATCCCCTGGGTCAGCACCACCAGCTCGTCACCGACGTCGACCGCGAGCATCTTGGCCAGGCGGCGGCCGATCACGACGCCCTTCGGGTCGGCGGGGTCGAGCCACTCGCCGCGCGCCACCTCGTCCTGGACCTTCGTGATCGTCGCGTCGCGCTCCACGTCGACGCCGCGGAACGAGACCCCGGCCGAAGCCTCACCCGCGGCGACGAGGCCGAAAGCGAGGACGCGACCGGAAGCCGAGAAACCCTGGCTGACGAGGGGCTCGAGCAGCGCGTCCGGGTCTTCGATGGTGGTCCAGAGCGTCGGGTTTTCGCGGAACTTCTCGGGAAAGATCTGCAGGTCCCCGACCTCGAGATCGAGGATCCCGCGCTCCATGCCCTGCACGTAGCCGTCCATCAGGGCCGCGTAGAGGATCATGACCCACAGCCCGAAGGCCATCGCCGAGATGGTGACCACGCTGCGACGACGGTTCCGCCACACATTGCGCCAGGCCATGCGTGCCAGGTCCACTCCGGGACTCTACCGCGCTTCCGCGACGACCTCCGCGACACTCTCCGAAGAGGGGGCGCGATCGCGGTAGGAGAAGGACTTGTCGATTTCCCCGGACCACGGCGTCCCCGCGACTTCGACGTAGGGATAGACGAAGTAGTTGAGGGGGACGCCTTGATGCGCGGCGCCCAACCGCAGGTCGCGGCCCGTGGTCAGGTGGATGCGGTCCGCGGGACGCGTCCCGTAGAAGTGCTCACGCCTTTCGGGATGCTTGAACGCCTCACTGGCGTCGATCGGGAACCATCCCACCTCCGGCAGGTAGAACTCGACCCAGCAGTGGTAGCCGCCGATCTCACCTTCGGCCCGGTCCTCGGGCACCGGGAAGCCGATCTCGAAGCGAGCCGGGATGCCTTCGCTGCGCGCCAGCGAGATGAACAGCGCGTGGAAGTCGGTGCAGTTGCCATAGCGCTCGCTGCACGCCCAGAAGGTGTCGCCGTTCCCCCAGCCGCTGCCGACCTTCTTGTACTCGACGTTGTCGACGACCCAATCGTAGATCGCGCGGGAGATCGCGGCCGGATCGTCGCCGCCCGCGCGCTGCCTCACCTCCCCCCGGATCGGCGCGAGCACCGGGTGGTCGACGACCACCCGGGCGTTCGGCCCGAGGAAGGCGGACATCGAGGTGCGTTCGGCGGCGGACAATGCCCGGCTCGAAGCTGGCGGGACCTGGCGCGACACGTTGCGTGCGACGGTCGTGTCGACCCGAACGGCGATCGGCTCGCCGTCGGACACGGGGACGCTTCCGTGCCAGTAGCGATTCCCGTAGGCGTCCTCGGTCTCGACGGCACCGGGGATCGATGCCGTGATCTGCTCGGCGACGATGGTCTGCTGGTCGCTCGAACGCGCCAGCGGGACGAAGACCTCGACGGGCCCCTCCCCCTTCGGCACCGGACCGACGACCACTTCGTACTGGAACGTGAACTCACGCGCCGGCGACGGCGCGTCGGCCGAAGCGGGACGGCCGGAAAGCGAGGGAAGTGCCAGGGACAGAGTCAGCAAGGCCAGCAGGAATCGGATCAAGCTTCGGCTCTCTCGGGCGCCGCACCGACTCTCGCCGGGAAGCCGGTCGAGAGGGCGAGCATCGCGCCGAGCAGGAGGGCCGCCAACCAGAAGGGCGCGCCCATATCGAGGTCGAACAAGAAGCCCGCGGGCACCGGACCGAGCGCCCGGGCCAGGGACGAGCGGGACGTGAAGGTTCCCATCACCGCGCCGCGGGTAGACGGCGTCGCAAACGAGGACACCATGCTCATCATCGACGGTTGGCAGATGCCGCGGCCGACCGCCGAGACCACGAGCGGCAGCAGCAACAGCCCGACCGTCGGCGCAAAGGGGATCGCGACGAACGCGATCGCCATGAGCACCGCGCCGGCGTGAAGCAGGCGGCGTTCCCCGAAGCGCGCGGCCAGGGCGCGGATCCCGCCCCCCTGGACGCCGCCCATCACGATCGCCATGCCCACGAGGATGAAGGCCACCGCACGCAGGTCGTAGTCGAACTTCGCCATCATCAGGAAGGCGAAGACCGTCTCGAGCTGGGTGACGGCCAGGGAGAAGAAGAGGTTCACCCAGCAGATCCGGCGCACACGCGGATCTTCGACGGGTACCGGATCGTCGACGGCGCTCGTTGCCCTGTGCGCTTCCGGCTCGCGCAGCACGAGGACGGCCCACACGAAGTTGGCGCCCGCTATGCCCGCGGCGGCGAGCAGCGGGACCTGATAGCCGTACGGTCCGAGCAAGCCGCCGATCAACGGGCCCAGGGTGAACCCGACGGCGAAGCAGGCACCGAGGATCCCCATGAAGCGGGTGCGCTCGGACTCCTCGGTCGCGTCACCGATATAGGCACTCGCCACGCTGATGTTCGCCGCGAAGGCGCCGCCCAGGATCCGCGCCACGAACAACCACTGCAGGGAAGGCGCGAGCCCGGCCAACAGCAGTGCACCACCGGCCCCCGCGATGGTCATCAGCATGACGGGCCGACGACCGATGCGGTCGGACAGCCGTCCCCAGATCGGCGCGAACACGAACTGCATCGCCGCATAGGAGGCGACGAGCAAACCGAGCTCGCCAGCAGTCGCATCGAATGCGTCCACCAGGAACGGCAGCACGGGCACCACGATCCCGAAACCGATGAGATCGACGACCACGATGCTGAAGAGAACGACGAGCGAGCGTCGGCTTTGCGCGGGACTTTGCATTGGAGCTTTGTGTCAGTCCCGTTTGCCCGGCGCGCGCGCGCGAGTCTCGCTGAGGTGATCCCGCCCCAGGATGCCCCATCCGCGCTCACTGGCAAGCGAACGCCGCAGCCCCGGAGAGCCGCAACTGTACCCCCAACGGGCCTGGAAACGATGCTGGACTCACTCGCCAGGTTGTGATTGGATGGTCCGGCGCCCGATCCGGGGCGCTTGGGAGTCTTCTTTCGATGCGATTCTGCTGTGCCCTGTTGACCCTCGCACTCGCCTCCGGCCTCGTCGCGGCACCGGTTCTCGCCCAGGACGACGAGGACGACGACGACTACCAGGAAGAGGAGTACGGCGAGCCCGAGCAGACGAAGATCCAAGGCCTCGCGTCGCTCTCCTACGCGCACTCCTTCCAGGACACCAGTCTCCCGGGCGGCGGCTCCTTCGACGACGGAAACGGCGCCGAGGTGATGGCCGGCTTCAGCATGGGCGAGTATCTCGCCTTCCTCCTCAGCATGGACGTCCAGGCCGGCAGCAACTACCAGACCTACTACACCCCGTTGAACGTGCGGATGTACTCCCCTTCTCTGCTCGACGACCGGCTCCGGCTGTACGGCCAGGCGGGCATCGGGCTGTTCTTCAGCGAGCTGAAAGGGAAGTTCGACAACGCCCAGAGCAGCAACGAGCGCGGATCGGCGGTGCGTGTGGGCGGCGGCGTCGAGATCGGCATCACCGAGGACCTGTCTGCACTCGTCTACGGCAACTACCTGTGGGGACTCGGGTCGACCGACGACTACAAGTACGGAACTGTCGGCTTGGGACTGCAGTACAGCTGGGACCTCTAGCCGGGTTTCGCGCGACGCATTTCATCTGACCCATTTCGGTCGGCTGGGGGATGGGCCAACGTCACTGCGGTGACCTCCCCCCTCACAGCGGGCCCCGCAGCGGCCCCCGCCGGCGCCCACCCCAAGCTGCCCCTGCGCATCAAGCTCGCGTACGGCGCGCCGAGCTTCGCGGGCGCGGGCATGGCGATTCCGATCGTCATCCACCTGACGATCTTCTATTCCGACGAGATCCTCGTCCCCCTCGGCTTCATCGCGCTCGTCAAGGCACTGGCGCGGGCGTTCGACGCGTTGACGGATCCGCTGATGGGCTGGGTGACCGACCGCACCCGCAGCCGCTGGGGACGGCGGCGGCCGTGGATGATGATCGGCGCACCGTTCGCGGCGATGGCCTTCGTGATGCTGTTTGCACCACCCGAATCGCTGAACCCGTCGAACGCCGCCGTCTGGTTCGCGCTCGCCTACATCCTCTACTACCTCTTCCACACCGTCTACGAGATCCCCCACGGCGGGCTCGGCCCCGAGCTCACCCTCGACTACAACGAACGCAACGTGCTCTTCGGGTGGCGGGCACCCTTCCTCGTGGCCGGAACCATGGCCGCGTCGACCCTGCCGCCGTTGCTGCAGGGCGCGTTCGGAAGCGTACGGGCCGGTTACTTCGCGTTCGCCGTCATCTTCGGGGTGCTGCTGGTGGCCCTGTACTGGAACCTCGTCGCGCAGGTACGCGAGCGCGAGGACTTCGTGCAGCGCGACCCGAATCCCCTGGTGCCCGGGGTGCGACGCGTCATGCGAAATCGCGCCTTCAGGGTGCTGCTCGCCGTCTACGTAGCGGGGTCGATCACGGGCGCCATCCCCGGGCTGATGATGCCCTACTTCACGAAGTACGTGCTCCAGCCCGAGAACCCGGACCAGTGGCTCGCCATCTTCCTCTTCGTCTACTTCGGAACCGGCTTTCTATGCCTGCCGCTATGGATGCTGCTCGCGAGGCGCCTGGGAAAGAAGAAGGCGTGGCTGATCAGCTTCATCCCGGGCACCACCGGGTCGTTGATGATCTTCTTCTTCCTCGGCCCTGGCGACTTGATGGCGACGGCGGCGGTGCTGATGTGGGCGGGCTCGGCCTTCTCGGCGGGTATGTTCCTCGGCCCGTCGATGCAGGCGGACGTCATCGACTACGACGAGCTGTACACCGGGCGGCGCCGCGAAGCCCAGTACAACGGTCTCTGGTCCGTGATGACGAAGTTCACGGTGATCCCCAGCATGGCGGTACCCCTCGCCATCCTCGCGACCTACGGCTACCAGCCCAACGTCGTGCAGAGCGACACCGTGCAGATGGTCATTCGGGCGATCTTCGGCCTCGCGCCCGCGACGACCTCGATCATCGCGTTCGTCATCGCACTGCGCTTCCCCATCGACCAGCGTGTCCACGAACAGATCTGGCAGAGCATCAGCGCCCACCAGCGGGGCGAGTACGCCGTCGACCCGCTGACCGGCCGCAACCTGCCGCCGCCCCGGGACCGCGGCATCGACGAGGACACGGGCTGGTTCCTCGATCACTTCTCGACCGGCGAGCTGCGGCGCGTCCTGCGCGGAGGCCCGTCGACCGTGCTGGTGACCGCGAGCCTGTGGGCGGTCGGTTCGCTCGTCGTGTCTGCGGCGGCCGCGGCGTTCACCTACCGCGAAGCCAACGACCTGACCGTCGAGCCCGGCGTTCTGGCGGTCCTCGCCGTGCTGGTGGGCGGATTCGCGTTCACCGCCTTTTGCTTCCACCTGTTCCGGGTGCGAGCCGCATGGAAACTGCAGGGCGCCGGGATCGCACGCGAGCTGATCCAGAATCACGTCGCCATGACCGAGTTCATCGTCAATCCGGAACAGGATTCACCCGACGGCCGCTGGATCGAGGAGCCCGCCGAGGGCTGATAAGCTTCCGAATCCAGCACCGCGAGGAGGCCTCCCATGGCTCGTGTCGTCAAGCTCGGTATCAAGCGCCCCGCCACTCGTCCGCTGTTGCCGGACCCCGAACCGCGCAAGCAGCACTACACGATCTTCTCGGTGGACGACCACCTGATGGAGCCGCCCGAAGCCTTCGTCGGCCGCATGCCGAAGAAGTTCGAAGAGCGGGCACCGCGGGTCATCGAGACCGAAGAAGGCCACGAGGTCTGGTCCATCGACGGCAAGCCGTACTTCCAGGTGGGCTTCATGGCCGTCGCCGGTCGTGAAAAGGAAGACCACCGGGTCGAGCCCGCGCGCTTCGACGAGGTGCGGCCCGGTTGTTACCGCATCAAGGACCGCCTCAAGGACATGGACATCAACGGCGTGTGGGCGTCGGTGAATTTCCCGTCGGGCGTGACGGGCTTCGGCGGCACGCTCTTTTCCGAGCTCGAAGACCGCGAGTTCGGCCTCGCGTGCACCCGCGCCTGGAACGACTGGCTGTTCGAGGAATGGCACGGCGGCTGCCCCGAACGCATCGTGCCCCTCGGCATCACCTACGTCGCCGACCCAGAGCTCGGGGCCGACGAGATCCGCCGCAACGCCGCGCGTGGCTTCACGGCGGTGACCCTGCCCGAGCAGCCCCACAAGCAGGGTCTGCCCGCGGTCTTCGATCCCTACTGGGAACCCATCATCCGCGCTTGCGCCGAGACGGACACGGTCCTCAACCTGCACGTCGGCTCGTCGGGCTTCGCGTCGATGCCACCGGGCGCGCCGATGCTCGAGCTGGGCTCGACCCTGTTCCAGTCGATGGCCTTCGACTCGTGCGCCGAGTGGCTGTGGAGCGCGTGGCCCGCCAGGTACCCGGGCCTCAAGATCGCCATGAGCGAGGGCGGCATCGCCTGGGTGGCGGGCCTGATCGACCGTCTCGACAACATCATGGCGCGCTCGGGCTACGGCACCGGCTGGCCCGCGAAGGACGTGACGCCTTCGGAGTGCCTGCGCCGCAACTTCTGGTTCTGCATGATCGACGATCCGTCGACTGTGGTCACACGCCAGACGATCGGCGTCGAGAACATCCTGGTCGAGTCCGACTACCCTCATGGCGACGGCACCTGGCCCGACACCCAGGAAGTGCTCGCAAAGCTGCTGCGCGGTGTTCCGGACGACGAGATCCGCATGATGACCCACGAGAACGCCGCCAAGCTGTACCGGCATCCACTGCCCGAAAAGTGCCTGCCCTGAGCGAGTCGTCGTTGAGCACGCCCGGCGAGATCTGCTTCGCGGACGCCCGCGAGATCGTCGTCGCCATCCGAGACAAGCGTCTCTCCGCAGTCGAGGTGATGCAGGCGCACATCGACCGCATCGAGACGGTGAACCCGGCCCTCAACGCCATCGTCACCTTCCTGCCGGAGCGCGGCCTCGAAGCCGCTCGACGCGCCGACCAGGCGCTTGCCCGGGGCGACGCACTCGGCCCCCTGCACGGCCTGCCCATTGCGCACAAGGACCTGTTCGACACCGCCGGCATCCGGACCACCCAGGGCTCGAAGCTCTTCGCCGACCACGTCCCCGCGATTGACGAGCTCATCGTCGAACGCATCCGCGCCGCGGGCGCGATCTGCATCGGCAAGACGAACGTGCCGGAATTCGGCGCCGGTTCGCAGACCTTCAACGAGGTCTTCGGCGAGACCCGCAATCCCTACGACCCGACGCGGACCTGCGGCGGAAGCAGCGGCGGTGCCGCCGTCGCCCTGGCTACGGGAATGCTGCCGATCGCCGACGGCAGCGACTTCGGCGGCTCTCTCCGCAACCCCGCCAGCTTCTGCAATGTGGTCGGCATGCGGCCCTCCACCGGGCGCGTACCGAGCTGGCCCGCGCAGCAGCCCTGGTCCGGGCTCGGTGTGCAGGGACCGATGGCGCGGAACGTGGCGGACGCGGCACTGCTGCTGTCGGCCATCGCGGGACCGGACCTGCGGTCGCCGGTCTCGCTCGGCGAACCGGGATCGCACTTCGCCGGGCCGCTCGAGCGAGACCTGGCCGGGGTGCGGATCGCGTGGAGCCACGACCTCGGCGGCCTGCCCATCGACCCGGCGGTCCGGAAGGCGCTGGCCCCCGGCCGCGCGGCGCTCGAGTCGCTCGGGTGCGTCGTCGAGGACGCCGAGCCGGATCTCAGCGGCGCCGCTGATGTCTTCGACACCCTGCGCGCCTGGCTCTTCGCCATGGGCTTCGCGAACGCACCGGACTGGGCGCTCGACCACGTGAAGGACACCGTTCGCTGGAACGTGGAGCGTGGGCGGGCGCTGTCCGGTCTCGAAGTCGGCCGCGCCGAAGCCGCGCGCAGCGAGCTCTACCACCGCATGCGCGGGTTCATGGACGACTACGCGTTCCTCGCGCTACCCGTCAGCCAGGTGCCGCCATTCCCGATCGAGGAGCGCTGGGTGCGCGAGATCGCGGGCGTGAAGATGAACAGCTACATCGACTGGATGCAGTCGTGCTCGATCATCACCGTCACCGGGCACCCCGCCATCTCGCTGCCGTGCGGCTTCACCGACGACGGAATGCCGGTGGGCCTGCAGATCGTCGGACGATACCGGGACGACGCCGGCGTCCTCGCCCTCGGGCACGCCTTCGAGCAGGCGACCCGGACCGGCGAGCGCCGCCCCGACTGCTGAACTTCCGCTCGCGAGTCCCGCGCGACCCCCGACCCGGTTTCTGCACGCCAGTTGCCAGTCGCCGAATCCTCGCTCGGCGAGGTAGCATCCAAGGCCCATGTCGGATCTGGACCTCGCGCAGGGCTTCGAGCCCACCTACGACAAGATTCTCTCCGGCTACCACACCTTCCATCATCCCCATGATTTCGACCTGGAGTGGGGCGGCAGGCTGCCGGGCTTCAATATCGCCTGGGAGAGCTGGGGCGAGCCCAACGCCGCCCGCGACAACGTCGTCCTCGTCCACACGGGCCTGTCCGCATCGTCCCACGCGCACAGCCAGCCCGACAATCCCAACCCCGGCTGGTGGGAAGGGTTCATCGGCCCGGGCGCCGCGATCGACACCGACAAGTACCAGGTGTTGTGCACGAACCTGATCGGCGGTTGCTACGGCAGCACCGGTCCGTCGTCGACGAACCCCGCCACGGGAGAGCCGTGGGCCACGGACTTCCCCATCGTCACCGTGCGCGACATGATCCGAGCGCAGATCCACCTGCTCGACCACCTCGGCATCCAGCGACTGCACGCCTCGGTCGGCGCGTCTCTGGGCGGCATGCAGTCCCTGATGCTCGCGGCCCTCGAGCCGGACCGGGTCGATCGCATCGTCAGCATCTCGGCCTGCATGCGTTCGTACCCGCAGGCCATCGCGCTGCGTTTCATGCAGCGGCAGGCCGTGATGAACGACGCGGACTGGAACGAAGGCCGCTACTACGGAAACAGCTTCCCGCACCGCGGCATGAAGGTGGCCCGCGGCATCGGCACCATCACCTACCGGAGCGGACCGGAATGGCAGAAGCGCTTCGGAAGGCGCCGCGCCGGCGGCCAGCCCCGGCTCGACGCCGACTTTCAGGTGGAGAGCTATCTCGCACACCAGGGTGAGAAGTTCTGCCTGCAGTACGACGCCAACTCCTACCTCTACATCTCGAAGGCGATGGACCTCTTCGACCTGCAGCCCGAGAACGGGAACGACGGCCCCACCATCGACCACGTGCGCTGCCCGTCTCTGGTGATCGGCGTGACCTCGGACATCCTGTTCCCCGTGCGGCAGCAGCGCGAGCTGGCCGAGAGCCTGCGCAAGGCCGGCGCAGAGGTCAGCTACCTCGAGATCGACGCGCCCTACGGCCACGACACCTTCCTGATCGAGCGAGACACCGTCGGCGACGCTGTCCAGTCGCATCTCGAACACGAGGGCTGAGACTCCATCACCTGGCACGCGCCTGACGAAAGCAGGGCCCACGGGGCCCGCTCGCCAGGGCCTTCTCCCTGGCCAGGGCGCCGGCGGCTAGCAACACAGAGGCATCACAGCGGCAACTCCCGTTGCTGTCCTCAAGCGCACCCTTCGGGATCCCGATTTCCAGTCGGGAGGAGTGCGCCCCTTGTTCCCGCGCTTCGAAAGAATGCGAAGTTTCGCCTCGGACCAGATCGTCGATCTCGGCATTCCGGAAGGCTCGCTCTCGCCCGAGGACATGCGGCGCACGCGCATCCTCTCCATCACATCCCTCGGGATCTGCATCCTGGCGGGCATTCCGTCGATCGTGCACCTGTCCCGAATCGGGCTCGTGGTCCCGCTCGCCCTGCTCGTGCTGGCCATCACCGCTGCCATGATCAATCTCGTCATGCTGCGAGCGACGCACGAGCCACGGCTCGCCGCCCACTTCGGCGTCGTGATCCTCGGCAGCTTCCTTGCGACTTCTCTCACCTTCACGGGCGGCTTCTACGATACGACCTTCGGCTGGCTGTACGTCATGCCCCTGGCAGCCGCGGTGCTTCTCGACATGCGGGCTGCCGCCGTCTGGACGGGGATCACCATCGCGACGACGCTGGTCTTCTGGCTGCTTCCGGACTTCGGCATCGAACTCGTGAGCCGGGTGCCGGAAGACCTACGCGCCGGCAACGCGCTCTTCAACCGCGTGACCTCCATCTTCACGATCGGCATCATCGGCGCCAGCTTCGTCGCCGGGCAGCGGAAGGCTGAACGCCAGCTCGCTTCCGCGAACCGCGACGTGGTGGCGGAGACCGCCTATGTGCAGCTGCTGATGCACGCAGCGGTGGCCGCCAACGAGGCGAAGTCCTTCGACAACGCCATGCGCGACAGCATGCGTCGCATCTGCGAGACCATGAACTGGGTCGCCGGCCACATCTACCTGGTGGCGGAGGATGGGTCGAGCAGCACCAGTGGGATCGGATTCGTGAGGGATCGGAAGCTCGAGGCGCTCAACCCGCAGATGCGAAAGCATCGTTTCCCCGCCGGCGTTGGCGTCGTGGGCGAGGCGATCAGCCAGAAGAAGCCGCAGATCCTCGAGACCTTCGACGTCCCGGACGATCCGGAATCTGCCGCATCCGTCGCGCGACGCAGCGGCGTCCAGAGCGCCATGGCGGTGCCCGTCTTCGTCAACGGAGCAGTCCCGGCCGTGATGCTCTTCGCGTCTCCCGTGAAGATCGAGGACACGGAGCGTCTCACGGAGGTCTTCTCCCTCATCGGTGTCCAGCTCGGCAAGGTCGCCGAGCGCACGGCCCTCCAGGAACGCGTCCAGCAGACGCAGAAGATGGAGGCCGTGGGCCAGCTCGCCGCGGGCGTCGCGCACGAGATCAACAACCCGATGTCGTACGTCCGGACGAACCTCCACACCCTGCGAGAAGAATGGAACGAGCTGAGCTCGAAGCTCGGGGACGAGGACGTGCAGCGCCTGTCCGACTTCGAGGAGCTGATCGACGAATCCCTCGAAGGCGTCGAACGAACCATCGGCATCGTACGAGACGTGAAGGAATTCTCGCACAACGGCGCCGTCGACCGGAAGGACTGGGAATGTGTGTCACTGGCCGACGTGCTCGATGGGGCGCTGCGCGTCGCCGCATCCCAGGCGCCGAGCGGCGTGCGCCTCGAATCGAACCGTCGCGGTGATGCGACCTGTCTGTGTTCACCCAACCAGATCCGTCAGGTATTCGTGAACCTGATCGTCAACGCCGTCCAGGCGGTGGGGCAGTCGGGCCAGGTCTGGTTGTCCACCGGCCGGGACGGCAAGGACGTCTTCGCGCGAGTGGAGGACGACGGTCCGGGCATCTCGGAAGGGGCACGCGAGAGGCTCTTCGAGCCGTTCTTCACCACCAAACCGGTCGGCGAGGGAACGGGACTCGGGCTGTCGGTCTCGTACGAGATCGTCCGCAACCATGGCGGCGAGATCCTCGTCAGCTCCGAGCCGGGTTCGGGCGCCTGCTTCGAAGTGCGGCTCCCGGCAGAGCCGGACTGAAGCAGATTGGGCCCTTCCAGGCGTCAGCCGGGCAGCTCGATTTCGAGCATTGCCCGCTTGTGGATCCGCCCGGTGAGCGTCGAGAAGAAGTTCGCCGCGCGCATGACGATCCCGTATTTGGACAGGAACGCGCCGTAGGCGCGGTCGATGATCTCCGACTCGCTGACGACCCGGCCGGTGCCCTCGACGAAGTCCCCGCGCAGGCCCCCTCGCACGTCGCAAGGCGCGAGCGCGACCCGCCGGGTGGCGCGGATGCGCTTGACCTTGCCTGCCTTCGCTTCGCTGAACACGTAGAGACGACCGTTCGCCTCGGCGACCCACACGGGGGTCCGTACCTCGCGACCATCACGCCGGAAGGTCGCCAGACTGACGTACTTCTCGGCGCCCAGGTGTTGCGTGTCGTGCGACATGTCCGGCCTCGATTGCGCCTCCTGCGGAGGCAGCGGATCTGGGTTATCCCGTGGCGTGCTCGCAACGCTAGCAGCCGCCCTCGTCCTGCTCGTTGGGCTCTCGAGCGGGGCATCTGCCGCCCAGTCCGACGCTGAGCCTGCACCCCAGTCGGGGGTCGGGTGGGTCGATGCGGCCCGGATCGAGGCCGCGAACCTCGAGCCCGCGAGCTGGCTGGCCCATGGCCGAAGCTACGACGAGCAGCGCTACAGCCCCCTCGACCAGATCGATCGCGACAACGTCGGCCGACTCGGGCTGGCCTGGTCGTACCGCACCCAGACCGTCCGGGGGCTCGAGGCGACGCCGATCGTCGTCGACGGAATCCTCTACGCGACGGGCAGCTGGTCGGTCGTCTATGCCCTCGACGCCGCCACCGGACACGAGATCTGGACCTACGACCCCAAGGTGCCGCGCGCCAAGGGACGCGACGCCTGCTGCGACGTGGTCAACCGCGGCGTCGCCGTGTGGAAGGGGCGCGTCTACGTCGGGACGCTCGACGGTCGACTCGTCGCCCTCGACGCCGCCACCGGCAAGCCCGACTGGGAAGTGCTCACCGTCGACCCGGAGCAGCCCTACACGATCACTGGCGCGCCGCGCGTGGTGAAGGGTCGCGTGATCATCGGCAACGGCGGCGCCGAGTTCGGTGTGCGCGGCTATTTCAGCGCCTACGACGCGGAGACCGGCGCCCTCGCCTGGCGCTTCTACACCGTGCCGAAGAGCAGCGACGGGCCGCACGAACACCCCGAGCTCGCGCTGGCGGCGAAGACCTGGTCGAGAGACTCGATGTTCGAGTTGGGTCTCGGCGGCACCGTCTGGGACTCGATGGCCTTCGACCCGGAGCTCGACCTGCTGTACGTGGGGGTCGGCAACGCGTCGGTCTACGACCGCGACAAGCGCAGTCCGGGCGGTGGCGACAACCTGTTCCTCGCCTCCATCCTGGCGGTGAAGCCGGACACGGGCCGCCTGGTCTGGCACTACCAGACGACGCCGGGCGAGTATTGGGACTACACGGCGACCCAGCACATGATCCTCGCCGACATCGAGATCGGCGAAAAGAAGCGCAGGGTGCTGATGCAGGCACCGAAGAACGGCTTCTTCTACGTGCTCGACCGGGCGACGGGTGAGCTGATCTCCGCCGAGAAGTACTCGGTCGCCACCTGGGCGACCCACATCGACCTCGCCACGGGCCGACCGGTGGAGCGGCCCGAAGCGCACTGGTCGAAGAAGAGCGCCATGGTTTCGCCGGGCGTCGCCGGTGCACACAACTGGCACCCCATGTCGTTCTCTCCGAGAACCGGGCTCGTGTACATCCCGAGCACCGCCTTCGCCTACGCCTTCGAGCCCGACCCGAACTTCGAACCGTTGCCGCACACCATGAACACCGCCGAGGACTGGGGGGCCGTCTCCCGGAGCCTCGAGGGCTACATGGACGCCATGCGCTTCTGCACGCCGGCCCACATCACCGCATGGGACCCGGTCGCGCAGAAGCAGGTCTGGCGCGTCGACCACAGCTCGCAGGTCCCCGGCGGCCTGCTGTCGACGGCGGGCGACCTGGTGTTCCAGGGAACGGGCGCGGGCGTCTTCGCCGCCTACGACGCGACGTCCGGCCGCAGGCTCTGGCAGTCCGAGACCAAGGTGGGCGTGATGGCGCCGCCCATCAGCTACGCCATCGACGGCGAGCAGTACATCGCGGTGCTGGCCGGTATCGGTGGGTCGCACGGCCTGCACCGGGACATTCTTCGCTTCAAGAACGACGGCCGCATTCTCGCCTTCAAGCTCGGAGGCGAGGCCCCGATGCCCCCGGTCGAGGCCATTGACGACGGACCGGGCGAGCCCCCGCGGCTGGCGCTCAACGACGAAAAGGTCGACCGCGGTCGCAACCTGTATGCGCGCCACTGCGCGCGCTGTCACGGCATCACCACGCGCAGCGCGGGCGTGATCCCAGACCTCAAGCGCTCGAAGCGGGGCGTCCATGAGAGCTGGAACGAGATCGTGCTCGGCGGAATCCTGAGCGGCGGCGGAATGGCGAGCTTCGCCGACGTCCTCGACGCCCGGAACGCCGAAGACATCCACGCGTACGTCGTGGCGCGCGCCCTCCACGAGCCGACGCTGCTCGAAGGGCTGGCGCTATGGGCCTCGCAGTACGTCTGCGTTCCCGCCGAGTGGGCCGCCGACTAGCCCTGATCCGTCATGCGGATCCGGGCGCGACCCCAATTCGCGCCCGGAATCGGGCGACGCTCCGTCTCGCGCGGCGATTCGGCTCTTGGCACTCGAGTTCACCGGTGTGAGATCGTCGCGCTCTCGACGAGAACCACCCGGGAAGCGGGATCCGCAAGGTTCAGCAGAAGCCCAGCGAGCGCTGTGCCAAGACGATGACGGATTGGGGCTAGGAGGCCGACCCAAGACTCCGTTTTGGGTTTTCGGCGCCCGTCGCACGCCGGGCCCCCGGGGCGCCGCCGCGGGCCGGCCAGCTAGGAGCAGCCGGTGACTTGCGTGTTGCCTGCCGGCAGTTTTCCGGTTGTGACGGCGAACACCGAACTGCGTCGCTCCGAGGTGATACCGCATCAGTTTCAAGCGACTCGGGCCGATAGGGGGAGCCACCCTGCGCATCGAGGAGCGTGCAATGCCCCATTCGACCCCCCCCCGTCCGATCGCCCCCAGGGCCGAGGCCTTCCGGCGCCGCGTCCTTCTGCGCGCCGGCGGATGCGCTGCCTGGATCGGGATCGGCCTGCTGGCATTGGCGACCCCCAACGCATTCGCGGGGACGGAGACCACTCGCGAAGGCGCCGAGGCGCTGGCGTCCCTCGATGCCATCCTGGCGAGCTTCCAGACCCGCATGAGCGCCGAGCTCGACCCGGGACAGGACCTCGCCATGAACGAGACCCTGAACGACACCACCCAACAGCACGTCGACGCGATGGCCGTCCGCCACGACACCGACGCCTACATGTCGAGACAGATCGACGAGCGCATCGACCGCGACCTGATGGTCCTGACCGACGAGTTCCGTACCACCGCACTGGCGTCAGCGCGAGAGGGCGGCGACGAGGCAGGCTCGGCCCAGCTGGCGGACGCCCAGGCCAGCGATCCCATGCGAATGGAAAGCGGGTCCCTCGAGCTGGGTCGGACGACCCTCGCGCGGGTCAGCAATCGGCACGTGTCCCTTCGCCATCGTTTCGCCAAGCCCTTCGAGGAGGCACCGCGAGTGACGCTGGGTGTCCGGGCCGTGCAGCTGCCCAACGGCGAGCACGCCCAGATCGGCCTCCGGATCGTCGACGTGGACACGACCGGCTTCGACTACGAGGTCCAGACCTGGGGCGACCCGACGGTCGGTGACCTCACCGCGGACTGGGTCGCCTACAGCGAGTCCGGGGAGCGGTCGACACCTGCGTCCCGCTGAGCTCGTGCGGACCTCGACACGGAGCCAGGGTGGGTAGCGCGCTGCTAGCGGTCGCCGCGGCAAACGCGCTCTTCGTGGTCGCTTGCGGAACGGTCAGCGTGAGACTGCTGATGCTGTCTCGTCGCACCCAGCAGCTACCGGAGTTCTACCTCGGGGCCGGCTTCTCGTGCATGGTCGTGTCGCTCCCCTTCATGGGACTGAGCGGACTCGGCCGGGCGACCGCGGGCGATGTCGACCTGCTGCTGCTCGCCGTCGGACTGCTGCTGTTCTGGCTGGCAGTCAGCACCCAGGCCGCCTTCACCTGGACGGCCTTCCGGCCCCGGGCCGCCTGGGCGGAGAACCTCGTCCTGGGCATCGGCGCCACCCAGGCGGTGCTCACCGGCGGCGCGCTGTACGCGCTGGGCGCCGCGCCGCCCGACACGCCGAGCTTCGATGCGGCCTTCCACTGGATGCAGTTCCTGCGCGTCCCGATCGGCGTCGTCTACCTGTGGACGAGCATCGAATCGTGGTTGCAGTACGCCATGGCGAGACGGCGGAACCGCATCGGTCTGGGCGATCCCGTCACCACGGATCGCATCCTGCTGTGGGCGATCAACTCCCTGCTCGGCGTAGTCACCGTCGTCGTATCGACCCTGCTCCACCTCGACTCGCGCGGTCCCTTCGCCGATCCGCGAGCGGCCATCGCGCTGGGCGTCTCGGGTCTGATCGGGGCGTTCGTGCTCTATCTCGCCTTCATGCCTCCCGCCTGGTACCTGCGTCGCGTGCACGCCCGGTCCTAGCCCCAATCCGTCATCGGTGTGGCACAGCGCGCGCTGGGCTTCTGCTGAACCCTGCGGATCTCCGCTTCCCGAGTGGGTTTCGTCGAGGGCTAGCAGAACACCGATCGCAGCCTCGCGGCGAACGCAGGGGTGGGGTCGATGGGCGTCATCACGGCCAGTCCGTCGAACAAGGCGCTATCGGCAACCGCCCTGGCGAACGACTCGAAGTGTTCCCAACCCGCTTCGGCACCGTAGCGCTCGAGTCGCGACAGCAAGGCAGCCGGCAGCGGAACCCCGAGACGCCGCGAGATCCTCACCGCTGCCCGGGTCGAGAGCGCGGGCATCAGCATCGGGACGACCCGGACCGATGGATGGTCCGCCTTCACGGCTTCGGCGTAGGGCCGCAGGGCCTCGAGGTCGAAGCTGACCTGGGTCTGCACGGCCTCGGCGCCTGACCGAAGCTTCGCATCGAGGTTGGCGAGCACGCGCGCACGTGTCTTGGGCCCCTGGGCGGCAAACGGATTCAGGCTGACCGACACACTCGCGCCCGGCAGCAGCCGGCGCACCATCCGCACCACCTCCCGAATCCGGGGTGTGTCCTCTTCGTCCTCGGCCTTGTACTCCCCGCGCAGGCACAGCACCCGCCGGACACCGGCTCGGGCGGCGAAGGCCAGATCGTCCTCGATCTGCTGAGCGCGACGACCTCGATTCGGGAGGTGCCAGACCGGATCGAAGCCGTGCCGCGCCAAGACGATGGACGCCGGCAGGCTCCCCCAGCGGTCGACCCGATGGATCACGTTGACCCGGTTCGCGCGGGCACCGAGGCAACCCGCACGGCGCAGCAACACCGACGCCCGGGGCCGGGCCGGCGGCGTAATCTCGAGTGTGAGCGGAAGTGCCGTGAGCATGCGGCGCACCATCGCCCGAAGTCATTGACAAGTAAAGTGAAACGTTAGAACTTGATCGTTCTATGAAATCGAACGATCTCATCGACCCCCGAGGCTTCGGCGATCTCGACCCGGCCCGGATCGACCTCAACAAGCTGCGCACCTTCGCGGTGATCGCGGAGACGGGGGGCGTCAGCGCGGCAGCGACCCGGCTGTCGCTCAGTCGGTCCGCGGTGAGCCATAGCCTGGCCGGCCTCGAAGCGGCGCTGGGTGTGGCCCTGTTCCTGCGCGTCGGCAAGCGACTCGTGCTGACGCGGGAGGGAAGCTTGCTGCGGCACGCGTACGGGGATGCCGAGGTCCGCATCGCGGACGCCCTGTCGTCGATCGGCGAAGCGATGACTGAAGTGCGCGGGCAGCTGCGGGTGGGCCTCTATCCCGGCTTCTCTCGCTTCCGCCTCGCCGGGCTGCTCGACGCGTTCCTCGGCGCGCACCGGGGGACCCGCTGCCGTCTCGTCCACGGGTCGCGGCGAGAGCTTCTCGCGCAGCTGCAAGACGGACGCCTCGACTTCGTGCTGTCCCTCGACCCGGACGAGACCCGAACCGCGAGCCGGATCGAAACGCGACCCGTCTTCTCACAATCCCTCGTGCTCGCGCTCGCGAAGGGCGTTCGCATGAAGGGGCGGGGTTGGGACCGCATCGCCGGGCTTCCCATCGTCGACTACTTCCGGAACGAGCCGCTGATCGACCGTTGGGTGGATCACCACTACCCCGACAGCGAGTCCCCGCACCGTGTCCCGCGCAGTCACGTGCGAGCTTGGGTGGGGAGCGGCACCGATGTCGCGCTCGAGCTGACCCGACGAGGTGTCGGCGCCTGCGTACTGCCCGAGGACCTGGTGGCTCCCTACCAGCAGGACGGCGACCTGCGGGTGGTGCGAGGCCCGCGGGACGTGCTGCGAGACCAGATCTGGCTCCACCAGCTCGCCGATGCCCGCCCAACTGCCCTGCAGGCAGCATTCCGCGACGCGCTGTCCTAGGAACGTGCGCGGCCGAAGGCCGCGCACCCGCAGCAAGACGAAACCCCGGGTTCGACCAGCTAGGAGCATGCGGCAGAAGGCCTGCTGTAGCCTCTCCGGCATGATCTGCCCCGATGGCACTCCAGGCGCTTCGCCCGACCAGAACGACCGCGTTCTGCGTGTCGACATGACGGCGGGAACCCTGAGTTTCGAGCCCTACCCCGCGGCCTGGCGGTTGCTCGGTGGCCGCGCCCTCACCGCCCGCGTGCTGGCTCGCGAATGCGATCCGCGATGCGACCCCCTCGGTCCGGACAACGTCCTCGTGGTGGCTCCCGGGTTGTTGTCGGGTAGCGCCGTGCCCACGTCAGGGCGCGTCTCCTTCGGCGCGCGCAGCCCGCTGACCGGCGGCATCAAGGAGGCGAACGCCGGTGGCAATGTCGGCCAGCACCTGATGCGACTCGGCGTGCGGGCCATCGTGGTGAGCGGACGGCCAGCGGAGGCGAGCCGGCGCTTCGGCCTCGAGATCGACGGCGCCGGCGCCCGTCTCGTCCCGGCGGACGATCACGCCGGCCGCCTCAACTACGCGCTGTGCGAGTACCTCGACGCACGCTATCCCGCGACGGCTTCCTTCGCGGTGGTCGGCCCTGCCGGCGAACTGGGCATCAAGGGCGCCTCCATCGCCTGCACGGACCGGGAAGGCCGCCGCCCCACCCGACACGCGGCGCGCGGCGGACTCGGCGCGGTGATGGGCGCGAAGGGTCTCAAGTTCATCGCCGTCGACCCGGGAAGGCTCCCGGCGCGACCTCCCGCCGACCCCGCGGCCTTCGCGGTGATCGTCAAGCGCTTCACCCAGAAGAAGAAGGCGGCTTCCAGGGTCTACGAGCACGGAACCAGCGCGTTCGTCAACGTCGCCAACCTGCTGGACTCGCTGCCCACCCGCAACCGCCGGTCTGGCCGTGCGGACTTCGCGCCCCAGCTGGACGGGTCCGGGATCGTCGCCAGCTTCGCCGAACGCGGGGGCGAGATGCAGGCGTGCATGAACGGTTGCGTGGTGCAGTGCACCAACAAGGTGCACGCACCGGACGGCAGCCACGAAACCTCGTCCCTCGAATTCGAGACCCTCGCGCTCCTGGGCGCCAACTGTGGCATCGAGACATGGGACGAAGTCGCCCAGCTCGACCGGTTGTGTGACGACGTGGGCGTCGACACCATCGAGATCGGAGCGGCGATCGGCGTCTACATGGACGCCGGGCGCATGGACTACGGCGATCTGTCGGGCATGAAACAGCTGCTGGCCGAGATCGCCCGTGGATCCGCGCTGGGCCGCACCGTCGGAGACGGAGTCGTTTCGGTGGGCAAGAGCACCGGACACGACCGCGTCCCCGCCGTCAAGGGCCAGGCCATCGCCGCCTGGGAGCCCCGCACCCTGAACGCCACGGGCGTGACCTACGCGACGAGTGCCATGGGTGCCGATCACACGGCGGGGCTCTCCCTCGACCCGACGGTGCCCCGCGAAGAACTCGCGGCCACGTCGCAGATGCTGCAGATGATCAATGCCGCCAATGACTCGTCGGGCTGCTGCATGTTCCTGGGTTGCTCGCTCGACGACCTCCGCGAGCTGTATGGGGCCTTTTACGACACCGCGGTCTCACGCCAGGCGATCGGCGACATCGCGTGGCAGGTCCTCGAAGACGAATGGACCTTCAATCGACGAGCTGGCTTCACCGCGGCAGACGATCGTCTGCCCGAATGGATGGCGACGGAAGCCCTGGGAACCTCGCGAGCGGTGTTCGACGTCCCCGACGACGTCATCCAGGCGGTATACGAGCGAATCGACGTGGGCGAAGCCCTCTACTCGTTCACGGCCTCCGGTTGAGCCGCAAATCCGGGCTCTCCGACTGCTAGAGTTCCCAAGATCGGATTGGGAGGGGATCGTGGACTCCTCGTTGCTGAAGCAGCTCGAGTCAGAGCTGGACCTGAGCCGAAGCCAGGGCCACGTGTACAGCCATGGGGCCGAGCACACCGGCCGCTGGAACGACTGGTTCTCGCGTGGCCAGCAGTCTCTGGTGCGTGAGGACGGGCGACTCGCCCCCGATGTGCTGCGCGACTTCCGCAAGCTTCGGATCTTCACTGGCGACAATCCGGTCCACGACCCGAGCCTGCGAAACCCCTTGAACCTGGTTCACCCACGCCGCCGGGGCGAGCGAGCGCTACTCCGTCGCTGTCTCGAGATCCTCGAAGACTGCGGCTACGACGATCTGCTGCGCAGCTACCCCTCACCCGACGTGGGCAACCCCTACCTGTTCGAGCACAAGGGCCATCGCTACACGCATCGCTGGTTCAAGCACATCTACTCGCTGGGCCTGCTGCGAAAGACGCTCGCCGACCGGCTGGACCCCGGCTTCACTGCCGTCGACATCGGGTGTGCGTACGGGATCTTCTCGAGTCTGCTGCAGCAAGAGCATCCCGGGTCTCACCACGTCCTCGTCGACCTTCCGGAGCAACTGCTGCTGGCGTCGTACTTCCTGCGGCAGTATCGCCCCGGTGCGCGCATTGCCGGCGTCCGGGAACTGTCCGACCAGCAGTCGATCACGCGCGAATTTCTCGAGTCCTTCGATTTCGTCCTGATGCCGCCGCAGTACTACGATCGACTCGAGCCGGAAAGCAGTGACCTGATCACGAGCTTTGCTGCCCTCGGCGAACTCAAACGCTCCTTCTTCGACTACTACGTGAACGCACCGGTGTTTCGCAGCGCCCGCTTCCTGGCCACCGCGAACCCGGTGAATTCGGCGAGCATGTTCTCCGATTCGGACGTCACCGTCCTCGACTACCCGATCTGGGACCCGGCGAAGCGACTGCACTTCGATGTGGCCCGGGCGTTCTTCCACCCCTACTCGTACCCGAAGGCGCGAACGCCCTTCTTCTACGAGATGAAAAAGTTTCACGTCTTCTTCGAGTACGTCGGAGAGATGTAGTCGGGAGCAGGTCGATGGCCAAGAAGAGCGGGGCGCACATCAGCGCAAAGAACGCCGCCTGGTCGTTCCAGGACGTCGCGGACGACTTCGACGCGCACGTGGAGAAGTCGGTTCCGCTCTACAAGGAGGGGCACGAGCTGGTCTGCCAGCTCAGCGACTTCTTCCTCCACGACGGCTCGGTCGTCACCGAGCTGGGCACGTCGACCGGAGCACTCGCCCGGAGGTTCCTGAGGCACAACGAGGCCCGGGACGAGATCCGTTACATCGGCATCGACCGCGAGGCCACGATGCTCGAGAAGGCGGCGAAGGAATGCGGAGACGCCCGCGCAACCTTCGTCCAGGCTGATCTCGTCGACTGCGAGATCGAGCCCTCGAGCATGGTTCTTTCGTACTACACGATGCAATTCGTTCACCCCCGGTCCCGTCAGGACGTCTTCACGCGCATCTACGAGAGTCTCGAATGGGGCGGTGCGCTCATCTTGTTCGAGAAGGTGCGCGCCCCCGACGCGCGCTTTCAGGACATCTCTGGTCAGATCTATCAGGAGTACAAGCTCGACCAGCACTTCAGTGAAGCCGAGATCCTGAACAAGCAGCGCAGCCTCAAGGGCATACTCGAGCCCTTCTCGACCCAGGGCAATCTCGACCTGATGCGACGCGCGGGCTTCGTCGACATCACGACGATCATGAAATGGGTCTGCTTCGAAGGCTTCCTGGCGATCAAGTAGTCGAACGACACGAGCGGAGTGCAATCGTGCTGATCCAGATGCTCGAAGAGAACGCCCGCCGACACCCGGAGCGCACTGCGCTGCGCTGGCGTGGTACCTCCATCCGCTGGGATCAGCTTTCCGCCGCCGCGCGGGCGCGCGCCGACGAGCTTGAACGCGCCGGCGTCGGCGAGGGCGACGGCGTGGCCATCCTGCTGCCGAACAGCCCCGACTTCGTCGCATCGTTCCTGGCCGCGGCCAGCCTGGGAGCCGTCGCGATCCCGTTGGACCCGAACTTCCGGAAGCGGGAAATCGAGGCGCGCCTCGCGGACGTCCGTCTCGCCGCGATCCTCTGCACGCCGGAGGGTTCCGACCGATGCACCGCCATCGCCCGGAAGCACGAGCCCCCAACGCCTGTCTTCGTGAGCGAGCCGCACTTCAAGATCCCGAGCGAGGCGCCCGCTCCGTGGCCGCGGCCCACCTCGACCCCCGACCTCCCGGTGCTGTACGGCTTCTCGTCCGGGACGACCGGGACGGCCAAACGGATCACGCGCACCCAGGGACACCTGGCGCACGAGGCCGCGGGATTCACGGCGACGACGGGTGTCGGGCCGGACGACCGCATCCTCGGGGTCGTCCCGTTCTTTCACGCGCACGGTCTCGGGAACTGCATCCTCGCGGCACTCCGCACGGGCGCCGCGCTCGTGGTCCTCGACCGTTTCGAACGGCGCGCGGTTCTCGACGCCATCCAGACGGAACGCGTGACGATCTTCCCGACCGTTCCCTTCCAGCTGCAACATCTCGCCGCGCGGGATACGGACGCCGACCTGTCGAGCCTACGCCTGTGCTTCACCGCGGGGACTGCACTGCCCGTCGCCACCTTCGAGCAGGTGCGCGACCGACTCGGCATCGAGGCCCGCCAGCTCTACGGCTGTACCGAGGCCGGGTCCGTCTGCATCAATCTCTCGGACGCTGGTTCCGAAGGCCTGGGCGCGAGCTGCGAGTCGGTCGGGCGCCCCATCCAGGGCGTCGAGATCGCGATCCTCGACGAGCGGCGGAGCCGCTGCGGCCCGGGTGTGGTCGGGGAGGTCGCCCTGCGAAGCCCAGCTGCGGGCTGCGGCTATGCGGGTCTCGAAGCGCTGAACCAGGACGTCTTCCAGGGGGGCTGGTTCCGGACGGGTGACCTCGGCTCGCTGGACGAGGACGGACGGCTCCGGCTGTGCGGCCGTACCAAGCTCTTCATCGACGTGGCCGCAGGCAAGGTCGACCCGGTCGAGCTCGAGCGCTGCGCGACGGCGCACCCGAGCGTCGTCGAGGCCGCGGCCGTCGGTGTGCCGACCCGGAGCGGCGCCGAGATCATCAAACTCGTGGTTGCCGTGGGCGAACACTGGCGGGGCGACGAAAGCGCGCTCCGGCGCGAGATCATCGCGCTGTGCCGGGAGGATCTCGCAGAATACAAGCTCCCGCGAATCATCGAGGCGCGGCCGTCGCTTCCCCGCAACGCGGCCGGTAAGATGATCCGAGAAAAGCTCATAGAAGGAACGCGGAAAGTTGACTGAGATCCTCGCCGTAGACGAGATGCTGCAGAAGCTTCAAGGCTTCGACCCCCTGCGCCGCGTCCTGCTCGCGACGCCGGGCACCCTGCAGGGGACACTGTCTGCCTACTTCGGCCGGCCGATCGATATCGAGATGTCGAGCCAACGTCGGGACGGATCGACCATCGAGCGGGTCGTCGACCTCGTGCTGCGCGACGAGGGCACCGTCGCCTGCCACGCCGAGAGCCGCGTGGTGGTGGACGACGAACAGTTCTTGAAATTGGTGCTCGAGAAGCGCATCGGTCTCGGCCGGATCGCCCAGCTGCTGCACCGGGAGACTTCCTTCCTGCTTGAGACCGCGCACCAGAACGAGGACTCCTTCACCCGCAGCTACCGCCTCGCGGGCGAGGGCTTCGCCTTCCACATCGACGAAGAGTTCCCGGCCGTCCTCTATCCCGAGGCGCGCTCGTGACGCCGACGCCGGTGACACCTACCGCAAGGAGGCTCCCCGAGGAGACCACTGTCGCGATCCTCGGCGGGGGCCCCGCCGGTGCGACGACGGCCTGTTACCTGGCAATGGCTGGCATCGACCACGTCGTCCTCGAACGTGCGCATTTTCCGCGACACCACGTCGGCGAGTCCCTGGTAGGCGCCACCAACCGCATCTTCGACGAGATCGGATTTCTCGAGAAGCTCGACGCCGCGGGCTTCCCGCGCAAGCAAGGGGCCGTCTGGGTCCCCAAGTCCGGAAAGAATCCGCACGCCATTCGCGTCGTGCCCGACAAGACCTTCGGAGGCCTCGACTACACCTTTCACGTGGACCGGGCCCGCTTCGATCACATGCTGCTCGACCATGCGGAAACCCTGGGCTCGCCGGTCTACCAGGGCGCCCTGGTCAATGGTGTCGAGACCCGGGACGGGCGCATCGAGTCCGTGCAGGTCCAGCACGAGGGCGAGACGCACACCCTCCGCACGCGCTTCGTCGTCGACGCGACCGGACGCAACACCTTCCTCGGCTCGCGCTTCCGGTTGTTGCAGAAGGACACCCTCTTCGACCAGTACGCGGTTTACGCCTACTGGAAGGGAGTCGGGCGCGGCCCCGAGGAGACCGCCGGCTACATCCACATCCACTTCCTGCCGAGCGAACGCGGCTGGGTCTGGCAGATCCCCATCGACGACGAGACCACGTCCATCGGCGTCGTGACCGAGAAGGCGGACTTCCAGCGCAACGGGCAGGACAGCGAAGCCCACTACGCCCATCACCTGGCGAGGAACCCCGAGCTGTCGCGACGGCTCGAGCAGGCGACGCGGGTGTCCAACCTGCGCAGTGAGGGCAACTACAGCTACTCGATGCGAGAGCTCGTCGGCCCGGGCTATCTGCTCGTCGGAGACGCCGCCCGCTTCGTCGACCCGATCTTCTCTTCCGGCGTCTCGGTCGCGATCTACAGCGCGAAGTTCGCGGCCGAACAGATCGCACACGTCGTCGCTGGCGAACGGCCCGAGGCCGAAGCATTCGGCGCCTACGAGACGCAAATGCGCGCGGGCGTCGAGCTGTGGTACGACTTCATCAAGGTCTACTACAAGCTGCAGAACCTGTTCACCTACTACCTTCGCAAGCCCGAGTATCGGGACCAGCTGGTCCAGCTGCTTCAGGGGAACGTCTACGATGCGCGGGGGATCACCGTCCTCGAGCGCCTCCGCGAAGACATCCGGCGGATCGAGTCGACCCCCGGTCACGTGCTTCAGGAGGGTCTCAGTGACATCCCGATCTGAGGCAGCCGCTGGGGGCCAGGGAGTGAAGAGCGAGAACCCCAGTCTCGACCGCACCAGTCTCGACCGCACGATCGCAGAGGTCACCCGCGTCCTGCTGGAGCGCCTGGAGCTTCAGCTCGACCCGGCGGAAATCCACGCCGACTCCGAGTTTTTCGACGACATCGGACTCGACAGCGCTGCGGTCCTCGACCTGGTGATCGGTCTCGAAGAGAGCTTCGGCATCGACTTCGACATCGCGGGCAGCGATCCCGAGGACTTTCGCAGCGTCCGCTGCCTGGCGCGCTACGTCGAATCGCGGCGCTGATCGGCACCGCCCGTGAAGACGCTGCACACGCTCAGACGAGTCGACGCGGCGGCCCGGACCGTTGGCCTGGGTCTCATCCCCCGCTACGAGACACTCTGTCGCGGCATGGAAGCGGCCTGGAAGCTGAGCCTGGTGCAGCAGGCGATGAGGCGGAAGCTGCGCAAGAAGCTGCCCCGGCATCCGCTCTTCGCGCCCGGCACGGCGCGGGATCCGGACGCGCTCGTTCGTCTCTTCATGGGTCGCATCGCCTCGAACTGGCGGCTCGCGGCCCTCGACCTGTGCCCTGACGAGGTTGTCCGGGACGCCGTGCGGATCGTCGGCATCGAGCGACTCGACAAGGCCCGGGATCAGGGACAGGGCGTCCTGCTCGTCGGCGCCCACTACGGCGCCGCGCACTTCCTTTCGCTGTCGCTCAATCGGAGGGGTATCGCGAACGCCGTCGTCGCGAAGTTTCCGCAGCAAGCCGCGCGACCGATCATCGAGCACCTGGACCTGATCGGACTCTCGCAGGACGACGCGGTGCGCCCGCTGCTGATCGCGCGTGAACGCCTGAAGGCCGGCGAGACGGTGTTGATCACCGGCGACGGCCCCTACGGCAAGCGCGTACAGGCTCCCTTCCTCGGGATCGAGGCCGGCTTTCCCCAGGGCTTCGCGACCCTGGCCGTCGCAACTGGCGCGCCGATG
This sequence comes from Deltaproteobacteria bacterium, assembly GCA_029261855.1. Classification (GTDB taxonomy): domain Bacteria; phylum Myxococcota_A; class UBA9160; order UBA9160; family UBA4427; genus JAJDAN01. Next base: position 125,336 of record JAJDAN010000004.1, read on the forward strand.
CTCCCCACTTTCGCGGTACCGGGCCCGGGCGGGCGCATCACCATCGAGTTCCTCGAGCCGATCGACTGCGGAGAAAGCGACCAGCCGCGCGCAGAGCGAACAGAAGCCATCGTGCGCCGCTTCGCGCGCGTCCTCGAGCGAAAATGGCTCGAGGACCCGGCGCTCGTGTGGTGGCAGGGCCCGGAGCTGCGCCCACCGCTGCCCTGGCGCGCCTCGCCTCGGACGGCAAGCGGGCTCGGGTAGCAGCCGGAACCGCTGGTCCCGGCTTGCGGGTGCGCGGCCTCTGGCCGCGCACGCTCCTAGCCGGCGGAATCGCTGCTTCCGGCTTGCCGCGGGTGCGCGGCCACCGGCCGCGCACGTTCCTAGCCGGCGGAACCGCTGCTT
>JAJDAN010000005.1 GCA_029261855.1 Deltaproteobacteria bacterium
CTTCTTCCTCTCCTGGATCATGGGGCTGACCGAACCCTTCTTCTCCGTATTCGATCAGGGCTTTTCAGGCCGTGACTTGATTCTGATCGCCGGTGGACTGTTTCTCATCGGCAAGAGCACGGTGGAGATTCATCATCGCCTTGGTGAGGTAGCGGAAGGCAAGACGAGCTCCGCAGGTTCGGCGACCTTCCGATCCGTTCTCTTCCAAGTCCTGCTCTTGGACATCGTCTTCTCCGTCGACTCGGTGATCACCGCCGTGGGAATGGTGGAGCAGCTGTCGATCATGGTGACCGCGGTGGTGATCTCGGTCATGTGCATGATCTTCTTCGTCGGACCCGTCTGTCGCTTCGTGGAGAAGAATCCGACCTTCAAGATTCTGGCTTTGAGTTTTCTGTTGTTGATCGGGATGGCCTTGGTGGGCGAAGGCTTGGAGATGCACATCCCCAAGGGCTACATCTACTTTGCCATGGGCTTTTCTGTGTTTGTGGAGGTCCTGAACATGCGAGTGGGGCGGAGGAGTACGCCGCTGAAGTTGCAGGGCCCGGATATGGAGGATCTCGAGGGGGTGGAGTAGGGGGTCAGTGCTTGCGCATGCGGAGGGTGACTTCGCTGTCTTCCGGCCGCAGTCCCATCCATGGGCTACGAAGGCCGTCCTCAGCAACTGCATTGATCCTCACAGAACGGAGCGCTGAAAGACCTCTGATCTCGGTGATCCCTGTCCCGGGATGGGGGTGCAGCTCTAATGTTCTCGGTGGGCTCCATCGGCTCGGATCCTGACTGCCCAGTCGTTCCTGAACCGTGATGTGAGCATGAGGAATGGCTTCTCCCGAGGCATCGACCACTCTCGCGCGTATCACTCGCGCTGGCTCGTGAAACTCGATCTTGCCAAGTTCGTGAATCCCGCCTGGTCCGATCTCCAAGGTGAAGGGCTCGGTTTCAAACCTATCCTCTCCGATCGTCTTGCGAAGCTGGGCCTTGGTTTCGATACCTTCATCCAGGGGCACGAGGAGGGAAAGCACGCCACCCCTCTTCACTTCGATTGGAATAGCTTCCCTCTCAGCCGTGTGGAGGAAGTATGCCACCGGTGAACCGCCTCCCCCCTGTTCCACTGATTCGTCGACAAGAGCCCGCAGGAGGATGAGATTGAAGGGGCGAGGGAAGCCGATCTGCAATTCCTGACCTGGAGAAGTCGGCCCATCGAAGATGTGCTCTGCAATCCTCCTGGGTCCGATTCTCACCTCCAGTCGAAGCTCTCTGCTCAAAGGAACTTGATCGAAGTGGAAGGGTGCAGTCCCCGCGTGACCGATCAGCGCGCTGTTTCGATTCCTGCTGAGCATGCCCTGCTCATGAAGGCTGACGCGAAGGAACCAGACCTCTGCTCCATCGAGCCATGGGAGGGATGCGGTGACCGAGGCACTTGGCTGTTCTTGGAGAATGATGGGGTCGGGGACCGCTTTCCTTATGGAGAGGAAATTGGGGTTCTTGAACAGGTGGCCGCTGATCTCGAGCCGTACTCCAGTCATCGCGGACTCTTGAAAGTCGCCGGATGCCCTGAGTTCTTGCCAAAGCCCTCGGAAGACTGCCGTCTCATCCGTGAAGTCCTGCGCGTAGTACGTGCCGAGGATCCTCGACTGCCGCCTCAACTGTGCTTCGACCCTGATTGGTGGCAGAGGCATGCCTTGACCGTCCAAGGCTCTGACCCGAATCGGAGCTTCGATGAGCAAGGTGATCTCCGATTCGTTCTTCGCAAATTCCGCAACGCCTTCTGCGCGATCGAGTCCTGCCCAGAAGTAGGTGCCATAATCTGGGCGTTCTAGGGTTACTCGACCATCCTCATTGCAGGTATGAGTTTTGATTGTCTCCGCGAGTAGCCTCATGCGATGCGCGAGTCCAGATAGTCTGATTCGATCACGACGGTGGCGAGTTCGGCCTCTCTTCCGCGATTTGAGAGAGAGAGAAGGTTCAGCGAGCTTTGGGTTGCCCCGCCGGACTTCGACCCGTGCGCCGGTTACCGGCTCTAGGGTGCGTGCATTGAGCACTTGGATCGTGATCGAAGGCTCGCTCAAGTCCTCTCTTGCTGGAGGCTTCGACTCGACATCCGGAGAAGTCGAGTGAGGAGGAACCGAGCCTGGGTTTTCGTCGAGCTGTTCTCGTTGCTCGACCGGCGCATTCTCAGGCAGATCTTCCGATACGAGGAGGAATGAGATCGCTGCAATTGCTGCGAGGATCAATCCAAATGCGAGGATCTTGGAACGTGGCATCTCTATCTCTTCCGCATCACCAGATCGACAACTCCCGCCCCCGGTCGACAGTCCACCCACTCACCATTCTCATAGCCATCAAGATAACAGGCCCTCACCCGGAATCGCCGGTGGACCACTGGTCCGCGAATCTCGGCAATGCCGGTGTCGGGATCAATATGAGATTGAAGACTCTTGCTCACCTTCCACTTGGGTCCATCTGCTCTCTCCAGACACTCATGCACCCTGATGCGGGCCTCTCTCAAAGCTCTGCCCTCTTCGTCGACCGCACGAACTCGAAGCAGGGTCGGTGCCGGTTTGAAGTAGATCGTGCCTAGATTCTTCCTGGCACCGACTCCCGCAGATAGGGCGAAGCTCGGAGCTACGACTATCCTACCTGAGGCGTTTCGCCAGATTTGTGCCTGTACTCCACTCCCTGGCTGGACCCGAGCTACGAAGAACATTCCTCCCGAGTAATCGAGCTTGGACATGACCTGCTGCCCATTCTCCGTTCTCAGAAAGAACTCATACTCTGCACGTTGCATCGAGGGAATTGCCGCCGGAGCATAGATCCACGCCTCAACGAAGGCGTGCCGCTTAGGTGGGGGCACAGTCACTCGTAACAACTGATTCGCCGTTGAAGGTCCGGAAAACGCATGGCTGACAACACGTTGTTGGCCTACTCCGACATGCAAGCGTAGTCGCATGTTCAGGGGGATGCGTTCGAAGTGCCGGTTTCCCGGCTGACGCCAGGCTACGGTCTTTCCGGCGCTCGAGTCTTCTACCAAGGAGATTCTGTCGCCCCTCGCATTGACCGCGTCGAGCCAGGGAACAAGGGCAAGAACGGATGCGCTTGGCTCTTCGCGCAAGACCACCGGATCTGGAATCATCTCATCGATGGGAAAGAACTGTGTGCCCTCAAACAAGTTGCCGCGCAGCCGGAAGTCGATGCCGGCATTTTGCATGCTGTCGTTCATGCCCTCTTTGCGAAGCTCGCGCCAGAGCCCACGAAAGGTTTCGATCCCATCCTTCCGTTCATCCGTGAGGAACCTGCCATGCGAGTTCTTTCCCGTGTGCAGCACGACTTCAACCCGAGCGGTTGGTGACTGTCGACCATTGCCGTCGAGAGCTTGCACCCGAATGGGCTTCTCGATGAGCAGCTCTATTGCGGAGTCACTTTCGCCGACGTTTACGAATCCACTCGATAATCCGCTGTACCCCAGTAAATGGAATGGACCCACTGGACGCTCGATTTCTGCCCATCCGTGGTCGTCAACTTCAAGGCTGTCGAGAAGGTCACTGATTCTGTGACTGGTCGGCGTCATGTCGCCCTCGCTGCCGAAGCCTTTCAGTACGTAGGTGCCGGCTGGCCTATCCTCGAGAGGGCCAAGAAAGAGTTGGGAGGTGATGGGGCCAAACAACTCCCGCTTGATAGATCGCTTCCCTCTCCGCAGCTCAACTCGCGCTCCGGGCATCGGCTCCAAGGTGCGTGCGTCTAAGACCCGGATGCTGAGGGGTGACTCATCAATAGACTCTCGAGCCGAGCTACTCTCACTTGTTCCTTCGCGGTCAGGCGAATTCTCACTCTGCGCGCTGATAAGTTCCGCCGGAGCCCAGGAAGATATGACGGGGTTAGCCGTTGAGGCGCTCTCGTCAGCGAACATCCATGCGAGTGAGCTGAGGAGGGCGATGCCGAGTACGACTAGAATGTTTCGGGACTGCATCACGGGTCAGTGCTGACGCATCACCAGATCGATCACTCCCGCCCCCGTCCGACACTCCACCCATTCACTGTCCGTGTAGCCATCCAGATGACTCGCCCGCAGGCGCATTCTCCGATGCAGCTCGAGACCGCGCACCTCCACGAGCCCCTTGTCACTGTCCCGCCGCGTTCTTAGAGTCGGACTTGTGTGCCAGGAACGGCCTGCCTCACCTCCTAGTAATTCGCGGACCTCGATCCGTGCATGCCTATGCAAGTTACCAAGCTGGTCCACAGCTCGAGCACGCAGCAGGACACCCGCAGGTGAGAGTTTGATTTCTCCCAAGTCTTGTCTGCCGTTGACTCCCCAATCCAAGTTGATGAGTCTGGAGCCCAGGATCTCGCCGTTCTCCTCCTTCCAGATCTGCGCCTGCATTCCGGCTCTCATGGTGAACCTGGGCGCGAACAACAGTTTTCCAGACCTATCGGCGTTGCGATGGAGGACTTCACCAACGCTCGTCAGCAGACTGTAGTCCGCGAGAGCGACCCCTCCCCTTCCGGTCGACTGTTTACTCGGCATCGCTTTGGCGATGAGCAAGATGCGATGCTCAGGGGTCGGTAATGTGACCGTGAGAACTTGGTCCGCGAATGCCGGCCCGTCGAGCGTGTCGAGGTACATGCTCTCGCCAGCTAGCTTCACCTCCAGTCGGAAGCGCTTTCTGAGAGCAAGGCGCTCGAAGACGAAGGGGGGCCTATTACGCGATTGCAGGATCTGATTGTCTGGAGTGGCGATGCTGACAGTGATGCCTCCGCTGCTCGCATCCTTCATCCAGGGGATGAGCACCTGAATCGATCCGCTGGATGCTTCACGTAGGACGATTGGATTCGGTACTGGGTCGTTTCGACCCAAGGTGACCGGTTCCAAGTTGAGGTCGCCGACGAGTCGGAAGGTGACAGTGCTGTTCCGGTCGCCCATAGCCGCCTTGTTCTTGTTCACCGAACTCCAGAGCTGAGTGAATCTGTGCATGCCATCGCCTAGGGCGCTGGCAAGGTAACTGCCGAAGTATGGCCTGGAGCCCTGGCTGTCGAGTACTTCGACTGTGACCTTGGCGTCAGTTGAAGGTCGGCCGCGTGCATCGAGAACCAATACCCTGGTCACTGCTTCGATCAGAACATCAACCGTTCCCGATGACTGCGCGATTGCGGACCCCCGGGCCTTGCCCTTGGTTGCCCAGATTTGTTGCCCTGCCTCACTCTCACCGAGAACTGCCATGCCATGTTGGTCGGTGCTCGTGCCGGACAGGAGTCCGGAGTTCGAGGGCGATTGAGTGGCGAGAGTTTCATTGACCCGCCTCATTTGCTCGAGCATGCGACTCCTTAACAAGTCCTCGACACTTGACTTGAAGTCATCCGCACTTGATCGGGGCAGAGAGCTGAGTTTGTGCCATTGACCCAGTCGTGGATTGGAAGTGACCCTGAAAGTGCCGTTGGCAGGCGGAGAATTGACCCTACGTAATCCAACCACGGCCCCGGCCACCGGCTCCAAGGTGCGCGCATCGAGAACTCGGACTAGGAGTCGGTCGTCGATGCGTTCGCGCTGCTCGTTTTGGTTCTCGGGCTTCTGTGCCTCAGGAATGTGAATCGGGTCGGTGTTCGGTTCAGCAGTATCTTCCTGAGGAGCAGCAGTCGTGTCCGGCATGGTTCCAGATGGGGGCGTCCATCCGAAGGTGAAGATGAGCGCTCCCAGCAGGGCGATGATGAGTCCGAGGATGAAGGTGTTCTTGGACATCGCTCTCACTGCCTTTGCAGCATCACCTCGATCAACCCCGCCCCTGGTGAGCACTCGATCCATTCGCTATCTGTATAGCCTTGCACATTCTGCACTC
>JAJDAN010000006.1 GCA_029261855.1 Deltaproteobacteria bacterium
GGCCACACGGCGAGTAGGCACGCGAACGGGCAGACCCATTCAGAGCGAGGAGGCACATGGACCTTTCTTACGGAACGAAGTACGAGGCATTTCGTCAGGAGATCGAGCAGTTCCTCGACGAGCACAGCGAGAAGGCCCCGAAGGGTTTCGGCATGCTCGGCGGGATGGGAAGCGACGGGATGGTCGCCTGGCAGGACCTGCTGATCAAGCGGGGCTACGCGGCTCGCACGCTCCCCAAGGAGTACGGGGGCTACGGCGCCGAGCCGGACCTGCTCGAGACCGTGATTCTCGACGAGGTCTTTACCGAGCGTGGAATCGCGCGCGGCATGTCTGGACAGGGGGCCTCGATGCTGGTCCCCACTCTTCTCGAGCACGGCACCGAGGAGCAGAAGCGCGAGTGGATCGGGCCCACGCTCCGCGGCGAGGTCCTGTGGTGTCAGGGCTATTCCGAGCCCGGCTCCGGCAGCGATCTGGCGAGTCTGCAGACCTCGGCCACCGAGGACGGCGATGATTTTCTGATCAACGGCCAGAAGATCTGGACGTCGACGGCGCAGATTTCCAAGATGATGTTCATCCTGGTGCGCACCGAGCCAGACGCCAGCAAGCACTCAGGAATCAGCTACGTCCTGCTGCCCATGGACACGCCGGGGATCGAGATCTCGCCCCTGAAGACCATGACGGGTAACGCCGAGTTCAATCAGGTCTTCTTCACGGATGTGCGCGTGCCGAAGGCCAACGTCGTGGGCAAGCGGGGTGAGGGCTGGAAGATCGCGAACACCACGCTCAAGCACGAGCGCAACATGTTGGGCAACGCCACCCAGATCGAGAGCACGCTCAATCGGCTCAAGGCTGTGTTGCGGAGCGAATCCGTCAACGGTGTGCGGCCCATCGACAGTCCGGTGTACCGCGATCGCCTGGCCCGTCTCGAGGCACGTGTTCTGACCATGAAGTTCCACTCGCTGCGGTTGCTGACCTGCAATCTCAAGAAGGAGTCGCCAGGCGTGGCTGGCCTGGTGGTCAAGCTCCAGGGGTGCCAGCTCAACTACGAAATGGCGGCCCTGGCCCTCGACGTGATGGGGGAGATGGGTGTGCTCTACAAGCGGGCCAAGTACGAGCGAGCTGCCGGGTACTGGCAGTTCCAGTACATGTTCATGATTGGCCTGATCATCGGCGGTGGAACCGCCCAGATTCAGAAGAACATCATTGCGGAGCGCGGCCTGGGTATGCCCCGCGAACCGAAGACCGTTCAGGAGGCGCGCTGATGGATTTCGGAATGTCGGACGAGCAGGAGCTGCTGCAGGATTCCTTTGCGCGCTACCTGGAGGAGGAGACTCCCATCCTGACGGTCCGGGAGTTGATGGAACTCGACGATCCCTGTGAACGAGGGCTCTGGCAGGATCTGGCCGAGCTCGGCGCTGCGGGTGTCATCATTCCAGAGGAACACGGAGGGTCTGATCTCGGTCTGCTGGACGCAGCGTTGATCGCGGAGTCGTTCGGGCGCTTCGCGACGCCCGCGCCCTTCTTGGGCACGGCAGTGATGGCACCTGTCGCTCTCACCATGAGCGGCTCGGCGGACTTGCAGGCGAAGGTGCTGCCGAGGATCGCCGTGGGAGAGCTGCGTGTCGGGGTCTGCGTGGCCGAGCTCTACTCGGCGCGGGAGGATGCGGCGGTGCGGCTCGTCGCAGGACGCCTGCACGGCAAGAGTCTGCTCGCGCTCGATGCAATCGGTGCGGACGCCTTCCTGGTGGCCGCGGGCCCGCACGACCTCTTGTGGGTGCCGTCGGACACGAAGGGAGTGACGGTGGAGGCACTGGCGACCATCGACGACACGCGTCGCTTTGCCGAGGTGTGCTTCGACGCCGTCGAGCCCGCCGCGAGCATTGGAGCGCCGGGCGGGGCTGCGGAGACGATCGACCGCATGCTGGATGCGGGTCGTGTGATTCTGGCGGCGGACACCCTGGGGGCCGCCAACGAGATGATTCGGCGCGCGGTGGAGTACGCCCAGGATCGCAAGCAGTTCGATCGCGTGATCGCGTCGTTCCAGGCGGTCAAGCACATGTGTGCAGAGATGGTGGCCCCGCTCGAGCCCGCGCGGTCCTTGCTCTGGTACGCCGCTCATGCGTTCGACAACGTACCCGAGGATGCCACGCTGATGGCGACGCACATCAAGGCACACCTCTCGGAGATCGCTCGCGATATCGCGAAGACGGCGACCGAGGTGCATGGCGGCGTCGGCTTCACCGACGAGCAGCAGCTCCACGTCTGGTTCAAGCGGATCGAGCTGAATCGGCAGGTTCTTGGTAGTCCCGAATTCTTGCGCGAGCGTGTGGCCCAGATCCAGGACTGGGCTGCTTGAGGACGTTTGGGATGCACCTACCCCCTCGTTGAGCTTTGAGCCTGCGCGACCCAAGGAAGGCGAATTCCATGGCATCTACGCCCGACACCGCCCGCTCGCCGAGGCCCACCGCCGAGACCGGCGCGGACAGACCTTTCAACCTGATCCACCCCGGAGACTACGCCCGCAGCGGCTACCCGCACGAGGACTTCGCGCGGCTACGCAGAGAAGATCCGGTCCACTTCTATCGAGCCTCGGACGAGATTTCATTCTGGGCCATCACCAAGCACGCGGATCTACTCGAAGTCTCGAAGCAGCCCACGAAGTTCCTGAGCAACCCGATGCTCACGATTCAACTGGAAATCGACATCAACGCCGAGCGGTTCCCCGACACGCTGATCAATCTCGACCCGCCGAAGCACCAGGTATACCGTCGCCTTGTCAGCAGCCGATTCACCCCCGGCTATCTCAAGAAGTACCACCACGAGGTCAACGCGATCGCAAAGAAGATCGTCGATGACCTGATCGTGGATCAGTCGTCCGGCGAGTGTGACTTCGTAGAAGCGGTGGCCGCGCCGCTTCCGATCGCGGTCATCGGGTGGCTGCTCGGACTTCCCGAATCCGATTGGCCTCTGCTCTATGACTGGACGAACCGCATCGTCGGCGCAGGCGATCCCGAGGGTCAGACCGACGGGCGAACCCCCATCGAGGGGGCTCGCGC
>JAJDAN010000007.1 GCA_029261855.1 Deltaproteobacteria bacterium
CGGCGGTGCAGTGCCAGCGCGAGGCCCAGGCCCAGCAACCAGCCCGTGGCCGGTTCGGGTACGGGCACCACCCCCGCCTCGCCGACGAGCACGATGAGGTCGTCGTAGTCGGCGTCGGTCCAGTCTTCCCAGGCGATGAGGTGGGCGTTCGACAGCTCGAGCGCGCCCTGATCCGTGAGAATCGAGACACTGTTTCCGAAGTGGTACGAACTGAGGTGGCCGAAGCTCGCATTGCGGTCGAGTTCCGACTCGCCGTGGAAGGTGTTCGTGCCGCCCTTGCCCTGGCTCGCGAGCCAGAAGCCGACGGGAGACGCTTCGCCCGTCGCGTCGCCGGCACCCGCGCCGTCGCCGTGCAGGTACTCGGCGTCGAAGACGGGGCCGAGCATCTCGTTGCCGGTCAACGAGCCGTGGAGCGTCAGCTTGCCGTTCCCCGTCGCGACGTCGCGGTAGATGCCGAAGTTGTTCGTGTTGCCCGCACTCGTGCTGATGACGATGGCGACGGAGCTGGCGCTCCCGTACCAGATTGCTCCGTCCCAGGCGCCGCTCGCGTCCGGACCGGCCCAGGCACCGAGGTCCTGGCTCGAAGCCAGGGACAGGCCGGAAAGCTCGTTGAAGACCTCGAACAGCTGCGGACCGCCCGCGACGTCCTGCACCGGCAGGGCCGGTGATGCGTGAGCCGCGCCGGTGGAGGCGAACACCCAGGCCAGGCAGGCGAGGGCGAGAGTCAGCAGCAGGAGCGTCTGTCGATAGACGCCGCGGATGGCGCGACGGGTGGGGCGAGTAGAGGCCACGAAGAGATCCCAGAGTTGGAGTTCAGGGATACGTGGTCCAGGACCCACGGATGTGTCGGCATCCTTTCAGCAACCCGACACCGGCAACCAATGCGCAACTCGCCCCGACGAACGCACTCACCAAGAGCCAGAGCCTTCAGCGGCAGCAACCGCGGCCTTCGGCGGGGTTGCGCAAAAGGAGAGCCTTCAGCTCAGCAAGTCCGCCCTGCGGGCGGCCCTGCGAAGAACGAGAGCCTTCAGCGGCAGCAACCGCGGCCTTCGGCCCGGTTGCGCAAAAAAGACGGCCCGGGCGCCAACCGGCGTCCGGGCCTCCCTGGGAAGGGGATATTGCCTATGTACTGAGTAGGTGGACCCGAGGCCGGGGAAGTGTCACGGAAAGTGTTGGCCTAGTCGGATTTTGATGCGTCAGTCGGGGTCGCAAAGACCTTCCCGACGCTCTGCCAGACGAAGTCCTTGGCGAACAGCACCCACAACAGCAGCGGGATGCTGTCGGACAGGGCGTTCGCCGGCACGATGCGCATGAAGCCATGGGTGGTCATCCGGCGGCCACCCGTGATCGTCGCCGAGCTGGCCACGTAGACGAAGATCAGGTGGACGCAGAAGATCACCCCGAAGCCGATGGCGATACCCGACAGCCGGCGCCGCCAGCTCATGTCCGGCGTGATCAGCATCAGGATCAGGAAGGGCAGGTAGTTGATGAAGCGGTCGCGGGCGCCCTCGGGCACCACGTCCGTGAGTCCGAGCAGCCCGTAGATCGGCATGGCCAGGTTGAAGAAGAGGTCGCCGTAGGCGTCGCGGCCCCATTCGATCCACAGCCAGGTCAGCGGTGCGCTGATGGCGACGATCTTAAGCAGTGTGAGGAGGACTCTCACGTCTCACCACCTTGAAGATCCAGAGCAGCCACACGGACGTGATCATGAGGATCAGGGTGGCCTGCCAGAAGTACAGGTGCATGAAGTCGAAGGTCTCGGGATAGAAGCGGCCCACGACCAACAGGAACACGATCCGGAGCACGTTGATGGCGTACAGGATGGGAACGCCCATCGCGACGCCGATCCCCCGCTTGACCAATGTCGTCGGGAAGGCGAGCACCGCGGCGACGTAGATCAACATCTCGTAGAGGCCGGTGCACTCCTCGATGATCTCGACCGCGAAGCCGCCGAAGAAGATCATCGTTCCCTTCTGACTCACGACGTCCGAGAACGGCTCGACAGTGAGGGTCGCGAACATTGCGGTCAGCTCGGACATGACCTCGACCGCGCCGGTGTAGCGCAGGCTGAACTTCGGATAGAAGAAGGCAAGGGCGCCGAGGTAGATGAGAAACAGCACGACGAAGCGATTCGCAGGGTTCTCGGCGGCAGCGCGCAAACGGCCGCCCAGGCTGGGCGGGTTCCCGGACGGGGTGTCCGACGGATCGATGTCGTTTGCGGGGGTCTGCGCGGGCATGCGGGTGCTTCGAGCTCTCCGGGGGGCCGGAGTCTATCAGACAGTCGGCCGAACGGGTCGGGAGCTCGATCTCAGCCCAGCTCGCTCAACCGGGATCTCTCACCCGAGATCCCTCAACCAGGATCCCTTGCCAGTCGCATGCCTGAGAATTGCCAGCGTGCTTCCGCCTGGAAGAAGTTGCGGTAGCTGGCGCGCACGTGCGACTGGGGGGTCGCGCATGACCCACCCCGCAGCACGATCTGGTTGCACATGAACTTGCCGTTGTACTCGCCGACGGGACCGGCGGGCGCGCGATAGCCGGGGTATGCGACGTAGGGGCTGGAGGTCCACTCCCAGACGTCCCCGTACAGCTGTGCTTCATGTTCGGGGCTGGCGTCGCATGCGCGCGGGTGCAGCACGCCCGATTCGACGAAGTTGCCTGCGACGGGGAGATCCCCGGCCGAGAGCTCCCATTCAGCTTCCGTGGGGAGTCGCGCGCCGGCCCAACGCGCATAGGCATCGGCCTCGAAGAAGCTCAGGTGCGTGACCGGCTCGTCGGCGTAGACGCCCCGCGGTCCATGCAGGGTCAGGATCTCCCAATCGTCGCCGGCGCGTTCCCAATACCCGGGCGCCTGCCAACCCTCTCGCTGCAGGGTGTCCCAGCCGTCCGACAGCCACAGATCCGCGCGGGCGTAGCCACCGTCGTCCATGAAGGCGCGGTACTCGCCGCAGCTGACGGGTCGAGACGCCAGCTCCCACGGCTCGACCCACAGGCGATGCCGCGGCCGCTCGTTGTCGAACGCAAAACGATCCCCGCTGTGCCCGATCTCCTGCACGCCTCCTTCGTGGGCATGCCAGGCGAGGGGGGCGAGGGCCGGTGGGTTCGGCCGCGGACGCGAGGCCAGGTAGGCGGGGCGCAAGGGGTTGCACGAGAACGCGTGCTTGATGTCGGTGAGGATCAATTCCTGGTGTTGCTGTTCATGATGGATTCCGAGTTCGAGCAGGCCCCGCAGCTCGACGTCGAGCCGGTCGTGGGCGAGCGCGTCCTGGACCGCGTCGTTCACGTGCTGGCGATACGCCATCACCTCGTCGACGGTGGGCCGGGACAGCAGGCCCCGTTGCGGTCGCGCATGCATGTTGCCGACCGTGTGGTAGTACGAGTTGAACAGGTAGCCGTAGCGCGGGTGGAAGGGCGCGTAGTTCACGCCGTCGCGCTGGGCGAGGGTCGTGAGGATGAAGGTCTCGAAGTACCAGGTGGTGTGCGCCAGGTGCCACTTGGTGGGGCTCGCGGCGTCCATCGACTGCAGGCACTGGTCTTCGGGGGAGAGCGGCGCGGCCAACTTCTCGGTGGCGGCGCGGACGGCCTGGAAGCGCTGTGACAGCTCGGGGCACTCGAGGGGAACGGCGGCGGACGCTTCCACCCGCGGCCCCTGGGTCTGCTCGGACAACGGTGCTTCGGGCAGCTGACTCGTCACGGTGTTCCTCCCGGGCGCGAGCGGGGAGGGTCGCAGGGCAGACGCGAGAGTCAAGAGATTCTGGCGAGTCGAGAGGGACGAGAGAGACAAGGCTGCGTGAGACCGGAAGTGCATGAGAGAGCCTGGAACACAGCGTTGCTAGAGTGGCCCCATGTCTACTGACAGCTCTCGTCAGCACTTCGAGACATTTCTCGAAGACATGATCGCCGGACGCTACGACGAGGCGCGCGGGCGACTCGCAGAAGACGTCGTCTGGCATCTCCCGCCGTTCGCGAAGACCCCGCCCTTCGTGGGGCAAGAAGCTGTCATGAAGTTCATGCGCGACACGCCCGCCGCGCTCTACCAACCCGGGACCATGCGTCTCGAGCTGGATGCGGTGACCTTCGACGAGCCGTTTGCTTCGTGCCTGGGAACCCTGCGTGCGACGACCCGTCACGGCGCGCGGTACGAGAACCGCTACGTCTTCTTCGCCCGCATGCGTGACGGTCTGCTGTCGGAGGTGTGGGAGCTTCTCGATTCGGCGGCCTTCCTCGAGCAGACGCGCCCGCCAGCTTGACGCGCGTGGACGCCACGAATCGTCGCCTCCTCGGGCGCAGCCAGATCGACGTGACAGCCCTCGGCTTCGGAGGCGCTGCGCTCGGGAATCTCTACGCCCCGGTGAGTGACGAGATCGCCGACGCGACCGTGGCGGAGGCGCTGGGCCGGGGGATCGCCTACTTCGATACGGCGCCGTATTACGGCTACGGGCTGTCCGAGCAGCGCCTGGGCCGCGCGCTCGCCGGGGTCGCGCGCGATCGCTTCCGGATCTCGTCCAAGGTGGGCCGGTTGCTCGTGCCACGCGCCGGTGCGGCACGGGACGACCAGGGCTTCGTGGACGCGAACGCCTTCGATCCGGTATTCGACTATTCCTACGACGGGGTCATGCGCTCGTTCGAGGCGAGCCTCGCTCGCCTGGGCATCGACCGCATCGATGTCGTCCTGCTTCACGATGTCGGCGTCCTGACCCACGGCGACGATCATCTCCGCATGTTCGACGACGCACTCGACGGCGGGCTCCGCGCTCTGAACGGGCTGCGCGAGACCGGCGCGGTGGGAGCCATCGGCCTCGGCGTCAACGAGACGGCCGTCTGTCTCGAGGCCCTCGACCGCAGCGACTTCGACTGCTTCTTGTTGGCGGGTCGCTACACGCTGCTCGAGCAGGCGGCCCTCGACGCCTTGCTCCCCGCCTGCGCCGCGCGTGGGACCTCGCTGATCGTCGGCGGTCCGTACAACTCGGGCGTGCTCGTCGAGGACGCGTCCGGAGCCGCGGGCGCCCCCGGGCGCTACGACTACGCGGCGGCACCGCGCGAGGTGCTGGAACGCGTCGCACGGCTGCGAGCGGTTTGCGCGGACAGCGGCGTCCCGCTCCCCGCGGCCGCCCTGCAGTTTCCACTGCTGCACCCCGCGGTCGCGAGCGTGATCCCCGGCGCCCGCACACCAGGTGAGGTGGCTGCCAATGCGGACTGGATGAACCGCGACATCCCGGCGACGCTGTGGACCGATCTGCGAGACGCAGGCTTGATCCACCCGGATGCGCCCGTCGAGGCGCCGGCCCAAGGAGAACGCGAGTGAAGCGATTCGGTCAGAGTCTCGGGGTTCGGCCCGAGTGCGTCGATGAATACCGCCGCTATCACGCGAAGATCTGGCCCGAGATCGAGGATGCGATCCGCACCGCCGGCATCCGCAACTACTCGATCTTCCTGCGCGGAGACCAGCTCTTCGCCTACTACGAATACGTCGGGCCGCCGGACGAGTACGAAGCGCGCATGCAGGTCCTGGCGGACGCGCCGCGCATGCGCGAGTGGTGGGACGTGATGGAACCCATGCAGGTGCCCGACCCGAACCGAGAGCCCGGCACCTGGTGGTCGGACCTCGAAGAGGTCTTCCACCAGGACTAGCATCCGGGCTAGGCCCCGTCTGTCGGACTCGGTATCACGCTCGGGTGTCGAGGTAGGCGTCGACGATCTCGAGCATGCGTTCGCGGCCGAAGCTGGGCTCGTGTCCGCCGTGCACCACGTCGACGGGTAGCTCGCGTAAGCGCTTCATCGTGGCCACGTAGGCGTCGAGGTCGCTCTCGGGCAGATCGTCGAGCAGCGGTCCGTCGTAGATGGCGTCGCCCGAGAACAAGGTCGCCGACGCCGTCTCCCACAACCCCAGGCTGCCCGGCGTGTGGCCG
>JAJDAN010000008.1 GCA_029261855.1 Deltaproteobacteria bacterium
TTCTCCGGTACCTGCTCGCGTACCTCGGCGGGCACTCTGTCTCGGGCCTGCTGCAGTGCCGCGTCTGCCAGTCGCGCGACCACCTCCTGATAGGACAGGCCCTGGTCGAACGGCAGCCCGTCCGATCCCGGGTCGGACAGTGGCGGTGCGCGACGGCCGAGCAGGGAACTCAGCTGGAGCGGCTCGTCTCCCGGTCCTGCATTCGGGGTTGCGGCTTCAGTCGTATCGGTATCCGCGCTCGCGGTAGGGCTCGCGGTAGGGCTCGCGGTAGGGAGAGGAGGCGCTGGCTCGCGTCCCGCGACGGATTGCACCCGGTCCTTCGGGACGAACAGGTCGGTCGCCAGGTCCCGGTGGTACGGAAAGTCGAGGAGCATGAAGTTGCGCTGCTGCCGAACCGAGGCGTCGGACAGGGGCGCGCCATAGACCGACTCGAAGAGCTGGCGCACGTCGTCGAGAGTCAGCCTCTCGGGCCCCGCACTCGCGCTTCCGTCTTCCGCGGGTTGGATCGCCAGGACGTGGACGAAGCTTCCGTGCCCAGCGCTTTCCAGCAGGCCATCACTGCCCAGAGCCGAGGGGCTCACGAAGATCCCCAGGAACACGCCGGTCGCTGCATCGACGCGAACGCCGAGTAGCTCGCGCCCGCGGGCGGACGTCCAGGAAGCGAGAGATCGCTCGATGGCTTCCAGCACCCAACCCGGAGCGTCGGAAACGACGCCCGGACCGTTGTTCCAGATCGCGTTGAGGTAGTTGAAGGTCGCCAGCGTACCGACCTCGGAGGAATTGGGGGCTCAGCCCCGAAGCGAGCTCCCAGCCTACCCTAGGACCGTGCCGTGACGAAGCTCGGATCGCTGTGGCGCCGCAGGGGGCGCTTCGCGCCCGTGCGCCGCGGGCGACGAACCGCGCCAACCCTTCGCGGCTATGCTGGCCCGTCGAGGAGCCCCCATGATCGACCTCTACTACTGGCCGACCCCCAACGGCTGGAAGATCTCCATCGCCCTCGAGGAGATGGAGCTGCCGTACACGATCCGCCCGGTCAACATCGGCCGCGGAGAACAGTTCGAGCCCGACTTCCTCGCGATCAGCCCGAACAACCGGATGCCCGCGTTGGTGGACCACGACCCGCTGGGCGGGGGCGAGCCCATCGCCATCTTCGAGTCGGGCGCCATCCTGCTGTACCTGGCGGAGAAGACAGGACGCTTCCTGCCGAGTGACCTGCGCGCGCGCTACGACGTGGTCCAATGGCTGATGTGGCAGATGGGCGGACTCGGCCCGATGCTGGGCCAGAACGGTCACTTCCGGGTGTACGCGCCGGAACCCGTTCCCTACGCCCTCGACCGCTACACCCGGGAAGCGGAACGCCTCTATGGCGTGCTCGACAAGCGCCTCGCGGACCGCGAGCACATCTGCGGCGACTATTCGATCGCCGACATGGCGTGCTGGCCGTGGATCATCACCTACAAGAGCCAGGGCGTGGCCCTCGACGAGAAGTTCGCGAACGTGCGTCGCTGGTACGACGCGCTGAAGCAGCGCCCTGCCCTGCGGCGCGGATACGAGGCGGGACGCGAGTTCGGCAAGCCCGGCAAGATGGACGCAAAGGCCAAGGAGATCCTGCTCGGCGTGAAGGCCGACGCGCCCGCGTCCTGAGATCAGATCCGCAGGCGCACGCCGTGGCCGTAGCGCGCGGACGTCGTACACAGGAACTGAAGCTGGGACAGGGTCCGCTGGTACTCGCGATTGTCGATGGCCACGCGGTAGTGGACCAGCGTCGGGACTTCCTGGGCCAGGGCCAGGAAGTCGTAGTGGGCTCCGTAGGTCTTGCGGTCCGCTTCGTAGAAGACCCGGGCCGTCTCCTCCGCAGAGCCGGGGGGCACCAGGGCGTCGCGACCGCTGCCGACCCTTCCCTCGATGCCCGGGACCGCGTTCAACATGTCGGTGACGCCGTGGTTCACCAGCGCACAGTGGGTGTTCGGGCCGATCCAGACCTCGGTTTCAGTGATCCACTCGCCGGTGGCGGTCACGACCACCGGTCCCGCCTCGCCGCGGGGGAAGTGCCGCTGGTCGTCGGCCGCACGCGTGTGGTCGTAGTACACGACCCGGGGCTCGCTCACGCTCCGCGCTGGCGCAGGTTCTGAGCGAGGCTCGTCATGGGCTTGCCGTCGCGCACGCGGTCGTGGAGCTGTTGCCAGTCGTCCCACTCGGTCCCCAGCAGTCGGTCCATGAAGCTGCTGCCGAAGCTGTAGTGGTTGACGAAGCGCGCGTGATGCAGCGCGTGATAGGTGATCGGGTGGACCATCCAGGACTGTCCGCGCCGGTTCATGAGCTTGGGGAAGAAGTCCGCGTTGACGTGGCCGACGATGTTGCCCGAGTAGTTGTAGAGGAAGTAGAGCGCCCAGGCGCCGAGATGGACCGTCGTGAAGGTCGACAGCAGCACGGGACCCAACGCGAAACCGACCGCCCAGCCCAGGGCCTCGACGGTGCTCGTCGAGACGCCGGTGAACGCGGTCGTCACGCGCGAATCGTGGTGCCAGCGGTGGAAGCGGTAGAGGGGCTTCGTGTGCATCGCCCGGTGCATGGCCCAGTAGTAGACCTCGAAGCACACCCAGGTGACGACGAAGGTGACGACAGCCGGGAGCAGGCCGGATCCATCCCTGGCCCCCCCGTCCGGCTCCGCGATGCGCAGCAAGCCGAGCCCCGGCCCGTACCAGAGCAGCGCGGCGGTGAAGACGCCGACGACGGCGTCGAAGCGGAGGTTCGCCAGGATCTCCCAGCGGATCTGCCCCGGTCGCAGGGCGACGTCCCACACGCGGTAGCGTGAGAACGCGCGCTCGGCGACGAGCCCGATCGCAGACCACACGACGTTCAGCGCGAGCATCGCTGCCGTCACCGCGAGCGCGAGGGCGGGGAATGAGGTCTGGGCCAGGAACGAGGAGATGGCGTCGTGCACGGCCTCCAAAAGCTACCCGAGCGCCATCGGCTGCGCGCCGGTGGGCGCGCAGCCGATGGTTGCGCCGGGGCGGCTATGCGGGCTCAGCTGCGCTGGAGCGTGGTGAAGATCGTCGAGTCTCCGCGGCCGATCAGCAGCACGACCCGCTCGGCCCCCTCGAGGCGGTCGCGCAGGTCTGCGGTGCTCTTGACCGGGTTCGAGCCCAGCTCGAGGATGACATCACCGGGGCGGAGGCCGGCGTCGGCCGCCGGGCTGACGGGCTTCACACCGGTGACCACCACACCGCTCGCGTTCTCGAGACCGAAGCGCTGCAACACCGCCGGGGTCGGGTCCTGGACTTCGAGACCCAGCTCTTCGAGGTCCTCGGGCTCGCGCACGCTGGCCAACTGCGGGGTGTCCTCGAGCCTGGCGATCTTCACCTTGACGGTCTTCTGCTTGCCGTCGCGCAGCAGATCGACCTTTACCTTCTTTCCAATGGGCGTCACCGAGACGATGCCCGGAAGGTCTCGCATCTCGCCTACGTCCTGACCGTCGAAGCGCAGGATCACGTCGCCGCGTTCGATGCCCGCGTCGTCGGCAGGGCTGTCCGGCATCACCTGAGAA
>JAJDAN010000009.1 GCA_029261855.1 Deltaproteobacteria bacterium
CGGCTTGCGGTCCTGACCGGTCCCGAGGGAGTCGCTCTGCGGGCAGCCGGTCTCGAGGTGCCCGTAATCGTACTGGCGGGCGCGCGGGACGACGACGAGGCCCGCGGCGCGGTCGCGGCGTCGCTGACCTCGGTGCTGCACGGTCCGGATGGACTGCGAACGCTGGAAGCGAGTGCCGCCGCCCGCGGTGTGCGCGTGCCCGTCCACGTGGAGGTGGACACGGGCATGCACCGGATGGGGGTGCCGGAGGGGGAGGCGGTCGCATTCCTCGAAGCAGTCGCGGCGTCTCCGCAGGTCGAGCTCGAAGGTGTGTTCACTCATTTCGCGCGAGCCGACGAAGCGGATCTCACGCCCAGCCTGGACCAGGCCGTGCGTTTCCGCCGGCTGCTGGCAGCGGCAAGGGAACGCGGCATCGACCCGCCCTGGATCCACGCGGACAACTCCGCGGCCCTGCTGTGCGGGAAGGCCCTGGCCGAGGCCCTACCCGAGGCAACCGCCGTTCGTCCCGGTCTGATGCTCTACGGCGTGCGACCGGCCGCTCATCTCGTGGGAGCCTTGCGGCCCGTCATGACCCTGCGGGCCAGCGTGCTCGCGGTGCGCGACGTTCCGCCCGCGGCGGGGGTCGGCTACGGGGCGACCTGGCGGGCGCCCGCGACGGGCGCCCGGGTCGCGACCATGTCGGTCGGCTATGCGGACGGAATTCCCTGGGCCAGCGCCAACTGCGGACACGTCTGGCTGGCCGGGGACCGCCGACCCATCGTCGGGCGCGTTTCGATGGACTCGCTGAGCGTCGACGTGACCGATACCGAAGTTGCCGTCGGCGACGAGGCCATCGTGTTCGGCAACGCTGGCCAGGCTTCCGCGAACCGGCGTTCGATCGCTGTCGAAGAAGCGGCGGAAGCTGCGGGAACGCTGCACTACGAGCTGCTGGTTCGCGTCGGCGCGCGAGTGCCCCGGGTCCCACGCGACTGAGCGCGCGCACGCCTGGGTTTGATTGACTTGCCTCGGGGGCCTCGGTACAAACTCCGGCGCGTCCTCCCCAGACCCACAGCCCCAACGCGTGCGTTCTCTCGCAGACCCGCGGCCCTCCGAGGCGAGGTACGCGGCGCCTGCCCCAGACCCCGAGATCGACAGATGACCCCCCAGAGTTCGACGCGCCCGGTGGCGCGCGCATTGCTTTCCGTCTTCGACAAGACCGGCCTGGTCGAGCTGGGTCGCGGGCTCGCCGACCTTGGGATCGAGCTGGTGGCTTCCGGCGGAACCGCGACGGCATTGTCCGATGCCGGCCTCGCGGTCACCCAGGTCGACGAGCTGACCGGCAGCCCGGAAATGCTCGGCGGGCGCGTCAAGACGCTCCATCCCAAGGTGCACGGCGGCATCCTGGCACGCCGCCATCTCGACCAGGATCGGGCGGACCTCGACGAGCAGTCCATTGCTCCCATCGATCTCGTGGTCTGCAACCTCTATCCGTTCGAGGAAACGGTCGCGACGCCCGGTGCCTCCTACCAGGACATCGTCGAGAAGATCGACATCGGCGGCCCTTCCATGCTGCGGTCTGCGGCCAAGAACCATGCGGACGTCGGCGTGGTGGTGGCCCCCGCGGACTACCCGGTCGTGCTGGCAGAGCTGCGCGAGCAGGGGGGCCTCACCGAGGCCACCCGTCGCCGACTGGCCCTCGAAGCGTTTCGTCGCACCGCGGCGTACGACGCCGCCATCCAGGCCTGGTTGGGAGAGCAGGTGGCAGAGACGGCAGAGACGCTGGGCGAACCCGTCGACGGTGCTTCTGCGGAGCCGGTGTTTCCCGAGACGCTGCTCACCCGGCTGCCGCGCCGTGCGACCCTGCGCTACGGCGAGAACCCGCACCAGCAGGCCGCGCTCTACGGCTCGTTCCTCGAGGGCATCGCCGAGCAGCTCCACGGCAAGGAGCTGTCCTACAACAATCTGGTCGACGTCCAGGCGGCTCTGGCGCTGATCCTCGACTTCATGCCTCTGTCCGGCACCTCATCCAGTACAGCAGCGGGTAGCCCTGCCTCGACCGGGCAGGACGCGACCGTCGCCATCCTCAAGCACAACACGCCCTGCGGTGTGGGCTCGGGCGCGTCGCCCCTGGAGGCGTATCAGCGCGCGTTCGAGACCGATCCGGAGTCGCCCTTCGGTGGCATCATCGTGTGCAACCGCGCCTACGACCTCGCCCTCGCCCGGGAAGTCGACAAGATCTTCAGCGAGGTGCTCGTCGCGCCGGGCTTCGACGCCGATGCCCTCGAGCTGTTGCAAAAGAAGAAGAACCGACGGCTGCTGCGCTTCGATGCCTCTGCGATCGACCGCGCCCAGCTCGAGTGGAAGCGCATCTACGGCGGTGTGCTGTTGCAGGAAGCCGACGCCACACTCGAGGATCTCGGCGCGGCAGAGGTCGTGACGAAGACCCAGCCGACCGCCGAACAGCTGCGTGCCCTCGAGTTCTGTTGGCGCGTCGTCAAGCACGTGAAGAGCAACGCGGTGGTCTTCGGTGCGGACGGCCGCACGCTGGCCGTGGGCGGCGGCTGTACCTCTCGCGTCGACGCCGTCCACAATGCGGCCGCCAAGGCCGCGCGCACGGGCATCTCCCTGGCAGGCTCGGTGCTGGCCAGTGACGCCTTCTTCCCGTTCCCAGACGGTCTCGAGACGGCCGTCGACGCGGGCGCACGGGCCATCATCCAGCCCGGGGGCTCGAATCGGGACGAGCAGGTAATCGAAGCAGCAGATCGACTGGGCGTCGCCATGGTCTTCACAGGCGTCCGCCACTTTCGGCACTGAGTCCGCTAGGCACCGAACATCCAGGCGGGGGGGGCACGCATTGAAGGTTCTGGTCGTCGGGTCGGCAGGTCGTGAGCACGCGCTCGCGTGGAAGATCGCGCAGAGCCCGAAGGTCGACGAGGTGATTGGCGCCCCCGGCAATGCCGGCATGACCCGTATCGGGCGCTGCTTTCCGGGCGTGTCCGGGACGGACTGCGACGCGGTCGTCGCGCTGGCCCGAGAAGAGGAAGTCGACCTGGTCGTCGTGGGGCCAGAGGATCCGCTCGCCGCTGGCGTGTCGGATCGGCTGCGCGAAGCCGGCTTCGCCGTTTTCGGGGTGAGTCAGGCCGCCGCCCAGCTCGAATCGAGCAAGAGCTTCGCGAAGGACTTCATGCAGCGGCATGGGATCCCCACGGCCGCCTATGCGACCTTCGACGACGCCGCCGCGGCGAGTGCGTACGTGAAGGCCCAGGGCGTCGCCTGTGTCGTCAAGGCCGACGGTCTGGCCGCGGGCAAGGGCGTCGCCATGTGCGAGACCCCTGCCGACGCCGAGGCCGCGATCGCCGAGATGATGAACGACCGGCGCTTCGGCGACGCCGGGGACCGCATCGTGATCGAAGAGTGGATGCAGGGCGAAGAGGCTTCCTACTACGCGATCACCGACGGTGAGAACGTGGTGACCCTCGCCACGTCCCAGGACCACAAGCGTGCCCTCGACGGGGATCGGGGCGAGAACACCGGCGGCATGGGGGCGTACTCGCCGGCACCGGTCCTGACCGAAGCCTGCGAGAAGCGGGTGCTCGAGGAGATCGTGCATCCCGCCATCCGGGGCATGCGTGAGGAAGGCAACCGCTATCAGGGGGTCCTCTACGTCGGCTTGATGATCGATGCCGAGGGCGTGCCGCGAGTCGTCGAGTTCAACGTGCGCTTCGGAGATCCCGAGACCCAGGCGCTGCTCGTCCGCATGCAGGGTGATCTGGTGCCGCTGCTCGAGGGAGCGGCACACGGTCGCCTCGACGCGAGCACAGCGCTCGCCTGGGGGGACGCCGCGGTCTGCGTCGTGATGGCATCTGGCGGCTATCCACGAGCCTACGAGAGCGGCAAGGCGATTCGTGGCGTCGAGGACGCCGAGGACGATCACGTCGTGGTCTTCCATGCGGGGACGAAGCTCGCGGGGGACGGCTTCGAGACGGCCGGAGGCCGGGTGCTCGGGGTCACGGCACGTGGCTCGGACGTGCGCGAGGCCCGCGACCGCGCCTACGCGGCGGTGTCGAAGATCCACTTCGAAGGCGCGTTTTCGCGCAGCGACATTGCGAGCCGTGCCCTCGATCGCTGAATCTGCAGGCGGGGACACGCGCCTCGCCCTGGACGTCCTGGCGGCGGACGGTCTCGTGGCCTTCCCAACGGAGACGGTGTGGGGGCTCGCCGCCCTTGCCGAGTCGCCGATCGCCGTCGATCGCCTGCGTGCCTTCAAGGGTCGCGACGCGGACAAGCCGCTCGCGGTGCTCGTCGACCGTCCCGAGCGGCTGCCGGAGATCGGCGTCGTGCTCGGCGCTGGGGCGGCTCGGTTGGCCGCGGCCTTCTGGCCGGGGCCGCTCACGATTGTCTCGCGCTCGGTTCCGCGCTCGGGCTCCAGTGCCCGGCCACTCGCACCCGGCGTCGCGGGTGCGGACGGATCCATCGGCATCCGCTGCAGTCCTCATCCTGTTGCCGGGGCCCTGGCCGCGGGCGCCCTCGATCGAGGCCTCGGGCCGGTCACGGCAACCAGTCTCAACCGCAGCGGCGAAGAGCCCGCGCGGACCACCGACGAGGCCCTGCGTGTCGCGGCGCGGGATCCCGAGATCTTCGTCCTGCAGGGCGAGGCTGGCGGCGCGGAGCCTTCCACCGTCGTCGACGCGACGAGTGACACACTATCGGTCCTGCGCGAGGGCGCGATCGCTGGTAGTGCCATCCACGCTCTTTCTGTTCCCGGTGCCGCACGACGGGGCACCACCGATGATCCGGAGACCGATTCCCGATGACCGCAGTTCGCCCGTTCCGGGCGGTTCGCTACGACCCACGCCGCGTCGAGCTGTCGCGCGTGATGGTGCCGCCCTATGACGTGATCGCGGCCGATGAACGCGGGTCGTTCTTCGACCGCGATCCCCACAACGCGATCCGCTTCGAGCTGACGCGCGAGGTCGAAGCCGAGGCGACCACCGACTACGCCCAGGTGCGCGACGCCCTCGACGCCTGGCGCGAGAGCGGCGTCTTGTTGCAGGACGACGAGCCCGCCTTCTACGTCATGCGCCAGCGTTTTCGGGCTCCCGATGGACGCGAGCTCGAACGTGTCGGCTTCTTTGCCGAGCTCGAGCTGGCCGAGTACGACGAGCGCATCGTCCTGCCCCACGAAGCCACCCTGGCGGGGCCGAAGAAGGACCGGCTGCGGCTGCTGCGGGCTTCGCGGGCAAACCTGTCCAGTGTCTTCATGCTCTACGAAGACCGCGACGAGGAGCTGGCGGGTGTGCTCGCCGCCGCGCTCGATTCGGCGGTGCTCGGCACCGCGTCCGATGACGCGGGTGTCGAGTACACCCTCGCGGCGATCACCCGCGACGCGGACATCGCCGTCATCCAGTCCTTCCTGGCCACGCGCCCGGTCGTGATCGCCGACGGACATCATCGCTACGAGACGGCGCTGGCCTATCGCCAAGAGCGCCGCGAAGAGCGCGGTGGAGGGGCGGACGCGCCCGGCGGTGCTGGCGCGACCCTCGCATACTTCGCGAACCTCTACGCCAAGGGCAGTCTGTTGCTGCCGATCCATCGCGTGGTGCGCCAGGGCGCCGCGCCGTCGGAGGCGGACTTCGCGGCGAAGCTTCCGGGTTGGAAGCAGGAAGTGGTCGAGGTCGCGGCGGACGGCGCGAACATCCCGGAGCTGCTCGAAGCCCACCTTGCCCCGCGTGCCACCCAGCCTTCCTTCGCGGCAGACGACGGGTCCGGAAGCCTGCGTGTCTTCTGGCAGGACCAGCCGCTGGGCGGCGAGTTGATGGTCCGCATCCTCGAGCGCGACGTGCTCGGCGGCGTCTTCGGTCTCGACGAGAATGACATCCGGGAAGGCGCCGTCAGCTTTCCGAAGAGCTCGCCGCGGGCCGCGGAAGAGGTGCGGACCGGTGGTGGGGTCGTGGCGCTGTATCTGAATGCGCTCGAGCCCGACGATGTGTTTCGTGTGACTCGTGCGGGTGAACGCATGCCGCAGAAGTCGACCTTCTTCTCACCCAAGGTGCCGACGGGCATGGTGTTCCGCGTGCACGACGAAGAGGGGGGTTGAAGCGTGGCGGTCCGCCGCAAGAGCAAGCCCAAGCCCATCAGCGGCCTGGTTGGGCAGGTGCTCGCGGACCTCGGGCTCGAAGCCGCCCAGGACGCCTTTCGGATCGGAGAGGTCTGGGAGGAAGCGGTGGGACCGGATGTGGCGCGCCACTGTCGGCCCGTCGCCGTGCGCGGGAAGGTGCTCGAGGCCGAGGTCGACTCGAGCGTCTGGTGCCAGCAGCTGCAGATGGAGCGTGAGCAGCTGCTCGAGGCGCTGCGGCGCGTGCTGGGCGACGCGGCCCCAACGGATCTGCGCTTCCGCGTCGGCTACAATCGGCGGCCCTGATCTCGCGCTCTTGATCTCGGTCCCTGATCCCGCTCCTCTGGCCCTGGCCCCGAACCCTGGAGATTCCACCCCATGCCCGATCGCGAAGCCCCGCAGGCCGACTCCGGCGAAGAGGGCGTGCGCTGCGACTTCTGCAACCAGGTGGTCCCCTCCGTCCGTCGGGTGGCCCTGGACCGGGACTACGAGCGTCTTCGCACGCCTCACCGGGAACAATTCGCCTGTCCGTCCTGCTCCGAGAAGAAGGAAAAGGAGCGTCTGGGGCTGGAGCACCGGGCCCGTTGAAACGGCTCTGCTGATTTCCTAGTCTCCGTGCCCACTTGCGGACAGGCGACCCTTCCCTGGCGCCAGCCGCTCCCTGTATCCAGTCGACTCGATTCGAGCGACTCGATTCGATCGATTACCGGAAGGACCCCTGGAATGGTCAAGATCCGCCTGACTCGCGTCGGGGCCAAGAAGAAGCCCATCTATCGCATCCAGGCCATCGACGAGCGCAAGCAGCGCGATGGTCGGGCCCTCGAGTATCTCGGGACTTACGACCCGAACCTCGAGCCCGCCGCGGTGACTCTTCAGCTCGAGGCCATCGACGCCTGGCTCGCAAAGGGCGCGCAGATGAGTGACACCGTCGCCTCGATCGTCAAGCGCGCGCGCACTGCGGGCGTCAGCGCGCCGGCCGCCAGCTGATGGCCGACTCAACCGGCGCCGAAGCCGCGGCAGAGCTCGTCGAGTTCATTGCCAAGACCATCGTGACCAACCCCGAAGCCATCAAGGTGGCTGTCGTCGAGGAGGGTCGCGTACTCGAGCTCGAGACGGCGGTAGAAGACCGCGGTCGCGTGATCGGTCGTCAGGGCCGGGTCGCGAAGGCCATGCGTGCCGTCGTCGCGGCCTCTGCGGTCGGCGCCGACTGCCGCCTCGAGATCATCGACTGAAGTCCGCCGGGCATCCCATGCCCGATTCCCACGAGAGTTCGCAGTCCCCGGCAGGCGCTTCCCGCGTCGAGCTCGGACGCGTCAAGGGCTCGCACGCGTTGCGGGGCGAGCTGCGCGTGCAGTTCTTCGGAGACGATCCCCAGAACCTCATGGCCGCGCCGCACCTGTGGTTGGGCCGGGATCGCGATGACCCGGAGGCCGTGCGCTACGAGGTCCTGCGCGTCGGCAGCGGTCGCGTCGGCGAGGTGCGGATTGCGCTCGCGGGCGTGCGCGACCGCGACGCCGCAGACGCACTGCGTGGTCGCATCGTCCTCGGCGACGCCGCGCACCTGGGTGCCCTCGAAGACGGTGAGTTCTACTGGCACCAGCTGGTGGGGTGCGAGGTGCGCAGCACGACCGGCGATCTCGTGGGTGTGGTGCGGGAGATCTGGGAGACCGGTGCCCACGACGTGCTGGTGGTGCAGGCCGACGACGGAGCCCAGCACCTGTTCTCGACGGCCCGCGAGCTGATGCCCGAGGTCGACCTCGCGGCCCGGCGGGTGATCGTCGAGATCTTGCCGGGCATGCTCGGCGAGCCGGGCCCGGAAGAGGGTGGCTAGCGCGATGCTGCAGATCGATGTGTTGACCTTGTTCCCCGAGCTGGTCGAGTCGTTCTTCGCGACGGCACTGATCGGCCAGGCGCGGGAGCGGGGGCTGCTCGAGCTGCGGGCCCACGACCTGCGCGAATGGACCGAGGATCGCCACCGAACCGTGGACGACGCTCCCTATGGCGGCGGGCCCGGGATGCTCATGAAGCCCGAGCCCCTGGTCGCAGCGATCGAGCAGCTCGCCGGCCCGAAGGGGCCCGACCGGGAGGTGCGGGTGATCCTGATGTCACCCCAGGGGAAGCTCCTGACCCAGGACGGTCTGGGCGGGCTGGCGGCCCGCTCCCGGCTTCTCCTGGTGTGTGGTCGCTACGAGGGCGTCGACCAGCGGGTGATCGAGCTGGCCGTCGACGAGGAGCTGTCGCTCGGGGACTACGTGCTGTGCGGTGGCGAGATCCCCGCCATGGCTGTGGTCGAAGGAGTGGCCCGGCTGGTCCCGGGCGTGCTGGGCAATCCGGAATCTGCCCGGGAAGAGTCTTTTGGGGGCGGCATTCTGGAAGGACCGCAGTACACTCGGCCGCCCGAATTTCGCGGCCTGTGGGTGCCCGAGGTCCTTCGGTCTGGAGACCACGCCGCGATAGCAAGCTTTCGGGCCGAGAAGGCCCGCGAGCTCACCCGCCAGCGAAGACCCGACCTGCTCGGCCCGCTGGCCGGAAACGAATCCAAGACGCGCGAAGCTGCACGCGGCCCGCGCCGGCGAAGAAACGGAGAACGAGAGCAATGAGGCGACTGGACTTCGTCGAGCAAGCAACGCAGCGCAGCGACCTGCCGCCCTTCCGGGTGGGTGACACCGTGCGGGTGCACGCGAAGATCAAGGAAGGCGAGAAGGAGCGTATCCAGGTCTTCGAGGGCGTGGTGATCCGCCGTCGCGGAGGAAGCCACGCGGAGACCTTCACGGTCCGCAAGGTTTCGAACGGTGTGGGCGTCGAGCGCATCTTCCCGGTGCAGTCGCCGCTCGTGACCCTGGTAGAGATCAGGAGCCGCGGGTTTGTGCGGCGCTCGCGCCTGTACTACCTGCGCGACCTATCCGGCAAGAAGGCTCGCCTGCATTCGAAGGTGCGCGATCTCTCCGGCCTGCTCTCGGACGATGAGGTGTCCCGTCTCGAAGCCGAAGAGCGTGGCGAGACCGTCGCCCCCGAGCCCGTCTCGGAGCCCGGTGACGAGGCTTCGACCGACGAAGTGCCTGAGACCGAAGAAGCCCAGACCGAAGAAGCCCAGACCGAAGAAGCCCAGACCGAAGAAGCCAAGAGCTGAGCGGACGGCGTCAGCCGTCGCCCGCGTCGAACGCTCCCTGCCAGTGATCGATCCGCCAGCCGCGCGCATCGGCCGTCGGTGGACGGCAGGCCACCACGTCGAAGCGGATGCGACCGGCCCGGCCCGGGTTTTCGCGGATCCACGCCGACGCCGCGCGCACGAGGCGCGTCTGCTTGGCGCGGTCGACGGCCTGCTCGGGTCCGCCGAAGATGTCGCTGCGACGGGTCTTGACCTCGACGAAGACGATCAGTCGCGCCCGCTGCGCGATCAGGTCCACTTCCACGCCGCCCACGCGAACGTTGCGTTCGACGATGCGATACCCTCGGCGCGCCAGAAAGCGGGCGGCGCGCTCCTCGCCCTCGGCGCCGAGGGCCCGGCGCCCATCGGGTGCGTCGCTGCGCACTTTCTTCATGTGCCTGGATCTCCGCGGGACCGGGAGACGCTGCGAGAGTAACCGATGGGGACACTCCACGTCGTCGCAACGCCGATCGGGAACCTCGAGGACGTGACCCTGCGCGCCCTCCGCGTACTCGGCGAGGCCGACCTGCTGTTGGCGGAGGACACGCGTCGCACCCGGGTGCTGCTCGATCGCCATCGGGTCGACGCGCGCCCCGTCTCGCTCCACGCCCACAACGAGGCGTCGCGCATTGCGCGCGCCCTCGAGACCCTCGCTGCCGGCGGCAGCGTGGCGCTGGTTTCCGACGCCGGAACGCCGCTGATCTCGGATCCGGGCGAGCGGCTCGTGGCCGCCGCGGTCGCAGCCGGACACCGCGTCGAAGCCGTACCCGGGGCATCGGCGGTGCTCGCCGCCCTCGCGGTCTCGGGGATCGCCCCCCAGCCGTTCGCCTTCGTGGGCTTCCTGCCGCGCAAGGCGGGGGCGCGTCGCAGCCTGCTCGAAGGCTGGCGGGACCGGGGCGAGACCCTCGTCTTCTTCGAATCGCCGCGCCGGGTCGGCGCCACGCTGCGCGATCTGGCGGACGCCCTCGGCGACCGGGACGCCTGCGTGGCGCGCGAGTTGACCAAGCTGCACGAAGAGGCGGTTCGGGGAACGCTCCTCGAGCTGGCGGAACGCTTCGCGTCGGACGTGCTGGGGGAGATCACCATCGTCGTTGCCGGCGCGCCGCCGGGACAGGACGCCCTGGACGACGCCGGGGTCGACGAGGCCATACGCGCTCGGCTCGCAGACGGCGAGCATTCTCGCGACATCGCCGCCGCACTCGCCGAGGGCACCGGGCGACCGCGCCGCGACCTCTACGCGCGAGTGCTCGCACTGCGTGACCCTTCCGAATGAGTGCCCGCATCGGACCGCTGATCCGGACGGCGCGTCACTTGCGCCCCGCACAGGCCCTGGCGCAGCTACGGCACGCGATCGCGCCAGGGCGACGAAGCGTGCGGATCGACGTTCCGCAGTCGCTGTCGGCGCTGTCGCCCGGGGTGGCTTTCCTGCCACCGGGGCGACACGCGGGCTGCCACGACACGAACGCTGAGATCGTCATCGACCTGCTGAATCGCAGGGTCGGTTTTCGCGAACGAGTGGACTGGAGCTACACGCGCGAGGGCGCGCTCTGGGCGTATCACCTGCACCAGTTCGACCATCTGCGCAGTGCGGACTGCTCGCCCGCGCTGCGCAGCGCGCTGATCGCCGACTGGATCGATCGCCACCGCGACGGGATCGGCTGGGACCCGCATCCCATTTCGCACCGCATCTTGTCGTGGGGCAAGCTCTTGCTCACGCCGGGTGCGCTCGCGCCGGCGTCGCCGGCCGACGCCGCCGAGCTGCGCGGCTCTCTCGCGAGCCAGATCGAGACCCTGTCCCGCCGGCTCGAAGTTCGTCTCCAGGCGAACCACCTCTTTACGAACCTGCTCGCCGTCGTGTTCGGGGGCCTGCTCTTCGAAGGCCGGCACGCGGACAACTGGCTGCGCGCGAGCGATGCGCTGCGCGCGGAGCTGCGCGATCAGGTGCACCCGGACGGCGCCCACGAAGAGCGCAGTCCCATGTATCACGCGCTGCTTCTCGAGCAGGTGCTCGACCTCTTGAATCTGGCGCGGGCATCCAGTCGTGCCCCCGGGTCCCTGGTGGACGATCTGCGGGACACGGCTTCGCGCATGTGCGGCGCACTCGACCTGTGGACGCATCCCGACGGAGAGATCGCGTTGTTCTCGGACGCGGCCCTTGGCGTCGCCGCGAAGCCCGCCGATCTGGCGGACTACGCCACGGCCCTCAGTGTCCCGGTGCTGGCGCCCGAGCAGCCCGACCGGCTGCCCTACGGCGGCTACGTTCGCCTGGTCGACGAGTCGTTCCACCTGATCGCGTCCGTCGCCGGTCCGGCGCCCGCGCATCAGCCCGGGCATGCGCACTGCGACGCACTGGCCTTCGAGCTTTCGGTCGGCGGGGAACGCATGGTCACGGACACGGGTGTGTTCGAGTATCTGCCGGGCCCGCGACGCGAGCGCGCCCGCGCGACGAGAAGCCACGCCACTCTCGAGATCGACGGCACCGAGCAGGCCGAAGTGTGGGCTCCCCATCGCGTGGGCGGGCGACCGACGGTGCGCATGCTCGACTTCGCGCCGGGACTCGCCTGCGAGGCCAGCTGCGAAGGCTGGGCGACCCCGGGCGTCGTGCATCGACGTCGCTTCGAGCTCGAGGGCGGCACACTTTGCATCCACGACCGCCTCGAGGGGGGGCCGCGGCCGGTTCGCATGAGCCTGCCCCTGGCGCCGGGGCTCGCGCCGCGATTCGTCGGAGGGGACC
>JAJDAN010000010.1 GCA_029261855.1 Deltaproteobacteria bacterium
GCGTCGACTGTCTAACAAGGCGCAGCAGCAGACGTGGCCCATCAGGGAGCTGCTCGCGTTTGGTAGCCTTCTGGCTTCGAACCTTGGTGCTCGAGCTGTCGTCAGTGGCGCTGGGCCACGCAGCTGAGCGCCTATCCGTTAGACGGCCGCAGAACGAGCATTGCGATGGGTGAGAGGCGCGTCGAAGCCACCGTCATCGGCCCCGGCCCCCCCGGTCACCTCCGAGTGCGCCTCGGGCAAAGGGAGCGAAACGTTCCTATGGAGCGTGTGCCGCCGTCCCTCCGCACCCCGAATTCACAGTTCGTTGCGGTCGTCCAGGGCGGCGACCTCGTTGGAGTAGAGACGGCCGGGCGTGCATGGCTCGTGATCCAGGACCGCATACGCGCAGTCCTCAACGCGAACTGGGATCCGATCGGGGTCGCGGGCGCCGTTGCAGACGAGTACGACAGCTACATCGGTGCCATCTATTCGATGCTTCGGCGAGATGCTTCGCCCGATGAGCTCGCGGCACAGCTTCTCCAGATCGAGACCGAGTCAATGGGCCTCGACGGTCTTCCCGAGGAGCAACGGCTCGAGATCGCTTCGAGGCTGCTCGCCCTCGAGCTCCCAACGCCCTAGCGTCGCGGGCGGCCGTCTAACAAGGCCTAGCAGCAGACGCCAGCCAGCCAGCCGCATCGCGTCTGGTAGCCTTCTGGCCCTGAAGTCAAACGCCTTCGGCGAGCTCAGCCGGCGCTGGCTGGCGCAGCTGAAGGCCTGATCCGTTATACGGCGGAGCCGCGATGGATCGCATCAAGACGATCGGCCTCGTCGCACTTTTCGCTTTCTCGCTTCCGCTCCTCGTGGTTTGGGTAGTCGTCTACTTAGTCTGGTTTTTCGTCTGGGGTGCGATTCTTCGAGTTTGGTTCTGGCGCAAGTATGCGGCGCAAGGCAGACCCTTGTTCTTCGTCTACTCGGAGAGCCCCAACTGGCAGAGCTACGTTGAGGCAAATATTCTCCCACGCGTCGAGGATCACGCAGTCGTCCTAAACTGGTCGGAGCGCAGCCTGTGGCCCTCAACGTCTCCGTGGGAGTCGCGCTTTTTTCACCGCTTTGCGGGCAATCGGGATTTCAATCCTCTCGCGCTCGTCTTTTGCCGCGGCGGACGAATCAAAGCAGTCCGGTTTCACAAGGCGTTCCTTGATTTCAAGCACGGGAAGGATTCCGGCCTCCGAGCCGCCGAAGCAGAACTGTTTGCTTTGATTGACTCCGCCGTATAACAACGCGTTGCAGCAGACCCGCCTGATCTCTTGCTGGTTGGGATTTTTGGTAGAGTGAAAACAACCGAGGCGTTCCGATGCTTCCGCGAAATGCGCGGCGGGCAGCTGAACGCTGAACCGTTAGACCGCGGGGAAGTGATCCAACGGCAACCGCTGGCCCTCGCTTCGCAAGCGCTCTACCGCTGGCCGGTGGGTTTGGTGAAGGCAACCCGCACACCATGCCGCTCGCGGCTTCCCGGTGAATACGCGGAAGCACCTCGCCAGGGAAGACCGGCTCCGCTGCAGCGTCCAATCGCGCTGCGAACCCTTGCGGGCCGTTCCCTCGCGTGGCTCCGTCCCGGCACGACCGCAAGCTTCTCGACGCCCTGTTGCCCGGTCCCGCTTCTCGCTTTGCGAGCTCAGCTGGTGGAGCCAGTCATCGGCCGGTAGGACGCCCGCGGTATAACAAGGCGCAGCAGCAGACGTGGCCCATCTGGGGATCGCCCGTGTTTGGTAGCCTTCTGGCTTCGAACCTTGGTGCTCGAGCTGTTTTCAGTGGCGCTGGGCCACGCAGCTGAACGCCGATCCGTTATACAGCGACGACTCTCGGTCCGCGCACTTGGCTCTCTCATCTCAAGAGCTGCGCACTCGGGGCAGTCGGCACGGTTTAAGCTTCGCGCCGCCTGGTAGTTGCGTTTGTCATTGCTTCCCGCGACGCGCTGCGAGTCGCGCGAGGGACGCACCACTCGCGGGCTTTCCGTTTCTTCGGCTCTGCATCGCCGGCGCGTTGCTGTGTGCCGGGTCGCGCCCCGCATCGCAGCTTGTCGCAGCGCGGGCGGCGGAGCGTGGGTTCATGCGTGCCACTCGTCGAGGCGTCCCGAGCTTGCCCCGGGTTCGTTGCCAGGGCTCGGGCTGGCAGCCGTGGTACCCCCGTTCGGGCCTAGAGCTTTCTCTCTCAGGCGGGGCGCCGTTGGGGGCAGGTACGCGCGTCGACTGTCTAACAAGGCGCAGCAGCAGACGTGGCCCATCTGGGGAGTTGCTCGCGTTTGGTAGCCTTCTGGCTTCGAACCTTGGTGCGCGAGCTGTCTTCGGTGGCGCTGGGCCACGCAGCTGAGCGCCTATCCGTTATGCGGCGGGGCGTTTGTCCGATGACCGTCAGTGAGTCTGATCGGGTTGACATCGTTGCACAGCGTGACGCTGAAGTTCGACTTGTGATCGCCGACCACCTCGATTGGACCGACGAGTTGGAGCACTTCCGACTCCTCCAAGAAAAGCTGAACACCTACATCAAGTTTTTCGAGAGCGGGCAGTTGTACCAATCCCACCCCGAGTCGTGTGGGAAGTCCGCGGCTATCCACATCGCCTTCCGATATCCGCCTACAGCTCATGCCCACGAGCACCTCCTTGGCCCAGCCGCCACAGTTGTTGAGTCCGCGGGCCTGTCCCTTTCGTGGGAAGTCGAGTCTGCCGCATAACATGCCGTTGCAGCGGACGTGCTCGCTCTATGCCCTCTCGAACTTGGTAGAATCACGGCTTCCACAGGTGTTCACTTGGCTCCTCGGCAGGTCGCCGCACGCCGCTGAACGCCGATCCGTTATGCCGCACTGCGTGCCTTGGGAGCACCGATGACCCTCGCGAGGTCGCGGCGCGTTGCTCCCATGGTCAGCAGTGCCTTGATCAGCAGGTCCACGGAGACCGAGGCGTCCGCGGCTTCCATCTTGGCAACCCGCGGCTGGCTCGACCCAATCGCGGTGGCAAGTTGAGTCTGAGTCCACTTCTTGGCCTGGCGCCGCTTCTTGAGGCTGGTGGCCAGGCCAACCTTGAGCTCGACGAAGGCAGCCTCCTCCTTCGTCAACTCCAGGAACTCAACTGCGTCACCGACCTTCCAGCCGGCCCCCTCAAGGCGT
Organism: Deltaproteobacteria bacterium; assembly: GCA_029261855.1. GTDB lineage: Bacteria > Myxococcota_A > UBA9160 > UBA9160 > UBA4427 > JAJDAN01. Next base: position 3,143 of record JAJDAN010000010.1, read on the forward strand.
CCTCGCTTGTCCTTCTTCATCGGTTCGCCTCCCTACGAGCGGCTCAGCTCGTCGTAGCGCTTCAGTCGCGACTTGCATGATCTGATCACAGTTGCCGGCGTCTTCCCCGTCTTCTTCGCAAACACGTCGAGCAGAACGATCGCGTCTAAGCGGTAGATCAATCGCCAGTTGGCGCTCTCGTCTCTTACACGTAGCTCGTGGCAGCGGTTTCCAATGGTCGGCATCGGGCGCGAGTGAGGCAGTCCCAGATTCTCGCCACTCTGAAGACGTCGCAGCAGAACCCCCGCTTCCACTCGCGCTTCGCGTGAGAATGGCGGCGTTCGAACCTCTCCATGGAGCCAGACAAGAGGCTTTTCCCGATCCGCCATCTCCGGTACCGTATATCACATTCGATATTTCGCAATGGGCCAGCACGGCGCGACGACCGTGCCAGGTGCGGCATAACATGCCCTTGCAGTCGGACCAGCAACAGCTCGACCCGATTCGCCTTGGTTGCCATCTGGCGGCATAATCTGGCGGCACGATCGGATCCGGTCAGCGCTGTTGCTGGCCGCTGAACGCCGATCCGTTAGGCAGCAGGAGAAAGTGGTAGTCCGCGCCGCCTGTCTCATCGTCGCACTGTCGCTCACCGCGTGCATTCCAGTCCCCTACACGTGGTTCGACAAGGTTCAGTACGACAACATGGCGCCCCGCCTGTCGTACCAAGGCTTCTCATTCGATCGCCCACCGAACCGCCTTTGGTACATGCGCCAGAGCGAGGAGTCCTACACGAGCGTCACTCTCCGGCGGGACTTCTGGGTGCCTAGTTCGACTCACACCTTCTATGCCGTTGTGCAGATTGGGGGAATCGCTCGGCAGCCCGAGTCGCACGAGGAGTTCGCTGCGCTCGCACGAAACGAGGAGCAGCACGCCGAGTATCAGATCCTAAAGGAGTCGTACACACAGCAACTCGTCACACGGCAGAACCAGTGGTGCATTCGATTCGAGTCTTCCTACCGAATTCCTGACCACCCCGAGGTCCCGGACGGTGAGCTGCGCATGGTCCTACGCGGCTACCGTTGTCTTCACCCGGCTTGGCCCGAGCGGACCCTCGATTTCTTCTACAGCGAGCGTGGACTCGTCGACGAGATTGACCCCGAGCTCTGGGCGGAGGGCGAGGTCTTCCTTCAGGGCGTTGGAATCGACGTCGCTCCTGGCACGCCTGCTGCCTAACATAGGCGCTGCAGCGGCCGAGCGCCTTGTGTACGGCACTGGAGCGCCGCCGCCCAAAGGGGCGTTCGCCCCGTAGGCGGCTCGTGGTAGGGTTGGGGCTGTGATGGTGTGTTCAACTTCTGGGCCGGCGCTCGCAGCTGAGCGCCCAGTCCGTTGGGCGGCGTACGAAATGCCTAGGATGATCGAGCTTGTCGGCTGTGTTCTAGCTGCAGCTGCACTCTCAGGTCCAGTTTCGTGCGCAGGCACTACGTCTCAGTCCCTGGTTGATGGCGACCTGATAGTGCCTCTAGCAGCCCTCATCACTCGCCCCGAACTTCTCTCATCTGGTCAGCAGATCACCGTTCAAGGCTACTTCAGCAAAGGGGTTGGTCCTCTTCTCTTCCTTACTTCGGAGCATGCCGCCGCATTCGACACCATCTCCGCGATTGCCGTCGTTGATCCCACCGAAGACGGAAGCCTCACGCAGGCAGACTGCTTTGATCGATTCGTCACTGTGCACGGCACCTTTGTCCGCCACAACTCCGGAGAGACCACGATCCAGAACGTCTCGGAAGTCGAGTATCGATCCCAGTCTGCAGCAGAGAGTCGCGATTGGGCTCACCTTTTCGTCACCTGTTGGCCTGTGCCACACGCCGCCCAACATGCCGTTGAACCGGACTGAGGAACAGCCAGGCGCAATCGAGCTTGGTAGTCTCTTGGCATTGAACCTTCACTGGCTCAGCGTGACACCGGCGGCCTGTTCCTCAGCCGGTTAACGCCGATCCGTTGGGCGGCTTGAGACGGCGCGCAAATGAAGAAGACCGAACTCGTTCGGAAGTGGAAGCCAGGCGATCGTGTAGGGACCATTTTCTACATTAGTTCCCTTGCGCCCGATCATCGCCTTATGGAATTCTGCCGCCCGGCTAGAGTAGTCGGCATGATTCGAGACTTCATCCAAGAGATTCCAGAATGCGATCGTGCCGAGATCAAACTCTCGGTAGCTATAGGGATCTATGCGAAACACGGCGGGCACAAGAGAATCGTCGTAGGCCGATGGTCGCCGTCAGAGTCATCGTCGATCGAGCAGTTTGTTGAGGCATGCAAACTGGAAGCATCGAAGTACAAGGTTGTTTGGCCTCCCAATGAGAGCGTCGAGGTTACGATCGGATCAGAAAGCGAGAGCGAACCTGCGGCGTTGTCGAGTTCGACTCGAACTGCCGCCCAACAAGCCGATGAAGCGGACGTTGAATAGCGCGGTCCAAATGACCGCAGTACTGTTTGGCAACAACCTCTGAAGGCTCGGCGACCTCGGCGGCGCTATTCAACGCCGCTTATCGCCGATCCGTTATGCAGCGGCGAGGCTTTGCGAGGCGACTACGAACTCGATGCTGGGCGCCCTCTCGAGGTTGCCGCAGGCGTACTCCTGGGCCTCCTGGCCCTCGCGTTGCTTGCGTTCGGCATTGCCCTGCCGATCGCTGGCATCGTGCGCG
>JAJDAN010000011.1 GCA_029261855.1 Deltaproteobacteria bacterium
TTCCTCTGTTGTTTGGGGCCCGGGGTCCGGGGGGGGCTCCCCGCCGCCGACTTCGCGCGCTCCGTCGAGAACCTGGCCGCCGAGGTCAACGGTTTCTCGGGGCGCAGCAGCCTGGGCTTCACCCTCGAGTCGACGCGGGACAAGTTCGAGCCGGTACTGGACCTGTTCGCGGAGGCGCTGCTCGAGCCGGGCTTCGATCCGGCGGAAGTCGAACGCGAGCGGCGCGAGACCCTGGCGGTGATCGAGCGCCGGAGCGACCGCCTGGCGCAGCTCGCCTACTTGCAGTTCTCCGAGCTGATCTATCCCCACCACCCGTACCGGCTCCCGATGCTGGGAACGCTCACGTCGGTGCCGCGCTTCGACCGGGCAGCGCTCATCGCGCATCACGACCGACTCATCCGCCCGGAGAACCTGGTGGTGGCCATCGCCGGGGACGTCGACCCGGACCAGGTGGCCGAGGCCATCGCCGTCCGCACCTGCGATCTCGTGGCCAAGGGCTTCGAGGCACCGTCACCGCCTGTGGACGATGCCCCGGACGAGATCCGCAGGGCGAGGCTGCGCAAGGAACGCGCGCAGTCCCACCTCGTGCTGGGGTTCGCGGGGCTCACGGTGGACGATCCGGACCGCTACTGCCTCGACGTGCTCTCCCAGGTGCTCGCGGGCCAGGGCGGGCGCCTCTTTCTCGAGCTGCGCGACCGCCGAAGCCTCGCCTACAGCGTGAGTGCCGCCAACGTGGAAGGCGTCGCACCGGGCTTCTTCAGCGTCTACATCGCAACGGCGCCGGAGAAGCTGGAAGAGGCACAGCGCGGCATCCTCGAAGAGCTCGAGCGCATCATCGAGAAGGCACCCAGCGACGACGAACTGGCGCGCGCCCGCCGCTACCTGAGCGGCAGCCACGCCATCGACGGCCAGCGCAACAGCAACCACGCCGCACACGTCGCACTCGACAGCCTCTACGGCCTCGGGCCCGAGGCGCACTACGCCTACGCGGACCGCATCGACGCCGTGACGAGCGAAGACGTGCTGCGCGTCGCCAGGCGCGTGCTGCGCCTCGACGCCTACGCGCTGTCGCTCGTCGGCGAGGTCTAGCCAGCGCCAGGAGCGGGCGCGTCAGAAGGCCGCGCACCGCAAGCCGGAAGCGGCCGCTAGCGCGGGCGTTCCCAGCACGACGTCGGCAGACTCCGCAGCGCGTCGGCCAGTGTCGTCGCCAGCAGTGCGTGCCCCTCCGCGTTGGGATGCTTGTCGTGGGGACTCACCCAGAGATCCTCGGCGCGCTCTCCCCGGAACGCCGGGTAGCCGCGAACCACGCTGAAGCCCCGGCCGCGCGCCGCCTCTTCGACGCTGCGGTAGTGGCGGTCGAAGGGGTGCAGCGCGTTCAAGGTCGATAGCCGCGGGTGGATCAGGACGACGCCGCACACCCCGAGCTGCTTCGTGATCCCGGCCAGGCGGTCGAGCTGCGCCTCCAGCCAGGCGGTGACCTCGGGATTGTCGAAGTAGTTCTCGTCGAGCTCATGGAGATAGGAGCCCGGCGGCGGCAGCAGGGCTTCTCGCAGGGACGCGATGCGCGGGGACAGGTATGCCCACAGATGCGAGTCCCAGACGCCTGGCGGTCGGGGCCAGGCGGGCGGATCGCGCGACACCCGCATCCGGTAGGCGGGCCCCTCGAGGTCGTTCAGCGTGTAGCCGTAGACCACGAGGTCCGGGTGGAAGCGCGGCCCGAGCAGCTCGAAGCGGTCGACGACGTTCGCCGCCTGCAGACCGGCGACCCCGAAGTTGAGCACCTCGACCCGGGGCCACAGGGCGGGCTTCAGCTTCCGGGCGAGCACCTCGCCGTAGCTGTCTTCGAAGCGGACCCCGGACCCCATGGCGATGGAGTCACCGATGAGTGCGATCCGGAAGGTGTGCCGGTCGGGACGCGGCGACACGGCTCGCCCGCGGAAGCCCGCGCCGTTCGTCTCGTAGGGGACGCCGTTGTAGATGCCCCGGACGTTGCGCCGGCTCAGGTCGAACCAGTCCAGATCGTCGTCGGCCCGGCGCGCACCCTCCTCGTTCTGTGGGGCGGCGGGCAGCAGCGAGGCCCCGGCCAGGCGGACGATCGCCTCGGCTGCCAGAACGACGCTGCCCAGACTGACCAACAGCAACGCGATCCGCGCCAGCCGCATGTCTCGCTAGTAGCCCTCGGCCAGGCCGTCCCGGCGCGGGTCGTTGCCGCCGTAATGCACGCCCGTCTGAGGATCGACGACGATGGCCTCGACGGCCGACCAGTGGCGACGTGACACCTCGACGTGATGTCCGCGCTCGCGCAGGGCTTCGACCACGTCGTCGGTCACCTCCGGCTCGACGTACAGGGTGTCGGGTTCCCACTGGTGGTGGAAGCGCGGCGCCGAGACCGACGCCTTCACGTTCATCCCGTAGTCGACGACGTTGAGGATGCTGAGCAGGGTCGACGAGATGATGCGCGAGCCGCCCGGACTGCCCGTCACCAGGAAGACGCGGCCGTCCTGCACGACGATGGTCGGCGTCATGCTCGACAGCGGTCGTTTGCGGGGCGCGACAGCGTTCGCGCCCCGCGCGTCGATCAGCCCGTAGCTGTTGGGGACCCCGATCGCCTTCGCGAAGTCGTCCATCTCGTTGTTGAGCAGGATGCCCGTGCCCGGCACGGTGATGCCGGAGCCGTAGGGGGTGTTGATCGTCTTGGTGATGGCGACGGCATTGCCGAAGCCGTCGGTCACCGACAGGTGCGTGGTGCCGTGGTCCTCGACGGGGATCCCCGGCGCCTCCACGCGGATGGCCATCTCGCCGCGGAACCAGTCCCAGGGCGCGCGCCGGTACCACGGCGGGTCCATGCGCGCGCGCTGCTCGGCCGCGTACGACTTCGACACCAGGGTCTCGACGGGGATGTCGACGAAGTCCGGGTCGCCCAGGAAGAACGCGCGGTCGGCGAAGGCGAGCTTCATGGCCTCGGCGATCACGTGGAGGCTCGACGAGCTGCCGGCGCCCCGCGCGGCCAGATCGTAGGGCTCGAGGATGTTCAGCATCTGCACGAGCAACACGCCGCCAGAAGACGGCGGCGGAAACGAATAGACGGTTAGATCCCGGTAGCTGCCGCGAACGGGCGCGCGATCACGGGGCTGGTAGCCGGCGAGGTCGTCGACGGTCAGCAGCCCGCCCCGGCGCTGCACCTCCGCCGCCATGGCCTCGGCGATCTCTCCTTCGTAGAAGGCCTTCGGGCCCTCGTCGGCGATGCGCGACAGCGTCTCGGCCAGGTCGGTCTGCACCAGGCGCCAACCCGACTGGATCGGCAACGACTCGCCCTCGGGACCCGTCGGGAACTGGATGCGATGGGTTTCCGCGAAGAGCTCGATGGGCAGCCGGCCCCGCATGAAGCCCATCAAGCGAGCGTTGTAGGGACCGACCTCGAAGCCCGATTCCGCCAGGGCGATGGCGGGCTGCAAGGTCTCGGAGAGGGACTTCGTGCCGTAGCGCCGCAGTGCCTCGCCGAGCCCTGCCACCAGACCCGGGGTCGCGACCGCCAGGGGTCCCTGCACCGAGGCGTTCTCCGCCACGCCGGGGGCGACGTACATGTCCCGGGTCGCCGCCGCCGGGGCGGTTTCCCGGGCGTCGATGGCCACGACCTCTCCGTCGGCGGTGCGGATGAGGATGAAGGCGCCGCCGCCGATTCCCGTCGAGAAGGGTTGGGTGACGCCCAGCGCGAAGGCCGTCGCCACCGCCGCATCGACGGCGTTGCCGCCGGACAGCAGCATGGCGAGGCCCGCCCGTGTGGCGTCCGCCTGGGAACTGACCACCATGCCATTCGGGGCGGCGACAGGTGCCGGTGAAGCCGCCCAGAGCGAGGGGGCCTGCGCGACACACACGGCCAGGAGTAAAAGAAGAAGGCGAAGCTGCCGATAGGCCCGATGAGGAAGGACGCCTGACATCGGGCGGACGCTACCACACGACCCTTCGCAGCTCGCCGACCCGGGAGATCTTCGATGCACGCCGAGCGCCGCCTGATCGCAGTCATGACAGCCCTCGTCGCACTTGCGACCGCGGCCTGCGGTGACGAGCGGCCAGCAACCGGAGACGTCCCCGACGAGGCGGCTGCCTTCGCGTGGCCCGCGGACACGGGCACCAGCGCGATTCTCCACATTCAAAACCTGGGCCAGGTCGAGATCGCCCTCTACCCGAGCATCGCACCCAAGACCGTCGAGAACTTCGTCAAGCTCGCCCGCGAGGGCTTCTACGACGGCACGACGTTCCACCGCGTGATGCCGAACTTCATGGTGCAGGGCGGCGACCCGAACACCCGCGACGAGTACCCGGACAACGACGGCATGGGCGGGCCGGGCTACAACATCGACGACGAGTTCAACGACTCGCCCCACGCGCGCGGAACCGTTTCCATGGCGAACTACAACCGACGCAACACGGGCGGCTCGCAGTTCTTCATCCTTCTCGGCGACTCTCCCCACCTGACCGGCAAGCACACCGCCTTCGGCCAGGTCCTCTCGGGAATGGACGTCGTCGACGCCATTACCCGGGTCGAGCGAGATGACTACGGCCGCTGGGGCCCGAAGTACCGCCCCATCGAGAACGTCGTGCTCGAGAAGGTCGAGATCCGGGAAGCGACACCCGCCGGTTGACCGGCGACTACTCGAGGTAGCCCATGGCCCGCAGGCGCTCGGCGATCGATGGATCGATCCGAACACCCTGCTCGAGCACGTCGTCTGCGGGCCCCGCTGCGAGGTAGGCGTCGAGCAGCGCCCGCATGCGCTCTGCCTGCTCGGGCTCGCGTTCCAGCAGGTCGACGTTCTCCCCCGGATCGACCCGGCGGTCGAAGAGCAGCTCTCGCGGATTCGGGTCGGGCTCGACGTTGCGGGCGAAGGTCCACTTCCCGTCGTTCAGCGCCACCTGGACGGAAGCATCCGGATAGAGGGGCGTGCCCAGCGCCGAGAACGCCACCCGGTCGGGCGCGCCCGCCGGATCCTCGATGAGCGGAAGCAGCGAGCTTCCCTCGAAGGAATCTGGCAGGGGAATACCCGCGACGTCGAGCAGCGTGGGCGCGATGTCGATGTTGCGCACCTGCGCGGACACCCGCACGGGCTCGATGGGGAACGGGAAGCGGATGATCAGCGGCGTCGACAGCGTCGCCGTCAGGACGTTTCGGGCGTGCCCGTTCTTGCCGTTCTCGCCGAATGCCTCGCCGTGATCGCTGGCGAACACGACGACGGAGCGGTCCAGCAGACCCGCGGAATCGAGCTTGCGGATGATCCGCGAGACGGCGTCGTCGTCCCACCGGATCGCCGCCGAGTAGGCGCCCCGCTGGTCGTCGCCGAAGGTCTTGAAGTCGGGCGGCGCGGCGTACTCGTGCACGTCCATCAAGTGCAGATAGAGGAACAGGGGCTCGTCGGGATCGTGCGCGTCGATCAGACGCTCCGCCTCGGAGAAGATGCGGTCCGCGTGGGGCCAGATCTGTGCCTGGACGATCCCCTTCGCCCCCGCGCCGCGCGGAAACACGTAGCGCTCGAAGCCCTGCTGGAAGCCGAAGCTCTCGTCGAGCCAGCCGTTGCTCTGGACCGCGTAGGTGCGGTAGCCGGCGTCGCGCAAGAGCTCGGCCAGGGTCACCGCACCCGGCCCCAGCGCATCCCGTGCCTCGCGGATGGCATGGCTGCGCGGCCACAGCGAGGTCAGCATCGACGCCATCGAGATCTTCGTCCAGCTCGACTGGGCGCGGGCCCGTTCGAAGACCACCCCGCGCTCGGCCATGCGCGCGAGCTCGGGCGTCGTACCCCGCGCATCGCCATAGGGCGTCGTCCAGTCCGCTCGCAGGGTGTCCACCACGATCAGCACGAGGTGGGGATCGCGAATCGCGTCGAGCCGCTCTCGGATCTCGTCCGGTGGCACCACGCGTTCGCAGCCGGCGAACGCGCACACGGCCGCCAGCCCGCCCAGGAGGAACGCGACATTCCTCGTCACGGCAGCGACCGCAGGACTTCGCCGGCCTCGGCCCGCAGCGCTTCGGAACTGCCTTCCCGTGCAGCGAGATCATCCAGCAGCGCCCGGGCGTCGGCAGCACGATCGGCCGCGATGTACGCGCGCGCCAGATTCAGCTCCATGCGACCGTTGGACGGTGCCCCGGCGCGCGCCTCTTCGAGCATCGAGATGGCGCGGCCGACGAGTCCCTTCTGCAGGTAGAGCGCGCCCAGGGTGTCGAGCACGTACGGGCTCGACGGCGCGATCGCATAGGCTTCCTGGGCTGCGGCGAGAGCGGCATCGAGATCGCGATCCGCGAGCAGCCCCGCCAGGTTGTTGCGCGCGCCGAAGGCCGTGGGGTCGAGCCGCGCCGTCTCCCGGTAGCTCGCGATCGCGAGGTCCTCGCGTCCGGCCCGCTCGTGGACGACGCCGAGGATGAAGTGGACAGTGGGATCATCGGGTCGCTGCGCCAGGTAGCGATCGCAGTCTCCCCGGGCTCCCTCCACGTCGCCCGTGGCGGCGCGGAACTGCGCGCGGATGCGGAGGGGCTGGGGATCGTCGGGCGCCAGCATCAGTGCGCGATCGACGGCCTGGGCGCCCGCATCGGCCTGCCCCGCCGCGAACAGCAACGCAGCCAGGGCGGCGTGCAGCTTCGCCGAGCCCGGATGCTCGACGATCGCGGCCTGCGCGACGTCGGCACCCTCCTGGATGCGACCCGCCGTGCCGAGTGTGATCGCCCGCTCGGCGGCGAGCTCCGCGGCGTCGACCGCCGCGCGCGCCTGGTCGGCAGTCACCGGGTCGGCAGTCGCCTGATCGAGAGTCGCCTGGTCGAGAGTCACCTGGTCGAGAGTCGCGAGCGCCTCGTCGATCTGCCCGGCGGTGCGCTGCGCACGGGCCAGCTGCAGCTTCGCGCCCGGCTCGTCGGGAAACAGCTGGTCGGCGGTGCGTGCCGCGTGCAGCGCGCTCGCCCCGTCCCCCAGGTTCACGAGCCCGACAGTGAGTGCCGCCCAGGCGTCGTAGCGCCCCGGCGTGATCCGGATCAGCTGGTTGGCGAGGCCGGCGACCTGACGCCAATCGCCGCGCGACTGGGCGAGCTCGATGGGCGCGTGGTACAGCGACGGGTCGCGCGGGTTGCGCGCCAGGGCCAGGCCGTAGCGCCGATACGCGGCATCGCCATCGCCCTTCGCTTCGAGCGCGCGACCCAGCCAGTGCTGGCAGTAGGGCTGGTCGATCTCCGGCATGACGCGGGTCAGGCGATCCACGGCCGCGTCGACGTCACCTTCGGCCAACTCGATGCGGGCGCGCAGGTACTCGCCCGTGGGGTCGGCCGGGAACGCGTCCAGATAGTCGTCGACGACGGCACGCGCTTCTTCGCTGCGCCCGCGCGACAGCAGGGTCTCGGCCCAGGCCTTTTCCAGGATCGGGTTCTGCGGGAACTCGCTGCGCGCCTTCTGGAACAGCGCCAGTCCCTCGTCGTCGCGGCCCGCTTCCAGGTAGTAGCCGACGAGACCCAGGTACGCGGTGGCCGAAGGCGCGCGTTCGAGGCCGTCGAGCAGCAGGCGCTCGGCGCGCTCGGGCGCACCCGACGCCTGCAGCAGCGGCGCCAGCAGCGGATACAGCTGGAGACGATCGGGATCCTCCGCGACCGCGGCCTCGAGGCCCGTCACGGCGTCCTGCAGTCGACCCGTCTTCCACAGGGCCTGGAGCAGCGCCTGCCACGCGCGCGCGTCGCCGGGGTCCTCCTCGATCAGCGCCTGCAGTCCCGCAATCGCGCCGACCGGGTCGTCCTCCGCCGCGAACGTGTGGATGGCAACCTCGAGCTGGCGCAGCGCCTGCTGCTGACCGGCTTCGCGCAGCTGTTCGCGCGCCTCGGCGATCCGCTCGCGGGCCTCGTCGACACGCCGCTCCCGCAGCAGCGCCGCGATGCGTCCCAGCCGCGCCTCCGTCCGGTCGGGATAACGCTCGACGGACTCGTCGAGAATTGCGAGCGCCCCTTCGAGATCTCCCATGCGGAGCACCGCCTGAGCCTTCAGGAACAGCGCTTCCGCATGGCGTTCGGACTCGACCCCGATGGGCGCCAGCGCCTGAAGTGCCGCGCTGCCGTTTCCCACCAGGAGGGCGACCTGCGCGAGCGCGAGCCGCAGCCCCTCGTGGTCCGGGTAGCGCCGGACGCCGTCTTCGAGCAACCAGACGACCTCGGGTGCCTCGCCAGCCAGGACGAGCAACTCGCCGAGCGCCAGCAGGTCGTCGGGCGTCTCGGTCTGCGCGCGCAAGAGCGTCATGGCGTCGAGCGCGGCGCGACGGTCTCCCCGGGCGAGCGCCTCGACGGCAGCGACGCGCGCGGCCTCGAGGTCCTCCTGCCCGGGAGAGCATCCGGCCGCAAGCACCGACAGCAACAGCAGCGAGCAGAGCAGGGACAGAACGGGGCGCATCGGGCTCAGCATAACGAAGCGGCGGGCCCCGTCGTCGCCGGCCGCCGGGCATAACGTCGGAAGAACGGAAAGTCTTTTCCCATATAGAGAACGCGGCAGCCCTCGAAACCGACACCGGATTCGGTAACCCCCCGAAGATCCTCAATCGGGGCTATTGGCACCCCTCTTGCATTTGATACAAGGCACATTCCGAAATTGTTCGGCAGCAGTCTTTTCTTGGGAAGGGGAAGCCATGCTCACGCGGATTCGTTCGCTCGTACTATCGCTCCTGGTGCTCTTGACGTTCGGAACGTCGGCCCAGGCAGCCCCCGTCGACATCACCTACGACATCAATATCGACATCACGATCCCCGCCTTCGCGGTCACGGCCTTCTCGGGCCCCGGCCAGCTGACGGTGCGGTTCCAGAACGGAACCCCCGGGTCCCACGCCGGTCCCGGACCGATTACGGTGCTCGGTGGGAATGCTGCGGTCACCGGCTTGTTCACCCTCCTCGGGGATACGTTCAGCGGCTTTCAGAACGTCACCTGGGCCGGTGGCGGAACAGGCAGCGCGACACTAGGCGGCCTGTTCAATTTCAACACGGTGGGCTTCATCCAGTCCGGTCAGATCCACTGCACGGGCGCCACCTGCGCGGTCGCGAGCCTGCCGGCGTCCGTCCCGGTCCCGTTGACCGGCGGCACGGTCCCGTTTGCGGGCGCCGGCCAGATCTACGGCTTCCCGTCTGTGGGCCCGCAGAACTGGACCGCGAGCGGCCCCGCCGGCACCTTCGGTGGCATCGCGCTCAGCGCGATCATCACCGGAGTCGAGGTATCTCGGGTACACGTACCCGAGCCGACGAGCGCTTCGCTGATCGGACTCGGCCTGCTGGCCGCGGTTGCCCTCGGCGGGACGGCGCGCAAGCTGCGCGGCTGATCCCGGCGCTCGCGACGCGGGCGCAACACCTGGACACGAACGCTCCCCGTGCCCTCCGGGCCGGGGAGCGTTTGCGTTCGATGCAAACGTTCGGCTTTCATGAGTAGCGTGGGCACGATGCGGGTCAGTCGTTGGATCGTCGTGTGCTGCCTGGCCGCCCACGCGGGCGCCGCCGGCGCCGCTGCGCCCGCCCACCTCTACTGGACCCTTTCGGGCGACTCCCGTGCGCTCGAGTGCGCGCCCCTCGAGACGCCAACCGCCGCGACCCTGGTCGCACCCCTCGCGCAACCCCGCGACGTCGCCATCGACTCGCTGCACAGGCGGGTCTACTGGGCGGACCCGGGCGCTGGGCGCATCCAGCGTGCGGATCTCGACGGTGCCAACGTCGAGGACGTACTGACGGGCCTCACGAATCCCCGCTCCATCGAAGTCGATCCCGTCGCAGGGAAGCTCTACTGGACGGACGTGCTGGACGGCACGGTCTCGAGGGCCGATCTCGACGGCAGCGACCCCGAGACCCTCGTCAGCGGGCTCGTTCTGCCCTTCGGCCTGGCGCTCGACGCAGCCGCGGGCCGGCTCTACTGGACCGACCCGGGAACGGGCAAGATCCAGACGGCCGGACTCGACGGCAACGACCCGACCGATGTCATCAGCGGACTCGGCGGCCCGCGCTACCTGGCATTCGACGAGACCGACGGCGAGCTCTTCTGGACCCAGATGTCACCCGCGGTCCTGATGCGCGCGAACAGCGACGGCACCGCCGCGACAACCATCGGAACGACCCTGCCCTTCTCGGGCGCAGTCGCCCTCGACCCGGAAGGCGACCACGTCTACTGGGCGAACGGCTTCGAGACCATCTGGCGAGCCCGGCAGGATGGCAGCGAGCCCACCCCGTTCCTCACGAACCTCGACAGCCCGGCCGGCCTGGCCCTCTTGCCCGCAATCGCGGCCGCACCGGTGCCCGCCCTCGGCACCCCGGGCACATTCATTGCCGGCGCCCTGCTCGTCGCGTATGCGTTCGCGCTGCTCGCGCCGAAGCCAGGGCGCCGAAGCCCGACCGCGGCCACTGCCACTCCCAGCTCACCCCCAGGGGCGACGCAGCGACGCCATCTAGCCCCACGACACGCGAGCGGCTAAGGTCGGCGCCCCGTGGCCCGGTAGCTCAGCTGGTAGAGCACGCGACTGAAAATCGCGGTGTCGGCGGTTCGACCCCGCCCTGGGCCACCACGGGATTCGGATGCGCAGGTCGCCGCTAGGTTCTCGCTGAACCCATGCACCGAGCCGGTCTGACGAACCCCTTCCGCACCTGGATGCGCTTCGGCCTGTGGCATGCGGCGGGCTCGGCGGTCGTGCTGCTCGTCGTCTCGCTGCGCTACTTCCAGGCGTCGCCGGTGCCCGCCGACGGGTTTGGCGCGACGTTCGTGGTGCTGGCCGCACCCAGTCACTTTCTTGGCCTCGCGCTGCTGGCGTCGCTGCCCGTGATCCTGGGCGCGGGGCTCGCGCCCGGTCGCTGGCTGCTCGTGGCGAGCGTCGCGCTGCAGGTTTCGCTGTTGCTCGCGGTCGCGCTGGACTCCCAGGTCTACAGCCTCTACCGCTCGCACATCGACGGCATGGTCGTCGGGCTGCTCGGCAGCGGTGTCGCGTGGGAGATCTTGCAGCCGACGGGCGAGGACGTGACGGACCTCGCGACCCTGCTCGCGGTTGCGACGGGGATACAGCTCGGGCTGGCGTGGCTCGCGGTCCGGGTCGCGGCGCGGCGGGCGTGGAACCCGGTGTGGATCTTTGCCGTGATCGTGCCGTTTCTGCTGGCGCAGGGAATGCACGCCTGGGCGGACGCGCGGGCACTGCCTTCGACCACGCGCCTGGCGCGGGTGCTGCCGTGGATGCCGGCCCTGACCGCCAAGCGTTGGCTTGCGGCCCGGGGATGGAGCCGCGCGGCGGACGGGCCGACCCTGGGAGTTCCGCCGCGCGAGAGCAGTCTGTCGTACCCGCTGGCCGCGCTCGACTGCGGGGTGGCGCCCGCCGACGTGCGAATCCTGATGATCGTCATCGAGGAATGGCGCTTCGACCAACTCGACCCGACGATCACACCCAACATCGCGCGCTTCGCCGCCGAGTCCCTGGTGTTCGAGCGCCACTTCAGCGCCGGCGCCACGTCGCGCTACGGCGTCTTCGGGCTGTTCTATGGCCTGCACGGCGACTACTGGGAACCGATGCTGGCCGAGCAGCGGGGCCCCGCCTGGATCGACGAGCTGGTCGGCCTGGGTGCGATGCGCCCGCGCTTCTTCGTCGGCGCCACCGCTCCGCTGGTCCGGCCGGAATTCGACCGCACGGTCTTCGCCGCCCTGCGTGGGCGCGTCGCGTTCGTGCAACCCCCCGGACCGCCGGCCGCCGGAGATCGCGCCATCACCACGGCCTTCACGGACTTCATCGAAGAGGCACCCGACGCCCCGTTCTTCGCCGTCCTCTATTACGACTCGCCGCACTCGATGGACGTCCCGCCCGACTGGGAAGGGCCGCCCGACTGGGAAGGGAAAGGCCCTTACCGGCCAGCGAGCAAGTGGGGCAGCCGGCTCGCCCTCGACGCCGACACCGACCCCGGCCCCCTGCGCCGCGGTCACGACAACTCCGTACACTACGTGGACTCGCTGGTCGGCGAGGCCCTCGACACGCTTCGCCGGAACGGACTGCTCGAACGGACGACTGTGGTGATCACCGGGGACCACGCAGAAGAGTTCAACGACCTCGGCCGAGGCTACTGGGGGCACAACGGAAACTTCGCCCGCTTCCAGACCCAGGTCGGGATGGTCGTGCACCTCCCGCAGCACCCGCCGGCGCGCATCACGTCGCCGACCAGCCACGTCGACGTGGTGCCGACGCTGATGCGCGAGGCGCTGGCGTGTCGGGCACCGCCCGACCGCTACAGCAACGGACGCTCACTGCTCGACGCCGATCCGCGCGCGTACGTGGTGGCGAGCGGCGGTAGCCTCGGCGTCGGGATCGTCGAGCCCGGCCGCATCACCACCATCGGCCGACTCGGCGACGTGGACGTCTTCGACCCGGACCTCGCACCGATGGACGCCCCGCCCGACGCCGCTCTCCTGCGCCGCGTCCATCGCGAGCTGGTGCAGTTCCGCGGGGGCGCGCGATGACCAGTCGCTTCCGGCGCAACGCACTGGCGACCCTGGCGCTGTCGATGATCGTCGGCGGCGCGGTGTTCTGGATCTTCTTCCGCTACGAGGTCTTCCCGAAGCGCTTCGACGCCGTCGAGCCCGGGCTCGTCTACCGCAGCGGACAGATCTCTGCGCGCCTGATCCACGAGACCCTCGAGCAGAACGGCATCCGCCGGGTGATCGATCTGCAGTCGGCGACGGAAGAGCCCGCGCAGCAGGCCGAGCTCGCCGCCGTCGAGGATCTCGACATCGCGTATCTGCGCCTGCCCCTGGGCGGAAGCGGCACGGGCGATCCGCACCTCTACGCCATCGCGATCGCCACCATCGCCGAGTCGCGAGCCAGTGCCGAGCCCGTGCTCGTGCATTGCGCGGGCGGTGCGCGGCGGTCCGGCGGCGTCATCGCCATGTACGAGCTGCTGGTTGCGGGCAAGAGCATCGAAGAGGCCTACGAGCAGCTCGACCGCTACGGCTCACCGCCCGTCGCCGAGACACCGCTCGTCTCGTTCCTCAACGAGAACATGCTGGGGATCGCGCGCGAGCTGGTCGAGAGGGGAGTGATCGCGGAGGTTCCCGACCCGCTTCCGCGCTTTCCTGTTTCGCCAGGGAGCTGACCGGCGCCTTCGCTGACGGGTGCCAGTCAGCCCGAGGGTCGCGCGCGGGCGACGAGTACGAGGGCGAGCGCGCAGAAGAGCGCGCCGGCGCAAAACGGCGCGGCCGGACCGATCTGGTCCCACAAGAGCCCCGCGAGACCGCTCGCAACGAGCAGCGCGAGTCCGCTCACCAGGTTGAAGAAGCCAAAGGCCGTGCCGCGCAGGTCGGGCGGTGCCGCTTCGGCGACCATGGTCGCGAGCAGCCCCTGGGTCATCCCCAGATGCAGACCCCAGAGCGCGATGCCCGGGACCAACGCCTGCCACGATTCGGCTTGCGCCAGCACCGCGTCCGCGCACAGCAATGCCACGAGGCCGAACGCCAACAGTCGGCGGTGGCTCGCGCCGTCCGCGAGCTTTCCCAACGGATAGGCGGTCGCCGAGTAGACGAGATTCATGACGACCAGGACCAGCGGCACCCAGGCGAGGGGCAGTCCGGCCTGCTGGGCGCGCAACACGAGGAACGCCTCGCTGAAACGCGCCAGCGAGATCGCCGCACCCAGCGCGACGACCCACCAGTACCCGGACGACAGGCGCCGGATGACGTGCCACTGGATGGGGTTCGTGCGCGCCTCGCGCGGGGCAGGCGCGGGCTCGCGAACGCCCACCACGAGCAGCAGCACTGCGAGGAAGCCGGGGATCACCGCCACCCAGAACACCGCGCGGAAGTCGTTCGACCACAGCAACATCAGCCCCATGGCGAGCAGCGGCCCGATCAGGGCGCCCAGCGTGTCGAGTGCCTGACGCAGGCCGTATGCCGCACCGCGTGCGCCCGCCGGCGCGAGGTCGGCGATCAGCGCGTCTCGCGGCGCACCGCGGATGCCCTTGCCGATGCGGTCGACGAAGCGAGCCGTGAAGACCAGGCCCGCCGTGGAAGCGAGAGCGAAGAGCGGCTTGCTCAGAGCACCCAGCCCATACCCGACCACCGCGAGCGTCTTCCGACGTCCGAGATAGTCGCTGAGCGTGCCGGAGAACACCTTGACGATCAGCGCCGTCGCTTCGGCCACGCCTTCGATCAACCCGACGGTGAGCGCCGTCGTTCCGAGACCGACGACCAGGAAGACCGGCAGCAGGCTGTGGATGAGCTCCGACGAGACGTCCATCAGCAGGCTCACGAAGCCCAGCATCCAGATGCCGAGCGGAATCCGTCCCGATCGCTCTCGCGTCAACGGGGCCCCGTCCTTCGGATCGTTCCGCCGACCGGTCCGCTACTCGACGTAGCCGAGGGCCTTCAGCTGCTCGGCGGCGCCGGGGGACAGGGTCCCGATCTCGGCCTCCGGCCGGTCCGTGTCGTCCGAAAGGAAGGCTTCGAGGGCGCTCTCGAAGGCGCTCAGCTCGGCCTCGTCCACGTCGTCCGACGCGATTCGCTCCTGCGTCTCGCCCGGATCGACCGTCAGGTCGTAGAGTTCGCGCAGCGTTACGGCACCGCTGTAGGAGCCGTCACGGATGAACTTCTCGCTCTCGGTCCGCACCGACACCAGCTCGAGGTCGAAGAGGTTGGCCTCGCTGAAGGCGTGGGGGATCCCGGCGTTGAGGAAGTTGCCCTCTGCGTCGAGCAGCGGCTGACCACGCATGGCGTCCGGCACGGGGACGCCCGCGAGCGAGAGGATCGTCGGTGCGACGTCGAGATGGCGCGCGAGATGCTCGTTGCGGGCGCCGGCAGCGCGGTTCCGCGGCAGCTTGATGACGAGCACCACGCGGACCAGCTCGTCGTAGACGGACTGGCCGTGGGAAAAGCCGCCGTGCTCGAAGAACTCTTCACCGTGGTCCGACGTGAGCACGATGAGCGTGTCGTCGTAGAGCCCGCGATCTCGCAAGCCGTCGAGGAAGGCGCCAACGTACCGGTCCATGAAGTCGATGTCGCCCGTGTAGCCGTCGATGAACCCCTCGACCAGGGGTTCGCGGGGGTGGCGCTCGAGGAACAGCTGCAGGTAGCCGTGGCCGACGAGCTTGCCGTCCATGTACGGGTCGTGCGGGTCCATGAAGTGCAGCATCAGGAAGAAGGGGCGGTCGCGGTCGGTTCGCGTGTCGATCCAGTCGAGGCCCTTCGCCGCGACGTGGTCTGCGCGGAGGTAGTAGTGCCCGGCGTGCACGTGATAGGGGAGGAAGCGTTCGAGGGCGGGCGCCACGAGTCGCCGGAACAGCGACAGGCGCCTCGCGGATGCGGGGAAGCCCAGCTGAAAGCCCTGCTTGCGCAGGTCCTCGAAGTGACCGTACCCCTGAGCGAATCCCATCTCCGACGAGTTGTTCGGGTTGCAGTTCGACATGCCCAGGGTCGTGTAGCCGTTGGCGCGCAGGACTTCGGCCAGGGTCAGGAGCGCACCGGGCAACGCGCGCGCATTGTCGATGGCGGTGTGCTCGCGCGGTCGCAGGCTGGTGTAGAGGGTGCCGAAGCTCGCCTTCGTCCAGGACCCCTGGGCGACACCGTTCTCGAAGGCGACGGCGTCCGCCGCGTAGCGGTCGATGCCGGGCGTGTCGGTCGGGGCGTCCCGGTCGTAGAGCTTCAGATAGTCGGCGCGCAAGGTGTCGAGCGCGATCAGGATGACGTTCGGACCGCTCGCTGGGAGCGCGGCGGACGGCGCGAGGGTGCGTCCCCGTTCGACCGGGACGAGCGAGACGAGCGCGCAGACAACCACGAAGACAGCCGCGACGGCCCACCGGAGTCGCGGCGTCGTCCGGCCCAGGGCCCAGAAGGCGAGGACCCCGACGACGAGGGCTGCGACCCCGATGCCGGCGTCGATGACGCGACGGCCGTACTCGTCTGCCAGCCACGCCTGATCATGGTGCAGGCGCCAGCGCCAGGCCGTGACCACCCCGGCGAACAGCGTGGCCGCGATCACCGCGCGCTCGGCCGCTGCCGGCGCATCCGGGCTGCCACGGCCGTCGAACAGCACGTGAAGCCCGAAGCCGAAGACCGCGCCGACGGGAGCGAAAACCAGCGCATAGAAGAACGGTGTCCACCACAGGATCGCGCGGTCGCCGAGCGACGGGTCGAACACGTCGAGCACGATGGCTTCGGCGCCGCCGACGGCGACGCCGGCCAGCGCCCCTGCCGTCAGGTAGCGCGGGACGAACGGCGCCGCTGAAGTCAGTCGAGACCGCAAGCTGCTCTCCCGATCGAATCCGCCGAAGTCTACCAGCGGACCCGGCACTGCAAGACGTGGCCAGGTGCGATCATCAGCGCGCGCGCTCGACGCGATAGCCCGCATTTCGCAGTAGCTCGGGCACGCTCCCTTCACCCACCACATGCCCCGCGCCGATGACCGCGAAGTAGACGGCGTCCTCGTTCTCTTCCAGGTATTCCTGCAGGCTCGCGGCCATGCGTTCGTTGCGAGCGAAGAAGAGCACGTCGAAGAACTCGTCCTCTCCGGGTCGCTGCCCGCCGAAGATCACCTCGGTCAGCGCAGACTCGCTGCCGCTCATCCAGGCGTCCTGGATCACCGTGAAGCCGCCGCGGTTCTCGGCCGCAAGATCTTCTCGCAGCATCTCCTCCGCCTGGGCGTCCGACAGCGAGCTCATGGTGTAGATCTGCTCGTCTGCCGTCTCGAGTTCGAGGACCTCGAGCCCGTCGCTTGCCTCGGCGAAATAGAGGTCGACGCCGTACGCGGTGCTGGCGTCCACCTGGGTCAGCTGCTTTTCCGCCAGCAGGGCCGCGATCGCCCAGGGCCGCAGGCGCAGCGCCATGGCCCGCTCCGCGGGGGTGAAGTCGGGCTCTGCCAGCCGGGCGTGCAGCAGGGCCAGCGTCTCGGGCCCGAGCGCGGCCGAGAGATCCTCCCCGGGCATCAAGACCCCGTAGCGAAGCATGAGCTCGCCAGCCTCCTCGACGCTCAGGTTGCGCACGTCGAGTTCGAGAACGAGCGCATCGGCGCGGTCGAGGGCGTCGGCGACGTCGGGACCGAGCGCGAGGGGCTTCGTCAGGGCGTGCAACGAGCCGAGCAGATAGAGACGTACGCCGCCCGCGCCCGGGCTCGAGACTTCATACAGGAACGCATTCTGCCGGGTGAGGACATGACGTTCGACGCCATCGTCCACGGGAACCGACGCGCACGAAGCAACCAGCGCGCAGGCTGAGACCAGCGCACACGCGAGCACCATCCATCGGGTCCGAAGCCGGGCTGCCGTCACGACACCCTCCCCTCGCCCGCTCGGCGGTCCCCGAGGTTCTTGTAGTCCGGGAACTTCCGCATCCGCTCCCACACGTAGTCGCCGTATCGCTGGGGCTGGAAAGAGGCGAAGTCGGCGCCAGGCAGTGGCTCGATCCAGGCGTCGACCGCGGGCTCCAGGAAGAACGGGATCGAAGTGCGTCGACAGGCGCGGCCGACCACGCGGTGCTCGGTCGCGCGGATCCGGCCGCCGGTCCACAGCTCGAGCAGGTGACCGAAGTTGACGGCGAGGGCGCCCGGCGCCGCCGGAACGGCGATCCACTCTCCGTTGCGCGCGCGCGCCTCGAGGCCCCGTGTGGCGTCCTGACTGACGAAGGTGATGCAGCCCGAGTCGCTATGGGGCAGGATCAGCTGCAGCGCGCCGTCGGGGCCGTCGCCGCCCAATGCCAGTGCGCGCGCGACGGCGGGTGGCAGCTCCCCCGGACCCGGGTGACGCACCAGGCGCAGGGTCGAGTTGCCGTGTGCGAAACAACCCCCGAGACGCCCGGTCTCGAGCCCGAGCCCCCGCTCGAGAGACGCGACGACGGCCAGCCCCAGGGTCTCGAGCGCGGCGAAGACCTGCGACAGATCCGTGCGCCAGCCCGGCAGCTCGGACTCTGCGGGCCAGACACTCGGCTCACACAGGAGATCAGTCGGATCGCCGCGCCTGGCGGGCTCGACGGCGTCCGTGCCGAACTCGATGCTCTCGGTGCCGATCCCTTCCTCCGGGCGCAGCGGGGCGAAACCGCGGTAGCGGTTCGGGTTGTCGGGCGCGTAGCGTTGGCGGTAGAGCCGTCGCTTGCTCGCCTCGGGCAGATCGAGGACGCGCAGCAGCGCGCCCCGGCGTTCAGCTGTCAAGTGAGCGGGTTCGGGAAGCCCAACGAGGGTCATGAACCCCGCCTGCGTCGCGGCGCGCTGGATGGCGGCGTCCAGGGCCCGGCGTTCCGACGTATCACCGCCGTAGAGCGGACCGGCGTCGAGGACGGGAATTTCGCTCAAGACCGTCCTCCTCGACCGAAGACCGCTCCGACAGTTGACGTACACCCGACGGGCGTTATAAGAGCGCGCACACGCAAGACTTGCAAGGAGGGAACTACATGCGAATCGTCGAACACGGGTTGGTCGGACTTCTGGGGATCGCGATCCTGGGGTCGTTCGGGTGCGTCACGAGCGGCACCTACGAGGCCCTCGAGGCCCAGCAGGCCGCCGCCCTGAAGGAGAACGAGCGCCTCGCGACGGAGGTCGACCTGCTGCAGACCGAGAATGCGGTCCTGACCAGCGCGGTCGCCAACGCCCAGAGCAAGGTCCAGGCCCTCAGCCAGACCCACCAGCAGCTGGTATCGGAGCTGCGCTCCGAGGTCGCGTCTGGCCAGATCGAGATCCAGAAGATCGTCGACGGGGTGCGGCTGAACGTCTCCGACGAGCTGCTCTTCCCGTCCGGCACGTCGGATCTGAACGAAGCGGGGCGGGCTCTGCTCGGCCGGGTCGCCGGTCAGCTGCAGAGCGAGAAGTCGATCATCTTCGTCGAGGGTCACACGGACAACGTCCGGATCGGCAAGGTCCTGCGCGCCCGTTACCCCACCAACTGGGAGCTGGCCGGTGCGCGGTCGGCGCTGGTGGTCCGGGTCCTGAGCGAGGCGGGCGTCGACCCGATGCGACTGCGCGCCGTCTCGCGCGGCCCCTTCGCACCTGTCGCGAGCAACGACACCGCCGACGGACGCGCCAAGAACCGACGCACGGAGATCATCCTGCGCTCGGTGCCGCCGACCTGACCCGAGCGGAAGGGCGAGTAGAGGGATCGGACCGCGGGCGGGACGCTTCAGAGCGACCCGCCTGCGACGACGATCAGCGCGGCCAGGACCAGCAGTAGACCGGCGAACACAGCGATGCCGCGCCACGCCGAGCGCCGGGCGCGGTCTTCCTCCCACCAGTTGCGCGGGCGCATGCCGCGCAGCAGGAAGGTGAGCATCGCGGCGAGGATCAGCGCCGTGACGTTGCTCGCGGAGAGCAGCAGCGCGGCCAGCGCCATGTCGATGCGGCCGGCGGCGGCGAGCAGACCACTGGCGACCGCCGGCGGTAGCAGCGCGACGGCGACCATGACCCCCGTGAGATAGGTCGGGACGCCGGTCGTATAGGACAGCGCTCCGGCGCAGCCGGCGGCGAGCGCGAGCACCACGTCCCAGATGCCCACCTGCGTGCGCGACGCCAGCTCGTACTTGTCCGGGTCGACCGGCAACGCGAACCCCAGCGCGACGGCCGCCGTCAGCGCCATCGCCAACCCGATGGCACTGGTGCGAAACGCCTGGCGCACCAGTGGCAGGTCTCCGAGCACCAGACCGAGGGCGAGCGCCATGGTCGGCCCCAGCAGCGGCGCGACCACCATCGCCCCGATGACCGCAGCCGTGTTGTCGAACACGAGGCCGATGGCCGCCACCACGGACGCGGCGATCACCAGGGCCGCGAACACCCCGTCGAATCGGGCCGTATCCGCGATCCCCGCGTAGACCTCCTCCCGGCTCACTGCCGCCGCGGACCGAACCTGCGCCCGAGCCTCGGTGGCTGACGCCAGGGGGCGCGGCAACACGGCGTCCAGTGATCGCACCAGCACCAGCAGGCCGCCCTGGTTCTCGAAGCGGTCGTAGAGCAGGTCCAGGGCCTTGGCGGTCTGCTCTGCGCCGACGACGAACGAGATGATCGCCCCGAAACGTCCGCCTTCCTGACGCCAGCTCTGCTGGCAGAGATCGGCGAGGACCTCTTCGGCATCGTCCGCCAGGTCGGGCGGTAGGTGGGCTTCGACGAGCTTCAGCGCCACGTATTCAGGCTCGCGCCGCCTCCACGAAGAGTCCGATCGCGCACAGCAGGCCGACGAGGAACATGGCGCTGCGACCCTTGTCGAAGTCGTTCATGTAGAAGAGACCGTGAAGGAAGCGCGCGACCACCCAGACGATGCACAGCACCGTCGCCGAGCCTGAGCTCGCACCGGCGAGATGATTGACGAGCACGGCCGGGGCGAAGACACCGAGCGCCTCCCAGGCGTTCGCCTGCGCGGCGACCGCGCGACCGCCCTTGCCCGTGAGCTTCGCGGACTGGGCCCGGGGCTCCTTGTTGTCGGGGCCACCCAGGTCCTTGAGATAGGGGATGCGCGAAAAGGCCCAGACGTAGGGCAGCAGAGCGCCGACGAAGAGACACCAGAACGGGACGGTCATGAAGTCTTCCTCCTTGGGACGGGACGCTAGTTCACGCAGACAACCGGCGCTTTCAGGATCGCAGCCGGCGCTTTCAGGACCGCAGCCGGCGCTTGAGAACGGCGAGCAACTCGCTGGCATTGCGTTGCGACGGCTCGGCGGTGGGCACCAGGCTTGAACCGTGGAAGGTGCCGGGATAGGAGTGCAGCTCGCTCGAAACCCCGGCCTGCAACAGGCGTGTCGCGTAGTCGATGCCTTCGTCGCGCAGGGGATCGAACTCCATGGTGGAGACGTACGCCGGCGGCAACCCCGACAGGTCCTTGGCCACCGAAGGCGACGCATAGGGCGACACCTCACCCGTGTGATCCGGCCCGAGGTAGTGCTTCCAGCTCCACTCGGCGTTCGGGCGATTCCAGAGCGGCGTATCGGTGAAGGCCTTCATGGACGGGGTCGCGAGGCGGTGATCCAGTTCCGGGATCTCGAGCAGCTGGAAGCAGAGCGGCGGTCCACCGCGGTCCCGGGCCAGCAGGGCCGTGCCCGCGGCCAGGCCTCCCCCCGCGCTCTGGCCTCCGACAGCGATCCGGCCGGGATCGACGCCCAGGCTGGCGGCATTCTCGGCGGTCCAGCTGAGCGCCGCATAACAATCCTCGACACCCGCCGGAAAGGGATGCTCGGGCGCCAACCGGTACTCGACGGAGACCACCACCGCGTCGACCTCGGCGGCGATGTGCTGACACCAGGCGTCCATCATGTCGATGTTGCCGATCAGGAAACCGCCGCCGTGAATCTCGACCAGGCACGCGCGCGGGCCGCTGGTTTCGGCCCGGGGCCGATAGATGCGGACCGGTACATCGGGGTCGCCTGCCCGCCCCGGCACGGTCCGGTCTTCCTTGACGACATCCTCCCGGTCCGGGCCCGGCGGGAGCATGATCGCCCGGTTGTCCCGGGCGGCCTGGATGGCCTCAGCGGTCGACAGGTCGGACAGGACCGGCAGCAGGGGCAGGAGACTCTCGAGATCGGGGTCAAATGAGTATTTGCTCATGAAGCAGACGCTAGCGACAATCCAGGGCGGGGGGCAGCCAAGGAGATCTCGGGTGCAACAACTCAGCGGGTTGGACGCGGCCTTTCTCTACTTCGAAACCAAGAACACACCGATGCACATCGGTTCGTTCGCGATCTACGACCAGTCCACGGCGCCCGAGGGCAAGGTCACCTTCAAGGCCATCCTGCAAAACGTCGAGAGTCGCCTGCATCTGGCGCGCTGCTTCCGACAGAAGGTCGTGCACGCCCCCTTCGACCTCGACCATCCGTACTGGCTCGAGGACCCGGACTTCGACCTCGAGTTCCACGTGCGGCACATCGCCCTGCCCCACCCCGGAGACTGGCGACAGCTGTGCATCCAGGTGGCCCGCATCCACGCGCGTCCCCTCGACCTGTCGAAGCCGCTGTGGGAGATGTACGTGATCGAAGGCCTCGACAACGTCGAGGACGTCCCGGCGGGTAGCTTCGCGGTGCTGACGAAGATCCATCACGCGGCGATCGATGGAGTCTCCGGTGCCGAGCTCACCGCGGCCATCCACGATCTCGAGCCCAACGGCGCCCCGCCGCCGCCCGAGCATCCGTGGGTCCCCGAACGCGAGCCCAACATCATCGAGATGGGACTACGGACGACCCTCAACAACGCCCGCAATCCGTTCCGCTTCGCCAGGACCCTGCGCCGCACGGCTCCCGGGCTGGCGCGCATGTTCCGCGGCGATCCCGAGGACGAGGTCGAGAATTCGGGCCCCGTCCCGCGCACACGCTTCAACGGCGCGGTATCGCCGCACCGGGTCGTGGAGGGGCGCAGCTTCTCGCTGCAGGACGTCCGGGACATCCGCAAGCGCGTCCCCGGCGCCACGGTGAACGACGTCATCCTGACCATCTGCAGTGGCGCCATGCGGCAGTACCTCGAGCACCACGGCGAACTCCCGAAGGACAGCCTCTCGGCCATGGCGCCCATCTCCGTGCGCAATGACGAAGAGAAGGGAGTCGCGGGCAACATCATCTCGACCATGAGCGTCGTGTTGCACAGCGACGAGCCCAATCCCCTGCGCCGCCTGCGGAAGATCCACGAGACCACCCAGGCCTCGAAGGCCACGGCGGCGGCGGTTGGCGCCCGCACCATGACCGACGTGAGCCAGTTCATGCCGGGGATGCTCGCGGGTCTCGCCGCGCGAACCTATACGCGGCTGGGTCTCGCGAACCGTATCCGCCCCTTCCTGAACACCGTCATCACCAACGTGCCCGGGCCCCAGATCCCGCTCTACTTCACCGGCGCGCGGATCGTGGCCCTCCACGGCATGGGCCCGGTGATGGACGGCATGGGCATCATCCATCCCGTCTTCAGCTGCGCGGGGAAGATCAGTGTGGCCGTCACCGCGTGCCGCGAGCAGCTGCCGGACCCGGGCTTCTACGCCCAGTGCCTGCAGGAATCCTTCGAGTCCCTGAAGGACGCAGCCGAGGCCGTGACGAACGGGGCTGCCGACTCGAACGGATCTGCCGGCTGACGTCTCAGTCGGGGTCCTTCTCGGCGCCGGGCTCGCGCCGGGTCAGGCCCCGGTACGCGTCCAGTGCGGTGCGACCTTCGTAGAGCACGCCGTAGACTTCGCGCGCGATCGGCAACGCCACGCCGTGCTTCTCGCCTAGCTCCATCACGACGCGGCTGGTCTTCACGCCTTCGGCAACCTGGTTCATGCTGTCGATGATCTCGTCGATGGTGCGGCCGCGACCCAGCTCTTCGCCCACGTGACGGTTGCGGCTGTGACGACTGGTGCAGGTGGCCACCAGGTCTCCCATGCCGGTCAGCCCCGCGAATGTCGAGTGGTCGCCGCCCATGGCGACACCCAGGCGCGTCAACTCGGCCAGACCGCGCGTGATGACGGCCGCGCGCGTGTTGTCGCCCACGCCGAGCCCGTCGCCCATGCCCGTCGCGATCGCGATCACGTTCTTGAGCGCGCCGCCGAGTTCGCAACCGGCGACGTCCTGATTCGTATAGACCCGGAACAACCCGGAATGAAAGATCTGCTGGATCTGGCGCGCGACCTCGCCGTTCTCGAAGGCGATCACACTGGCAGCAGCATAGTCGGCCATGATCTCGGCGGACAGGTTGGGTCCCGTGAGCACGCCCGCGGGATGATCCGGCAGCACGTCCCGGATGACCTCGGTCATACGCAGGTGGGTCCCCGGCTCGAGCCCCTTCGCGAGACTGACGATGGGAACCCACGGCCGGATCGAATCGGCGACCCCCGCGAGCACTTCGCGCATGCCGTGGGAAGGCACGCCCATGACCACCACGTCCGCATCCCGAACCGCGTCCCCGATGGAGTCCGTCGCCTGCAGCTGCGACCCCAGCCGATGCCCCGGCAGGTAACTCTCGTTGGTGTGACGCTCGTTGATCTCGACCGCAGTCTCCGGGCGCCGGCACCACAACACCGTGGGAGCCTTGTAGCTCGCCAGGTGCGCCATGGTGGTCCCGAACGAGCCGGCACCCAGAACCGCCACCCGAAGCCGCATCCGACACCTCCGTCCCCGCGCGCCGAGGAACCGGAAGGATAGAGCAGCTTCGGGTGACTGGGCCGACCGTGGCGAGGCTAACGGGGGGACCGGCCCGCAAGTGCGATCCCGAACAGACCAAGGACCATCATGCCCGCAGTGGTCGGCTCGGGCACCAGGGACACGCCGTCGATCTGGAAGTCGTAGTCGACGTCGGAGCCGGCTAGCAAAGCCGGCACCTCCACGCCGAACTGGACGTGGCCGACGTTGCTGAAGACCGCCGCATAGCTACTGCCTTCGAAGCTGACCAAATGTGGACTCGACACGGTGAGATCGAACACGATCTCGGTCCAGGTGTTCGGCAATACCGGTACGAACGCGATGGCAATCGCGCCGGGGAAGTTGGCCGGGCCGGACAAGCGCGAGAACACGTTCAAGGGAACCGGCGCGTCGTGGCGAACGAAGACGCTGAGCGACAGCACTCCCTCGACGATGTAGTTGCCCTCGAAGGCGCCTCCGCTCGAACCGAACTCGTCCTGAGCCCGCGCCGCGCTCAGCGTGTCTCCGGCGATGAAGGGCGCGAAATTGAAGCTCCCCGAAGCGTAGGCGCTGCCGTCCGGGCCTCCGGCCGGCACCCAGGACAACGGTCCCGTGCTGCCGGCGTCATACCAGTTCGATGCGTCGGCATCGAACCCTTCGGTGAACGGAATCGTGGCCGACAGCGCGGGCGCGGCGGTCAAGGTGATCCACAGCAACGAAACACAGCTCATCACTCGCATCGTCTCTTCCTTTTCTTTCATCTCTTCGACCCGGATCGGGTCGCCTTGGGGTCCCGGCTGGCGCCATCGCGTTGTGAAATCGCGGGCTGGCTACGGACGATCGATCCTCGCGACGATCTGTCGCGAGGCAGTTCTGCTGGCGGACGAGGCCGAGTCAGTTACCGGACGCAGCGGCAACCTCGATGCCCACTCGGGTCAACCCGTGCGAGCGCGCGAGGTCGAGCACCTCGACCACCTGCCCGTGACGGGCCTCGGTGTCGGCGCGAACCACGAGTTCGGTCACCCCGGCGGCGGCGTCCGCGGCGGATGCGAAGCGTTCGGCAAGCTCTGCGGTGGTGACGGCCTCTCCGTCCAGGCCGAGCCCACCCGCCGCCTCGACTGTCACCACGACGAGGCTGGGCGATGCAATCTCTCCGGACTGCGCCTCCGGTAGCTCGAGGTCCATGCGCGGGGCAGCGAAGGATGTCGTGACCAAGAAGAATATCAGCAGCAGGAGCACGACATCGAGCAACGGCGCCAACCCCAGCTGCGCCTCCTCCAGGTCGTCGGCGGCGAGCCTCAAGGCGACACCATCCCGCCGCACCCTCGGGCTTCGCCGAAGAGGCGATCGAGCACAGCCTCCAACTGCAGCACACGGTCGTCGACCCGACGTCGCAGGATCGCGTGAAAGAGCAAGGTCGGTATGCCCACACCCAGGCCCGCCGCAGTCGTGACGAGTGCCTGGAAGATGCCGCCCGCAACGACCTTCGCGTCACCGACGCCGACCTCGGCGATGAGCTCGAATGCCTGGATCATGCCGAGTACGGTTCCGAACAGTCCCAGCATCGTCGCGATGTTGGCGAGGGCAGCGAGCAGGGGAAGGTTTCGCCGCAGCAGCCTCAGCTCGGCGTCGGCCGATTCCTCGACGCGTTCGAGCGGGCGCTCCTTCCCGCGCTCCACCGCCAGGATGCCGATGTGTGACAGGCGGGCCAGGACCGAGGAGCTCCGTTCACAGCGCGCGAGCGCCGCGGACGGACTGGCCGGATCCCACACGGCGACGAGTTCGCGCACGAGTCTCCGCGGGACCACCGCGGCGCGCCGCAACACCCACGCACGCTCGAGGACGAGCGTCGTCGCAGCGAGCGAGCAGAGCGCAAGGCCGTGCATGACCGGGCCACCCAGGTGGTACCAGCCCGACAGCGTGTGGGCGATGCCATTCAGCTCCACCGGTGCAGCCTCCTTCGCGCCAGCAGTGCGAGCCCGCCGATGCCAGCAAGTAGCATCCAGCTCGCGTCGGGCTCCGGTACGAGAGCCACCTTGTCGACGTCGAAGGTGACGAGCGTGCCGTCGCTGATCAGGACGGCCGGTGCGTCCGTGCCGAGCTGCACGTGAGCGACGTTCGTCAGGGCATTGAGACAGGTGAAGGCGGGATTGCTCGATTCAGGGATGCAGTACGGAGAAGCGGCATCGACCTCG
This sequence comes from Deltaproteobacteria bacterium, assembly GCA_029261855.1. Classification (GTDB taxonomy): domain Bacteria; phylum Myxococcota_A; class UBA9160; order UBA9160; family UBA4427; genus JAJDAN01. The sequence goes on from JAJDAN010000011.1 coordinate 26,231, forward strand.
AAGATGAGCTCGGTCCAGGTGTCCGGCGGCACGACCGGATCGACGGCGTCGAAGGCGGCCGCGGGAAAGTTGAAGGTATTGGCGATTCGCAGGATCCACGCCACGTCGACGGGCGCGTTGTGACGAACCCAGACGTGCAGCTCCGTTACGCCTGCGGCATCCCAGTTGCCCTCCAGCTGGGCGTTGCTCGCCATGTTCTCGTCGTGCGCGCGAATGACGATCGGGCCCGCACCCGGGAAGGGCTCGATGAATTCCGTGAAGTCGAACTCGCTGTAGGCGAAGCTGCTTCCATCGGGGCCTCCGCTCGGCTCGAAAGACAGCAGGAAGCCCGTGTTGTCCGTCCAACCGGACTCGTCGAGTGCGAAATCCTCGACGAAGGGGACCGTCTGCGCGGAGACGGCGGCGGCAGTCACCAGGCAGCCCAAAGCCGAAGCGACGGCACCGTGGAGGGAGAGGACCCGGGCAAGACGGCGGAGACGCGTGCGGGATGCCCGGCTCACGAGGCCACCCGTTCGAGGCGCCCAAAGCGGGTGTCCCAGCTGTCGACGTGCCGGAATTGCACCACCACGCTGGCGTCCGCCGGGCCGTGAAAGAGCGTGTTGTGCCACCACACGTTGTCGTAGACAGGGCCCTCTTCGAGGACCTCGGCGATCGCGTCCATCTGCAGACACCGCAGCCGCCCGACCTCGCTGCGGTCGCTGAGGTCGAAGACATAGAAGACCAGGGCGCAACGCGGCTCGGCTCGCAAGGCGTCCACCACGGGGAGCTCCGAGGACAGCAGGGTCGTGATGCTGCAAGCGTCGAAGTCGTCGACGCGCGCGTAGTAACGCTTGAGGTAGTCGACGCCGGCGTCGTAGACGTCGCGCGCGCCGTCGACGATGCGCGACTCGTAGAGCGACCGAAACTCCTTCGTGCTGTCCAGCAAGAGAGCAGCCGACGGCAGCACCCCGCAGATGATCGAATGCGAGACGACCCCGAGCACGGACCCTGGCTGTCGAACAGTCACGAGAGGCGCCACACCCGCGTGGGGCGCTCCGTTGCGCTCGTCCATCGTGAAACGACGCACCGCGATCTGCCATTCGAGCAGCTCACGCGGCATCGGCGACCCCGGCGGCGTCTTCCTCTTCAGCATTCGATTCTCCTTCTTCTCTGCGTTCAGGCTCGTTGTCACATCTCGCGGATCGGATCCGCCGGGCCGCGCAGCTCGACGCGCAGGCGACCGTCTTCCTTGTGGACGCGCGCATCGACGGCAAAGACGTCGCGCAGCATCTCGCGAGACAGACAGCTCGCGGGCGCGCCCGCTTCGTAGAGCCGACCCCTGTGCAGGATGCAGAGGCGATGCGCCAGGGCCGCCGCCTGCTCGAGGTCGTGCAGCGAAACCACCAGGGTGACACCGCGCTCGCGGTTGATGCGCGCCAGGATCTCGAGTAGCTCCCACTGATGGCGCAGGTCGAGAGCCGCGGTCGGCTCGTCGAGCAACAGGATCTCGGCTTCCTGGGCGAGCACCATCGCCAGCCATGCGCGGCGCCGCTCGCCACCGGAAAGCGTCTCGAGTGGGCGTTTGCGCAGGTCGCCGAGCTCCATGGCGCGCAGCGCTTCCCTTACGGCCACTTCGTCCCGGCGCTGCGCCGTCCCGAACGCGCCGACGTGGGGATAGCGGCCCTGGCGAACGAGCGCTTCGACCGTCAAGCCTTCGGGCCCGACGGGTTCCTGGGGCAGGCGAGCGACGCGCAGCGCCAGCCGGCGGGGCCCGATCCGGGTGATGTCGGCTCCGTCCAGCCGAACCCGACCTTCGCGCGGTCTCACCTCGCCGCTCAGCGACCCGAGCAGGGTCGACTTGCCTGATCCGTTGGGGCCCACGAGGGCGACGATCTCACCGGGATGCACGGCGAGGCTCACGTCGCGCACGCTGTCCCGATCGGCGCCGGCGTGGCGCAGACACACTCTGTCCGCCCGAAGGACTGCGGTGTTCACGCGACTTTCCTCACGCGACCTTCCTCCACAGCAGGCTCAGGAAATAGGGTCCGCCGACCAGCGCCAGCAGCGCGCCCACCGGAAGCTCGAGCGGCCGCAACGCCGTACGCGCGGCCGCATCGGCTGCGAGCACCAGGGCCGCGCCGCCGACCGCCGAAAGTGGCAGCAGCAGGGCATGGCCTGGTCCGGCCCACACACGCACGGCGTTGGGCACGACGAGTCCAACGAAGCCCACGAGGCCGGCAACACTGACTGCCCCCGCCGCCAGCAGCGCGGCCACGCCCGAGATCGCAATGCGTGCCGACCGGACGCTGAGCCCGAGCCCCCCGGCGCTGACGTCGTCGAGCAACATGACGTCGAGCGGCCGCAGGTAGACGAGCGCGAGCGTCAGCCCGACGAAGGTCGGCACCGCGATGGTCAGGGCATCCGTCCATCCGAGACCGTTGAGCGAGCCGACGAGGAACGAGGCGAAGGCGGGCGCGCGGTCGGCGTACGCGAAGGTCAGCAGCGAGAGCAGCGCGAACAACATCGCCTGGACCGCCACCCCCGACAGCACGATCCGCAACGGACCGATCGCACGCCCGGGGCGCCACGCCAGGGTCAAGAGCAGGACGATCGTGACCGCGCCTCCGATGAAGGCGACCCCCGGGAGCCAGCGAGTCAGGTCCGGGAAGAAGATCAGCAGCACCAAGGCGCCGAGACCGGCACCGGCGGTCACCCCCAGCAGACCCGGGTCCGCCAGCGGATTGCGGACAACGGTCTGGAGCAGCGCACCGGACACCGACAGCGCAGCCCCCACCAACGCCCCACACACCACCCGCGGCAGCCGCACGTCCCACAAGACTGCGTGCATCGGGTCGCTCGAATCGGCAATCGCGCGCAGGACGCGTCCCGGTGCCAGCTCGAGTGCGCCGAGCAGGGATGCCGCGCCCGCCGTCACTGCCAGCAGTCCGCAGACGACGGCGAGCCGGAAGCCCGGGATCTCCCGCGCACGGGCTCCGCGCAGGCGAACGGCGGCGGCGAATCGTTTCACGGGGCGGTCGCCACCGACGCCGGTGCCAGAGAGACGAGCGCCCGGGCGGCGGACGCCATGCCGAGCCCCGGGTTCGCGGCGAACAGCGCAGGGTCGAGCACCTCCACGGTCGCGGCCTGCTGCAACCCCCGCCAGGCACCACCGGCCTGGATTCGCCGTTCGAGGGCAGCGCGGATCGCATCCGGGTCGCCGTGGGAAACGAGCAGGACCAGGTCGGGGGTCAGTCCGGCCACCACCTCGTCGCTCAGCGCAACCAGTCCAGGGAAGCGCTCGGCCCCCGCCACCGCCGGGGACGCGTTCTCGAAGCCGAGCTGCCCAGCCAGGTCCCCCAGCCAGGTACGCTCGGTCATCGCATAGAAGGTGCCCGGGGCGCCGAACAGCACCAGCACGGTTCGCGGTTGCTCGAGCGACGCCTCGGCAATGGTCAGACGCACCGCATCGACGCGAGCCTGCATGGCGCCCTGCCCGCCCACGCGACGCCCCAGCTCGACCAAGCCAGCGAACGTTGCGTCGACGCTCGAGGTGTCGAGCAGTAGGACCTCGGCTCCGGATCGCGCCAGCTGCGAACGCAGTCGTGCGTGCAGACCCGCGTCGCCAACAGTGAGGTCCGGGCGAGCCGCCGTCAGGGCTTCGAGGTTGGGCGAGTGCGGGCTGCCGAGATCGGCGACGTCCGCCCGGGTGGGTGCATGCAGGCTACGCCGGACGGACGCGACGAGGACGGCATCCCCCGGCGCCTCGCGCAGGGCGTCCTCTACGAAGGGAAGCAGGGTCGCGACGCGTACCGAGGTCGCCTCTTCCTCCCCGAACGCGGCGGCTGCGAAAGCCACCGCGAGCAGTGACGCCAGCCCCACCGACGCGAATCGGCGACCTGCGGATGACCCGAACCTCATGATGCCTCCTCCATGGCAACGCCCGGCTCGAGCGCGGCGTGCAGTTCCAGGAACTGCTTCTCGCGTGCGACGCCGAAGTCGGCGTCCTTGTCGCGGTACAAGTAGATCGAGAGAAAGGGCTTCTCGTCCGCGCCCTCCGCGAGTTCGAAGAACAGCACCCGGCGGCCCGAGCGGGCGTGCACCGTGTCCCGACTGCGCAAGTGGCGGAAGCGTCCAAGGTCGACGTGCCAGTGATAGGCGTCCGTCATTGCGTTCATGTGACCGCGAGCGATCCCGAACGGGCCGAAGTCACACAAGGCCTCGAACACCGAGCCGCCCGAGATCGAAATGATGCGGAGCGGGCTCAGCCCACCCAGGCACGCAAAGAAGCGCTGATGGGTCCAGGCGGACGCCGAGGGACGACGGGGTTCGAGAGCAGCCAAACGGGACTCCTCGCTGCAGTTGCCCGTACGGGGCGCCTGCGGGGAACTCTCGCTGGCTGGGGGATCCGGCCCTGGCTGGCGTGACGGGCCGCAATATGTCCCAAACGAAATTGAAAGTCAATTTCGTTTTCATTAGAATGTCGACTCGCAAGTGAATCTCACACCGGATCCAGCCAGCTGCGACCGCCAGAGCCAGCAAGCCAGACCCGTTCCAGGCGTGCCCGTCCCGGGCAACGCGCAGGGCTCGTGTCTTGGTTCGTGCCTCATTGCTGCTGGTCTGTCCCTTGATCGCGCTCCTGGCGCTGCTCGCCGGCCCGGCCCGCGCGACGGACGACGACGTGCCGCGTGCGGACGACATCGTGGTGCGAGCGTGTACCCAGCAGCCGGCCGAAGTGTTCCAGGCGACGCCAGTGGAGACCGAGGTGCTGACCCTCGAAGAAGTCGAGGCCCTGCCCGCCCGGGACGTCGCAGACATCGTCAAGCGACTGCCGGGCATTCGGGCCCAACCTCGCGTCCAGGGACAAGAGGCAGCGGTCTCCATCGAGGGCATGCCGCCGGAGTACACGCTGCTGCTCGTGGACGGTCAGATCTACAGCGGCGAGCTCGGCGGCGTCGGCGATCTGCACGACATTCCTCTGACCAACATCGACCGCATCGAGATCCTGCGCGGCGCCCAGGCGCTGCGCTACGGCAGCGAGGCCGCCGGTGGGGTCGTCAGCGTGATCACGCGGCTCCCGCCGACGGACGGCTTCGAGTCACGCTTTCAGGCTGGTGCCGGCGACCAGGGATTCGTGCAGGTGCAGGCCGTCGCGGGCCTGGGTGACGAAGTGATCGGAGGCAGCCTCGCCTACACCCAGGACCAGATCGACGGCTTCGATGCACCAAGCGACACCGAGGCGGTACTCGTCGGCGCCGGCAAGGATTCGGACGGCGTTTCCCGGGACGGCAACGCGCAGCTGCGCTGGCAACCCCGAGACGACGTCACGGCGATGACGCGATTCGGCTATCGCCGGGAGCACGAAGCCCTGCGCTTCGAGGACGACATCACGACCTTCCGAAGCGATGGTCGCTGGCGCGCCGAGCAGACACTCGAATGGCTGGGCGACGACAGCCGCGCCTTCGGCTCGCTCTTCTACTACCGCAACGAGCTCGAGTCTTCGTCCGGGCGATCCTTCGAGCTCGATGAAGACGAATGGAAGCTCGACGGGGTCTTCGATCACTTCTTCGAGACCGGACCGGTCTCCCACGCGGTGTCCATCGGCTTCGACGCCCGGCTCGAGCGGATCCGCCTGCACGAATCGGCGTTGCGCTTCGACCCCGACACGGGCGACAGCAGCTCGGTCCCCCTTACCCGCGAACGCATCCAGCGCGGCGCGCTCTACGCCATCGCCGAGAGCGAGGTCACGCGCTGGCTCACCTTCGAGGCAGGCGTACGCGGCGAGTTCAGCAGCGAGTTCGACCCCGCGGCCGTCCCCCAGATCGCGCTGCTCGTGACTCCCTTCGATTCCCTCAAGCTGCGCGCGTCCTGGGGCGTGGGGCACCGCGCTCCTTCCCTGCGCGATCTCTACCAGCCTCCCGTCCCGCAGCTCGGGGGCGCGTACTTCCTGGCGGGCAATCCCGACTTGAAGACCGAATCGTCCACCTCGTATCGCCTGGGCTTCGAGTGGACCCCGGACCGCCGCATCTCGCTCGCAGGCACCTGGTTCTACAACTCCATCGACGACCACATCCGCTCGACTCCGGACGGCGTGGTTCCACTGGGGACGGTGACGCTCCCGCCGGTACCCGTCGACACGGGGCGGCCCGGTCTCGATCTGATCTGCGGCTCCACCGACTTCTTCTTTCCCGAGTGCGGCGAGAGCCAGACGATCCTCATCACCTCGCAGCTCTACCGGAAGACGAATCTCGACACGGTACGCACCCAGGGCTTCGAGACCCGCCTCGAGCTGCGCCCCCACGAACTCGTGCTGGGTCAGCTCGGATACACGTTCCTCGAGACGAAGGTCGTGGATTCGACCCTGATCGGCCTCGACGAGCTGCCCAACGAGGCGAAACACACCGTCGACGCCCTGCTCCAGCTGGACGTCCCAAAGCTCGACGCGAGCATCGCGTTGACGGGTCGCTGGCGCAGCGGCGCGCTCACCGAGACCAGCGGCACCGGTCTCATCGGCTTCACGAGCAACCGCAAGTCCGACGATTCGTTCGTGCTCGACCTGCGCGTGGTGCAACCCCTGCCCTACCGCCTCGCACTCTTCGCCGACGTCTTCAACGTCACCGACGAACGGGTGGTCGATTCGTACGTGGTCCGCGGCCGCAGCTTCTTCGTGGGCCTTCGAGGAGAGATTCCATGGTGGTAGACGCAGCGACGGTCCGGCTCATCTCCACGCTGATCGCGCTCGTCGCGCTGACGCCGGGCACGATCGCCCATGCCGAGGACGTCCTGATCCAGGACGGCATCGATTCCGCACCCTACTCGTTCATCCCGTCGCTTCCCCGTGGCCTGCGCGACACGCAGTACCTGTTCTCCGGCGAAGACGACGACGGTGTGCATCACGACTTCCGCACCTTCGTCCGATTCGACCTGCCCGAAGACCTCCTGGGCCCGGACGAGACCGTGCTCGAAGCCTATGCGTGGGTCTACTACAGCTTCGACTTCGGGGGCTTCGGAGACGCGAGCAAAGTCCCGGGTGAAATGCACTGTCACGAGGTCCTCGGGGACTGGCAGGAGCACACCCTCACCTGGGTCAACCAACCGGCATACGGGCCCGCCTTCGACGCCCATCCGGACATCGAGGACCTGGGCCTGCTGTGGTGCGACGCCAGCGAACTCGTGCGCCGCTGGGCCACGGGCGCCACACCCAACTACGGCATCGCGCTCACCAATGCGACAGAGCGACTGATCGGCACGTATTCCTTCGAGGCGTTCCAGGTAGACCCCAACTTCCGGCCCAGTCTCGTCGTGTCGGTCGGCCCGAGCGAAGCCCTGGACCTCGACAGCGACGGCATCGCAGACCCCGGCGACAACTGCCCGCATACCGCCAACCCCGCACAGCAAGACAGCAACGGCGACGGCTTCGGCGACGCCTGCGCGTTCGAACTGGCCGATCTCGACGCCGACGGTCTGGTCGACGGGAACGACCGGCGACTGTGGAGAGCGGCTCGGGGCAGTGTCGCGGGCGAGCCCGGATACGACCCGGCTTGCGACCTCGACGAGAACGGTCGCATCGACGCAGCCGACCAGACGCTCTACGCCGCCCTCTACAGCGAGAACTTCACGGGCGGCATGAGCTGTGGGTTGATCGGCATCGAGGTCGGAGGCGTGCTGGCGGTCGCTCGGCGGCGGCGACGGAGGCACACGCGATGACGAACGAAAAGAAGACCGACACGACCGGGAACGCGACCCCGGCAGAGGAGCACGCAATGCAAACAAGAACATCCGGACGCGAGGGTGCGGTCGAGATCGTGCGGGCCGAGACCTTGCTCGGTACGCGCGGCTTGCTGCACATCGAGCACGAAGGCGAGCGGTACACCCTACGGCTCACGAAGAACAACCGACTGATCCTGACGAAGTAGCGTCCGATGGCGGAGATCTCGGATCGCAGACTGCTCGCCGCCCTGGTGTTCGCCGTGTGGCTCCACGTCGGGGTATTCGCGGTGGCGCGTGATTGGACGGCAAACGAGCCCCGGCCCCCGCGCCGGACCGAACCGCTTCGCGTGGAAATCGTCCGGGCGCCCGCCCCCGTACCCGCGCCGCTCGTCGTCTCCGCCCCGCCGCCGCCACGCATCCCCACGCCCCGCCGTGCACCCGCACCCTCACCTGCACCGCGGGAGCCGCGACGCCCCGACCCCGCGCCGGAGGTCGAGAGCGCCGCGCTGGAAGCTCCCGCAGCGCCCGCGGTCGCCGCGGCAGCACCCGCTACGAGGGCTGCAACTGCCCCGCAGGCGGCATCCGCCGAGCACGCAGACAGTTACCTCGAACGCGTGGGTCGAATGATCGAAGCCCAGCGCCGCTATCCCCACGCGGCCCGTCGTCGACGTCTCGAAGCCGTCGTGGTACTGCGATTGACCATCGCCGGCGACGGCAGCGTTCGCGACGCACACACGCTGGGCGACGCGCCCCGGATCTTCGAACGCGCTTCCCTGGCGGCGGTCGCGGACGCAGCACCCTTTCCGAGTCCGCCGGCCGGCTTCGACGAAATGGAGATCGCGATCCGCTACGAGATCGATCGCTGAAAGCGGTACGGCTCGCAGCGGCCCCTTCGACCGTTGCGTCGTCGCGTCCCAGGACTCCGTCCTGGGTCACGCTCCTAGGGGACGAGCGACGGGGCGTTCTCGATCAGCTCGCCGCGGATCTCGTCCGGGAGCTGAGACCAGACCAGCAGGACGACGGACCGCTTCAGATCGTCGTACAGGGCATCGCGCTCTTTCTGACTGCGCGCGAGCCCGGCGCGGCCCACCACGGCCTCGAGCAGCGACGTGACCGTGCGGGCGATCGCCGCCGCGTCCGGCAGGGTGTCGCGGCCGAGGCTGTCTTCGAGGCCCTGGGTGATGGCCTGCTCCGAACGCTCGAACAAGGCGCGCAGCGACTCCTGGATCGCTTCCGAATGGTCTGACGCTTCCAGCTGCAGGAACACGGGCAGCCGGATGAGCTGGGGCTGTTGCTCGAGGATCTCGCGCCAGCCGTCCACCAGCTCGGCAAGACGCTCGTGCGGCAGCGCGCGCCTGTAGGCGCGTTTCTGCAGCTCTTCGATCCAGCGCCCGGCGAGGGCGTCGAGCACGGCCGCGAGCAAGCCCTCCTTGTGGTCGAAGTGCCAGTACAGGGCCGTCTTGGCGACACCTGCGCGGCGGCAGATGTCGTTGACGGAGGTCCCGCGATAGCCGCGCTCGCCGATCAGCTCCATGGCCGCGTCGACCAGCCGCAAGCGGCTCTCTTCGCCCCGGACCCGCCGGGCGGCGGTAGCGGCTCGGGTACTGCGCACTTCAGACCGCCGCGAGCGCCTCGATCTCGGCCAGCCGCGCATGCGCCTGATCCAGATCGTCGACGTCGTTGGGATGGAAGTCGCGCCGCAGGTACGCGCGCAGCTGACGCCGGGTGTGCGCGATCAGCTCCGGGTCCACGCGCGCCTCGAGCTCGCGGCGCCGCGCAGCCGCCTCGCGGCGCGGGATGCCGTCCTGCCGCAGCAACATGCGACACCCTGCCGCCGCCCAGCCCAGCAGCGAGACCGTCGCCAGCGCGTAGCCGACGATGCGCGTGAAGTACGAGATCCCGGCCGCCTGCATCACGTCGTAGGCGACCGCCTTGTGCTCCACCTCCTCTACCGCGTGCCAGACGATCAAGGCCTGCATGGTCGGGTGGAACTTCCGCATCTCGGGATTGGCGATCGCGAAGTGGCCGAGTGTGGCGGTGTAGTGCTCGGCGCCCGCGGTCATCGCGAGGCGGAGCGAGCGGGGCATGCGGCTCGTGATGCGGATGAAGCGTTCGAAACGGCGAACGAAGGGATCGATCCGGTAGCCCTGCGCGCGCAGGATGTCGAAGTAGCGCTCGTGCTCGCGTCCGTGCACGGCTTCCTGGCCGGCGAAGGCGCGCGCCTGCTGCTTCAACGACGGGTCCGCGATGTCGGCCACGTGATCGTTGACGGCCTGGATGAAGAAGCGCTCGCCTTCCGGGAAGGTGAGGTTGAGCGCATTGAAGATGTGACTCGCGACGGGATTGCCGTCCGCCCAGTGCTTCGGGATCGACGGGTCGAAGGGAAGATTCGGGCGGCGGATCGTGATCGCGTGCCGCGACCCCGGGTGGAGACGAGGGGACATGGGAACTCCTGGTTGAATGGCTGTACCGATCGGTACAGAACGATCGGTACAGTAGCGATCCCCAATAGGCGATGCAAACCTCGAGAAGGTGTGCTGAAATCGGCAGCCACGGCCGGACCCAGCAGGGCATCTCCCTTCGCAACTACTATGTCCAGCAAACGAATTCCCGAACGAGAGCGCAAAGAACTACGCCGCCAGCGGCAGTGGGAACGCGAAGTCGCCCGTGCGCCCCGGAACGCCGACGAGTCGGCTCTCGGGCACTGGGTCCGCACCCGGGCCCGGGGCTCGGTGCTGCGCCTGGGCCGCGAGATCCGCCCGGCTGTGAACGCCTATCTCGGGCGGCACTCGACGATCGGCGCCCCGCCCTACTTCGAGCCGGAAGACTTCGCCTGGGCACCCGGCATCGAGGCCCGCTGGGAAGGCATCCGCAAGGAAGCGGAGATGGTGATGACGGCGCGCGACCGCCTCCCGCCGCTCCACGAGATCTCACCCGACCACAGCCGCATCGACGCGAACGATGACAAGTGGAAGGTCTTCTTCCTCAAGGGCTATGGGATCTGGCTCGACGAGCACTGCCGACAGTGTCCCGAGACCTACGCCGCGGTGAAGGCGATCCCGGGGCTCGAGAGTGCCTTCTTCTCGATCCTCGAAGCCGGCAAGCACATCCCCAAACACCGGGGCCCGACCCGCGCGATCTTCACCGCACACCTGCCGCTGCTGCTCCCGCGCGAGCGTGAGCGCTGCTGGATCCGGGTCGACCGCATCCAGCGCTGCTGGGAGCCGGGGAAGCTGCTGATCTTCGACGACACCTACAAGCACGAGGTGCTGAACGACACGGACGAGGATCGCGTCGTCCTGTTGATGCACATCCGGCGTCCGGTCCGCTTCCCCGCGTCGCTGGTGCGGGATGCGATCTTCAATGCCATCAAGTGGAGCCCGTTCGTACGGGACGGCATGAAGAACCAGCGAAGATGGGAGCAGAAGCTCGCACGCGCCGAGGGCGAACGGCGCGACTGAGACGACGCGCGTTCAGCTGTCCTTCAGTTCGATCAGGATCTCGTGGTAGGTCTGGTTGCCGACGTTGTAGGCCCATTCCGTACCGCCCTTCGGGATCGGAACCGTATTCCCCTTCTCCGGCACGAGTCCTACGAAGGGCTCTCCGGGACTGCCCTTGGGCGGGATCCCGGCGACACGGTCGCCGGAGAAGATCACGAGGTAGTAGTCGTGGGCGTGATGGTGGAGGTCGCTGTGCTCTCCGGGCTCGAGCTTCATTTCCCAGATCCGCAGCTTGTCGTCCTCGAACAACACATGGTTCCCGACGTTGCCCAGGGGGTCGTCGGCGTGCTCCTCACGAAATCGCTCCAGCTCTTCCCGCACGGCGGGGGTGAGCTCTTCGAACTGCGGCTCGCTGTAGAACATTCGTGCCTTCTCCTCGCCCCGCTCCGGGATCCCGGCCGGGCGTCTCTCGGGTGGAGCTGCGAGCGTAGCAACGAGTACTCGGACGTCGGGCGTCGTGTAGACTTCCCGACGTGATGGGACGAGCCTTCAGTGCACTGGCGAGAAGCTCCGGCGTCGCGCTGCTTTCGGTCGCGCTCCTTTGCGCGACGCTCTCGGGGCTCGGCTGCCGGGCGCACGTGGAGGACCTCTCTCCCCGTACCAACAGCGGTCCGTTCCGCCCACTGGCTCCCTGGCAGCTGGTTGCGGGCGTGACGGGGGCGGACGCCGGGTCGGGTGGACTCGCCGAAGGACTCGCCGACTTCCTCGTCAACGAGCAGGTCTTCCGGCGCGTCGTCTATCCCTTCGACGAGGGCCGCGACAAGGTCGACGTCATCGTCCAGGTCCGCGCCAGCGGTGACTTCCGTTCAGGTGGTGCCAAGAACTTCTTCACCTGGTTCCCGGGTGGGCTGCTCCTGATCCCGAACTTCCGTGGTACGCGCTGGACCTACGACGCCCACGCCGAGGTAAACGTCGTCGACGCGACGTCCGGGCAGCCCGTCGCGAGCTACACCGCGGACACCACCCACATGTCGGTCCACCAGTCCGCCAGCCCGGGGCCGTTCCTGAGTGCCGCCCTCATCATCCCGGCCGTCATCAAGGGCTTTCGGGTCACGTCCCCCAAGCGTCCCTACACGGACATGATCTACGCCGAGACGTACCCGGCCCTGTGGCGAAAGATCACCTCCCAGATGGTCGCCCAGCAGGCGGACTACGTGGCGCTCGGTGAACAGGCGAAGAGCCGGCGCGCCGGCTCCCGAAAGCCCAGGCCAACCCTTACCGAACCCAAGCCGTACGGCTCGAGCGCCCTGTACGGCGCGGCTCCGCCGCCGGCCCCGGGCAGGCGCCCGCCGCCGGCTCCCGTCGACTACGGCGAGCTGTACTCGAAGCAGGTGGCCGTCGTCATCGGCATCGACAAGTACAAGAACTGGCCGGGCCTCACCGGGGCCTCGAACGACGCGCGGCGTATGGCCACCTACCTGCGCCAGCGTGGCTTCGACACGGTGATCGAGATCTACGACCGCGACGCGACCCGTCAGCGCCTGCTCCAGGTCCTGGGCAACGACCTCGGCGAACACGTCGACAAGGACTCGATGGCCTTCATCTACTTTGCGGGCCACGGCGAGACGGAGACCCTGCCGGGCGGGGCCAAGCGCGGGTACCTGATCCCGGCGGACGCCGACGACGATGTCTTCGCGACCGGCATCTCGATGGATACGGTGCGCGACCTGTCGAACCGCATGACGGCGAAGCACGTCCTGTACGCCATCGACGCCTGCTATTCCGGTCTGGCGCTGACGCGGGGCATCGCGGTCCCGCGCAAGACCAGCGGCTATCTGAAGAAGGTCACGAAGATGCGCGCCGTGCAGATCCTGGCGGCGGGCGCCGAGGGCGAGCAAGCGGTCGAGGTCGGCGGGCAAGGGGTGTTCACCACCTACCTCTTGCGCGCACTCCAGGGCGAGGCGGACCTCGACGGCGACGGCGCGGTCACGGCGCGCGAGATCGGCGCCTACGTCCGTCCCCAGGTCACGGTCGCATCGGGGGCGCGCCAGACGCCCCAGTTCGGCACGATCGAGGGGAGCGGTGAGGTGGTCTTCCTCCCGCGATGATGCGTCCTCTCGACGAGAACCTGTGGGTCATGGACTTCCCGCTCAAGATGCCCGGAGGGGTCCAGATCGGAACGCGCACCACGGTGGTTCGCCTCGGCAATGGCGATCTCTTCGTGCACTCCCCCGGCCCTGCGAAGGACGGCGACTTCGCGGCCCTCGACGACTGCGGCCAGGTCGCGCACATCGTCGCCCCGAATCTCTTCCATCACTTCTCGGTGAAGGACTGGAAGGCGCGCTATCCCGACGCCTCGGTCCACGCGCCGCCCGGCTTCGAAGACAAAGTCTCCGACCTGCCCTTCGAGACCCTCGGCGACAGCGCGCCTGCCGCCTGGGCCAACGAGCTCGACCAGGTCGCCATCCAGGGGGCTCCCCGGCTGAACGAGATCGTCTTCTGTCACCGGGCGTCCCGCACCCTGTTGTTGACCGACCTCTGCTTCAACATGCAGCACTCGGACTCCTGGATCACGCGCTTCTTCATGAAGCTCATGGGGGGCTACGGACACTTCGGCCCCAGCCGCCTCGCCCGGTCGATGATGAAGGACAAGGCAGCCGTCAAGGCGGGCGTCGACCGCGTCCTCGCCCTCGACTTCGACCGCGTGACGGTGACCCACGGCGACGTCGTCGAGAGCGGCGGCAATGCCGGCCTTCGCGACGCTTTCGCCAAGGTCGGCTGACGCCGAGCATGTCCGGCGCGCCCGATCCCCACGCAAGCGGTCCCACGCCGAAGATCGAGCACGTCTACCAGAACCACCATCTCGACAGCACGCGTTGGGACCACATCCCGCTGCGCCCGGACGACATCGTCATCTCCACCGCCTACAAGGCGGGCACGACCTTCACCCAGACCATCGTCGCGAACCTGATCTTCTGGGGCGGCGAGGCGCCCGACCCGCTGCTGTCTCCGTCGCGATGGATCGAGATGCGAAGACATCCCATCGAAGAGATCCGGGATGCCCTCGCCGCCCAGCAACACCGACGCTTCCACAAGTCGCACGTCGGACTGGACGGCATCCCGTACCGCGAAGACGTCCGGTACATCTACGTGGGACGCGACCCGCGCGACGTGTTCATGTCGCTCTGGAACCACTACAGCAACAACACCGAAGGCCTGATCCAGCTCCTCAACGACACGCCGGGTCGCGTGGGCGACCCCTTCCCACTGCCGCCCGACGACGTTCGCGACCTGTGGAAGGACTGGATCACGCGAGGGTGGTTCGAGTGGGAGGACGACGGCTGGCCCTACTGGTCGCTGCTGCACCATGCGAAGACGTGGTGGGCCTTCCGCCACCTGCCCAACATCCTGTGCGTCCACTTCGGCGATCTGCTCGCCGATCTCGAGGGCGAGGTCCGCCGAATCGCGGGCTTCCTCGACATCCGACATCCCGATCGCGCCTTTGCCGAGATCGCGGACCGCTGCCGCTTCGACGCGGTCAAGAAGAACGCCGACCGCATCACCGGCGACATGAGCTGGGGCTTCAAGGGCGGGAACCAGACCTTCTTCCACAAGGGCACCAACGGCCGCTGGAAGGACGTACTGACGAACGACGACCTCGCGCTGTACCGGCAGGCAATGTCGCGACTTCCTGCCGACCTCGCCCGCTGGCTCGAAGCGGGCGGGCCCGCCCGCTGAGACGCGATCAGCCGGGCCGCGTGACGGAAGCTTCTTCCGCGTCCGGCGCCGGAGCGAAGCGGACGGTGAAGGTCGTGCCGGCGCCCGGTGTCGAATCCACCACCAGCTCGGCATCGTGGCGTTCGATGATCTGGTAGGAGATCGCGAGTCCGAGCCCAGTGCCCTCGCCCACCGGCTTGGTGGTGAAGAACGGATCGAAGATGCGTTCCCGATCTTCGAGGGGAATCCCCGGCCCATCGTCGGAAACCGACGTGAGCACGCGACCCGCTTCGACCCAGGAACGAACCACGACGCTTCCCTCGCCCTCGATGGCCTGCAAGGCATTGAGCACGAGATTCAGGAACACCTGCTGCAGATGCGCGGCCGTTCCATACACGGGCGGAATGTCGCCGAGATCCGACTCCACCGAGACGCCGAAGGGGACCTGCGGCTGGGCGACGCGAAGCACGCGCGCGAGCAGCTCGTTGAGGTCGAGGGATTCGTGCTCCTCGCCCCCGGAATGAGCGAAGCCCTTCACGTCCTGGACGATTCGCACGGTCCGCTCGACGCCCTCGATGCACTCTTCCAGCAGCTCTTCTCCCTCGCTCACCAGGTCGATGCCGTCTCCGTTCGCCCGATCGTCGCCGGGAAGGCGCTTGGCGAGGGCCGACCAGCTCTGCTGCAGCTGCGACAGATTCGCGCGCACGAAGGCGATTGGATTGTTGATCTCGTGGGCGATGCCCGCGGCCAGCTCTCCCACGGCGGCAAGCCGACCCGAGGTCACGAGCCGACTGCGCAGCTCCACCAGCTCGCGCAAATCGCGAACCACCACGACGATCCCGATTTCGATCCCGGACTTGTCGAGCAGACGCGAGGTCGTCACCGCCACCGACAGCTCTTCGCCGTTGCGGGTGCGCAGCCAGCATTCGTGCTCGCGCAGCTCGCGTGGCGGATCGAGCACCGAGCCACTCAGCGCCTGGGCGATCGGGTAGTCGTCGAGATCGCCGGGCTGGACGCCCAGCAGCTGGGCCATGCGCTCGTTGCCCGAGATGACGCGACCCGCCACACCCACCAGTGCGAGTCCATCGGGCAGCGTGGAGAGGATCTCCCGGGAGAACGCCGCGGGTGCGAGCGCCGAGAAACCGTAGCGGTAGTAGCTCCAGGCCACGGTCATCCCCAGGATGCCGAAGGAGATCGAGCCCAGACGCGGGACCTGGACCCCGAGCACCGGCAGGATGCCCCCCGTCAGGCCGGCGAGCACGAACGGCGCGGCGATGCCGACGGCGACCGTGCGGACCTGTCGCTGCAGGGCGGGTGACCCCGATCCGCTCACCCGGAGGAAGGCCAGCCCCACGGCCGGAATCGCGCATCCGAATGTGAACACGACGAACGCGATGAAGCCGGGGCGCGCGTCGAAGCCCCAGCCGAAGGAGGTCGGGAAGGCTCCCGCGTGCAACCAGTTCGTGGTCAGATGCACTACCGCGAACAGGAAGGCGATTCCGTAGGCCGGGACGATGGCGCGCCGCACCCAGCGCGGAGGCTGCATGTGCTGGGCGATCAGATCGATCGAGAGCGGGCCGATGAACGCCCAGCCGGGTGCCGCGAGCTGATACCAGAAAAAGGCGGATTCTGCGTCCGGCGCCACGGTCCAAAGGGTCTGGCAGAAGCCCCACCAGGCGGCCCCGCCGACGAGCAGCGCGGCCAGCCGATTCACGCGTTCCGACGGATTCTGCAGCTGGATCGCCGCAGCGCTCACCGCGCAGACGACGCAGGACGCCAGCGGCAAGAGCGCCAGCAGGTCGGGGGAGACGGGGTCCATCCCAGGGTTCATCGACCACCCTGGACATGCAATTGACGCGGTCCGGACCCCGCGCCCGGCGACCCCACGCGGCGACCGGCAAGCGGCCCGCAAGCAATCTGCAACTCCTGGGAAACGCCTAAGCAGCTCTCCGCGTTCCGCCGATTCCTCGTCCGTGTCGATGAACTCGCAAACGGGCTTCGGCCGGCTCCTGACGACGACCTCGACGATGGCCCTGGCCATCGTGCTGGCAATGACGTTCGCGCTGGTGTCGCCCGGCCGGGCGGATGTCCCCGTTTCGTTCGACGATGTCTGCAATCGCGCCGCAACGGCGCTCGCGCACGGACGGCTCGACCAGGCCGAGCAGCTCCTGACGCATGCCCTCGCCCTCGCCAACAGCGCAGCGTACACGGCTGCCGACCCGACAGGGCGTCGGACCGCCGAACAGGCCCGGGTGCGGCTGCAGCTCGCGCAGCTGCAGCGACTACAAGGTGACACGCGTCAGGCCCGGCACGAACTCGGCCTCGCGCGTTTCGCGACCCGTAGCCAGTTCGGACCCGATTCCCTCATGATGGCGGACATCGAGATCGAACGTGCCCGGCAACATCAGATGGCCGGGCTCGACGACGAGGCCGTCGCCGCCGTCGAGACGGCGCTTCGCATCCGAAGCGAGCGGTTGTCTGCCGACGACCCGCGCATCCTCGACACGCTCCAGGAACTCGCGCGCGCACGGCACCTCGCCTTCCAGTACGTGCGCACCATCGAAGCCTACGACGATCTGCTGACCCGTCTATCGAGCGCCCCGAACGCGCGCAGCTTCGACCAGGTCGTCATCCTCAACCGCATGGCCTGGATCTTCGAACGAGCCGGCCTCACGGAACGTGCCGAGGCTTCGCGCGCCCGTGCGCGCGCCGTCGTGTCCGCGACGAGCCCGGGTGGCGGGACCTCGGACCGCCTGCTGCAGGTCGGGCTCGAAGACTTCGTAGACCTCGGCGGTGACCACGTCGACACGATGGCCGAAGCCCGGCAACGGATCGCGAACTGGCTCAGTGAGCGCGGCGTCCATCCGGACCACTTCGATCTCGACCGCCATCAGCTCGTGACGCTCAGACGCCTGGACCGTGGAGTGCCGCGCCACAAGGCGCTGTTCGCGCTGGAACGCGACCTGGAAGCCGAGTTCATCGCGTTCGCACCGGCGACACGCCGGACGGAGGCGAGCCACCGCTACGGACTTCCCTTCGAATCGGAAGTCCCGCGGCAGGTGCTGCAGACTTCGGAGGGGGCACACGGCTTCGATCGCGTGCTGCTGCACGCCGTGGACTTCGCGGTGCCGGCGGGGACGACTGTCGTCGCGGCTCGGGACGGCGTCGTCGTTCGCGTGATCACGGGACTTCCCAGCGAGGCAGAGCGTGACCTGGGCCCGCAGGACGACACCCGACACGGACGTCAGGTGAACCGCGTCATCGTGCTTCACGACGACGACACCTACGCGACCTATCAACCGCTGTCACCCGACGTCGAGGTCGCGGAGGGCGAACCCGTCGTGCGCGGCCAGCGACTCGGCAAGACCACGCACGTGAACGACGGTGGAACGCCGATGCTCCACCTCGACGTTCGCCGAAACGGCAGATCTCCGGGTTCGGGGGGCATCATCACGCCCGAGCCCGTGCGGGTTCGATTCGCAAACGTCGGAGACCGCGACGGCATTCCCCTTCCGGACCACTACTACGGCGGAGGACTTCCCGCGTCCCAGCGTCCCGCCGCGCGTTGACGTCGGCGCGGCCGAGCCGCTGTGATCCGGATCACAGGCGCGCAGGGAAGCCCACCCGATCCCACAGCACGTCTCCGCGCAAACCGAGAGGGAGCCCGTTTGGGAATCTTCAGCTCCGAGTCCACGTACGATCGCAGCCGCCTCCTCGAGGCGGCCGGGCGTGCGCGAACGAAGAAGCGCTACCGCAAGGCAGTGGCTCTCTATCGGCGGGTGCTCACCGTCGAGCCTCGGAACGTCGAGCTCCACGTACGGCTCGCACCCCTGCTCGCGGCCACGGGTCGCAGCTTCGATGCCTGGCTGAGCTTCCGAAGCTGCGCCGAGGTCGCCTCCGCCGAGAAGCGACTCGACCAGGCCGCGGCCATCTACCGGGAGGCGGCCCGTTGCCTGCCCCGAGAGCTGGCCGCCTGGGAATGCCTGGCCGCGACCGAGCGCGAGCGCGGCCGCGACCGCGAAGCCCTCGAAGCCCTCAAGCAGGCTTTCCAGCAGTTTCGGGGTCGGAGTCGCCGTGCCCAAGCCATCTACCTGCTCCGCCTGGCCCGCGAGATCGAGGCCGAGGATCTCGGCGTCGTCCTGCCCCTGGCTCGCCTGCTGGCCCGCAGCGACCAGGAAAGCGAGGCCCATCTGCTCCTCGACCAGCTCGCGGAGCGCTCCCACGGCAGCGACCTGCGGCGCGTTCGCGGTGCACAGTGGCGAGTTTCGCCGACGCTCTTGAATTCCTGGCGCTGGGTCCGAGCAGCACTCCGCGGCGGCTCGCAGGACGGCAGCAGCATCCACGCCTAGCGGCGGGTGCGGAGGCGAGCGGCGGTGCAAAAAAGTGAGCCGGAACGCCCCGAAAGGGTGTCCCGGCTCTCCCTGGGAAGGGGATAT
The DNA here is from genome assembly GCA_029261855.1 of Deltaproteobacteria bacterium. GTDB lineage: Bacteria > Myxococcota_A > UBA9160 > UBA9160 > UBA4427 > JAJDAN01. The sequence continues at coordinate 45,510 of JAJDAN010000011.1, forward strand.
TGTCTTTGATAGTGAAGTGGCCGCTCGGCCCGCTTCGTGTCAAAAAAGTTGCACGGAGGAGCAGATTTCTCGGCGCCGGGTCAGGTCGTCGGCTGTGGGGTCTGGGGGGGCGGCTGAGCGAGGCCGAGGATGGGGCAGAGCTTGTCGCCGTCGATCAGGACCAGCGGGGCGGGGCCGCGGACCCGGAACTCCATGGAAGCCGTGGTCTGCTCGGCCAGGCCGCTGCAGTTTGCGTCCCTCGGGATCACCACCACGAGCTGCCCGCTTCCCGAGAAGCCCAGCTGACTCGCCAGCGGGAAGCGACCATAGAGCTGGACCTGGTCGCGATCGCTGTACACCTCGTGGTAGTGCGCCGGGGCGCGGGGGAGCGGCTCGCGCGAGCGTCGCGGTTGCCGGTCTCGCCATGCCTCGAGCGATAGCACGCCAACGGCGTCGCACTCGTCGTCGCCGAAGCTGACGCGACCCATCAAAGCGAGCCACGTGAACGTCGCGCCCTCCGGATGCGCGAGCACGCTGCGGCACTTGTCGTTCGCCGGAAAGAAGAGGCGGTAGTGGAAGCCGCCGGCTTCGACGACCGCGTCGAGGTAGCTGCCCCGTTCCTTCAGGTCGCGGATCTCGGCGGGGTAGCGGGTCCCGGGCACTCCCGCGCCCGCGATCACCGAATCGAGACTACAGCCCGCGAACCCCAGCAACAGCGCCGCGATCAGCGACTGGCAAGCCGCGCGGATCGCAACCCGGCCAAACAGACTCCTCAGGTCGGACATGATCGACATCTCCCTGGGTCCCCGACGAGCGAGGGGACAGGAATGTGGGGATCAGATCGTCTGAAGATAGGCGACGATGTCCCGCGATTCGTGCATCCATTCGACCTCGCCCGTGTCGGACTCGATCCGCAGGCAGGGTACGGTCTGGCGGCCAGTGGCCTCCACGAGCTCGCGCAGGTAGTCCGAATCAGCCATCACGTCCCGCAGCTCGACGTCGGCGCCGAGCGCGTCGATGGCACGCAGGACGAGCCCGCAGAACGGGCAGCTCGGGTATTCGTAGAGCGAGAGCTTCAACTGTCCAGTCACAGGGCGATACTCCGGGGCCCGGGAGGATTGCGCACCCCACGGCGCCCCGCATCAGATGCCGAACAGCAGGCGAAGGTGCGGATTCAGGAAGCGGCCTTGCGGGTCCATCCGTTCGCGGGTGGCCAGGAAGCGATCCCAGTCCGGGTACATACGGCAGAGGCGATCCGCTCCCAGGCTGTGGATCTTTCCCCAGTGCGGGCGACCGCCGTGGGCCAGCAGGACCTGCTCGACGTCCTCGAAGAACGCGCGGTAGGGAAGCGAGCCGTCCTGGTGGATGGACAAGGTCACGGTATCGCGTCCGCCCGCCGGGCTGAGCCAGGCATCGTCCGGGGCGACCGTCCGGTACTCGACCGGCCAGACCACGTCCGGGTGCCGCTCCCGCATGCGCAGCCGGACTTCCCGGAAGCAGGCCGGTCCGGCTTCGGCGGGCAGCGCGTATTCCATCTCGAAGAACTTGTCGTCGCGCTGGGACGCAATGATGTGCGGGCTCCACCCGATCCGTTCGTAGGGCCGGTCCGCAAGTTCGGAAACCGGCTCGTCCGTCAGATTCAGGGTCTTCATCTCGGCACTGTCCTTGAACGGCAGCCAGAAGAACTCGAAGTGACGGTTGTCCCGAATCTCGTCGTCGAGTCGGTCGAGGCAGTCTTCGATGGGCAGACGACGGATGCGCTCGTGCAGGCGATAGGCCGGGACCAGCCGCAAGGTCAGAGCGGTGAAGACACCCAGGGCGCCCATGCACACGCGCAATGCCCGCAGATCGTCCGGGTCGTCGAGCTCGCGCACATCACCCGCGGCGTCGACCAGACGGACTGCCGTCACCGAAGAAGAGATGTTGGCGAGGGTGCGGCCGGTGCCGTGGGTTCCGGTGCCGACGGCGCCGGCGAGGGCCTGCTTGTCGATGTCGCCCAGGTTCGCCATCGCCAGGCCCCGCTCGAGGAGCGGATCACCGAGGTCGCACAGCTTGGTGCCGGCGCCGATGGTGGCGAGTCCCGCACCCGTGTCGTGGCTCTCCACACCGGCCAGACGGTCGAGGGACAGCAGCGTCCCGCTCGTCTCACAGAGGGGCGTCCCCGAATGACCCGTGCCGACGACCCGCACCTCGTCGCCGCTGCTCGCCGCCTCGCGCACCCGCTGTGCGACCGCGGCCTCGTCGCCGGGCGCCTCGATACGTGCGGGCTCGCATTCCACCGAACCGGACCAGTTGCTCCAGCGCATCGTCGTATCCCCGCCACCCCTGTCTGGAATCCGTCGCTGGGCCGGCCGCCGGCCGATCCGACGCAGCCGCCGGCGGCGGTCTCCGGTTCCGTTCAAACCGATTCAACTCGCTGGATTGAAAGACGAAATCGAATCGAAGGCCCAAGACCGTATCACCGGGGCGTCGCTGGCACACCCACTGCACTGGGACTCGCGCGGAGGAGACGCCATGAACGCCCGCCCCGAGAACCCGGTTGCCCCGCTCGAAACCGCCCTGCGCGCCTGCGACCCCGCCGGCTGCGAGATGTCCCTCGTCGAGGTCGTCCTGCTGGCCTGCGATCTGAGCGAGGACGAGACCGAGGTGAACGACATCGTCGACGGTCTGATCGAGCGGGGAGCTGCGCGCATCCTGCCGATCGACTGCGACCCCATGCTCGTGCAGGTCGGCGCAGCCGCCTGAAGAAACGAACGTTGGGTTCCCCGTAGCCCTAAACCCACAGAAACAACCGGCCGATCTGGCACTCAAACGGACGTTCGACTCAGTCCGCTGAGGCCTCCCCCCCGTGCCGACCCATACCCGAGACAAGCTGCTCGATGTGGCTGAAGAGCTCTTTGCCGCGAAGGGCATCAGCGGCACTTCTCTGCGCGTGCTGACGAAGACCGCCGGCACCAACCTCGCAGCCGTCCACTACCACTTCGGTTCGAAGGACGGTCTGGTGGACGCCGTCTTCGAGCGACGCGCGACCGCCCTCAACCGGGATCGGCTCGCCGACCTGGCGCGGATCGAGGCCACCTGCGAGGGCGACACCCCGCCGGTCGAAGACATCCTGCGCGCCTTCATCGCACCGGGCGCGCGCATGCTCGACGAGCTGAAGGATCGTCGCGCCCTGATCGTGCGACTCCGCTGTCGCGTCGAAGCCGAGGCGCCCGCGGTGGTCGAAGCCCTGGTGCGACGTCATTTCGGCGTGACCTGTGCGCGCTTCCTCGAGGCCTTGCAGCGCGCAATGCCCGAGCTCGGCAAAGAGCTCGTCGCCGAACGCTTCCGCTACTCCCTCGCGACCCTGTCGCTGACCTTTTCCGAGACCTTCGACCTGGACACGATCCCGGGTCACCCCCCGACCGGTAGCCACGACGCCCTGCGCGCCGAGCGCCTGATCGATTTCCTCGCGGCCGGGCTGCGCGCGGGGCCCGACACTCCCCGGAGACCAAGCGCATGAAGCTCACGACACGCATCTGGCTACCCATCGCCATCCTCGCCCTGGGCGGTGTCGGCACCGTGGGGCTCGTCGCGGCAACGCCGACCCTGGACACACGCAAGCCGCAACACAAGAGTCCCTCGGTCCGCGTGGTGCGCGCGATCCCCCAGGCCGTGAATCTGCTCGTGCGCACCCAGGGCACGGTCGTCCCGCGCACCGAGTCCGAGCTCGTCGCCGAGGTGTCTGGCCGCATCATCTCGGTCTCGCCCAGCCTGGCATCCGGCGGTTTCCTCGAGCCCGACGAGGTGCTCGTCACCATCGACCCGAGCGACTACGAGATCGGGCTCGAGCGCGCGCGCGCGGCACTTGCCCGGGCCGAGAGCCAGGTAGGCCTGGCGCGGACCGCGCTCGAGCGGCAGCAGAGCCTCGCCAAGCGCAAGGTCGGCAGCTCGAAGGACCTCGACTCCGCACACAATTCCGAGCGCGTCGCCGAGGCCAACCTGCGCGATGCGCGGGCGGCGGTGACGCAGGCCGAGAGGGACCTCGAGCGGACCCGGGTGCGCGTCCCCTACGCGGGGCGTGTGCGACAGAAGAAGGTCGACGTCGGGCAGTACGTCAACCGCGGCACTCCCGTCGCGCGGGTCTATGCCGTGGACTACGCCGAGGTGCGACTCCCGATCCCGGATCGCGACGCCGCCTACCTCGATCTCCCGATCGACTATCGCGGACATCCCGGACACGAGGGCAAACACGCTGGCCCGGCCGTGTTGCTGCGCGCGCAGTACGCGGGCCGCGAGCACACCTGGACGGGACGCATCGTCCGCACCGAGGGCGAGCTCGACCCGAGGACGCGCATGATCCACGCCGTCGCCCGGGTGGAAGATCCGTATGGCCGCGGCGACGACCCGCACCGCCCGCCCCTCGCCGTCGGGCTCTTCGTCGACGCCGAGATCGAGGGGCGCCGGCGCGAAGGCGTCATCGTCTTGCCGCGCGAGGCGCTGCGCGGCAGCGACCAGGTGGCGATCATCGACGAGAGTGGCCGCATCGAGCTGCGCAAGATCGAGGTGCTGCGACGAGACCGCGACCGGGTGCTGGTCGCATCCGGCATCCAGGCCCACGAACGCGTCGCCGCGGGGCCGATCGCGGTCGCCGTCAACGGCATGCGGGTACGCGTGTTCGAGCAGGACGCCCAAATCGAGGAGCGGGACGTCGCGTCCGCACCGGAGCCGCAACGCGACGCCGGTGCGGACACCCTCGCGGCCCTGGGAGACGACCAGTGAACCGTGCGATCGCGTGGTTCGCGTCGAACCACGTCGCCGCGAACCTGCTCATGGCCCTGCTCGTCGCCGGGGGGCTGCTCACCCTGCCGAGCATCAAGCAGGAGGTCTTCCCCGAGCTCGCCCTGCCCGTGATCAGTGTCAGCGCCGCCTACCCGGGCGCGTCACCGACGGAGGTCGAAGAGGCGGTCTGCTTGCGGATCGAGGAGGCGCTCCAGGGTCTCCAGGGCATCAAGCGCATGCACGCGAACGCCAACGAGGGCAGCGGCAGCGTGTCCATCGAGCTGATGGCCGGAGAGGACGCACGCCTGCGCCTCGACCAGGTCCGCTCCCGGGTGGACGGCATCGAGACCTTTCCCGAGGAGGTGAAGCGCCCCGTCGTCACCCAGGCGGATCTGCGCTTCCAGGTGCTGGATGTCGCCGTCTCGGGCAACGTCGACGAGCAGACCCTCAAGCAGCTGGGGCAGCAGGCGCGCGACGAGATCGCCGCCCTGCCCGGCGTCACCGACGTCGAGCTCGTCGCGACGCGTCCGTACGAGATCACCATCGAGGTGTCCGAGGACAGCCTGCGCCGCCACGGCCTGACCCTGAGCCAGATCGCCGCCGCGGTGCAACGTTCTTCACTCGACCTGCCCGGTGGCTCCATCAAGACCGACGCGGGCGAGATCCTCATCCGCACCGTCGGCCAGGCGCGCAGCGCCACCGACTTCGAACAGGTGGTGCTGCTGTCCCGCGCCGACGGCACTCGGCTCACCCTCGGCAACGTCGGTCGCGTGATCGACGGCTTCGAGGAGAGCGACGAGCTGACCCTCTTCGACGGCGAGCCGGCGGTCATCGTCCAGGTGTTCCGCGTCGGACAGCAGAGCGCTCTCGAGATCGCCAGGACGGTTTCCGCCTATCTCGACGAGCGCAGCGCGAGCCTGCCCCAGGGCGTGCACTTCACCGTCGCCCAGAACGACGCGCGCTTCCTGCGCGACCGCCTCGACACGCTGCTGAACAACGGCTGGACAGGCTTCATCCTGGTCTTCGGGGTGCTCGCCCTCTTCCTGAGGGTGCGTCTGGCCATGTGGGTGAGCCTCGGCGTTCCGCTGTCGTTCCTCGGTGCGATCTGGATGCTTCCGACCTTCGACGTCTCGATCAACCTGATCTCGTTGATGGCCTTCATCATCGTGCTCGGCATCGTCGTCGACGACGCGATCATCGTCGGCGAGAACGCCTACACGGAGCAGGCTCGCACGAAGAACCCGCTGCGGGGCGCCGTGCTCGGCGCTCAGGGCGTGGCGATCCCGGTGATTTTCGGCGTGTTGACCACCATCGCGGCCTTCGCGCCGATGCTGTTCGTTCCCGGACCGATGGGGCGCATCGCGCGGGTCATCCCCCTGGTCGTGTGCCTGTGCCTCGCGTTCTCGCTCTTCGAGTCGCTCTTCATCCTGCCCGCCCACCTGGGACACGCCAGCGGCGGCAGCGACGGTGAAGTCGCCGGCACCCGGGTGACGCGCGCCTGGCGCGACTTCCAGGACCGCATCGCCGGCGGCCTGCAGCACTTCACCGAGTTCCGGTACCGACCGATCCTCGAGCGGGCAATCGAGTGGCGCTACACCACGGCGGCGATCAGCGTCGCCCTGTTGTCGATCACACTCGGCCTGCTGGGCGGAGGCTGGATCCAGATGGTCTTCCAGCCCGAAGTCGAGAGCGATGTCGCCGTCGCCTACGTGCACATGCCCGAGGGCACCCCGACGGAGCTGACCGCCAGCGCCGTCGCGCAGGTCGCGAACGCGGCGCGGGGCATCGCCGACGAAGTCGATCGCGAACGAGACATCGACATCGAGGGCAGCATCTTCGCCCACTTCTCGACGTCCGTGGGACGCCAGCCCTACAGGCGAAAGCAGGCGTCGGGACCGGCGTCGTTCGCGGCTGCGGGTGCCCGGGGCAGTCACCTCGGGGAAGTCCAGGTCGAGGTGGTGTCCTCGGACAGCCGCGAGATCAGCGTCGCCGAGCTGACCCGCCGTTGGCGCGAGCGCACCGGTGAGATCGTCGGTGCCGAAGAGGTGACCTTCACCGCCTCGTTGATCGCGGCGGCGTCCCCGATCCAGATCGAGCTGATGGGACCGGACCTCGCGACCCTGCGCGGTGCCGCCGACTTCGTGAAGGATCGCCTCGGACGCTACCCGGGCGTGCTCGACATCGCCGACTCGTTCCGCAGCGGAAAGCGCGAGCTCGAACTCGAGCTGCTGCCGTCTGCCGAGGCCCTGGGGCTGACGGTCGAGGATCTCGGCAGCCAGGTGCGTCAGGCCTTCTACGGCCAGGAAGTCCAGCGCCTGCAGCGCGGCCGCGACGAGGTCAAGGTCGTGGCTCGCTATCCGCTCGAAGAACGCCGGTCCGTCGCGGACCTCGAGAACATGCGCATCCGCACGGCCTCTGGCTCGGCGGTTCCCTTCTCGACGGTGGCACGCGCCACCCTGGGCGAGGGCTTCGCGGGCATCCGCCGGGTCGACCGACGACGGGTGGTCGCAGTGACCGCGGACGTGGACAACGCCGTGACCAACGCCGGCGCGGTACTCGCCGACATGCAGCAAGGTGATCTCGATGAGCTCGCGAGTCTGTTTCCCGACGTGCAGGTGTCGATCGAAGGCGAGCAGCGCGAACAGTCCGAGTTCCTCGACAGCCTCGCGCGGGGTTGGCTCATCGCGCTGCTGGTCATCTACGCGCTGCTGGCGATCCCGCTGCGCTCCTACGCCCAGCCGCTCATCATCATGAGCGCCATCCCCTTCGGCCTGGTGGGCGCCGTCTGGGGGCACGTCTTCATGGATCTGTCCTTCAGCATGATGTCGCTGATCGGGCTCGTGGCCCTGTCGGGCGTGGTCGTCAACGACAGCCTGGTGCTCGTCGACTACGTGAACCGGTGCCGTGACGGCGGAGCCGGGCTGCGCGAAGCGATCCTGGAGGCGGGCGCGGCCCGACTGCGGGCGATCTTGCTGACCTCCGCGACCACCTTCGCCGGCCTGACGCCGCTACTGCTCGAGACCAGCGTGCAAGCGAAGATGCTCATCCCGATGGCGGTGTCGCTGGCTTTCGGCGTCGTCTTCGCGACTGCGATCACCCTGTTCCTGGTACCCGCCTACTACCTGATCCTCGACGACGCCGTGCAACTCGTGAAGGCGCGTCTGCCCGGGCGCTCCGGGTCGCCGCTGAACGAGACAACGGCGCCGGCCGAGGCTCTCGCAGACCCCCGCTAGGAGGCCGACCCAAGACTGAGTCTTGGAACTTCCGCTTCCGTCGCAAGCGAAGCCTACGGCTTCGCCCGGTGAGGCTCCTAGTCGGATCCGGCCACGGGCTCGAGCGCGTCGAGTGCTTCCGCAGCGGCTTCGCGCACGATCGGGTCGTCGTCGTCGAGCAGCGGCTCGATCTCCGCGGCAGAGCGCGGGTCGCCGGCTCGTGCGAGCACCTCGAGGGCCGTCTGCACCACCACCGGATCGTCGTTGTCGAGCAGCTCGTAGATCGCCAGCGCGAGCGGGTCGGCCACGTCGACCCCCGCCAGGGCGGAAGCCCCGGGCGTCGCGTCCACCCCGGCGCGCGCCCGTAGCACGGACACCCGATGGGTCTGGGAGAGCGGGTCGAACCCGATCACGAGCTCGTACTCGACGCCGCGAAGGACCAATGACAGGACATCGAAGAGCGGCGCGTCGTCGATGCGCGCGGTGATGCGCCGGTCCTCGATGCCCGACGCGCTGACATCCAGACGCGTGCCCGTTTCCCGAGCGAGAGCGCGCAACACGTCGCTGCGCGGAGCCTCATTGGCCTGAAGGCTCACGCTCGAGCCGTCGACGCGGACGCGGACGGCGCCTGCCTCGAGCGGTGCGATGGGCGTCCAGGTGTCCCGGGGCGCCTGCTCCACGACGTCCCCCGGGTCCGTTTCCGGCGGCGCGGCCGGGGGCGCGGGCTCGCCGCAACCCGCCGCCAGGACGAGGACCATCGCGGCCAACGTCCGTGCAACGAACCGGGCGCGCCGTCTATCCGTGCGACGCGCGCTCAATCCAACCCGAGCCGACGCGCGATGATCACCTTCATGATCTCGTTGGTGCCCGCATAGATCGACTGGACCGCGGCGTCCTGGTAGTCGCCGGAGATCGGGTACTCCTCCATGAAGCCGTAGCCACCGTGAAGCTGCAGGCACTCGGCACTGACCTTCTTCTGGAGATCGGTGGTCCAGTACTTGGCCATACTGACCTCCTTGACCACCTCGTCCCCGCGCACGTGGGCCGCCATCAGCTTGTCGACGAAGGCCTGTCCGATCTCGATCTCCGTGGCGAGCTCCGCCAGCTTGAACTGCGTGTTCTGGAACTGGGCGATGCGCTGCCCGAAGGCCGTCCGCTCCTTCACGTAGGCGAGCGTGTCGTCGAGAGACCGCTGGCACGACGCGATGGAGGCGATGCCGATGGTCAGGCGTTCCTGCTGCAGCTGGGACATCAGCATCTTGAAGCCCTGCCCTTCGAGACCCAGCAGGTTGCTCGCCGGCACGCGACAGTCCTGGAAGAAGAGCTCGCTGGTGTCCTGGCCCTTGAGACCGATCTTGTCGAGATTGCGCCCCCGCTCGAAGCCCGGCGTGCCGGCTTCGACCAGCAGCAGGCTGATCCCGCGATGGGGCGGGTCCGCATCCGGGTCGGTCTTGGCGACCACGATCACCAGGTCCGATATCTGACCGTTCGAGATGAAGGTCTTCGCGCCGTCGATGACGTACTCGTCGCCGTCCCGGATGGCGCGGGTCTGGACGTTGGCCAGGTCGGACCCGGTTCCGGGCTCGGTCATGGCGATCGCCAGCACGCAGTCCCCGCTGATGGACGGCGCGAGGTAGCGCTCTTTCTGCTCGTGGCTCGCGTAGTGGGTCAGATAGGGCATGCAGATGTCCGAATGCAGCGACAGCATCAGGGCGTGTGCGCGCACCCGCGCGAGCTCTTCGATGATCACCGCTTCGTACAGGAAGTCGCCGCCACCCCCACCGTATTCCTCGGGCGCGCTGGCGCCCAGGAAGCCCTGCTCGCCGCACAGTTTCCAGGTCGCCTTGTCGGTGCTCTTCGCCGCGTTCCAGCCGGCCACCTTGGGCTCGATCTCGGCGGCGACGAAGCGTCGGAATTCCGCGCGGAAGTGATCGTGCTCGTCGGAGAAGATGTCGCGCTGCATGGTTGCTTCCTCGGATTCGTGGGTTCGATTTGCGGGGCGACTGGACCGGACGCTCAGCCGCGAGGCACGCCCATCAGCCGTCGGACCCGGTCGGAGACGTCCTCGACCTCGTTGTGCCCCTTCTGGACCAGATCGCCGAGCGTCCCGTCGAAACGGCGCGCGAGTCCGCGTTCGATCATCGACACGTGGATGCCGTCGAAGTCGCGGTGGGGACGCACGTAGCCGCGCGCGATCAGACGGGAACAGAAGAGCTCGAGCCCCTGCTGGGGCCTCGTCGTACCGCGGTTGTTGCGCGGCTTGCGCTCGGCGAGCGCCACGACGAAATCGATGGCCGCGACGCCGATCCGCGTGAAGATGCCCGGGCGACGCACCGGTAGCGGGTAGATCTGCACGCTCTTCCCGGCGGCGCTGGCCTCCGCGAGCATCGATTCGCTCTCGCCCGTCACGACCAGCACGTCGGCCAAAGCGAGGTACCCGAGCAGCGGGTTCTCGGACGATTTCTGGTCCGGCTCCCAGCGGTGGAAGTGCGCGACGTGGGGCAGCACGCGTTCCATCGCCGCCGCCGCATCGGCGCCCGTCCGACGGCTGGTGGTGACGAAGACCGAACCTCCGGCCTCCTCCGCCATCCGGCCCACATCCCGAGCCAGGCGCGTGGCGATCTCTTCGTCGAAGGCAGAGTGCGCCGACGCGCCCCCCACGAGCACGGCGATGCGCGGGGACGGGTGCGCGTCGAACAGGTAGCGCCACTGGATGGCGGCGGCGTCGAGCGCTGGCTGGCGGATGCGCGTGAGAGCGGCCGCGGTCTCGAGGCGGTTGGGATGGGGGCACAGCTGCGCATGAGCGGGAGCGACCGCCAGGTCGAAGGGCTCCGCCGGGTTCGCACCCTTGCGTCCGAGCTGGACGATGCGGGTGCGACCGCGCGAGCGCTTGGCGATCCAACGCGCGACGGGCGCCGTGCGGCGACCGGCAGCGATCACCAGGTCTGGGAACGGAGGCGCGAGATCCCGCCGGCTCTTGCGGGTCAGCACGTGGGCGCTGGCGCCGAGGATCGGGTTCGGGATGTAGATCGACGGGCCGAAGTGCAGTCCGATCTTCTCGTAGTCCCAGCCGAGCTCCTCGGCGAGCCCGATGGACTGGGTGGTGTTGCCCGGGCGGTCGTCAGCCAGGACCCAGACCTTGGGCTTCCCGGGCCGCGCGAAGCGCCCGCCGGACCGGAAGAAGATGTCCTCGCCTTTGGGGTCGTCCTCGCGCACCAGCGCGAGCTGCCACGACAGGTCGGGGTGCCGACGGCCTGCCGCCTCGAAGTGCGCGACCCACCAATCCGGATTGCGGACAGTACCGACCGGCGGGTGGCCCCGTGGCGCACGACGCGGCGACTCGCATGGCGCGACCGCCAGCACGAGGCGATCCGCACGGCGGAATAGCGCCTCGACGACCCAGGGCATGTCTTCAGGGGGGATGACGTCGAGCCCGCCCGTGACGATGACCGCATCCGCGGGGGTTCGGGACGCAAGCGTGCAGGCCGGCCCCAGGAGCCCGAGCAGGCCGGCCTCGGACTCTCGGGCCACCCCCCAGCGCGCGCTCTGTTTGGCGTGTTCGGCGCCCCTGCCCGAAACCACCTCGAGGACGGATCCGGCGCCGCGGGCCTCCAGAAGCTCGAGTGCGACCTGCTGGACCGCGCGCGGTGTCTCGCCCGGCGCGGGCAGCGCTTCCGTCGATTCCATCAGGGCGCGGAAGAAGCAGGTCGGATTCTCGTCGCAGAAGGGCTCGAAGCCTGCGGCGATCGCGCCGTCTTCGAGGTCCTGCCAGAGCTTCTCGTCCCGATTCGTCCTGTACACGAAGCGCTCCGGGAAGGGTCGCCAGGGCTGGGTGTGGAGCGTCGAGTAGTGAAGCAGGTGCGAGACACCGGGCACGTACTCGGCGTCCCGGGCGTTCCAGTGTGGGTCGAGCGGACCGCGAATGCCGGGAACACGAAGGGTGCGGCGGAGGATCGACTTCTTCTTGCCGTGGCGGGCGTCGTCGAGGCTCCAGTGCTCTGCCATCCGCTCGCAGTCGATCAGCATGACCGATGTCTCGGCATCCCCGATGGCGAGGTAGCCGGCCCCTGCCAGGTCGAGGTCGAACAGCTCACCGGGGTCCGTGAGGAAGATCTGGTCCTCGTCGCAGTAGATCGCCCGGCCGGTCGCGCCCGCGAAGTAGGGAATCGCAAAGCGGTAGTTGGTGAATCCCGTCGTCCAGCCCTTGCGCTCGAAGCCGGCGAGGTCGGACATGACGTGAATGCGATAGACCCGACCGGGGTCTCGGACCTGCTCGATCGACCACGCGAAGGCGCGCGTTGCGCGGAACTGCGCGGGCTCCGTGCCCAGAAAGATCTCGACCGCCGGCTTCGCGGGTGCCGCCCCCGCCACACGCGCCGGAAGCGTGACGCAGTCCGGAACCGTGCGTTCAGCACGCGCGGAGCTGGGCGAGATCTCGGACATCTGGGGTTCCAAGCGAGGGGCCGGTCCGTTCGGCGGGGGGACCGAGGGGCGGCGCGCTGGGGCAGGAGACTACCAGACAAGCCCCTCTCCGGTGGTCGAGTTCCCCCGTGGGTCCCCGAAGGGATGGCGCGAGAGCGGTTTCAGAGCGTCCCGGACACCGTACACTGTGCCCGCGCCGCTCCGTCCAGCGAGGGACATCGGACAAGTGTCGACCCTGCCGATTTCGACAGCGCCTGCCGATCCGAAGGTCACCGTCTTCATGGCGGTCTACAACCGCGCCCCGGTGCTCGGCGAAGCCATCGAGAGCGTGCTCCGGCAGACCTACCGCGACTTCGAGCTGCTGATCATCGACGACGGCTCGACGGACGCGAGCGCCGATGTCGCGGACCGTTTCGACGACGCTCGCATCCGGATCGTTCGCCAGGAAGAGAACCTCGGCATCCCCCGCACACGCAATCACGGCCTGTCCCTGGCACGCGGCGAGTACCTGGCGATTCTCGACAGCGACGACATCGCCTTTCCGAGACGGCTCGAGCAGCAGGTCGCCTTTCTCGATTCGAACCCGGGGGTCGCGGCCGTGGGGGGATGGGCCAGGCGGATCCATGCGGACGGACGACGGACCTCGCCGGCGGTGCGTCCCATCGAGCCCCGGGAGATCCGCGCACGCATCCCCTTCGCCACCTGCTTCAAGAACCCGACCATGATGGGCCGCACCGCAGCCATGCGCGAGTTCGGCTATCGCGACGAGTTCGTGATCTGCCAGGACATCGACATGTGGAGCCGCATGTCGGTGAAGTACCCGCTCGCCAACCTGCCGCGCTTCCTCATCCAGTACCGGCTGGGCGGCATGAGCCATCTGGACGCGGCCCTCGCCGCGGACATGAAGAAGCGTGCGATCGGCGGGCAGCTGCACGACCTCGGCGTGGACTTCGACGACGACGACCTCGACCGACACTACATGCTGCGCAACCCGAAGAACTTCCGCTTCACGCGGGAAGACCTCGACTGGTCCGAGCAGTGGCTGCTACGGCTCATCGAGGCCAACCGCGTGAATCGCTGCTACCCGGAGCCGGAATTCAGCCACGCAGCCGCGGAGCGTTGGTGGCGCGTGGCGCTGGTCGCGCTCCGCGCCAGGCAGTCGACGGCACCCTTCCGGCAGCCTTCGGCGTTGCGGCGAGGGTTGCCGGGCGTCCTCGCCGGCGTCGGACGCCTGAGCTGGCGCCGGGTCACCACCCAGCTCCAGTCGCGGGGCTGAGCCCAGGATGCTCCGGGCGACGACGAGATGAGCGCGAGGCGACCGCCGCGCTTCGAGCAGCGGTCGCTGAACCCGTTGCTGCGACGCCTGCGCCAGCAGATCCTGCGTCGGGTCGGCAAGCGCTTCGTGCATGCTCATCGCGTCTCGCTCGTTCGTATCGGGACGCGCCGCTTCAAGCGCATCCGCTTCGGCGACGCCTGGCTGGCGAGCCGCGCAGCCACCGGCCTCGAGCACTTCAGCGGAAGCGGGGTCGTCCCCGAGCTCGAGGCGCGCTTCGACGAGGAGCTACTGGTCGAGTTCGTCGAGGGCGAGCGGCTCACCCGCTTCGACCCGAGCGCCGCGGAACCGCTCGCGAGCTTCTACGCCCGGGTGCACGTCGGCGGGACGCGCCGGGAAGCCACCGCCGCGACCGGTCTCGTCGCCCGCGCAGGCCGCGATCTCGCCTTCCTGCGCGACGTCGAGGTCGTCGACGCGCGGCAGGCCACCGGCCTCGAAGCGGCGCTGACCCGGCTGGCGCCCGCGGAGGTCCTGCTCGGGTGGGACTACACGGACGCCGTCCCCAAGAACTTCGTCCGCCGGGAAGACGGCCGGCTCGTGGGGATCGACGTCGAGGCGCTCCAACCGGACGGTCTGGTGGGAATCGGGATCGCCAAGAGCCTCGCGCGGGGCGATGCCAGCTACCGCCGGGCCTTCCTCGACGCCTTCCGGAAGCAGTCAGAGATCGACATCGAACGGGATCTGCCGTTCGTCGAGCTGTGCTTCCAGCTGCGCTGGCTCAAGAACCGCTGCCTCAAGGGCAGCCGTCTCGACCCGTCGGGTCTCGAGCCCTTCCTGGACGAGTAGCCACGCAGATCAGACCCAGATGCGTATCCGGTCAATCTCGCTACGCTCCCGCCAGTCAATTGGGGGGTGCGGAGAGCACCCGCGGGGGTCCCTCCCGCGAACACAACACGTCTCAGAGCGCGGCATCAAGATCGTGGTCATCCCGACCCGGGTGGCTGCTATCTAGACCGAGCGCCGGATCGCGGTTCATCGGATCCGAGGAGGACACGGTGCACATCGGCGACATTCCGATCGGCAACGGTGCACCCCTTGCACTGATCTCGGGACTCAACGTCCTCGAGGGGAAGTCCGACGCCATCGAGGCGGCGCGGATCACGCAGGACCTCGCGCAGCACCACCGCATCCCGCTGATCTTCAAGGCGTCGTTCGACAAGGCCAACCGCTCCCGGGCAGACGCCTTCCGTGGGCCGGGGCTCGACGAAGGCCTCCGCATCCTGGCCGCGATCAAGCGCGAGACGGGCTTGCCCATCCTGACGGACATCCACGAACCCGGGCATGCCAAGATCGCGGCCGAAGTCGTCGACTGCCTCCAGGTTCCGGCGTTCCTCTGCCGCCAGACCGATCTGATCGCAGCCTGCGGCGCGACCGGACATCCCGTGAACGTGAAGAAGGCCCAGTTCATCGCCCCGGCCGACATCCGGATGGCGGTCGACAAGCTGCGCAGCTTCGGCGCCCAGGACGTCATGGTCACCGACCGAGGGGCCACCTTCGGGTACAACAACCTCGTGGCCGACATGCGCGGCCTGGTGCAGATGCGCGAGTTCGCGCCTGTCTGCTTCGACGCCACGCATGCGGTGCAATATCCGGGCGCCGAGGACGGAGCCTCCGGCGGCGATCGCCGCTTCGTGGCTCCGCTGTCGCGCGCTGCCGTCGCCACGGGAATCGACGCTTTGTTCGTGGAAGCCCACGCCGAGCCCGCGAAGGCTCCCTGCGACGGGCCGAGCCAGCTCACCTACGACGCGCTCGATGCGCTGCTGTCCGAGGTGACCGCTGTGGCCCGAGCGCTCGCGGCACTGCCTGAAGACACCCGCACCCGCGCCCGCTGCGACGGCGTCTAGCCCACCGCGTCCGTCCGCGCGCGGCGCTCAGCGCCGCAACGCCTGGCCGAAGCCTCGCAGCCGCAGTCCCAGATAGGCTGCCACCGCGGAAAAGAACAGGGTCGGTGCCCAACCCGCCAGCCACGGTGCGATGGCACCGCTGTAGCCGAAGCTCGTGCCGACGCCGGTCATCAGCACGTAGGACACAGCGACCACCGCGCTCAGCACCAGGGTCGTGGCGGAGGTCGGATGGGGAGGTCCGCCAACGGCGAAGAAGAGCGCCAGGGCCGGCAGCACGAGACATGCCACCGGCGCGGCGATCTTCACGAACAGATCCACGTGGTAGTGGGTCGCGTCGAGACCGCCGGCTTCCACGTCGGCGATGGCGGCGCGCAGCTCGCCCACGGACAGGTGCCGCGTGTCCACCTCCGCCTGGATGGACTCGCCGATCTGCGCGTGGGCGGGACCCGGCGTCTTGCGAAGACCGTCGTCCGCACGCTCCACCCGGATCGCGTTGCTCAGCAGCCACTGACCGCTGCCGATATGTCGCGCGGAGCTGGCATCGACCCGAGCGACGGGCAAACCGTCGTCGCCGAGCGTGAAGACCGTGATGTTGCGCGCGGTGCCGTCCTTGGGGTCGAGCCGGTCCGCCTGGAAGAAGCGGTTCTTGTCCCGGAACCAGGCACCGAGCCCTTCTTCCTGTTTGCCCTGCTGCTGCTTCACTTCCGCCTTGAAGTAGCTGGCCAGGGCGTTGGTATGGGGCAGCACCTCATTGTTGAGCACGAAATAGGCGGGGGCGATCAGTCCGCAAATGACGAGGATCGGCAGCAACGCGCGCGGCGCCGGGATCCCGCTGGCCCGCATGCCCATCAGCTCGCCCTGACTGGCGAGCACGCTGACGGTCAGGGCCGTCGCCACCAGCAGGGACATGGGAACGACGCGAGAAGCCAGGAGCGGAATGCGCGCGCCGTAGTAGCTCATCACCTGGCCGAAGGTGGCGCCGTACTTCCCCATGAACTGCAGGCGCTCGAGTACGTCGATCAGCAGGTAGCCCACCAACACCACGGCAAAGCACAGTCCCGCCATCTGCAGGAAGCGCAGGGCGACATAGCGCTCGAGCGGCCACG
This sequence comes from Deltaproteobacteria bacterium, assembly GCA_029261855.1. GTDB lineage: Bacteria > Myxococcota_A > UBA9160 > UBA9160 > UBA4427 > JAJDAN01. The sequence goes on from JAJDAN010000011.1 coordinate 62,167, forward strand.
GCCGCGCGCGAATGCGCGTAGGGCGGCCGACTGCCGTCGGTTTCTCCTTCGGTTCGGCCGACGCGGGCCGATCCGAATGGCGACCGAACGCAGTCATGCGCGTCATGCGCGCGACCATCACCCCGGCGACCGCCGCCAGCGCGAAGTTCGGCAGCCAGGTGCCCACCCAGGCCGGCACTGTCGAGTCGTAGACGAGGGAATCACCGAGCTGGGCGAGGCCATAGTAGGCGAGCGTCGCGACCAGCCCGAGCACGCCACCGCCGGAACGCGAGAAATGCGCACGGGCCAGGAAGAGAGGCACGATGAGCAGTCCGAACACCAGGGTCGCGGCCGGCAACGCGAAGCGTCGGTGGAACTGGAGCGCCGCATCGTTCCGGGTTCGCGGCCCCGATTCTGGATCGGCCTGCTTTTCGACGAGCTCGACCAGGCTCAGGCTCTGCAGCTTGTCCTTCTTGCCCCGGGCGACCGGCTCGTCACTGGTCGGGAGCTCGGCGGTCAAGCGATCGAAGCGGATCTCTCGCGCGGTCTTGCGCGGGTCCAGCAGCACGGCACCGTGCTCGAGCACCACCTGGTTCTCGCCACTCGGGCTCGCCGTCAGCTGACCCGATTGCGCGAACACGGTTTCGCCGACCGACGGCATCCACAGGAAGACGCCGCGCATCTCCTCGCCGCTGGGCGAGACCTCGCGCGCCTGCAGCATCCACTTCCCGAAGCGGTGCACGCTACCGGGTGTGATCGCCGCGCCCGGGTTGCGGCGCCCGATCTCCTCGAGCTTCTCGTCGAGGGAGCGACTCGCCCAGGGCGAAGTCTGCAGGGAAAGCGCCAACGCCACGACGGCCATCACCGCTGCGAAGCCCATCACCGGCCCGAGAACGCGCGGCGAAGAGATGCCGCTCGCCTCGAGCATCAAGAGCTCGCGATCTGCGCCCAGGCGCCCGAGGGCGACGAGCCCGCCCACCAGCACGGCGAACGGCAGCATCGACGCCAAGACCGGCAGCATCTGGAAGACGGCCAGCGCGCCGACGTCGCCGAGCGATGATCCGCGGTTGATGACCATCTCCGAGTAGCCGACCAGCTCTCGGGTCATCACCACGAGCGTGAGGCCCCCGAGGGTGTACAACGTGGGGAACACCATCTCGAGCACGAGATAGCGGTACAACGTCGGGCCCGGACGCCGATGGATCGGCAGATCTTGGGTCATTCGAAGACGGGCACGCTCCCCGGTCGCTTGCTGCGGTTCCGGAAGCTGCATTAGAGTTTTGAAGATCCCCCCTGAGAAGCCCCATCCTAGCCCGAGTGACCGAGCCGTGACGAAGACCGTCGCAGGTCCGGCGGATAGAGGTCCATGCGAGCGATCATCCTGAGCGCCGGACAGGGAAAGCGACTGCTTCCCCTCACCCGAGAGACGCCCAAGTGCCTGCTGGAGGTGCAAGAAGGCATCTCGGTGCTGTCCCACCAGCTGCGCACCCTGGCGGCCTGCGGGATCCGCGAGGCGTCGGTGATCGTCGGCTTCGGTGCGGACCAGGTGGAAGACCATCTGGCTGGACATCCGGTCCCCGGCATGGACGTGATCGCTTGCTACAACCCGTTCTACGCCTTGAGCGACAACCTCGCGACGGTCTGGTTGTCCCGGGATCAGATGACCGACGATTTCCTGCTGATGAACGGCGACACCCTGTTCGAAGTCGACGTGTTGCGCACCTTGCTGGCGTCGCCGGATGCGCCGCTGACCCTCACGATCAACATCAAGGACCGCTACGACGACGACGACATGAAGGTCAGCCTGTCCGGCTCGCGACTGTGCGCCGTCGGCAAGACCCTGCGGCCGGAGGTCGTGCACGGCGAATCCATCGGGCTGATGTACTTCCGGGGCTCGGGGGTGCCGGCATTCCGGACCGCCCTCGACGGCGCGATCCGCGAGCCGGAAGCCTTGAAGCTCTGGTACCTGTCGGTCGTCAACGGCCTGACGGATTCTCTCGACGTCCAGACCGCGAACATCAGCGGCCTGTGGTGGGGCGAAGTCGACAGCCCGGAAGACCTGACGGAAGTTCGCGGCGGCCTGCGAGATCGCCCCGTACCGGGTGCGCCGCGAAGCGCCGCGACATCCGTCGAGTGAGCCCACCCCGTGAGCGGACGTCGCCCGGCACGCGGCTATGCGGCCCTGGTCCTGGCGGGCCGCCGCCACGGTGAGGACTCCCTCGCGATCGCCGCCGGCGCGCCGCACCGCGCGCTGCTCGACATCCACGGCACCCCGATGCTCGAACGCGTGCTGCGCACCCTGGCCGCGACGCCCTGCATCGACCACATCGTCGTCAGCATCGACGAGCCGAAGCTGCTCGATCGCTTCCCGGGCATCGTGGCCCTGCGCGACTCGAGCGACGCCCAGATCGTGGTCGTCCGGGCCACGGACTCGCCCAGTCAGAGCGTGCTGGCGATCCTCGACGATGGCGCTTCGGATCAGCCCGTGCTCGTGACCACCGCCGACCACGCGCTGCTCGATGTGGCGATGGTCGAGCACTTCCTCGGCCAGGCCGAAGCCCGGGGAGGCGACGTCGCCGTGGGACTCGTGGCGTCCGCCGTCCTGAAGGCGCGCTTTCCCGAGTCCCGACGCACCTATCTGCATTTCGCGGACGAGCGCTACAGCGGCGCGAACCTGTTCTCGTTCCAGACGCCCCGGGCCCGTCGCGCCGTGGATTTCTGGAAGCGCGCCGAGAGCTTCCGCAAGCGTCCCTGGCGGCTGGTCGCGAGCTTCGGAGCGCGCGCGCTGTTCCTCTTCCTGACCCGCCGACTCTCTCTCGAAGAGGCCTTCGCCGAGGTCACACGGTCGCTCGACGCACGTGTGGTTCCCATCGTGATGCCCTGGGCCGAGGCAGCGGTCGACGTCGACAAGATGTCGGATCTCGAGCTGGTCCGGCGCGTGCTCTCGGAAGCAGATGAGCCGGACTCACCGCGGGGCAATGCAGCACCCGCGCCCGGAGCCGAGCCCTCGGCGGCGAAGGACGAGCGGGCCGCCCCCAGCGAGAACGGCGCCCCCAGCGACGAACCCGGCGAAAGCGATCAGAGCGGTCGGGCGCCCTCGGCGATGAAGCCGCCGGTCTCGACGTCGTAGCCCCGGGTCTCGAGCCCGAAGCGGAAGCGGGCGCCCCCCGACACCGGCCCGCGCTCGACGTGGATGAGGTGGTACTGGGCGCGGCGGCGCTCGAGCTCGTCGCAGTGAGAGGACGAGCGCACGCCGACCACCGGGATGTCTCCCTCGGGTCCCGTGACCCGGGACATCACGGTGCGGTGGCCGTGACCGTGAAGCACGAGGTCCGCACCCACGTCTCGCAAGACACGGCGCAATCCGTCGGCGTCGGCCAGGCGCCTGCGCGGGCTGAAGTCCTCGTCGACCGGCGAATGATGGATGAGCACGATGCAGCAGAGCTCGCGGGCGCGCAGCTCCGCCAGGGTGCTCGCAAGCCGTTCCATCTGGTCCGGCCCGATGCGGCCAGACGCGAAGCCGATGGGCGTCGGAACGGCGCTGCACACCCCCACCAGCGCGACGGGGCCGCGGATGCGAACGGTGGGAAACTCATCGTCCCGCGGTGCCGGCAGCGACGATGCCGGCGACCCGTGTTCTTCGAGCACCTCGTCCGACACCATGTACTCGGCCCACAGGTCCCAACCCTGCGCGCGGGGTACGGAGACGTAGGCATCGTGGTTGCCGGGGACGAGCGAGATCCAGGCCGGAGGGCCGAGGTCGGCGAGCCACTCGGCGGCCGCCGCGAACTCGGCGGGCAGCGCGATGTTCGTGAGATCACCGGTGACGGCGACGTGGTCCGGCGCCTCGTGGCGGAGGTCCTTGAACAGCGCGCGCAGGATGTCCGGCCGATGGCGATGGCGCCGACGCTGCTGCCAGGACAACCATCCGAGCAGACGTTTGTTGGCGAGATCGCGCACCCGGCACCCGTCCAAGGACGTGACGTGCCAGTCGGAAATGTGCGCGAGCGTAAAAGCCAACAGGAAGCTCCCTCGGGGCCGAGACCGGGCCACTGAGGCTATCTCACCCACCGCCCGTGTGATAGCCTCGCCGCCGCCGCAACGGGGGACGGGTGGAAGTCGAAGCTAGCCATCGCCCGAGCGCCTGGATCGTCGCCACCGCTTCGCTTCCCGAAGCCAGTACCGCCGGCGGCGACGCAAATGACGAGAGGCGGGTGTGGGGGCTCTCCGCCGGCGAGCGGCTGCGACGCAGCCTGCTGCGTGCCGGTGTGTCGCAAATCGACCTCCTGCGCCCGGACGAGCCCATTCCCGCCTGTGAGGGCTCATGTGTCGTCCTGCGGGGCGATCTCTTCTACGACGAACGTGTGCTCGCGGGCCTGATGCAGGCCCAGGACGTCGTCCTCGAGCACGCGCTCGAAGGCGGCGGCGTGCAGCCCATCGCAGCGCACTGCGGCGCAGCGCAGCTCGCCGACATCGTCGCCAACCTGCGGGCGGGCAGCGGCGCGCTTCCCACGAACGTCACCCGGATCGGCGTCCTCGACCTGGCGCCCGCCTACGACCGCGCACTTCGCAAGTATCAAGAACCGTTCGTGTACCCCGCCTGGACGGCGGACCTGCGGGACGTGGAGAACCGCATCTTCGCCGCCTCCTACAAGGGCATCACAGACCTCGTCACCAAGTGGGTCTTCCCCGTACCGTCGCGCGAGGTCGTCCGCGTGCTGGCCCGGGCCGGTACGCGTCCCAACACGGTGACGGCGGTGAGCTATGTGCTGGCCGTGGCGGTGACCTGGCTCTTCTACGAGGGCTGGTTCGCGACCGGGCTCGCACTGGGCTGGCTGATGAGCTTCCTCGACACGGTCGACGGCAAGCTCGCACGCTGCACGCTGACGTCGACGCGCTTCGGCGACGTCTTCGATCACGCTCTCGACCTCATCCATCCGCCGTTCTGGTGGGCGGCGTGGGCGGTCGGGCTGCCGGGCGGCCTGTCCGAGCACGGCCTCGCGCTCTGGGTGGTCCTGGGTGGCTACCTGGTGGGACGAGCGCTCGAGGGCACGTTCATGTGGGCCTTCGAGATCCAGTTCTTCGAATGGCGGCCCTTCGACGGCTTCTTCCGTCAGGTCATCGCGCGGCGCAATCCGAACATGATCCTTCTTTCCCTGGGCGTGATCGTCGGAAGCCCCGCCTGGGGGCTCGACGCCGTCGCGGTCTGGACCGTGCTGTGTGTGGTGATCGCCGCCGCGAGGAACATCCAGGGGCACCTGGCGGTCTGGCGCGGCCAGACCATCCAGTCGTGGCTCGACGAGCCGGCCGAGACATCCTGAGGCTCCATCCGCGACGAAGAAAGAACCGGGTGCTTTTCACATCATGGCACTATCGCCCGCGGTAGCCCGTGCTCACAGGCTGCGGTTCAAGCTGCCTCCCGCGCCGGTCGATGCGCAGGACGACTGACCCTCGTTCATCAATTCGCCCGTGGGGACGGCGAATGACCGAGGGGGTCCCCGCCGGGTGGCAGCGGGCTTACGACTGGGTACGCTTTCGCGCGTTCGAAAAGAGACCCCACCCCTCCCCCCTGTGCCGGGGTCTGGCGCCGAACCTGAGGCCATCAAGAATCCTCGAATCCGTAACCGGTCCTTGCCGCAATTGCTCGCAAGTCAGCTCGACAGAGCGGCCGTAACGAAGACGCCAAACAGCCCGAAGTACCAGATCGACCTTTCGACATCCTGAACACGAGCCAACCCCCACTGGAGATCAACCCGTGCGTCTTGGTCTACTCAACAACCTCCGCGCCGGCCGTAGCGCCGACCGCGTGTCCGAGGTGCTTCAGTTCCTGAAGGGCCACCCGGACGTTGTGACAGTGGAGACGGACAGCGCGCGCGCGGTGCCGGAGGCTCTCTCGGAGCTCGCCCGGCAGGACGTCGAGCTGCTGGCCATCAATGGTGGTGACGGCACCGTCCAGCATGCGCTCACCGAGATCCTGGGTCATCGGGCCTTCGAGGACCGCGTCCCCATGGTGGCGCCGCTGCGCGGCGGTCGAACGAACATGAGCGCCCTGGACCTGGGCGCGCACCGCAACCCCGTGAAGGGCATGGCAGACCTGATCGCCGCCGCGCGGGAGGGCACCCTCGAAGAGCGCATCACGCCGCGCAACGTGCTGCGAGCAGAATACGGCACCAACCGGGACTTCCTCTACGGGATGTTCTTCGGCGGCGGCATGATCTACAAGGCGATCGAGCTGAATCACCGCCTCTTCAAGCAGAACGCCCGCAGCCAGGGCGTCTTCGGGGCGACCCTGATCACGGGCGGTCTCCTCGCGCGCGCCGCCATCGGCCAGGTGGGCGGCATCCTCGAAGCCAACAAGGTCCAGATGCTGCTCGACGGCGAGCCCGTCGGGAACGGCGAGTACCGCATGATCATCGCCACGAGCCTGCATCGGCTCTTCGCTGGCATGCGGCCCTTCTGGGGCGAAGGACCCGGAGGCGTCCGCCTGACGGCCCTCACGAGCACGGCATACCGGCTCCCGGCAGCGGCCCCCGGCATCCTGCGCGGAAAGCCGCGGCCCTTCATCTGTGAGGGAGCCGGCTACCTCAGCCGCAACGTGAAGTGCGCCGAGATGCGCTTCGATTGCGGCTTCACGGTCGACGGCGAGCTGGTACATCCCGAGCCGGGCCTGTCCGTCACGCTGACGGCCGACGACCGGGTGCAGTTCGTTCGCGCCTGATCCTCGCGATCTGCAGCAAGCCTCCTAGACTCGACACGTGCACCTGGAGCTGGAAGCGCGCATCGCGGAGGAGCTCGCTCGGCCCGCGCCCGAAGCCGCGTGTCTGCTCAGCGATGCCATTCGCGAGCGCCACGGGGACGCGGTCGCGGCCGTGTTGTTCTACGGATCGTGCCTGCGCAAGGACACCCATGAAGGGGTGCTCGACTTCTACGTCCTGGTAGACGACTACCGCAGCGCCTATCGCTCGCTCTACCTGTGCCTCGTCAACCGGCTGGTCCCCCCAAACGTGTTCTTCCTCGCCCAGGACACCGCCCTCGGGACCCTCCGCTGCAAGTACGCCGTCATCTCCCGCGCGGACTTCGAGCGCGGCGTGAGCACCGCGAGTCTCGTGCCGTATTTCTGGGCTCGCTTCGCACAGCCTGCACGGGTGGTGCATGCGCGGGACGACGACGCACGCAGCTTCGCGGCCCGCTGCTGCACGCGCGCCGTCGTGACCCTCGTCCGGCGACTCTCGGTTTTCCTACCCGCGACCGGGGACACCCAGCGATTCTCGCCGGCGGCGTTGTGGCACGAGGCCTTCCGTCGCACCTACGGCTCGGAACTGCGGACCGAGTCTGCCGACACGGTCCGCAGCAACTACGAGACCGAGCCGGCGCGCTACGACGCACTCGCCGGCTTCGCCCTCGAAGCCCTGCGAGACGACGGCTGGCTCGAGGACTTTTCCCGGCGCGGCGCGTCCTTCGAAGTCGTGCTGTCCGCGAAACGTCGGGCCCTGGCGCGACTTCGCTGGCAGCTCGAACGACCTCTCTGCAAGGGGCTCGCCGTCGTCCGCCTCTTCAAGAACACGACCACCTTCGGCGATTGGGTCCCCTACATCCTGTGGAAGATCGAGCGCCACACCGGGAAGCCCGTCGAGGTGACCGAGCGCCAGCGACGCCATCCGTTCCTCTTCGGCTGGCCGGTGTTGGCGCGCCTGCTCTGGCAACGCGACATCTTCTGATGTCTCCGCCGGCACCTCGCCTCGCCCCGTGGACCACCGCAGTCTACGTGGCGATGTGGGCGGTGGTGGTCCTGCAGGGGTGGGGTCCGCTGCTGGACAGCGACCCCCTGGACTGGCTGCAGCAGCCCGCGCGCTCCGCAGAACGCATGACGTTGCGGGACATCGAGCGCGCCGGCTCCGTCGACGGCAGTCGAGGCCTGGAGCAGGCCGTGATCGGACGCCTCTACGGCACCCGTGAAGAGGCGCTGCTCTACGCCGTCGAAGTGCACCGCGAGCTGCTCGAGATCGACGCTTCGCCGGAGTTGCGGGCGCGCACGGCGGTGCTCTCCCTCGAAGCCGGTCAGCCCGAGGCCGCCTTCGACCTCGGGTTCCTGGATTGGGCCTCTCTCGACGAGACAACCCGCGCGGAGATGTCGCCGGAGATCCGCGACATGGCGCTTCTCCAGAACGCGCGCGCAACCGGCGCAGAGGAGACCGCCAGCGAGATCGAGGCGCGTATCCGGACGCGGGGCGAACGCTGGAAGCAACGATCCGTCGCCCTGCTGCTCGCAAACCTCGCACTCGTCGCGATGGGAGCGGGCGTCATCGCCCTGGGCGTCTCGGCGAAGGGCCCGTCAGCCGTGAAGGGGATCCTGGCGGGGGATGGAGCGCGGCCTCCCTGGCCCCTGGCGGACGGCGTCGGGGTATTCGTCCGCGGCGACTTCTGGAACCGTTTCTACTTCCTCTTGCTGGTGTGGCTGTCGTCTCTGCCGGCTCTCGCCGGCTTCTTCTCGGTGCTACCCGGCAGCCTGCTCTTCACCTGGGGAACGCTGTTCGCGTCGCTCCCGCTCGTCTGGCTGGTCGCCCACCACCTGCTCTCGCCATCGGGGCTGAGCGCCCGGGAGATCTTCGGGATCCCCTCGTCTGTGAAGAGACTCGCTTCCCTCATCGGCGTCGGCTTCGCCGCCATCGCCGTCGATCTGGTGGGGACCCACGCCATCAGCTGGGGCTCGTGGTGGGCGAGCGTAGGTTCGAGCTGGGCCGAAGGCTACGACGAGACCCTCGTGTGGGGCTCGACCCTGGACGCGGGCCTCAGTTCGGTCGACTACCTGGTGTGGACGCCCGTCTTCGAAGAGCTGGCCTTTCGCGGGCTGCTCTACTTCTCGCTCCGACAGCGTTTCGGACCCGTGACCGCCGCGCTGGTGACCGCCACGCTGTTCGCCCTGCTCCACTTCTATTCGCTCCCGGGTTTCCTGATGACGCTCTGGAGCGGCCTCGTCTGGGCCTTCGCCTTCGAGCACAGCCGCAGCCTGGTTCCCGGGATCGCAGCCCATGCGGTCTACAACGGGCTCTACGTGGCCGGGATCGTCCTGCTGTATCGCTGACCGCCCCTATACTCCCGGCCCAGCGTGGAGGACGACATGGAAGTCGAAGGCAAGGCGGCGATCGTCACGGGTGCGAGTCGAGGAGTCGGTCAGGCCACGGCGCTGCGACTCGCGAAGCTCGGCTGCTCGGTTCTCGTGAACTACAGCGCGTCGGCGGACGCCGCGCAGAAGGTCGCCGCCGAGGCGGAAGCACTGGGCGTCAAGGCGATCCCCTTCCGGGCGAATGTGTCCAACAACGAGGACTGCGTCGCGATGGTCGCGGAAGCGACGAAGGCCTTCGGTCGGCTGGACATCCTGGTCAACAACGCCGGCACGACCCGCTTCATCGCACACCACGACCTGGACGCCGTCGAAGACGAGACCTGGGACGAGATCATGGGCGTGAACCTGAAGGGGCCGTTCAACTGCACGCGCGCCGCCCGCAAGGCCCTGGTCGAGTCGGGCAGCGGCGAGGTCGTGATGACGTCGAGCGTGGCGGGACTGGCGGGCACCGGCAGCTCGATTCCCTACTGCGCATCGAAGGCGGCGCTCAACAACATGACCGTCACCCTGGCCCGCGTGATGGCTCCCGACGTCCGCGTCAACGCCATCGCGCCGGGCTTCATCGACGGCGAGTGGCTCGCCGAGGGGCTGGGCGAGGCGTACGAGCCCATCCGCAAGTCGTACATGTCCAAGGCCCCGCTCGGCCGCGTCGCCACCCCGGACATCGTCGCCCACGCCATCGTGTCGCTCATCACCGGCCCGGACCTGACGACGGGGCACGTCATTCCCGTCGAGGGCGGAGCCCTGATCGGTTGACGGCAGAGAAACGAAGCGTCCTGATCACCGGCGCCTCGTCGGGGATCGGCGCAGCCGCAGCGTCCGCCCTGGCCGCCGGCAGTTGGCGCGTCTTCGGCACGCGCCGAAGAGCACGCGAGGACGCCGACCCCAACGTCGATTGGATCGACATGGACGTCTGCGACGAAGCGTCCGTGCAGGCAGGCGTCGAGCAGGTGCGCGCGGCGGCGGGACGCATCGACGCCGTCATCTGCTGCGCGGGCTTCGGCATCTTCGGCAGCGTCGAGGACGTGAGCCTCGAAGACGCGCAGCGTCAGCTCGACACCAACTTCTTCGGGGTCCTGCGGGTGTTGCGCGCGGTGCTTCCCGGCATGCGCGAGGCAGCAGCCGCCGGCGGCGACGCGCGCATCGTCCTCGTCGGATCCCTCGCGGGTCGCGCGTCGATCCCCTTCCAGGCCCACTATTCCGCCAGCAAGGCAGCCGTGGACTCGCTCGTGATGGCGCTCCGCAACGAGCTGCACTCCTTCGGGGTGCAGGTATCCCTCGTCGAGCCCGGTGACATCGACACGCCGTTCAACGACGCCATGGACTGGGGCACGACCCCGCAGGCCTCTGCCTACGCCGATCAGCTGGCCCGCTGCGAAAAAGTCATCCGCGAATCCCTGCCGAAGGCGCCGAAACCGGCCGTGGTGGTCCGCGCCATCGAGAAGGCGCTCCTCGCGCGACATCCGCGGGTGCGTTATGCGGTGGGGGCCGACTCGCTGGTGGTCCCGCTCGGACGGCGCCTGCTGCCGGACTGGCTCAGCCTGCGCTTCATCCGTTCACACTTCCGCATCTAGGCGGCCCGTTCGCGGCGCGTAGGGTGAACCCTGGAGCCGATGTTCGAGCCGGCTCTAGAACCAGGGCTAGAGCCGGCCCTGATCGATCAGGTCCAGCGGGCTCGCCGTGTCGACTGCCCCGAGATAGCCGCCACCGCTCGCGATCGCGTCGTGGGCCGCGTAGCCGAGCAGCTCCTGGGCCCGGCGCGGCAGGGTCTTCGCCACTTCGAGCGGGGTCGTGAGGTAGTGGTTCTCCTCGGTGCGAAGCCAGCCGAGGGTGTAGCTCTGATGCATGCCGCGCCTGCGCCGATCGCGACTGGTGTTGGGACCGCCCGCGTGGATCGTCGATCCCAGGTACACCGCGGCAGCGCCCGCCGGCATTTCCGCGGGGACGACCTCGTCGAGGCGCGGCTGCCGGTCTCGCGGCCAACGATGGCTCCCGGGAATGACCCGGGTGGCGCCGTTCTCCGCGTCGAAGTCCTCGAGGGCGATGATGCTCGCCACCTGGACCTCCGGACGCGACGCGTCTTCCCAGAGCCCGTGCTGGAACAGGTGCACCCACACCACCTCGTCCCGGTGCAGCAGCTGCAGCTCGGCGCCCGGCCCCCGGTCGAGCACGTGAGCGATGTTCAGCTGATAGCTCGCGCACGAAGGCAGCAGGATTTCGTCGCAGATCCCGAGCAGCAGAGGGTGGCACAGGACTTCTTCGGCGAAGGTGCGCGACTTGCCGGCGACGCCGGTGATGTGCCGGGTGTGGGGGCCGAAGAAGCCGTCGACGAGGGGATTCATCAGCTTGCGGCCGGGCTCCGCCCGTTCGAGATGCTCGTCGATCTCCGCGTTGAAGCGTGCGAGCGGACCGGCGTCGAGGACGTCTTCGACGATCACCACGCCCGCCTCGAGGATCGCGGCCGTGATGTCTCCGATGGGGTCCTTCGCGGTCAGTCGGGGGACGGCTTCTGCCATGAGGTCTCCGATTCCGGGTTCCGGGTTCCGGGTTCCGGGGGGGCTCTGATGTTCCGGCCGCTAGTCCGAGACTTCGCCTCGGCCGGCGGCGCGCAGCTCGGCGCGGATCTTGTCGGCGGCGGCGGAGATGTCCTCCGGCCGGGCCTTGCTGTCGGCGTTCGCGAAGTCCAGGTCGAACGGCGTCCAGATGGGCACCACGTGGATGTGTACGTGCGGCACCTCGAGCCCCAGGATCGTGGTCCCGATCTTCACAGGGGAGAAGGCCCGCTGGATGGCATTGCCAACGACGTGAGCGACGCCGGTCAGGTGCTGCATCGCCGACAGCTCGAGATCGATCCAGTGATCGACCTCCGCGCGCGGGACGACGAGGGTATGCCCGGGCTTGAGCGGCGCGATCGAGAGGAACGCCACGGCCGTGTCGTCCTTCCAGACGAACTGCCCGGGCAGCTCTCCTGCGATGATCTTCGTGAATATCGACGCCAAGCTTCGAGCCTCCGCGCGGTTCGTCCCGGCCAGAACCGGATGCTAGCCTCCTCGCTCGCGAAACCCGAACCCCCACCCCAGACGCACACCGCGCGTTTCACGGAGATCCCCAATGGGCAGAAAGACGTACGTCATCGGCGTTGGCATGACCAAGTTCGAGAAGCCCGGTTCGAAGGACTGGGACTACCCGGACATGGCGCGCGAGGCGGGCACGAAGGCCCTCGAGGACGCGGGCATCCAGGTCACGGACCTCGACCAGGCGGCGGTCGGCTATTGCTACGGCGACTCGACCTGCGGCCAGCGCGCCTTCTACGAGCTCGGGCACCCCGGGATCCCGATCTACAACGTCAACAACAACTGCTCGACGGGCTCGACGGCCCTGTTCATGGCCAAGCAGTTCGTCGAAGGCGACATCGCCGACTGCGTCATGGCGCTGGGCTTCGAGAAGATGGAAAAGGGCTCTCTCGGCATCAAGTACACCGACCGCACCGTGGCCCTCGACAAACACATGAAGGTCATGGTCGACGAGCGCGGCATCGCCCAGGCACCCTTCGCGCCCCAGATGTTCGGCAATGCCGGCATCGAGCACATGGAACGCTACGGCACCACGGCCGAGCAGTTCGCCAAGATCGGCTGGAAGAACCACAAGCACTCGGTCAACAACCCCTACAGCCAGTTCCAGGACGAGTACAGCCTCGAGGACATCCTGAACGCACCCACAGTGTTCGGGCCCCTCACGAAGCTGCAGTGCTGCCCCACCTCCGACGGTGCGGGCGCGGCGATCGTCGCCAGCGAGGACTTCATCCGGAAGCACGGGCTCGAAGCCAAGGCCGTCGAGATCCTCGGCATGGCGATGACCACCGACTTCCCGAGTTCGTACGAGAAGAGCATGATCAAGATGGTCGGCTCCGACATGACGAAGGCCGCCGCCCAGAAGGTCTACGAGCAGTCGGGCTTCGGGCCCGAGAACATGGACGTCGTCGAGCTGCACGACTGCTTCTCGTGCAACGAGATGATCACCTACGAAGGACTCGGCCTCTGCCCCGAAGGCAAGGGCGGCGAGTTCGTCGATTCCGGCGCCCAGACCTACGGCGGCCAGGTGGTCGTGAACCCGTCGGGAGGCCTCATCTCCAAGGGCCACCCCCTCGGCGCCACCGGCCTCGCCCAATGTGCCGAGCTGAACTGGCAGCTGCGAGGCGAAGCCGACAAGAGACAGGTGGAAGGCGCAAAGCTCGCCCTCCAGCACAACCTGGGCCTCGGCGGCGCGGCGGTGGTCGCGATGTACCGCAAGGCAGATCTCGCATAGACCGTGAGGAGCGAGGAGCGTGCGCGCCGGAAGGCCGCGCACCCCAGCGAGCCCGAACCCGCGGTTCCGAGCGCTCGGGCGCAGCGCTCCGCACGTTCGCACCCGTCCTGTCTACCGATAGACTCGGGCGAGATGCCCGTCCGTGCGCTCCATCCAATCCGCTGGACCAGCCTTTTTCTCGCAGCGGCTGTGACCGGCTCTATCGCGCTGGCCGCCGCCGCGGAACCCTCGCCACCGCCCGACTCGGCCCCGAACGAGTCGCCGATCCTCGAAGAGCGGGTGGTCACGGCTTCCGTCACGCCCCAGGACCGGGACACCCTGACGAGCAGCGTCAGTGTCATCTCCGGGGAGGAGATCGAGTTCCTCAAGTACGACAACGTCGCCGAGGCCCTGCGCCTGACGCCCGGCATCCACGTCGAGCAGCCGGGATCCCGCGGTGGACGCACGTCGATCTACGTGCGCGGGCTCGACCCGAACCAGACCGTGATCCTGGTGGACGGCATCCGCATGGGCGATCCCAACAACAACCTCGGCGGCAGCTTCGACCTTTCCACCCTCGACACGGACAGCGTCGAGCGGGTCGAATTCGTGCGCGGCCCTCTTTCGGCCGTCCACGGGTCCGACGCCCTGGCCGGTGCCGTCAACGTCATCACGAAGCGCGGGCGGGACGGCGACTCGCTCTCCCTCGATGCGTCCGGCGGACGCTACGGCTACGGGCGCGGCGTCGCGGTCGTGCGGGGGCAGCGCGGCATCTTCGACGCCATGGTGTCGGGCTCGTACGTCGACGACGGCAAGCCCGAAGCCGCCAGCACCTACGCGGCCGGCAACCTGCACGCGACCCTGGGTGTCGAGCTACCCGAAGGCGCGGAGCTGCTGGCGAGCCTTCGCTACGTGAACGCTGAAGCCCGCGCGTTCCCGGAGGCCAGCGGTGGTGAGAAGTTCGCGGTCATCCGCGAGCGCGACAAGCGCAGGTACCAGGAGCTTTCCTTCGGACTCGCCCTCGACCAGGAATGGAACGACGACCTGAGCTACCAGGCCGGCGTCAACTACTACCGACGACGGGAGAAGCGCGACTCTCCAGCCGTCGCGCCGCCCCCGAGCAACCCGTTCGCGGCGGTGCCTGCGCAAGAGGCCCACGACCTGCTCTACCGGACGCGCATGAACGCGAACGCCACCTACCGGGTGCTCGACTTCTTGTCGTTCACCGGCGGCGCGGACCTCAGCTTCGAGAACGGAAACAGCGTCAGTGACATCGACTTCGGCGCCGGCCCCGTCCCGGGCAGCTACAACCAGGACCGCGTCTACGGCGGTCCCTTCCTCGAAATGAACCTCGACACCGACTTCGGCCTTTCGGCCCAGGTCGGCGAGCGCGTCGACTTCACCAGCGACAACGACACCGAGTGGACGCCGCGCGTCGGCGCGCGCTACGTCGTCCCGCGCATTCCGGTCACCCTGCGCGGCAGCTGGGGGCGCGGCTTCAAGCTGCCCGCCTTCTTCTCGACCGCCGACCCGATCATCGGAAACGAAGACCTCGACCCGGAAAAGAGCAAGGGCTGGGACGTCGGCTTCGACCTGCGCCTGTGGGACGGTCGCTTCCTGCTCACCGCGACCTGGTTCGAGATCCGCGTCGAAGACCTGATCGACTTCGACTTCGCGACCTTCCAGCTGGTGAACCGCAACGAGGTCACGTCGAAGGGCCTCGAGATCGGCCTGCTCGCGTTCCTCCCCTACGACCTGACCTTCAACGGATCCGTCACCCGGGTGCGCACCAACATCGTCGACAGCGAAACGCGGCTGCGAAGGCGACCCGGCTGGCGGACCAGCGCGGACCTGCAGTGGACACCCCACGAGCGACTCGAACTGGGCATCACCGCCGTCTGGGTCGGGTCCGTCTACGACGAATCGAACCCCACCGGCCTCGTCAAGCTGGACGACTACGTGCGCTTCGACTTCCGCAGCGAGGTCCGCGTGTGGCGCGAGGTCAGCCTCTACCTCGCGATCGACAACCTCTTCGACGCCCACTACCAGGAAGCCGTCGGGACCCCTTCGATGGGCATCCGACCCCGCGCCGGCGTGCGCGCCGTCTTCTAGCCCGGCTCATGAATGATCCGCGCTAGCGACGCTCGGTGTCCGTGCGGACGACCCAGGCCTCGACCCGGCCCTGGGGACCGATGTAGGACGAGGTGAGCCAACCGGTCAGGCTCACCACGATCGAACCGAGCAGCGCGGCGCCGAAGCCGTCGAGATAGAACCCATCGAGCAGCCAGGCGACGAGCCACAGCATTGCGGCGTTCACCACCAGCAGGAAGAGCCCGAGCGTCACCACCGTCACGGGCAGGGTCAGCACGATCGCCACTGGACGCACCAGGGCGTTGACGATCCCCAGCAGCAGCGCGGCCGCCAGCAAGGTGCCGCCACCGGGCGCGATCTCCATCCCCGGGACGATCAGAGTCGCGAGCCAGAGCCCCAGAGCGTTGATGGCGAGGCGAACGAGGAGACCGGTCATGGGGGCCGAGGATCCCGGAGGGTCACCCGGCGCGCAAGCCGATCGTTTCCGACCCCGATCGGACCGGGCCTGGCGATCGGTGCTAAGCCGTAGCTCCATGCAGAGACCGGGTCGCGCGACGATCGCGAAGCTCGCCGTCGCCAACGCTCTGATCCTCGGCACGCTTGGCGTGGCGGCGGTGCTTCACGCGACGCGCCCGGACACCTACCACCAGAGCGTCCAGGAAGACGGCCTGCTCGAATGGACGACCTTCTTCGCATTCGGCGTCGCCGCAGCGCTGTACGGCCGGGCCGCCCTTGGCAGCCGCCACAGCTCCGGCGCATGGCCGGGGTTCCTCGCGGGTCTCGCGCTTTTCTGTGGCGTCGTTGCAATGGAGGAGATCTCGTGGGGTCAGCGGCTGCTCGCCTACCGGCCCCCCGCGTACTTCCTCGACCACAACTTCCAGCAGGAGCTGAACCTCCACAACCTGGTCGAGAAAGAGCTGCGGAAGGCCGCGTTCCTGGCGGTGGTCCTGGGCTACGGGGTCGCGCTGCCCCTGCTGTGTCGCATCCCGCTGATCGCTCGCGTGACGGAACGTCTGGGCGTGGTGTCGCCTTCTGTGGGGACCCTCCCGGGCTTCGCGGCGACCGCCGTCGTGTACGTCGCCTATCCGTGGTCCCACACGGGCGAGTGGGCAGAGGCCATGCTGGGCTTCGCGATGCTCGCGAGCGCCTGGCTGGCCTGCGGCGAGCTCGGAACCAGTGCCCTACGGCTCGCCGCCGCGGGCACACTCTGCGTCGGTCTCGGGTTCGCGACGACCCAGGCGACCTGGCTGCTGACTCGCGACGACCCCGAACGACTCGCGGCCGCAGAGGTCGAGCTCGAAGCCCTGTCCCGGGACTTCAGCGGCGCCCGCACCCGGACTCGCTGCGGAAGCCACAAGCGCGTCTACGCGCTGATGCGGAAGGTCGACGGGCACGCCTTGCGCGACGGGGAATTCGCCGGCCTCGTCGCTCGCGGGCTTCCGGAAGAACGCGCAGACTTCTTCCTCGACCCCTGGAACTCGCCGTACTGGGTCCGCCACGAGTGCTCCCGGGACCGCAGCCAACGCGCCATCTTCGTCTACTCGTTCGGAGCGAACCGGCGGCGCGACTCGACGGACTGGGAATTCGTCCCGGACGATCCCGGTGCGTGGATCAGCCGCCCGGGGTCAGCGCCTTCCGACAGGAAGGACTGACCCCGGGCCGTCGATCAAATGGTGGGCTCGACGCAGGGACCGGGGCCGGCCACCTGCACGCCCGCGACTGCGGCCTCGCAGGGGTTGGCGTAGGTCTGAGCGTCACAGCCGCAGACCAGCTGCAAGACGCTGGAAGCGCACGTCTCCGGCGCCGGCACGCAGGCTCCCGTGGCCATCGGATCGCACTGACCCGGCGCCACGAGACACAGGAAGCCGTCGGCGCACTCGCTGCCTCCCGCCCCGCCGCAGCTCAGGGGCGGCGCATCGCAAGCATGCGGTGACGCGACGTTGACACCGTCCGAGAGCGCGAGACACGCGTTGTCGTAGGTGTTGCCGTCGCAACCGCAGACGGGTTGGACGACGGTCGGGCAGGCGTCCGGCGTCGGGATGCAGATCCCGGCATCCATCTCCCCGCACTTCCCCAGCTCCTTGAGACAGACTTCGCCCTCGAAGCAGGACATGCCGTCCACTCCGTCGCAGTCGACGCGACCCTCGCACGCGCCGGCGAAGGAAACCGTCGCTCCCGCCGTCACGGCCTCGCAGGCGTTGCGATAGGTCACTCCGTCGCAGCCGCAGACCGGTGCGTCCACATCGGGACAGCTCGGCGGCGTCTGGACGCAGCGGCCCTCTGCAGCCGGGTCGCAGACGCGGCTGCGAACCAGGCAGACCTCGCCGTCGCCGCACGCCAAGGCGAGCGGCCCAGCACATGCGCTCGCATCGTTGCAGGCCTCGTCAGCGGCGACCGTCGCGCCTGCGCGCAGGGCGAGACAGGCATTGCCATAGGTCTTGCCGTTGCAGCCGCAGACGGGGTCGATCTCGTCCGAGCAGTCGTCGGGCTCGGCGACGCATTCGCCCTGGGCGAGCGGGTCGCAGGTGCCGGCCTCGACCTTGCAGAGCTGACCTTCCGGGCAGGCAACGTCGAGCTCACCGCCACAGGCGATGGGCCCACCGCCCTCGCAAGCCCCTTCGCTGGCCACGGAGCTGCCGGCGCCGTTGGCCGAGCAGGCGTTGCTGTAGGTCACTCCGTCGCAGCCGCAGACCGGATCGTATTCGAGGGTGCAGACGACGGGTGCGGTTTGACACCAGCCCAGCTCTTCACAGGCGCCGTCTTCCTTGGCGCAGAACTGGCCCAGCCCGCAATCGCCGACCGTCTCACACTGCACCGGGAAGCCGATGACGGTGCCGGCGACGAAGCATTCCTCGCCGTCCACGAACATGCCGTGCACGTCGCTGCGAAGACCCGGGAAGAGAGCGTCGAAATCGACGCGCTCACTGGTCGATCCGTCGTCTCCCTCGCGCACCAGGAAGATGTCCGCGCCTTCCGGGACCGTGACGCATTCCTCGGCCGGATCACCCGAATCGTCGATCTCGAGCTGCAGTCGTCGGGTATTCTCGTTCAGCTGCAGGATCGAGCCGCGCAGCACCTCGGTCGGGTCCACGCTGACGTCGAGGACGATCAGTGCGGTCTTCAACACCGCGCCCTCGCTGTCGCTGTCGAGAACGCCGTCGACGGTGCCCCGGGTATCCGGAACGATGGCCGTGTCGTCCAGCTCGACGCCGTTGCGACTGAAGATACGAGTGCCGTCCTGGAGAAGTGCGCTCAGGACGCTGTCGTCTCCGAAGCCCTGCCCCGGGTCGACGGCGAAGTCGAACAGATCGGCGACGGGGACGGATTCGACGATGCCGTCGAGCTGCAGGAAGGTGCCGCGCGGGCCGATCTCCACGACGTACGCGAGCAGCACGAGCTCGATGCGATCGTCGTCGTTGCCGTCGCTGTCACTGTCGCTGTCATCCGAATCGGAGTCCGCGTCATCCGAGTCCGCATCATCCGAGTCCGCATCGTCCGAGTCCGCATCATCCGAGTCCGCATCATCCGAGTCAGAGTCGCCATCGTCCGAGTCGGAGTCCGAACCTCCCGGGCCGTGGTCGTGATCGTGATGCGGGCGATGGCCGGCGCCGCCGCCTTCCGCTTCGTGGTTGTCGTCGATGATGTGGAAGCGGCCCACGACGGTGACGTCATCGCCGACCATCAGCGCGCTGGCGTCGGTCGGATCGCCGTTCGCGTCGAAGACACTCGTATCGTCGGCAAGCTCGACATCCATGCAGCGATGTCGGTCACCCAGGCCACCGTCCGGGTAGCGGTCGTCGGACTCGTGCTTGCGCGAAGCCATGAAGAGGGTCGAGCAGAGTTCGAAGCCATCCTCCAACAGCTCGGTGACCTCACCGTGTACCCGGGCGAGCTTGTCGGGCGACCGCGTCTCTCGCACCGTGACCTTCACGACCGGGCGGAAGTTGTAAACCTCGCTGTGACCGCGCTGGACGATATGGATCGACTTGTTGGCATCCATGTCGATCTCGATCACCAGCGTGACGCCGTCGCGCACCTGGAAGTGATCGCGCGGGAGCAGATCGAGCTTGCCGTTGGCGGGCGGCGCGACCTGGATGGTCTCGCCGTCCTCGACGAGGCGGATGTCGGTGATGCGCATCCGGATCTTGTTGTAGGTGCCCGCCGGCACGTCGTCGGCGTGCACGAACAGGTCCGAGAAGTTCTCGAGGTCCGTGAGGTCCACGACCTCCTGGCCCGAGAAGATCGTGACCTGGCCGCCCTCGCCGATCAGCTCGATCGCCTCGATGGTGACGAGGATCTCGTCGAAGCCGTGGTGGGGCGCGTCGGTGAGAAATATGCTGGCCGCGCCCGTGCCGCCGACTGCCTGTCCTCCGCCACCCCCGCCACCGCCCCCGCAACCGGGGAGCAAGACCAGCAAGAAGAGTGCAAGAGCCAGCGCAATCGATCGGAGGGGGGCGTGCATAGGGGTGCCTCGGGGTCTGTGGGACGGATCCAACCAGCTTGGGAAATTTTTCACAATATGGCAAGATGCATCTTCCGAGGCAGCGCAGATAGAGGCCCCGCCGGAAACTCCTCTTGACCGACCCGAAGAACCCTCGCAAAGCCACGCCCAAGGCCTCGGCAGGTCTCGGCCGGGCCGTCGTGACCCTGCTCAAGCCGCTGGTTCGCCTGGCGCTGAAGCGGGGCATGGCCTTCGGCCAGCTGTCCGAGCTGCTCAAACGGGCCTACGTCGAGGTGGCGCGGGACGACTTCGCCGTCCCCGGCCGCAAGCCGACGGTCTCGCGGATCGCGGTCCTCACGGGGCTCACCCGGAAGGACGCGAAGCGGGTCCTCGAAGCCGACCCGGGTGGAGATGACAGCGCCGTGTCGCGTCGTCGTATCAACCGCGCGGCTCGGGTCGTCAGCGCCTGGGTGGCCGACTCCGACTATCACGACGGACGGGGAGCCCCCGGCTCGCTGCCCTTCGAAGACGACGATGCCGCGAGCTTCAGCTCGTTGGTCCGGGAGCACGGTGCCGACGTCACGCCCCGGGCCGTTCTCGACGAACTGCTGCGGGTGGGCGCTGTCCAGAGCCTCAAGGACGGTCGCATCCGCCTCGTCGAGCGGGCCTACATCCCCGAAGCCGACGAGGGGGAAAAGCTCGCGATCCTGGGGTCCGACGTGGCGGATCTGATCGCGAGCATCGAGCACAACCTCGAACCCGAGTCCGGCGCTCCCTTCTACCAGCGCAAGGTCGCCTACGACAACCTGCCCCCCGCCTATCTCGATGAGCTGCAGAAGCGGGTGCGCGTCAGCGCCCAGGCACTGCTCGAAGAGCTGAACGAAGAGATGGCGGCGCACGACCTGGATCTGGCTCCCGACGAAGCCACGGCCGGCGGTAGCCGCGCCATGGTCGGGATCTACTACTTCCAGGAACCGAGTGAGGAAGACAGTGATGAAGAGAATTGACCCCCTGGGCCTGCTGCTGTGTGCGATCGCTTGGGCGTTCCTCTCGTGTTCCGGAGGCGGGAACCTCGCCGACAACGGAGGCATGAGCGGCACCGGAATCAGCCAGGGCGCCATCAGCGCCTTCGGAAGCATCTTCGTCAACGGCGTCGAGTGGGACGTCGACGACGCCGAGATCGAGATCGACGGACGCCGAGGGAGCCAGACCGACCTGCGCGTCGGCATGGTGGTCCGGGTCGAGGGCGACCGCGCGGGCGGCGCGTCCGGCACCGCCCTGTCCGTCGTGTTCGACGACGCGCTCGAAGGACCGATCGCCGACGACCCGGTCGATGTGAACCCCTCGGGCAAGCGCAAGCAGTTCAGTGTGCTCGGGATCCCGGTCATCGTCGACATCGAGCACACGCACTTTGGCGGTGGCGCCAACTTCGACAACCTGGTGCGAGACCAGGTGGTCGAGATCAGTGGCTTCGCCCTCGGCAACGGAACCATCCGCGCGACGCGCCTGGAGCTGCGCGGGAGCTTCCCCGACCGCTCGGAAGCCGAGCTGCGTGGACGCGTCAGCAACCTCTTCAAGGGGCCGAACGGAAGCGGCGTGTTCGACCTCGGGAGCGTCTTCGTGCGCTATGACGGCACGACGACCTTCGAGGACGGGACACGCGCCGAGCTCGCAAACGGTGTGCTCGTAGAGGTCGAGGGCAACCTGCGCGTGTCGGGCGACGAGCTCGACGCAGCGCGCATCGAACTCGAAGACGAGGGCTTCGGGGACGAGGACTTCGACGACGTCGAGGTCGAAGGCTTCGTGACCGGCTTCGTCTCGAACGCGAGCTTCGTGGTCGCGGGGGTCCCGGTCGATGCAACGACGGCCGAGTTCGAGCCCGCATCCCTCGTCCTGGCCGACGGCGTCCAGGTCGAAGTCGAGGGGCGCCTCGAGGCGGGCGTGCTCGTCGCCGACAAGGTCGAGGGAGAGGGCGACGACGACGAAGATGAAGACGACGCCAGGGTGAAGATCCGAGCCGCCGTCAGCGCGGTCTCGACGAACCCGAATCGACTGACCCTTCTCGACGTGAACGTCAGCGTCGACGCCGACAGCGAGCTCGAAGACGAGCGCGACGACTTGCCAAACTTCCGCTTCCAGGACATCCAGGTCGGAGACTGGCTGGAGATCGAGGCGGTCGACACGGGCGCCGGTACCGCCCGGGCCCTGCAGGTCGAGCGAGACGATGCGGACGATGACGTCGTCCTGCAGGGCCCGGTCACGTCCCTCGACGTGGACGCGCCCGCACTGCAGGTGCTCGGTCAGGCCATCCCCCTCGACGCGCTGACCCGCTACTTCGACGACGAGAACGAGCGGAGCGAAGAGGAGTTCTTCCGCAATCCGGGCGACGTCGAGGTCGGAGACACCGTCAAGGTCACCGATCAGTCCGCCTCCGACCTGGCCGCGTTGATCGAGGCCGACGAGGTCGAGATCGAAAACGAGGACGACTGAGCCACCGTTCGTCCCGGCCCGCGATAGCCTTCGGGCGATGAGAAGTCTGCGCGCCATCCTGCTGTTCGGGTTCGGCCTGACGCTGAGCCTCTACTACGGGCGTCGCGGCTTCATGCCTCTCGACCAGTCGATCGTCTTCGACGGCGCCTGGCGGATCCTGTCCGGCGAGCTGCCCTTTCGCGACTACGTCGCGCCCAACGGCTTCGCCGTTCACGCGCTGCAGGCGCTGTTCTTCGCCGTCGGCGGCGTGAACTGGTTCAGCTATCTGCTCCATGCCGCCGTCGTGAACGGCCTCTTCGTGCTCGTGATCGATCGCATCCTGCGACTGCTCGGGGCCGGGTCCCTGGCCGCCGCGGCCTTCGCGGCGGCCAGCGGCCTCGTCCTCTACCCACCCGTCGGGGCGCCCCTGATGGAGAGCCATGCCTTCTTCTTCTCGGCGCTCGGGATCTGGCTGGCGCTCGAAGGCCGCCATGACCGTCGACCGGGCCCATGGCGAATGAGCGCGTGGCGAACCGTCCCGTGGCTGATCATCCCGTGGGTCATGATCTGCGCCGCGCTGTCCAAACAGATCCCCTCGGCCTTCGTGCTCCCTCTCGTAGTCGCGATCGCCGGGGTCGCGCCGCGCAGCGAAGGCCTGCGTCGACTCGGCTTGATGGCGGCCTCCGCGGCGATCGCTCTGGCGACCTTGATCGGAGCGGGCCTCGCGGCGGGGATCGAACCCGATCTCGTGAGCACCTACTTCTTCGCGCTCCCCGCCGCCGAGGCGCCTCGCCGGCTCGCTGACGCGGGCTTCCAGCTCACGACGATCTGGGACGAGGCGCGCTCGCTGGGGATGATCTCGTTGGCCAGCCTGCAGCTGGCCCTCGGCGTCTGCCTCTTCGGCGCGCGGCACATGCCGCGGCCCCTGTGGTTGCTCGCACTCGCCGAGGGCCTGATCGGGGTGGGCCTCGCCTTCTCTGCGATCACGATCAACCAGAAGGAGCTCGGCGTCGCGTACGTGTTCCTCGCGACGGGCATCGCGACCGTCGCCCTCGAGCAGCTGCGCACGAGTCGCGGTGCCGGAACGATGCTGCGCCGCAGTGCGGCGGTCACGATCGCGGTGGTTGCGGTTGGCGCGGTCTGGGACGCCTATCGCTTTCACGTCGACGTCAACGTCACCCGCTCGGTGAACGACATCCACTGGGCCGGGGCCCCGGCGCCGGGCGAGAACGCCCTGCCCGTCGCGCTGTCCTTCCTGCAGTGGCAGGTGCCGACGGTCGTCCCCTACGACGCGGTCGACCTCGGTGAGGTCGCCGCCTTTCTTGCCGCGCAAGACCGCGGCTTCCTGCTCCTCGGCGACGCGTCGATCCTGTACGGCCTGACCGGCAAGCCCTCGGCCGCGCCGTCCCTGTGGTTCCACCCGGGCCTCACCCTACCGCCCCCCGGAACCTCGGAGATGCGTGCCTACGAGGACTGGCTGCTCGCGCGGATCGCGGAGCGGGACGTTCGCTTCCTGGTGCTGGAAGGTCGACACACCTGGAACCACTTCGCCCTCGCCGATCTGCCGCGCGTGGCGGAGATGGTCCGCACGGGCACGGGTCGTCGTTTGCACTTCGGCGGCTTCCGCGTCGTCGACCTGATCTCGGGCCACGTCGCGCCGGAAGATCAGGAAGCGGACGAGAGCCCTTCGCCCGAGACCCGCTCGTCCAGGGAGACCAGCGCCGCCGACAAGCGCGCGCCGAGCGCGGCGTCCGACGCTGCGTCGTAGACCCCGTAGACCTGTCGGTCCGGGCGCAGGATGACGACCCGCGCCGGGCCGTAGCGGGCCGACCAATCGGCGAGCGCCCCGGTCCCGTCGGCCACGTCGCCGTCCTCGTCGGACGACACGTGCAGGCAGCGGACCTCGAGTCGTTGAGCGGCGGCTCTCCCGGAGTCGTCGAGCAGGGTCTTCGGCGCGACGCCCAGGCCGAGTACCGCGAAGCCATCCCCCAACAGCTCGTCGAGGCGCACACTTTGCCCGGCAGCCGTCCGGATCTCGGGCTGGTCGATGGGATGACCATGAGCGGATTCCCAGCTCGGCGCCTCCGCGTCTTCCCAGAGGCCGGGCCCCAGGGACCAGCGCGGCGCCCAGCCGACCTCCGGTGCGAGCCTCGGGAAGAGGCGGCCAAAGAGCAGGAACGCATCGCGCAGCAACGCGCGGCTGCGACTCCGGGTCTGGATGATGGCACCGGCGCGCACGGCATCGCGCACCACTCGCATGGCATGCGATCGACGTTCGGACGTATAGCTGTCGAGGAGATCGTCCCGGAAGCGCCCCTCGAGCACGCCGTGAAGCTTCCAGCACAGGTTGTAGGCGTCGCGGATTCCGGCGCACATGCCCTGCCCCAGGAAGGGAGGGGTCTGGTGTGCCGCGTCTCCCAGTAGGAAGGCGCGCCCCGCCCGGAAGTCGTGCGCCACGAGAGAATGGAAGGTGTAGACCTTGCCGCGGATCAGACGACCGCGATCGGCCGTGAGTCCCGGTGCCAGGTGATGCATGTGCGGAGCCATCATGGCGCGCGCGGTTTCGGGGTCCTCGAGTCGGGCGGGATCGTCCCCGGGCATCTGCATGAATTCCCAGCGGACGTGCTGCCCCTCACAAGGCACCAGAGTCGTGGGACGCCGGGGGTCACAGATCTGCAGCGCATCGCGACGGAAGTCGACGTCGTCGTCGAGGATCAGATCGCACACGAGCCAGGGCTCGTGGCAGTGGAGGTCTTCGAGTTCGATGCCCGCCTCCCGCCGGGTCGGGCTGCCGGCTCCATCACACCCCAACAAGTAACGGGCGCGCACGGTCTCGACGCCCGTCGCTGCGCCTCCGACATCGAGACGCGAGATGCGAGCGTCGACGCCCTCGTCGTCCTGGGCGAACCCGTCGAGCCGCGCCCCGAGGCGCACCTCGACGGTTTCGAAGCGCGCCGCGCCGCCGCGCAGTCGTTCCTCCAGCAGCGGCTGGTTGAAGAAGTTGCCCACGGGCCAGCCCTGGGTCCGAGGCGCTTCGGAGACATCCGCCGAGCGCAGGGTCCAACCCCAGGCGTTCACGAAGGCGAGATGGCTGGCCGTCCCCGAGACCGCCTCGATCGCCTCGGCCAGGCCCAGGGATTGAAAGATCCGCATGACCTCGCCGTCGAAGTGGACCGCGCGCGGGATGTCGTAGACGGCGCGACTCGGCTCGACCACCAGCACGCGCACGCCACGTTGCCCGAGCAGGTTCGCGGCCACGGCACCCGTCGGGCCGTAGCCGCTGATGATCACATCGAAGTCCGTCATGCGAGCTCCCCAGACGTTTAGTCGACTGACTAAACCGAAGCTTAGTCAATCGACTAAGGCCTTGCGAGAAGCCCGACGGCTTTGTCCGAAATCGTTGGGTTTTCGTCATTGCTGCCAGAGACGCCACAGCCGATCCTCCCTCCATGCCCGAGAGAAGCCAGGAGCCCCGTCGCATCGTGCTCGCCGCCTTCCCCGGCGCCCAGATGCTGGACGTCACCGGCCCCCTGGAGGTGTTCTCGACCGCCAACTACTCGATTCCGGACGAGCCGACTCCGGACCCGCCGGTTTGCGAACGCGGTCCGGGCCGCCGCGCCCCGTACCGGATCGAGGTCGTGTCGACGACGCCCGGGCCCGTCGCCATGTCCTCGGGCATCGAGATCGTCACCGGCCCGCTCGTCGACCGGGAACGGGGCCCCATCGACACCTTGATCGTGGCGGGCGGCGGCGGCACGGAGGCGGCGCGCCGGGACGAAGCACTGATCGGCTGGATCGCCGAGGAGGGCCCGAGGGCCCGGCGACTGGCGTCCGTCTGCAGTGGCGCCTTCCTGCTCGCGCGCGCCGGGCTGCTGGACGGCAAGCGCGCCACCACCCACTGGCAGTCGTGGCAGCTGCTCGCGCGTCTCCACCCCGCGGTGGACGTGGACCCGGACCCCATCTTCATCCGCGACGGCAACACCTACACGTCGGCGGGGGTGTGTGCCGGCATGGACCTGGCGCTGGCCCTGCTCGAAGACGACCTGGGGCGCGAGCTGGCGCTGTCCGTCGCCCAGCGTCTCGTGATCTTCCTGAAGCGTCCGGGGGGGCAGTCGCAGTTCAGCGCGCAGCTGCAGGCCCAGATCGCGGACCGTCGCCCCCTGCGCGATCTCCAGAGCTACATCGGCGACCACCCGGACGCCGACCTGTCCGTCGAAGCCCTGGCGAAACGGGTTGCCATGAGCCCGCGCAACTTTGCGCGTGTCTTCACGCGCGAAGTCGGGACCACACCCGCGCGCTTCGTCGAGCAGGTCCGGGTCGAGGCGGCGCGCAGGCGTCTCGAGGAATCCGACCTGCCGGTCGAGCGCGTGGCCAACGACTGCGGGTTCGGCACTTCCGAGACCCTGCGCCGCGCCTTCCTGCGCAATCTCCGCGTTTCCCCCAGCGATTACCGGGAGCGCTTTCGCGGACCCGGCCCACGGGCCGACATGCCCCGCCACGAACAGAACAGGAGTGCACCGTGAACACCGAGAACCCGAAGAGCGAAGAAGCCCGCAACGCCCCGAGCGACCCGTTCCACATCGGAATCGTGCTCTTCGACGACGCCGAGGAGCTCGATTGGGCGGGCCCTTTCGAGGTATTCGGCATGGCGACGAAGGCCGCGGCGGGTGGCGCCCGGGTCTTCACCGTGGCCGAGCGCAAGGATCCGGTGACCTGCTTCAACGGCCTGCGCGTGCTTCCCGAGTACGGCTTCGACGACGCGCCCGCACTCGACGTGGTGCTCGTGCCCGGCGGCCAGGGAACACGCAAGGAGGTCGACAACCCGGTCATGATCGACTGGCTCGCCAAGGTCGCCCCGGGCTGTCAGTGGGTCACCAGCGTCTGCACGGGGTCGTTGTTGCTGCACGGCGCCGGCCTGACCGACGGCAAGCGCATCACGACTCATTGGGGCTTCATCGACCCCCTGCGCGAGCGGGCCCCGGAGGCGATGGTGCTCGAGAAGGTCCGCTACGTCCGGGACGGCAATCTCGTCACGTCTGCGGGGGTGTCCGCGGGCATCGACATGTCGCTATGGCTCGTCGGCCAGATCTGGGACGTCGCGCACGCCCGACTCACCCAGAAGCTGATGGAGTACGACCCGGCGCCGCCCTATACCGCCGACGTCTGACCCAGGCGAGCGTCACCCCGGCCAGACCGACGCCACCCGCAGCGGCACCGGCAGCAGTAGCGGCAAAGGGAATCGGCGGCGGAACGTTGGACTCGTAGTTCGCATCCCAGATCGTCTCGTCGGCATCGTCCACGAAGCCATCGCAATTGGCGTCGCCCTCGCCGAAGCCCGCCACCGCAGTCATGTAGTGATCGGCCCAGATCGTGTAGTCGGCGCCACCGACGCCACCGTCGCGATCGAAGTCGGCGTCGTTGACGAGCGGTTGGCCCGAAACGTAACTGCACTCGCAGACATCCCCGATGCCGTCTCCGTCGGCGTCCTGTTGCCCTGCATTCGAGACGTCGGGGCAGTTGTCCTCGAAGTCGAGGTGACCGTCGCCGTCCGAGTCGTCCAGATTCCCGTCGATCCAGGCCGCGACGGCGGACGTGGCGACGGTGTCCTCTAGACGCGTGCCCGCCGCCATGCGCAGCGAGGGATCCGTGCTGGACATGCGATGCCACAGGATGCTGCTCATGTGGTCGCCGGGGTCGACACGCAGGGGGTTCGGCAAGCCGAAGTCTCCCTGGGTCGCCGGAACGGACACCAGGTTCATCTGACCGAGGGCCGTATCGAAGCGGAAGTCGATGCCGCCCGGTGCGGTGCCTCCCGGCTGATGGCAGAACTCGCAGTTCGTCGCAAAGTAGGACCGCACGCGATCGTCGAGCGGTTCGCCGCTCTGCTCCACGGGCGTGTACGCGCCGTAGACACTGGCGTCGGCGATCGGCGTGTCCAGCAATCCGCCGCAGGCCCAGGCCTCGAGCTGGTTCTGGACCGAGCCTCCGTAGGCCGTGTAGTCGAAGTCAGCGTTGAGCTGGCGCGTGCGGCCGCCGAGTACCCGCCCGCCCGCGTCGCTGTGGCATCCGAGGCAATCGGCCGGACCGGGGTAGCCCCAGGTCTGGCTCGCCGGCAGGCCCGGCAGCGAGAGGTCGAAGTCTTCGTCGAGAGCCCCCGGGAGCAGCACGGCATCCGTCTCGTCGGCGTTCCAGCGGTAGCTGAAGCCCACCCAGCCGCTCTGCTGGTGCAGGAACACCCGGGTCTCCAGGCGCCGGAAGACGCCGGGCGCGACCTCGAGCTCGAAGTGCTTCACGAACGCCGTTCCGACCGGGTACGTCCACTCCCCGGTCGCTGAGAAGCCGATCGTCGTTCCTGCCGGGAGGGCGAGCCAGCGGGTCTTCGCGGCGCGATCGCTCCACAGCGGCGTGTTCACCGTGTACTCGAGCATTCCCGCCGCGGGGGTCAGGGTTTCCGTGTCGTCGAAGAGCCCCGTCTGGGACAGCTGCATCGGCGGCGGACCGCCGCCGCTGCCCGGGGAGGCGTCCGCAAAGAAGTTGATCGTGCCGCGATGACTCACGACGTAGAGCTCGCCGTGCTGGTCCTCGCCGAAGGACGACGGCTGGGACGGCCCGTTGCCAAGCGCGACGGGCGCTGGGAACGACGGGTCCCACGCCCAGATGGTGCGCATCACGAAGTCCGAATAGAGGTAGAGACCGTAGATCGAGGGAGCGCGCGTGCCGCGGTAGACGTTGCCGCCGATCACCGCTCCGCTGGCGCCCCGGTCATAGACGATGACCGGGAACTCGAGGTCCGGGTCGTTCGCATTGCAGACGCCGTCGTTGCTGCGGAAGCCCTCGCAGATGGCCCAGCCGAAGTTGACGCCTCCCGGCGTCCCCGCCGGCAGGTAGTCGATCTCTTCCCAATCACCCGCGCCGACGTCGCCGATCCAGAGATCGCCGGTCCCGCGGTCGAAGGAGAAACGCCAGGGGTTGCGAAGCCCGTAGTGGAAGATCTCGTCGGCACCGGCCTGGCCGACGAAGGGGTTGTCTTCGGGGATGTAGTCCGGCGGCGCCTGCGGGTCGAGCCGCAACAGCGACCCGCGCATGTCGCTCGTGTCCTGGGCGTTGTCCTGGCGGCCCCCGTCTCCCACCGACAGGTAGAGCAGACCGTCCGGACCGAACGCGAGACCGCCGCCGTTGTGCGCCTGCTCGAACTGCGGCACCTCCAGCAGGGTCACCGGGTTCCCGTTCCCCGAGACGACGGGAGGATCTCCGAACGCCTCGTAGCGTTCGAGGCGGTTGCAGAGCAGGAGGTTCGGCGACGAGTCCTGGCAGTTTTCCGGGGGCACCGAATAGAAGACGTAGAAGTAGCCATTGCTCGCGAAGTCCGGATCGAAGGCCATGCCGAGAAGCCCGGATTCTCCCTTCGCCGCGTCCGGTGCCGTGGGGCTCGCGAGAACGGTCTTGCTCACGATGTCGAGAAAGACATCGACGTCGCCCGGTGTCACGTCCTGGCGATTCTCGAAGCGGAGCACTTCTCCGTTCCGGTCCAGCACATAGACGTGGTCGAGGGTCTCGGGGTCCGGCGGGCCGGGCTCGGCCAACAGCAAGACGAGCTGTCGGCGCGGGTCACTGTCGAAGTCCAGGCCCGGGAAGGCCTGGCTGACGGAGATGTCCCCCACTTCCGGCGCCAGGGGGAAGTTGTGTCCCGCGAAGTCGGGCAGCCCGTCGAGGCTGCAGGTCTGGGCGAGCGCCGGGCGAGCGAGGACCGCGCAGCCTGCAATGAGGGCAAGCACGCTGAGCGTTCGGAGACGGCGACCGAGCGCCTGCGTCCTGGAGGAGGGCATGAAGCTTGGGTTCGGGCGATTTCCACCCGGCGCGTACAAGGGTGAGTACCCGCAGACACGGAAAAGGGTTGCAGGGTGTGTCGTTCGCGTCGACAACTGCCGCCCCCTGGGACGGCCATACGGCCAGCCCATACCGCCGCTCCCGGCGCTTTCGGGGCTGCCGGCTAAGCTCGGGTCCAAACATGCCCCTCGACTACGACATCCGGAGCGGCGTGATCTGGTTCGTGACCGAGGGAGATGTCGACTACGAGGACGGCCTCGAGACCCTGGGGACAGCGATCCGCGAGGCCGCGCGGCGCGATGCAGACCAGCGCTGGGACGTCATCTTCGACATCCGCCTGTCGAGTGAGCAGCGCAGTGCGGACGAGCTTCGCGGCATCGCTGATTTCGTCGCGGGGCACAAGGCGGTTCTGTCGGGGCGGTGCGCAGTCGTCGCGGGCGACGCGTTCCACTTTGGGCTCGGCCGCATGTTCAGCGCCTACTCGGAGTCCAACGGCGTGGAGGCCCTCGTCGCAAGGGACGTCGGGTCCGCGACGAGCTGGTTGAACGGCGAGCCCGTCGAATCGTCCTAGGAACGCGCACGGCGAGAAGGCCGCGCACTCGCGGCAAGCCAGAACCCCGGTTCGGGCCGGCTAGCGCTGGCGCTCGGGCCCATCCGGCAACGGGGACGCAAATCACCCGCACCGGGGCCGGCCCAAAGGCAGCAGTCTGTCATGGGACCTCGAATTGGGCGCGCCGACCCATCTTGGGTCGGTCAGCTAGCCCGGGGGTTCAGTTGGGGCGTCACCTTTCCCCCCATTCGGGGAACTGATTCGGGTACACTGCGTTTCCAAATCTCGCGCGTTCTCGCCAGATCCATCCCTTCGGGGACCCGATGGCCGACTCCACGGGGAAGATCGTCGGCCGTGCGCGACCCAATCGGAGGTGCCTGATGCGGGCCCGGCGCGGTTTTTCGTTCTCCTTCTACGTTTCCTACCTGGTAGCAACGTCAGGGATGGTCGCAGCACTCGCCTTCAGTGGCGCGGCGCTCGCCCAGCCTGCATTCGTCGAGTTCGAAAGCGGACACGTGCGACCGATCGTGCTCTCGCCCGACGGCTCGCAGGTCTTCGCGGTCAACACGCCCGACGGCACCCTCGAGATCTTCGACGTCACAGGGGGCGGTCTCGTCTTCTCGGCCTCGGTTCCCGTCGGGTTGGAGCCCGTCGCCGTCGCCGCGCGCAACAACGACGAAGTCTGGGTGGTGAACCATCTCTCGGACAGCGTGAGCGTCGTCGATGTTTCGGGTGCCGTTCCGTTCGTCGAGCGCACCCTGCTCGTCGGCGACGAGCCGCGCGACATCGTGTTCGCCGGCACCGGTGGCAACCGCGCGTTCATCACCACCGCCCACCGCGGTCAGCATCGCACCCATGGCTCGATCAGCGGCGTGTTCGGTGGCGGCAATCCCGCGGACCCGCGCCTCACGACCCCCGGCATCGACCGCGCAGACGTCTGGGTCTTCGACGCGACGAACCTGGGAACCACCATCGGCGGTACGCCCGTCGACGTCCTGACCTTCTTCTCGGACACGCCGCGCGCCCTCGCCACCGACGGCACCAACGTCTATGTCGCGGCCTTCCTCTCGGGCAACCAGACGACAACCATCATCGAGACGGCGATCCCGAACGGATTCGGCGCGAGCGGCGTCCCGGGCCCCAACGACAATGCGGACGGAGACCCGGCTCCCGAGGTGGGCGTCATCGTGAAGCGCATCGGCGGTGTCTGGCGAGACGCCGACGGCGTCAACCGGAACAGCCTCGTGCCCTTCTCGCTTCCCGACAACGACGTATTCACCTTCAATGCCAACACGCTCACCAAGGGCACGGTCTACAGCTCTGTCGGCACCGTCCTCTTCAACATGGCGGTGAACCCCGCGAACGGGAAGGTCTACGTCACCAATACCGACAGCCCGAACGAGGTCCTGTTCGAGGGCCCCGGCGATCACGGCGGCAGCACCGTTCAGGGCGCGCTGTCCCTCACGCGGGTGACCATCCTCGATCCGTCCGGCCCGTCCCAGGACGTGCAGCACCTGAACCAGCACATCGACTACAACCAGCTGCACACCGACGGCGGCGCGAACCACGCCGCGATCGACGCACAGATCCCGCACAGCCTCGCCACGCCGCTCCAGCCGACGATTTCGAGCGACGGCAACACCATCTACATCCCGGCCTTCGGCTCGGCCAAGGTCGGCGTGTTCTCGCGGACCGACCTCGAGGACCCGGCGTTCGAAGCGAACTTCGATCCCACCGTCGAGAGCGCCGCCTATCTCGACACCTTGGGCGGCGGCCCCAGCGGCGTCGCGCTCGACGAGGGCAACAACCGCATCTACGTCACGACCCGCTTCAACAATGCGGTCGAGGTCATCGACCTCGGAACGGGCCTGGCGACGGAGATCCACGAGCTCCACAACCCCGAGGACGAGTCCATCGTCGACGGCCGCCCCGTCCTCTACGACGCGGTCTCGACATCGGGCAACGGCGAGGCTTCCTGTGCCAGCTGTCACATCTTCGGCGACTTCGACGCTCTGGCGTGGAACCTCGGCGATCCCGACGGCAGCGTGAACGCGAACGGGAACAACCAGCCCCAGCCCGACGGTCTGCTCGAGCTCACGAACCCGCGGCAACCCTTCCACCCCATGAAGGGGCCCATGACGACGCAGACCCTGCGCGGCATGAGCACCCACGGCGGCATGCACTGGCGCGGTGACCGGGTGGACGGCTTCTTCGGAACCGATGCCTGCAACGCACCGGGCTACGCCGGGGGGCAAGGTACCTCCACCAACTCCCCCTGCGACGAGATCCTTTCGTTCCGGAACTTCATTGTGGCCTTCGAGGGCCTGATCGGACACGACGGCGTCATTCCCACCTCGCAGATGGATGCCTTCACGGACTTCATCCTGCAGGTGCAGCTGCCGCCGAACCCCGTGCGCAACCTCGACAACTCGCTCACGGCCGCGCAGCAGGCGGGCAAGGACAAGTGGTTCAGCTGCGGTCCGGGCACCACCGAGTGCTCGCAGCTCGATTCCAACGCAACCGACACCGTCGAGGACTGCGACGGCTGCCACAGCCTGCAGCCCATCAACGGCTTCTTCGGCACGGGTGGCGAGGCGAGCTTCGAGGGCGAGACGCAGCACTTCAAGGTGCCCCACATCCGCAACGTCTATCAGAAGATCGGCATGTTCTCGGTGGCGGGCAACCAGGTGCGCGGCACCGGCATCCTGCACGACGGCACCGTGGACACCACGTTCAACTTCCTCAGCGCCAGCGTCTTCGACCTGACGAACACCGAGCAGACCAACCTCGAGCAGTTCGTGCTGGCGGCGGACACGGACATCGCACCGATCGTCGGCCAGCAGGTCACGATCTCGCCGACCAACTTCGCTGTCGCGGACGTGAACGATCGCATCACGCTCATCGACGACCGCGCTGCCGCTCCCTTCGAATCGGGAGTCCTGGGCGGGCTCGTCACCGAGTGCGACGCAATCGCGAAGACCGTCGAGGGGGGAGTCGAGAAGGGCTATGCACGGATCGCAAACGGCACCTACCTTCCCGACGACAACGGGCCCGCCATCAGCGAGGCCAGCCTGCGCGCCAAGGCCGACCCGGTCGGTGACGCCCAGACGATCACCTACACGGCGGTTCCGCCGGGCTCGGGGATCCGGATGGGCATCGATCGCGACCAGGACACCCTGCGAAACGGGGTCGAGACGGGCACGGGAGTCTTCGTGGACGGCAATGACACGGGCACCAGCCCGGCGCTGGCCGACACGGACGGCGACGGCTTCGACGACGGCACCGAGGTGAACCAGGGAACCGATCCGACCAATCCCCTGGACTTCCCCAACCAGAACCTGCCGGCCTTGCCGGGATTCGGTGAAGCGCTGCTGGTGAGCGCACTCTTCCTCGCCGGCCGAAGGGCGCTGCGCAAGCGCAAGGCCTGATCGCGCGATGACTCGTGCGCCCGTCCGCCCGCTGGCGGGCGGGCGCAGTCGCCGACTACTCGGCGGCCGGAGCGTCCCGGACGACGTCGAGCACGTAGCGACGCACGGGTAGCGGCGTGGCTTCGGCGGTCTGCACCTGGATCAGGTAGGTGCCCGGCTCGAGCCAGTCGGGATCGATCTCGATGCGCAAGCCGCTTCCCGCGCCGTCGACGGCGACGCCCTCGACGTCGATCACCCGGCCCGAAACGTCGGCCACCTTGACGGCGCGCGCGTCCGATCCGCGCGCCACGTCGGGCATGGCAAGCCCCAGCGCCAACACGTCGCCCTCTCGCAAGGCAGCCGCAGTCACCCGCAGTCTTCCGTTCTCGGCGATCTGCTGGGCGGGTGCCTTGACCCGCAGCGCCGGCGGGACCGCTTCCCGACCGATGGGCGCCGGCATCTCCAGACCGTTCGCCGCCTGGCCCGGGCCGTCGGCGGGACCGGGACCCGGGACGCTTCCGGAACCGAGCACCAGCCAGACCGCAACCGCGATCACGACTCCGACCCCCGCCAGGATGGCGAAGCGCGTCGCGCCGCTACCCGATCCGGCAGCTCCCCCGTCGTCGTTCCCGTCGCTTCCCGCCATCTGCACCTCGCCTCGGATTCCGAGTGGATCCCCGGAAGGCGATCACGATGCCAATGATCGGGATGCGCCGCCAGCGCATCGCACTGGAAGCCCGACCCGATGCGATTCGTCCTACGGCAGGATGACGATCGGCTGCCCAGGCATCCCGAGCGCAACCGAACGAGCGATCTCGTTCGACGCCGGGCTGGGGACGGCTTCGGAATTCAACGCGGTCATGCGTACGTACAGGGTCGCGTCGCTGTCGACATCGAGGGTGTAGGAGTAGACGCCGTTCGAATCCGGCGTCGGAACGCCGATGGACTGGTTCAGCAGATCGGCGCTCCCGGGCGTGCTGCCCACCAGGATGTGGAAGGCGGCGACCTCGTTGTCGAGGTCCTGTGTCCAGCGCACGGTCTCCTGGCGTGCTTCGGCGGCCCCGGCGAGACCGGTGGCGAAGAGCGCGAGGGGCAGCGCCAGTCGGAGATTGCGTCGGATGGTCTTGCGGGTCATGCCTTGCCTCCATCGTCCCACCGTCATCCGGGTGATCATCGAGGTCACGGTCAAGGGACAGGGAGAACATCGGCGGCGACGCGAGTACCCGTTGTGACGGTGGTCACAGGCGCTCACAGGCCCTCACAGGCCCTCACAGACCCTCACAGGCCCTCACAGGCAAGGGGGGGGGCGCCCCCGCGACCGCGACCGGGCTTCAGGGACGCAGGTTGTACTTGAGGATCGCCCAGACGGCCCGCACACCGTCCCGCCAGCCGATCTTCTTGCCCTCGTCGTAGGTCCGACCTGCGTACGAGATGCCGATCTCGTAGATGCGCCAGCGGCCCCTCGCGATCTTCGCGGTGATCTCGGGCTCGAAGCCGAAGCGGGACTCCTCGATCTCGATCCCCTGGATGATCTCCCGCTTGAACAGCTTGTAGCAGGTCTCCATGTCGGTCAGGTTGAGATCCGTCAGCATGTTCGAGAGCAGCGTGAGCATGCGGTTGCCGATCGAGTGCCAGAAGTAGAGCACGCGGTGCGGCTGCCCGCCCATGAAGCGCGACCCGTAGACGACGTCCGCCTTGCCGGCGAGGATGGGCTGCATCAGCGTCGGGATCTCGCGCGGGTCGTACTCGAGGTCCGCGTCCTGGATGATCACGAGGTCGCGAGATGCCGCGGCGACCCCGGTCCGGATCGCGGCGCCCTTGCCCTGGTTCAGGTCGTGGTAGAGGACGCGGATGCCGGGCTGGTTCTCGAACTGCTGGAGCTTCTCCCGGGACCCGTCCGTCGAGCCGTCGTCGACGAGGATGATCTCCTTCTCCACGGGGACGGCCGCCACGGCCGCCACGATGGCGTCCAGCGTGGCGATCTCGTTGTAGACGGGGATGACGACCGACAGGTCCATCGTCGCTTCTCCTGGGCATGCCGCGAGGCGCAGCAGGCTGAGTATGCCTTCCAAGCGGGACCGGCGCAGCTATTCCCAGAGCGGGTCCGAGGACTGGTCACACGGCTCAGGTACTTGCGTCCGGGTTGCGCATCCGTTGCTCGACCCGCCCCTCGACGCCCCATACGACGACCGCGGCGGGCAGCATCCATGAAAGCGAATCGATGCAGAAGCCTGCGAGCGCGAGGCTGCCCGCCGCCAGGGCGAGACACGCGAGGACACTCGCGACGAACTGCCCTGCGATTGCCGCGGCGACGAGGGCAGGCAAGCAACGCAGTGCGCGCACGATGTCGATCTGCAGACGCAGCGCCGCGTACGCGCCGACGCCGAGCATCGCCACCAGCGTCGGCAGGCCCGATTGCGACGAGTCCACGACCAGGGCGGCGTCCCCGGAGATCACTCGTCGCGCACCTGCCGCAACGCCGGCGCCGAAGAGGTTCACGACCTCGGAGGCAGCGCGGAGAAAGCCGGCAGCAACAGTGTCCCCGCCGAGACCATCCATGACCTGGTGGGGCAGCGGCACGATCCACACCGCCACGCAGGCGACCGAGAGAGGCGCGAGGCCCCGCAGCCACAGCAGCCCCAACCCACCCAGTAGCATCGCCGGCCGCGCCAACGAGGGCATCACCGCCAGGCCCGCCGCCAGCTGAAGGAGCAGGCCCGCAGCGATCGCCGCGCCGCCGATGCCCCGGCGAAGCCTCGGGACCGGACCGGCCGTCGGCCCGGCCGTTCCGCTCGCGATGAGCCAAACGGTGAGCACGACGAACAGGGCGCTGTAGCGCGACCAGGGCGCGTGCAGCCATTGCCGAACGAGGTCGTAGATCCCTGGCGAGAAGGCGATCGCCATCGCCCCGCCCAGCAGCCAGTCGATTCGTCGCCTGGACACGCTCACTGGGACGCCAGCCGCGCGGCCTCCTGGGGCCAGTGGTCTTCGAGCAGCGGCAGGATCTCGCGACCAAAAGCCTGCAGCCGGGTACGCGCCACGGCTTCGTCCTCCCCCGGCGCGATCGGGGTGCTCAAACGCACCAGCGACCCGTCGGCGCGCCCGAAACGCACGCGGCTGAGAAAACGGTCCAGCGTCTGGTCGAAGCCGCCCAACATGCCACCGCGGCGGATGGACTGGTACCAGAACAGGACGAGGCGTCGGTCCGCACCCTTCTCGACCAGGAACTCGTTCGCACGCAGGGGCGGCACGCCGGGCACGACCACCGCATCGACGACATCGTGGCGAACGACCTTCCAGCCCGCCGCCGGATAGCATTCCCAGGGCGTGTGCTCCGGGCGACCGCCGCGCTCGGTCCCGTAGTAGCCGACGTAGAGCCAGACCAGGTCACCGAGCGGGTGCCAGTAGGCGCGCTGGAGGTTGTAGTCCGCGTCGAGGATCTCTTCGACGCCGGAATCCAGCTCGACCTCGGTGCCGCGCCACTGAGCGACCTGGAGCGGAATCTTCCCGAGCCCACTGGCATCGACGTCCAGGGGTTCCGCGAGCAACAGCGCCCAGGACATCACGCCAAACAACGCGAGTGCCGGAACGGCGACGACCAGAGACCACTTCTCGGCGTTCATGGGGTGCGGCTCCGCGCTAGTCGCGGGTCGGGTGACCCGAAACGGGGCGCAGGTTGAACTTCAAGAAGTCTCGCAGATGTCGCGTCGGTTCGTGGGGCTGAAGGTCGGTGAGGAGATATCGGACGCGGCGCGCCAGCGCCCCCACCACGAAGCCCAGGTTGGCGGCCCACAGGGTCAGACGACCGTGGTTCTTCAGGAAGTAGCGCCGGCGGGACGCGTACCAGAAGGTGGGCGTCGGCGTCGACGTGTCGAGGAAGCCCGTGGACGCCGACCCGATGTGGGTGACAGCGCTCTCGACCACATACCAGGTGGGCCAGCCGGCGCGGCGCGCGCGCAGACAGAAGTCGGTCTCCTCGAAGTAGAGGAAGTAGCCGTCGTCCATCAACCCCACCTGCTCGAGCACTTCGCGCCGGATCAGCATGCTGGCCGCCGCTGTCCAATCGACGGGGCAGGTCTGCTCGGGCATCGGCAGCGCGACCACGTAACGCCGAAGCAGCCGGGTCACGATGCCCAGGCCGAGAGTGCACTCGAACTCGCTGAAGGGAGTCGGGAAGCGGAAGGCCGTGCGATGGGGAACCGGCTCCGGACCGTGGACATAGCCGCCCGCGATCCCGATTTCGGGGCGCTCTTCGAGGAACTGGACCAGCCGCTCGACACAGCCCGGGTCCGGGAATGCGTCGGAGTTCAGCAGGTAGACGAAGTCCGGCTTCTCGGCGCACGCCAGCGCGGGCCGGATCGCGAAGTTGTTGCCGAACGCGAAGCCGCCGTTGTAGCCCGATTCGACCACCTCCACCCGACCGGACCAGCCCGCATCGTCGACCGCCGAGCGCAGCTTGTCGAAGGATCCGTCCCGGGAATCGTTGTCGACGACGGTGACGCGCGCGTCGGGGTAGGCTTCGAGCTCGTGCATCAACGCGGACACGGCGTCCAAGGTCATGTCCGGGGTCTTGTAGTTGACGATGACGGCGAGGAGCTTCACGCGACGCGCCCCACGATCAACCCCGGCCCCGCTTCCGACGGCGCGACAGGGCCGCCCGGCGTCGCTCGCCGCGGTCGGCGGCCGCCTCGGCGCTGGCGCCGGCGTCGTCCTCGCTCGACAGGTGCCGCACCAGGGTGCGGATCGTCGGGAAGCGGTACAGGTCCGTCAGCGACAATGGGCGCTCGATCTGGTCCCGCAGCTGCCGATGCACCTGGACGACCAGGAGCGAGTGGCCACCGAGGTCGAAGAAGTTGTCCTGGGTACCCACCGTGTCGAGTTTGAGGACCTGCTGCCAGACGGTCGCGATCGTGAGCTCGAGCTCGTTCTCCGGCGCCTGGTACGCGACCGATGTGTGCGGCGCGAGCTGCTCGGGCGCCGGCAACGCCTTGCGGTCGATCTTGCCGTTGGGCGTGAGCGGGAAGGCGTCGAGAAAGCAGAACGCGCTCGGAATCATGAATTCCGGCAGGGACGCACCGAGCGCCGCACGCAGGACCTCCGGCTCGGGCTTCCCGGCGGCTTCCGGTGCAACCGACGCGTAGGCGACGAGACGCTGGTCCCCAGGCGTGTCTTCTCGCACCAGGGCCACGCAGGTCTCGATGTCCGGCTGTTCCCCGAGGCGCGCCTCGATCTCGCCCAGCTCGATCCGGTAGCCCCGGATCTTCACCTGGTGGTCCATGCGCCCGATGAACTCGACGCTGCCGTCGGGCCGCCAGCGGGCGAGGTCGCCGGTGCGATACATGCGCGCGTCGGCCCGCGCCGAGAAGGGATCCGCCACGAAGCGGTCCGCGGTCAGGTCCGGGCGTTCGTGGTAGCCGCGCACGACTCCGTCGCCGCCGATCACCAGCTCGCCCGCGACACCCACGGGCACGGGCTGCAGGTTGGCGTCCAGGATGTACAACTGGGTATTCGCGATGGGCGAGCCGATGGAGATCGAATCGGGCTTGCCCGCCACCCGCTCGGTGGACGACCAGATCGTGGTCTCGGTCGGGCCGTACATGTTCGTGACGGTGCCCCCGGCGAGACCGTCGAGCTCGTGAGCCAGGGAGACCGGGAAGGCTTCACCCCCGACCATGAGATGCTGGATCTGCCCGAGGGCGGGATGCGTGTCGCGGTCGAGCACCAGCATGCGCGCCATCGAAGGCGTGCATTGCATGTGGGTGACGCGATGACGCGCGACCTGTGCCGGCAGCGAGTAGTCGACCCCCTCGTCCCCTGCGCCTGCCGAACCGGACGCCAGGGCGTTCGCCTGCTCGCGGACCTGGTCGAGCAGCTCGAGGCTCTCGAGCATCAAGTCGGTGGGCACCCCGTAGTCGATCAGGCAGCCGATCTCGTCGACGCCGATGCCCTTCACCTTCTCGACCTGGGCCAGACAGGTGTCCACCGAGCCGAACAGGCCGCTCGTCTCGTAGTAGCGCTCGAAGGCGAACTCGAGGATGGCGTCGAGTTCTTCCGGCTCGAGGCTCGCGAGGTCGATCTCCGGGAGCTCGTCGTCGCCTCCGGGACGGGTGAACGCCGGGAACGCCCAGGCGAAGCCCTTGAGCAGGTTCGCCGCGCTCGACAGGTACTGCTTCATGGGCTCGCGGGCGACTTCCTTGACGGCTTCGTCGTCGTCGCCCACCAGGGTGTGCAGCATCAGCGTGACGACGCCCGTCGCGGGGTCGAGACCTGCGGACTTCCGACCCTCGCGGTAGAGGTCGATCTTCTGCTTCAGCTCTTCGAGGGTCTGGCCCAGCAGGTGGGTCAGCAGGTTGCCACCGGACTCTCCGGCCATGCGGAAGGTCTCGGGATTGCCGGCGGTCGTCACCCAGAAGGGAAGCTCGGCCTGGATCGGTCGAGGCTGGGTGGTCGTCGCAACCTGCGCGCCGAGGGGGTTCTGGAACTCGACGGATTCCCCGCGCCAAAGCTTCTGGACCATCTCGATGTCGCGGAACATCTGGCCCTTGGCGTCCTTGTGGTTCTCCGGTCGCAGCACGAAGTCGTTGGGCTGCCAACCCGCCGCGAACGAGATGCCGATGCGTCCCTTCGACAGGTTGTCGACGACCGCCCATTCCTCCGCGATGCGGATCGGATGGTGCAGGGGCGACACGCAGCTGCCGGCGCGGATGCCAATCCGCTCGGTGATGGCCGCGATGGCGGCGCCGGTCACGGCCGGGTTCGGGTAGGGGCCGCCGAAGGAATGGAAGTGGCGCTCGGGGGTCCAGAACGACGAGAAACCGTGGCGGTCTCCGAACTTCGCGCTCTCGAGCATCAGTTCGTACTTGGCGTTGCCCTGGGCGTCGTCTGCGCCCCACATGAAGAGGCCGAAGTCGATCGGCGTCGAAGAGATCTCGACGCCGCGCTTCGCGTCGTCGGCGTAGAGCACCACCTGAAACCCGCGCGCGAGGGTCCAGAGCAGCTCGAGGACCGAGATGTCGAAGGAAAGGCTCGTGACGGCGAGCCACACGCCGGGTGTGTCGTGGGCAACCCGTTGGTCCATGCCGGCGAAGAAGTTCGCGACGTTGCGATGCTCGACCATCACGCCCTTCGGGCGACCGGTCGAGCCCGACGTGTAGATGACGTACGCGAGGTTCGAAGGCGACACCGCCACATCGGG
This sequence comes from Deltaproteobacteria bacterium, assembly GCA_029261855.1. Classification (GTDB taxonomy): domain Bacteria; phylum Myxococcota_A; class UBA9160; order UBA9160; family UBA4427; genus JAJDAN01. The sequence continues at coordinate 103,534 of JAJDAN010000011.1, forward strand.
GCACGTCGTCGGGTGGCCAGCGATCTGCGACCAATGGCCATCGACCAGCACCACCTCGGCGTCGTGGGCCGGCAGTTGAGCCTCGAGATGGCTCTGGGTGATCACGACACCCGCGTGGGAATCCTCGATCATCAGCGCGATCCGGTCCGCCGGGTAGACGGGGTCCAGCGGGACATAGGCGCCGCCGGCCTTGTGGACACCGAGCATCGAGACCAGCATCTCGAGGGAGCGGTCGGTGTAGATGCCGACGAGCGAGTCGGGCCCCACCCCGCGGCCGCGCAGGTGGTGTGCCAGCTGATTGGCGCGCTCGTCGAGCTCCCGGTAGTTGAGGCTGCGGTCGAGGAAGACCGCCGCGATGGCGTCCGGCGTGCGATCCGCCTGGGCGGCGATCAGCTCGTGGATGCACGAGTCGCTCGCGTAGTCGCTCGCCGTGTCGTTCCAGGCGCGCAGGACCCGGGCCTGCTCCTCTTCCGCCAACAGCGGAAGGCGGCTGATCTTCGCATCGCCGGGAGCACCGGCGAGCGAGGCGAGGAAGACCTCGAGATGACTCGCGAGGGCGTCGGCACCCGGACCATCGAGGGCGTGCTCTTCGAAGTGGATCTCGAGCGAGCTCGCATCGGGAGCGACGCGGAATCGCAGCTCCGAGCCGGGCGTCCACACCGCCGGCTCGCCCGCCTCGATCTCGATCGCCACGGCGGTGACGGCACCGGACGCGGCCAGCGGGTTCTGCGCGAGCACCGGCGTGCGACCGACCAGGTCCCGCTGCCAGGGGCCGCGCTTGCGGATCCCCGCGATCTCCTGGTCCATGGCCTCGAAGAACGACTCACGAGAGATCTCCGCAGGCTGTCGCACCAGCATCGGGACCGTCGCCGAGACCCAGGCTTCGGCGCCCTTCGCCGCCTCGACGAGGGAAGCGTCCCGGAACGCGACATGGAAGCGTTCCTGACCGCCCAGGCGACCGACATAGGCGGCCACTGCCGCCACGAGGGCATCCGCGCCGGAACCCGTTCCGCGCGGAAGATCTTCGGGGAGCTGTACCGACCGTGACGCGTAGGACGGCGCGTCGCTCTCGAGCCTGCGGTTCTGCAGGTAGGGCAGGTCGACGGGGTCGAGCCGTGACAGCCTCCGGTGCCAGAGCGACTCGCCCCGGGCGAGCACGCCCGCCCGCTCGTCCCGGGCAACCACCGCCGCATCGTCGGGGACGGCGAGCCGGGAGCCTTCGGCGATGCCCGCGCGCGCACAAAAGTCCTCGACCGTGAGGGGCGCGCCGCAGAGCTCGCTGAGCCCGGTGACCCAGAGATCTCCGGACGTCGTCGCCACGACGATGCGATGCGCATCCGCGGCCACGACCGTGCCCGGCGCGGGCGCCTCGGTCTCGGCGTCGGGATCCGGGTCGGCAACTGCCCGCCGCACGACGACGACCTCGTCGCCGCACGCGAGCTTCGCGACGGCGAGGGGATTCTCGTAGCGCTCCCCGAAGTCGAGGGCGCGAACCAGGGCTTCGAGCTCGGCCGCCGGCTTGCGGAAGTCCAGGAAGGCTGCGCCCGACGGGCGGTCGAAGCGACCGAAGTAGCTGCGGGCCGACAGGTCCTGGGCGACGGGCTGGGCGGTGCCGGATGCGAGCTTGCGGACGAGCTCGCCGAAGGCGTCGATTCCAGCCTGGAAGCACTTGGTATTGAGGGTCAGCGAGGTCTCGTCCGGGCTGACCTCGAACAGGCGTTGCTCGTACACGCCGCCCTCGTCGACCTCTCCCCGCATCTCGTGAAACGAAACACCGTACTCGGCCTCGCGGTTCATCAAGGCCCACGCGGGTGCGTTGAGCCCCGCGTAGCGCGGCAGCGGACCATCGTGGAAGTTGATCGCTTCGCGACGCGGGAGGTCCAGCACCTCCTGGGGAATCAACCGCAGGTTCGTGATGCTGAAGAGGTAGTCGAAGGAGTGATCCGCCAACTCGCTGGCGAGGTCGGCGTTCTTGGCGTCGGCGGCCAGGACCGGAAGCGCGTGCTGTCGGGACCAGCGATCGATGGCGGGATCGTCGGTCACGACGGCGACGATCTGATGGCCTTCCGCGAGCAGGATCTCTCCGCACTGGATCAACAGGGACTGCTCGCCCATGATCACGCAGCTGAAAGCGTTCTGGTTCTTCTCCATCGATCCCCTACCCCGCGCTGGCCCCTGTTGATGCTCGCGCCGTGCTCTGTCGGACGTTCTAGCTGTCGTTCTGTCTGCCGTTCTGTGTTCGAGCGGTGCAAGTCCCGCGCCACGGACTCTCTGGCGCCAGCCGGAACGCTCTCGCGCCACTCATCACGGGAAGAGCGTCCGGTGCGGGGCAGCGGGCTACGCAGCCGCTTGCGATTCGCCCCGGACTGCCGTGAGGCAGGGGTGGTGCGCTACCGACATGTGCACCTCGGATGGCCACGTGCGCGTATCTCCTTCACTCTCTCGTTCGAAGATTGCACTCATGCTTTAGCCGCTGCCAGGATCTCGAGCAGCGCCTTGCGGTCCACCTTGCCGTTCGGGTTGAGCGGCAGCTCCGCGAGACAACGGACCTCCCGAGGCGCCATGTAGTTCGGCAGGCGTGCGCGTGCGCGTTCCTGGATACCCGTCGTATCGAGGTCGCCGGCCTGGACGAACGCCACCACGCCCTCGGCGCTTCCGGCTCCCGTGCGGGGCCAACCGAGCGCGATGGCGACGTCGACCCCGGCCTCCTCGCGAACCACCGACTCGATCTCGCCCAGCTCGACCCGGTAGCCCTGGATCTTGATCTGGTTGTCGACGCGACCGAGATAGACCATGGGCGCGGCACCGTCTGATCGCCGCACGCGGTCACCCGTACGATAGAAGGTGCACTCCCGCCCAGGCGGCACCACGAACGCCGCAGCGGTCTTCTCGGGATCGTCGAGATAGCCCGGCGTCAGCTGCGGACCGGTCATCAGCAGCTCGCCCGTCTCGCCCGGCGCCACCTCGCGCAGCTCCTCATCGACCACGAGCACTTCCATGCCCGGATACGGATCGCCGATGGGCACGACGCCCAGCTCGCACTCGGCGGGAGACCTTTCCGGGTCCCAGCGATACAGCGTACAGGCGATGGTGAGCTCGGTGGGCCCGTAGAGGTTCTCCACCGTTGAAGCCGGGGCCGCCGCCGCGAATGCCTCGACCACCTCGACCGGCAGCGCCTCGCCGCAGAAGAGACTGAAGCGCAGGCTCGGGTAGAGCCCCGGCTTGAGCATCCGCAGTCGCTTCATCAAGACTCCCGTCGACGGCACCGAGAACCAGATCGTCAGGTGCGACTGCTCGACGTACTTCTGGGGGAGCATCTTCTGGGCCTGGGTCGGAACGCACAGGCAGGCACCCCGTTCCCAGGCGACGAACATGTCGAAGACCGACAGATCGAAGGTGAGGTCGAAGGTCTGGGAGAAGCGGTCGTTCTCGTCGATCTGGTAGCGCTCCACCATGGCATCGACGAAGGCGACGACGTTGCGGTGAGCGACCTTCACGCCCTTCGGAATGCCGGTGCTCCCGGAGGTGAAGAGCAGGTAGGCGACGGCATCCTCGTCCACGGGCGCCGACTCCCAGGCGGCGGCGGGCAGCAGGGCGTCTCGGCCGAGCAGCGTGTGCTGCGGCAAGGACTTGGCGAGATCCGAGACGTCGTCCTCGTCGGGCAGCAACAGCAGCAGCGAAACGGGGAAGTCGCGGACCACGTCCTCGAGATGGCGCAGGCCGTGGGCATCGACGATCAGGGCGCGACAGCCCGACCGCTCGAGCATCTGGCGGGTCCGGTCCACGGGAAAGCCGGGATTGAGCGGAACGTAGCCGTGGCCGCGCAGCAGCGATGCGAGCACCCCGGCGAAGACACAGCTCGAACGCTGTCCGAAGACGGCGGTCAGGGGCGCGGCGGCTTCGCCTGCGTCGTGCTTGGCGAGCGTCGCTGCCAGGGACGCGGCACGGTCCCGCAGCGCCGCGTACGACACGGTCTCGCCGTCCACCTCGAGGGCGGGACGTTGCGGGAAGCGCTCGGCGGACGCGAGAAAGCCCGCGCGGAGGGTTCGGGTGGCGTCCGGGACGCGCATCAGAGCGCGGGCGCCTCGTCCAGCAGGTTCACGTCGACGAAGTAGTCGACGACCTTCTTCGACACCCGCTCGCGCATCTCGCGGCACGCGGGGTGTGCCAGCGCCATCTTTCGGACGCCGTATGCGTCCTCGACGCCAGCGTCCTTGTAGACCGCCGGGTTGTAGAAGTCACCCCAGCACGACGCCAGGTAGGCGGCGAGCCACTTCTGGAAGACCGCGCGCTCGTCGTCGTTCCAACCCGCGAGGTGCTGCTCGGCCAGCTCGCTGAGCCATTCGCGACCAAAGGCCAGGTGCCGCGCCTCGTCGACGTGGTGGACCTTGTTGATCTTCGCAACCAGGGGATTGATCCGCGTGTCACCCATCATGGCGAGGTTGTAGTAGTCCCCGAGCTCTTCGACGATGAGCACCTTGCAGAAGAAGGCGATGTCTTCCTCGCCCTTCGCGTATTCGCGGGGCAGCAGGATCTTCTTCTCGGGGTACACCTTGCCAGCGTACTTGTTGCAGAAGGTCGAGAACATGATCATGTGCTTGTTCTCTTCGTCGACGAAGTGATGCAGGTACTCGGTAACCGCGCCCAGGCTGGCCTTGCGGTACATGCGATTCGTCATCCCCTCGATGAGCGGTCGCTCGCCGAGCAGCACGAAGCTGAAGAAGTTGACGATCTCGTAGAAGCTGAGCCGCTTCTGCTCGGTCTCCGACAGGGAGGCCCAGGCGTCCGTGCCGTAGATGGAGACGAGTTCGGGCGCCATGTACCACTCGGCGTCTGGGGTCAGGGATTCGGGCCAGTCGAAGGCCGAATAGACGTCCCAGGCCTTGCGGACCGAGGCGTCGCTGAGTCGAACTGCCAGCTCTGCCGCTGTTGCCATCACCCTGCTCCTGCTGCTCCCTGCTCTAGTGGTAGTGCCGCCATCGACCCGTCGGGTTGCGCCGAAATCCATTGAAATCACCGACTTGGGTGGCCTTCGGCGCACCCGCCGGCAGCCGGGGCGCAGCTATTGAGTTGCATAGCCCGACGAGACACACAAGCGGGTCAGTCATCCACATCCCCCGGGGCCGTCGGGGCGGCGGATCGGGACCGCGCCTCCGCCTCTGCGATGCAGGCGCTCAGCTGTCGCGCCATCACCCGGACGTTCGGCTCGAGCACCATCGAGTCGTGGTTGCCGGGCATCTCGTAGACGTCGATGCCCTCACCCCACTGGCCGAAGCCGTTGTCGTGCCAGACCCACTCCTTGGCGCTGTCGACGACGCGGTCGCCGCCGAGCGGATACGCTCGGTCGAGCTTCGGGCGGAACAGCACCAGGCGGCCCGGGAACTTTCGCATCTGGTAGCGCGGCAGCGCCGCGAGGAAGGCCGCCTCGATCGCCTTGTTGTGGAACTGATCCTCGGTATGGCCCGCGTCGTCGGGAGTCTCGAAGCGCGCCTGGATCTGCTCGATCTGCCATCGCATCCGATTGCGCGCCCAGTCGATCGCGTAGCCGGGTCCGCGGCTCTTCAAGCGCTGCCACTGGATCTTCGCCCGGTCGATCTTCTTGAGCGGCGGGGTCTGGGGCAGACGCGAATCGAGCAGCAGCAGCAGCCCGACCTCCTCGCCGGCAGCCCGCAGCTGGTGGGCGATCTCGAAGGCCGTCAGGCCACCTCCCGAGAAGCCCCCCACGTAGTAGGGACCTTCGGGCTGGACGCTGCGCATTTCGGCGACGTACGCCTCGGCCATTTCTTCGAAGGTCTCGTGGGGCGGCTCGTCCCCATAGAGGCCGCGTGCCTGGAGGCCATAGAACGGACGGTCGCCACCCACGAGGTTCGCTAGGTGACGCAGGTTGAGGACGTTTCCGAACATGCCAGCCACCAGGAAGAAGGGCGTCCGCGGTCCGCCCTCCCCTGCGTGCATGGCCACGAGATGCTTGTAGCGGGTGCGCCGGGTCTCGCTCGCCGGCGCCGCTTCACCGGACGCAGTGGCCGCGTCGTCGCCGATGGCCTCGCGGATCAGATCGGCGCAGCCTTCGATGGTCGGCGCCTCGAACAGCACCGAGATCGGGAACTCCGCGCGATAGGCCTTCTTGATCATTGCGAAGAGCCGGACGGCGATCAGCGAGTGCCCGCCCAGATCGAAGAAGCTGTCGCACACCCCCAGCTCGTCGACCCCGAGCAGGTCCTCCCAGTAGCCCACCAGGGTGCGCTCGATCTCGTCGCGGGGTGCGACGTACTCGCTGTCGAGGTCTGGACGCTCGAAGCGCGTCGCCGAGTCGCTGTTGGCGTCCGTCGCGAGATCGAGCTGTCGGATCAGGGCATGCAGGTCGAGAGACGAGACCGCCACCTGGGGATGTCGTCCGCCGGCGATCACGCGGGCCAGTGCCTCCGAGCCCTCGTCGGGACGGATGCCCCGCTCGTAGTTGCGCCGCAGGCGTAGCTCCGAAGGCGACACGTCCCGGGGATCGCCGGCCCCGAGCACGGCCTCGAACTCCACGTCTGCCCGGGTCGGGCCGCTGGTGACGCCGAAGTCGATGGACTCGGCGAGCCGGTGGATGGTGAATTCCTCGATCTCGAGCAGCACGCGTCCGCTCTCGTCACAGATGGTCACGTCGAAGACGGCGAAGTCGGAATCGGCGCGGTTCTCCGCGTGGTTGCGGACCCAGCTGTAGACGCGACGGGGCAATGCGTCGTGCACGACGAAGCGGCCGTAGGAGACGGGCACCCACAGGGCGTCGGCGCCGACGTAGCCGTCGATGAGGTCCATCGCATAGCCGGTCGCATAGTCGAGCAAGGCCGGGTGCAGGCCGTAGTCGTCGAGATCGTCTTCGAAGGCTTCGGGCAGCTCGAGGCGCGCGAGCGCCTCTCCCATTCCGTCCTTGCCGTAGAGCACCTGCTGCAGCACGCGCCAGCGCGGGCCGAAGCGGACGTGGTTCTCCTGGCCGGACTTCAGCCCGCTCGGATCGAGCTCCGAGCGGCTGTACTGACAGCGGGCATCGATGGCCGCCAGGTCGATGGCCTGCGGCGGCTCCACGTGTCCGAACTCGATGCTCGCCTGGGCGTTCAGCTCCCAGGCCGCCCGGCCCTCGAGCTCGCACCCCGTCCGCACCTCGAAGCGATAGCCCTGGGCGCTCGCGCTCAACATGACGCGCACGTCGCGCGTCTCGCCGTCGGGCACGTACAACGGGCGCAGGAAGTACAGGTCGCGGATCTCGAAGGCGCCGGTCTCGCCGTATTCCGCCAGGGCGGCGCGGGCGAGCTCCGGATAACCGGTGCCGGGAAGCAGCGCGTGTCCGGACCGCGTGCGGTGCTCGTTCAGCACCCAGTCCTGCTCGGGCGTATAGCGCTTGCCGAAGACGGTTCGTCCGTGGCCATCCTTCTCGCGGGTTTCGAAGAGCGGATGCCGGGGGGCCTTCATCGCGGCTTCGCTGGCCAACGCCCCACCCGTGTCGGCGCCGCCGAAGCTCTCGGCCGCCATCCCGACGTCGTTCCAGATCCCCCAGTTGACGGAGATCGCCCGCACGGACGTCCCCTCGCGGCCGTGCGCGTAGGCGTCGAGGAAGGCGTTGGCCCCCGCGTAGTCGATCTGGCCGGCCGGCGCGGCAATCGCGCTCGTCGAGGAGAACAGCACGATCAGCTCGACGCCTGCTTCTTCGAGCAGCGAATCGAGCACCACGGTTCCGTGCACCTTGGGACCGAACACGTCCTCGACGTCGGACTCGAGCTTGAGCTGCATCAGCTCGTCCTTGACGACGCCGGCCGTGTGGATGACGCCGTGGATCTCACCGAAATGGTCGCGCGCAGTCCGGAACACGTCACGCATCTGGTCGTAGTTGGTGACGTCGGCAGCCACTACCAACACGTCGGCGCCCGCGCGCTCGAGCTCCTGCACCTTGCGGATGCGCCGCCCGACGGCGTCGTTTCCGCCGCGACTACGGAGCCAGTCCTCCCACTCGTCCCGCTCGGGCAGTGGAGTGCGTCCGACCAGCACGAGCTTCGCCTTGAGGTCCCGGGCCAGGCGCTCGGCCATGGTCAGACCCAGGCCACCGAGTCCGCCGGTGATCAGGTAGGTTCCGCCTTCCCGCAGGCCCGTGGCATCCGCGGCGACCGGCGCGAGGGGCTCCGGCTGGAAGCGACGCACGTAGCGCAGTACCCCAGGCAGGGGTGCGGACTGAGACGCGGACTGGGCTCCGGACTGGGCTCCGGACTGGGCTCCGGACTGGGCTCCGGAAGAGACGGAGCGATAGGCGACGACCTCGCAGGCGGGTTCGCCCAGCAACTCGTCCTCGAGCGCAGCAGCGACCGAGTCGAGGGTCACCGGGGCCGTCTCCGGACGCGAGCGGAGGCTCGTCAGCAGTCCGGTCAGCGTGTTCTCCGGACGCCCGGGCAGGCTGACGTCGACACTGCGACAGGTGACTCCGGGAAGCTCTCGCGGGATCACCTGCACCGGCCCGAGCACGGTGGCCTTCTCCGGGTGCGGCAACGGTTCGCCGGCGATCACCCGCTGCATGCCGTTGGCGACGACGTCGATGTGCAGCGGCGTCGGGACGTTCTCGTCACCGAGTGCCTGAGCCAGGAAGAACAAGCTGTAGAAGCCGTCCTGGAGGTTCTGGTGGAAGAAGCTCGAGCCCGGTCGGAAGCGTTCGCGGTCGGTCACCAACCACAGGTGCGCGATGCGACTCGGCACCTTGCCCGTGGCCACGAGATCCTGGACCAGGGCGTCGTAGCCCTCGCGTCCGCGTTCGGGCGCAAGCGTGTAGTTGAGCTCGTCCTTCTGCAGGTACGCGTCGCCGCTCTCGACGCAGACCACGGTGTGGCCCCCTGCCGCGAGCCGCTTGCGGAGCCTGCGCCCCACCCCGGCCTGATCCATGAAGAGCAGCCAGGTCAGGGGCTCACCCGCCGCGCGCTCCACCGCAACGGACTCCCAGACGGGCACCTGCCCCCAGTCGCGCAGGTCTGCGAGGCGTTCGAGATTGGTCAGGTCCTCGCCGGCCGCGACCGGGGCCGTCGGTTCGATGAAGTAGCGCTGGTGCGACCAGGCATAGGTCGGCAGCGGCACGCGCTTGCGGGTCTCCCCCTCGCGCAGGCGGCCGAGATCGACGTCCAGACCGGACGCCCAGCAACGACCGAGGCTCGCCAGGAAGAAGGCCGAGTCGCTGATGGGATCGTCGCGGTGACGCATGCTCGGGATGACGTTCACGTCCTGGCGAGCGCTCGGGTGCTGCTTCGCGAAGGAGCAGAGCGCCTGGCCGGGACCGATCTCGATCAGCACGCGTCCCGGCTTCTCGAGCAGGGCCGCCACCCCGTCGGCGAAGAACACCGTGTGTCGCAGGTGGTCGACCCAGTAGCCGGGGTCCGTCGCCTGCTCGTCGGTGATCAGCTTGCCGGTGCGATTCGACACGAAGGGAATCTTCGGCGGATGCAGCGAGACGCTCTCGAGGAAGCCGCGGAACTCCGCCAGGATGGGCTCGAACATCCGCGAGTGACCCGCCACCGGCACCGGCAGCCGCCGGTAGTCGACGTCGCGGTCCGCGAGGGTTCGCTCGAGGGCTTCGACGGCGTCCACGGCACCCGAGGCCACGCACAGCTGGGGCGTATTGATGATCGCGAGATCGATGTCGCCCTGGAGCAACGGCTTGAGCTGGTCGGGCGACAACGCGACGCTGGTCATGGCACCGGCGGGGGCGCGCGTGGTCAGCACACCCCGCAGGATCATCAGGTCGAGGGTGTCCTCGTAGGACAGCACGCCGGCCACACAGGCGGCTGCGTTCTCGCCCATGCTGTGGCCGATCATGACCTCCGGCTCGAAGCCCCAGGACTTCCAGAGCTCGAAGAGCGCCATCTCGAGCACGAAGATCGCGGGTAGCTGACGCGCGGTGATCTCGAGCTCCGCCGCCGCGGCTTCCAGGTCGTCCGCCGCCGGGAAGAACAGGCTGCGGAAGTCCTTGCCGGTCTTCTGCTCGAGCAGCGCGATGCCGCGGTCGAGGTGCTCCCGGAAGACGGGCTCCTTCGCGTACAGCTCGGACGACATGCCCGGGTACTGCGTGCCGGCGCCCGAGAACATGAACGCCACCGAGGGCGTCGCCTCGGGGACCGCATGGCCGAAAACCCGGCGCGGGTTTCCGCTTTCGAGGGCTTCGATGGCCTCGTCGCGGCTTGCGACAGCCAGGACACGGCGGCGGTCGAAGGCGCGGCGCCCCACGTCGAGGGTGTAGGCGACGTCGGCAAGAGGCGTTTCCGGGTGGTCGCGCAACCACGCGGCCAACTGCTTCGCATTGCCGTCGAGCGCCTTGGCGTTGCGCGCGGACAGCATCAGCAGCTGGTGCGGGTTGTCGGACTCCCGGGTGGCGACAGGCGCGGGAGCTTCCTCGAGCACCACGTGGGCGTTGGTCCCGCCGACACCCAACGAATTGACCGCCGCGCGCCGCGGCGTCGCCTTGCGGGGCCACGGCTGGAGAGCGTCGTTGATGACGAAGGGCGACGCTGCGAAGTCGATCACCGGGTTCGGCGACTCGTAGCCGAGGGTCGGCGCGATCTGCTCGTTCTCGAGGCACAGCGATGCCTTGATGAGCCCCGCCACGCCGGCGGCGGTGTCGAGATGCCCGATGTTCGACTTGACCGACGCGAGCCGGCAGAAACCGGTGGCATCGGTGTGCTGGCGGAAGGCCTGGGTGAGCGCCTCGACCTCGATGGGGTCGCCCATGTAGGTGCCGGTGCCGTGGCACTCGATGTAGCCGATGGTGGCGGGGTCGACGCCGGACACCGCGTACGCCTCGGCCATGGCAGCCGCCTGGCCGTCGACGCTGGGCGCCAGGTAGCCGACCTTGCCCCCGCCGTCGTTGTTGACCGCGGAGCCGCGGACCACTGCGTAGATGTGGTCGCCGTCTTCGAGCGCGTCTTCGAGGCGGCGCAGCACCACGACACCCACGCCGCTGGTGAGCACCGTGCCCTGGGCACGGTGATCGAAGGCGTGGCAATGCCCGTCCGGGGACAGCACCTCGCCTTCCTTGTAGACGTAGCCCCGGTTGTGGGGCAGCAGGATGGTGACGCCGCCCGCCAGAGCCATGTCCGACTCGCCACTGAGCAGGCTCTGGCAGGCCATGTGAGTCGCCACCAGCGAGGTCGAGCAGGCAGTCTGGACGTTGACGCTCGGGCCCTTGAGGTCGAGCAGGTACGAGACGCGGGTGACCAGGAAGTCCTTGTCGTTGCCCGTGTGCCGCAGCAGGAAGTGCCCCACGGAGTCCACGAGCTCGCGGTTCGTACAGATGTTGAAGTAGAAGTAGCTGCCCATCCCACAGCCGCCGAACAGGCCGATCTGCCCGTCGAAGTTCTCCGGCGGATGCGCGGCGTCCTCGAGGGCCTCCCAGCAGCACTCGGTGAAGTGGCGGTGCTGGGGGTCGAGGATGGCGCTCTCCTTCGGCGAGAAACCGAAGAACTCGCCGTCGAACATCTCCATGCCCGCGAGGGTGCCCGTGGCCGGGACGTAGTCCGGGTGGCGCAGCAGCTCGGGGGACTCGCCCGCTTCGAGCAGCTCCTCCTCGCTCAGCTGGCGGACGGACTCGACTCCGTCGCGCACGTTCTCGAAGAACTGGCGGGGGGTCTGTGCGCCCGGCACGCGCATCGCCATCCCGACGATTGCGATGTCGTTGTCGTGCGAGCTGGAGTCGCTCATCTCCGTCCTGAATAGAATTGCGTTTGAAAAGAATCCGAGGGGGCGGGCACCCATCGGGTGGTCCCCTGAGGTCCTCTTCGAAGCGAAGTCACCATGTCTTAAACGCTTTCTCGGGGTGCGGCGTCGTCCAGGTCGGCAGACCAACGACAGACCAGGACGCGTCTCGGCCCAAAGACCGAGTATGCTCGATATCTCGCGGGTCTACGACAACTCATACCGGCTCGTGAACCCCCCGGGTGTCACCCTCTCCCGCCCTGCCCCGAACTCGCGCCAGTGCGGGAACGCAGACCCGATTCAGCGCGACGACAGAGGGAGTCACCAGAGTGGGTCGCCGGGATCGGTCAGAAGGTTGCGGGGACCTCGCCCCGGTGGCGAGACAGTCTCTCGGCTCAGGGCCGGGCGACTTCTGCCGATGGAAACGAGTCAGACCCCGCGCTCGCGGGACTGCGGAAGGGCAGATGTGGCCGGCGTGAAAGGCGTGACTGTGAAGGGCGTGACATAGATGGGCATCCTCCACAGACTGCGCGACCCGGAGAGCGACATCTCGCTCGCGCGGCGGATGCGCCAGAAGCGCTTCGCGTTCTTCCGGGGGCTGGTCGATCCGCTCCCCAAGCCGCTCAAGATCCTCGATGTGGGCGGGACCCAGGACTTCTGGGAGAGCATGAACTACACGCAGCCCGAGGTGGCGACGATCCACATCGTCAACCTGCAGGCGCCGGCGTCACGCCACTCCAACATCACGACCCTCGACGGCAACGCCTGCGACATGCCCATGTTCGGCGACGGCGAATTCGACGTCGTCTTCTCGAATTCGGTCATCGAGCACGTCGGAGGCCTGCCCGAGCAGGAAGCGATGGCCCGGGAGATCCGGCGCATCGGAAAGCGCTACTTCGTCCAGACGCCGAACCTGTGGTTCCCCATCGAGCCGCACTTCATGTTCCCGTACTTCCAGTTCCTGCCGCTTGCCGGGCGGGCCTGGTTGCTGATGCATCTCGAGCTTTCCTGGGGTGGACGCAGTCCCGACCGGGAATCCGCCCTCGCGACGGCGCGCGGGGTCCAGCTGCTGGGCGGCTCGCGCTTCCGCGCCATGTTTCCCGGCGCTCGGATCTATCGCGAGCGGGTGCTGGGACTGACGAAGTCGTTCGTCGCCTATTCCGGCTGGTCGGACTGAGCACTCGGGTCGGGCTGCTCGGACTGAGCCCTCGAGCGACGGTCCGCATGCCAGGTTGTCGCCATCCAGAGGGCGACCGCCACCGCGATCGTCACCTCGCGAATCTCGGACCCGACGTTGTTCCTCGTGTACATCTCGGCAGCTTCGGGGACGAACGCCGACAGGAAGAGCAACGCCATACAGACGAACGGTGGGACCGGAATCTCCCACGCCCACATCCAGCGGCGGAACCAGGGCACGCCCAGCAACAGCACCGGCAGCACGCCGCCAAGCCCGAACGCCGCGGCCCGCAAGGTCCAGTTGGCCCAGCGCGTCCCGGGGATGACACCGGGCGGTGCCAGATTGTGGAGGCTCAGATCGTTCTGGATGTTCGCGTGGCTGAACGACTCGGGGGTCGCGTAGTCCAGGTAGACCTGGCCCCAATCCGTCTCCTCGCCGGCGATGAGGAAGCAGCCGAGCGCCGCCAGCAGCAACACCCAGCGTCGCAGCCCGGGCTGCCGGGACGCCCCCGAGCCCGAACGGATGCCTGCGATCGCAAAGCCGAAGCCCGTGAGATACGACACAACGGTCAGGGTCTCGAGCGGACCGTTCTCGAAGGTCAGGTCGTGGAGCCAGGCCGCGCCGAGTGAGAGCCCCACGGCGACCCCGACCGCCCAGGCACCGGCGACGATCCACGCGATGCGTCCGACACGGGGTGGGGGTGCGGGAACCAGGGATTGCAGGGACAGATCCGCGGGCGCCAGTCGCCAACGAGCGACGGCACCGTGCAGGTCTTCGGACAGCGAACGCCGCAGGGACCAGACGCAGACGGCCACCCCGGCGAAGAAGACCAGGCCCCCGCGCAGGATCGTGATCTGCCCGCGCGTGAGATCACTGTCCCCGCTTGCCGGATCGAGAACCCACGCGACGCCGACGAGCGTCGCCGCGACGGCGAGTAGAAGATTCCAGCTCCAGTGCACCTGTGACGACACCTCGCGTAACGTAGCCGCAACCCACGGCAAGGACCCACCGACTTCGCTTCGGGCGGAGAGTTCCGCGACTTCGGCGCGAAGGCGGCTGGGCTTGACGGAAGCCCGAAAGCTGAGCTGGATGAAAGCCGAGCGGGACGAAAGCCGAGCGGGACGAAAGCCGAGCTGGATGGACCGGGCTCGGTAGACGAGCCTGAGAGACACCCGATCCCCGGCCGTGGTTCGCGCTTCGATCCGCGTGACGTCCGTCCGATATACTCGCGACCGCTCCCGCGTCGCGAGCGCGTCCACCCGCGAGCCCTTCGGAACCCACGGTGCGCCCAGTGAGTGCAGAAAACTCCGCAGCCGCCCCGCACAAGCAGCGGAAGGTCCTCGCCGTCGCGAGCGGCGGGGGCCACTGGGTGCAGCTGCAGCGGCTGATCCCCGCCTTCGAGGGGCACCGGGTCGTCTACGTGACCATCAACCCGGTCTACGAACGAGACGTGCCCGAAAGCAAGGTCTACATCGTGAACGACGCGACTCGCTGGGATCGCGTCGGTTCGCTGCTGCTCGCCCTGCGGATCCTCTGGATCCTGGTCCGCGAACGCCCGCAGGTCGTGGTCTCGACGGGCGCGGCACCCGGCTGCTTCGCGATCATCCTGGGCAGATTGTTCGGGGCCCGCACCATCTGGCTCGACAGCATCGCCAACATCGAGCAGATGTCGATGTCGGGGGTCATGGTGCGGCGCTACAGCCAGCTCTGGCTGACCCAGTGGCCCCACCTCGCCGCTCCGGACGGGCCCGAGTTCGCGGGGAAGGTGTTTTGATCTTCGTCACCGTCGGCGCCCAGATGCCCTTCGACCGCCTGATCACCTGGGTGGACGACTGGGCGACGGCCCAGCAACGGGACGACGTGACGGCGCAGACCGGCGACAGCACGCTCACGCCGCGCAGCCTGTCAGTGGTCCCGTTCATGGACCCTCCGAGCTTCCGTCGGCACATGCAGGAAGCCACGGCAGTGGTCGCGCACGCCGGCATGGGCACGATCCTGACGGCACTCGAGTTGGGCAAGCCCATCCTGGTGGTGCCGCGCCTCGGAGACCGCAACGAGACGCGCAACGACCACCAGGTGGCGACCGCCAGGCGCTTTGCGGCGGACGGTCTGGTGCTGGCGGCCTACGACGAGGCGGAGTTCGCGGCGAGCATGGCGCAGCTCGAGCAGCGCCCGTCCGGCTCGCGCATCGGATCGCGTGCGTCGGACGGACTGCTGGCGCGCCTGCGTGGCTTCGCGCTGGACGAAGGCTGGCCGCCGCCCCTCTCCGCGGGGACGGACTCGTGATCTCGATCATCATTCCGGCCCACAACGAGGCCAACGTCATCGGGCGTTGCCTCGAAGCGATGACCGACGGAGCGGAGCCCGGCGAACTCGAGATCCTCGTGGTCTGCAACGGCTGCAGCGACGACACCGCGGGCGTCGCCCGGGGCTTCGGCCCGATGGTGACGGTGCTCGAGTCGGAGATCCCGTCGAAGAACGCAGCGCTGAACCTGGGCCATGCGCAGGCCAGCGCCTGGCCTCGCTTCTACGTGGACGCAGACATCGTGATGCCCATCGACTCGATCCGGAAGGTGGCGGCGGTGCTCCGCGACGGCGTCCACCACGGCGCCGCACCGCGCATGCGCGTCGATCTCGAGAACCGGGGCTGGCCGATTCGCGCCTACTACGACGTCTGGCTCCGCACGCCCTACGTCCAGGAGGGAATGCTCGGGTCCGGCGTCTATGCGATCAGCGAAGAGGGGGGCCGGCGCTTCACGACCTTCCCGGACATCATCGCCGACGACGGCTTCGCGAGACTGCTCTTCGAGCCGCACGAGCGGGTATCGGTGGACGGCGCCTGGTTCCTGATGACGCCACCCGCGACCCTGCGCAGCCTCATCCACATCAACGTCCGGCGGCGGGTCGGTCGCTTCGAGATGGCAGAGATGCACCCGGACGAGACCCTGGGCGAAGCGAAGCAGCAACGCGGCGCGCTCTATCGCCTCTTCCTGAAGCCGAAGCTGTGGCCGGGACTCGCGGTGTATCTGTACGCAAAGATCGCCTGCATGGCGATCTACTTCGTCCGCCAGCGACAGGGACGCCACAAGGAGTGGAATCGCGACGATACGTCGCGGGACGACGCCAACCGGGTCGGCACCCGATCGGACCCTTGAGGCACCCGGCGTGACCCGCGCCCGGCTGGGACCCAGCGAGATCGAGATCTCCCGCGTGATCTTCGGTTCGATGGGCCACGGGGACGCCAGCGACAGCGAGCGCATCCGCGTCGTGCATGCGGCGCTCGACGCCGGCGTCAGCAGCATCGACACGGCTCCCCTGTACGGGTTCGGCGAGGTCGAACGGATCGTCGGTCGCGCCATCCGCGGACGGCGCGGGCGGGTCGAGCTGTTGTCCAAGGTCGGGCTGCGGTGGGACGACGACCACGGCGCGGTGTTGTTCCACTTCAGCGATGCGGCTGGCACGCGGCGCGCAGTGCGGCGGGACAGCCGCCCGGCCTCGATCCGCGACGACGTCGAGGCCAGCCTGCGCCGCCTGGGAACCGACTACCTCGATTTGTGCCAGATCCATCATCCGGACGAACAGGTCGACCTCGCGGACAGCATCGCCACCCTCGAGGAGTTGGTTTGCGAAGGCAAGATCCGCGGCATCGGCGTGTCGAACTTCACGCCCCCGCAGCTCGCGCGCGCCATCGCTGCGTCCGGCGGGCGGCTGGCGTCCGACCAACTCGAGTACAACCTCCTCAAGCGCGGACCCGAGCGCGACATCTTCCCCCTCGCGAGGGAGCATGGCGTCGCGCTGCTCGCCTATTCTCCCCTCGACGCCGGATCTCTCGCGGGACGACTGCTCCAGTCGAATGCGATCCAGGACGGCCGGGGCCGGCGCGCTTCGTTTCGCCCGGCGAACGCACGCGCCATCAACGCCGCACTGCTCGAGGGTCTCGAACCCGTCGCGCGCGCCCACGACGTCAGCCTCGCGCAGGTCAGTCTCGCCTGGCTGCTGCATCAGCCGGACCTGACCGGCGTGATCGCGGGCGCGCGCTGCCCCGACCAGGTGCGGGACAACGCGCGCGCGGCGGAGATCGTACTGCGCGAAGACGAGCTGAACGCCATCGGGTCTCGCTTCGCCAGGCTGCGCATCGACCCTGCTGCGGGTTTCCCCTGGCGGGCCCGGGCCCGTCGCCTGCTCGCGCGGGCGCGTCGCAAGCTCACGCGCGGCCGGCGCAGCTGAAGCGCATCCTCCTGCGATTCCAACCCCGCTTCAGTGAACGGCTGCAAAGGGCCGATATCATTCGGTAGTCTTGCGAGCGTACCTGGAGGGGACAGCATCGATGCGAGTTCGTTGGATCCTGCCCGAGGCTTATCTCGCGGGCGGTACCAAGCTGATCGCCATCTATGCCGAACGGCTGATGAAGCGCGGGCACGATGTCGTCGTCGTTTCGACTCCGCGTCTCAAGCCCACCCCCCGGCAGCGCCTGCGGGCACTGGTTCGCGAGAAGCGCTGGCTCGAAGGCCCGCAACGCCGGGCCAGCCATTTCGACGAAACCGGTGTCGACCACCGCATCATCGAGTCGACGCGTCCCATCGTCGACAGCGACGTGCCCGACGGCGACGTCGTCATCGCCACCTGGTGGGAAACGGCGTCGGCAGTCGCGGCGCTGTCTCCGAGCAAGGGGGCCAAGGCCTACCTGATGATGGACTACGGCGCGCCAGGCATGGCGCTCGAGGATCTGATCCCCACCTGGCGGCTGCCGCTGCACATCATCACGATCTCGCAGTTCCTGGTCGACCTGATCCAGGAGCACGTACCGGACACCCGCGTCGAGCTGATTCCGTGCAGCGTCGACAGCGAGCAGTTCAGCGCGCCGAAGCGGGGCAAGAGCGCGGTGCCGACCGTCGGCTTCTTGTACCGGGACGACTGGGTGAAGGGCGCCGACCTGGTCCTCGAGGCGTTCGGGATCGCGCGGAAGCAGATTCCCGATCTCCGCCTGCTGACCTTCGGGCCCCGGGACGCGCTCGCGGTGTCACCGCCCGAAGGCATGGAGTATCGGGCCTTCCCGGCGACCGACAGCCTTCGCGACATCTACTCGAGCTGTGACGCGTGGCTCTTCGCCAGCCGCAGCGAAGGCTTTGGCCTGCCCATCCTCGAAGCCATGGCCTGCCGCACGCCCGTAATCGCGACTCCTGCCGGCGCCGCGCCCGAGCTCATCGAGAAGCGGGGAGGCGGTGTCCTCATCAAGCACGAAGATCCCAACGACATGGCGCGCGAGATCGTTCGCTTCTGCACGATGGAGGAGTCTGTGTGGATGCGGTACTCCGACGCCGCCTTCGAGACCACCCGCTCGTACAGCTGGGACGACGCTACCGATCTCCTGGAAGCGGCACTGCAGCGAGTCGCCGAGGCCCCCCCGCGGCGCGACGGATGACGGGGAACCCAGTCCGCTCGTGAGCGAGGGCTCTTCTTTCGACGCGACGCCCGCGCCGCTGCCTGACGCGCTGCCTGACGCGCTGCCTGGCGCACGCCCGGCGAGTCTCGGAGAAAAGGCGACGCGCGCCGCCGCCTGGTCGTTCCTCGGCTTCGGGGGTGGCCAGATCGTCCGACTGGCCGGGAACCTGGTCCTCACGCGCCTGCTCTTCCCCGAGGCCTTCGGCCTCATGGCCATCGCCGCGGTGCTGATCCAGGGGCTGATGCTCTTCTCGGACCTGGGGATCGGGCCGAGCATCATCCAGAACGAAAAGGGCGACGATCGGCGCTTCCTCGACACCGCCTGGACGATGCAATGCCTGCGCGGCGTGTTCCTGACGGCCGCATCGGCGCTGGCGGCCTGGCCCTTCGCGACCTTCTACGAAGATGATCGTCTCTTCCTCGTGGTCATCGTCGTCGGCTTCAGCGCCATCTTCCAGGGGCTGAACTCCACCAAGATATTCACGGTCGGACGCCACCTCGACCTCAAGCGATTGACCCTCGTCGAGTTCGCGAGCCAGGTCGTCGGCGTCGGGACGATGATCGTGTGGGCGCTGTTGTCCCCCAGCTACTGGGCGCTCGCCGCCGGCGGACTCGCGACACCTTTCGCGAAGATGGTCCTCGGCCACCTGGCCCTGACCGGGCCCATCAACCGTTTCGCATGGCATCCGCCTTCCGCGCACGCGTTGATCCACTTCGGCAAGTGGATCTTCCTGAGCACGGCGATGACCTTCTTCGCCGGACAGTCCGACCGCCTCATCTTCGCGAAGCTCATCCCCATGGACATGCTCGGCGTCTACAGCACGGGCGCCATGATCGCACTGATGCCGTTGACCCTGTTCGGGATGATCGAGCGCCGGGTGGTATTCCCCGTCTACAGCACGGTCCACCGGGAAGGGCGCGAGCTCGCGCCGGTCTTCCTGCGCCTGCGCTCGGGCTTCCTGACGGCGGGCGGCGTCATCTGCGGAGGACTCCTCGCTTCCGGCCCGACCCTCGTCGCGCTCCTCTACGACGACCGCTACCTCGAAGCCGGCTGGATCCTGCAGGCGTTGACGCTCGGCACCTGGTTGAACCTGCTCGAGACGACCTACGGCGCGGCACACCTGGCGACGGCGCGCGTACAGTGGGTGGCCGCCTCGTCCTTCGGCAAGGTCGTCGGCATCGTCGTCTTCGTGATCGTCGGCTACCGACTGCTCGGATTCGAGGGCGCCGTGCTCGGCTACTCCCTGTCGGAGGCGGTCCGCTATGTCGTGCTCGCGACCGGCGGACGGGTCATGGGCCTGCCCGGCCTCGGCCAGGACCTGTTCCTGTCCGGCCTGGTCGCGGTCTCTGCGCTGGCCGGCCACGCCGCCGGCGCCGGGCTGGCGTCCCTCGGCTACGGGGTGTTCTTGCAAGTCCTCGCCATCGGGTCGGTGGTGGGGCTCGTGTGGCTGCCGTTCGCCGTGCGCAACCTGGGGCCCGCCCTCAAGCTGGCCCGAGGCCGCTGACCGCCGGGCTGGTCTGGGGCGCGGGGCGCGGGGCGCGAAGAGAGTCAGGGTTCGATCGGCGTACAGACCTCTCCCATCAGGCGGATCTCCGCGGGGAGGCGCGAGTAGCTTCCCGCGCGGTCCACCGTCGCGCCGATGTTGGGGAAGGGCCCGCTCTCCTGGCACCACCACGAGGGCGGAGCGCTGCGATACAACGAGGCCGGCAGGGAGAGGCCCGCCCAGCCGGGGTGCGGGTCCGACCGCACATGGTTCTCGTGCTGGGTGGTGCGCAGCTGCTGACCGCTGTTCTCGAACAGGATCTCGCGACGGGCGATGTTGTAGGCGACCCAGGTGTCCTCGTGCCGGTGCTTCGCGTCCTTCGACTCGTCGATGGCCCGGCCGCTCATCTGCGGCGAGCCCATCAGCTCGTTGACGTGGTTGCCGACCACGTTGATGAAGCGGTGGATATGCGACCCGGTGTCCTCGCCGCCGAGACGGCCCCGTTGATACCCGCGCACCCGATCCCCCTCTCCGCGCAGACGATTGCGATAGAAGGTGTTGTTGTAGCCCTGGCCGTCCCGGTACGAGTCCCACTGCATCATGCAGTCGACATCGTTGCCCTCGGCCAGGGTCGCGGTCACACCCTGCCCGTGCAGAAAGACATGGCGCTCGCACTGGACCGCCGCGCTCGACGTCATGAAGTTGTAGGCGACCACGTTGCCGGCTCCGCCCTGCCCCACCGGACCGCTCGGCGACTCGCTGAGCGTGTTGTTCTCGAAGACGCAGTCGAAGACACCCTGGTTGAAGTAGATCGCGCCCTTGTTCCACTTGCAGGGCAGGCCGTCGTCCGTGCACTGGTTCGACCCGAAGTCGTTGCCCCGAAAGAGCAGACGGATCGAGTCCTTCGTGCTGATGTGACTGTTGCCCCCATCCCCGAAGCTCGAGTCCGTGATCCAGCATTCGTGGCAATCCTCGAACTCGACGAAGGAGTGGTACTTCTCGACCTTGCCCGGGTTCGCGTGCTGGAGGCGCAGGTTCTCGATGCCGACGTTCGTGAGGAACGGGCCCGTAATGTGCTCGAGGACCTGGTTGCCCTGGTCGTAGGGCGCCGGCAGGGGCCGGTCGATCTTGATCTGGTTTTTCGAGAGATCGCCGCAGGGGTACCCCGGCATGGCGTCGCCGCCGATGCAAACGACCTTGGCCGCGTAGCGATTCTCGGCCTGCCGGTGCCAGTCGGGCTCGGGGCTCGCCGTCAGCCGCACCCAGCCGCCCAGGCTGAGGCCGGCGGTGTAGGCGAGCGTCAGGACATCGGTACCGGTGGTGAAGCCTGCCGTCCAGGGACGAGCGCCGCCGAAGGGCTCGTTGGCGGGGAACGACGGCACCCCCACGATCAGCATGTCGCGGTCGAGGTGTGTGAACTCGAGGACCGAGGTCGCGCGACTGCGGCCCCGCAACACCAGGTCGGAGCGGCGAAGCAACAGCGAGTCCGGAATCACGTAGCGACAGTTGGCGGGCAGCAACAAAACGGTTCGCGGCGCGGCCGAGCCGAGCAGCTCGCGCAGAGCGCGGGGGTTGCCGCCGTCGCACGGGACGTCGACCTCGGTCCAGTCCGAGGTATCGAGCGGGAGGTGGTCGAGATCGCGCCAGTCGGGCACGCGCGACGCGGGGATCCGAAGGTCCTCGAGGCTCTCGGGGCTGCGTCCCGCGACCGAGAGGGCGACGAGTAGCGCCACAAAGACGATCGCGATCACCGCATGGCGAGGGGTCGGTCTTCGACTCGAACGAGAGGACATGGGGGTTCCTTCACCTCTCGGCGGGCGCCGGAAGCAGACCCTCGCGTTCGATGTAGGCCTGCAGCGCCCGTGCCGTCTCGTCGTGGCCGCGGGCGGTGAAGTGTCCGTCGTGGACACTCTCCCAGTCCTCGGGCGGCATGCTCAGGAAGTGCTCGCGCAAGCTGACGAAGCGGGTGCCCGTCTCTGCGGCCCAGCTCGCCACCGCACGCTCCACCGGCGTCGGCTCGGTTCGTACGTGGAAGGGAATGTCGACGATCACGAGCTCGGCGCCCGCCGCCTCGCTCTCCCGCCGCGCGGCCTCGAAGATGGCCCGCGTGACGTGCCACTCCTCGCGGCCCTCGATCGGACGCAGCTTGGTCCGGTCGAGGGCCGTGTTGACCCCTTTGCGAACCAGCGAGCCCAGGTAGAAGGACGGCATCTCGAAGGGCGTCTCGAGCAGCGCGCCGCCCTCGAGGATCGGCGTATTGGTGAGCACGAGCTCGCCATCTTCGAGCACGAAGCGCGGCTTGCTGTAGCCGAAGAAGTCGACGACGTTGCGAGAGATGTCGGCCTCGAAGAACCCCAGGATGACCAGATCGGGCTGGAAGCGAAGTCCGAGCTCTCGCAGGTAGAGCAGCTGCTGATCGGTCCCCCAGCCGTGCACCCCGAGATTGATGGCCTCGAGCCGGGGCAGGCGCTCTTCGAGCAGCGCCGAGAAGGTCTGCGCGTTCGAGATCGGGCCCTTCCAGGTCTTCTCGCCCCAGGTGTACGAATCACCGATCAACACGATCCGCCGCACCCCGGGCGTCCGCTCGAAGGCGTACTCCCGCGTTGCGCGAATCCCCATCGCGTTCGTCTCGATGCCCTCGCCGCTGTAACTCGGCGCGGGCACCCAACCCACGGTGGGATGAAAGCGGTCGTAGTCGTACTGCCCTTCGATGATCTCGGTCTCGGGCGCCGCGTGGCGTGCGCGCCAGCGGTACTCGGACCAGCGTTCTCCCTCCAGCACGATCCCCGGGTCGACGAAGAGACGAAGCACGACCTCGGCGAAGCCGATGCTCGCGAGAGCAGCGATCCCGATGGCGATCATGGCGAAGAGCCGATCGCGGCCCGACAGGCCCGCTCCGCGGCTGGACCGAAGGCCGGACCAGGCGAGAAGGAGCCCGACGAGAGCGAGCACCCCCTCGACCGCGACGATGCGCGACTTGCCCGAGATCGAACCATCGAGGACGACGAAGCGCTCGAGGAACCACGGATTGGCGAGCAGCGCGAGCGCGATCAGGGAGAGACCGGCGATGGTGCGAAACGTCACGAAGAGGTGCGCCTCCAGTGCAGAACGCCGGGGGGTGACGGCCATCGAGCATAGGCTGTCCGCGGGTCGTCAACCAAGCGAAGCGATCTGCTAAACCTCGACCTTCCGGGCTACCGCACGGGTGCGCCCGGCAACGAACGGCGGACCGCAGGAACGAAGAATTGGTCGTAGCCTACACGTTCCTATTCGGCTGGATCCTCGTTGGCCTTGCGCTGTTTGCGTTCTTCCGGCCGCCTGTCGCTACCGCCCTCAGCTTCCTCGTCGGCACCCTCTTGCTGCCCGAGAAGACGGGCTTCGACCTGCCCATTCTGCCCATCGTCGGCAAGCAGGAGATGGTGAGCATGACGGCGCTGGTCGCCGCCTACGTCTTCGCCGGCGCGCCGTTACGCAAGGCGCGCCTCGGGCGCGGCCCCGAGCTGCTGCTCGGCGTCGGTATGGTCGGCGTCATCCTGAGCGTGCTCACGAACATGGATTCCACCCGCGTGGGACCCGAGCTGGTGCCGGGAACCGGCGCCACGGACTTCGTTTCCGACGTGATGCAGCTGATACTGCGCTGGGGGATCCCGTTCTTCCTCGGCCGCGCGATGTTCACCCGCAGGCGGGACGCCCGCCTGCTGTTGCTGGTGCTGGCGGTCGCGGGGGTCGCCTACTCCTTCCCGATCATGATCGAGCTGCAGATCAGCCCGCAGCTCCACAAGTTCCTGTACGGCTTCCACCAGCACTCGTTCGCGCAGTCCAAACGCGGCGATGGCTACCGGCCGATGGTGTTCATGGCCCACGGCCTGAATCTGTCGCTGTTCATGGTGATGTGCACCGCCGCCGCCGCCGCCCTGTGGCGCACCCGGCAGACCCTCTTCGGGGTCCCGATGGGCCCCGTCACCCTCTACCTCGGGATCCTCCTGGTGGCCTGCAAGTCCACCGGCTCGATCCTCTACGGCATCCTGATCGCTCCGCTGGTGTTGCTGGCGCCTCCGCGCCTCCAGGTCCAGGTGGCCTGCGTCCTGGCCCTGATCGTCTTCTCGTACCCGATCCTGCGGAGCTACGAGCTGCTGCCCCTCGACACGGCGCTCGAGCTGGCCCAGGAGTACACAGACGAGCGCCGCGTTCATTCGTTGAACTCCCGGCTCTACACCGAACAGACGATGCTCGAGCGCATCACCGAGCGACCCCTGTTCGGTTGGGCGAGCGCCGGCCGGAGCGCGATCCGAAACGAGGAGACCGGCGAGCTCGAGACCACCTACGACGGCTACTGGATCATCGTCCTGGCCAAGCGAGGCATCGTCGGGTACGGGACCTTGTTTGCGATGCTCTTGTTCCCCGTCTTCATGGTCGCGCGCGCCCTGCCCCGCCTGCGATCACGCACCGATCGACAGCTGCTCAGCGCGCTCTCGCTGATGATCGTGATCAACGTCTTCGACCTGCTCCCGAACTCCACCGTCGAGGGCTACCTGACGCTGCTCTCGGGAGCCGTCGCGGGCCTGGTCCCGGGCATGCTGCGCGAGCAGGAAGCGCGTCGAGACGGGCCGGCGCCTGCGAGCAAGGCCGCGCCGCGCGTCGCCAGCCTGCTGGGCCCGAGTGGGCCAGCGGAGCGGGCTCGGGGCGGCTAGGAGCCGCCGAAGAAGTCTTCGACGGGCAGCTGAACGCCCTCTCGCAGGAGCCGTTCGCGATCGTCCCGGGGCTTCCAACCGAGCTCGGACCGCGCCTTCGTGGCGTCGAAGGTCGCGGCGAAGCTGCGTCCCTCCCAGTCGCCATAGCTGGGAAAGTGGGCGTTCGGATCGCGGCCCACGGCCTTCACCGCCCACTTGACGAGCGCCTCCAGGAAGTAGCGGGCCGCGGAGGTGGGGATGCGCCGGACGCGCAGACCCGCGTACTCTTCAAAGGCGTCGAGGTACTCGTTCGCGGTAATGCGGGGTGTGCTGCACAGGTTGTAGGACGCGCCCTCGATGCCCGGGACCCGAAGCGCCGCGACCATCGCGCCGGCGAGATCGTCGACGAGAACCGTGGGCAGGAGTTGGTTGCCATCTCCCCAGAGCCTGCACACCGACTGGTACGGCCAGTCGGCGACGCCCATGTGGTAGGGCGTTCCGCCTCGGCCGAGCACTACACCCGGGCGGAAGATCACGAGCGGCAAGCCCTGGTCCCGGTGGAGCGCGAGCAGCTCGCGTTCGTTCCGCACCTTGCTGCGCGCATAGGCGTTGGTCCGCAGCATGCCTTCGTGCGGCAGCGTTTCTTCGGTAATGGTGCCCGCGCTTCGACCGGCGCAGTAGATCGCAATCGAAGACGCGTAGAAGAAGCGCTGCACGCCGTGCTCGAGGCACAGCTCGGCGACGCGACGGGTCGGTTGCACGTCGAACCGCTCGTACTCGTCGAAGCTCTTGCCGGTCCCGCGCGCCAGGTGATAGACCTGCTCGATCCCCTGCAGGGCGGCAACCACGGACGCCTCGTCGCTGAAGTCACCGCGCACGATCTCGACGCCCTGTTTTCTCAGTTCGAGCGGGCAGCCGAGGGGGTCGCGTGCCATGACGCGCACGGAGACGCCTTCGGCGCACAGGCGCCGGACCAGCGCGCGGCCGATGAAGCCGGTGCCCCCGATGACGAGCACCGTGGCCTCGCCTGGCTTGCTCGCGGGCTCGGGGGTCGGAAGCCCGGGCGGCGCGGGGAGATCGGCGGCGCGCGCCACGCGTTCCGCCAGGTCGACGGCACAGCGGCCCAGCTCGGGACTGATGCGCTCGTCGACCGTCGGCCGTGTGTGTCCACCCGGCTCACGCGGACCGGTGTCCGTGCGGGTGTCCGTGCGGGTGTCATAGAAGCTCTGAACCGTTCGCCCGATGCTGTAGGGAAACGGGCTCGACTTCTTCGACAGGCCCATCTTGGTCAGCACGAAGCCCGCGAGCGTGCCGGTCGCCTGGACGACGGACCGCCACGCAGTCGACAGCACGTTCAGATAGCGATCGACGTCCAGCAGGTGCGGGGTGTGCTCCTGCACCACGTAGGTGCCGGTCTCGAAGTTCACCGTCGCGGTAGCGTTGCTTCCGCGCACGTGGATGTAGTGCTCGGGATATCCCTCGGCGAAGCAGAAGCGCAGACGGACGTGGGTCGTGCCCTTCCAGCCGCGAATCTCCCAGCGCCGGAAGAATCGCAGGCCGCGCGGCAGCTCGACCTCGTCGCGCGCGTCGACGGCGACATCGTCCAGCTCCCCCACCAGGTGGCCCACGTGCGCGAAGGAGTGGGGCGCCACCTCGAACAGGATGTTCTGGGGATGGGCCAGCATCCAGGCGCCGAAGGGCCCGCCGCGGAGCTGGCCGAGGACCTTGTTCCAGACCACGTCCAGCTGGTCGAGGCGACCGAGTCGGCCGCTGCGCAGATCCCGGACGAGCGCCTCGTAGCCCGGGAAGTAGAGGAAGTTGTGACCGACACCGATGGCGCGGCCCATGCGATCGGCGACCTCGATCAGCCCGTCGCATTCTGCGCTGGTGCTGCACATCGGCTTCTCGAGATAGACATCGCAGCCGGCCTCGAGCACCTGGCGGGCCGGGTCGGCGTGCAGATTCGGTGGCGTCAGCACGTGCACGACGTCGAGGGATTCCTGCGCGAGCATCTCGCCGAGGTCACTGTGGACACCGGGAATGCCATGAGCCCCCGCGAAGCGCTCGGCCCGATCGCGGCTGAGGTCGCAGACCGCCACGACGGCGACGCCCGGGACCTGGGCCAGGGCGGCGTGGTGGTAGTCGGCGATGTAGCCCGCGCCCAGCAGCCCGACGCGTACCGTGCCGCCCGGCTGACCTGCGTCCTTGCCCAAGCTCCGACCTCCTGACCGTCCTGGCATGCCCGGCCCGTGGGTCGCAGGCGAAGGCCCGTCGGTTCCAGGGGTTCTGCTCTTGCAACCGGGAAGACGCCGTGGGCCCCAGGCTGTATCGGCCTTCGGGCAGCTCGACTTGTCGGCGAAATTCACGATACCCGACGCATCCCGGAGTCGCACTTTCACCCCGCCCTCTCCCCCCGCCCAGTGGGCACGACTCAGGAAAGCCCGTCGACCGGTCGAATAGACGTCACTCGAACCGTACCATCCGAGACTTCCAGTCAGCATGAACCAGAAACGCATCGTATTCGTACAAGTCGGCGACTACGCCGAGGGCTACAAGCGTCTCCAGGCGGGAGGCGCCGAGGACTTCTTCGCCCAGCGCTACAGCGTCGACTTCGTGGGCGAACTGGCCCTGCGGGACGACGTCGAGGAGATCGTCCAGGTCTGCATCTCCCAGGATCTCGGCGAAGAAGTGCTGCCGAACGGGGTCCGCCAGCTGGGACTGGTGTATCGACCGGAAGACGGACCCGCGCGCGCCCCGGAGCTGATCGCGATGGTGCTGGCCCAGCGTCCGACCCACATGATCATCAACAGCCCGGTCACAGCGCTGATCCGCGCGGCCTGCAAGGCGGGAGTCGACGTGTTTCCGCTGCTGGCGGACAGCTTCCGGGTGTCGGGCATCAAGGCCAAGATCCGTTACGCCTGGCTGGCGCACACCCTGCGCAATCCCGCCATCCGCTGGGTGACGAATCGCAACCTCAAGGCGTCCCAGGACCTCGAGCGCATCGGGATCCCGGCGCGCAAGATCGTTCCTTTCGACTGGCCCGCGGTGGTCACCCCGGCGGACTTTCCGGTCAAGACCCGCTGCACCCGGTCCCAGGCCCCCCACCTGCTCTACGTCGGGCAGGTACGGGTCGAGAAGGGCGTGGGAGACCTGATCGACGCCGTCGCGCGCCTGGAGGAAGCCGGGCGGGAGGCTCGACTGACCGTCATCGGAGCCGGCAAGATCGACGACTTCGAGCGCCATGCCGAGCAGCGTGGCGTGGCGGCTCGCGTCGACTTCGCCGGCAAGTGCGGACACGATCAAGTCCTGAAGGCCATGCACGAACACGACGTCGTGCTGGTCCCGAGTCGTCACGAGTATCCCGAAGGCATGCCCAACGTGATCTACGAGGGGTTGTGCTCGAGGACCCCTCTCGTCGTGTCGGACCACCCGATGTTCGGCACCCGGGTGAAGGACGGCGAAGACTGCCTGGTGTTCCCCGCCGGCAACGTGGAGGCCCTGGTCGGTGCCCTGGAGCGGCTGCTCGAGGACGACGACCTCTACGCGGCGCTCTCCGCGCATGCCGAGGAGGCCTGCGGCAACTACCTGATCGGAGCGCCGTGGGGCGAGCTCATCGAGCACTGGCTGGGGGCTACGCCCGAAGACGACGCCTGGCTCGCCGACCACGCCCTCGACTCGGCGCGCTTCGGCTGAAACGCGCGGCTCCCAGGCTCAGTCCTGGCGCGCGCCGATCGCCGCCCTGCGCAGCAGGGCTTCCAGACGGCTCACCTCGGTCGTGACGAAGTGCTGCTCCCGCACGCGCTTTGCACCGGCCTGGCCCCGTGCATCGAGATCCGAGGGCGCCGCATCGAGGGCCTCTCGCAGGGCGGCGGTGAGCGCGGACACGTCGCCCGCGGGCACCAGCCAGCCGTTCTCTCCGTCGCGCACGAGCTCGGGGATGCCGGCGATGTAGGTACTGATCACCGGTCGCCCCATCGCCAGGGATTCCATGATCACGACGGGCAAGCCCTCGGCGAAGCTCGGCAGCACCATGCAGCGCGCGGCGCGAAGCTGGTCGCGGACCTCCTGCTCGGAAATCCAGCCAGTGATGTCGACGTGGTCGGCGATCTCGAGCTGTCGGATCCGCGCCTCGACTTCCGGCCGCATCTCGCCGTCGCCGGCCAGGACGAGACGGGCACGACGGCCTTCCCGGACCAGATCCGCGAAGGCATCGAGCAGGATGAGCTGGCCCTTCTGCGCGCACAACCTGCCCACGCACACGAAGCTGACGCAGTCCTCGGCGATGGGCTCGCGTTCTTCGAAGAAGGACTCGTCCACCGAACAGTGCACCACGTGCAGCTTCGACCAGCTGTCGATGGGTACCCAACGACGCAACTGCGCCGTGGTATACGAGCTGATCGCGGCGGTGAACGCGGACTCGGCCACCTTGTCCCCCAGCTCGTGGCCGACGGGGTCGTCGAACTCGTCCGGACCGTGCACCGTCATGCTGAAGGACGGGCCGCCGAGGCGCTTCATCAGGCGCGCCACGCTCCCGCCGTTGCGCCCGAAGTGCGCGTGCACGTGCTGTACGCCCGCCCGTCGCACGACGTCCAGGAAGAACGCAGCCTCGAGCAGGTAGGCGGCCCGCCGTCCCAGACTCGGGCCGGAACCCGACGGGGAGACGACGCCGACGAGCTCGCGCAACAGCGCGCCCGGGGCACGGACGCCCGCGCGCAAGAACGCGATCGCCCAACCCAGCGGCGACGAGCCGAAGAACACCGTGGTCTTGTCGAGCTCGACGAGGTCCAGGGGATCGACCACGCCCGAGTCCGCCCTGCGCACCGACAGACGCACGACCTCGTGCCCCAGGGCCTCGAGCCCCAGGATCTCGCGCCGCACGAAGGTGTGACTGACTTTCGGATACTGACCGGTGAGATAGGCGAGCTTCATTTGTACTCGATGATCTGCTGTCGAATGCCCCGGCGGCGATTGCGCCGATACTGGAGCAGTCCCTGCATCTTGGGAACCTGCCACACCAGACAACCGATGCCCCACAACACGCGATGCTGGAAGGAGAAGCGCTCCGGATCCATGCTGAGCGCGATACGTCCGATCTGGAGGCCGTAGAGACCCAGGACGAGCAGCACGCCCACCGGCGCCAGGAGCAGCGAGAGCAGCGCCAGCCCCGGCAGCACGGCGCCCCAGAGGACCAGGCTGCGGACGTGGCGCCGGAACATCCCCGACCCGCGGTGACGCTCGGAGACCTCGGCGTAGGCGTGCCCCGAGCGGACGCAACGGGACCACCACTGCCGGATGGAATGGATGGCCGCGTCGTGATGACTCATGACGCGGTCCACGCGGATCACCGGCCCGCAGGACCGGCGCAGTCGTTCGCTCAGCTCCGAGTCCTCGGCGGCGATGATGCTGGCGTCGTAGCCGCCGACGGCTCGGAAGGATTCGACGCGGATCATGACCTCGCCGCCGAAGCCCACGTCCCCCACGTCGCCGACGGGAACCTGGGTCCATTCGAGGTCGCACCAGCGGTTGTAGACGCTGCTCTCCGGGTAGCGCTCGCGCCGCCAGCCGCAGACGGCGACCCAGTCCGGGTTCGCGTCGAGCAGCTGCGACGCCTCGAGGAGCCAGCCGTCGACCAGGCTGCAGTCCCCGTCCACGAACTGAACGCGCGACAGGTCCGGGTGCTCGCGCAGCAGGTGCTCGAAGCCTTCGTTGCGGGCCCGAGCCGCCGTGAAGGGCCGCGACAGATCGAGCTTCACGACAGACACGCCGTGGGCTTCCGCCAGGGCGACGCTGCCGTCCGTCGAACCCGAGTCCACGTAGACCGCGCCACCGACCCCGTTGGGAATCGATTCGAGGCAAAGCCGCAGCCGATCGCCTTCGTTGCGTCCGATCAGCACCAGCCCGAGCTGCTGCAGGTGCTTGTCGGGTTCGGCCATTGGATCTCCGGCGGGTGTGGAATCGAGAGAGCGGCTTTGGCAAGAAGACGGGGCGGGAAGGCGGGGGAGGAAGGGTACGAACACAGCGAGCCGCGCCGGGTAAGTGGCATCCCCGGCGCAAAAGGTGTCGATCAGGCGCCCGCGACGATCTCCGGAAGCGACCGGATCTCGATGCCCGGGTCCCCCTTGAGACGCCGCACGAACTCGCGCAGGACATCCACCCGGCGTCCCTCGCACTTGCCGTGGTGGAGCATCACACCCACGACGGAAAGCCGTGCGCGGCAGGCTTCGAGCTCGCCCCACAGGTCGTCGAGGCTCTTTTCGATCTTCTCACCCCGTGCGTCGACGTCCTCGTCCACGTCGATGCACACGGACAGCTCCGCGAGGCCGGTGCCAGGCGTGCGCCGGCCGTGGTACGAAACACGCTTGCCGAGGAACGACACCCGGCCCAGGGCTGCACCGACCCGGTAGTAGAGTCGTGAGACCGGGTCCACCTTCACCCCGGCCGAGAGCACCTCGAAGCCCAGCTCGGCCAGCACCTGCACGGTGACGTCGTCGTACTTGTGGCACGGGGGCGTGAAGACCCGACGGTCGAATGCGCTGCCCAGCAGGTCCGAGAGCAGCGTGAGCCCCTGCTCGATGTCCCGTCGCTGTTCGGCGTAGGGGCGGTGACCGTCGAACTCGCTGTAGCGATGCTCCCCGTCCAGGGTCTGCTCGTGGCGCAGCCCATGCTGATTCAGCCGCACGAGCCCCGGGTGATCGGCGCGCGCGGCCTGCACGTAGGCTGCTGCTTCCCGGGTGAGGAACTCGGGAACCACCTGGTAGCTGCAGGGGACCGCCTCCTCGATCAACAGCTCGACGACGTTGCGCAGCGGCTGCGCCAACTCGCCGACGTCATCGTCGCGAAAGAAGACCGTCGTGCGACCTGCTCTACCCAGTTGCGTTCTCCGTTCTCTGACGCGCGCTCGAAGCGCGCGTCCAGTGTGTGGCCGGGGATGCCGATCCTGTGTCGACATCGCGCCCGGATCGGCCCGTATGGTAGTTTGCCGGCCAGCCAAGCAGAAGGGAAGAGCACCCAAATGGGGATCGAGGTCGTTCCGTACACCCCCGACCGTGTTTCGGCCGTCATCGCGTTCAACAAGAGGATGCGCGACGGCGGGACGCACTGGGGTTGGTACGAAGGCTCGGAGGACACGTGGCTCCCGCGACGGGAGAACATCCGTGTCTGGCGCGAGCACTTCCTCGCCGTCGAGGACGGCGAAGCCGTACGCGGCGCATATGCGCTCAAGCCCCAGGAATGGTGGATCGCTGGCGAGCCGGTGCTCGTGACGGACTGGCAGGGTCCGGTGTCCGAAGGTCTGCTCAGCCGCAAGTACAACACGCTGGGCTTGCGACTCATCCGGGACATGCTGAAGCGCCACCCCGTGCTCTACAGCTGGGGACACGGTGGCGACGAAGCCTCGATGCTGCAGATGTTGCGATCGCTCAAATGGCTGATCCATCCGACACCCTTCTGCCTGCGCGTCGTCAAGCCGTTCCGCTTCCTGCGTCACAACCGCTACCTGCGGAACAGCCCCGCCCGGCGCGCCGCCCTCGACGGGCTGGCCTTCACGGGTCTCGGGTGGGCGGGACTGAAGACGCTACACGCGGGGATCGCCCTGGTGCGGGGCGGCGACGCGCGCACCCGCGGCCTCGACGTCGAGGAAGTCGACGACTTCGGCCCCTGGGCCGACGCGGTCTGGGAGCGCTGCAGCCCCCGCTACCAGGCACTGGGCCTTCGCGACGCAGCCACGATGAATGCCCTGCTGCCCCGGGGCGGCTGGCCGGCCTGTGTCCGCCTGCGCGTAAGGCGGGACGGCAGCGACCTCGGATGGGTGGTCGTCATGGACAACCAGCTCCAGGACGACGCGCGCTTCGGCGACCTGCGTGTGGGCAGCGTGATCGACTGCCTGGCCGACCCGGACGACGCGGGCGCGGTGATCGCCGCGGCCGATCGCTTCCTGATCGCGCGTGGCGTGGACCTGATCGCCTCCAATCAGTCCCACCCGCGCTGGACCGCAGCTTTCGAAGCCAACGGCTACGTGCTGCTTCCGGGACGCCGCTACTTCGCGGCGTCGCCCGAGCTGCAGAAGGTCCTCGCGCCTTTCGACGAAACCCAGAAGGGACTACACCTCACCAACCTGGACGGACACGGCCCGCACGGCTTCTGACGCATCCCGCGCGCTCGTCTCGTTGTTCCCCCTGAACCCCGGTCACCACAAGAGTCCAGAAATGCCGGAACGGACAAAGGACGCTCAGGACCGACGATTGCGGTCCCGATAGGAAAGGCCGGATGGAAGCCCCCGAGATCATCGAACAGCTTCGAGGATGGATCCTCGAGCGCGCAAACGCCCCGGCGGACCGCCTCACCGACAGCGAGATGCCGATCCTCGACGAGGGCTTGCTGTCCTCCCTCGACATCGTCGAGTTCATCCTGTTCATCGAGAGCCTGCGCGGCGAAGAAGTGGACATCGAGAGCATCGAGCCCGAGGTATTCACGAACCTGCGCACGCTGTACGACGCGTTCTTCGCCGACAAGGCTCCGGCCAACGCGCAGAGCGGCTGACTCGCCTCTCGAGCGGCCAACCGCCGCCCAATCCCTACTGTTGCTCTTGGGGCGAGAAGCCCAGCCGCGGATCGCTCTGCATGATCTCCTCCAGGCGCTCGGCGATCATCCGATGCCCCTCCGCGTTGGGATGCATGTCCCAGGGCGCGATGGCCAGGTCATCGACGGCCATCTCGTCCCACAGGCCGCTCATGTCGAAGGTGATGAAACCCGCCCGATCCGCCATCCCCCGCAGCTCGTCGATGGCTTCTCGATTCGCGTCCTGCTCGGTGATCCGGGGCAGATAGATCCAGACCGGTAGCGCCCCGGCGTCGCGCGCCAGATCGCCGACCACGCGGTACGACTCGGCGACCAGCTCTTTGGCGAAGGGCGGCAGCTCTCGCTGCATCGCCAGCTGCGACATGCTGCGCTTGATGCCCGCGCGCGCGACGATGTCGCGCAGGAACTCGTCCTCGAGCGCGATGTCCTGGTGGACCAGCCGGGCCAGACGCTCGATCGCCAGCGCGCCATCGACGCCGTGGGCAACGAAGTAGATTGCGTCGGGCAGGAGCGGGAGCACGCCTTCACGCATCACGCCCAGCTGACAGACCGGGCTATAGCCTCCCACGCCGAAGTTCAGGATCTCGAGGCGGCGGCCGTCGGGACGCGCCGTGGCCAGGCTCGCCTCGGCGAGGGACTCGAAGGTCTCGTCGTCGTTGATCCCCCAGCCCATCACGTGAGACGACCCGAGCACCGCCACGCGATAGCGGTCCGGCGCCTTCTCTCTGGGGTATTCCTGGTCGCGCAGTCCGAGCGCGTTCGTGGAGAACGTGTACCCGTTGATCACCTCGGCACGCGACGGCGCGAAGTTCCAGAAGCGCATGTCGCCCGTCTGCTTCAGGATCTCGATCTCGGGAAAGTCGATCCAGTCGGCCGGCGCCTGGGCGCCGCTGTCGACGAAGTTCGAGTTCGCAGCGTCGAATAGATTCTCGTAGTAGCCGCGCTCCATCTTTCGCAGGTCCGCGGTGTTCGGCTGGTTGCTCTTCAGGCTCTTGATGACGAAGCGCGTCTTGCCGTCGACCCGGCGCAGCACCCGGGCGTCTCCCAGCAGGAACACCGCCGCCAGCGGGAGCACCACGGTCGCCGCGGCAATGGGCAATACCTGACCGAGCCGCGCTCCCCGAGGCAACTTCCCGAACAGGAAGTCTCCGCGCCCGCCCTTTTCCAGCACCTCCACGCCCACCTTGCAGGCGGCGACGATGGCGAGGGTCACGACGAGCCCGGTCACGAAGTCGGCGTCCACGTAGGCCCACATCGCGAGCCACTCGCCGACGGACTTCGCGCTCCACAGCGACCAGAGCGCCGCCAGCACCGAGAAGACGCCAGTGGTTCGCAAGGCAGCCATGCCCGTTGCGCGCCAGTCGATCTTCTTCGAAAGCGAGCGGCGGCGCGGGTGCTTGGCCTCCCAGGCGGCGTTCGCCATCACGAGCACGCCGAGGATCAACCAGAAGAGGCCGTCCTGGAGCGAGAAGAACACGGCCCCGCGCAGCCAGTAGGACTGGTACGCGTGCAACAGCCAGGTGGCGAGGAACGCGGCGGCGGATCCGGCCACCACGGGCAGGACGACACCCCGCCCGCGCAGCCGGAACGCCACGGGCGTGTAGAAGATCTTCACCATGAAGTCCTTCCAGTAGATGTTCACCCGACGCCAGTAGTCGGTGAAGCTGTCTGCCAGGAAGTAGTGGTGGTTCGTCGCGGGCAGGTTGAAGCCGAACAGCTGCAGCAAGCCCACGATCATGTGGAACTGGCCCGAGACCCGGAGGTAGAGGGCGAAGTTCGCGAGCACGAAGCGCAGCAGACTCTCGCCGTCGGCGATCTGCGACGAGTCGATGTAGAAGTGGTAGTAGACCACCCGATACATCACGATGTGCAGCAGGCCGCGTGCCATCGAGTGCAGCCCGTGCTGGTAGAGCTGCAGGGGCGCGTCGCTCGCGTAGCCGGCGCTGAACTTCTTCCAGTCCACCACCGGGAAGAGCGGGAAGAAGGCGTTCGGCAGCATGAAGAAATACGCCAACGAACGAACCAGCGGAGGGCGCTCCTTCGCGCTCTGCATGTCGTACACGTAGACGATCAAGCGGAACATGAAGAGCGCGCCGAGGATCGGCCACACGGCGGGAAGTGCACCCTCGGCCAGGAAGCCGCCCCGTGTCGCGATGAGGATCACGCCGACGAGACCCAGCAGCGCCACGCGCGCCGCGAAGGCCACGGGCAGATGACAGATCGCGATCAACCCGACGCCGATCGCCAGCAGCGCCCCGCCGTTCTGGAAGGCGGACGCGAAGTCGAAGCCGCTGGGTCGGGCGCCCAGGACGAACGCGATGGTCGCCATCGAGACGACCACGAAAAAGTGCATCCGGACACGCGCCGGTAGCAGGTGATGCACGACGAAGGCCCCGGCGATCCAGGGCAGGCTGTTCTGGAAGCCCGGGCTTTCGAAGCGGTAGCGCGTGGCGACGGCGACCAGCAGCGCCAGCTGGGCGACGATCACACCGAAGCCGAGCCAGCGTTCGAGGGGTTTCACCTCGCTCTCGGATCCGGCCACGTCAGAGCCCCAGCAACGAAGCGATCAGGACGCGCTGGATCTCGGAGGTCCCGGAATAGATGCGGCTGCCGAGGGCATCGCGCAGTTCGCGCTCGATCTCCGTCTCCCGCATGTACCCGTAGCCGCCGTGGATCTGCAGGGCGTCCTCGGCGCAGCGAACCCAGCTCTCGCTGATGTGGAGCTTGGCGAGCGCCGCGTCGATGAAGATGCTGCGGCCCTGGTCGCGAAGCCAGGCGGCCCGGTACAGCAAGCCGCGCGCCGTCTCGACTCGCAGCTTCATGTCGACGATCTTGGAGCCGACCATCTGGAACTTCCCGATCCGCTGACCGAACTGCTCTCGCGTCTTCGCGTAGCGGATCGTCGTCTCGAGAAGCCGGTCCATCGCGCCGACGGCGCTCGCCAGGATGCAGGCGCGC
The DNA here is from genome assembly GCA_029261855.1 of Deltaproteobacteria bacterium. GTDB lineage: Bacteria > Myxococcota_A > UBA9160 > UBA9160 > UBA4427 > JAJDAN01. The sequence continues at coordinate 139,542 of JAJDAN010000011.1, forward strand.
TCCCAGGTCATGGAGTGGGTGAAGAGCGCTACCCCGTCCCCCTCGGCGCCCAGGCGATTCTCGACCGGCACCTCGCAGTCGTCGAAGAAGATATCGGCCATGGGCGAGGTGCGGATGCCCATCTTGTCCGCCTCACCGACGACACTGAACCCCGGGCTGCCCTTTTCCACCACGAAGGCGCTGATGCCGGAGGCGCCCTTCGACGGATCGAGGGTCGCGTACACCACCAGCAGGTCGGCGACGCTGCCGTTGGTGATGAAGACCTTGTTGCCGTTGAGCACGTAGCGATCGCCGCGCTTCTCGGCGGAGGTCGCGAGGCTGTAGGCGTCCGAACCCGAAGCCGGCTCGGTCATGGCGTTGCCGCCGATCAGCTCGCCGCTGCAGAGTCGCGGCAACCAGCGCTTCTTCTGCTCGTCGCTGCCGAAGTGCAGCAGCGGCATCTCGACCGTCCACATGTGGGCGTTGATCGAGAAGACGAGGCCGTTGTCGTGGCAGCCGTAGCCGAGCCGCTCGAGCACACCCACGGTGGTCAGTGCGTCGAGCCCGAGACCGCCGTACTCCGCCGGCATGGGCAGGCCGTGGATCCCGGCTTCTGCGCACTTCTGCCAGCCTTCGCGATTGAACTCGCCCCGCTCGTCCCGCTCGCGAAGTCCGTCGTTGAGAGAGCCCCGGGCCATCTCCAGGATTCCCTGCCTCAGCTCCTTCTGCTCTGCCGACCAGGCGAAATCCATCTACGAATCCTGACTCCCGAGCTTCTGATAGTCGATCTTGTCCGTGGACGTCTTCGGCAGCTCGGAATGGAAGCTGAATTTGTCCGGGATCATGTAAACGGGAAGCCGTTCGGAGCAGAACTTCTTGAGCCCGATGAGCGACAGCTTCTTCTCGGTCTTGAGGCTGAGGTGCGCGTGGACGCTGACTCCGGCGTCGTCGTCGGGCAAGGCAATCACCGCCGCCTCCTTGACTTCCGGATGCCCGTACAGCGACGTCTCGATCTCGCCCAGCTCGACGCGGAAGCCGCGCTTCTTGACCATCCGGTCTCGACGACCGACGAAGCGCAGGTTTCCGTCCGGCTCGGAGACCACGATGTCGCCCGTCCGGTAGTAGTCACCGGTGAAGGCCTTCTCCGTCTGCTCGGGCAGGTTCCAGTAGCCGAGCAGCACGTTCGACCCGCGAATGCACAGCTCGCCTTCTTCGCCGTCGGCGACGGGTTGCAGGCTCGGATCGAGGACTGCGCCCTCGAGCTGCGAGCAGACCTTCCCGATCGGATACGGCACCGTGCGATCCCCGGGAACGGGCAGCTCGACCTCGTACCAGGTACAGACGTTCGTCTCCGTGGGACCGTAGAGGTTGTAGTAACGCGGCCCATGCCAGAGTTCGGTCAGGCTCCGCAGATGGCCGACCGGGAACACCTCTCCGGCGAACAGCACCGCACGCAACGCGGAATAGTCCCGCGTCTCGAGCTTCCCGAACTGGCAGAGCATCGCGAGGATCGACGGCGCCGAGTACCAGACGCTGATCTTCTTGTCGGCGATGAGTTCGGCGAGGGCGACCGGCTCCTTGCCCACGTCCTCGGGAACGATCACGAGACACGCTCCGCTCGAGAGCGACGTGTAGATGTCCAGGATCGACAGATCGAAGTGGAAAGGCGCGTGGGACGAGAAACGGTCCTCGGGAACGGGATGGAAGGTGTCGAGGCACCAGTCGAGAAAGCTGGTCGCGTTCTCGTGGGAAAGCATGACGCCCTTGGGCTTCCCCGTGGACCCCGAGGTGTAGAGGATGTACGCGAGGCCGTCCTGGGGAACCCCACGCGTCTCCGCAGCGGGCGCGGGGTCGTTCGCCTGTAGCGCGTCGAGACGGGCCGCGAGCGCGCGCCCCCCACCGGCCCCATCGAGGACGATCAACGGAGGAAGACGACCGAGCGCCGACAGCTGGGCTTCGAGACCTTCCCGGTAGCAATCCTCGACGATCACGATCTCGACCTTGCAGTCGTCGAGGATGTAGGCGTTGCGCGTCGGCGGTGCCGTCGGGTCGACGGGCACGTAGGCGGCGCCGGCCTTCAGGATGCCGAGGATCGAGGCGACGGTATCGATGGTCTTGTGCACGTAGAGCCCGACCCGGTCGCCGGGCGCGACTCCAGCGTGCACCAGGCGGTCGCGCATGCGATCGGAAAGGTCCGCCAGCTCGCCGTAGCGAAGGGTCGATCCGTCGGCCTCTTCGATCGCCGTGCGACGGGCGTGCTCGCTGGAGCTCTGCTCGAAGTACTCGTGCAGGTTCATGTCAGAGCTTGGAGCAGACCAGCTTGGTGATCTCTTCGAGCGTGTTCATGTGCTCTGCGCCGACTTCGTTCGCCTCGAAGGTGACGTCGAACTGCTCTTCGAGAAAGGTGACGAGCTGCATGACGGACACCGAGTCGAGGATGCCCAGGGTCATCATCTCGACCGAATCGGTGAGCTCGTCGGGATCCTCCCCGGGCAGGAATTCCTCGAGGATGTAGTTCTTGATGGTGCTCTTCACTGCGTTGGGATCGGCCATGTGAATCTCCTTCAACTGTGGTTCTGGATCTGGCTTGTCTCGTGGGCGGCTCATTCCAGGTAGCCGAGGGCGCGAAGCCGGGATTCGAGCTCGCTACCCGTCTGCATCTGGCTCGCGTCGAGGCTGTTCGCCTCGTCGCGGTCGAGCGCCTGGTCGAGGGCAGCTTCGAGTGCGCCTTCGCGCGGGTCGCCCTGCCCCGCGAGGTTCCGTTGCTGTCCCGGATCGCGTCGCAGGTCGTACAGCTCGAAGGGCGCGAGCCGTTCCTGGTCGGTCTCGCGGGTGCGGATGAGGGTCGCGCCCTGGTTCCGGGCTGCGTCCATGTCGTTGCCCCGACTCTGCAGGGTCGAGAAGCAGAAGCCCGCCGCCTCGGCGGGCGGCGTTCCGTCACGGCCCAGGACCGGGCGACCGGTCATCTCGCCCGGAACCTCGAGCCCGGCCAGCGACAGCAAGGTCGGCGCCACATCGATCTGCTGCGTGAGGCCCGGGCGGGTGGTCCCCTTCCCGGCCCCCTTCGGCAACTTCAAGATCAGCGGAATCCGAAGCACCTCCTCGTACAAGGAGTCGCCGTGCCCCCACGCCGCGTGCTCGTAGATTTCTTCACCGTGATCGGAAGTGAAGGCGATGACGGCGTCCTCGTACAGGTCCAGCTGCCGCAAGCCGTCGACGAGACGACCCAGATGTGCGTCCATGAACTCGATATCAGCCGTGTGACCGCGAATCAGCTGCTCCGGCGAGACCGTGTCCGCCGCCGGATGTCCCGGGTTCCCGCTCATCGGCCTTCCCTGGACCCGGCCGCCCATGTACGGGCTGTGCGGGTCCATGTAATGGAGCAACGCGAACAGCGGTCGGTGGTCGCGGCGCTCCCGTAGTCTCTTCAACACGAGGTCGGTATACGCATCGGCCGGCTGGTAGAAATGATGAGCGTTGGCGCCCACCAGCCGCTTCGCCAAGGGCGAGATGGCCTGCCGGTACAGGACCAGGGAAGTACCCGACCAGGGAGCCCCGAGCCAGGCGTCCGACGGTGAAAGATCGATGAAGTGCTCGAAGCCCTGATCGAAGTTCGCACCAGACGAGTTGTTCGGATTGACGTTCGAGTATCCGAGGGTCTCGTAGCCGTGGGCCGCGAAGACCTCTGCAACCGTCGTCGCCCCTTCGGGAAGCTCGGCATCCTGATCGAGTGCCGCATGACGCCGGGGCCGCAGCCCCGTCACGATGGACGCGAAGCCGGGCTTCGTCCAGGAGCTCTGCGCGCAGTGGTCGGCGACCAGCACGCCGTCAGCCGCCAGTGCGTCGAGGGTCGGTGTCCGCGCGGGCGCGTCCCGGTCGTAGAGGTTCAGGTACCGAGCGCCCAGGGTGTCCGCGACGATCAGGAATACGTCCGGGGAACCCGGCTTCGCGAGCGCCTCGACAGGCGCATCGACAGGGATCTCGGAGGCCGGCGTCGTGGGCGCCGGGTGTCGCAGAGCCAGGCCGAGAGCCGCGAGCCCCGACAGGATCAAGGACCCCGCGAACAGGGCGCGCGCCCCGCGCCAGCGCGCGACGGCGACGACTGCAACGGCGAGTGCGAGTCCGCAGGCGAGGCTCACGCCGACGACCAGCAAGGGGGCGGGTGCCGTCTCCCGCGACGGGGCCACGTCCATATAGAAGCGCGCGCGCCCGACCCACACACCGCACAGCAGCAAGGCGCCTGCGAACGCAGGGACCGCGACGTCGTTGGCGTGCAGCGTCCTGCCCGTCGTTCGACCCACGACCCATGCGAGTCCTGGCATCCCCCAGGCGACCGCGAGGCCGAGGGGCGCGCACGAGAGCGCATAGGCGGTGGCCGCCCAGAGAAGGAGAGGTACCGCAGAGACGTCTGGAGCGCGCGACGAAAGCCAGCCCGCTTCGGCGACGCCGATCAGGACCCCCGCGCAGCTACCGGCGAGAACGCCTTCGAAGGACGTCCGCAGGCCGCGCGGCGGCATCAGTCCATGCAAGCGATGATCGATCGGACCCGTCCTGGCGGCTCGACGAAGCTGCTGTCGAAGGAATCGGAACTCGTCGACGTAGCGAGTCGAGCGCGCCGGTTGAGGGAGGTGCCAGGAGGGTTGGTTCGCCGCAGTCCCCGGAGGGTACACGGACGCGCGTCGTGCGCCAGGGTGCGCCGCGCACGGACCGTGACCGATCCGGCGCCTGCGCCGTACCTCACGTAGGCTCCGTCCCCCGCTCGCCCTACTCGCCCTACTCGCCAAGCCGCACGCCCCCGACACCCCGACCCCATGAACCTCCGAACCCTGCTCCCGCTGCTGTTGCTTGCGTGCACCTGGCCGACGCTGACGCGCGCGGACTGCTCGCTGACGACGATCGGCGTCTCGCCGTTGTCGGACTCTGCCGCGGGCAGCTATCTCGGACGCGCCGGGGGCCTGTATCCCGGTGGCTTCAGCACGCGCCCGGCGTCGCACGAGGCCGCGGGTCTCGCGATCGCGAGCGACATCACGCCCCGCGACGCAGCGGGCGACCCCGACGCCGGAGGTCTCATCGTCTTCCTCTCCGTCGGGATGTCGAACACGCGGTCTGCCTTCGACGGATTCCTCGCACACTCGGAAACGGACGCCGCCCGGGATCCGCGGGTCCTCGTGGTGAACGGGGCCCAGGACTCCCGCACCGCCGAGGACTGGATGAGCCCGTCGTCCTTTACCTGGGACGTCGCGGACGGGCTCATCGACGACGCCGGCGGCACCCCGGCACAGGTGCAGGTGGCCTGGGTGAAGCTCGCGGACCGCGTCCCCAACGACAACGGCGCCTTCCCCGACCATGCCGAGGTGTTGCAGGAAAGGATCGAGGAAGTGTCACGCAGCCTTCGCGTCCGCTACCCCAACCTCCGGATCGCGTGGTTCTCGAGCCGCACCCGCGCCTACACCGACGATGCGGACCTGCTCAACCCCGAGCCCTTCGCGTTCGAGAGCGGATTCGCCGTCCACTGGATGCTGGACAAGCAGCTGGCGGGAGACCCCGCCCTCAACTTCGATCCCGGGGCGGGCCCGGTCATGGCCCCGCTGCTGTCCTGGGGCCCGTATCTCTGGATCGACGGGCTCGAGGTCCGGTCCGACGGCATGCAGTGGCTTTGCAACGACGTCAGCGCCAGCGATTTCATCCACCCCTCGAACAACGGGGTCGCGAAGGTCGGGGCCCAGCTGCAAGCCTTCTTCAAGACCGACCCGCTTGCCCGAAGCTGGTACCTGCGTGCGAACGAGACCGGTAGCCCGCCCACCTGCGACGCCACCGCCTCTCCGACCCGGGGACCGGCGCCGCTCACCGTCTCGTTCAACGCCAACGCCGGCGACAGCGACGGAACCCTCGTCGAGCACGCCTGGAACTTCGCCGACGGCACGGGCTCTCTCGCGAGCGCGCCCAGCAAGGTCTTCCACGCCGAGGACAACTACACCACCCACCTCACCGTCAGCGACGACGATGGCAACACGGCTCGGTGCTCGGTGGTCATCCAGGTCCCGGAGACCCGGGACCTCACCCTCGGCACGGCCGCCCTGCTCTCCCTGGCGCTGCTTTCGACCGGCCTGGCGCAGAGTAGGCCGCGACCGCACAGACGCTAGGATCGAGCGGACCCGCGACGAGGACTCCGTGAGCTACAGCTACTTCTGCCATCCCCAGGCGCTCGTCGAGAGCGCCCACATCGGACCGGACACCCGCATCTGGGCCTTCGCGCACGTGCTGCCGGGTGCGCACATCGGAGCGGCCTGCAACATCTGCGACCACGTGTTCATCGAGAACGACGTGGTGATCGGCGACCGCGTCACGATCAAGAACGGGGTGCAGATCTGGGACGGCATGATCCTCGAGGACGATGTCTTCGTCGGTCCGAACGCGACCTTCAGCAACGACCCGTGGCCACGCAGCGGCAAGCGCCCGACGGACTGGCCGCGGCTGACCGTGAAGCGCGGCGCGTCCATCGGAGCCAACGCGACCCTGCTGCCGGGCATCACGATCGGTGAGCGAGCGATGGTGGGAGCCGGCGCCGTCGTGACCCGGTCCGTCGAGGCCGGGGCGGTGGTCGTCGGAAACCCGGCCCGTGTGGTGCGCTACGCCGACGAGGGCGGCGAGGGCGAAGGCGATAGAGGGGGAGAAGGCGACTGAACGCCCACCGGCGGGCCCGCCGCGCGCATCCCGGCGCGCGGCAACAACCCCGACCGCTGGAAGGTGTCCTCGATCAGTGCGCGAACGGCGGGCTCGCGCACGAAGGTGAGATGACCGCCCTGGTACCACGCGATGGGCGGGCTTCCCCAATGCTCGTGCAGATCGCGTACCTGGTCCGGCGGGACCAGGCGGTCCGCCACACCACCGAAGATGGCGCGGCCTTCGGGTGCGACCTTCGGCTCGAGGACCAGCGGCGAGATCGGGCGGAACACCTGTGAGAAGAGCTCGCGGGTCAGACCCCGATCGTGCAACTCGCGAAGCTGGGTTTCATGCGAGTGCTCGTAGAGCAATCCCTCGAAGCTCGTCGCCGGAATCCCGGGAATCGCGCACAGCAGGTCCTCGTCGAGGGAGGCCAGCAACGCGGTGTTGTAGCCACCGAGCGACAGCCCGAGCACACCGATGCCGTAAGGGTCCTGAGCGCGGATCCACGACAACAGCCGGCGCATGTCCCACATGGCCTGGGCCTCGGCATGGACCGAGTCCAGCGCGTTCGCCCCGAGGAAGCCATCGCCGCTTCGTCGCCCCATCTTGCGCTCGCCGTGGAGCGGCAGCACCGGCAGCAGCATGTTCAGCCCGAGCTTGCGGTGATACAGCCGAGGGTCGAATGCCCCGAGGTCGACGAGCGGCGACCCCATCTGGTAGCCGTGGACGCAGACCAGCCAGGGACGCGGCGCCCCGGGATGGCGGAGCACCCACGCATGGGCGGTGCGGTTCTTCGTGTAGCCGAGCCACCGGTCGCGGCCGGGTTCTTCGGCGTGAGGCTCGTACTCGCTGTCGAAGCTGAGGTGCTCGAACGCGATGCCGCGGGACCGCGCGGGACGAATGCGCGGCGCATCCAGGGACAGAGGCACGCGGTGGTAGCTCTCGGGCTTGTCGAGCCACCCCCGGGCGCCGAACAGCTCGACCGCCTGCAAGGTTTCGACCCGGACGCGGTCTGCGCGCTCGCCGCGCGGAAGCGTGCGAGTCACGTTCATCGTGGACAGGATCGCCTCGTCGGCGGCGACCTTCGCCGCCATCGCGGCCCCCCCGCGAACGGGCGGTACCCGCTCGAACGGCGCGAGCCCGCGAAGTGAGAGCTGCCCGGCGGCCAGGAAGGATGCCGCGGACAGCAAACCCAGTACGACGGCCGGTAGGAAGCCCACGAGCAGGATGGCGGGCAGCGACAGGATCACACCCGCGGCCGATCCGAGCGCGCAGAACTGCAGCATGCGGCGGTCCTCGGACCACAACAGCTCGCCGGCGCCGGTGGCGACCAACAGGACGCCGGGCACCAGCGCCAGGACCAACGCCAGCATCCCCGTCGTGGCGCCGATCCCCAGCCAGCAAAGCCCAGCGAGCATCGGGATCCAGGCCTCGTGAGATCGCCTGCCTTCCTGATCCATCACACATCAACCTCCACGCGCATGCGAGAGCACCGCCGCAGGATAACAACACCGACGCGGCGGGACCGAGTAGAATGCGGGCCATGGCTTTCGCAAGGTGGATGGCCTCCGCCCTCGAGAACGAGCCGTCCTGGCCTGACGCGGGATCGCGCCGCGTCGTGCTGCTGCTCGACGCGTCGAGCAGCATCGAGCGTCGGCTGCTCGACGCCTGGGTGGAGCGCGCCCGCCCGGATCCCGGCGCTGGCAGCCGCGCGAACGCGATCCCGATCCCGCCCTCGCGTCGGCGGCGGTCCGGACGACGACTCGACCCTCGGCTGGAAGACGCTCTTGCTTCCGACGATGATCCGCTGCTCGCTCCCCTGCGCGTGGTGTGGCTGCCCGAGCTCGTGGACGGCCGACGCGTCGCACGCCTGTCGGACCTGTTGAAGCTCGGCGACCCACGCGACCCCGGCGTCCTGCGGCAGTTCGGCGTGCTGGTGCGGAGACGCGACCGCTGCCGCATCGTGGCCGGCGAGCCCGCGCGAGCTTCAGAGCTGCGCGCGCGCTGGCGTGAGGCGGGCGGCGCCGATGCCGGACAGACCGGCGGCCTCGCAGAGTTCGTGTCGCGCATGGCCGCGCTCGCCCTCGAGCGCGCCGAGCGAGCCCTGCGCGGGGCGCGCTACAAGGTTCCTCGCCTCGTGCACGAGGAGATCCTCGACCGTCCCGCCTTCCGGGGCGGACTGCAGAAGATCGCGAACGAGGAAGACATCTCGCTGTCGCGCGCCAGCAAGAACGCCGGGCGCTACCTGGGAGAGATCGCCGCTGCGCACAGCCACCTGCTCATCGACCTCGCCTCCGTCCTGATCCGCAAGATCTACACCCGCAGCTACAGCGAAGAGCTTCAGTACGACCGGGAGAAGCTCGCCGGGATCGCGACCTTGTCCCAGCGTCACCCGGTCGTGTTCCTGCCGACCCACAAGTCCAACCTCGACCATCTGGTGCTTCAGTACATGCTGTACGAGCACGAACTGCCTCCGAATCACACGGCCGGCGGCATCAACATGAACTTCTTCCCGCTCGGCCAGTTGGTGCGCCGCAGCGGCGTGTTCTTCATCCGTCGCACCTTCAAGGACAACCCGGTCTACAAGCACGTGCTTCGCAGCTACATCGACTACCTGATCGAGAAGCGCTTCAACCTCGAGTGGTACATCGAGGGGGGACGCTCCCGCAGCGGCAAGCTGCTGCCTCCGCGCTTCGGACTGCTCGCCTACGTGGTAGACGCCTTCCGGCGCGGCAAGAGCGACGACGTCTACCTGATCCCCGTGTCCATCGCGTACGACCTGATCCAGGACGTCGGCTCGTATTCCGCCGAAGCCCAGGGCGGCGCCAAGCAGCAGGAAAGCTTCGGCTGGTTCGTGAACTTCATCCGGGGCTTCCGGCAGAAGTCCGGCGAGATCCACATTCGCTTCGGAGACCCGGTTTCCCTGCGCGAGCAACTCGGGCCGCCCGACCCCGGCCGCCAGCCCGAGCCGGACGAGGAAGAGCTGACGCTTCAGAAGCTCGCCTTCGAGGTGTCGGTGCGGATCAATCAAGTCACGCCGATCACGCCGACTTCACTCGTGACCCTCGCACTGCTCGGCTGGGGCGACCGCGCGGTGACCGTGTCGGAAGTGCGGGCGAGCATGACGAACCTGCTCGACACCGTGGAGGAGCGAAAGCGTCCGGCGACCCGCGCGCTCGAACCCCTGCGCCGCGACGCGGGCGTCAAGTCGACCCTCGACGCGCTCGTCGAGTGCAAGGTCGTCAACTGCTACGCAGCCGGGCCCGAAGCCGTCTACGTGATCGACCGCGGGCAGGAGCTGACCGCCGCCTACTACAGAAACACCGTGATCCATTTCTTCATCACGAGCGGGATCTGCGAGCTGGCCCTGCTGAGAGCCGCCGAGGTGCGCCCGAGCGATGGCGATCCCGTCGCGTCCTTCCTCGACGAGACCATGGGGCTGCGCGATCTGTTCAAGTTCGAGTTCTTCTTCGCAGAGAAGGAGGCCTTCCGCGCCGAGATCCGCGACGAGATGCAGTTGCAGGACCCGCGCTGGGAAGAGCTGCTCGAAGAGGGCCCCGAGGCGATCCACAGCCTCGTCCAACGGATGCGCCCCTTCAGCTCGCATCGCACCCTGCGCCCGTTCCTCGAGAGCTACCAGGTGGTCGCCGAAAACCTCACCCGATGGGACGTCGACGCCGAGCTCTCGGAGACGCGCTTCCTGGACGAGTGCCTCGCTCTGGGTCGTCAGCGCCTGTTGCAACGCCGCATCCACAGCGGCTCGTCGGTCTCGAAGGTGCTGTTCCAGACCGCGCTCAAGCTGGCGCGAAACCGCGGGCTGGTGGACCCGGGCTCGCCGGGACTCGCCGAGCGGCGCGAAGAGTTCGCGGTCGAGATCCGTGACGCGCTGCGGCGCGCCGAAGCGATCGCCGCGCTGGCGGCGAGCCGACGCACGGGCCTGATCCCGTAAGGCGCTCCGCCCGGACCCGAAGCAGCGGTTCCAAAAGAGGAAGCGGACTTCCCACCCGGGCCCCCGGGCCCGACACCGAGCGGTTTCTCGCGTGAGCAGCTTCCGCGTGCAAGCCCGGGCGCGCGCAACGGCTTCCTGCGCGTCCCGCCGCAGGGGGGTGGCTGGCAAGGCGCTTGCAACCCTCTTGGCCAGAGTCGGCGACTGCTTCGGGAAGGGCGATCGGCGATTCCGGAGGTTGGATGCAGATTCGCCTGGCGACCCTGAACGTGTGGGCTCTTCCGGAGCCCATCGGGCGGGACGTACAGGTTCGAATCGACGCCATCGGAGCGCGTCTCCCGGACCTCGGATTGGATGTCGTCGCCTTCCAGGAAGTGTGGACGCGAGACGCCGCGGCCCGACTGCTTCGAGCCGGCGAGCGCGCTGGGCTCGTTCACGGCTGGTACGGGGACGGCACCTTCGGCAAGGGCGGACTGCTGGTGCTGTCGCGGCTGCCCATCGAAGAGGTGCACTTCGAGGCCTACTCGGTCACCGGAGCGGCGGAGAAGGCCGCGAACCTCGAGTACCTGAGCGGCAAGGGCTTCGCGACGGTCCGGCTCGAGACGCCCAGCGGCCCGCTGGTACTCGTCACCACCCACCTCCACGCGCGCTATTCGAGCAGCGCTCCGCACCGGCACGTCCCTCAGCGTACGGGGCAGGCCGTGCAGCTGGCGACGCGCTTCGCGGACAGTCGCGAACCCATCGTCGCGCTCGGCGACTTCAACTTCCGCGAAGGCGAGACCGACTACCGCGTCCTGACGGACATCCTCGGCCTGCAGGACGTCGCTGCGCTGCTGGACGAGCGCCAGAACACGACGCTGCACACCAGCCCCTACCGCAACCCGACTGGGGTCGATCGGCGCAAGGACTTCATCTTCGTGCGAAGCGGCGCCAACCACGCGCTGCTCCCGAAGTCGATCCGGCGCAGCTTCGACGAGATCTTCGAGATCGCCGGCGCACCCGGCTCCTATTCGAACCACGCGGGCCTGGTGACCGAGATCGAGTTGGTCGAACTGGCATCCGCGGCAGTGAACCACGCCCCGCTCTCCGCCGATGCGGACCCGGGCGTCTTCGAGGCGGCCGCACGCATGCTCGCCAAGGGCGAGCGCCTGGCCCGGGCGCGCCAGGACGGTGGCCGCGCTGCATCCGGCATCGGGCTCGGCATCGCCGCCATCGCCACCCTCGGCGCGATGCCGAAACGAATGAGCCGACGCCGACTGCTGCGCGCCGGCCTTGCGACAGGCGCCCTGGCCGCACTCGCGCCGAGCCTCGGCTTCTCGATCGCGTCCGAAGTGCTCGTGCCCGACGAGATCCGCGCCTTCCGCGACGCCGCGAGGCAGCTTGCGGCCCTGGCCCCCGACGCCCTGCCCCCCGAAGCACAGCTGCCCTCGGTGGCGTCCGGCCCGCCGGCCTAGCCCTGATCCGTCATGCGGTTCAGCGGAAGCCCAGCGCGCGCTGTACCACGACAAGGACGGATTGGGGCTAGCGGCCGTCCGGTCAGCTCGCCGCGAACAGCGCCATGATCGACTTCCAGGTCGACGGGATCGAGTTCCACAGCACGAAGACCAAGACCGCGGGCACCGCGTAGCGCAGCAGTCCGATCCACAGGCGCAACGCCCCCTGGCTTCCACCCGCCCTCGCCTCGCCCACCGGGTCGTCCATCACCCAGCCGACGAAGATCGACAGACCGAGTCCGCCGCCGACCAGGAACAGGTTGTTGGCGACGGCGTCCATCACGCCGAGCACATCCGTCGACCAGGCCGCACCGGCGCCGAGCAGGGTGATGAGACTCCCGGCCACCATGGCGGCGCGGGCGCGCGGCCAGCCGAGTCCATCCATCGCCGCGCTGACCACCACCTCGAGGAGCGAGATCGCTGAGGTCAGGGCGCCGACGAGAAGCGCCACGAAGAACAGGAAGCCCACGATGCGCCCGGCAGCACCCATGCTCACGAACGCCTTGGGCAACGCGACGAAGAGTGCGCCCACCGTGCTGCCGCCGACGTCACTCTGGAGCCCGAAGGCGAAGATCAACGGGAACACCATCAGCCCGGCGAGGAAGGCGACCCCGAAGTCCGCCGTCGCAATGATCGCGGATTCCACGGGCAGGTCGTTGTCGCGGCCGAGGTAGCTCGCGTAGGTGAGCATCGCGCCCATGCCGAGGCTGAGGGAGAAGAACGCCTGGCCTGCCGCGTCCACGAAGATGGGTATCGAGAGCGCGTTCTCGAGTCGAGCGTTCAGGTAGTAGGTGTAGCCGGCGCCGGACCCGTCGAGCGTGGCGGCGTAGACCGCGATCCCGATCACGAGCGCGAAGAGCGCCGGCATCGCCAGCATCGAGACACGCTCGATCCCGCTGCTGACGCCACCGAGCACGATGCCGATGGTGACGGCCATGAAGACCACGTGGAAGCCGAACGCCGGCGCGCCTGCGGCGATCTCGCCGAAGTGTCCCGCGGTGTCCGGCGCGAAGCCCATCAGCGCCTCGCCGGCGTAGCGCAAGGTCCAGCCGGCGATGACGCCGTAGTAGGCCAGGATCAGGAAGCCGGCGCTCACGAAGACGACGCCCAGCAGCTTCCAGGCCGGGCTGCCCCCGGCCGCGTGGGCGAAGTGTGCGAGCGCCTGGATGGGGCTCTTCCCCGACCCGCGCCCGATCGTGAGTTCGGCCAGCAGCACCGGTAGACCGACGACCAGCGTGAAGGCGATGTACAGCACGACGAATGCGGCTCCACCGCCCTCTGCCGTGAGGTACGAGAAACGCCACATGTTTCCCAGGCCGACGGCCGAGCCGACGGCGGCCAGGATGAACCCGGCCTTGCTGTTCCACTGCTCGCGGGACCCGGCGGCCATTCCTCTCTCCCCCCGAAGAGAACTCCGGGCGGAGCTTAGCCGGTCGTGCGGTGCGGCCTACCCCGGTCTAGGACCGAAAGTCGCTCTTCAGGGGCCCCACTTCCGCGGCGATCCTGCCGAGCTTCGAGGCGTCGAAGCCGTAGAAGTCCGCGAGGTTTCCGCCGAGCATCCGCGTGATCTCGTCCTCGGGCAGGTCCATGAAGGTCTCCCGCATCTGCGGGGCGGTGTTCGGCCAGGTGCCCTCGGGATGCGGGTAGTCGCTGCCCCAGGCCAGGTTCTCGATGCCGATCTCGTACCGCATCTCCGCTTCGCGCCGCGGCATGCAGGATGCGCCCACCAGAACGTTCCGCGAGAAGTACTCCGACGGCTTCATCGAGAGGTGGCCGGTGTAGTCGCCGAGCTTCGCGCTGTAGGGCGTGTCCGCGTAGCGGAAGTCGAGCAACTGCAGGTATTCGGGCACCCACACCGACGTCCCCTCGGTGACCATCAGGCGCAACTTCGGATAGCGCTCGAAGACGCCGCCCCACAGCATGAAGGTGAGGGGTCGATAGGCAAACCAGCACACCTCGCTGATGTAGATGCCCATCATGCCCTGCCCCTCGCCATAGTCTTCCATGGGCGCGGCGCCGGAATGCAGGTTCACGACCATGCCAAGATCCTGGCAGGCCGCCCACACGGGGTCGTACTTGGGGTGATGGTAGGCGTCGAGCTTGCCCCAGCGCGTGGGGATCAGGATGCCGCGCAGTCCGTTTTCCTTGGCCCACTCCACTTCCTTCACGGCCTCGTCGACGTCCCACAACATCGGGCACAGCGCGACACCGGCGCGGCGATCCGGGGCCATCTGACAGAATTCGGCGAGCCAGCGGTTGTGGGCACGCGCGCCTGCCCACTGCAGCTCGGGAACGATCGGGTCTTCCGTCGGCAACGAGAGCCCCGCGCCGAAGGGCGGCATGTTCATCTCGGTGATGCCGTCCGGGTAGATGACCTCGCCGGCGATGCCGTCACCGTCCAGCACCTTGATGCGCTGGTCGTGATCCCAGGCACCCGAAAGCAGGCTCTCGCGACCCTTGCGCCACTCCGCATTGATGTCGGCGACCAGGAACTTCTTCGCGGCCTTCTGAGTTTCCTCGATCTGGATCGGCAATGCGATGTCGAAGGCGTCCCGATACTTCGGGTCGAGATAGTCGCGGTACTGCTCGGGCGGAAGTCCGGCATGACAATCGGAGGAGATCACGAGGTATCGGTCCATGATTCAGGCTTCCTCTTTCGGCACTTGGTTCGGAAACGCGTTCGGCGCTGCGCTCGGAAATGCGTTCGGCGCTGCGCTCGGAAATGGGCCATCGACGACGCCGGGCAGCTGGCTCGGCGAATAGAACTGCTTCACCCACTTTCGGAACTCGACCAGATAGGTGTCGGCCTCACAGAAGACCGGGTCCTTGCGGTGGATCTTGTTCGACCAGATCCGACGGTCGTCTTCGACGCCGCCGGTGATGTTGGCGATCCACTCTTCGCCCGCCTCGTCGATGGCGTTGTTGGTCCCGACGAGGGCCCAGCGGGAACGCGTGTTGTGGCGGTCGATCGGAGTCGTCGACGAGAACATGTAGAGCCCGACCCCCGGGATGCCGCGGCTTTCCACGGTCGCGTGACCGATGCAGCCGGCCTCGCGCAACAGCTGCATGTCGAAGGTCCCGAAGGGCGTCTCCTGCTGGCTGTGGCTGACCGCCTTGAGCAGGCGACCGTCTTCTTCGAAGCTGATCTCCTGGTCCGGGATGTCGTTCATCGAGTGGACGTAGCGGAAGTGGACCGGGTCCATGTTGTTCTCGGCCATGTCCTGCACGTGCACGGGCACGTCGATCTCGAAGCTGCGGACCGCCGACCAGTCGGGGTCGTCGAAGTGCGGGGAAGGCTCGATGTGCCAGCTCGGCGGCTTCTGCTCGGCGTGGTGCCACACCATGACCATGTGGTTCACCTCGTCCACCGGCCAGGCGCGCTGGCGCGCCTTCTGCGGAATGCGGGCGCAATAGGGGATGGAGACGCATTCGCCCGTCTCGCCGTCGTACTCCCAGGCATGGAAGGGGCAGCGGATGCTCTCGCCTGAAATGCGCCCGCCCTCTGCGAGGTGCGCGCCCAGGTGCGAGCAGTACGCCGAGAGAACGCGCGCCTTGCCGGATCGCGTGCGGAAGAGCACCAGTTCTTCGCCGAACGCCTTTACGCGCTTCACCTCGCCGATCGCGAGCTCCCGCGTCCACGCGACGGCATACCAGCCGTTCGGGAACCCGGGTCGCAGGTCCTGGTCCATCGTGTCAGTCCTTTGCCGGCTCGACGCAGAGCGCGTCGATCAGGAAGCGGGCCGCCTCGAGCGCGCGCTCGTGCAGCGGGTAGTCATCGAGGTTGGCGCGATTGAACATCAGCACGTAGTAGGCGCCGAGGATCATCTCCGTGAGGGTTTCCGGGCTGTGCCGCCGGCTGAGGTCGCCGGCTGCGAGGCCATCTCGAACGATGGCCCCGAAGGCCTCGTGGAGGCGCCGCGCCTGTTCGGGCTCGTCACCGGCCTCGTGTCCGATGTGCACGATTTCGGACAACAGCTCGCGCCCCATCGGCCCAGCCTCGTCGGCATGCTCGGCGACCCGGCCGAAGAAGCGCCGGATGCGCTCGGCGGACGTCGCCCCCTGCTTGCGGGCGTCCTCGATCTGCTCGAGTAGCTGGTCCACTCCGTAGCGCGCGATCTCGCGCAACAGCTCGCGCTTCGACTGGAAGTGGTTGAAGAAGGTCTTCTCCGCCACGTCCGCCACGCCACAGATCTCGACGACGGTGGTCTGATCGATGCCCTGCTGCTGGAACAGCGACACGCTGGCCTCGAGGACGCGATTGCGGACCTCGAGCTTCCGCCGCTCGCGACGGCTGAGATCTCCATTCACCCTGTCGCCCTTCAAATCGCTGGAGTCGAGGTCGGCGGCCATGGCCGGCATCATTGCATAGATACAGTCCACTGCAACGTTACAGCGACCTACCGGTCTTGCGGCTCGTCTATTTTCGTCTTAGTTTCGCTTTTTTGAGGATGAACCCCCGGTGACCAGCTCCCCCAGCCTCCCCCAGACGCCCGTCCTCAAGGGCCGCGGCGCCGCCGAGAACCCGGCCAACCGATTCGAACGACTTTCCTATGTCGAAGAGGGGGTCGAAGAGGGGGTCGAAGAGAAGGTCGAAGAGCCCGGAGACGATGCAGACGCGGGGGTGCCGCCCGCCCCGCTGACCCCGACCGTGTACTTGCGCGACCCCACCCGCACGGCGCTCGCGACGAACAACAGCCCCGACATCCAGTTCGACACCAGCTTGAATCCGTATCGGGGGTGCGAGCACGGCTGCGCCTATTGCTATGCGCGTCCCACGCACGAATTCCTGGGCTTCTCGTCCGGGCTCGACTTCGAGACGCGCATCCTCGTGAAGGAGGACGCCCCCGAGCTGCTGCGACGCGAGCTGTCGTCGAAACGCTGGAAGCCCCAGGTCGTCGGCATGAGCGGCGTGACGGACCCCTACCAGCCGATCGAGCGCCGGTTGGGCATCACGCGCCGCTGTCTCCGGGTCTTTGCCGACTTCCGCAATCCGGTTCAGATCATCACGAAGAACGCCCTCGTCGTTCGCGACATCGACCTGCTGTCCGAGCTCGCCGGCCACGATGCGGTTTCGGTCGCCGTGTCCATCACGACCCTCGACCCGGGCCTTCATCGCAGCATGGAGCCGCGGGCCTCCCATCCGGAACAGCGTCTGCGGGCGATCGCAGCCCTCGCCGAGGCGGGCGTCCCGGTGGGCGTCATGGCGGCACCCATCATCCCCGGTCTCACGGACCACGAGCTGCCCGAGATCCTCGCTCGCGCACGGGCAGCCGGCGCAGGCTTCGCGGGCCACATCGTGCTGCGACTACCGGGCAATGTGAAGGAACTGTTCTCGGCCTGGTTGGATCGGCATCACCCGGACCGAAAGCAGAAGGTCCTGAACCGACTGCGTGCGCTGCGCGGTGGAAAGCTGGACGACCCGCGCTTCGGCACGCGCATGAAGGGCAGCGGCGTCTACGCGGACCAGATCCACGGCCTGTTCGATCTGGCCTACCGCAGGGCGGGTTTTTGTCCCGCCGCAAGCGCCCCGAGCCTCTCGACTGCCGCCTTCCGAACGCCGGGAGACGCCCAGCTTCAGCTGTTCTAGGCGTCTCGAGGCGTCGGTTCAGCGCCGGTTCAGCGCCGTGCGGACCTTCTCGGCGAGGATGGCCTGGGTGAAGGGCTTCTCGACCAACTCGGCGCCGGGCGCGAGACGCCGCGTCGGCCCGAGGGCGTTCTCGGTGTAGCCCGACGTGAACAGCACCGGCAGACCCGGGCGCTTGCTCTGTACGCGCCTCGCCAGCTGCGCCCCGCTGGTGCCACCGGGCAGGACGACGTCGGTGAAGACCAGCGCGAGGTTCGGCACGCGTTCGACCAGCGCGACGGCGGCGTCGCCGTCCGCCGCCTCGATGGTCTTGTAGCCGATGCGTTCGAGCAACGTGACGGTGAGACTGCGAACGTCTTCGTCGTCCTCCACCACCAGGATCAGCTCGCCGCTTCCCCGCGGCCCTTCGGCCGTGTCGGCACCCATCTCCGCCCCCGCGCGACCGGGTGCGCTGTCTCGCGCGCGTTCGACGCGCCGCTCCCGCTCGACGCGCGGCAGATACAGGCGCACACAGCTTCCGCGATCGGGCTCGCTCTCGATTTCAACGCTACCTCCCGACTGCCGGACGAAGCCGTAGACCATGCTGAGCCCGAGCCCGCTCCCGTGCCCCAGTCCCTTGGTGGTAAAGAAGGGCTCGAAGGCGTGCTCGAGCACGTTTGGGTCCATTCCCGCGCCGCTGTCGGTGATGGACAGCACGACATAGGGGCCGGGCTCGAGCCCGTCGTGATGACGCGCGAACTCCTCGCCCACCTCTCGATTCGCGGTCTCGATGACCAGGCGGCCCCCACCGGGCATGGCGTCCCGCGCGTTGATCGCGAGGTTGAGGATGACGTTCTCGAGCTGCGCCGGATCGACCTCGCACTCCCAGAGGTCCTCCGCGAGGCGCGATTCGACCTCGACAGTCTCGCCGAGAGTCCGGTTCAGCAGGTCGTCCATACCGGCGACCAGCTCGCCAAGGTCGAGGACCCGGGGCTGCAGCGCCTGCTTGCGCGCGAAGGCCAGCAATCGATGGGTGAGCGCGGCACCCCGGTGGGCCGCGGCGCGGGCGTTCTCGACGAAGCGAAGGGACGCGTCTCCCGGCGCCAGGCCACTCGCCACCAGCTGCAGGTTGCCGAGAACGACAGTCAGCAGGTTGTTGAAGTCGTGGGCGACACCCCCGGTCAGCTGCCCGACTGCTTCCAGCTTCTGGGCCTGGAGCAACTGCTCTTCGAGGTCGAGGCGCTCGCTCATGTCGCTCGAGACCACGATCACCCGGTCGACGCTTCCGTCCTCGACCACGGGCCCCACGCGACTCGAGTACCAGACGCGGCCTCGGTTCTCGATCTCGACCTGAACGTCGTACGACACGGGCTCGCCGTCGCGAAAGACCCGATCGATGGCATCGCTCACCCGTTCGGCGTGATCGGGCGCGACCAGGTCCTCGGCGCGAATGCCTGTGGGGTTCGGCGTCAGCCGCCGCCCCCCGCGCAGCTGGTGGTTGGCGAAGGTGACCCGGTGATCGCGGTCCACGATGGCGATGCTGTCCGGCGCATGCTCGACCAGCGAGTGGAACTGGGCCTCGAGTGAGGTCTTCTCGAACTCGGCCCGGTTGCGCTCGCTGCGCGCAGACGTAGCCGCGGCGAGCGCCTCACGCGTCTCCTTCAAGCTGGCGGTGAGACGGTCGACCACCAGATAGACGCCGAAGGCGAGCATGCCGCTGAAGGCCGCGTAGGCCATGGCCACCCGGAGGGCCACACTCAGGTTGTGCGGATCCACGCGAGCCGGGTCGAATGTCGACTCGATGAGGCCCTGGTCGAGCGCGAGAGACCCGACGATCAGGATCGCCGTGGACGCCGCCCAGGTCGCGGCCGCCCAGCGGCGTCCCAGCAGCAGACCGGCCAGCCCGACGGCCAGCAGCGCCAACAGGATCGTCCCGACCACGTAGCCGTATCCGATAACGCCCAGGAATTCGAGCGACAGCAGGCACACGAGGAAGGTCAAGACCCGCAGTTGATAGTTCGCGCCGCGCCAGGCAGCCGTCGCCAGCATCGCGAGCGGCGCGAACAGGACGAGTCCATCGCGCACGGGGTGCGCGTCCAGGCTCAGCTCGCGCGCTCCAAAGAGCAGCATCAGGCCGAGGATCACCGCGGCGGAAGCGCTCAGGCGATCGAAAATGCGGGCGCGCCACGGCTCGGAACGAAGATCGTCCACGACTCCGCCTGCTGCGCGATCGTTCTCGGGTCGGTTTCCGGAATCGGTCACGGAACCTTCGACTTCCTCCAGCTCGACTCTCCCCGCTCGACTCTCCCGCTCGACTCCCCAGCGACTGCCCTCCGAGCCGCTTCCGCATGGAAGCGCGCTTCGCGTGGGACCACAAACGCCGGACCGGGGCGACGCCCCAGGGGCTCCGTCGGCTAGGAGCGTGACCCAAGGCGTAGCCCTGGGACGCGACGACGCAAACGGAGCCCACCGGGCTCCGTCGGCTAGGCTTCCCGCCATGCTCAACGACCCCACTCGCGAACTGATCGCCCGCCAGCAGATCAGCGACTTGATCCACGAGTACTGCGTGCGCGTCGACCGCTACGAGCCCGACGGCGTCGCCGAAATCTTCTTCGAGGACTGCATCGTCGACTACGGACCCACGCTCGGTGGGCCCGAGACCGGCCGAGCACCCCTCGCCGCGAAACTCCGACGCGGGCTCGCGAACTTCGAGGCGACGCACCACCAGGTCTCGAACATCCAGCTGCGCTTCGACTCGCCCGACCGCGCCACAGGCATCAGCTACGTCCGAGCCTGGCACGGCGGAAAGGGAAACGCCCCCGACTTCACTGTCTACGGCCAGTACCACGACGTCTTCGAACGCCGCCAGGGTCACTGGGGCTTCGCCGCAAGAACGATCCTCGTAGCAGGCCACAACGGCCCCCCAATCGACTGGATCCCCACGCCGCGAACGAAAACCCCATAGAACACCCTCCCCGAGCGCCAAGCGCCAAAGGCGCGAGAACAAACCCCCCAAGCGCCAAAGGCGCGAGGCCCCCTACCCGGAACACCCTGAGGGCGTCGAGAGTGCCGTAGCTTCGCGGACCTCGCAGTGGAGGGAGACGAAGACGTAGTCCCCTACGTCGAGGAGCCCGCAGCGAGAAGGCCGCGAAGATGCGGTGCTATCGGCGCCCTCAGTCCCCTACGCCGAGGAGCCCGCACGAGAAGGCCGCGAAGATGCGGTGCTATCGGCGCCCTCAGCTACCAGCCGGCCATGGTCGCTGCGCGCTCCCGGTGCAACGCCGGATTCCCCAGAAACGCGCGATCGAACATGGCTCGCTTGAACCAGATCTGGACGTCGCATTCCCAGGTGAAGCCGATCCCGCCGTGCGCTTCGACGGCGTCCCGGGCGATCTGCATGTAGCGATCGGTGATGTGGGCCTTGGCGATGGCGGCGGTGCGTTCCGCCTCGTCGCGAACGTGGTCCAGGGCGTGTGCCGCGTACCAGTAGAGGCCACGCGACGGCTCGATTTCCACCGCCATGTTCGCGAGCTGATGCTTCAGGGCCTGGAAGTGGCCGATGGTGACGCCGAACTGCTCGCGGGTCTTCGCGTACTCGACGCTCATCTCCACCAGCCGCGTCGCGCCACCGAAGGCGTCCGCCGCCAGCAGCACCAGCGCGGCGTCTCGCAGCCGCGTGGCCGCGACTTCGCCGTCGGGCAGCGCTTCCGCCGGCGTGTCCGCCAGGATCACCTCGCACAGCCGTCGCGTGCGATCCGCACTGTCGATGGGCTTGATTTCCAGCCCCTTGGCATCGCGCTCGACCAGGGCGAGCCCGCCACCCGCCGTACCGACGACGATCAGATCGGCATGGTCGGCGAAGATCACGTGCTTCTTGCTGCCGGAAAGGGAGGCGCCGGCCGGAACGGACCACTGGTCGGGCAGCCAGGCGCCGCCCTCTTCCGCCAGTGCCACCGTGGCCAGCGCGTCGCCCGTCGCGAGCTTCGGGAGCCACTTGCTCTTCTGGGCATCGCTGCCACCGCAGGCGATGGCGAGGCCCGCGAGCGCATGTCCCAGGAACGGCCCGGGTGCGGCCATGTAGCCCAGGGTCTCGGACACGAGGGCGAGATCGAGGACCTCGAGGCCGGCTCCACCGTATTCCTCGGGCAGGTGCAGGCCCGCGAGTCCCATCTCGGCCATGCCCTTCCACAGCGCGGGGTCGAAGCCGACTTCGCCGTCGAAGATCTCGCGCAGGGTCGTCGCCGGACATTCGTTGTCGAGAAACTGCCGGACGGTCTCCTGCAGCATCTCCTGCTCTTCCGAGAGGTCGAAGTTCACTTGGAGCTCCTTTCTGCGGCCGCGTCACGGGGCAGCCCGAGGCCGCGCTCGCCGATCACGTTGCGCTGGATGTTGGCGGTGCCGCCCGCGACGGCGATGCCCAGCGAGTACATGTAGTGGCTGATCCATCGCTCGTGACCGCCGCTCATCATCGCGGCCATGCCACTGCCGCCGGCGTCGAGCAGGCCGTCTTCGCCGAGCAGGTCGATGGCGAGGCGGGCGATGTCGTGACCGATGTTGGTGGAGATGATCTTGTTCATCATCGTGATCGTGCCGGGCGACTCACCCTTGGCGTCCTTCGTGAGCGTGCGGTAGCCGGCGTACTGGTGGGCCTTCACGTAGCCCTCGAGCGCCGCCAGACGCTGGCGGATGTCGGCGTTCTGGATGGCGGGCTTGCCGTCGATGTTCCGCTCCTTGGCCAGCTGCACGAGGCCCGAGAACAGCGCCCGGGTCTGCTGGGTGCTGCCGATGGAATTGCGCTCGTGCTTGAGGGTGGTGCGCGAAACCAGCCAGCCCTCGCCGCGCTTGCCGACGATCCAGTCTTCGGGGGTCTTGACGTCCGTCAGGAAGACCTCGCAGAAGTCGGCACCGCCGGTCATCTGGCGCAGGGGCCGGACGTCGATGCCGGGCTGCTTCATGTCGACGAGCAGGTAGGAGATGCCCGCGTGCTTGGGCGCTTCGGGCTCGGTGCGCACCAGGATGAACATGTAGTCGGCGGACTGGGCACCACTCGTCCAGATCTTCTGACCGTTGATCACCCACTCGCCGTTCACGAGCTCGCCGCGGGTCTTGAGTGAAGCCAGATCGCTACCCGAGCCGGGCTCGCTGTAGCCCTGACACCAGGCGAGATCTCCGCGAATGGTCGCGGGGACGAACTTCTCCTTCTGCCATTCGCTGCCGCGTTCGAGCAGGGTCGGGACCAGCATCATGGTGCCGATGCCGCGGGGTTCCATCGGCGCGTGGGCCTTGCCGAACTCCTCGCGGATGATCTGCGCCTTGAGGACGTCGGGCTCCTGCTCGGACCCGCCGTACTGCTTGGGGATGTTGCGGCACAGGAAGCCGCCCTCGATGGCCCGCTCGCGGAAGCGGACGGCCTGCTCTTCCCAGCCGAGCTTGGCCTCATCTCCCTTTAGCGGCCAACTGGCGTTCAGAAACTTCGCGACCTCGTCGCGATAGCCTTCGAGTTCTTCTCCGTAGCTCAGATCCATCGGGGTCCTCTCCTGGCAGCGCGCGGCCCGGTGGCCGCTGCGCCCGTGGCAAGTCGGAGGGAGAGGTTAGATCCCCGAACTAGATGAGTCCAGCCGCCCGAAGCCGGGCGGGGCGACGTCAGGACCGGCGCGCGATCGCGCAGTGCAGCTGCCGGGGACGCAGTAGCTTGAAGGCCTCGGCGTGGGCGAAGCCTTCGGGTTCACCTCGCTGTCCCTCCACGAAGCCGATGCCCCGGTGCAGGTCGTCGAGGGCGGGGCCCGCAATCAGCGATGGGTAGCAGGACATGGCGCGATGCTTGCGCTCCCGAGTGGCGGCGATGTCGATGACCAGGTTCTCGTCGAGGGTGTAGTAGAGCACCAGGCCGCGGACCTCGTGGGGCGTCCAGGCGTCGTCGACTTCCGGGCGGGTCTTGAAGCGCGGCATGGCGTGGAACATGACGGCTTCCCCGGCGAGGATGCCTGTCCGCAGGTGGTCCCGATGGGCTTCGTGGGGGAGCCACGGATCGCAGGTGAAGACATAGTCGGGCTGGACCCGGCGGATGTGTTCGATGAAGCTCCGCCGCAGCTCGACCTCGTCCCAGGCGCCGGCGTCCGGCAGGCCGAGGTCGTATTGGGCGTGCACGCCGATCTCGGTGCCGGCCCGCTGCTGCTCGCCGCTCAGGATGGCGGCTGCGTCGGCGTCCGACAGATCGGGGTCGGTCACCCCGGCTAGGTTGTCGGTCACCGTCAGGTAGTGGACTTCGACGCCGTGATCCGCGAGCAGGGCGAAGGTGCCGCCCGCCGCGATGTCGTTGTCGTCGTGGTGGGGCTGGATGCAGAGGATGCGCGAGGCCCCGAGGATCTCGTCGCGCAGCTTCGCGGATCGTTCGGTCGAGTAGGAGTGCGGCATGCGCGACAAGATATCCGAGGCCCCGGTGGCGCCCTAGCGTCGCGTATACTTCCCCGGTGACGGACACGCTGGCCATCCACGGCGGCAAGCCCCTTCGCGAACGCCCCTTCGCTTCGTGGCCCGAATTCGGCGAAGACGAGCGCAAGGCCGTCACCCGGGTGCTCGAGAGCGGCAACTGGGGCGGGCACCCGAGTCCGAACCAGGAGGCCCTGGCCTTTTCCCGTGAGTTCGCCGCCTATCTCGGCGCGAACCACGTGGTGCCCTGCACCAGCGGAACCACGGCCCTGTTGCTGGCGCTGCAGGCCGCGCGTCTGTCTCCCGGTGCCGAAGTCATCACCACCGCGTACAGCTTCGTCGCGACCGCCGGATCCATCGCCCAGGCGGGTCAACTGCCCGTTCCGGTGGACGTCCTCGAGAGCAGCTACTGCATCGACCCGGACGCCGTCGAGGCGGCGATCACGGAGCGCACCGAAGCAATCGTTCCCGTGCACCTGGCGTGCTCGATGGCCGACATGGATCGCCTCGAAGAGATCGCCCGACGGCGCGGGCTCGTCCTGATCGAGGACTGCGCCCACGCACACGGCGCCCGCTGGCGCGAACGGGCTGCCGGCTCCATCGGCGACTTCGGCTGCTTCTCGATGCAGAGCACCAAGCTGCTGACCGCCGGCGAAGGCGGGGCCGTGTCGGCCCGCGACGACGCGAATGCGGCTCGCCTCTGGTCCCTGGTGAATTGCGGTCGCAAGGAGCCGGGCTACGACGCCTTCCCCGAACGCCTGCTCGGGCACAACCTGCGCATCACGGAATGGCAGGCCGCCATGCTACGCGAGCAGCTCCGTCGCCTCGACGGGCAACACGCGCGACGCAGTGCGGCGGTCGCCCGGCTGGAAGGCCTGCTCGCGGACGTACCCGGTGTGGCGCTGCTCGAAGCCGACCCCCGAGTCACGCGCCGCACCCACTACCAGACCCTGATTCGCTACGACCCCCGGGCGTTCGCGGACGCCCCCCGCGACCACGTGCTGCTGGCGCTGCAGGCCGAGGGGCTGCCGTGCTTCGGCCGCTTCTACGTGCCGCTCCACCAGGACCCGCTCTTCGCCGCCGACCCGGCGACCAACCCCGCAGTGGGTCTCGGACTCGACCTGCGGGAAGCCGACTTCCCCGTCACCGCGCGCGCCGCCTACCACGAGACCTTCTGGCTGCCCCACGAGGTCTTTCTCGGCGGCGAGGAAGACGTCCGCGACGTCGCGGCGGTCTTCGCCCGGGTGCAGCGGGAAGCCGCGTCCCTGCGTGAACGACCGCCCGAGGGAGCGCCCCGACGCTGATGGCCACAACCGCCGTCCGTGTCCGGCCCGAACGGCGCGGGCAAGACCACCACTCGGGCTGACGCGCGCGCGTCAGCTGCGTCGTGCCAGGCCGTGGAAGGCCGTCACGAGCAGCTGGTCCTGCTGTTCGAGGTGCAGACGTCGCGAGCCCACGGCCGGGCTCGCCGCGTGCGGCCGCCCCGCGAAGCCGAGCTTCTGGGAAGGCGCCAGCAGGTCCTGCACGCGCTCGCGCACGAAGGTCCAGGCGCCCATGTTGGCCGGCTCTTCCTGCACCCAGATCACGCTGTCTGCACGGTCGTAGCCGTGGAGTACCTGCTCGAGCTGGGGGCCGGCCCAGGGGTAGAGCTGCTCCACCCGCACCACCGCGACCCCGTCGGCTGCCAGCTCGGTGCGGCGCTCGAGGATCTCGTAGTAGAGCTTGCCACTGCACAGGAGCACCCGTTCGACCGCGGCCGGGTCCGCGCGCATGACCGGATCGTCGAGCACCGGCTCGAAGCGGCCCTGGGTGAAGTGCTCCACCCGAGACGTCGCGACGGGCAGCCGCAGCAGGCTCTTCGGGGTCAGGATCACCAGCGGCGCTCGGTAGACCCGCCGCATCTGACGCCGCAGGACGTGGAAGTACTGGGCGGGGGTCGTGCAGTTCACCACCTGGAGGCCGTCTTCGGCGCAGATCTGCAGGAAGCGCTCGACGCGCGCGCTCGAGTGTTCGGGCCCCTGGCCCTCGTAGCCGTGAGGGAGCAGCAGCACGAGACCGCTCATGCGACCCCACTTCACGTGGGCGGAGGTGATGAACTGGTCGATGATCACCTGCGCGCCGTTCACGAAGTCGCCGAACTGCGCCTCCCACAGGGTCAGGGTCGTCGGGTCCGACAGGCTGTAGCCGTACTCGAAGCCCAGCACCGCCGCTTCGGAGAGCAGGCTGTCGTAGACCTCGAAGCGGGCCTGGGTCTCGGCCAGGTGATCGAGGGGCGCGAACTCCTCGCCGCTCAGCTGATCGAAGACCACGGCGTGACGATGGGAGAAGGTGCCGCGCGAGCAGTCCTGACCGGAAAGGCGCACCGGCGTGCCCTCCACCAGCAAGCTGCCGAAGGCGAGCGCTTCGCCCATCGCCCAGTCGATGGGGAGGTCCTCGGCAACGCACTTGCGGCGCTTGTCGAGCAGGGGACGCAGCTTCTTGTGGACGTCGAAGCCCGACGGCACGCTGGCGAGTCGCTCCCCGATCTGCGCCAGACGCTCTACCGGGACGCCGGTGTTCGAGAGCTCCTGGTCCGGCCGTCGTCGTGAATATCCGGTCCAGGGACCGAGGGGCTCGTACGGTTCGACGGGCACCGGCGGGCGCGAATGGATGAGCTCGAGGGCCTGGGTCAGCTCCTCGGCATGCCGTCGCTCGATGCCGTCGGCGTCCGTCTGGGAGATGGCGCCCGAGGCGACGAGCTGGGCGGCGTAGAGGCGTCGTACCGAGTCCCGCTTGCGGATCTTCGCGTAGAGGCGCGGCTGGGTGTAGCTGGGCTCGTCGCCTTCGTTGTGCCCGTGTCGGCGGTAGCAGATCATGTCGATCACCACGTCGTCGCCGAAGCGGGCGCGGTAGGCCATGGCCAGCCCGGCCGCGTGGATGACGGCGTCGGGATCGTCGCCGTTCACGTGGAAGATGGGGACCTGGATCATCTTCGCGACATCGCTGCAGTAGAGGGTCGAACGCGCTTCCGAAGGCGTCGTCGTGAAGCCGATCTGGTTGTTGACGATCAGGTGGAAGGTCCCGCCCGTGGAGTAGCCCCGCAGCTGCGAGAGATTGAGGGTCTCGGCCACGATCCCCTGACCGGCGAACGCGGCGTCGCCGTGGAGGATGACGGGCACCACTTCCTTGCCCTCTTCGTCTCCGGCCTGGACCTGCTTGGCCTTGGTGCGCCCCACCACCACCGGGTCGACGGCTTCGAGGTGCGAAGGGTTCGAGCTGAGCGTCAGGTGGACGAGCTCACCGCTCGCGACGCGGCGGTCGCTCGAGAAGCCCTTGTGGTACTTGACGTCGCCCGACCCGTAGGGGGCGTCCTGCTCGGGGACGTCTTCGAATTCCCCGAACACGGCCTCGTAGGACTTGCCGAGGATGTTCGACAAGATGTTGAGGCGGCCGCGATGCGCGGTGCCGAAGACCAGCTCGCGGATGCCGAAGCTCGGCGCCGACTCGACGACGTCGTCGAGCACCGCGATCAGGCTCTCGGCGCCTTCCAGCGAGAAGCGCTTCTGCCCGAGGAACTTGGTGTGGAGAAATCGCTCGAAGGTCTCCGCTCGGGAGAGCTTTTCGAGGGTTCGAAGCTGGAGGGCCAGGCCCGGTGCGGGCTGATTCGCGTCGCTCTCCATGCGCTGCTGGAGCCACGCCTTGCGGCCCGGGTCCTGGATGTGGGTGTACTCGACGCCGATCGAACCGCAGTAGGTCGCCCGCAGGCGCGCGAGGATCTCGCCCAGGGTGGCCGTCGGCTCGCCGGGCAGGTCCTGGGTGACGAAGCGCCGGTCGAGGTCTGCTTCCACGAAGCCGTGGTGCGCCGGATCGAGCTCCGAGAACCAGGTCGGGTTGCCACCCAGCGGGTCGCTCCCGGCGATGCGGTGACCCCGCGAGCGGTGGGCGTGGATCAAGCGCGACAGCCGGACGGCGTCCCGCGCCTCGGCGGACAGCTGATCCGAAGGCTCGGCGGGGGAAATGGGCTCGGGCGCCTCGGAATTGCGAGCGGGCGCGGCTTCGACCGGCAACCGATCGGCAGCTTCGGTCTCATCCTCGCGAAAGCGCGCCGCCCAGGCCGGATCCACCGAGCGCGGGTCGATCTCGAAGCGCTCCTGCAGCTCCGCGATGAAGCCCGCGTTCAGCCCATAACGAGCGACGTTTCCAGCTACAGCCCTGCGCTTCGCGCGATCCACCCGGCGCTCCCCACTGACGCGTCACAGGGTGGATCGGCGGACGGCGGGCTCGCCCTGAGCGCTGGTTACGGAATCTGCTCGCCGCGTTGCACCGCGGGCCGCTCGCCGATGCGCTTCGTCCATTCGACGACCCGCGGAAACGCCATCACCTGCGGCGCGCCGAGCTTCACGGCGATGGACAGCCAGCCGTAGTGCATGATATCGCCGATCGAGTACTCGCCCGCCAGGAAGGGGCGACCGTCGGACAGGATGCGGTCGAGCACGCCGCAAAGCCGTTGGACCTCGTCGCCGAAGATCTGGATCATCTCCGGATTGCGCTCGTCCTCGGGTTTGCGAATCGCCGCGCCGAAGCGGCCCATGTTCGGCCCGATGCCGCCGGTCTGGAAGAACGCGTACTGGATCGCCTCGATGCGACCCTTCGGATCGGCGGGCAACAGCTTTCCGTACTTCTCGGCCAGGTGCAGCAGGATCGCGCCGGACTCCCAGATCACGAGGCCGTCGTCGTCGAGGACCGGAACCTTGTGGTTCGGGTTGAGGGCCAGGAACCAGTCGCTCATCTGCTCGCCCTGATCGATGCGGACGTGGACTACCTCGTAGGGAACACCGAGCTCTTCGAGGGCGATCGAGACCTTGCGGCCGTTGGGGGTGTCAGCGGTGTACAGCTTGATCATGGGATCTCCGGTTCGGGGAACCGATTCGATGCCGGGCTCTCGTTCAGGGTGCAGGCGCGAGGATCGCGAGCAGCACGAGCCGCTCGTTCCCCGTATTGCGCACGCCGTGAGCCACGCCCTCGGGCGCCACGAGCATGACTCCCGGCCCCATCGCGATCTCGCGATCCTCGAGCAGGAAGACCCCCTCCCCCGACAGCACCTGGTAGACCTTGTCCATGCCTTCATGGGCGTGGAGCTTGTGGTCCTGCCCGGGCTCGAAGCAGTTCAGGCCCACGAGGATGCGAGGCGACTGGAAGATCGTCGCCTTGCCCATCTTGTCGGGATTGAAGACGGCATGCTCTTCGGGTCGCAGTGCTTCGGGGTGATTCACGGGTTGTTCCTCCAGGCGGACCGACGAGAATAGCGTGCGGTAACGTGAGTCTCGTGGAATACGGCGACGGACTTCGCGCGCGCTGCGAGCGCAACCTGGTGGCCTTCGAGCGAAGGCCCAGCACGGACGAGACGCTCACGCGAGCTGCCGTCGCCATCGTCGTGGTTCCCGACGACGCCGGGCGTGGCTGCTTCGTTCTCACGCGCCGCGCCTCCAAGCTCCGCGACCACCCGGGCCAGTGGGCTCTGCCCGGAGGCCGGTTGGACGGCAACGAGAATCACACCGAGGCGGCCCTGCGCGAGTGCCACGAGGAGGTGAATCTCGCGCTCCCCTCGCACAACGTGCTCGGCCTGCTCGACGACTACCCGACGCGGTCGGGCTTCGTGATCACACCCGTGGTGGTCTGGGCCGAGAGCGACGCCGAGATGACGCCCAACGAGGACGAGGTCGCGCGCATCTACCGGGTGCCCCTGGCCGACCTCGACCATCCGGACGTCCCGGGCCTGCGCTCGATCCCCGAAAGCGACCGCCCGGTGATCACGGTGCCCATCCTCGAGACCCACATCCACGCCCCGACGGCAGCCATCCTCTACCAGCTGCGCGAGGTCGTCCTGCACGGACGCCACACCCGGGTCGCCCACTACGAGCAGCCGACTTGGGCTTGGAAATAGGGCTTGGAAATAGGGCTTGGAAACAGGGCCTTGAAGTCGGCGCTGGAAGGATCCGCTAGCGCCCCTCGCCGATGTGCATCAGCGGCAGAGGCTGCGCGGCGTTCGAGTCCATGAAGTAGAGCTTCGCCGCCGGGTCCTTCGACATTTCCTTGAGCGCTTCGAGGGACTGCAGCTGGATGTAGGCAGGGTTCTTCGCGATGGCGTCGTTGATGAGCCGGATCTCGTCGGCCTTCGCCTTCGCGAGCACACGCACCTGCTCGGCCTCGGCCTGGGCTGCCTGCAGCCTCGCGTCGGCGTAGGCCACCTTCTGCTGCTGTTCCTGACGGAAGCGCTCGAGCTCGGCCTTCTGCCGTTCGACGGCCTGCTCGCGCTCCTTCTTCTGCTCGATGGCCTGGGACAGCACCGTGGGCAGATTGATGTCTCGGATCAGCACGTTCTGGATGATCAGGCCCTTCGGCTCGAGGAATTCCTGCATGCGGACCTCGAGTCCCGTCTCCAGACGATCGCGCGTCTCCTCTTCGAAGAAGTCCTCCGCGCGCTGGACCTTCGAGCCCTCTTCCCGCACGAGCGAGCGCAGGAAGGGAGTCAGCTGGACGCTCACCAGGCGCTGGGCGTCGCCGGTCTCGCGCAGGATCTCCGGCGCGCGCTCGCCATCGATCCGGTACTGGACGCTGATGTCGATCTTCGTCTGCAGCTGATCTCGGGTCGGGACCTGGGCGGTCTCCTTGAGCGTCGTCTGGCGAACGTCGAACAGCACCCACTGATAGAACGGATTGACGGGGAACTGCAGCCCTTCGCGGAACGGCTTGGGCTGGACCTTGCCGAAGAGCGTCGCGACGCCCACGTGCCCGGGCGGGATGGTCTTCAGGAAGCGTCCGCCGAAGACGAGCACCACCATGACCACTACGCCGATGATTCCGAGTCTCGCGTTCATTCTGGCCCCCATGGAGTGGATTGCGTTCGAACGAGTCGAATGAGTAGCGCGAAACGGGACCTTAGCAGAGCGTTCCGATGCGCGTCCCGAGGCGCAGCGGCGTCCCCGGCTCGCGTATGTCCAGATCGAGGAAACCCCGCGCCGCCAGCAGCACGATCGTCGAACCGAACTCGAAGCGCCCCCATTCCTGGCCGCGCTCGAAGCCGACGGGCGGCTCGTAGCTTCGCTGGGTGGTGCCGGCGCCCGGGATGTTGGTCGTCAGATCGTCGAACTCGACCTTCACGGACCCGACCATCGTCGCGCCGACAGCAACGAGACACAGGGGCGCGGGCCCGGTACCGCCCGGCGGCTGCATCCAGGCACAGATCCGCTCGTTCTCCGCGAACAGGCCATCGACGCCGCGCAGTCCGATGCCGTTGACGGGCCACAGCCTCCCGGGCAGATGGCTCGCCGCAACGACTTCCAGGGCACACGGTGTGTGGAAGCGGTGATAGTCCCGGGGCGACAGGTACAGGGTTGCGAAGACGCCGCCCTCGAGACGCCTGGCAGCGACGCCGTCCCCCAACAGCGCGGCGAGGGAATAGTGACGCCCCTTGACCTGCAGCAAGCTGCCGTTCTCGATGCTGCCGGCGGCGCCCCAGGCGCCATCGCAGGGCGAGACGAACGCCGCTTCGGCGGGATCGATCGGGCGCGCATCATCGCGCAAGCGGCGCGTGAAGAAGTCCTGGAAGCTTGCGAAGGACTCGACCGGGTCCCGCGCTTCCGTGAAGTCCACGCCGAAGATGCGACCGAAGCCGCGAATGGCCGCGCGCAGCACCGGGCCGGGCAGCCGCGCAGCGGCGACTCGTCCCGCGAGACGCGACACCCACTTCACGGGCAGCACCCGCAGCAGCGCCGCAGCGGCGCGCGAGATCGTCCCGTTCGGCAAGCCGCTCGACATCGCGCGCAGCGTAGCCCAGGGCTCGCCGCCCTCGGCCTCACCGGCGATCTGATAGCCTGACCGCGATGCGATTGCGCCCGTCGACGCTGCTCGCACCGCTTCTCGGCCTCGGCGTCCTGGGCGCTGCCTGCGCCGGACTGCAATGGGAGCCGCTCGGGCCGCGCCGCACGCAAGCCATCCCGGAAGTCTCCCGGGTCGGCAGCGAAGAGTGCGGGGTCTGCCACGAGGACGTGCGGGGCCACGAGAAGATCGCGTCCTATCACGGGGACTGTGAAGCCTGCCACGGAGGGGGCAGTCTCCACGCGAAGACCGAGGCAACCGCGGACATCCGGCACCCCTCCAACGCCGAGTGTCTCGGCTGCCACAGCGTCGCGCGGAATACGCATCTGCAGTGGGGCAACGGCGAGCATTCACGCGCGGGCCTCTACTGCACGGACTGTCACGACCCGCATGCCACCACCACGCGTCACCTGCGCGGGCTCGAACACGTCCGCTTCCCGGACATCGACGCGGCATCGGCACTGTGCCTGTCCTGCCACGACGAGATCGCCGCGCGGCTGGGCTTCCCGTCTCACCATCCCGTGCCGGAAGGGGCGATGAGCTGCGTGTCCTGTCACGACCCCCACGAAGACGAGCGCGTCGCCTTCGGCGATCGCAACCAGCTGTGCGCGGGCTGCCATCAGGACACGATGGGGCCCTGGATCTTCGAGCACCCACCCGTGGTAGATGACTGCGGGATCTGCCACGCACCACACGGGGCGGTGGGTGACCACCTGCTCGAAACGATCCAACCCGTGGCCTGTCTCGGCTGTCACACCGTCGCCGACCTCGCGCACCACGAGAACCTGAGCGCCACGGGCATCCCGGGCAACACCATCGGAAGCCCATTGACGCGCCAGGAGGCCGCGACCTTCCTCGACCGCTGCACCGACTGCCACGGCGCCATCCACGGGTCCTACACCGATGAGTTCCTGCGCCACTGAACGTCTCGAGCGCGAGCGAACGGCTCACGCCTTCGCGGCGTGGGGCGTCTCGGTCCTGCTCCTCACCGCGTTGCCCGTCACGGCCGACGAGCCGGACACGACGGACGCCGACGCCGTCGCGGCCTTCGAGGCTCGCGCCGAGTTCACGCTGGGAGCGCGCTTCTACGTCATCGACAGCCCGCAGGACAACGACAACATCGGCGGCTTCTGGGATCAGTACCGGCAGACGAGAAAGAAGAACGCCGACCCGCCCACCTTCATCGACGTCCTCCACAGCGACCTCGGGCTCGCCCGCGACGACGACACCTGGCTGCTCCATCTCGAGAGCTGGAGCCCCAACGCCAACAACGACCACGTCGCGGTCGACGCAGGCGATGGTGGGGTCGAGATCGACATCGACTACCGCCGCTATCGCAGCGAAGACCTGCGCGTCTTTCCGGAGGGCACCTTCCAGGGACAGAATCCCCCGAGCCCGATCTTTCCCTTTGGCACGGAGTACACCCCGGACGCCAGCGACGCCGAAGTTCTCGACTCGAACCGGCGGCTCTTCCTGCAGCGCACGGGGATCCACGGCGAGCTGCGCTTCCGCCCCGAGGGCTTCGACCTCGACCTTCCGCTGCTTGCCGAGGCGAGCCTCCGGTCCGGCTTCGAACGCCGCAAGGGCTTCCGCCAGGACCGCTTCCTGCTCGACATCGTCGAGCTCGCACCGAGCAATCAGCGCTTCCGGGGAAATCGACGCAAGCTCGACCAGGAAGTGTCGAACGTCGGTGGCGCGGTGGTGGTCAGCCCGGGCGGCGATTGGGTGACGGACTTCGACGTCTCCTTCGAGAGCTTCCGGGAGAAGGCCGACCCGGTGCTCTTCTCCGACATCGCGGCCTCGGACCCGTCGATCCCCACGCCCACGGGCAATACCGCGCTGCGCGCGTTCGACTTCGTGCCGAACACCGACCGGGTGTCCGGCAGCATGCGGGTCGCTGGCCCCGTCGGTCCCGCGTCGGTGCAGGCCGGCGCCTTCGCGACCCACCTGAAGCAGACCAACAAGGCGCCACTGCAGCGAAGCCTCGGTATCGACAAGCAGGCCCTCACCACCTGGTCCGCACACCTGGGCTTCGACCTTCCGCTGACCGACGGGGCGAAGGCACTCGGGAAGGTCGGCCTCAACGGATTCGCCAAGTTCTCCGAGCGTCTCAACGATCTCGACGAGAACGACTTCGAGGGGAACCGACAGATCGCGCCCATCCTGCGCCGTCGCAGCGAGCTCGAGGCGCAGCTCGAGCTCACCGCGCGACCGCTTCCCGGGGCCCTCGTCGGCACCGGCTACCGCTTCGATTCCGTCGACCGGAACCTGCGCTATGCCGCGCCACCCGGCGTCATTCAGCCCCCGCTTTCGCTCGTGGAGAAGGACGGGCAGACGCATACCGTCTACCTGCGCGCGCGCACGCGGTTGCTGCGCCGCATGCAGCTGCGCGGCGAGTTGGGCTGGCAGTACGCGCCCCAGCGCAGCTTCCCGCGCGACCCCACCTACACCGTCTACTTCGACGGCCGCGGCAGCTACACCCTGCCGCGCCCCTTCCCGCTGACACTGTCCGTCTACGGCGGCGTCCGCGACGGACACGGCAACGGCAAGGTGTTGACCGGCGAGAGCACCCAGGCCCGCAAGGACCTCGACCGACTGCAGTGGAGCTACGGGGCGACGGCCACCGCCCTGCCGATGCGGCGTGTGAGCCTCACGCTTTCGTTCATCGAGCAACGCGACGAGCAGGACTTCCCGTACCTGCGTACGGACGTCCCGCGCACAGCGGGCCCCTCCTTCACCAACTTCCTGCCCGGAACCGAGCGGCCCCACTACCGGAGCGACGTCAAGAGCCTCGCCAACAGTCTCCATCTGAAGCTACCCGCCGACGTCGACCTCCGGCTCTTCAGCAGCGTCAGCTGGGTGCGCGCCGACTACTCGGACGCGAGGTCGGACTCGAGCAACACGTCGAGGGTGCTCGAGAGCGCGAGCGAGGTGAAGAGTCGTATCCTGTCCGCCGGAAGCGGGGTCGGGTGGACGGCGCGCGAAGGGCTTCGCTTCGACCTCGGGTACCGCTTCGATGACTACGTCGACCATCGCGACCGCGGCGCCCTCATCGACCCCGACGATCGGCGGCACACCTTCACGGTCGCGATGACCGTCGACCTGGGCGTGTTCTCCGGGGCCGCGCGCACGCGCCGCTAGCGACCGGGATCGCTCGACTAGCGATCCGCCTCGGCGGCTTCCTCGGCGGCCTCCTGAGCGTCTTCCAGCTCGACGAAGCGGCCCTTCACGTCGGCGGGGATCGGGTGGGCGATGCGTTCCTTTGCGGTCGCGAAGTCGAACCCCGCGCGGCTTCCGTCGGGCAGCTGATAGCGGTTCGGGTCGAAGGTCGGGCTCGATGCGTTGTGGCAACCGATGCAGAGCGCCTCGTCGTCGGCGTCGCGCAACCCCTTGCGCGTGGCGAGCTTGCGGTCGGACATGATCTTCTTCTTGCGGTAGTCGCGACCCGGCCCGTGGCAGGTCTCGCACTGCACACCGTCTTCCCGGCCGAGCGGGTGTGCGACGCGCACGGGGGGCACGCCGTGAGCGCTCAGGTGACAACCCAGGCAGGCGTCGCTCTCTGCCGGGGGTCGATCGAGTCCCTGCTCGGCGGCGATCGCCAGCGACGCGGGGCTCTTCAGCGTCGCGTAGGCGTGCCGGTGTGGTCCGGATCTCCAGGCAGCTACCTGGTCTCCCATCAGCTGCTTCTCGTGACAGGTCCGGCACTTCTCGACGCCCACCCAGTCCCGATCCCGCGCGGCGGCCGGCGACCCCACGAGCAGCCCACTCCCGATCACGATTCCGATCCCGATTCCGATCGCGCCCAGGCGACCGGCATGGCGGACCCGGCTCCCGGGAGGCATCACGAGAGACTTCGAAGCATCAGCCAGAGACAGACGCAGACGGCGGCGAGCGCGGCGAGCAACGCGGCTCCGAAGCGAACGCGACGGTCGACCTGGCCCTCGTACGCGGACACCTGCTGCGCGATCTCGTCGACCTTCGCCTGGCTGGCGGCATGGGCCCTCGCGATCTCGCCGTCGTCGAAGCCGTGCACCGCACGCGCGAGTCGCGCGCGCTCGACCTGGAGCCTCGCGCGGTAGTCGGAAAGCTCGATCCCCCGGTCCTCCACCGCGGCCAGGCGCTCGAGTACGCGCCCGCGCGCCTCCCGGGCCGAGCCGAGTAGCGCGACCGCGGCCTGCGGGTCCGCGAGGGCCGGACACCCCGGGCAGCTGTCGGACGTCACGATCTGCCCGGGCTGCGCTTCCTGGACGCGGTGCCCCTCCTGCATGTGGCAGCTCGCGCAGGTCGCCACGCGAATGCCGTCTGCCAGCGCGGCACCAAAACGCCCCTGGCGGTAGCTCTCGGCGATGCCTTCGTGACACGCGCCGCAGTGCTCCGTCATCTCGGTCCAGGACGGCAGGTCCATGAAGCCCGCTTCCGGACTCATGGATGCGTCCGCGTCCTCGACGCGGGGATCCCCGCCGTGACAGGCATCGCAGGACACACCGCTCGCGGCATGCACGCTCTCCCGCCACTCGGGCACGGGCAACGCGAGCACCGCGTCGATGTCGACCTCATGGCAGGCCACGCAGGTGTCGTCGTCCGCCCGACCGATGGCGGAGATCGCCGACGACAGGATGACGAGCAGCACTCCCCCCAAGAGCCAGCCCTTCACGCCCGAGCTCCCGCGATCGTCAAGGCCACGAAGGCAAGCACGACCCCGATCAGAACCGTCGTCAGGTAGGGTCGATCCCGGGGATGTCGCCGGGGGCTGCGGTCGACCAGCGGCAAGGCAAACAGCGCGAGCAACAGGCCAGCCTGGACGATCAGCGCCAGCCGCTCCGGCATGAAGCGGGGCAGCGCGTAGGCCCACAGGAAGTACCACTCGGGCTTCACGTTCAAGGGAGTATCGAAGGGATCCGCCGGCAACGCGTGCTCGACAGGAAAGAAGAGATTCGGCGCGAAGACCACCGAGGCGACCAATGCCATCGCGAAGACGCCGCACGCCAGCGCAGCGCGAAGGGCGACGCGCGGCCACACGGGGATCGGCGCAGGCCCTTCCGCGTCCGCGCGACGCCCCGGTCGACCGGCGAGGCCGACCCGGCGAACCCAGGCGAGGTGGACCGCGACGCCGGCCACGAGGGCGAGCGGCAGCAGCGCGACGTGGGCCGCGAAGGCCCTTCGATAGGTGGCGTCGCCCACCCACTCACCACCGCGGACCCACTCCGTGGCGCTCTGACCCACGAAGGGCAGGTAGGAGAGCGACGCGGTCACCACGGTGGTCGCCCAGAAGGAAGTCTGGCTCCAGGGCAGGATGTAGCCCGTCAAGGCCGACGCCAGGATCGCCAGGAACAGGACGCAGCCACTCCACCAGACGGCCTCGCGCGGGTCCTTGTAGCTGCCCCGGAAGGCGGCGTGAAAGAGGTGCACGAATGCGATGGCAACCAGGAAGCTCGCACCGTGCGCGTGTGCGAGGCGGATCAACCAGCCGTAGGGAACGTCGCGCATGAGCGCGCGCACGCTCTCGAAGGCGCCGGACGGGTCCGGCACGAAGTGGAACAGCAGCAACATCCCCGTCGCCAGCTGCAACAGCAACGCGAAGACGAGCACGGCTCCGAGCGATACAGGCTTCCCGGTATCGGCGGGCACCCGGTAGGCGGCAAATCGCCGAATGGACGTGCCGAGGCCGGTTCGTCGGTCGAGGGACTGCCACAGGCGTCGGCTGCGAGACATCGCTCAGGTCTTGCGCACGACGATGGCGCCCGGCTCTTCGCTCACCTCGAGCCGAGCGAGGGAACGCGGAGCCGGTCCGCCCCGCACGCGGCCTTCGGCGTCGAAGCGGGCGCCGTGGCACGGGCAGAAGAACTCGCGACGCCCCTTGCGCCACTTCACCACGCAGCCGAGGTGCGTACAGATCGCGGAGAATGCCCGCACCCCTTCGTTGGTGCGCACGACCAACACGGGCCGACCCGCCACCACCACCTGCCGCGCCTCCCACAGGCCCAGGCTGTCGTCGATGGCGGCGACGGCCTCCGCCTCGGGCAGCGCGAGGGGCCGCAGGTAGCTGGCAACGGGTGCCGCGGCCATTCCGGCCAGCACCGCAGTGGATCCGCCCATCAACAGCTGAAGCACGCGACGACGATCGACGCCCCGC
This sequence comes from Deltaproteobacteria bacterium, assembly GCA_029261855.1. Classification (GTDB taxonomy): domain Bacteria; phylum Myxococcota_A; class UBA9160; order UBA9160; family UBA4427; genus JAJDAN01. The sequence goes on from JAJDAN010000011.1 coordinate 177,608, forward strand.
TCGGGTCTGTTGCCGTCGTCGTCGCCAGGCGGTGCCATGAGCGGCCATTCTCAAGGATCGGCGTGCACGACGCAATCTCGCCCCTCGGCTACCGTGGTCCCCGCTCCCACCGCCGGAGCCGGAGGACGAGTCCCCTTGCTGGCAAGTCGCAGTCGCCCGATCTGGATCGTCGTTCTCCTGCTGCTCTCGAGCGCGCCCGCATCCTCTAACGAGAACGGCATCGACTCGTTCTTTCAGAGCGATGGCGCGGGTACCTGCGGCGGCGGCGTCTCGGGCATCCTGTGTCACGGCCCCGCTTCGGACGATGTGCAGGTGACGATCGCGGGGCCAGCCAACCTGGCTCCGGGTGAGACCCAGGCCTACACGATCGAGATCGAGCAGCTGGCGCCGGGCGGGTTGCAGATCGGCGCGGGGCTCAACGTCCACGCCTACATGGACCAGGTCCTCACGGATCTCGACGACGGTGTCCTCACCGAAGCCCTCGACAACGCGCAGATCACGACCGCCGACGGCCTGCAGTTCGTCTTCACGGGTCAGCTGACCCACGTCAACGCGCCGAGCATGGGGACCGACGGATCCCGGGGCGTGTTCGCCTACAGCTTCGAGGTCACGGCCCCGGACGAGCCCGGCAGCCTCGAGCTGCGGGGCGCCATGAATTCCTTCAACGACAGCGGTGACAACTTCGGCGACAAGTGGAGCAACACCTCCCTCGTCGTCACGGTGCCGGAGCCGACGACCACAGCCGCGGCGGGCCTCGCAAGCGTGCTCGCCCTCGGGATCCTCGGAGGGCGGAGGACGCGGCGCCTGACCGGGGCGCGAAATCGGGGTCGCGGCCTGATCCGCATGACGGATCAGGGCTAGCGTTGGCCCATGGCGTCGACCCACCTCGTCCTCACCGTCATCGCCCGGGACCAACCGGGCGTCGTCGAAGCCCTCTCCCAGGCCGTCGCCCAGCAGGACGCGAACTGGCTCGGCAGCCGGATGGCTCGGCTCGGGGGCGAATTCGCGGGGATCGTCGAGGTCAGCGTGCCGACCTCGAACGCCACCGCCCTGCGCGATGCCCTCACCGCCCTCGAAGCGCGCGGCCTGCGGGTCCTCATCCAGGAGTCGACCGCCCGGGCGGACAGCGGCGGGGACTCGCGGCGGCTGCACCTCGAGCTGGTGGGCAACGACCGACCGGGCATCGTTGCGGAGATTTCGCAGGCCTTGGCTCGGCGCGGAGTGAACGTCGACGAACTCGAAACCAGCTGCGAGAGCGCCGCCATGTCGGGCGACGCCCTGTTCCGCGCGACCGCCCAGCTCGAGGTGCCAGCCGGGCTCACCGTGGAGTCCCTCGGCGAAGAACTCGAGAAGATCGCCGCCGACCTGATGGTGGACCTGACCCTCGCCGGAAGGTGAAGCGGCGCGCCGGAAGGTGAAGGGTCGCGCGGGGTGGTGCAACACCGAGCCGCGTTGCGTAAGCTTCCCACCGCCCGCCTCATGGGCACGGGGGAGGAAACAATGATTCGCGCCATGCGCTTCGCGGCGGTCGCCGCACTCACTACGATCCTGATTGCACCTGCCGCTCTGGCGCGTGAAGACGCCGTCCAGGTTTCCGTCCAATGGGTCAAGGACAATGCCGACCAGAGCAAGGTGCTGCCGAACATCGGGTGGTACATGAACGGCCAGAAGCACAAGAGCGTGAAGGAACGCTACAACCTGGCCGCCACCACCAAGAGCACCAACGCGGCCTTCAAGAGCGACGAGGCAGCCTGCTCGCGCGCATTCCTGTCGGCGATCATCCAGCTGCAGACGGCAGCACGGAACATGGGCGCGGACGCCGTCGTGGACATCAAGTCGACGGCCATGGGGCAGACCACCGAGGCCTCGGACACCTTCGCGTGCACCGCCGGCAACATTCTTGCCCGGGTGTCTCTCACCGGCGTGCCTGTCAAGTTCAAGTAGAGGTGCGCTCGAATCGGGGGCGGACGGCTACTTCACGGCTCCGCTCTCGAGCAGCTTCTCGATCTCCGCGGCCCCGAAGCCGCAGTCGGCCAGCACCTGCGCGGTGTCTTGGCCGATATGCGGCGGGGGCCCCGGCAGTTCCGGCGCGGTGCGACTGAAGCGCGGGGCCGGCGCGGCCTGCACGGCCCCGGCGGCCTCGACGAAGGTGCTGCGTGCGACGTTGTGGGGGTGCGACGGCGCCTCGCCCATGGACAGTACCGGCGCGAAACAGACATCACTGCCTTCCATGACCTCGCACCAGTCATCGCGCGTCTTGCTCTTGAAGACCGCGGTGAGTCGTTCCTGCATCTTCGGCCACTGGCTCTTGTCCATCTGCGCCGGCAGGTCCTCGCCCGCGAGCCCGGTCTTCTCGAGCAGCTCGGCATAGAACTGCGGCTCGATCGATCCGAGGGACACGTGCTTGCCGTCCTTCGTCTCGTACACCTCGTAGAAGTGCGCGCCCGTGTCCAGCAGGTTGGTTCCGCGATCGTCACTCCAGACGCCCATGGCGCGCATGCCGTACATCATCTGCATCAGGACCGCGGCGCCATCGACCATCGCGCAGTCGATCACCTGACCCTGTCCCGAACGAGCCGTCTCGACCAGCGCACATGCCACGCCGAACGCCATCAGCATGCCGCCGCCGCCGAAATCCCCCACGAGGTTGAGGGGCGCGAGCGGCCGCTCGTCCTTGCGACCGATGTGATCGAGCACACCCGCCAGCGAGATGTAGTTGATGTCGTGGCCAGCGGCCTGGGCCATGGGACCGTCCTGCCCCCAGCCGGTCATGCGCCCGTAGACGAGCTTCGGGTTGCGGGCCAGGCAGACGTCGGGCCCGAGACCCAGTCGTTCCATCACACCGGGACGGAATCCCTCGACGAGCGCGTCGGCCTGCTCCACCAGTCGCAGCACGGTCTCGATGCCCTCGGGGTTCTTGAGATCCACTGCGACACTGCGGCGGCCGCGGCTCATGGGATCGATGGGCGGCCTTCCGGGGTCGCCATCGCGCTTGCGATTCGCGCGATCGACGCGGATCACGTCCGCACCCATGTCCGCGAGCATCATCGACGCGAACGGGCCGGGCCCGATGCCTGCGATCTCCAACACCTTCACACCGCTGAGGGGACCCATTGCTGCTCCTTCGTTGCCGTACTTTGCGTGAGTTCGCGTGAGCTTCGCACGAGTTCGCGCGAACTCTGGAGCATATCCAACGCTTCCGTCAGCCGCCGGCGCCCAGGGTCGTGCTGCCGTCGCGCTGCCCGAGCTCGCGGCGCATCGCGCGCACCTTGTCCGCGGTCTCGAACAGGGCGCGTAGCTGACAGTGCTCGATGGTCGCGTCGACCACCGCCGCGATGTCCCGCTCGAAGTACTCCTCCAGCTGCGACATCCGGAAGCGCGCGAACTGCCGACCCGTCTCTCCCGATGTCCAGAAGTGCGCGAACAACCCGATCGTGTCCCGGGCCAGCTCGCCCTCGGCCGGCGCGTTGGCGTGGATCAGCGAGGTGAGCCCGTCGAGCACCTTCATGGCTCCGAGCATCTCGTTGTGCGCGATCGCTGCCATGCCCACCTCGAAGAGCGCCTGGCTGCGCGCCATGGTCAGCGCGCGATCCTTGCCACGCGACCACCCGAGCGATTGGGTGATGGTCTGGGTGACCGCCGGATTTCCCATCGAAATGGACGCGATGCCCAGCGAACTCATGCCGTGGATGGCGCTCGACGCGTCCGTGTGTCCGCTGCGGGTCGGATCGAAGGCGCGCACGGCACGGCGCAGCACCGCGAGTGCCGGCCCGACGAGCTGGGCCCGCCCTGCCCCGCGCGCCTCGACGACGATGGCCACGACCCCGTCGATCAGATCCGTCAGCGCGTCGCCCGCGTAGCGCGGGTGCTCGCAGACGCGGTCCGCCAGCTCGCGCAGCGCCAGCAGGGTCGGGAGCTTCTCGCGCACGGGCTCGCTGCGGCGACCGAACTCGACCAGGTCGTGCAACGAGTCCTCGAGCAGGCGACCGCTGACCTCGAGCTCTCGAGAGCTCTCCCCTGCCAGCAGGCGGATGATCGCCGACCGCTGGCCATAGCGACGCGGCGCGACGAAGGCCGTCATCACGGAAATCAGCGCCAGCAACCCGAAGCCCACGCTCCAGACCGGGCCGTCCGGCCACACGCTGTAGCGATGCACCACCACGGTCCCGGCCGCCACGGCGATGGCGATGATGATGGGCAGCCCCAGGTCTCGGGCGAGCATTCCCCGGCGCTTCTCGAGTACCTGGCGGATCTCGGGTGGCAACGACTGCAAGACGACCGCCGGCAGACCGATCAGCAGGACGAAGAACGTGACGAGCGCGTCGAACGGGATCTCGGTGACGATCAGCGCGGGGGCGGAATTCATCGTCCCCGTTGCTCGAGCAACCGGTCGATCAGCTCGCGCAGGATCGTGTCCGGCAGGTCGGCGCGCTTCTGCTGCACCACCTCGATACCGAGCTCTTCCAGCAGGTCCAGGATCTCCGTGCGGCAGTCCACGGAGAAGACTGCGATGCGGCTGGGGGACATCCACGGCGGTGGCTTCGGCAGCTCTCCGTCGGGTGCCTGGGCGGGGCCCAGCAACCAGCGCAGCAGCTGCAGGCCGAGCTCTGCGTGCACCTTGTCGCGACCCGCTCTGCGATGCAGCTCCTTCCAGTGCGGGTCGTCACCCGGCGGAAGCCGCACGTCGACCACCACCGCGTCGAACTCCTCCTCGAGGATGTACTCGACGGCGGTCGTCAGGTCTTCGGCCAGCACCAGCTCGATGCGCCCGTCGTAGAGGACGGGACCGGAGAGATGCGAAAGCTCCGATCGGGCGCCGTCTTCGATCCAGAGGGCTCGCGGTCGGCTCGGGGGCATGGGGCTTGCGTTCTCCTGGGTTCGAATTGCAGGCTACGGGACGCGTTCCGACACGCGCGTGGACGCGGGCGGCGACGGACGGCAACGACGGGGTCAGACCGCCAGGGGCAAGGTCAGGGTGACCCGGGTGAGGAACGGCTGCCGATAGTACTCCCGATGCCCCGGGTCCGGCGAGGAGGCGCGCGCGGGGCGACTCGTCACGGTCAGGGATCCGCGGTGGGCGTGGGCGACGCGTTGGCTGTCCGTCAAGCCGATCCCGGTCCCCAGGCGCCCGCGGTCCTTGGACCGCTTCCCGCGGTAGCCCATCTGGAAGATCATGCCCCCCTCGATCTCGCTCCGCTCGACGGGCACGCCCCAGTTCTCCACGTCGATCCGGACGAGTTCTTCGTCATTCGAGATCTCGATGGAGATCCACGGCGCGTCATGACCCTCGCGCGCCCACGAGTACTTGATGGCGTTGTGGATCATGTTCGTGATCGCGCGCAGCAGATCTCTGCGATTGCCGAACACTTCGTGATCCTCGGACCGGTTGCGCCAGACCACCTCCACCCGGGCCGCCCGCGCGAACTCCGACAAGTGCGCGATCGATTCGCGCAGGACCGACGCCACGGTGAAGCGCGTGCTGGGGTCGTCGGTACGGATCTCGGTGGTGATGAAGTCGCGCAGAGCCGCGAGACTGGTGTCCATCTGGACCACCGCCGTGCGCGACGCGGTGATGTCCATGAAGCAGGTGATCCGTTCCAGCTCCTGCGCGGCGCGCAGGGTGTCCCGCACCACCTCCTTGGGCATGTTGCCGGGCGCCAGGTCACGACAGGCGGCGAGGATCTCACCCGTCACCGCCCGCAGGGCGGAGATCCGCATCTCGGGAACCGGGATCATCTCCTCGTAGCCCTCGAGGGTGGGGACCACGGCCTCGAGCTTCTGCCAGCGTTCCGGCGGCAGGGCCTGCGCGCGGCGTTCTTCGTCGCCCGCCTCCATCAGGCGCTGCAGCGCGGTCACGAGTAGATCCGTACGCTTCGACATCTGCTCTTCGAGCCGGTCGGGATGCGCGGCCTCGTAGTCTGCCTGTAGCTCCGGCTCGAGCGCGCGCCCGGCCGCGAGCAGGGTCTGGTTGACCATCACCAGGGTCGAGGTGTTCGCGTGCAGGATCTGACCGATGTCGAAGGTCATCTCGCGCACGGTTTCTTGCAGGGCGTGAGTACGAGCAGCCGCCTGGTGGTCCTCGGTGACGTCGACCATGCAGCCCACGTAGAGGCCGTTGCTCGAGTCATCCTCGTACGGGATCGGCGCCAGATGGTTCTCGACCCACAGGTCCCGCCCGCCGACCCGTAGGTGAACCAAGGTGCGGCCGCCCTCGCCCGCCCGCTCCACCAGACGCTGCCAGCCGGCGGACTCGGCATGGAAGTCGGCGATGCTCGCTTCGAGCGCGCCCTCCACGGGCAACTCCAACATGCGCCGCGCCTCGGCGTTGGCGTAGGCCAGACGTCCCTCGGCATCGGCAATGGTGATGCCCATCGGCAGGTCGATCAGCGGCGCGCTCTCGAGCTGCGAAAGAAGCCAGGAAAGCGTCTGCCGTCCGGTCTCGGGCGGACTCATTCGGGACTCGCTCCGGGAGTGGCGTGGAGGCGGCGATGATACGCTCTCCGGCCCCCGGATGCCCGGGAGCAGGTGCCGCCTGGGAGCAAGTGGCGCCTGGGAGCAAGTGACGGAAGGGGGGACGCGTGAAGGTCGCCGTGTTCGGGGGAGGTGCCGTGGGCCTCGGACTCGCGAGCTGTCTGCTGGCAGCCGGCGAGACCGTGCATCTCCACGTTCGCAGGCGCGCAGCCCTCGCAGCGCTGAGACGTCACGGGATCCAGCGCGAGGGGCTGTTCGGACCCCGGCTCGCGAGGCCCGAGGAGTTCGAGGTGTCGACGGACCCGTCGGCTCTCCCGGCGTTCGGTCCCGAGGTCGTGCTGATCTGTACGAAGAGCCCGGACCTGGACGCAGCCGCGACCGCGCTCGCCAGGGTCTGGGGAGACCTGCCCGGAGAGCCGGGGGTCGTCGCTTGCATGAACGGCTGGGGGGCCGCCGAGCGGCTGGCTCGAGACCTCCCACCCGCCCGCATCTTCAATGCGACGATCACGACGGGCTTCCGCCGGCACCCGCTCTACCGGGTCCACGTCACCGTGCACGGCGCGGACGTGCGGATGGGCAGCCTTTTCGGCGGGCCGGCCGCAGAGCTCGCGCCCCTGTGCGACGCGCTCACGAAGGGCGGGTTGCCGAGCGCCGTGTCCGACGACATGGAGGCGGAGATCTGGGCGAAGCTCCTCTACAACTGCGCGCTGAACCCCCTCGCCGCACTGCTCGGCGTCGCCTACGGGTCACTCGGCGAGAACCCGGCCAGCCGTCGGGTACTGGAAACGGTGGTGGGCGAGATCTTCGCAGTGCTCGCGGCCAGCGGGCGCCGGACGAAGTGGCCATCTGCCGATGCCTACCTCGACTTCTTCTTCCGCGAGCTGCTGCCCCCGACCCGGGACCACGAGTCGTCCATGCTGCAGGACCTGCGGGCCGGACGACCCACGGAAATCGATGCGCTCAACGGAGCCGTCGCCCGACTGGGGCAGAATGCCGGCGTCGCGACACCCGTCAACGCGGCCCTGGCAACCCTCGTCCGGTCCCTGCATCCAAGCCTGTATCCAGACCAGGGCGCATCCGCTTGACCCCACGCGACGATTTGGCTTTGATCCTCGCCGCGCCAGCAGGCACGCAAGCAAACGAGAAAATAGGGGGACGCCGCCATTCGCTGCTCGAATCGTAGAGTCGTGATCACCGGAATCGGCGCGCTCAGCCCCGTCGGGCTCGACCGGGAGACGACCTGGTCCGCTCTGCTAGCGGGGCAGAGCGGGATCGCTGCGATCAGCCTCTTCGACGCCAGCGATTTTCCGGCCCGAATCGCCGGGGAGGTGTCGGGCTTCGACCCCGAGCAGCACTTCACGCCGAAGGACGCGCGCAAGCTCGATCGCTACGAGCAGTTCGCGATCGTGGCGGCGCGCGAGGCCATGGCCGATGCAGGGCTCGATCGCGAGTCTCTCGACGGAGACCGCACCGGCGTCGTGATCGGCACGGGCCTCGGCGGGCTCGAGACCCTGCAGACGGTCGCGGACACCCTGCGAGACAAGGGTCCGCGTCGGGTGAATCCGTTCACCATCCCGAAGATCATCGCCAACCTCGCGTCCGGGCTGGTGTCCATCGAGTTCGGCGCGCGCGGTCCCAACCTCGCGAGCGTCAGCGCCTGCGCGACCGGTTCCCACAGCATCGGCGACGCGGCGCGACTGATCGCCATGGGCGACGCCGACGCCATGATCGCCGGCGGCGCCGAGGCGACCATCCACCCCATCTGCCTGGCGTCGTTTGCGGCCATGAAGGCGCTGTCCACGCGCAACGACGAGCCCGAACGTGCGAGTCGTCCCTTCGACGTCGACCGGGACGGCTTCGTCGCCGCGGAAGGCGCGACGGTGGTGATCCTCGAGCTGCTCGAGAACGCCAAGGCCCGGGGCGCGCGGATCTACGCGGAGGTCGCCGGCTACGGTCAGTCCGCCGACGCGCACCACATCACCAGCCCCGACCCCGAGGGCTCCGGCGCCATGCTGGCCATGCGAAACGCCCTGGCAGACGCCGAGCTCACGCCGGCGGACATCCAGTACATCAACGCCCACGGCACCTCGACGCCCTTCAACGATGCCATCGAGACCAAGGCCATCAAGGGCGTCTTCGAGGCGCGGGCGAACGACGTCTGGATCAGCAGCACGAAATCGTGCACGGGCCACCTGCTGGGCGCCGCAGGAGCCATCGAAGCGGCGGTGCTGGCCCTCGCCATCCACCGCAACGAGGTGCCGCCCACGGCGAATCTCGAGAACCCGGACCCGGAATGCGATCTCGACTACGTGCCGGGAAAGAGCCGCCAGAAGGACATCCAGGCCGGCCTCTCGAACAGCTTCGGCTTCGGCGGGACGAACGTCTGCCTCGTCTTCAAGGAAGTCTGAAGGCGAGGCCCGCTAGCAAGCCGGAACGGCCGGCTAGCGGGCCTGCAGCACGCCCTGGTCCCGGAGGCTCGCGATCTCGTCGGGCGACAGCACCTCGGCGAGCACCTCGTCGTCGTGCTCACCGTGCAGGGGCGGCGGTCTCGTGATGGCGCCCGGGGTCTCCGAAAGCTTCACCGGCAGGCCCGTCGTCTTGAAGGTGCCGACCTCGGCGTGGGGCAATTCGACGAGCATCTCCCGCGCCAGAACCTGGGGGTCGCGGAAGACCTGGCCGATGTCGAGCACCGGCCCACAAGGCACGCCCGCCTGGTTGAGGCGTGTCACCCAATGGTCGACGGACTTGGCGGCCAGGACTTCCTCGATGGCGTGGGTGAGCGCTTCGCGGTGCTTCAACCGCTCGATCGGCCCGCAGAAGCGGTCGTCCGTCTTCCATTCGGGCCGCTCCAGAACGTCCGCGAGCTTCTCCCACATGGCCTCGTTGCCGGCGGCGATGTTCAAGTACCCGTCTCCCGCCCGAAAGCGACCGTAGGGAGACGACAAGGGGTGGTGCTGGCCGGCGGGACCCGGGACGGTCCCGCGTTCGAAGAACATGCCCGCGCCCCAGGACAGCACGCTGATCATGGACTCGAGCAACGAGGTCTCGACCACCTGGCCCCGGCCCGTCCGTTCGCGCGCCAGTAGGGCGAGCTGGACGCCGTGGGCGGCGAAGATGCCCCCGAGCAGGTCACCGATGGCGATCCCCGCGCGGGTGGGGCCGCTCTCTTCGGTTCCGGTGAGGCTCATGAAACCGCTCATGCCCTGCGCGATCTGATCGAAGCCGGGTCGATCCCGGTACGGCCCGGTCGCGCCGAAGCCCGAGATCCCGCAGTAGACCAGCCGCGGGTTCAGAGCCTGCAGGCTCTCGGCCCCCAGCCCGAACGCGTCCATCACACCCGGACGGAAGTTCTCGATCACTACGTCGAAGCGCGGGACGAGTCGCCGGAAGACCTCGGCACCGGCATCCGTCCGCAGGTCCAGGGCGACCGACCGCTTGTTGCGGTTGGCGGACAGGAAGAAGTAGCTGTCCCGCTTCGCGCCGGGCGGCCGGAACTCGCGCCCCTTGAGCGATTCGATCTTGACCACGTCGGCGCCGTAGTCGCCGAGCAGCATGGAAGCGAAGGGCCCCGCCAGGTAGCGGGTGAGGTCGAGGACCCGGATGCCGTCGAGGGGCCCGGCCACGTTCCTCAACGCCCCTTGAAGTCGGGTCGGCGCTTCTCGAGGAAGGCGCGCACGCCCTCCTTGTAATCGTCGCTCTCGAAGCAGGCTTGGATGCTGTCTCCCATCCCGGCGTGATCCTGCTGGGCCGACTCGAGGTGGACCTGTCCGAAGATCTTCTTGGCGCTTCGCAGGGTGAGCGGCGCGTTGTCCGCGATGCCCTCGGCGATCTTCCGAACGCTGGCCTCGAGCTCGGCCTTGTTGAAGACCGCATTCACGAGACCCATGCGCAGGGCTTCCTGGGCGTCGAAGCGCCTCCCGGTAAAGAAGAGCTCCTTGGCGGCGGGAAGGCCCACGGTGTTGACCAGCGCCTCGATCCCGCCGGCGCTGTAGCCCAGGCCCAGGCGCGCGGCGGGGATGCCGAACATGGCGTCGTCCGACGCGTATCGCATGTCCGCCGTGAGCGAGATCGCGCAGCCGCCGCCGATGCAGAAGCCGTGGATCATGGCGAGCACCGGCTTGCGGATCTTCGCGATCGAGCCGAACGCCAGCGCGTTCTGGACGTCGTAGTCTGCGGCCTTGTCGCCGACACGGTTCTTCCCGAACTCGGAGATGTCCGCGCCCGAGACGAAGGCCTCTTCGCCTTCGCCGCGCAGGACGACGACCCGAACCGAGTCATCGTCGTCCAGCTCGCTCGCCGCGGCCGGCATCGCGTTCCACATCCCGGCCGAGATCGCGTTGCGACGCTGGGGGTGGTCGAAGACGAGCCAGCCGATGGGTCCTTCACGTTCGACGCGGATCCTGCCCGCTGATTCCGACATGCTGCGAGCTTATCACCCGGACGAGGCGGCGTCCGTGGCCTCCGGCCGCTCGTCGTCCGGCTCCGCCTGCTCGGTCCTGGGCGCCACGCGTCCGAGCGCCGCGAGCAGTGCCTTCGCCTTGTCCAGGGTCTCCCTCCACTCGCCGACGGGATCCGAGTCCGCCACCACCGCGCCGCCCACGTGCAAGCGCGCGCGCGCTTCCGCCACGACGAGAGTGCGAATCACGACCGACAGATCGAGCCCTCCCCGCACGTCCAGGTAGCCGAGCGCTCCTGCGTAGACGCCCCGGCGCACCGGCTCGAGGCGATCGATGATCTTCATGGCCGCGAGCTTGGGAGCGCCCGTCATCGAGCCCGGTGGGAAGGTCGCGTGCAGGAGATCGAGGGCGTCGCAATCGCCGCGCAGTCGCCCAACGACCGTCGAGACCATCTGGTGCACCGTCGCGTAGGGCTCGACCGCCATCAGCTCGGGCACCGCGACGCTGCCGATCTGGCACACGCGCCCCAGGTCGTTGCGCACCAGGTCGACGATCATCAGGTTCTCGGCCCGGTCCTTCTCGCTGTCGCGCAGCGCCTGCTCGAGCCGGCGATCTTCTTCGGTGGTTCCGCCGCGCGGGCAGGTGCCCTTGATGGGCCGGCTCTCGACGCGACCATCCGGGTCGAGCCGCAGGAAGCGCTCGGGCGAGCTGCTGAGGATCGACGCCTCGGGAAGCTCGAGATAGGCGGCAAAGGGCGCCGGGTTGAGCTCGCGCAGGTCGGCGTAGAGACGCAGCGGATCCACCCCCGGAAGCGCCAGCTCCATGCGATGGGAGAGATTGGCCTGGTAGACGTTGCCGGCCTCGATCTCACCCGCGATATCCAGCACGGCTTCGGCGTAGGACGCCTCGTCGAAGAGCGTCTCCAGGCCCTCGGGCGCCGGCGCCAGCAACGACGAAGCGACCGCCTCTCCATGAGAGCGCGCCCGCCGAACGGGCGGCACTTCCACCAGCCGGGCAGCGAGCGTCTCGCAGGCCTCCGCCGCCCGGGCGGCCGCAACGCTCTCCGCATTCGTGCCCGGGGCGTCGAAGCCAAGCCCGAGCACCCACGCCCGAGCCTCCAGGTGATCGATGGCGACCAGCGCGTCGACGAACAGCAGCACGAGGTCGGGAAGTCCGGCGTCGTCGGCAGCGGAGAGGGTGATGGGTTGCGTGCGCGTGCCGAGCTCGTAGCCGAAGTAGCCGACGGCTCCCCCGACGAAGGGAACCGGACAGCGCGCCGCACCCCGGGTCAGCGACGGCGCGGGAGGGAGCAATGACCGGACCAGGGGCAGCGGATCGCCGAGTCGGGCCTCGGGACCGGGGGGCAGATCCGGGCGCACGCCTCTGCGGACGTCCAGCCGGCATTCGCCGCCGCGCGCGCGCAGGCACAGATACGGGTCCGCGCCAACGAACGAGAAGCGCCCGTGGCTCGCGTTCGGCAGCGCGCTATCGAGCAGCCAGGGGAGCCCGAGATCGCGGAGTACACGCACCACGGCAAGGGCATCCGGCACCTGCTTCAGCTCGCGAACATGGAGCGCGGTGACGACCGGCGCAGGCTGGATCGGCGTTTCGTTCATCTCGGGACCCGGAGAGGAACGCGCAAGCTACCGCAGACGCATGCCCCGCCCCATTTTCCCCGGCGCCGTCGGGCCTCACACCTCGTTGCGGAGGGCCTCGCCTCGCACGTAGCGCGCGAGATTCTCGATGAAGATCTCGTCGGCGCGCGGTCCGTTGGACGGCGTGGTCCCGGAACTGTGCGGGGTGACGATGACATTCGGAAGCGTCCACAACGGGCTCTCCCCGGGCAGGGGCTCCACCTCGAAGACGTCGAGACCCGCGCCTCCGATCCCGCTCGACTGCAGGGCCTGCACGAGCGCGGCCTCGTCGACGAGCCCGCCGCGCCCGACGTTGATCACGATGGCGTCGGGCTTCATGGCCGCCAGCTCGGTCGCCCCCAGCAGGCCCTGGGTTTCGGGCCGGAGCGGCAGGGCGAGCACGACGGCGTCCGCGCCGGGCAGCAACGCGGGGAGCTCGTCCAGGCGGCGTGTTTCGCACGGCTCGTCGCCCTTCGGCGCGCGCCGCAGGCCGGTCACCCGCATCCCGAACGCCTGCCCGAGCCGCGCCACGGCGAGCCCGATCGGGCCCAGTCCCACGACGAGCAGCCGCCGCCCCTGGAGATCGACCACGGAGCGCGGGTTCCAGCGTCTCGCCGCCTGGTCCGAGAGCCAGCCGGGAAGGTCTCGAGACAACGCCAGGAGATACAGCATGACGGTCTGTGCGATGGGTACGGCGCCCGCGCCAGACGACGTGCTGATGCGAACACCCTGCTCGAGCATGCGCTGGAAGAAGCGGTCGTCGGTACCCGCCGAGAAGGTATGCAGCCAGCTCAGCCCCGGCGCCTCACGCAGGCTGCGGGCGAGCGGGCGCACGTTGTCGGGGAACAGGTCACCCGAGAAGTAGGCCGCCTCGACGGATTCGATGCCCGGCGTCGGGCCTTCGAGGTCGAGCACCAGGCGCAGGACGCCGGGCGCCGCTCGCTCGAGGGCGGCCGCCTGACGGCGTTCGACACCAGGACTGACCAGGAGGGATCCCTGCACGGCGGGGAAGCTAGCGGACGCAGTCCGCTAGCTGGCCGAAACCGGAGTTCCGGCCTGCCGCGGGTGCGCGGCCTTCTGCCGCGCACCCGCCTCGACCTGGGCGGGCGATCCAGTAGTCTCGCGGGGTGAATCGCGTCTGTTTCTACCACGCGGGTTGTCCCGACGGCTTCGGGGCCGCGTGGGCAACCCGTCGCGCCTGGGGGGACGACGCCCGCTACGTCCCTCGCCGTCACGAGCACCGGGTCGACCCGGAAGAGCTTCGCGACTGCCAGGTCGCCTTCGTCGACATCGCACCGGCGAACGACGAGTTGATCGCTCTCGCCCGAGTCGCCGAGCAGGTCATCGTCCTCGACCATCACGTGACGGCTCGCGACCGCTACTACAGCGAGCCCAAAGTCGTCAACGAGGTCGAGGACCTCGGTCACGAGGTCGTCTACGACATGGCGCGTTCCGGTGCGATGCTGGCGTGGGAGTACTTCAACCCCGAGCCGGCTCCTGCGCTGCTGCGCTACGTCCAGGACCAGGACCTGTGGAACTGGGCGCTATCTGATTCGCGCGAGGTCAACGCCGCCCTCGCCGTCTACCCGCATGACTTCACGACCTGGGACGAACTCGCGCTGCGCGACGTCGCGGGCATCGCCGCCGAGGGGCGGCCGATCGTGCGATCCGACCAGGCCGAGGTCGAGCGCCGGGCGAAGTCCGCGCACGCCATGCTCGTGAATGGAGAGCTGATCGAGGCCGTGAACGCCACGACCGTTCGCAGCGCGATCGGGCACGCGCTGGCAGAACGGAAGACCTACGGGGTCGCCTGGGGTTGCGTCTACCGGGTCGACGCCGATCGCGTGCACGCCACCCTCTATTCCATCGGCGACGTCGACGTCGCGAGCGTCGCGAACGGCTACGGCGGCGGCGGCCACCGCAACGCCGCAGGCTTCAGCATGCCCCTCGAGCGTTGGCTCGAAGATCTCGTCAGGCCGGCTCGGCCCTAAGCGCGTGCGACCGGCGGGGAACCAGGAGCTGCGACCGTCGGGGAACTAGCAGAGCGCGACCATCGGGGAATCGGGGCTCAGCCATCCCGAGTCTTCCGTCGCGTACGGGAAGAGCATCACCACCGAGGTGCCTTCCACCGGCGAGCTCTGCATCCGCAGCTCGCCACCCTGCTCGCGCAGCCAGGCTTCCGCCTCGGCATAGCGGATCGCCCTGCCGGAGTAGACCGTACTGAGAAACGGCTCGCTCACGCCGGTGTGATGAACCCCGTCCGGGTGGCCTCCCGAATCGTGGATCTCGAGGAACGCCCAGTGCCCGGGCGGAAGCTCGCGCGACAGGTCCCCGCCGTACAGCGGCCCCGAGCCGCTGCCCAGGATGCCCGTCCACGCGGTGATGGTCCCCCAGGCCTCACCCAGGCTCTCGATGCCGTGCGCGATCCTGCGGGCGACCAGCGCTTCGATCTTCGCGACGTCGGCCAGGACCGGGGGAAGCCCGCGGTCGAGATCGAAGTCGAGCGCCGCGCGGTCCGTGAGACGACCGCGTTCACGAAGTGCGACCCGGGTGACGAGCTCGCTCAAGTCGACCTCCGAGACGCGCGCACTCGACTCCGCGCGCCTGCGTTCGGTGACATCGGTCGCCGTCGCGATGAAGTCGCTCACCTGGCCCGCCGCGTCGAAGAGCGGCTCGACGCGTAGCTGGATCCACAGCGCGCCTCGATTCGGGGGCGTCACCGCGAGTTCGATCTCGCACACCCGCCCCTCGCGAAAGCAGCGGGCGACGAAGTCCACCGCGCCCGCGTCGAGTTCGACCCCTTCCAGGAAGCCGTGGATCGGCTTCGCGACCGATTCGTCGAGGGCGTAGCCGGTCACCCGGGTCCAGGCGTCGTTCGCCCACTCGATGAAGCCGTCGCGGCTTCCGACCACGATGGCCCGTTCGCTGTGCTGAGCACCCGACACGAGCTTGCGCAGGGTGGATTCAGGGACCCCGTAGGACATCGATTGCCTCCGGCCAGGAATCTCGCGGTCTCGCTTCACGGGGGGGTTCCCGATCCTACCGTGCCCTGCGCAGAGTGTGCGGCCAGATCAGACCCTCGCCCGGGATCCGATCAGCAGTATTCTCGTCCCGTCCCGTCAGCCCTGGAGAAAACCCATGCAGTACACCTACCTCGGACGCACGGGCATCAAGGTCTCTCGCATCTGCCTCGGCTGCATGAGCTACGGCTCGCCGAAATGGCGGCCCTGGGTGCTCGACGCTTCGGATGCCGAACCCTTCTTCCGACGGGCAGTCGAGGCCGGCATCAACTTCTTCGACACCGCCGACATGTACTCCATGGGCGCGAGCGAAGAAGTCACCGGCCGCTGGCTCCGCGAGTACGCGAATCTCGACGAGGTCGTGATCGCCACGAAAGTGTTCTTCCCCGAGAGCGACAAGCCCAACATGGGCGGGCTGTCGCGAAAGCACATCCAGCAGGCGTGCGACGCCAGCTTGAAGCGGCTGGGCGTCGAAACCATCGACCTCTACCAGATCCACCGACTCGACCCGCACACGCCCATCGACGAGACCCTCGCGGCACTCGACGGCCTCGTCCGTCAGGGCAAGGTGCGGCACATCGGGGCGAGTTCCATGTACGCCTGGCAATTCATGAAGGCGCTCGCGACGTCGGACCAGAACGGCCTGGCGCGCTTCGCCACCATGCAGAACCACTACAACCTCGTGTACCGCGAAGAGGAACGCGAGATGCTGCCGCTGTGCGAGAACGAAGGGGTGGCGGTGATCCCATGGTCTCCGCTCGCGCGCGGCATGCTCGCCGGAACCCGAAAGCAACTGGGGGACAAGTCGACGGCGCGCAGCGAAAGCGACGGCATCGACCAGCATCTCTACGATCAGCCGTGCGATTGGGAGGTCGTCGAGGCCGTGAAGAAGGTCGCGGCGGCGCGCGGGGTGAAGCCCGCGCAGGTCGCACTCGCGTGGCTACTCGCGCGCCCGGCGGTAGCCGCACCGATCGTCGGCGCGACGAAGATCGCGCATCTCGACGACGCCATCGAAGCCGTGGACATCGCCCTCGAGGCGGAAGAGATCGCCGCCCTCGAAGCACCGTACCAGGCACACCCGATCCGAGGCCTGGCGCCCCCCGCGCCGGCCCTGTTCGGATCCCGGCACTAGTCTTGGGGAAGCAGGCGACGACGCAAAGGTCGCCCGACTGCAGCTAGCTAGACGATCACGGACTCGAGTGTCAGAGCCATCTGGTAGAGCTTGAACTCGACCGAATCCGACACGGCTGCGGCCGCATAGCCGAGGTCGTCGGGAAGCTCGTCGAGCAGCACGATGCCCCGCACCTCTTCGCCGGACTGACCCAGGTGTCGCCGCACCCAGCCCATCCGCTGCAGCAGGTCGCTGACGATGTCCTTCCCCTTCGAGTCGGGGATGCAGACCACGACCCAGCCGCCGGCGTCGTCACGGGCCAACACGTCGATGTCTCCCACAGCCGTCGAATAACCGACGCCGACGAGCTCTCCCTTTTCGCTGTAGACCTCGAGCCCATCCTCGATCAGACCGGGCTGATCGATCAGCATCCGCCGCACGTCCGCGGGACGAATCGCAGAGGCGCCGCCACTGTGAGACGGCTCGGGCGGAGTCGCCGGGGGCGCGGGCTTCTGAGACGGAGCGGGACGCGCCTCGGCCGGCCGCGACTCGCGCCGTTCGGGCGGCGCCGCTGCCCGCTGGGAGCTTCCGGGGCCCGACAGGTCCGTGCCGCTGCTGTCGTCGTCCATGGACGACGACGGAGACAGGGGATACTGCTTCGAATCGTTGCCCGCCGAGCTGTCGCCCAGGGAACGGTTGCCGCCCGCCGCGCGTCGACCGCAGGTCGGGCAGCTCGTGTCACGGGGAGAGAGCTTCGTCTGGCAGGATTGGCAATACATGATTCGCCCCGAACATCCGGTGCCCGTGTTGGCCCCGGTCTCGCTGGCTCATCGGCGGAACGCGGTCCGGGGATGAGCGCGGCGACACGCTCCGGCGTGGGCAACCGCCGCCCTCCACGCACCCCCGCGAGCCCTATTTTCCTTTGGAAATCGAACCTTTGGCGTCCAACCCCGGATTCCGCTTCGCTATCGTGCGCCGCACCCGACGGAGCCACTCGACACCATGGCCGACATTCCGAACACGCCCGAAGCCCCGCTTGAATCCCAGTCTGACCCCAAGCCCCGGAAGAACCCCATCCAGCGGCTGGTCGTCCATGCCTTCAAGCGCACCCTGAAGCGGGGGCTGCGGCCCGCCCTGAACCGGCTGCTCGTCCACTACTCCCAGGTCGGCGACCCGGTGGTGTTCGACAACGACACCTTCCCCTGGGTACGGCGGCTCGAGGCCGGATTCTCCGACATCCGCCAGGAGGCACTCACGCTCTACGACCTGCGCGACTGTCTGCCCACCTTCCACGAGGTTTCCCCCTACCAGAAACGGATCTCCAAGGGTGACAACTGGAAGACGGCCTGGTTGCACGGCTTCGGGCACGATTCGGAGGTCGCGCAGAGCCTGTGCCCGCGAACGACTGCTCTGCTCGCGGAGGTCCCGGACCTGCAGACCGCGCTCTTCTCGATGTTGTCTCCCGGCACCCACATCCCGAAGCATCGCGGCGTCTACAAGGGCCTGATCAACTTCCACCTCGCCCTCGTGGTCCCCAAGGAAGCCGACCGGTGCCGGATGGCAGTCGGCGACGAGACCGTGTCCTGGCGCGAAGGTCACGCGTACGTATTCGACGACACGAACCCGCACGAGGTGTGGAACGAGACCGGTGACGAGCGGATCGTGCTGATGCTGCAGTTCCATCGCCCGTTTCGCTCGCCGGGCCATCAGCTCAGCAAGCTCTTCTTGTGGGTTCTCCAGATCACTCCGTACCTGCGAAAACCCCGGCAGAACGTGCTGGAATCCGACGAGCGACTCCGCAAGGTCGCGGAAGAGCGAGGACTCCTGAAGGCGACCTGAAGAGGAACTCCATGTCCCGCACCCTCGCGTCCATTGCTTCCGCCGCCATCGTGATCGCGCTCTGCGCGGGTGCATCGACACTCGGCTGCCAGGAGGAAGGCCCGGGCGAGCGTCTCGGACGCGCCCTCGACGAGGCCGCGAGCGACGTGGCCGACGCCGTCGAGGACGAGGTCGACGCGGCCATGGAGGCCGCCGAAGAGGCCGCGGAAGCCGCCTCGGAGCGCGTCCGCAAGGAGGCCGACGCCGCCGCCGAGAAGGCGCACGATGCGATCGACGACGCCGTTCACGAAGCCCAGGAACGCACTCGCTCCTAGCGAAGCAGCGGCCCGCTAGTCCGCGGATCCATCTCCGCCGGGCCACAGGGGCCAGCCCGGGTTTGCGTCGCCGCCGATCTGTCGCGCGCCGATCACGACGTCGTCGCGCGACACGTCGATCAAGATGCTGTCGAGCTCGGTCTGGAGGCTTCCGATCCGGAACGGCGACAGCAGGATCGAGACGCCGACACCGAGCCCCTGCGTCCGGGCGTGGCTGTAGATCAGCACCTGACTGCCGTCGCGTCGCTGGTGGACCGCATGGGGCGGCCCGACGGCGCGGTAGAGCTCGTCTCGGGTCGTGATCCCAGGCTCGACGGCGAAGCGGCTCGTCGGCATCCCCTGGTCGACGCTGGTACAGCCCGTAGCGGCGGCGACGAGCAGCCAGAGAAGCGCCGTGACGGACAGCGTACTGCGCGACCCGGCCGTCATGGCAGGCTCACTCCCGGCACCGAGGTCGTCTGCACGCGCACCTTCCGCTCGTCGCCACTGCTCCAGGGTCGCCAGACGACCTGGGTCGTTCCCTTCGAGACCCGCTCGACCACGCCTGCGTCGTCGAACTCGATCACGAGCACGTAGCTCGGCTGGTCGTCACACCAACGGAATGGAATCAACGGAGCCACGGGCACCGGCGCGCCTTCGATGGGCGCAGCCGCGAGGAACGAGGTGCAGCGCATCTCGCGACTCACGTAGCGGAGGGTGCCGCTCGAAAGCTGGAACTCCTTCGGGTCGGCGGGCTGGAGAAGCGCGAGGGTGTCACTGGGAGCGGGCGGCCCCCAGGTCGTGATGACGTCCAGCAGGGTCGTCTCGCCGACGACGATGCGCGACGAGTCGAGGTCGCGGACGTGGGCGTTCGTCACCGTCTTCGAGTAGATGCATCCCGAGCACGCGAGCGCGAGCAGCAGTCCGGCGAGCCACCGCATCGGTCACTCGCCCCCGAACGGCCAGAACTGCCAGGGAAGATCCTTCGAGTTGGTCCCGTGGATGACCTCCTGCACGACCCCGTTGCGGTCGGCCACGAAGATCGCGGTGTCGATGCCGGTGTTCGTCTTCTGAAAATTCAAGAAGATCATCCCGAGCATCCAGGTCTTCGAATCACCGTAGCTGTAGACGTAGCCTTCCTTGTCCGGCGGCACCGGCACGATGCCGGAGGGCGCGGTGCCCAGGATGGCCGTCAGCTCCTCGACCCGGGTCTCGCCGGGTCGGACCCGAGAGATCCTCGTATAGGGGTTCTCGACGTTGATCCGGTGCCTCTGCATCGAGCATCCGGTGAACGCGGGAACGAGCAGCGCCGTTCCGATCAAACCAACGAGCGCTGCGCGAACGCCTCGAATCGACATTCGAGTTGGCGTTCGAGTCGAAAAACGAGTCGACATGGGCCCCCCTCCCAATCCAACCGAGCAGCCTCGACCCGGAACCGTGCTTCGGCAGCCTAGCAGCGATCCTCCGCAGCAGTGGCGCGACCTGCATTCAACCCGCAGATCCGACCGACCGAAACAGCTGCGTGACCAACCGAGACCGTTGCCTGCAGGAAAGCCGCCGGCGTCGCCGCGCGGCCACCCGAAGCCTGATCCCGGCCCTGCTCGCGGGCTTGCTGGCGTGCGCCGCTCCGCCGCCGGCGCCAGTCCCCGGGCGCAGCGCGGCCTGGGGCTTCATCACACTGGTTCCGCACCAGGGCGCTCCCCGCACTGCCAGCGGCGGCTACGGCGACCGTCGCATGCGGGACGTCGAGCTCGTCGACTATTCCCGGCCGGGCTTCGTGGTCGTATACGTCGAGGGCGTCGACTCCGCGGAAGGGTCCGACGCCTTGCTGACGATCCGAGACGGCGCGATCGGACCCCGCCTCGAGCCGACGCATGCCGCGCTCTCGGCGACGGGGACGCTGACGCTGCACAACGACGACGAGCGTCCGCACCTCGTGTCGTGTCCCGCCGCCGACACGGTCTTCTCTCTCGCGCCCGGCGAGACGCGCAAGATCGAGCTCACCCGGTCCGGCGAGTACCCCCTCTTCCTGATCGACGTACCGGGTGTATCGAGCCTGGTCTTCGTCGCGCCCGGCACGTACAGCGTGGTGTCCGCGAGCGGACGCTTCGAGCTCGCCGACCTTCCGCCGGGTCGACATCGACTTGGCGCCTGGCACCCGCGTCTCCCCTCCGCCTTCCGCTGGATCGATCTCGATGCAGACGGGGTGCTGCGCGTCGATGTGGAAGTCGGTGTCGACGTCGGCCCAAAGGGCGCCTCCAATGCACTCTGACGCACGCGTCTGGATCGCCGCACTGCTTGCCCAGTCGGTGTTCGCGGGCGCTGCCCTTGCGACAGATCCCGACCCGCGGATCGAGGACCTCGAGCGGCGCATCGAAGAGCTCGAGGCGAAGCAGGACGGCGCCGAGGCGCGGCCCGCCACCGAGACGACCCCGGACGCCGAAACCCCGACCTTGCTCGACGCGCTGCCCGCCTGGGCCCAACGCGTTCGGCTCGGGGGAAGTGCGAATACCGGCTGGTACGGTGGCGAGCAGAACAGCGTCTTCCACGACGAGCACTTCCAGGTGTGGGATGCCCGCTTCTTCATCGACGCCGAGCTCGGCGAGGACGTCCGGATCGGCGACCAGACCCTCTTCCGAAACGTCGGCTTCAGCTTCGAGTGGGACCTGGTGCGACTCGGCGACCTGATGAACGACGTCGGCGAGTTGTACACCGAATTCCAGGGCATCGCGGGCTCTTCCTGGGGCAATCTGCAGGTCGGGCGCTTCGAGATCCCGGTCGGCGAGAGCTATCTGCTCTACAGCCGCGGCTACGCCGACAACCCGTTCATCACCAACGTCGTCGGAGGTCCCTGGTTCTGGGACGAAGGCGTGCGGATCTACGGGTCCGACCCGAGCGATCGCTTCGGCTATGTGGCGTCCGTCGCCGACGGCGAGACGAGCTTCGACAGCGACCTGAACAGCGACTACCAGTACACGCTGAAGCTCTTCGCGAACCCGACGCATTGGCTTCACGTGAGCGCCAGCGGTCTCTACACGGGGAAGATCGGATCGCGTTCTTCGGCGGGTAGTGGCGGTGCGCTGTGGCTGGGGGAGGCCTGGGCCCGCGCCTTCGGCAGTGGGACCTCGGTGCCGAACTACCAGGACGGTGTCCTGGTCGCCGACGGGCCAAATCGCATCGAGGAGACCAATCTGCTCGGTGCCGACGTGATCGTGAGCTTTCCCGGGAAGACGCGGATCTGGCTCGGCTACGGCAGCTACGCGATCGACCAGAACGGCGGCGGCTACGATCGCCGTCTGCACTACTGGGTGGCCGAGCTCCTCTTGTACGGCGGCTTGATCTCGCCCCGGCTCGACGACGTCTACACCGGCTTCCGCGCCCACGGACTCGGCACCTACGACCGCGACAAGGGCTACCTGCTGGACTCGCGACGCGCCGAGACACTCGGCTACAACATGAAGTCGATCAACGCATACTCCTTCGTGCTGGGTTGGAAGATGCTGCGCTTCGTGACCCTCCGCGCCGAGTACACCCACCGCGACATCGATCTGGTCCGGGGCGCAAAGGCGTCCCTCGGTGGTGAGGCAGACGACGTCGACTCCTGGGGAGTCGAGGTGGGAATCCAGTTCTAGTGCGACGCGCGCCGATCGTCCCCGCTGCGCTCCTGGCCCTCGCCTTCCTGCTCGGGTTCGCTGGCCCGGGCCGAGCGGAGGCGCCTGGTGTGGTCAGCGGCGTGGTGGCGCGCGACCTCGGCGAACCGGCGCTCTCGGGCCTCGGGCCGATCGTGGTCTACCTGGAGCCACTGGAGCCGGAACCGGGCAGTGCCGAACCCGCACCACCCGTCCAGATCGCACAGAAGAACGCGCGCTTCGCACCCAGCTTCCAGGTCGTGACCGTCGGCCAGCGCGTCGAGATGCCCAACAGCGACGCGATCTACCACAACGTCTTCTCGTTCTCGAAACCCAACGACTTCGACCTGGGCCTGTACGCCGCCGGAGAGTCGCGCGAGGTCGTGTTCGAGCACGCCGGGGTCGTGAAGACCTACTGCTCCATCCACGAGAGCATGAACGGCACGATCCTGGTGGTACCGACGCGACACTTCGCGCGCGCCGACGGAAAAGGCCACTTCCGAATCGAGGGCGTTCCGCCGGGGCGCTACCAGCTGTGGGTGTGGTGCGAGAAGCTGCCACTGAGGAGTCGCCCGCTCACCGTCGCGGCAGGCACCTCGCAGCTCTTGTCGCTCCAGCTCATTCCACCGCCGGCTTGAGCAGCTCCGGGGCGAGGTAACGTTCGGCGGCGACCTCCGCGGGCGCGGGCCGTCCGAAGTAGAAGCCCTGGATCTCGTCGCACTTCCAGGACGCGAGCAGACGGCACTGCTCTTCGGTCTCGACGCCCTCGGCGATGATGTGCAGCCCCAGGGCCTTCCCCATGGAGATGATCGATGCCGTCAGAGCCGCGTCGCCCTCGCTGTCTGCAATGCCCGAGACGAAGCTGCGGTCGATCTTGAGGGTGTCCACGGGGAGTCGGCGCAGGTAGGCGAACGACGAGTAACCGGTCCCGAAATCGTCGATGTGAATGCGGATCCCGCGCTCCCGCAGGATCTCGAGATCCCGCACGACGGCGTCCTCGTCGTGCATCAGCGTACTCTCGGTGATCTCGAGCTCGAGCAGCGCCGGATCCGCTCCGCTGTCTTCGAGCATGCCCAGGATCCGACCTGGGAGCCGACCGCCGCGGAACTGATGCACGGACAGGTTGACCGAGATCGGGATGGCATGACCCTTGTCGTTCCAGGCAACGGCCTGACGACAGGCCTCGCGCAGCACCCAATCGCCGAGGGGCGCGATCAGCCCGGTCTCCTCCGCGATGGGGATGAAGACCCCGGGCGGAACGAGACCGGCTTCCGGGTCGCGCCACCGCACGAGTGCTTCGAAGCCCTTGAGTCGTCCGGACGGCACCTCGACCTTGGGTTGGTAGTGCAGCTCGAACTCATCCTCTTCGAGACCCCGACGGAGCTTGTTCTCGAGGATCAGGCGGCGCATGGCCACCTCATTCATCGTCTCGGCATAGAACTGGTAGTTGTTCCGGCCCTGGTCCTTGGCGTGGTACATGGCCGCGTCCGCATTGCGCAGGAGTACTTCGACGTCGTCGCCGTCGAAGGGGAAGGCCGTGATGCCGATGCTGCCGGAGATCACGACCTCGTGTCCATCGAGGTCGAAGGGTTGGACGAGACCCGCGAGGATGCGGCGCGCGACCTTTGCGAGGTCCTGGACGTCAGGCACGGAGACGACCACGGTGAACTCGTCGCCACCCAGGCGCGAGATCGAGTCGGCCAGATCGCCGCGCGCGATGAAATCGCTCTGCCGGACGGTGGCAACGAGGCGGTCTGCGACGCCCTTCAAGAGCTCGTCGCCGTGGGAATGGCCGAGCGTGTCGTTGATGCGCTTGAAGCGGTCGAGATCGAGGAACAGGACACCGAGGATCTGGTCGCTCCGCTTCGCCTGGGCGAGCTGGATGGCGAGGCGCTCCTGGCAGAGCATCCGGTTGCCGAGGCCCGTCAGACTGTCGTGATAGGCGAGGTAGCGGATCTGCTCTTCCGAACGCTTCCGCTCGGTGACGTCCTGGATCGTGCCCTCGAGATGCCCCGGATGACCGTCCACGCCGGGGCGCACGCCGGCCTGCAGATGGAGGACCCGCTCGGGCGCGTCGCGCAGCGAGATCCTGCAGTCGAGCCGCACGGTCGAGCGCTCGCGCATGCAGCTCTCGAGCGCGCTGCGCAGGCCGTCCCGGTCGTCCGGGTGAACGGCCGAGAAGGCGCTTCGCGGCTCCACGGGCTTGTCGCCCTTCACCAGACCGAAGATCGAGCAGAACTCCTCGGAACCCTCGAGGTCCCCCGTCGCGAGGTCGACCCGCCAGCTTCCGATGTGCGCCAGGCGCTGGGCACGCGCCAACTGCTCCTCGCTCTCCTTGAGCATCTCGACGCTACTCGCGAGTTCCTGGTGCTGGTTCTCGACCTGGGACCGGTAGGCCCGGAGGCGACCGAGCATGGCATCGAATGCCCTCGCCACGTCGCCGATCTCGTCGCCGCGATCGCTTTCGAGGCGCTGCTCGAAGTCGCCATCTCCGATGCGCTCGCTCGCGTGCTGGAT
Source organism: Deltaproteobacteria bacterium (assembly GCA_029261855.1). Lineage (GTDB taxonomy): Bacteria > Myxococcota_A > UBA9160 > UBA9160 > UBA4427 > JAJDAN01. The sequence goes on from JAJDAN010000011.1 coordinate 202,519, forward strand.
CGCGAGGATCGGGCGGACGACCCCGCGAGAGACCAGCAGACTGACCGCGAACGCCAGGGCGAGGGCGACGGCGCCGGCGATCAACAGGTTGTAGCGGGAATGTGCCAGGGCATCGCGCTCGGGTTCGAGAGAGATCGCGACACGCAAGTCGACGTTGCCGAGCCGCCGCACCACCCGATCGACCGCATCCGGTGCACCCCGACCCGACGTCGCGAACACGACCTGTGCGCCGGTCAGCTCCGACCACTGCTCGAGCAGGGCCGGCGTCACGCGCTCCGCCGCGAGCAGGCGACCCACCACGTGCGACGCGGTTCGCAGCGGGATCGAGACCACGCCCCAGACCTCGTCGCCTTCGCCGACCAGGTCCGCTTCGTGGACGGAGAGCATCTGCCCGGTGAGCGCCTCGGCGCCCGCCGCTGCCAGGGGGCGGCCGTCCGGCGCCAGGAACGCGACGAGACCGCCGTCGCTCTTGTCGGCCAATTCCCGAGCGAAGAACTGCAGGGTCGGACCGTCGCCGACCTGCAGGGTTGCCCGGAACTGCGGCGTCCCGGAGATGGCGGCGTAGCGGTCCACCAGGGATGCCAGGTGGTTCGCGACCAGCAGATCCGCGGCCCGGGCCGCGGCCTCGGCGCGCACCTGAGCTCCACTCCGGAGATCGCCGGACAGCGCCCGGTCCTGAAGCAACAGCGCGAGCACGGTCGAGAAGGCCGCCATCGCCGAGAGAATCAGCAGCAGCCGGACCGACAGCTTGAAACGGTGCGGACGGATCAAATTCCGAGAGCCCTCAACTCCTTGTCGGTGAAGGGCTTTTCGGAGACACACGGAACAGGCTTGAGGTCCGTAGCGACCGGCTGTCGCAACCGGCTATTTCAACCGCCTATTTCAACCGGCTGTTTCAACCGGCTAGGACGGAGCGGGACCCATCAGGGAGGCGATCAGCCGGCGCACCTGGCTGCGCACGGCGTCTCGGTCGGCGTCCTCGAGGCCCGCCTGCAGCAACACGAAGTCCTCGAGGGCGACCCAGCCGAGCTGCAGGGCCGCCACCGCCGCGAAGCGCACCCGGAACTCGACGTCATCCGGGTCGATGTTTCGCTCCCTGAGCAGGGACTCCAGAGCGTCCCGGGGTACGGAAACGCCCTCGTCGATCTCGACCCGCGCGAGTTCGAGATCTCCTTCCAGCACCACGTGGCAGAGGGCCCGCCAGTAGCGCGGGTCCTCCGCCAGCGAGAGGGCGCGCGGTACGGGATCTCCACCCGACAGCGCCCGCATGTTCGTCCGGTGGTCCCGGGCCAGCTGTTTCATGGCCTCGACGAGGAGACCTCGCTTCGAACCGAAGTAGTGATGGATCTGGCCATGATTGACGCCCGCACGTCGAGCAACTTCCCGTAGGGACAAGGTCGTCGGGCCGACCGCCGCGAGCAGGTCTGCGGTGGCCTCGAGCAGCGCGGCCTTGACGGCAGCCTCGCCGCGGACGGGTTCCGGTCCGGATTGCTCGCTCATGGACACAGGCTAGACGACTGACTAGCCCGTGCCCACACACCCTTCCCACCCCTGCATGCACGCGCGGCCCTGCACTAGGGTCTCCGTCCCCGCCAGCCTGGAGAACGCCATGAAGCTCGTCACCTTCCGACACGACGGCCGCAGCCGGACGGGACGCCTGGAGGGCGACACCGTCGTCGATCTCGAGGCTGCCGGACTGCCCGCAACCATGATCGCGCTGCTCGAAGCCGGCACGGCCGCTGCAGCCGGCGCCGACGGGCCGCGCATCCCACTCGCGGACCTGAAGCTCGAAGCACCCGTGGCGCGCCCGCCCAAGATCCTGGCAGTCGGTCTCAACTATGCCGACCACATCGCCGAGACCGGCATGGAAACGCCGAAGGTCCCGATGATCTTCAACAAGCAGTCGACGGCGGCGACGGGTCCCTACGACCCGGTGCACCTGCCGCGCGCTTCCAGTCGCCTCGACTACGAAGGCGAACTCGGCGTCGTGATCGGACGGCGCTGCCGGCACGTCCCGAAGGATCGCGCCCACGAGGTCGTGGCGGGTTACGTCGTGGCCAACGATGTGTCCGTGCGCGACTGGCAGGCCCGGGTGCCGACCATGACGATGGGCAAGTCGTGGGACACGCATTGCCCGTTCGGACCCGCGATCGTGACACCCGACGAAGTGGGCGATCCCCACACGCTCGGCCTGCAGACCTTCGTCAACGACGAGCTCCGGCAATCGACGAACACGAAGAACCTGATCTTCGACTGCTACGACCTGATCGAGCACCTGTCGACGGCCTTCACCCTCGAGCCGGGCGACCTGATCTCGACGGGCACCTGTGGCGGCGTTGCGATCGGTTTCAAGCCCGCCAAGTGGTTGGTGGCGGGAGACGTGGTGCGGATCGAGATCGAGAAGATCGGCACCATCGAGAACACGATCGTCGACGAGCCTGCGGACACGCCGCAGATCTAGCCCCGTTTCGAACTCGTCCACTTCGACGCGGGAATCGTCCTCATGCTGAGGGCGTGGATCTCGCCGCCCATCTCGTCCGCGAGCGCGGCGTAGACGACGCGCTGCGCCTGTACGGGTGACAGCCCTTCGAAGCGGTCGGACACGATGGTCGCGCGGAAGTGACCCCCTCCGCTGCGCGCGCCGGCGTGCCCCGCGTGCAAGTGACTCTCGTCGACGACCTCGACGAAGACGGCGGCGAGGCTTTCGCGGAGCTTGTCCTCGATGTGCTGGCGGCGGTCGGGCATCGCTTCTGCAGCTAGTCCTTCGGAAGGCCCAGGATGCGTTCGGCGATGATGTTCTTCTGGATGTTCGGAGTGCCGCCGCCGATCACGACCTCGGGCCAGCCGAGGGCGAAGCGCTGCCAGTGACCGTCGTCTGCCACCGGCGCGGCGCCCTGCCAAAGCGGGGCCGCGCTGCCCTGGATCTCGAGCGCGATCTCGCCGAGCTCGATCTCGAGCAGCGCCCGGTGCAGTTTGTTGATGGACGTCTCGCTCGAGAGCTTCTCGCCCTTGAGCTGCTTGGTGAGGAAGCGCATGCCGTTCAGGCGCATGGCCTCGACCTTCGTCTCGGCGCGTACCAGTCTGCGACGCAGACCCGGGTCCTCGGAGGCCGGACGACCGTTCTTCATCGACCGCTTGGCCAGGTCCTTCAGGCGGTCCAGGTTGCGCATCAGACCATGGAACTCGGCGATCCCCGACCGTTCGTGAGCCAGGGCCGAAATCGTCACCTGCCAGCCCTGCCCTTCTTCGCCCAGCCGATTCTCGACGGGCACGCGGACGTCGGTAAAGAACACCTCGGCGAACATCGAGCTGCCGGACATGTTCTTGATCGGCCGGACCTCGAGCCCCGGGCTGTCCATCTCGACCAGCAGGCAGGTGATGCCGTCGTGCTTGGCGGCGCCCGTGGTGTCGGTCCGCACCAGCAGGATCATCCACTTCGACCACATGGCGATGGACGTCCAGATCTTCTGACCGTTGACCACGTATTCGTCACCGTCGCGCGTGCACTTGCACTGTAGCGACGCCAGGTCGCTGCCGGAACCGGGCTCGGAGTAGCCCGTGCACCATTGATACTTGCCGTCCAGGATGTCCGGGACGAAGCGCTGCTTCTGCGCCTCGGTTCCGTACTCGATGAGCGACGGGCCTACCCATGCGAGCCCCATGAAACAGCTGCCGAGGGACGGCGCCTTTCGCTTGGCCATCTCGTCCTTGAGAATGACCTGTTCCATCAGGCTGCCGCCGCCGCCGCCGACCTCCTCCGGCCACGAGAAGCCGACCCAGCGCTTCTCCCGCACCTTGCGATTCCACTCGGCGCCGAACTCGGGGCCGCGCTCGCCATCGGGCGGCAGGTTCTCGTCGAGGAACGCACGCACCTCGTCGCGAAAGGCTTCTTCTTCGGGAGACAGCTTGAAGTCCATCACAGACCTCCTTGCGCAGCGAGACGATCGTAGTGGTAGTCGGAATCGCCGAAGGCGGGGCGCGCCCACTTCGATCGCTTGAGGTAGAGCTGGATGTCGTACTCGTCCGTGTAGCCGACCCCGCCGTGCAGCTGGACGCCGTCGATCCCGATGCGGGCGAACGCCTCGGCCGCATAGGCCTTGGCCTGGGACGCCGCGCGCGATGCGGCCGGCGCCTCGCTCGCGCCCTGGTCGAGACACCAGGCCGCGTAGTAGACCAGCGAACGGAAGGACTCGACGTCCACGTACATCTCGGCCAGCGGGTGCTTCACGCCCTGGAAGCGACCGATCTTCGAGTCGAATTGCTCGCGCTCCTTTGCGAAGCGGGTCGTGATCTCGAGCGCGGCTTCCGCGGCCCCCACGGCCTCGGCGGCGACCAGGGTCGCCCCCAGGTCGACCAGGGACCGGACCGCGTCCGCAGCGGCACCGGCCTCGCCGAGGATCGCGTCCGACTTCACCCGAAGCTCGGCGAGCTGCAGCTGGCCCGAACGCTTCGTGAGGTCCATGACAGGGTGGTCGCTCACCGACAGGCCGACACTGTCCTTGTCGACCACCGCCAACGAAATCGCGTCCGGCGACGAGCCCGACCGGAATGCGACGACGAAGCAGTCCGCGACACCGGCGTCGGGGACGATGCGCTTGCTGCCAGACAGGATCCAGTCGTCGCCATCGGCCTTGCCGCGCAGAGCCATGTCGGCCGGGTCGAGACTGTCATTGTCCTCGAGCAGCGCCAGGCTGCCGATCGCGCGGCCATCGGCGAGGCCGGGCAGCCAGCGCGCCTGCTGGGCCTCATCACCCAGGGACTGGATCGCGTGGGCCGCGATCACCGTCGAGAGCAGCGGCGACGGGAAAAGCGAGCGTCCGGTCTCTTCGAGCAGGACGACGAGGGTCACGAAGTCGAGACCGACGCCGCCGTGTGCCTCGGGCATCGCGAGGCCGATCCAGCCCAGCTCACCCATGCGATTCCAGAGATGACGATCGAAGCCCTCGGGCGTCTCGACGATCTTGCGAACTTCTTCGAGGGGCGCGTTCTGGTCCAGGAACTTGCGCACCTCGGCGCGCAACAGCTCCTGCTCTTCCGTAAATCCGAAGTTCATGTGTTTCCCTTGGGAGGCCAGTCAGCGCGATCCGCCGGATCGTCGCCGGATCGTCGCCGAATCGTCAAAGTTAGGAGACTTGGCTCGCCGAATCTCCCGGAACCCGACCGGAGCGGCGCCGGATTGCGGAGCCGAAACCGGCTTGAATGCCGTTTACGGTCTGCTTTCATGAGCGAATGGGCACGAGCGAGGATCTCGACCGGCAGGGCTACACCCGACTGCCGCAGCTACTGGACCCGGGCGCCTGCGAAGAGCTGATCGCGCTCTTCTCCCGGCCCGAGCTGTTCCGCAAGACGATCGCGATGGAAGAGCACGCCTACGGGGCCGGCCGCTACCGCTACTTCGACTATCCGCTTCCGGACGCGGTCGAGAGCCTGCGCGAGCGGCTCTACCGGCAGCTCCTGCCGACGGCGCGCAGTGTTTGCGAACGACTCGGTGAGACCGACGCCCTGCCGGATTCTCTCGGGGCGATGCTTCAGCGCTGCCGCGAAGCGGGACAAGCGCGCGCCACTCCGTTGCTGCTGCACTACACGCGCGACGGATACAACCGCATGCACCAGGACGTCTACGGGGCCGTGTCCTTCCCGCTTCAGCTGACGGTGTTGCTCTCGCGGCCTTCGGATTTCGAGGGCGGCGAGTTCCTCGTCAGCGAGAGCCGGGCCCGCATGCAGACCCGCACCGAGGCGATCCAGCTCGAACAAGGAGAAGGGATCGTCGTCGCGAATACCCTGCGACCGGTGGCGAGCAAGCGCGGCTGGGCGCGCGCGCAGATGCGCCACGGTGTCAGCCGCGTCCGCGACGGCGAGCGCTACGCGCTCGGCATCCTGTTCCACGATTCCGAGTGAACCAAAAGATAGGGAGCGGGCCGGAACATCCGACCCGCTCCCTGGACTCCCAATCGGGACCGAACAACCCCCCCGGCTATGCGGTCTCGACGGGAATGGACCTGACTTCGGGCTTCGACTCGACGGGCTTGGGAACCGTCACGGTGAGGACACCGTGCCGATGCACGGCCTTCACGCCGCTCTCGACGATGTCACCCGGGAAGCGGATGTGACGCTCGAAGCGCCCCCGCTCGCTGATGCGGGACACGGCGCCGTCCTCTGTCCGACTCTCGTCGCCCTCGTCCGTGTAGTGGCGCTGACCCTGGATGTGGAGCACGCCGTCCTCGACACTGACCTCGACGTCCGCGGGATCGACGCCCGGGATGTCTGCCGTCACGCGGTACTCGTCCTCGAGCTCCATCGCGTCGAAGGCCGGTGCGAAGCTGCGAGGCCCGGAGGCCGCGGCGGTCGGCGCGAACGCCACGGGCGCGAGCCCGAAGCCGCTGAAGAGGTCGTCCACGAGTCGGTCGAAGTCACCCTGCACGACGCGGCGGGGCCGCCGTACGGGTTGTCGCACCAGGTTGGCAAGTGTCATCTGTGTTCTCCTTCGCCGTCGCGGATGACGCGAGAGGAGTGCATGCGACCGGCGACGTTGCGAATCGGCTTCGATCCGCTGCACCACGGGCCGACCCGCAATTCGGGCCAGCCTACTAGTCACCGGCAGAGGCTTGTTGGTTCACTGCCGATGCTCTCACGACGGCCGCAACGATCTGCACGCGCGCGCCGCCGTCAACGGCACAGGAGCAGAAACGCCTGACAGCCGCCTGGCAGGCCGAGACTCCCCGCAGGCGACTCCCGCCAGACGCGGCCGGGCAGAGACAGGCGGGCGGGCGGGCGGGCAGACAGAGACAGGCGGGCAGAAAGAACGCGCTAGAGGCGCGCGACCGCCAGGACCCCGAGCAGGCTGGCCACCGTCGCGATCCCGTACAGGATCGGGGCCACGACCACGTCGCGCTCGGCGCCGCGGAAATCAATCGACAGGTGACGCAGATGATGGGCGCCCTTCCACAGCGGCAGCACGATCAGTGCCGCCAGCACCAGGCGCCCGATGATGTTCGAGCCCAGGGCGTGCGCGCGATCGAAGGACAGCGCGGCCGGGTCGATGAGTCCGAGCGGAACTCCGATGCCGACCACGAGGACCCAGCCCGTCAGCAACATGGTCCCGATCAACAGCCCCTGACCGAAGAGCAGCCAGATGACGGGCTCGATGCGAAGCAGGAAGTGCCTCATCAGAAGATCCTCCCAGCCAGAATGAGCCCGAAGAGCACGGTCACGCCGATCCAGGCGACGTAGAGGCCGGCGAGGATCACAGGCTGCGGGGGCGGCTTGGCGGGCCCGATCCGCGGGGGCTGTGATTTCGGAAAGAAGCTGAAGAACCGCACGCCCACGAAGATCACCGACACGAGGCCGATGACGTGGAAGGCGACGTAGAGCGGGCTCGAGAGGCTCGCGAGGGTCGCGTCCCAGACCTCGGGCCCGGCACCCAGGGCCCAGATCACGCGCAACGCGACGAGCCCGAGCAACAGGTAGACGAGACCCGTCGCGTCAAAGAGGAGATAGGTGCGGATGCGCGGATGGGACCACCAGCTCGCCGGCATCTGGGGCGGGGCCGTTCGGGTTCGGCCCGGCTTGCTCGGGGTCATCGCCTTCGGGTGTGCGGGGCCGGCCATTACTTGCCTCCCTCCTTCGAAGCGCCGGGCCTCGGCAGCACGAGGCTGGTCGCCCAGTCGATCACCGCGCCGAACTTCGCCTGGTTGACGGCGGCCGCGGGGTCGACGTTCTTGGGGCAGACCTCGCTGCACTCGTTCGCGAACGAGCACGAGAAGACGGTGCCCTCGCCGCGAAAGACTTCATTCCGCTCGTCGAGCCCCTGGTCCCGGGAATCGAGGTTGTAGCGATGCCCGAGGGCGATCGCGGCGGGGCCGAGAAATTCCGGCTCGTTCGCCACCACCGGGCACGCCGCATAACAGAGCATGCAGTTGATGCACAGGCTGAACTGCTTGAACTCGGCCAGCTCTGCCGCGCTCTGCACGAAGGTGCCCTTCGAGCTCTTCGGCGGGTTGCTCGCCGACACGGCTCCCGCCTCTTCCTTGGCGCGGATCACCCAGGGCTTCACGGCCTGGAACTTCTCCATGAAGCCGTCGAGCTCGCTGACGAGATCGCGAATCACAGGGAAGTTGGCCAGCGGCTCCACGATGACCCGGTCGCCGTAGTCGGACAGGCGCGTCTTGCAGGTCAGCTTCGGCTCGCCGTTGACCATCATCCCGCAGCTGCCGCACACCGCCATCCGACAGGACCAGCGGTGGGAGATGGTCGGGTCGACTTCGTCCTTGATGAAGTTGATGGCGTCGAGAACCTTCCAGTCCTCGTGGACCGGGATCTCGTACTCCTGGGTCTTCGGAACTTCGTCCTTGTCCGGATCGAAGCGTGTGATCACGAAGGTCTTCTTGGATTCGCTCATCAATACTTCCGCTCCACGGGTTCCCAGCGACCGAGGGTGACGTCCTTCTTGTCCAGGCGCGGACCGGAAGGATCGTGGTAGCAAAGGGTGTGATAGAGGTAGTTCTGATCGTCTCGCCGCTCGAAGTCGCGGCAGGTGTGCGCGCCGCGTGACTCCTTGCGGTGATGCGCCGAGACCGCCACGACCTCCGCGACGTCGAGCATGTTGTGGAGCTCGAGCGCGGCGATGACCTCGGTGTTGAAGACCTTCGAATCGTCCTCGAGTCGCAGATCGCTCACCCGCCCCTTCAGCTGCACGAGGGCCTCGACCGCGGCACCCATGGATTCCTGCCGGCGGAACACACCGCAGCCGGATTCCATCGCCGACGTCATCTCGTGCCGGATGGCGGCGATCTTCTCGCCGCCCTTCTTGCGGCCGCGCAGGGCATCGACCCGGGCCGCTTCTTCTTCGGCCTGGGCGCGCAGGCCGTCGTCGCTGCCCGCGGCCGAACCCTTGGCGAACTCCAGGGAATGGAGACCGGCGCGCGCGCCGAACACCAGACACTCGGTGAGCGAGTTCGACCCCAGACGGTTCGCGCCGTTGAGGGACACGCAGGCAACCTCCCCGGCGGCGTAGAGGCCCGGGAGAGTGGTCGCGCCGTCGATGTCGGTGTCGACGCCACCCATCATGTAGTGGACCACCGGTCGCACCGGGATCGGCTGGTGGACCGGGTCCATGCCCGCGTAGATCTTGCACAGCTCCCGAACCATCGGGAGCCGCGACATGATCTTCTCTTCCCCGAGGTGTGTGAGGTCGAGGTGAACGTACTCGCCGTAGCTGCCCTGGATGCCGCGGCCGGCCTCCATCTCGAGGATGCTGGCGCGCGAGATCATGTCCCGCGGACCGAGCTCGGCCTTCTGGCCGACCCCGTAGTCGTACTCCACGAGGAAGCGCTCGCCTTCGGAGTTCTTGAGGTGCCCGCCCTCGCCGCGGGTAGCCTCGGTGATCAGGATGCCGGTCCCCGGCAGACCCGTCGGGTGGTACTGGACGAACTCCATGTCCTTGAGCGGCACGCCGGCGCGGTAGGCGAGCGCCATGCCGTCGCCCGTCTTGATCATGCCGTTCGTCGTGAACGGAAAGATCTTGCCGGCACCGCCGGTCGCGAGGATCACCGCGCGTCCGACGATCGCGTGCATGTCACCGGTGCGGATATCGAGGGCGGCGACGCCACGGCAGGCACCGTCTTCCACCAGAAGCTTCGACACGAAGTACTCGTCGTAGCGAACGATGTTCTCGAACTGCATCGAATGCTGGAACAGCGTGTGGAGCATGTGGAAGCCGACCTTGTCGGCTGCGTACCAGGTGCGCTTGACCGTCATGCCGCCGAAGGCGCGCGTCGCCACGCTGCCGTCGTCGTTGCGGCTCCAGGGGCAACCCCAGTTTTCGAGCAGCGCCAGCTCCTTGGGCGCCTGCTCGACGAAGTACTGGATGACGTCCTGGTCTCCCAGGAAGTCGGACCCCTTCACGGTGTCCTGTCCGTGCATCTCGAAGTTGTCGTCTTCCCGGGCCACTCCCGCGGCACCGCCCTCGGCGGACACCGTGTGGCTGCGCATGGGATAGACCTTCGAGACGAGGGCGATGGATGCGCTGGGGTCGGCCTCCGCGGCGGCGATCGCCGCACGCAAGCCGGCTGCGCCTCCGCCTACGATGATGATGTCGTGTCGCGAGACCTCGACCACGGTGCCCTCGTCCTCCCTGCTCCGGTGCCAGTGTCCCACACCCTGATGGGCCACACGGACTCTTGCCGCGTGTCGAGATCACTGGCTTCGCTTCTGGGATCCGGTCGCCTGCCGGGAGCCGGGCGAACGACCTGCGAGGCTTCCTTTTGTAACGGATCCGCCGGTGGATCGAAAGCGGACCGTCCAATCAATGATAAGGCGATCGCGGGTCCCCAGGCCGTCTCTTTTCAGGGGTTTGCACGACCCGGCGCCGGTACCTGCTGGGTCAGGCAGTGAATCGCCCCCAGTCCCACCACGAGCTGCCGGGAAGGGACCCCGATGACCTCGCGGTCCGGGAGGCATTCGCGCAGGATCGCGAGGGCCCGCTCGTCTTCCGGGGTCTCGAAGGTGGGAACCAACGCCACACCGTTGGCCAGGTAGAAGTTCGCGTAGCTGGCGGGACAGCGTTCTCCTTCGAAGCGAAGCGGCGGGGGCATCGGAAGATCCACCACTTCGAGGCGCCGACCGCTGGCATCGCGCGCCTCGCGAAGCACCCTTCCGGCGCTCTTCAGAGGCGCGTAGCTCGGGTCCGACCGATCGTCCTCGACACAACAGACCACCTGGCCCGGCGACACGAAGCGGGCGAAGTCGTCGACGTGGCCGTCCGTGTCGTCACCCGCGATGCCGTCGGGCAGCCACACCACCTGGCGGGCGCCGAGCCACTCTGCGAGCAGCGCCTCGACGCGCTCGCGAGTTCGAGGTGGCTCGCCGGCGAGCCGCCGGTTGTCGTTCAGCAGGCACGAGTCGCTGGTCAGCAGCGTGCCCTGGCCGTCGCCCTCGATCGATCCCGGCTCGAGGACGAACGGGGCCTCGAAGCGCCGGACACCGAATGCCTCGAGCGAGCGTCGAGCGACGGCCGCGTCCCGGTCCCAGGGCGGGTACTTGCCCCCCCAGGCGTTGAAGCCGAAATCAATGGCGGCGAGGGTCGGCGGCGCGTCCCGGGTCACGAACAGAGGTCCGTGATCGCGCACCCAGGCGTCGTCGCTCTCGATGTGGAAGAAGCGAAGCTCGGCCGCGCAGTCTCCGAGCAGCGCGCGCACCCGATCCTCGGCGTGCGCACCCGCAACGTTGATGAACACCGCCTCGCGACCGGCGAGCCTGCGCACGATCTCCACGAAGGCCGCCTCGGCCTGCCGCAAGCAGCGGGGCCAGGTATCGGGATTGTGGGGCCACGTCAGCCAGGTGGCCTGGTGGGGCTCCCATTCCGCCGGCCAGCGATAGCCCTCGGCGATCGGCGAGCGGTTGGGCGACGCGACGGCCGACGCAGAGGGTGAGGCGTTGGGCGGCGCAGAAGATGAGGCGTCGGGCGGCGCCCCGGTCTGCACCACCTCAGTCCCGGATGCGCCGGCTGAGGTCTCCGTAGGCATCGATCCGACGGTCGCGCAGGAAGGGCCAGTTCCGCCGCACTTCCTCGACGGCCCCCAGGTGGCAATCCACGACCAGGGTCTCTTCCTCTTCCGAAGAAGCGCGCGCCAGCACGCGGCCGAAGGGATCGGAGACGAAGGACTGCCCCCAGAAACGGATGCCTTCCTCCCGCCCCACCCGGTTCACGGCCACCACGAAGACGCCGTTGGCGATCGCGTGACCCCGCTGCACCGTCTCCCAGGCGTCGTGCTGAGCCGCGTCGACGTCCGGCCCCTCGTCGAACTGCCATCCGATCGCGGTGGGGTAGAGCAGGACGCGGGCACCGGCCAGGGCGACCAGCCGCGCGGCCTCGGGGAACCACTGGTCCCAGCACACCAGCGGACCGATGCGCCCGCAGGCGGTGTCCGGGGCCGAGAACCCCGTGTCGCCCGGCGTGAAGTAGAACTTCTCGTTGTAGAGCGGGTCGTCGGGGATGTGCATCTTGCGATAGGTCCCGACGAGCTGGCCGTCTGCGTCCAGGGTCACCGCGGTGTTGTGATAGACGCCTTCGGCCCGGCGCTCGAAGAGGGTGGTCACGAGCACGACCGAGCGGGCGGCGGCGTGCTTCGACAGCGCCTCGGTGCTGGGACCCGGAATCGCTTCCGCGAGCCCGAAGCGGGAAGGGTCCTGGCCCTGACAGGGATAGTGCGACCGGAACAGCTCGGGCAGGCAGACGAGGCGGGCGCCCCGGTCCGCGGCGTCGTCGATGGCCGCGAGCGCGCGGGCGAGATTCTCGTCCGGGTCGGGGCTGCAGCGCATCTGGACGAGCCCGATGCGCAGCACCGTCTCTTGCGAATCCCGCGGGCTCGTGGTCATGGCAGCGCGGTTTTAGGGCACGGCAGCGAGGCCCGCAAGCAGGCATCCTCTCGCGCCGGGGGAGACGGGATCATGTCCGACGAGGGTCCGGAACGAGGCAACGTGAGAGTGCTCTGGCTGGTGGACGCCTACAACGTCCTGCGCGTGAGCCTGTCGCCCCGCGCGGCTGCGAACGGCGCGACCCCGGCCGCTGAGGACGACCCGGATCCCGCACGCTGGTGGACCGCCGAGCGACGTCTCGCCCTGCTCGAAGCCGTGACCGGACTGCGCGAGCCCGCGCACGAGATCTGTCTCGTGTTCGACGCCCGCCAGCTCGACGAGGCGCTGGAGATCGAGGCCTCGGACGACGCCTGGCCCGCGCCCGGACACGTACGGAGCTTCTACGCGCCGTCCGCCGACGACTGGATCGTCGCGACACTGCGCGCCCGAGCGGACGACTTCGACCGCCGGCTCGTCGTCACCGCGGATCGGCGGCTCGCGAACCGGGCCCGCAGCCGGGGCGCGGAGATCGTCTCGACCCAGGACTTCGTCGGACTGTGCGGCGTGGACCGGGGCGGATCACCCGACTGAGTGGACGAGGGGCCTGCCGTCCAGCCCGGCGGCGAGGTTGTCGACGGCCAGCCGGGCCATCCGCTGACGCGTGCGGACGCTGGCGCTCCCCACGTGCGGCGCGAGTACGAGGTTCGGCGTCGCCAGCAGCGGGCTGTCCGCCTGCAGGGGCTCGGAGGCGAAGACGTCCAGGGCGGCCGCCTTCAGGTGACCGGACGTCAGTGCCGCGGCGAGGGCCGGCTCGTCGACGATGCCGCCACGGGCCGTATTGACCAGGATCGCCCCGGGCTTCATGGCCGCGATCTCGTCGGGGCCCAGAAGCCCCTGGGTCTCATTCGTCAAGGCAACGTGAACACTCACGAAATCCGCTTCTTGCAACAGCTGCTCCAGACTGACGGAATCGACGCCGGGCACCGGCCGGCCCGACCGCGTCCAGCCGACGACCCGCATCCCGAAGCCCAGCGCGCGCCGGGCCACCGCCTGGCCAATGGCGCCCAGCCCAACCAACCCTAGGGTCGCGCCGTGCAGATCGACACCCAGCAGCATGTCCGGGGCCCAGGGCCGCTCCGGCGTCCAGCGCCCCTCCCGAACGAAGCGATCGGCCTCGGGAATCCGGCGCGCCGCCGCCAGCATCAGCGCCAGGGTGAGGTCGGCGGTGGTCTCCACCAGGACGCCCGGCGTGTTCCCCACGAGAATCCCCCGTCGCCCAGCCGCGACCAGATCGATGTGATCGACCCCCACCGACATGCTCGAGATGACCCGGAGCCGGGGACAGCCCTCGATCAGGGAGGCGTCGATCCGATCGGTCAGCAAGCACAGGAGACCGTCCGCACCCGAAGCGCGCTTCCGCAGTTCAGCAGCCGGCGGCGGCCCCTCCCCGTCCCAGATGTCGACCTCGCTCCGTTCCTGAAGGGGAGTCAGGATCCCCGGGGTGCCGAGGCTCTCGGGATCGAACGTCGCGAACACGCGCGTCCTCGCATCTAGCGGATCCAACGTCTTCTCCTGCAACCGAAAGTCCTCTCGCAGCGCTTGACCGGAGGGGTCCCCACGAAATAAGGTTGCGCGTCTGCGAACCCGCACCCCCGCGTCGGGTCCGCCGGATCACCGCGCCCCCCCAGCAACGCGCATCGCGCCGCGGGAGGCCGCTGTCTCTCGGCGGCCTCGCCGCTCGACGTGTGGATTCTACACGTCGGCCCGTGATGGGTTGGCCCTGACCACCGCACCCGATGGCCCGGCTCGACCCAAGCGATTCGATCCGACCGACACTGAGACCGAGAGAGGGAAGAGGACTTCATGGCAGCAGAGGCCCCCACCACAGGAACCGTGTCCGCCACCCTGAAGTTCGCCCGGGGTGTGGTCAAGTACCGGGCCCCCATCGCCCTGTCCCTGATCCTCTCTACCGCGTTCTTCTTCTATCCGATCCTGAACGCTGCGCTGCTGATCTTCGACGCGAAGCTGCCGGGACCGGTCGTTCGGATCGACACCGAGGCTCGCGCCCAGTGGCCCGACCACCCGTTCATCCACGCCCAGGACAAGTTCGCGGGCAAGTTCGGCGGATCCTCGACGGTCGCCCTCGCCGTCGTCGTGAAGGACGGCACGATCTTCAATCCCGAGACCATCGAGAAGATCCACCGCATCACGCGCCGACTCGACGGCATCGGTTACGACAGCCACACCGAAGAGCGTGACGAGCTGCGTTACAAGTGGGAAGACGAGGAGGTGCTGTCGCAGCAGGAGATCCAGAAGGAACTCGATCGGCTCTACCCGCCCTACCCGGTGAACCACTACCGGATCATGTCCGTCACCCACAGCAGCACCCGCGTCGTGCAGATCGAATCGTCGGGCGACATCGAAACGCGGGTGCTGGTCGAGAAGGTGCCCAAGACCCAGGAAGAGGCCGACGTCATCGGCGACCGGGTCCGTCAGAATCCGCCGTTCATCTACGGACGTCTTGTCTCACTCGACCAGAAGGGCGCCCTCGTCACCGCGGGCTTCATTACCGACCGACTCAACAGCCGGGAGACCTACCTCGCGGTCTTCGACTACGTCCAGCAGATCAAGGCCGACGAAGAAGACGACAACCACGAGATCTACGTCTCGGGCGTACCGATCCTCGTGGGCTGGATCTTCGTCCACGCGTTCCAGATCCTGGTCTTCGTCATCCTGACAGTCGTCGCCATCTTCCTGCTGCTGCTGGCCTACTTCAGACGCTGGCACGGCGTGCTCATCCCATTCATCGCGGCCATCGCCACCGTGATCTGGGGCCTGGGCTTCACGGGCTGGGTGGGCATCACCTTCGACCCACTCATCCTCGTCATTCCCACCATCATCACCGCGCGGGCCATCTCGCACACGGTGCAGATGGCCGAGCGCTTCTTCGAGGACTACGAGGTGCTGCTGCCCGCCATGGGCGACCCCAACGCCGCGAAGATCGAAGCGGCGACGGTGGCCATGAGCGAGCTCATCGTGCCCGGCACCCTGGGCATCATCACCGACGTCGCCGGTCTGCTCGTCATCCTCGTGACCTCGATCCCCCAGATGCGCGACCTCGGCATCTTCGGTGCGTTCTGGGTGTCCTCCATCCTGATCACGGTGGAGATCCTCCACCCGGTGCTCATCTGCTATCTGCCGGCACCCCATGACCACGAGCACTTCCTGCCGGGCTTCATGGTGCGCTTCACGGGCTTCATCGGCTGGCTGACGACCCACAAGGTCTTCAAGTGGGCAATCGCCGCGATGACGGTCTTCCTGCTGCTGAGCTCGACCTGGGTCACCCTCTTCCATTCGAAGATCGGCGAGGCGCTTCCGGGCACGCCGCTGCTCTTCCCGGACCACCCGTGGAATGTCGCCACGGCGGAGATCGCGTCGCGCTTCGGCGGCATCGACACTTTCGTGATCTACCTCGAGGGCGACAAGGACAAGGCCAGCGGCGATCCCACGCCGGTGCGCGGCATGGAGAACTTCGAGCGCTGGATGGGAACCCACACGGACCTGGGCGCCACCATCTCGTTGGTGCCGATCCTGCGGACCTATTCCGCGATCAACCACTACGGGGATCCGAAGTGGTCGTTCATCTCGAACGACCAGGCGACGGTGCGCCAGGCGATCTACCAGCTGCGTACCAACGGCGCCCCGGGCGCGCTGCGTCCGTTCATCACCGAGGACGGCAAGGACGCGAACGTCTCGTTCCTCTACCGCGATCACAAGGGCGAGACGATCCGGAAGGCGGTCATTTCGGCCGAGGAATTCATCAAGCGCAATCCCATGGGCCAGGTGATCGTGCGCCTCGACAAGGACCGCGGCTCACCCGAACAGAGCGCCCTGTCACCGAACCGGCTGCTCGACACCTGGTACTACATGCTCGGGCCGCTGCTGCCACCGCGGCACCACACCCTGACGGTCCAGATCCGCCAGGGCGACGGCACCTACGTCCATCAACAGGTGAACACGTTCAACGGCGTCGACGGTCTACCGGACTGGATCGAGGAGTTCCGCGAAGGCGCCATCGGAGACTACGAGACCAAGCTCTACGACGTGGAAGAAGGCGACTTCTTCAGTTGGCCGGACAGCCTGGCGGAATGGCAGCTCGAGGACATCGACTACTGGTGGGAGAACGAGGAGTTCGGCATCCGCGCCGTGTCCGCCAACACCACCAACCTGATGGTCCAGGACCTCAAGGACGTGGACGAAATCGTCGCCTACCAGCCCACGAATTCGTGGACCCGCGGCGTGCAGTTCGTGATGGCCGGCGGCTTGATGGGCATCCTGGCCGCCATCGACGACGAGGTCGAACGCAGCCACGTCGCCAACATCATCCTGATCTTCCTCGTGATCTTCGTGCTGCACTCGGTGACCTACAAGTCGGTCTCCAGTGGCGCGATCATCCTGCTGCAGATCATGACGGCAACCATGCTGTCCCTGGCGTACATGGCCATCGTCGGCATGGGACTCAACATCAACACGCTGCCAGTGCAATCCGTCGGCGTCGGCATCGGGGTCGATTACGCGATCTACATCGTGGACCGCATCCGCCACGAGGTGGTCGACACCGAAGACATCGACGAGGCCATCCGGCGCGCCATCCGGACCACGGGCATGGCGGTGACCTTCACGGCAACGACCATCGTCGGCGGCGTCTTCTTGTGGATCTTCTCGGACCTGCGCTTCCAGGCCGACATGGCGAAGATGTTGTGCATCCTGATGGTGATCAACATGCTGGGCGCCATCACCGTGGTCCCCGCCTTCTACTCCATCGCACGCCCGAAGGTCGCGACGGCGCTGTTGACCGACGACCAGCGCGAGGCGATCCAACGCCAGAAGGCGGCGGAGGCAGCCAAAGGGCTGGTCGACTGAGGGGCCGGTCGACGGATCGGACGCCCCACGCGCGGGGCGTCACGCCCCCGGCGGGTCCTGCTGGTAGAGCTCGATGATTCGGGTCGCGTTCTCTTCGACGGCGCGACCGCCGACGTCCACCAACTTCCAGCCACGCTGCCGACAGATCCGGCGCGCACGCTCGATCTCGGTCTTCATCGCCTCGTTGTCCGTATAGGAGCTGGTGTAGGTGCGGGAACCGATGGCCCGCACGCGCGCCTGGCGCAACGGCTTCAGCTTCGTCGGGTCGATCACGAGGCCGAAGATCTTGCGCGGGTCCATTTCCAAAAGCACCCGCGGCGGATCGACGTGGGGAACGATGGGAATGTTGCCAGTCTTGTAGCCCCGCTGCGCCATGTACATCGAGAGCGGCGTCTTGGAGGTGCGAGACACGCCCGTGAGAACGATCTCGGCCTCGTGCAGGGTCTTCTGATTCGCACCGTCGTCGTGCCGTACGGCGAACTCGACGGCCTCGACACGCTTGAAGTAGTCGTCGGTGAAGCCATGGAGCAGACCCGGCTGGTGACGCGGCTCGGTGTGGAGCCGCTGGGCAACCTTCGCGATCAAGGGCCCGAGCAGATCGACGGTCGCGACACCGAGCCGCTCGGCCTCCTGCTGCAGGGCGGCCACGATGCGCCCCTCCACCAGACTGAAGACCACGAGTGCCCGCACCTCGCCGGCCCGCGCCATGACCCGTCGCAGCTCCGCTTCGTGGCGGATGCCGCCGAAGATCCGCAGCCGCCACGGCGCCTGGAACTGCAGCATGGCGGCGCGCACGGCGGCCGCGCAGGTCTCTCCCGTGCCGTCCGAAACGACGATGACTTCGGTGACCGGGCTCTCTTCCTGCACCATGGCCGCAGCTTAGCGTCGCACCGGACGACTGCCCGGGCTCACGGCGCACGGTAGACGCTGCTCTGCGGGTGGAAGGCCATCCACGCGAACCAGAAGCCCTCGATCACCTCGACCTCGTCGGGCGCGTCCACCCGAAAGCTCGCGCGTGTCCCGTCGTATTCGATCCGGACGTCGTGCCCTGCGAAGCGGTCGCGCAGGACGCCTTCCGTCTTCGCGATCTCGTCCAGCGCGTAGGCACGCGCCTGGCCGTCCGCCGTGCGCAACCCGACGACGCGGGTCTTCGGGTGATAGCGCGCGTCGAGGGGCGCGGGGAAGTACAAGCGGTCGGACTGTTCGTAGCCGGCGTACGGCGACTGGGCGTAGTCGCGCGCGTGACCGGTGTCGCGCGACAGGACGGTCGAAGTCGGATGCAGCGCCCGCCACGCGCCCCAGGTGGTCGTGCGCGCGCGCAACAGCGTGAGCCGACGACCGCGCTGGGGGCCGGTCACGGCTTCGGCGGAGATCTGCGACCACAGGCTGTCGCTGGCGCGGTCGAACATCAGCAAGTCGGATCGGTAGAGCAAGCCCGACACGCCGAAGCGAAGCTCGCGACCGTTCACCCGGCGATCGAACACCATGGCCGTTCCGCACAGCGGACAGAAGGACACCAGGATCGGCCTGCCGCCGAGCCGGTCGTTCACCAGCTCGTGCCAGGTCAGGACGGCGATCGGATAGGCGCGCGCCTGGCCGGCGACCTCGACGCCGATGACCCGGCTGTCGTCGGACCAGGGCGACTCCTTGGCCGGCAGGGTCCGGGGATCGTCGAGGGCGGGGATGCCGTCCCGCGGTGGTCCACCGCGCCGGATCTCTTCCACGGGGATCCGCGCGCCCGCGAGGGAGAATCCGTTGAGTGCCGCGGGTTCGGCCGCGCGCGAGCTGCCGCCTGCGAGCGAGATCAGCGCGGCAATGCACAGGACGAGCCGGTGTGAGCGCATGGGTCCCCCGGGTTCTCTACGGCGCGAAGCGGCGGCCCGGTTACCCGGCAGCGCCGACCCGCGACGTCTCGTGACGCCGCAAGTTCGCGATCTCGTTGACGTTCGGGAGCCCGAGGGCCATTCTCTGCGTCCCATGGCCTACGACCCCAAGACGATCGAGCCGAAGTGGCAGGACTACTGGCTCGAAAACGAGACCTTCCGGGTCGAACTCGACCGCAGCAAGCCCAAGTACTACGTGCTCGACATGTTCCCGTACCCGTCCGGGGACGGGCTCCACGTCGGACATCCCGAGGGCTACACGGCCACGGACATCCTGGCCCGCTACAAGCGCATGCGCGGCTTCAACGTCCTGCATCCCATGGGCTGGGACGCCTTCGGCCTCCCCGCCGAGCAGTACGCGATCAAGACGGGCACGCATCCGCGCGTCACCACCCAGCGCAATATCGACCGCTTCCGCAAGCAGATCCGCTCGTTCGGCTTCTCGTACGACTGGTCGCGGGAAATCGACACCACCGACCCGGCCTACTTCCGCTGGACCCAGTGGATCTTCTGCAAGCTCTACGAGCGTGGGCTCGCCTATCGGGCCGAGGTGCCGGTCAACTGGTGCCCGGCTCTCGGCACGGTGCTCGCCAACGAAGAAGTAATCGACGGCACGAGCGAAGTCGGCGGCCACCCCGTCGAGCGACGTCCCATGCTGCAGTGGATGCTGCGCATCACCCAGTACGCGGACCGGCTGATCGAGGACCTCGAAGGTCTCGACTGGCCCGAGTCCATCAAGAAGATGCAGCGCGACTGGATCGGCCGATCCGAAGGCGCGCGCATCCGCTTCGAGGTAGAGGGCCACCCGGACGCGCCCATCGAGGTCTTCACGACCCGACCGGACACGCTCTTCGGTGCCACCTACATGGTGCTCGCGCCGGAGCACGAGCTCGTCGCGCGCATCACTGGCGCGGAACAGCGCGCTGCCGTCGACGCCTACGTGACCCAGGGCGCGCACCGCAGCGAGCGGGCGCGGCTCGCCGAGAAGACCGGCGTCTTCACCGGCGCCCACGCGGTGCACCCGGTGACGGGTGCGCGCATCCCCATCTGGATCGCCGACTACGTGCTCGCCGGCTACGGGACGGGCGCCATCATGGCGGTCCCGGCCCACGACGAGCGCGACCACGCGTTCGCCCGGGGATTCGAGCTGCCCATCGTCGAGGTCGTCTCGTCGCCCGCAGGCCACGACATCCAGCAGGCAGCCTTCGTCGGAACCGGCGCCAGCGTCAACTCGGACTTCCTCGACGGACTCGCCACCCCGGACGCCAAGCGCAAGATGATCGACTGGCTCGTCGAGAACGGGCGAGGCGATGCCGAGGTGACCACCAAGCTGCGGGACTGGCTCTTCAGCCGGCAACGCTACTGGGGCGAGCCCTTCCCGGTGATCCACCGGGAAGACGGCACGACCGCGCTCATCCCCGGGTCCGATCTACCCCTCACCCTGCCCGAGCTCGAAGACTTCAAGCCGAGCGGCGACTTCCTGCCGCCTCTCGCCCGGGTCAAGAGTTGGATCGAGACGACGGACCCCGAGACCGGCAAGCCCGCCCTGCGCGACGCCAACACCATGCCTCAGTGGGCCGGCAGCTGTTGGTACTACCTGCGCTTCGTCGACCCCCGCAACGACGAGGAGCCGTGGAGCCAGGAGGCCTCGGACTACTGGATGCCCGTCGATCTGTACGTCGGCGGCGCCGAGCACGCGGTGCTGCACCTGCTCTACGCACGCTTCTGGCACAAGGTCTTCTACGACCTCGGGCTCGTGAAGACGAAGGAGCCCTTCCAGAAGCTCATCAATCAGGGAATGATCCTGGGCGAGAGCTACCGCTACTACGACGACAACCCGTCCGACAAGGAGGACGTCCCGGTCTCGATCTTCGACCACACCCAGGTCGAGTGGGACGGCGAGACACCTCTGGCCCGCGGCACCGGCCAGGAGCTGAAGGCGCGCTGGATCATGCCCGGCGAGGTGTCCCAGGTGGAGGGCCGCCCCATTCACCCGGACCATCCCGAGGTCGCCCTCGAGCCCGTGATCGAGAAGATGTCGAAGAGCCGCGGCAACGTCGTCAACCCGGACGACGTCGTCGACGAGCTCGGTGCCGATTCCCTGCGGATCTACGAAATGTTCCTCGGGCCGCTCGAGAAGGCCGCACCCTGGTCGACCAAGGACATCCAGGGTGTGTCGCGCTTCCTGCACCGCAGCTGGCGCCTGCTGATGGAAGACGCGGAAGACGGCAGCAGTCGCCTGCGCGAGCTCGCGCCCGGCGGCGGCAGCGAGGCCCAGGCGCGGCTCACCGCCGAGACCATCGTCGGGGTGACCGAAGACATCGAGGCGCTCCACTTCAACACAGCGATCTCGAAGCTGATGGTCCTGGTGCGTGACATCGCCAAGGACGGTCCGCTGCCGGAGAACTCTGCCCGCGCCCTGACCTTGCTGCTGTCACCCTTCGCACCGCATCTGGCCGAAGAGCTGTGGCAACGGCTCGGGAACCCGACGACCCTGGCCTACGAGCCCTGGCCACGGGCCGATGAGTCCTTGCTCGTGAAGGACAGCGTCACCCTCGCCGTGCAGGTGAACGGCAAGCGCCGCTGCGAGATCACGGTGCCCGCAGACGCGGGGAAGGATGCGATCACCGAGGCTGCGATCGCATCCGAGAGTGTTCAACGGCATCTTTCGGGACGCGAACCCAAGAAGGTGATCGTCGTCCCCGGGCGCCTCGTCAACATCGTCGGCTGACGCAGATCCTCGCGGGCAAGAGAATGGAGAGGGCTCGGTAGACCCACCACACCAGAGCTTTGGAACCGCCGCCCTCTCCGGGTCTTGCAGTGGGTCAGTGTCCGCTGCGGCGCAGAAGGTTGCACAGCGCCCGGCCACACTGGGATGGCTACTCAGACCGGGAGTCGCAAGGTGATGCGGGTCCCCCCCGAAACGCCCGGGGGCGCCGACGGACACCCGGCTGGAAGAACCCCGACTTTCCGGACTGAGGGCGCGCCGGAGCTGGGGAAGTCGAGGTGGGGGCGGTTCAGAAGCGGCCGATCGGCGTAGAGCCCGCCGCCGCCTCTGCAGCCGGCAGGTCGCACAGTACTGCTTGCGCGGCGATCGCATAGGCCTCGGCCGGGCTGGTCGGTATGAAGGACCCGTCGGCCAGCTCGTCGACGGTACCGCCGCGAATCAGTAGTGAGGCGCCGATGTGGATCAGATCGCTGGCCCCGGCGCCGATGGCGTGCACGCCGATCAGTTTCCGCGTCGTCTGGTCGACGACGAGCTTCAGCATGCCGTCCTGGTCCGAGCGGATCTGGCCCCACAGGGTCTCCCGAAAGTGCGCACTGCCGACCGCGCAGTGGACGTCCAGGTAGCGGCACATCTCCTCCGTAATTCCGATCGTCGAGATCTCCGGGATGCTGTAGATCGAGAGGGGAGATTCGATGGGGGGATCCGAGGTCAGCCCCAGGGCGTTCCGCATTGCCACCCGGCCCTGCCACGCGCCAGACGCGCGCGAGGGCCCGGCGATCACGCTGCCCGCCGCGTAGACACCCTGCACGGAAGTCTCGAACCGATCGTTCACCGCGATGAAACCGCCCACGTCGGTCTCGACTCCGATGGCCTCGAGACCGAGCCCGTCGGTCTTGGGGGATCTACCGGCGCACACGACGACGCAGTCGGCGATCTCGACTCTTCCGCTCTCCAGGGTCACGACCGCATGGGGGTCGCTGGACCCCAGATGAACTTCGATCTCCCTGAGCTCCTCCTGCAGCACGGTTTCGATTCCGGCACTCTGCATTCGTGCGTGCAGGAGCTGGAGCAGGGCGCGATCCACGGAGCGGAGCAGCCGGCTTCGGCGGTCGATGGCCGTCACGGTTGCCTGGAGCGCCGCATAGATGCAGGCGATCTCGCAGCCGATGTCGTCGGCCCCAACCACCAGCAGCTTTCGCGGCAGGCGCTTGCGACCGAAGACCGACTCGTAGTCGCAGACCACCTGGTCGTCGAAGGCGAAGCGCGTCGGCCTCCGGGGACGGCTGCCGGCGGCCACCACCACGATCGGCGCCTCGTGCTCCTCGGAACCCGAGAGCAGCACCCGCGACGGGCTCGTGAACGTCGCGTCCGACTCGACGACGCGAATGCCACTTCGTTCGACGCGGCGTCGCAGGGTCGTCCGTTGCAGGGAGCCAACCTCGATCCGACGCTGCTGGAGCCGATCCGGTGTCAGCCCACGCACGTCCAGTGACGGTGAGCCGCCTGCCGTCAGGATTCCGCTCGCCATCTGCTCCTGCACGATGGCCTCCCGCAGCAGGTGCATGCCGACAGAGCCCACGTTGTCCGCACTCTCGCTCGGCTCGGCGTGTACGAGGAGTACTTCGAGACCCTGGCGCGACGCCTCGAGCGCGGCGTCGCAGGCCGCCGGCTCGAGCCCGATCACGATGGTGTCGAAGCGCATCCGCACTCCCTCGGGTTACGATCTGCGGCCCGACGCCCGGCGACGGGCTGGCTTCGTGGTCCGCCTTCGAAGCGGATTGTCCGCGGAGTTCGTGTCGCCTGCGATCATTTGGCGCCCGGACTCCTAGGGGCCGGGTGCCGGTCGAACGCCGGGCTGCTCGATCAGTCGCTCCAGTCGGCCTGCATAGCGGCGAAACAACGCCTGACTGACCCACCGCACGGCCTGCGGTCGCGAAGATTCGAGATAGCGGTACGAATGCGAATCGATCTCCAACGCGAGCAGGTCGGTTTCGGCCGTCGCCGTTTCCGGGTGCGGCGCGGCCGCCAGCAGCGGCATGCCGCCGAAGACCCCACCCTCCGCGACGTGATCCGTGTAGGCGCTTCGGCCGGTGCCGCTTCGAGCCTCCAGAATCACCTTGCCGCGATAGACCACGAATGCCGAGTCTCCCCGGGTTCCGAGCGAGCCCCGCTTGTAGATGCAATCACCCGCCGCGAAGTGGACGAGCCTCGTGAAGAGGGTCAGGTCGACCGCTTCGTCGTAGTCCATGCCGGAGAGGTCCGAGCGTCCGCGCAGAAACGACGCGAGCTCTCCTGCGCGCGCGTACACATAGCTCCAGAGATGCTCGCTCTCGGAAGGCTGTAGATCGACGAACCGCACCCCCGTCAACACACCCGTACGGCCCGGTGCGTCGCGCTGCCAGCACCCATCGACCTTGAACGGCGCGGTCCGATCCGCGAAATCGACGCTCACGCTCC
Source organism: Deltaproteobacteria bacterium (assembly GCA_029261855.1). Lineage (GTDB taxonomy): Bacteria > Myxococcota_A > UBA9160 > UBA9160 > UBA4427 > JAJDAN01. Next base: position 226,864 of record JAJDAN010000011.1, read on the forward strand.
GAAGAGAATCCCGGGCGAAACGTGAAGCCGTCTCGAGGCAGAGGCCGCCCGGCCCGATGTCTCGGACCTGGCCCATCAGCGGAGCGGGCATCCCCTGAAAGCGAATCTGCACGAGCAGCTGGGCTGCCACACGCGGGAGCATCCGGCGCCCGGTCCCGGCAGCCCCCGTGGTGGCCGGTCCTTCACACGCTTCGGGCTTGGCTGTCATTGCATCTCCTAGAGGCAACCTGGGGCGAGTAGCGGGGAGTCAATCCGAGCGGAAGCGCGCAACCGTTCGCTCCAGCCGGGCGGTGGTCTCGTCGCTGGCCGGGTAGAAGACCACGGCGACACGATTCCTCGGGAAGGCCCGAGGATCGTCGGCCGCCTGGACCACCCGGCCTTCCAGCTCCAGCTCGACGCCTTCCTCCGGCTCGAGAACGATTCGGACGTCGGTATTGAGCTCCACCTTGCGGGAGCAGCGAAGCCCGATTCCGCCGGCCGAGAGACTCAACGCGAGCTCAGTGGTACGGACGCCGTCCAGCTCGAAGTGAACGGGGAAGAACACCTCGATCCGCTCCCAGCGGCGTCGCTGCAGCGAGGGGCGCACCAGCTGGCTGACGCGAAAGGCGAGATGCTCTACGGAGCCTTCGCGTTCCGCCACGCCGACGATGCCCAGGCTGCGAAGCTCGTCGAGCCCGACATGAAGTTGCTTCATTCGCGCCACGCCCAGGATGGGCACATCGCTGAACTCCTCGTGTGCGTGGACGGCGCGGACGCGATCCAGGCTCGTCGAATCGGCACCGTCGATCGGGAACACGAAGAGATCCGGCGAAGCATCCACGTTCTCGATGTCGTCTGGCAGACTCGCGTTGGGGAGGACCTCGATCACCTGGCAGTGGGTCAGCGCGAGGACCTTGGCGAGCCGCGTGCGGTGGATCTCGCGATCCTGGATCACGAAGATCCGCGGCATCTGCTGCCCACGGTCCTCCGCGCCGTCGCCCTTGGCGGTGCTCATGAAGCTCAATCCGTCACCCTCCCAGCGCGACGCGGGTCGCGTTCTCCCGGTGCCACGATATGCATCGGAGAGCATGGGATCGGGACGAGAGAGCGTTCACACCAATTGCATCGAAGAGAAGACGGAGACGGACTCGCGAGATCTACCGAGCGGTGAATTACCTCCAACCCGCTTTGGGCCTGCCGGGGAGGACGCCGTCGCGAGAAGGTCGGTCCGATAGCGACACCCGACGAAGCGCGATCGGGGTGATCGGGACTCAATGCAACTACGCAGTGTCGACAACGAAGAATGCCCAGAAGATCAAGCCATCGAATTCTCGAGTCGATCAGTTTCGCCGTGTCGGCAGTCGTCTTCGGGTGACCCTGACCGAATCGTTCGAGGAGGCAGCATGAACACGCGGATCCTGTTGGCGGACACCCAGCTGATGGTGCGAGAGGGCTTGCGACGAATCCTCGAGCAGCAAGAGGGCTTCACGGTGGTATCGGAGGTCTCCGACGGGCAGAGCGCGGTTCGCTACATCGAGGCCGAGCGGCCCGACGTGGCGATTCTCGAGTTCACCCTGCCTCGGCTCTCCGGGGTCGACGTGATCCGCCGGGTGACGAGAACGGTTCCAACGCGCTGTCTGATCGTGTCGAGTGGCCACAGCCGGAATCAGGTGCAGGAAGCCTTGCGATCGGGCGCCGCGGGGTATCTGCTCAAGGCCGCGCCCGCCAGTCAATTGCTCGAGGCCGTCGAGGTCGTTCGCCAGGGCAAGTTCTATTTCTCACCCGACGTGTCGTGCCATCTCGTCGCTGCGGCAACATCGCCTCGGGGCCTCGCGCAATCCGACCTCGGGGGGCTCACGCGCCGCGAACGCGAAGTGCTGTTGCTGGTCGCCGAGGGCCTGTCGAACAAGCAGATCGCCGAATCCCTCGGCGTGTCCTCCCGAACCGCCGAGAGCCATCGCACCCGACTGATGAACAAGCTCGACATCCACAAGGTCTCTGGTCTCGTTCGCCTCGCGATCCGCGAGGGGCTCGTGGAGGCGTGACCGGGCGGCCAGGCGATCAGCCGGCCGGTTCATCCTCGCGCTTCTCACGTACGAGCTTCCTGGCCAACGCCGCGGCGGGTACGGCCTTGCTGAACAGATGACCCTGCACGTCGTCGCAGCCCCGAACCCGCAGGAACTCTAGCTGGGCTTCGTTCTCCACACCCTCTGCGACCACCGCGATGCGGAGGCTATGGGCCATCGCGATGATCGCTCCCACGAGCGCGCAGTCGTCGTGGCTGTCGGGGATGTCTGCGATGAAGCCGCGATCGATCTTGACGCGGCGGATGGGAAGACGTCGCAGGTAGGCGAGCGACGAGTAGCCCGTGCCGAAATCGTCGAGTGCGAGACCCACGCCCATGTCGGTGATCTCGCGCAGGATCTCGTTGGTGACCTGGTCATCCTGCATGATCGTGCTCTCGGTGAGCTCGAGCTCGAGCAGGGACGCATCCAGCCGGTTGTGCGCCAGGGCATTTCGGATGGTCGGCACGATGCTCGGGTGCCGCAGCTGGTGGCCGGAAACGTTGACCGAGACGCGGAGCGGCTGCAGCCCCGCGTCGATCCAAGCAGCTGCCTGGGCGGCCGCCGTGCGAATGACCCACGACCCGAGCGGCCCGATCTGTCCGCATCTCTCGGCTACGGGAATGAACTCGGCGGGTGAAACCCAGCCCAGCTCGGAGTCGTTCCAGCGCAACAGGGCCTCGGCACCCACGATGTGCCCCTGGCCGGTGTTTCGCACGAGCTGGTAGTAGAGCTCGAACTCCTCGTTCTCGACCGCCCGCGCGAGCCGCTCTTCCAGTGCGAGACGGCGACTGCCGGAATCGCCCAGCGCCGACTTGAAGAACTGGAAGTTGTTGCGTCCGCGCTCCTTGGCGTGATACATGGCCGCGTCGGCATTTCGAAGCAGGCTGGACATGTCCTCTCCGTCGTCGGGGTAGAACGCGATGCCGATGCTCACGCCGCTGAAGATGTTTCGACTTCCCACCCTGAACGGCTGGCGAAACGCGTCGAGCAGCCGTTGCCCGGTCTTGGCGGCCTCGTCTCGGTTCGAAATGCCGGGCAGCAGCACCGTGAATTCGTCGCCTCCGAGACGCGAGAGCGTGCCGCCTTCGTCATCCAGCACCGTGCCGCCGGCCCTCGCCACGCAGTCGCTTACTCTGACGGTGCGCGAGAGCCGCGACGCAACCGAAGCGAGCAGCTGGTCGCCGGCCTCGTGGCCGAGCGTATCGTTGATGCTCTTGAAGCCATCGAGATCGAGGAAGAAGAGAGCGAGCGAAGTCTCGCTCTTCCCCGCGCTCCTGACCTCGAGGCCCAGACGTTCCTGGAAGAAGAGCCGATTGGGTAGCCCCGTCAGCGAATCGTAGTAAACGAGCGAGCGAAGGTGCTCGCTCGCTCGCACCCGCTGCGCCGCATGCCCGATCTGTACCGCGATCTGCTCGAGTGCACCCAGCAGCCGCGAATCCTGCTCGAGCGGCTCACGGGCAAGGAACTCGAGCACCGCGGTGACGCCGTCGCCCATCTGTACCGGGATCAACAGGGCCGCGCCGAGTCCGCCCGCGTGCACCACCCGCGAGCGAGCCGGGCTCGATTCGCTGCGTACACTGCGTACATCGGGGATCCAGAGCGGCGTGCCGGAGAGCATCGCCCGCGTTGGGAGATCCTGCGTGCAGCCCCCGCCGCTGAGATCGTCGTCGCGGACTGCGGACTGCTCCACGTCTTCGGCCACGAAGCGAATCGCGGTCGGCCGGAAGGCCTTCCGATCTTCCGTCGAGGTCGAGTAGACCTGGGCGATCGGCCAACCGAGTGTGCGACAGATCAGCTCGGCCGAGCTTCTCAGGACCTCGCTCGGCGAGCTCGAGGCGTTGGAGACGACGGCCGCCTCGTACAACAGACGAGAAAAGCCGGCCTCCTGCTGCTGCTCCTGGCTGCGCTCTCGGAGCTGAACCTCCAGTTGACGCTGCGCCGCCGTGAAGCCGATCGCCAGGATTCCGAGCGCAATCACCGCGCTCAGGCGCGAGAACAGACTCGTGAGCGCGTAGAAGTGCGGCGACACGCCCGAGGTGGGCTCGAAGCCAGGCGGCGCGATGAGCCAGAAGCCCACGACGGAAAAGCAGCAGATCGCGACCCAGATCAGGCAGCCCCGGCCACCGATCACCGTGCCGGCCACCACCGGAATGACGTAGAGCCAGGAGAAGCTCGGGTGGTAGAAACCGCCACTCGAGAACGCCTCCGCCGCCAGGAAGGCGAACAGGACCGCGGTGCCGAGGTGACCACTCAGCTCGGGCCGACGAGTCCAGCGCAGCAAGTAGATGTTCCCGAGACTGAACGCGATCACGGCCGCGAGCAGCCCCGCGAGCCAGGGGCTCTCCATCGTCAGGGTCAGCAGGGTCAGTGGAATAGCGAGCGCCACCAGCGTCAGCGTGGACACGTTGAAGGTGCGAATGCGCCGAAGCAGCGCGGGGTCGGCGCTCGAGGTGTCGAGCCCGGAGCAGATCAGATCCGTGAGGAACGAATCGGAATCGCGCGTCGGTCGGCTCTTCAACTTCTTCTCTCCCCGCAGAGGCGTCGCGCGAACCGCCGGTGCGACGGGCGACCCGATCGAATCGATCGCGTGATCGGGTCCACGCGGGCGGAACTGAAGCGCGCGACGAAGACGTTAGGCGTGAATTCCGTAGCTCAGTAGATCTACGCAAACAGAGTTCCGGAATACTCGCAGACGCGTACGCGACGATTGCGCAGCGCAAGATGTTGCCGAAGTTCAGCGCTTTGCTTGCGCGCAATTTTCCTACAGCTGCACGCTGACGACACCGATTCCTTGGCTGCTTTCGCGATCGGCAACGTCGCGTGGGACGAGCGAGCCGCGTTGCGAAGAGGGGCTGTCGGTTGTGAGTCGCGAACGGCACGAAAGAGGGGCGACGAAGAAGGTTGGCGAGATTCTCGTCGACGCCGGGCTGATCGACGAGAAGCAGCTCGCGCTCGCGCTCGCCGAGCAGCGCAAGTCCGGCGCCCGCCTCGGCAACATTCTCACGGAGCTCGGCCTCGCATCCGATGCGGAGATCAGCCGCGCCCTCGCCGAGCAATCCGGGCTCGACTACGTCGATCTCGACAAGATCGAGGTCTCCCCGAAAGCGATCGACCTGATTCCCGAATCCGTTGCGCGCCGACTCGGGTGTATGCCTCTCCGGGTCGAGGCGGGCGCGCTGGTCGTCGCGATGTCGAACCCCACCGACATCGTCGCGATCGACGAGCTGCAGCGGCGCACCGATCACTTCGTCCAGGTGGTATCTGCAGGCCAGCGGCAGCTGCAGCGCGCGATCGAGCGTGGCTACGGCGGCACGGGCGCGGCCGCGGGAGTGCTCGACCTGGCGATAGAGCGAGCGTTGGCCGAATTCCGAGAAGACGAGGATCGAGGCGCGCAGGGCGGCCTGATCGCTCTGGTCAACGAGCTGATCGCGACGGCGCTGCGTCAGGACGCCACGGATCTCCATTTCCAGCCGGAACCCCAGATCAGCCGCGTTCGTCTGCGCATCGACGGCGACCTGGTTCAGGCGGCCCGGCTGGACTCCGAGTTGCACGCCCCGATCGTCTCGCGCATCAAGGTGATGGCCAATCTCGACATTTCGGAGACTCGAACCCCCCAGGATGGCAAGGTCCGCTTTCCCCACGAGGGCGGCGTAGTCGACCTCCGCGTGTCGACCTTCCCCAGTGTTACGGGCGAGAGCGTCGTCGTGCGCATCCTCGACAAGGACAGCCAGCTCCTCCGGCTCACGTCACTCGGCTTCGACGAGCATGCCGAGGCGATCCTGCGAAACGCAGTGCAGCGGCCGAATGGGCTGATCCTGACGGTCGGACCCACGGGCTCTGGCAAATCGACCACGCTTCACGCGTTGCTCCGCACCGTGAACAGCTCGCGTCGCAAGATCATCACGATCGAAGACCCTGTCGAGTACGAAGTGCCGATGGTCACGCAGTGCCAGGTGAACGAGAGGGCGGGCCTGACCTTCGCGTCCAGCCTCCGCGCGGTCCTGCGGCACGATCCCGACATCATCCTGATCGGAGAGATCCGTGATCTCGAGACCGCATCCCTGGCGTTGCGCGCGGCCCTCACGGGTCACCTCGTGCTCTCCACCTTGCACACCAACGATGCGGTCCGCACGATCTCGCGGCTGCGCGACATGGAGCTCGACAGCTACCTGATTTCGAGCTGTCTCGTGGCCGTCGCCGCGCAGCGCCTGGTCCGGCGCATCTGTTCTCACTGCAGCGAACCCTACACACCGCGTCCCGATGAGCTGGCCGCCGTGGGCCTTCCCGCCGACACTGTCGGCTCGTTCGCGCGCGGCCGCGGATGCGACCGCTGTGCCCACAGCGGCGCGAAGGGCCGCGAGGCCATCTTCGAGATCCTCGAAGTCACGCCCCCCGTTGCGCAACAGATCTCCCGCAACGCCCCTCCGGACGTCATCGAGGCAGCGGCTCGCGAATGTGGTCTCGTGACCTTTCACGAACTCGCGCTGCAGCGCGCGCTCGAGGGGCGCATCTCGCTCGAAGACGTCGCACGGATCGGCACGGAGGCCGGGCCGTGACCACGTTTCACTTCGAGGCGAGGAATCCGGAAGGGAGTGTCGTGCGCGGAATCGAGACCGCGATGGACGAGCAGGATCTCGATCTCATGCTCGAGAAGCGCGGACTGCTCCTCGTCACGGCGAAGGAGAACCGCGAGCGGTCCCGTGGCCGCGCGACGGCGCGCACCATGGTCGACTTCTGCCACCACCTCGCCACGATCCTGGCCGCCGGCATCCCGCTGCTCGATGGACTGCGCGACCTGCAAGAAGAGGGGCGGAGTCCGATCGCCAAGGAACTCGAGGATGTCGTGAGCCGCGTCGCCTCGGGTCGCTCTCTCTCGAGCGCGATGGAGAGCCACCCGACGCTCTTTCCGGTCATGGTGCGCTCGCTCGTGGATGCCGGAGAGGAGACCGGATCTCTCGACGTCGTGTTGAGCGATCTCGCCAGCTATCTCGAGTGGCGCGACGACCTGCGTCGCCAGCTCAAGAGCGCGGCCATCTACCCGTGCATCGTCGTGACGGGCCTGGTGGGGCTCGTGTTGCTGATCCTACTCGTGGTGCTGCCGAAGTTCCTGGCCATCTTCGTCGAGCTCAGGGTGACGCTGCCGCTGCCCACGCGGGCACTTCTCGCGCTGCACGGCTTCGTCAGCGCCTGGGGTCTGCACCTGCTGGCCGTCTCGGCCGCGCTGGCGATCCTGGGTTTCCTCTGGGTGCGCACGGAGGCCGGACGCCGTGTCGCCGACTCCGTGCTGCTCCACGTGCCGGTGCTCGGGAAGACGGTCTTGATGGTCGAGATGTCGCGTCTCTGCCACAACCTCGGCCTCCTCTACGCCTCGGGCGTACCGATCACGCGATGCCTCGAGTTGGTGGAGAAGATCGTCCAGAACCGGGTGCTGCGAGAGATCGTGACCGAGGCTCGCGATCTGATCGCGCGGGGCGAGACGCTGACTGGCGCGCTCGGCCGCGGCCAGGTGATGCCGTCGATGGTGATGCGCATGGTCTCGCTCGGAGAGCGCTCTGGGCGGCTCGACGAATCTCTCGACCATGTCGCGCGCTACTACGACCGCGAAATCCCCTACGGCATCGACCGCGCGCTTGCGCTGATCAACACCGGTGTGGTGATCGCACTGGGAGCCACGTTGGGGACGGTGGCACTCGCGATCTTCGTTCCCATGTACGAGATGATGGGGAACCTGAATGGCTGAGGGGGCAGAGCGAAGCTCGCAGCGACGCGGTGGTGGTGGCTTCTCGCTGATCGAGGTGATCGTAGTCATCGCGATCGTCTCGCTCATGATCGGCGCGATCGCGCCGCTGACGCTTCAGCAGCTGACGCAGAAGCGCATGGAGAGCACGCGCGCGCAGCTGAAGAAGCTCGTCACGGCGATGGCTGGAAGGCCCGAGTCAGGCGACTTCGGCTATGTGGGAGACATGGGCTCGCTGCCGCCGACACTCGCGGATGTCAACAGTGCCGCCGGCAAACCTCCCTACGTGATCGACCCCGGTGATCGCGTTGGATACGGGTACGCCGGCCCGTACGCGTACGACGTTCCGCTGGCGCCCGGCGGACAGTTCGTCGACGCCTGGAACGTCCCCCTGCGCTACGTGGGCGGGGCCGCCCAGCTCACCAGTGCCGGGCCGGATCGGGCCTTCGGCAGCGCAGACGATCTGGTCTATCCCGCGAGCCTGGCGCCGGTGTCGGGGAACCTGATCGTGCGGATGTTGGGCGTGCCCACGAGCGGCGATCCGGCTGCAGCCCTCGCCGCCAGTGAGGCTCGCGTGTGGGTCTCGTGGTCGCAGAATGGCACGCGACAGGAGACGCAGCTGACTCCACCGGTCGGGGGTACCGGCCCCTGGTTCCTGAACGGTCTCCACACGGGTCATCACGGCGTGCGTGCCCAAGGGGCCGGCAGCTACCTGGGAGCGAGCCCCGTTCGCGACGTGGTCCGCGTCGGGCGCGGTACGACGCTGCTCACGCTGACCCTGGTGCAGCCATGATGCAAAGGACGCATCTCAGCATCGACGTGTGTGACGAGACCCTCTACTGGGTTCGCTCGAAGCGAAGCGCACAGGGGGTCAAGCTGGTCGCCTGGGGGAGCCTCTCCGGCTGGGCGGAATCTCTCGAGGAGAAGTCCCTCGGGCAACGCGTCGGCCCGCACTTCTCGCGCACCGAGTCGGCGCGCGTCGCGTTGGACGCGCCGGCCGTCGTCCTACAGCGCGAGAACCTCCCGGTGATGACGACGGTCGATGCGGCGAGGATCGCCGAGCGGCGTGCCGGGAACATGCTCGCCTCGGGCGACGAGCAGGCGCGCTTTGCCTGGCTGCATCGAGGGGGCGGTCGTGCGTCTCCGCTCTGGCTCTGTGCAGCGCCGATGGCCCGGGCGAACGAAGCCCATGAATTGTGGTCTCGTCGTGGTGTCGACGTGAAGCTCCTGGCCAGCCGACAGCTCGCGCTCGGAAACCTGGTGCAGCTGCTGCCCGAGACCGAGGAGACCGAGGAGCCCGAGCTGACCGCGTTCCTCGACCTCGACGTCGGACGCGCAACCTGTGTGTTGTCCGACCGGGAAGGTTGGGTCTTCGGTCGTGAGTTTCCCCTGCACGACCTGAGTGAGATTGACGCGCCGGAACCCGATGAAGAAGGGCACGCGCTGGACGGACGTCTCGAGGCCGCGAGCTCGCCGGGATTCGAACCCGCCCCTGCGCCTGCGGTGGAGATGCTCGACGTGTCGGCCATGCGCCTGGCCACCGAGTTGAGAAGGACGTTCCGCTACGTGGATGGTGAGCTCGCGCTCGGCAGGGTGACGCGAATCTGCGCTTCTGGCTCGTCCTCGCGAATCGCGGAGCTCTGCGTTTTGCTCTCGGATCGGCTCGACCTGCCGGCAACCCTGCTCAGCCAGGCGATTCCCGAAGGCCCGGTCCATGGCCTCCCCGACGCGGCTGCGGTCGCCCTCGGTCTGGCGCTCTGGCCGAGCGACACGGGTGGGAACCTGCTGCCGCCGCCGGTGATCGCCGAGCGCGAGCGGAACGGGGCGCGCAGCAGCCTGCTCTTCGCCCTTGGCTCCGTGCTCGCAGTCCTGGCGCTGGGCGCTGCGGGCCTGACGCTGCAGGGCTCGAACCTTCGGGCGCGCGTCGAAGCGGCCGAGGCCCGGCTGGAAGCCACGCACGCGGATCACGCGCTCATGACGGAGCAAGCGCAGACCCGCCTGCGAGCGGGTGAGATCGAGCAGGCGGTCGCGCGCATCGACCACCCCCTTCCCTCGTTTTCGGGCCTGTTGACCCTGCTCTCGCGCGCGACGCCCGCGGCCGTACACGTCGAACGCTTGCGCGCCGCGCGCTCGCTCGAAGGTTGGACCCTGCTGTTGGAGGTGGAGGCGAGCGAGGAGAGCGTCGTCGAGGCTGCGCGCGCCGTGTCCGACCTCGCGCACGCGCTGAAGGGCGCGCCTCTGCTGAAGCTCGACCGCGTCGTCCAGGACGACGGCGCACGAATGATCACCGGCCCGGACGTGCGGCCGCGTGTTCGCTTCCGCTTCGACGGACGGCTGGCGCCGCTGGCCGTGAGTCTCGACGAGGGTGCGCGATCCCACTCGAGCGAGGCCGGGGACGAGCATGGTTGAACGATCGGTCTACTTGCAGGGTGCGAACCTGGGCATCCTAGCTGCCATCGTCGTGGTGCTGTGTGTCGGTGTCTTTGCCATGGTGGAGCCTGTCGGCACGCGGCTCGATCGCCTCCGTGCGGAGCTCGACGATACGGCCGAGCAGCTGGGGACACGGCGAGCGGAGCGCGCTCGCTTCCAGCCCGTCTCTACCGAGGAGCGTGAACGCTGGCGCGCCAAATGGCTCGCCCTTTCCGAGCGGCTGAGAGCGGTGCGCGGCGATGCCGAACTCTTGACCCTGGTCGCCGAGGGTCTCCAGGCAAAGAGCGTACGCGGGCTCCACGTCTCGCGGCAACAGCGGGAGTCGCTGGACGCACTCGAGAGCGAGACCAGCGATCTGCTGGTGATGCCGCTCGAAGGCGGAGAGCCGCTGCTGGCTCGACAGAAGCCGGTGCGCGCGACCCTGACCGCGAGCTGGGAAGATGCCCGCCGCATCATCGAGCGACTCGAGTCCCGCGCGCTTCCGGCCCGGCTCGATTCGGTCGAGCTCAAGCGCGATTTTCCGGACGTCTCGATGCAGCTCGACCTCGTGTACTTCGTGCGCGCGGAGGTCGAGGAATGACCAGGAAACCCGTCGTCTTTCTGCTCGTCGCCGCGGCTCTGGCTGTGCTGCTCCAGAACGTCATCTTCTTTCGCAGCGCGGAATCGCCACCGGACGAGACGATCGATCTCGACGGAGGCGAGCCGGACGACGACCGCGTGGAAACGATTGCGCCTCTCGACGCCGCCTATGTGTCGGATTTCCTCTTGCACCTGCCGGGCACGCAGCGAGCGCGCAGCCCCTTCCTGACCCTCCTCGAGGCGGAGAGCCTCCGGCCTCGATCCGCGGATCGAACGCACGCGGTGGGAGGGGGCCGGGCCCCGAGACTCGACGGAATCCTTTGGAGCCCGCACCACAGGGTGGCCTGGATCGACGGTCGGCCGCGGAGCGAGGGGGACGTGGTGCGCGGCCAGCGCGTCGAGCACATCGCGCCGCGCGCCGTGACCCTGCGCGCCGGCGAGTCGCAGATGCACTTGTTGCTCCGGACGGCGCCAGCGCGCGTCGGCCGGTCACCGCAGAGCGCCCAACCCAGGCCAGAGGTAGAACAGCATGACGAATGAGACCAGGCGCCCCACCGGATCCGGGTACATCGGTCGGATCGCGTCATCCGGGTTGTGGGTCCTCGTCCTGCTCGGGCTCGGCGCTTGCACGTCGCCGCCCGCGCCGGCGCCGGCCGCGCCGCTCGAGGCGTTGGCGTTGCCGCCTCTCGATCTCGAGCCTCTCTCGGTGAGCGGACCGGACGCCTCACCGCGTCCGGCTGCCGTGCGCCTGCTCGAGGCCACGCGTGTATCCGTGAGCGTCCAGGACGCGGATCTTCCGAGCGTCCTCCTCGGGCTTGGACGGGAAAGCCCGCTCAACGTCGTGGTGGATCGCGGCGTGGTGGGTCGCCTGACGATGGATCTTCGCGACGTGAGCCTGCTCGACGTCCTCGACTACATCGTGAGCGGGCGGGACTATCGATATTCGCTCGAGGGCGGCGTGCTGCGCATCTCGCCGATCGGCCGCGAGACGCGCATCTACCGCGTCGAGTATCCCAACTACGTTCGTCAGGGCTCTTCAGATCTCGCCCTCGCCGGCTTCATCGGCGCCGTGCCGGCCGTCGGCGAGGGAGGGGCCAGTGGCGATCAGGATTCCAGCCTGGCGCGCGTCACCACCACCCACCACTCCGACTTCTGGAGGGAGATCGAGCTGGCTGTTCGCACGATCGTGTTCGGATCGGCGGAAGCGACGACGGATGAGGAGGACGAGACACAGCAGGATGGGCTCGACGGCCGCGACCAGCTGAAGCGGCGGGTCTTCGTGTCACGACAGTCGGCGATCGTGTCGGCGACCGCCGAACCCGCCGTGCTCGAAGCGGTCGAGCGCTATCTCGAGGCGGTCGCCGAGAGCCTCGAGTACCAGGTCTTGATCGATGCTCAATTCGTCGAGATCACGCTCGGCGACGGTCTGGAGTTCGGCATCGACTACGAGATAGCTGCGCAGCACGCGGGAGTCTTCGCGCGGCTGATTACGCCCGGTATGGCCGCCGCGACGCTGGTTCAGACCCTGGCTCCCACCCTCAACGAGGGCGGTATCCAGTTCGGATACGCAACCGACGATTTCGGGATGATCCTGCGGGCGCTCGCGACCCAGACCGACGTCCGCGTCGTGTCGACACCGCGGATCACCACCCTCAACAACCACAAGGCACTGATCAAGGTGGTGCGCAACGAGGTGTTCTTCATCGGCGAGGTCGATACCGTGGCCACGGATCAGACCGTGCTGCAGAACACGCAGTTCAGGCCGCAGGTGGTCCCTGTCGGCGTCACCCTCGACGTCACGCCCCACGTCTCCAGCCGTTCCGAGATCACGCTCCACATCCGTCCCAGCGTCTCCGAGATCGTCGACGTCGTATTTCAGCCAACGACGAACCCGGACCTGCCGCAGAACGGAAGCCTACCCGTCGTGGACCTGCGCGAATCGGACTCGGTCGTCCGCGTCGCCGACGGCACCACGATCGCGATTGGCGGCCTGGTGAGGACGCGAAAGATCGAAAAGGAGCGGAGCGTTCCGTTCTTCGGCGCGATTCCGGGGCTCGGCCTGCTCTTCAAGCGAGTCGACTCGCAGGAGGTGCGAACCGAGCTCGTGATCTTCCTGACTCCGCACATTCTGGATCCGCCGCGCATCGAGCAGGTGACTGCGACGCTCGGCCGGGAGCTCGGCGTCATCGACGAGCTGCGAGGCGAACGAACCATGTGGCCCTGGTGGCGCCGGCCCTTCCTCGAATCCTACGAAGATCTGGGGTCGATGCGATGAGGCGCTGGCTGATGATCCCGCTGCTTTCCCTGGTGGGCTTCGTACCGAGCTCCGCCTCGAACGCGGAAGATGCCGCCCGGTTGGCGGGGCTCGCGGGCTACCAGATGAGCGCGCGTGCATTCCAGCGCGCGCTTGGCGCGGATCGCCGCGACGACCTGGACGCTGCGCGGCGCGACTACCTGGAGGCGCTGGCGGGCGACCCGCTCTTCGTCGAGGCGATGGTGAACCTGGCGAGGGTGGAACTCCGCAGTGGCAACCCGGAGGCGGCACGGGACTGGATCGACCGCGCGCTCGTCTCGCAGCCCACCTATCCGGCAGCCCATGCCCTGGCGGGCGTTCTCTCGCTGCGCGCGGGGGCGCTGGCCCGCGCGACCGACGAGCTTCGTTCCGCGCGGGCACTGGCGCCGCGCGATCCGCGGGTCCTCACGAATCTCGGCGGCGTATTGCTCCAACGCGGGCAGCTCGCCGAGGCGCGCGAGGTTCTCGGCGAGGCGCTGCGTCTCGACCCCACGACTGCCGAGGCAACGCTGAATCTCGCGCTGACCGAGGACCGGGCCGGCGACACGGGTCGGGCCGCCTATCACTACCGAAGCTTTCTCGCACTCGCCCCGCGCGACATCCCGTCGCGCGCGAGCGTGCGCGAGAGGCTCGACACGATTGCCGCCACGGCGGCCGTCCAGCCGCCTCGCGATGTGGCCGCTGGTTCGCTTTTGCAATCTCCCGCAGGGAGACAATGAGGAGGAAGAAAGTCATGGTTCAAGCACAGCAACGCCGGAAGAGCTCCGGCTTCACCCTGGTCGAGATCCTGGTGGCAGTGGCGATCCTCGCACTGTTGTCGGCGGCGCTCACGCCGATGGTGATCAAGTACGTCAACGATGGCCGGCGCACGCGAGCGCTGTCGGACTCGCAGGCGCTCGGCCAGGCGATCCTTGCGTTCAACCTCGACGTGGGCCGCTGGCCCGTGAACGGCGATGCGAACCCCAACGACGCCGGTGAGATCTCGCGCCTGGTGGGTCTGCCCGCCGCTGAGGTGACGGCGGCCAACATCCCGAACGGAACCGGCGCAACCGGTGCGGGCAACTGGAACGGCGGCGGCAGCGGCGGAACAGCGGGCGCACTCGAGGATCATCTGATCCTCAACCGGACGACCGCGGTAAACCCGCTTTACACTGCCAGTCCGACGGCGCCGGAGCCCGCGGGATGGAACGGTCCGTACCTGAAGCAGATTCCGCTCGATCCGTGGGGCCGGCCCTACGTCTGCAACGTCCGCTACCTGGATGCGGCGGCCGTGAACGGCGTGACGGCAGTCGAGGAGGATCGGCACGCGGTCTCCTGCCTCTCGGCGGGAGCGGACGGCACCTTCAATACCAGCTTCGACGACGCGACGCTGCTGACGACACCGGGCGGCGACGACGTCGGCTGGCTGATTCAGGGGGGACGTTCGTAGACCCGAGTCTCGCTTGGTCACGTCCGGCCGGCGGACGGCCCGCCGGCCGGACCGGGGCGAGGTCCGCGATCGAGCCCACTACGCGCCGAGTCTGGTCGCTCGCGCCATCGCGGCCCAGGCTCGGCGCCATGCCTCTGAGACAAGGACCCGGTTCCCTCCTATGCTGGACCATCGTGGCTACCACGGTTATCTCAAACGTCAGATATGGTCAGATCGGGGAATTCTTCCCTAGCCGGCGCGCCGGGGGGCCGGATGTCTGCGGCGGGCGCTCAAGGCGCAGGAGCGGTCGTATCTTCCTCGCAGCGGCCGAGCCCGCCCCGAGGAGGCTCCTTCGGCCATGTGCGCCCGTGGCTTGCCCTCGCGTCTGCCCGGATTCTTGTAAGTGACGCCCCCGGAGACGCCGAACGTCGGCTCGATCGACGTCTCTGCCATCTCGCACGACTCCATGCTCAAGCTCGCAGGCACCCTGTCGCTTGCGCTGGATGCCGACGGGTGCGTCACCTGGGCGAGCGACTCCATGATTCGGCTCATCGGAGGGACGGCGGACGATCTCGTCGGGCGCGACTGGTTCGAGACCTTCGTCGCCAAATCGGAGCGCGAGGATCTACGGGCGCGCTTTTATGAAGTCACGTCCGGTCGGCCCCCCGGAACCAGGCACCAGGCGCTTCGGATCCGGAGCCTCGACGGCGGGGAGCGGATCACCGAGTGGAGATCTGTGCCGCTGCGCGATCCTAGTGGCCAGGTGGTTGGGCTGCTGTGTGCCGGCTACGACGTTACCGAGGCCAGGCACAGCGCGGCGATGCTCGACGGCTTGCGTCGCCTCGTCTCGCTGTGGACGGGTCGCATACATGTAGCGCGGGCCGAGAGCCTCGATGCCGTGATCACGGAGGCGTTGGCCGCGGTGGGCCGCTGTCTCGAGGTCGACGCCGTCAACGTGGCATTGCTCGCGACCGACGGGAGCATCGAGCCGTTGGCGACCTGGAGCAACGAAGCCCTCGGCACGACCGCTCGGTTCGAGGCGCTCATGAGGTCGATGCCGAGCACGCGATTTCGAGAAGTGATGATACGAACAGGGCGCTTCGAGATCAGCGAAGACATCCCCCTGCCCGAGTGGCCGCGAGAGGAGCAGATCCACGAAACGTTCGGAACCCCCTCCGTCTTGGCGGTGCGATCGGGGGGCGACGACGAGAGCGTCGAGGCGATCGCCGCCTTCTCAAAGGACAGTCGGAGCTGGCTCGAGGAGTTCGAGCCTCCCCTCATCTGCCTTTCGGGCGCGATCTGGGGCGCGTCGCATCGGCGCCGGGCCGAAGCGGATCTGCTTCGCGCTCTTGCCGAGGTCACGCGCCTGAAGACGATCCTCGAAGCCGAAAACGATCGGCTCCGGCAGGAGTTCGGCCTCACCGACGACTACCTGGAGATCATCGGACGTTCGCCCGCGCTCCGTCTCGTGCTCGAGCAGGTCGAGCGGGTCGCACCCACGAACGCGAGCGTGCTCCTGCTCGGCGAGACGGGGACGGGCAAGGAGCTGATCGCCCGCGCGATCCATCGTCTCAGCGGCCGCGGCGACCGGCCGATGGTCTGCGTCAACTGTGCGGCGATGCCTCCGGGCCTCGCCGACACCGAGCTCTTCGGCCGGGACAAGGGCGCGTACACCGGTGCCGGGTCGAGCCAGCCCGGACGCTTCGAGCTCGCCGACGGCTCGACGCTCTTTCTGGACGAGGTGACGGAGCTCGACCTGGGCGTGCAGGCGAAGCTGCTGCGCGTGCTCCAGGAGGGCAAGTTCGAGCGGGTGGGCGGCACAAAGACGATCGCCGTGGACGTGCGGCTGATCACCGCCTCGAACCGCGATCCGGCGGCGCTGGTCGAGGACGGGAGCTTCCGCCAGGATCTCCTGTACCGGCTGAATGTCTTCCCGATTGAGATTCCACCGTTGCGCGAACGCCGCGAGGACATCCCACCCCTGGTCGCGGCGTTTGCGAAGGAGTTCGGCGAGGCGATCGGAAGGCGGATCGATCAGATCCCGGAGCAGACGATGGCGGCACTGCAGGACTACGGCTGGCCGGGCAACGTCCGCGAGCTTCGCAATGTGATCGAGCGCGCCGTGATCCTGAGCGCGGGGAATCGGCTCAACGTGGAGATACCGCAGAGCGATTCAGCGCCCGATGCGCCCGCCGTGACGCTCGAGGAGATCGAGCGTCAGCACATCGGGCAGATGTTGGAACGTACCGGCTGGCGCGTGCGCGGCCCCTCCGGCACCGCCGAGCTGCTGGGCATCAAGCCCACCACCCTCGAGTCGCGGATGCGGAAGCTCGGCATCGAGCGACCGCCGAAAACACCGCCGACGAGCCCCTGAACCCAAGCAGGGCTCCTCGCGCCGCCGGTGCTGCGGCAGCGAAACCCACGAGAATTCGTGCGAGCCCACGACATCCCGTGCGACGCGGCCCGTCCCGCCGTTGGAGGTTTTTCACTCCAGGCGAAAAGCCGTGCTTTTCCGCACATGTTCTGCGCAATTTGCCGATCGCCGAGGTGGCATGTCTCTTGCTTTCTCGGAGACCGGGGGTGGACGATGGAGACTCGGATACTGCTCGCTGATGATCATCAGATGGTTCGAGAGGGCATCCGCCGCGTGCTCGAGCGGCAGGAGGGTTTCCGGGTCGTCTGCCAGGTAGGGGATGGGGAGAGCGCCGTAGAGCGGATCGTGGCGGACAAGCCCGACGTGGCGATCCTCGAGTTCGCGCTGCCGCGACTCTCGGGGATGGGCGTCATCGAGCGTGTTTCCGCCAGGGCCAGGGGCACGCGCTGCATCATCCTCTCCAACCAGCGAAACGGACAGCAGGTTCGCGACGCCCTCTCTGTCGGCGCGGCGGGCTATCTCTTGAAGACGGCGCTCGCGAGCCAACTGATCGAGGCCGTGGAGGCCGTGCGGAACGGCCAGTTCTTCTACTCGCCCGACGTGGCGGACTTCGTCGTGGCCGCCGCGCGCGAACCCGAAGCGATCCGACGCGGGGCGCTGCTCTGCCTCACGAGCCGAGAGCGGGAGGTCCTGCAGCTGGTCGCCGAGGGAATGACCACGAAAGAGATCGCTGCGGCGCTCCACATCTCGCCACGAACCAGCGACAGCCACCGGGCCCGCCTGATGCAGAAGCTCGACATCCACAAGCTCTCGGGCCTCGTGCGCTTCGCGATCCGCGAGGGGATGATCGAAGCCTGATCGGGACCCCACTCGTCCCCGGTTGGCCGCCTACTGGGTGCTCGGACGTCGGTAGACGTGGTCCCGGTCGACGGGCTCGAGGCGCGAGCTCTCGGGGGCGATCTGCCAGCGACGGATGCGGATCAGCAGCGCCGGGAGCTCGGCATGTCGCTCGAACAGCTCCGCGGCGAGGTCGTCCGGTGGCAGCAGCGAACCGTAGTACGCGCGGGCCTCCGCGTAGTCGTTGAGGAGGCGGTAGCTCGAGACCGGGACCGCGTTCCAGTCCGGCTCGGCGGCTGCGTCGCCTTCGCCGCCGGTCGGCAGGCCCGCCGCGCGCACGTTCACGCGCAGGTTCGGGACCGAGTACATCGCGAAGCCGAAGAAGGCCCACGGGTCGAGATCGAGGTTTCGAACCAGCAGGTGCTGGACGCCGGGCCAGATCATGACGCCCACGAGCAGCGCCGTCGCCAGGCGCTTCCGAAGCCCGGCGCTCAACTGAAGAACCACGCAGGCAGCAACCCGAAGCTGGTGGCGAGCAACAACGCGAGCGCCAGGTACGCGAACGGGCGGAACACCAGGAGCCAGATCGGCGGGCCGAAGCAAAGCGCCAACGCCGCCATGATGCCGCCGAAGAAGACCTCGCGCGCCGCGGCTTCGATGGCGACGAAGTAGGCGAGCGTGGCGAACACCGCGAGCTTGCGCGTCCTCGGCAGCAACAGCAGCACGGGCAACACGATCTCGGCCGCGTAGGCCAGGTTCGAAACGACGGCGAAGAACAGGGAGTCGACCCGGAACGGCCCGGCGCCTTGCTGGATCGCCATGCCTCGCAGACGCTCGAACTCCGCCGCCGGCATCGCATGTTGCAGCAGCACGGCGAAACGGTCGTTCTGGGTGATCGCGTAGGCGAGGAACTCGCCGTCGAAGTAGTAGCCGTGCAGGACCTTCTGCATCCCCGCCCAGAAGAGGCCCACGACCAACAGCCAGCGCAGGGTTCGCGTCAGCTGGCTGACTTCGTCGTCCACGTCTTCTCGCAGCAGCAGCAGGAAGGCGAGCAGGACGCCCTGGAAGTACTGATGGTTCGGGTTGCCCGGAAACTGGAGGACGAAGTCCGCTGCGACGACGAGCGCGGTCAAGGCCGTGGCCGGAACGGCGAAGCGCGGCGAGACGACCGCGCACGCGGCGACGCTTGCCAGTATCGCGATGCCGACCGTCGGCGGATCGCCCGACACACGCAGCGCTCTCTCCCAGGCCTCGACTGCGATCAGCGCCAGCAGGAAGCATCGGAAGACACGCACCTTGCTGCGTGCTGCGTCCGGCAGGTCGTCCCCGACCCGGCTGAGCCAATCCGCGCCGACTCGAGGGACGGCGCTCACGCCCGGGCGATGATCAGATGCTCGCCCACGCGAGGTCGACGAGCATCGCGAGGAAGAGCGCGAACAAGTACCCGAGCGAGACCCGGAACATGGCCTGTGCCGCTTCGTCGGTACGCTCGCGCAGGACGCGGACTGCGGCCCACACGAACCACAGATTGGCGCCGAGTGCGACGATCCCGTAGATCGACCCGAGCAGACCCAGCGCCACCGGTGCCAGGGTCACGGGAACCAGGCCGATCGTGTACCAGAGCATGCGCCAGCGGGTGGGCTGGTCGCCGATCACGCTCGGCAGCATGGGGATGCCCGCCGCCTCGTAGTCGCTCTTGCGGTAGAGGGCGATGGCCCAGACGTGGGGCGGCTGCCAGAAGAAGACGACGCCGAAGAGCAGCAGGCCCGGGGCTCCGATGTGACCGTTCACCGCGACATCGGCGATCAGCGGTGCGGCCGCTCCGGCGGCGCCCCCGATGACGGCGTTCCAGGACGAGCGAGGCTTCAGCCACACGGTGTAGACGAAGACGTAGAACAGGATGCTCGCGACCCCGACACCTGCCGCCGGCAAGCCGGCGATGGCGTACAACAGGACCGTCGACCCGACGCCGAGTGCGAGACCGAACGCCAGGGCCGCGCGCGGCGAGATGCGGCCTGCGGGCAGCGGCCGCTCGCGCGTCCGTTCCATCACCGCGTCCAGATCGCGTTCGATGTAGGCGTTCAGGGTATTCGCGGACGACGCGGCGAGCAAAATGCCCAACAGGGTCAACAAGACGAACCCGAAGGAAGGCCAACCCCCGGCGGCCATGCCCATCACGGGGAGGCCGGTGAACAGGACCATGGGCAGCAGACGCGGCTTGGTCAGGTCCAGATAGTTGCGGGCGATTTCGAGTGTCGTCGCGGCCATGTGCGGATCGGGGGTGTCGAAGGGCCTCTGGAGAGGGGCGTCCGGGACGCAAAGGGTCGTCGCCGGGAAGATCGTCGGTTGGTCGGTTGCGGGATCGGCCCGGGCCCCCGCCGGGGGCCGCTGAGCGGCGGCGAGGATCGCACAGCCAGGGGCCGCGGTCGACTTCCGGGCCCTGCAACCAATCGTTACCGTGCACCGGGCTTTGAGCGCCCTGGAACTGGCCATCGTCCTGCTGTCGGCCCTGCTGCACGCGGGCTGGAGCATCGCCATCAAGGGCAGCCGAGACGGATTGTCGTTCAATCTGATCCAGACCCTGGCCGCCGCCGCGGTCGGTGTGGCGCTACTGGCCAGCGTCGATCTCAGTGAGATCCCCGCCGCACTGTGGCCGATCGTCGCGGCCACCGGCGTCGCCCACGGGCTGTACCTCTACTGGCTCAGTCGCGCGCTGGCCGAGGCAGACATCTCCCTCGTGTATCCGATCGCGAGATCGACTCCCGCCCTGTTGCCGCTGCTCGCAATCCCACTCCTGGGTGAGCGCCTCTCGCTCGTGGGCGGCATCGGCATTCTCACCGTGGTCTCGGGGATGTGGCTCGTGAACCTCGGCGTCTCCGTGAACTGGCGAGCCTTCGTCGCGCCGGGGATCGGCTTCGCGTACCTGACCCTGGCCAGCACCGTCGGCTACGGGTTGCTCGACAAGGCGGCCATGGAGCACCTGCAGGTCGCGACCTGGTCGAGCCCGGTGCCGCGTCCGATCTTCTACTTCTTTCTCCTCTATCTGGCCTGCGCGTTCGTCTACGTGCCACTGTGCCTGTGGCGCCAGGGCGGCCGGGCCTTGCTGACGACGTCCCGGCTCGAGTGGAAGAGCGCCGCGTTCGCCCTGGGGATCGGGCTCGCAGGCTACGGGCTCATCCTCGAGGCCCTGCGCACGGCCCCGGCCAGCTACGTGGTTGCGGTGCGCCAGTCGAGCGTGCTCTTCGTACTCATCCTCAGCGTCGTCCGGCTCGGGGAGAGGCCGGGCCGGCCCCGCATCGTCGGCGCGGCGTTGACGGTCGCCGGTGTCGCCTTGATCGCCCTGGCCCCGGAGATGGCCCCGGAAATCGCCCCGTGAGGCGACTCGGGACCCGCATACTGGGCTACGCCGTGGGAATGCTGCTGCGCATTCTCGGCGCCACCTGGCGCTTCCGCAGCGAGGGCCCGAACCCCCTCATCCCCGATCACGAGCCCGTGGTCGCGGCGTTCTGGCACCGCAACGTGCTGATCGCCTCCTGGGTGTACCGCGACCGGGGCTTCAGCGTCGCCGTCAGCCGCAGTCGTGACGGCGATCGCATCGCGGCGCTGCTCGGCGCTCTCGGCTACCAGCAGACACCGCGTGGATCGAGCACACGGGGTGGCGCGGCCGCGTTGCACGAGCTGGTGAAGCTCGTCGTCTCCGGCACGACGGTGTCGATCCAGCCGGACGGCCCCCAGGGTCCCGCGCGGGTTTCGAAGGTTGGCATCGTCACCTTGTCCCGTCTAACCGAACGACCCATCACGCCGGTGGCGTTCTCGGCGCGGCCGGCCCTGCGCTTTCGCAGCTGGGACGGCACGCTGCTCCCGCTGCCCTTCGCGCGGATCCTCTGTCGCTACGCCGAGCCGATCGTCGTCCGGGCAGAGGCCGACGAAGCCGAAGAGGAGCGTCACCGCCTGGCCCTCGACGCGTCTCTCGACGAGATGACGGACGAGCTGGACCGCGAGCTGGGCTTGCTTCCCTAGATCGCGAGACGCGTGACCGGCCAGCGGCCGGAACCGCAGGTCCCGGCTTGCTGCGGAACTGACACCTAGGCCCCCAGGATCGGCCGGACGATTCCCTGTAGCCAGCCGCCGATGTCCGGGTGATCGAGCAGTCCGGCGTCTCGCAGGCGCGTCGCCCCGATGCCGCGCACCTCGGTCACCGACCGCGCCAACAGGGCCCGTCGCGCGTCGCCGGTCACCGCCCCCGAATCCAACGCGCGAACGATCTCCTTCACCAGGGGGACCTGGCTCGGGGTGCCCGACAGCTCGTCGATACCGAGCCCGACCAACAGCGGCACCGCCAGCGGGTTGGTGGCCATCTCGCCGCAGACCGAAACCGGGATGCCCGCACGCTTCGCGGCTTCGACCGAGCGGGCGATCAAGGTGAGCACGGCGGGATGCAACGGGTCGTAGAGATGCGCGACGCGCTCGTTGCCCCGATCGACCGCCAGGGTGTACTGGGTCAGGTCGTTCGTCCCGATGCTGAAGAAGTCACACTCTTCGGCGAGCGCGTCGGCGCAGATGGCAGCCGAGGGCACCTCGATCATGATTCCGACCGGAAGCTCAGCGTCGAACTCCTCACCCAGGGCCCGGAGCTGCTGCTTCACCTCGGCGACTGCTTCCTGCGCCTCGAGCAGCTCTCCGATGCCCGAGATCATCGGGAAGAGCAGCCGCACCGTGTGGCTGGCGCTCGCCCGGAGGATCGCGCGCAGCTGCGCCAGGAAGGCGCCGCGGTTCTCGAGGGTGAGGCGGATCGAGCGGCAGCCGAGCTGCGGATTTTCCTCGTCGTCGAGCCCGATGTTCGGGATGCCCTTGTCGCCGCCCAGATCCAGGGTCCGGATCGTCACCTTGCGGGATCCCATCATCTCCACGACGCGTCGGTAGAGCTGGTCCTGCTCGAGCTCGCTGGGAAAGCCCCGATGCGCCAGAGCGAGCAACTCCGTGCGGAACAGACCGACTCCCTCGGCGCCGTGCTGGTCGACGAGACGCAGGTCGTTGAGGAGCCCGACGTTCGCGGTCAGGCTGATCCGGCGGCCGTCGCTGGTCTCGGCGGGGCGCTCGCGCATGGCGTCCAGGTGTTGGACCGAGCTTTCGTACTCCTGCTGGGCCCGGGTGTACTCCGCCAGCAGCATGTCGTCGGGGGACAGATAGAGCTTGCCGGCTCCACCATCCAGGATCGCCATCTCGCCCGCACGCGCTTCGGCCTGGAGCTGACTCACGCCGGTCACGGCGGGGATCTCGAGGGTGCGCGCGAAGATCGCGCCGTGGGACGTCGAGCCGCCGTGCTCGGCGACGATGCCGGCCACCTGGTCCATCTCGAGCTTGGCGAACAGCTCCGGATAGACCTGGTCGACGACCACCACCGAGCCGGGCTCCATGGGCTGGAGATGCATCCGCACCCCGAGCAGCTTTTCCATGACGCGCTTGCCCACGTCTTCGACGTCGGCACCCCGTTCCCGGAAGTACGGGTCCTCGATGCGCTCGAAGGTACTGCGGTAGGCGTCGAGCACGCTGCGCAGCGCCGTGAGCGCGTTGCCCGTTTCCTGGACTCCCTGCTCGAGCTTCGAAACGAAGCCGTGGTCCTCGAGGATCTGGATCTGCGTGTGGAAGACGGCCTCGAATTCCGGCCCGAAACGCGCCCCCACCACCTCTCGCATGCCGTCGATCTCGCGGCGCGCTTCGGCCAGGGCCCCCTGCAGGTCGATCTTCTCCTGGGCGGGGTCCTCGCTGGGCGCGTACTCGAGGGTCGAGAGCGAGACGGGGTTCTCGAGCCGATAGACCGGGCCGATGGCGATGCCACGGGAAGTCGCGATGCCGGTGAGTTCGACGTTGAACTCCGACCGCGGGCGAGCGTCACCGTGCATGATGCCGCGATCGACCATCCGGGAAACGCTCGCGTCTCGCGCCTCGTCGGAGTTGCCCGCCAGCGCGAGCAGCTGGGCGTTGGTCACCACCGGCGCCAACAACTGGGCGCAGGTTTGCAGCAAGCCGACATCGGCCGGCTCGAAGTGCCGGGGCTCGACGGTCTGGATCACGAGCACACCGATGGTCACGCCCTGAACGATCAGCGGCGCGGCCAGCAGGGACTCGAAGCGCTCCTCACCGGTCTCGGGGAAGTAGCGGAAGTTGGGGTCCTTGCTGGCATGCTCCGTCGCGACGGCTTCGCCACGCTGCGCCGCCAGTCCGACGAGTCCTTCGCCGAAGCCGAGGGTCACCTTGCGCACGGAGCGGGAATCGAGACCCTGGGTGGCGCGCAGGGTCAGGTGTCTCATGTCGCTATCGATCAGATAGATGGAGCAGACGTCGGCATCCAGGCGCTTGGCCACGTGATCGATGACGTTCGCGAGGGTCTCTTCGAGATCGTGAGACCGCGAGACGATCTCAGCGACGTCGGCAAGCAGCGTGATGCGGTCGGAAATGGCGGCCTCCGCCAATGGGAAGGAGTCCCCATTGTAGCGTGCGGGGATTCGCGCCTCTCGGGGCGCCCAGCGTACGCCTGGCAGGGCGAGCCTGCGGGGCTCCGCTTCCCAGGAGCGTGACCCAAGACGCGGTCTTGGGACGCGACGACGCAAAGGTCGCTGACCGCAGCTAGCTGGCGAAGCCGGAGGCTTCGCTTGCGACGGAAGCCGAAATCCCAAGACGGAGTCTTGGGTCGGCCTCCTAGTTGTAGGAAGGAAAGTGCGGGAGCGGGCGCTTCGGCGGGAACACGAGGTCCTTGTCCTCGAAGCGAAGACCGAGGGCGAGGAGAATCTTGCGCTTGGTGTCCATGCGGCAGTTCATGCCCTTCTCGACACTGTGAATCGTTCGAAGGGCGACCTTCGCCTTGCGGGCCAGCTGGGCCTGTGTCATGAGCTTGTTCTCGCGCAGCTCCCGAACGCGATTGCCGTGTACGGGTTGATCCATCAGCTCTGCCATCTTCTCGCTCCCTTGCTTGGGCGACTGGTCACCGGGCCCCATCTGGACACGCAAATCATTTCGTCCGTACAAGGGATTTCTTTAGGCAGAATGGTTATTTGCAGGATTCGAGACGCTTCGATGTGCAATGGGTGCGCAGCTTTCGACATCCGTAGAAGGCAACCTGAGATGCACCGGCAAGACGCGAGCGAATGATCCTTCACAGAACCTCAATTAGGGTTCTTCGAGCGGCAAGCAGGGCCGCCTCCTCACCCTTGCGGAGAGCTCGTTGAAACGCCGCGCTGTCCTCCTTTCGGTGATCGCTCTCCTCGCGGTGCTGGCCACCGCCGGCTACTGGCTCACGACGGGACCGGGACGAGAGCTGCTGCGGGTACAGGCAGAGCACATCCTCACGGACCTACTGGAAGGCGAGGTCCGGATCGCACGGGTCGAGCCGTTCTTCCACGCGGGCCTCGGGCTTCGCGGCTACGACGTCCGGGTGTATCCGAGCGACGGCGGGCCGGGGATGCGCGCGGATCTGGCGATCATCGAGTTCCGCGAATTCGGCCTGCTTGCAGCCGACTTCGAGCTCGCGCTCCTCGAGGTCCACGGGTACGTGATCCGCGCTGTCCTCGACGAGGACGGCGTCTGGAGCTTTCCCCCGCTGCGCGCCCTGGACGAACGAGAGGACGCCACACCGGCAGACCCCGACGAGCCGGTGCTCGAGGTGCTCCAGGGCATCGAAATCGTCTCCCGGTACATCCTCGAGCACGAGCGGATCGCCGACAAGATCGTCATCCGGGAGGGTCGCATCGACTTCGAGGACCGCTCCCTGGAGGCCGTCGTCCGTCCAGGCACGGGCCTGCAGCGCTTCCAGCTGGACGGGATCGAGGCGCGGCTGAGCCGGCCGTGGCCGTCGGACCGATCGGCCCTGGCCCTGTCGGGCACATTCATTGGCCCCGGCGACCGCTCGGTGCCGGTCGTCTGGTACGGCTGGCGGGACGAGAGCCACATCGACGTGGAGATCGAGGCCCAGGGCTTCGACCTGAACGCACTCGACGGCTACGTGCAGCGCCTGTCCCCCCAGGCCGATCTCGATGGCACGCTGACGGCGCGCGTGAACCTGACGAGCGACGAGACCGGCGTTCAGCAGATCGGATTCACGGCCGACCTCACGGACCTGAAGCCGACGGTCGTCGTGGACGGCGAACCGGTCCCCCTCGGTCTGCCTCTCGACCGGGTTACGGGACGCCTCTCGGTCGCTCCCGATGCGGCGCGTCTCGCGGACACGAGAGTCGAGGGCCAGGGAATCACTCTCGGTGTCAGCGGGCGAATCGAACGACCCATTGCGAGCGCGTCCCTGGCCCATCTCGACGCCTGGATCGAAGGCGTCGCCGTCGACCACATCGGGCCCATCATTGCCCAGCTCCCGCCCAAGACCGTCGATGCCCTGCGCGAATGGTTCGATCGTCTTAAGTCCGGGACGGTCGACCGGCTCGCGGTCAGCGGGACCACCCGGGCCTCCGAATGGGGTTCGCTCTTCGAGGGCGAGCTCGACCGGTTGCCCCGGAACTTCGCACTGAGCCTCGCCGTGTCGGAGGTTACGGCACAGCTCGAGGACGATGACCGGGTGACGGATGGGTCGTTCCGCGCCGACTGGGCCAACGACCGCCTCGAGCTACGAGGCGGTCGCGGAATCTGGCAGGGGGAAGAGCTGCCGGAGATCGACGTCACCGTCGATCGCTTCTCGCGTCTGGTCGACATGAAGGACTCGGGGCGCAACGCCAACGCCCTCCCCACCCCGGGCATCCAGGTGCTCTGGGACGTACTCGCACGTGACCCGGATCCCGAGTCGGACGACACCGCGCCGACGAGCTTCCACGTGGAGATCGACTATCTCGACCACCCGATCCTGCGCTGGCCCGTAGAGGACGCACAGGTCGTGGTCACGCCGACGCCAACGGGAACCGAAGGCCAGGTCCTGACGGCGACCTGGGGCGGACAGCCGATTCGAGCCGAGGTGCTCTACCAGATCAAACCGAACCAGCATCTGACCGTCGGCCTCGAAGCCGTCGACACGGCGCCCAAGCCCGTGGATCTCGGCGGGCCGGGGGGAGCAGCGCCGCCCGCCCGGGAATGGGGTCGCGGGCGCTTCGACCTCGAGCCGTACGTCGGCACCCACGCAGGCCGCAAGGACTTGAAGCCCGGTGTGATCTCGAAGATGGCGGGCCGCTTTCGCTTCGTCGGCAGCGAGGCGCATCTCGACGACGTGCACGTCTCGCTGGGCGAAGACCTGTCCGCGCTCGCCAAGCTCACGGTGGACCTCAGGGACAGCGAAAGGGTCCGAGTCGACC
The DNA here is from genome assembly GCA_029261855.1 of Deltaproteobacteria bacterium. Classification (GTDB taxonomy): domain Bacteria; phylum Myxococcota_A; class UBA9160; order UBA9160; family UBA4427; genus JAJDAN01. The sequence continues at coordinate 253,854 of JAJDAN010000011.1, forward strand.
TTTCGGGCCGGATCGTGGACGCGAGCTGCCAGGCCCTCGGCGATCGACTCGGGCTGCCGGAGGGATTCATCACCGGGACCGTCGACGTCTTCGTTGACCTCGAGGGTCACCTCCAGCGGGACGCGCACCCGATCGAGCACCTCATCGGCACCATCCACGCTTCCGCAGAGAACGGGGAGATCCGCCAGAACGTTCCCCTGGCCGTGTCCCTCGCGACGGCCACCGACGGCTTCAACCCGTTCGCAAAGCGCGAGACTCTCCAGTACGACACGATCGACACCGAGCTCTACCTGCAGGACGGCGTCCTCACCGGCCGCCGCTTCGAACTGGAGGGCCCCGTCCGCATCTACGCGACAGGGGACCTCGACTTGCTCGACGAAACGATCGACGCCGTGGTCGGAGTCTTCCTGTTGCAACGAGCGCGCGAGATCCTGGGGAAGATCCCGCTCATCAACCTCGTTCTGCCGGGCTCGAAGCACGGCTTCGTCGGCGCCTACTTCCAGGTCGACGGGCCCGTCGCGGACCCAAAGGTGACCATGATGGCGATGAAGTCGCTGAAGGAAGAGCTGCCGGACCTGATCGCGAAACCCCTCGACCTGATCCAGTGGGTATGGTCGACCGAGGACGCCCCGGAGAAGCACCAAACCAAGCGGCCGCGCGAAACGGTGGTCCGATGAGCGCGCGTGCCAAGACCAAGGTCGTCCGCCAGGACGAAGCGGCCCGCCGCATCCGGTCGGCCCAGCGGCGCGGGGAGCGCGTCGTGTTCACCAACGGCTGCTTCGATCTCCTGCATGTTGGCCACGTTCGCAGCCTCGAGCAGGCCCGAGGCCTGGGGGACCGGCTCGTCGTCGCGGTCAACTCCGACGCCAGCGTTCGCCGGCTCAAGGGCGTCGGCCGCCCCGTCGTCCCGGCCCGGCAACGCATGGAGGTGCTGGCCGCACTGGCATGCGTCGACTGGGTGCTGCCCTTCCGCGCCGCGACTCCGCTGGCGACCATCCGCGCCCTGCGGCCCGACGTGCTCGCCAAGGGGGGAGACTGGGCGATCGACGAGATCGTGGGCCGAGATGACGTGGAGAGCTGGGGCGGCCGGGTCGTGCGACTGAAGGAGATCCCCGGCGTTCGGACGAGCCGGATCGTGGAGCGACTGTCGCGCCGCTAGGAGCGCGCGGGCGCAAGGGCCGACAGGTCGCCGCCTTCCAGGCTGGATACGGACAGCTCGCCCAGCAGATCGGACAGCTCGCCCTTCCCCGCCGCGAGACAGCGACTCGCTGCGGCCAGCGCGGCTTCCCGGCGCGCGATCCCCCACGTGAAAGCGTCCGCCGCGGGAACCACCAGGTCGTCCTCGGGGAACGCCGTCAGGCCCAGCAGCAGACGCGGCGCGAGAGCGAACGACGACGCCACGATGACCACCCGCTCGGCCTCGATCCGGGCGAGCGCGGCCGCGAGACACGCGAGCGGCGCGTTGCCGTTTCCGGGGGCGTCCGCCACCTGGACCTCGACGAACAGGGCTTCGAGCAGATCGCGGCCTGCCTGCACCGCTTCGGGCGCGGCTTCTGCCGTGGGCAGCACGACGCCTGCCACGTTGCCGAGTCGCGCGACGGTCATTCGATCAGAAGCCCGGTGTCCGTCCGCCGAAGGCGTCCTCGTCGAGCACCTGAACGACGACCGAGGCACCCGCGGCGAGGCGGTCCTCCTCCGCGGGGAACACCAGCAATCCCTGAGCGAGGGAGAGGGACGTGAGCACGCCAGAGCTCTGGTTGCCGGTGCTCGACGCCACCAGCTCTCCGTCATCGCTGCGTTCGAGCGTAACGCGCACGAAGTGGAGCCGGCCGGCCTTCTTCGTCAGCTCTTCGGCGAGCCGCGCCCGGACCGTTGGACGGAAGACGTTCCGGAACCCCATCATGCGGCGAAGCGCGGGCCGCACGAACTGGTCGAAGGTCACCGAGGCCGAGACCGGGTTGCCCGGCAGGCCGAAGACCAGGGGCCTTCGATCCGACGGATCGTCGCCAAAGCCGCCGAACGCCAGGGGATAGCCGGGCTTCATGAGGACGCCCCAGAAGTCCAGCTTGCAGCCCAGCTTCTCGAGCACCGGCCGCACGTGATCGTGGTCGCCGACCGAGACGCCCGCCGAGCTGACGATGCAGTCGGCGCGCAGACCCGCGCGAAGGTGCGACTCGATGTCTCCGGGGTCGTCGCGGGCGATCCCCAGGTAGACGGGCTCGGCCCCCAGCTCGCGGCATTGGGCGGCCAGGGTGTAGGAGTTCGACGAGACGATCTTGCCGCCGCTCGGGTCTCCGTCGGGCTCGACCAGCTCGTCGCCACCGGACAGGATCGCCACGCGCGGCCTCTGGTGGACCGCGACGACGCTGCGACCGAGGCTCGCCAGCAGCCCGAGCTGGGCGGGCCGCAACACCGTGCCGGCTTCGAGCACGCGGTCACCAGCCAGCAGGTCTTCTCCGGCGTCGCGGATGTGGTCGCGCGGCTCCGGCTCGACGAGGATGCGAACGTGCGCGCCAGGGCCAGCGTCCGCTCGTGTGTCCTCCTGGCGCACGACGGCGTCCGCACCCGGCGGCACCGGCGCACCCGTGAAGATGCGAGCCGCCTCGCCCGCCTCGAGGGACCGCTCGGCGCGACCTCCCGCCGGCACCTCGAAGACCAGAGCCAGCTCGATCGGAGCGGCCTCGGAGGCCCCCGCCAGATCGGCCCGCCGCACCGCGTAGCCGTCCATGGCCGAGCAGTCGGCGGGCGGCAGAGTGCGGTCCGACTGGACGGGCTCGGCGAGCACACGCCCCAGTGCCTCGCGAGTGCCGACAGTCTCGGCCCCCAACACGGGAGTCGCGGCGAGGATGGCCTGCTGGGCCTCGGAGACGGTCAATCCGGTGCGCACGGCCGCACGGTACCGCAGCCTGCAGGGCGGCCGGGTTGGTTGGCCACGGCGCTCGGGCACTGCTGGCAGATGTCCCGGGGGGCGCTAGAGTGCCTGTTTTTTGGGCACTTCGTCCCTCTCCCCGCCCCTGTCCTGCCTCCCGTCGTCTGCCTTCTCTCTCGTCCAGCCCGCATCTTCTCATCCCTCATCCCTGAAGCTTGGAGCCTCCTTGGCCCGTCCCCTGCAGACCATCCTCGACGCGGTCCTCGACGGCGTCGTCGTCGTCGACGACACGGGACGGGTCGAGCTGTTGAACGCCGAGGCCTGCCGGATCCTCGAGACGTCCGTGGCCCACGCCGAGACCGAGCAAGTCGAAGCGCTGGCGGGCCCCGACCATCCCGTGGCGTCGGTGACCCGCAAGGTGCTCGAGAGCGCGCGGTCGGCGATCGCCGACGAGGTTCCGATCCGCAGGCGCTTTTCCGAAGACCTGATCGCGGACCTGGCCGTCGCTCCGCTTCCTGAATCCGACGGCGGCGGCGCCGTGATCGTATTGCGCGATCGAACGATCCAGAACTCGCTGCGCGACGCCTCGTCCCAGCGGGAGAAGCTCGTCTCCTACGGCCACATCGCAGCCGGTATCGCGCACGAGGTGAAGAATCCGCTGAGCGGGATTCGCGGCGCCGCCGAGCTACTCGAGGGGCGAGCCGACGACGATCGCGCGCGGCGGACCGCAGGGCTGATCGTGCGCGAGGTCGACCGCATCACCGCCCTCGTCGACGAGCTGATGGTGTTCGCCAAGGGCGAAGTCCTCGACCCGCAGCTGCTGAATCTCCACCAGGTGCTGGATGGCGTGATCGAGCTCGCAGCCGTGGATCGCCTGGCCGAGAAGGTCCGCATCGATCGCGTCTACGACCCGTCGATTCCCGAGCTGTTGGCCGACGGCAACCGCCTGACCCAGATCTTCCTGAATCTCACCCGGAATGCGCTGCAGGCTCTCAGCAGTGAGGGCGACGGCGGCCTGCTGACCGTACGGACCCGCGTGTCTCTCGACCACCGGATCCCCGCCACGGACGGCCAGATGCTGCCGGCGGTGATCGTCGAGTTCCAGGACGACGGCCCGGGCATCTCGCCCGAGAACCTCGAGCGTCTGGCGACGCCATTCTTCACCACCAAGTCGGACGGCACGGGCCTCGGCCTCGCCGTCGCGCGCCACTGGGTCTCCCAGCACCACGGCACCCTGGACGTGAAGAGCGTGCTCGGCGAGGGAACGACCGTGCGCGTGTCACTCCCCCTCAAGCGTCCCACCCCTGGCTCCGGCGGCACGCCGGGCAACACCCGCAGCGAAAGCGAGAAGTCATGAACGAAACCAACGGCGCAAGAATCCTGGTGGCAGACGACGAAGACTCGATCCGCTTCGTGCTCCGCGAGGCACTCGAATCCGCCGGGCACCAGGTCGACGAGGTGGAAACCGGCGACGCCGCCCTCGACGCGCTCGCGAGCGGGCAATACCTGGCGGCGTTCCTCGACATCCGCATGCCTGGGCCCAGCGGACTCGAGCTGCTCGATCGCATGGATGCACTCGGCGTCGACACCGCAGCCGTCATCATCACGGCGCAGAACACCATGGAGAACGCCGTCGAAGCGATGAAGCGCGGCGCCCTCGACTACCTCGTCAAGCCCTTCTCCCTCGCGGCCGCCGTCACCCTGGCCGAGAAGGCGCTGCGGACGCGCACCCTGCAGCAGGAAGTCAAGGAGCTCCGGCGCGAGGTCGGACGCAGCATGACACCCGGCGGCGAGCGGCTGGTGGGGCGCAGCAGCGCGCTGCTCGAGATCTTCAAGACGATCGGCAAGGTGGCAGTGCGCAACGTGCCGGTACTCGTCACGGGCGAGAGCGGGACCGGCAAGGAACTCGTCGCCAACGCGGTCCACGCGTCGAGCCCCCGCGCCGACAAGCCCTTCGTGGTCGTGAACGCCGCGGCCATCCCCCGCGAGCTGCTCGAAAGCGAACTCTTCGGGCACGAGCGCGGCGCCTTCACGGGAGCCGTCGAGGCTCGCATGGGGCGCTTCCGCGAGGCCTCCGGAGGCACCCTCTTCCTCGACGAGATCGGCGACATGCCCATCGAGCTGCAGGCGAAGCTGCTGCGCGTGCTGCAGAACGGCGAGGTGACGTCGGTGGGAGGCCGGGAAGTCATCCACGTCGACGTGCGCGTGGTCGCCGCGACCCACCGCGACCTCGACGAAGAGGTGAAGCGCGGCAACTTCCGTGAGGACCTGCTCTACCGCCTGCGCGTCGTGCCGATCCACATGCCGCCCCTGCGCGAACGGCCGGACGACATCGCCCTTCTCGCGCGCACTTTCGTCACGCGCTACGCGGGCGAGCTGTCCGAGGGGCCGACGGACCTGGCGGACGCGACCCTGGAGCGCCTCGAAGCCCACGACTGGCCGGGCAACGTTCGCGAGCTCGAGAACGCCATCAAGCGCGCCCTGGTCCTGCACTCGGGCGGCGTCCTCACCCCCGACGACTTCGGATTCCTGACGGCTTCCGGGGGCGCCGACGACGGCGACTCGGGCACGAGCCTCGAAGAGCAGGTCGCGAGCGAGGTCGGGGCCGCGCTCGACGAGGCCGACCCCGCCGAGATCTACCGGACGATCCTCGAACGCGTGGAACGCCCACTGCTCGAGACCGTTCTCACCCGCACCGAGGGCAATCAGATCCGCGCCGCGGCGCTGCTCGGGATCAATCGCAACACGCTGCGCAAGAAGATCGGCGAGCTCGAGATCGCGGTGCCCAGTCGGGCCCGCCCTTGAAGCATCCCTTCGCTGGACTGCACGTACTCGCGGACGACGACCCGCGCTGGAAGCGCGACCCCGTCGAGCAGGCAGGTCTCGCCTGCGCGGGAGGCGCACAGGTCATTCAGCTGAGGGCGAAGCACGCGACCGACGAGCAGGTCCTCCGCTGGGCGCGGGCGATCCGCGAGATCACGCGCTCTCATGGCCTGCGCTTCGTCGTGAACGACCGCTTCGACCTCGCTCTCGCCAGCGACGCCGACGGCGTGCACCTCGGACAGGAGGACCTGCCCCCGGACGCACTTCCGGCAGCCAGCCGCTCACGCCTGGCAGTCGGACGCTCGACCCACGACCTCGCCCAGGCGCGTCGGGCGCGGGACGAGGCCGTCGACTACGTGGCCTTCGGCCCGCTCTTCGGAACGACCTCGAAGACTTCCGACCATGCGGCGCGGGGCCTCGAGTCGCTGGCAGCCGTGGTTCGGGCCGTGGCGCCGATCCCCGTCGTCGCCATCGGTGGCATCGATACCCCGCGCATCGGTAGCGTGGTGGCTGCGGGAGCCAGAGGAGTCGCTGTGATCTCAGCCGTCATCGGGGCCCCGGACCCCACGGCCGCCACGCGCGAGCTGGTCGCGGCCATGGAGCCCGCGTGACCGACCCGGGCCTGCGGGCGATCTCCCTGCTCGGCTTCTTCACGATGATCGGCGTCGCCTGGCTGCTCTCGACGAAGCGGCGGGCCTTCCCCATTCGGACGGTCGTCTGGGGAATCTCCCTGCAGCTGGGGCTCGGGGTCCTCCTGCTGCGAACTCCCTTCGGCCACGGATTCTTCGGCGCGGTGAACGTGGGTGTCGCGCGCTTTCTCGACTATGCGAACGAGGGCACGCGTTTCGTCTTCGGACCGCTCATGGACACGGGCTTCTCGTTCGCACTGAACATCCTGCCGCTGATCATCTTCATGGGAAGCTTCTTCGCGGTCCTCTACCACCTGGGCCTGGTGCAACGCGTCGTCGACGTCATGGCCTGGCTGCTCGCACGCACCATGCGCCTGTCTGGCGCCGAGAGTCTGGCCGCCGTGGCGAACATCTTCGTGGGCATGATCGAGTCGAGCCTGGTGGTGAAGCCCTATCTCGCCCGCATGACCCAGTCCGAGCTGTTCAGCCTGATGAGCCTCGGTATGGCCACCGTCGCCGGGTCGGTGTTGCTGTCGTACGTCAGCCTTCTCGGGGGCAGCGACTTCGCGGGACACCTGCTGACCGCGAGCCTGCTTTCCGCGCCCGCCGGGCTGTTGATCGCGAAGGTCATGGTCCCCGAAACCGAGCACCCGGCGACCCTCGGCACGGGCAGCACGCCGATCGAATCGGACTCCGTCAACGTCGTCGACGCCGCCGCGACTGGCGCCCTCAACGGCCTGCGCCTGGCGGCCTACGTCGGCACGATGCTGGTGGCGTTCGTCGCCCTGATCGCGCTCGCGAACGACATGCTGGCGGGGATCGGCGCGTGGATGGGGATTGCGGACCTGTCCCTGCAGCGCGTCCTCGGGTTCGTACTCGCACCCTTTGCATGGCTGATGGGGGTGCCCTGGGAAGACGCGGGTGCCGTCGGGGGCATGCTCGGGATGAAGACGATCCTGAACGAGTTCATCGCCTATCAAGAGCTGGGCGCCGCCATCGAAGCGGGGAGCATCGGGCCTCGTTCTGCGGTGATCGCGTCCTATGCGCTGTGCGGCTTCGCGAACTTCGGATCACTGGCGATCCTGCTGGGAGGCATCGGCGGCATCGCACCCGAACGCCGTCACGACGCCGCGCGACTCGGGTTGCGGTCCATCGTCGCCGGCACCCTCGCCACCATGATGACCGGCTGCGTGGCCGGCATGCTGCTTTGAGCGCGCCGCTCTTCGAACCGTCCCCGAAACGCGTCGAGGCGACAGCACTGACGCGCTTCCGGCGGGAAGCCATGGCGCGCAGCGGTCGCAGCCTGCCGGACTACCCGTCCCTGCACGCGTGGTCGGTCGCGGATCGCGCGGACTTCTGGAAGCTCGTGTGGGACTTCTGCGAGGTACGCGCGAGCGTGCGCGGAGAGCCCGTCGTCGAGGATCCGGACCGCATGCCCGGTGCGCGCTGGTTCCCGAAGGCGCGACTCAACTTCGCGGAGAACCTGCTCCGCCGTCGGGACGACGGCATCGCCCTCGTGTTCCGCGGCGAGGCCGGCGAACGGGAGACCCGCAGCTGGACCGAACTCTACGCCGACGTTGCCTGTGCGGCCGCCGCCCTGCGAGGCGCCGGCATCCTGGCCGGAGACCGGGTGGCGGCGATCCTCCCGAATCGCCCCGAGGCGATCGTCGGCATGCTCGCGTGTGCGAGCCTCGGCGCGATCTGGTCGTCGTGCTCGCCGGACTTCGGCCCGGCGGGCATCGTCGATCGCTTCGGACAGATCGAACCCCGACTCCTGATCGCGGCGGACGGCTACGCGTACGCGGGCAAGCGCTTCGAGACCCGCGACCGCCTCCCCGAGATCCTGGACGCGCTTCCGTCCGTCGAGACGTGTGTGATCGTCGAGACGGGCATGATCCCCGAGACGGGGGCGATCCCCGAGACGGGTGCAGCAATCGGCATCACCTGGTCGTCGTTTCTCGCCGTGCAGTCCGCCGCCGCCGAGCCCATCGCGTTCGCGGCGCTGCCCTTCGATCACCCCCTCTACATCCTCTACTCGTCGGGCACCACCGGAAAGCCCAAGTGCATCGTGCATGGCGCGGGCGGCACCCTGCTGCAGCACCTGAAGGAACATCGACTCCACGTCGACCTGGGGCCGTCGGACCGGCTCTTCTACTTCACGACCTGCGGTTGGATGATGTGGAACTGGCTGGTGTCGGCGCTCGGGTCCGGCTGCAGTCTGCTGCTCTACGACGGGTCGCCCTCGTGGCCAGACCCTGGGTCGCTGTTCCGGATGGCCGCCGAGGAAGGGGTCAGCGTCTTCGGAACCTCTGCGAAGTTCCTCGACGCCGTCGCCAAGAGCGGCACCGAGCCCGGAGCGGAGGCTGATCTCTCGGGCCTCCGCTGCCTGCTTTCCACGGGGTCACCCCTCGCGCCCGAGGGCTTCGACTTCGTCTACGAGAAGATCTCCCGGGACCTCCACCTCGCTTCGATTTCGGGCGGAACCGACATCGTGTCTTGCTTCGTGCTCGGCGACCCTACCTCGCCGGTCTGGCGCGGTGAGATCCAGCGCCCGGGTCTGGGCATGAAGGTCGAAGTCTTCGATGCACGGGGAAATCCAGTGCACGACGAGCCGGGCGAGCTCGTCTGCACGGCGCCGTTTCCTTCTGCACCGATCGGCTTCTGGGACGACCCCGACGGCGCGCGCTACCGCGCGGCCTACTTCGAGCGCTATCCCGGCGTCTGGCACCACGGAGACTGGATCCGGGAGACGAGCCACGGCGGCTACGTGATCAGCGGCCGCTCGGACGCAGTGCTCAACCCCGGCGGTGTCCGGATCGGAACCTCCGAGATCTACCGCGCCGTCGAGAGTCTGGATGAAGTGATCGAAGCCCTCGCCGTCGGACAGGACTGGGACGGAGATGTTCGCGTCGTGCTGTTCGTGGTGCTGCGAGACGGACGAACTCTCGACGGCGCGCTCACGCAACGCATCCGCAAGGCGATTCGCGAGAAGGCGTCGCCGCGACACGTTCCGGCCCGAGTGCTCGCCGTGCCCGACCTTCCTCGCACCCGCAGCGGCAAGATCACCGAACTCGCGGTACGCGAGCTCGTGCATGGACGCCCAGTGAAGAACGTCGAGGCGCTCGCGAATCCCGAAGCGCTCGAGAGCTTCCGCGATCGCCCCGAGCTCGCCTCGTGACCGGCTGCCGGCTCCCGGCGCAGCGCCCGGGGGGCGCGGAGTTCCGCATTACAAACAAAGGGATGGCCCGTAATGGCTACACGCGATGGCGTGGGCAATATTCGGCGCCGTTCGTCGAGAGCCGGGAGGATTCGCGCTCATGAAGTCGCACGAGGTCCTGAAGCAGGTGATCGAAGCCGTCGGCACCAAACAGGTGGCGAGCGATCTCAAGGTCAGCAGCTCTCTCGTCTACAAGTGGTGCGCCGAGCCGACCGACGCCGACGGCGAGCGCGACCCGAGCGGCGCACGCAATCCCCTGGACCGGGTCGTCCACCTCTGCGAGAGCACCGGCGATCGGCGAGCCATCGAGTGGCTGTGCCGCCAGGTCAGCGGCTACTTCGTCGAAGACCCCGACGTAGACGTCAGCGAGGTCCCCGGAGAGTGCATCCGCCACACCCAATCGCTTCTCGCGAAGTTCTCCGAGCTACTGCAGGTGATCTCGGGATCCCTCGCGAACGAAGGACGCATCGACGAGCCGGAGTCGCGCCTGATCCGACGTCAATGGCACGATCTCCAGAGTCAGGGCGAGGCGTTCGTGCGAGCCTGCGAGAGCGGCCGGTTCGACCCGAACCGCTAGAACGACCCGAACGCGACGTCGCGAAGCGGGCCGGGAAGTGGAGGGTCCGCACGAGGGAAGGAGGGGCCGTCATGCACGGATCGCTGCGCTTCGTTCGCTATCGCCAGGGCTGGCGTCTCGAGATCGAGTGGATCCGGGACCGTCGTCGCGCGGGGGTCCCACCGCCCAGGCCGGCGGGCCCTACCCGCCCCGCCGCCTCTCCGCCCACGTCCGGGGCTTGCAATGCGACCCGGCTTCCGATCCAATTGAGCGCCAACGAGTCCGCAGCCGATCCCAATCCGAGGAGCACCCCATGGCCCATCAATTCCTGTCCGACGGCTGGTTCGAAGAAGCCGAGAAGATCCGCGCAGAGATCAACCCCGCCGTCCCGGAGATCGTGAAGGACCTGGTGATCAACCTGGTCGTCAAGGACGGACCCGACGGCGACATCGAGGCGAAGCTCGAAGCCGGTCGCTTCGTGAAGGGACTTGCCGCCGAAGCGCCTACGAAGCTGACCGTCCCGTACGACATCGCGCACAAGATGTTCATCGAGCAGGACCCCCAGGCATCGATGCAGGCGTTCATGAGCGGTCAGATCCAGGTCGAGGGCGACATGACCAAGGTGATGGCCATGCAGGCCGCCGGCCCGCCCAGCGAAGAAGCCATCCAGGTCCAGGCCCGCATCAAGGAGATGACCGCCTGACTCGGCGCTGCGCGCGTCCCGCCTGGCGCAGGCGGCGGCTGAACGCCTAGCGCCCGGGTCGGCCCGCCTCGACCAGCACCCGCCGCGGACCGAGTTCCCGCAGCTTCTCGAGCTGCTCGGCGTCGCGCACCAGGAACGATCCGGCGTAGCCCATGGCGTTGAGGAAGATGCCTTCGCAGTCGTGGCGCATACGCGGGATGACGACCATGCGGTCCCGGGTCACGAGCACGTTGTAGGGATCGCGATCGCCATCGATGGCGAGGCGATCCATCAGCACCCGGTAGGCGTCGAAGAGGCCCGGTCCCGTGAGACCTGCGGCGAGCCGGGACTGGGCCAGGGCGAAGCCCCGGCTGTCGTCGTCGAAGATGGCGCAGGTCGTCACCGGCATCGGAACGAGCTGCAGGTGCTTGTGGGGCTGGCTGGACCCTGCGGTGGCGCCGCCATTGTAGAAGCCAAGGCCATCGATCCCGGCCAGGCAGGTCGCGAGGGCCTCGAAGTCGGCCCCGTTCAGCCAGCTCTGCTGGAGCTCGTCGGCCCGCGTGACGATCAGCAGGTGGTCGTCCAGGACCGGGAACTTGTTGAGCAGCGCGACGTGGGTGTCCGACAAGTCGCCGACGAAGAGGTCGTCCGTATAGGGCGGCTCGAATGGATCGACACCGCTGCGGGCCTGTTCGCGACGGGATCGCTTCTTGCGGTCCTGCCCCGCGATCACGTGGACGATGAACGCGACGCCGCCGTCGTCGATGACGTGCTCTTCGGTGGCGGTGGGTTCCAGGTCACCGGACGCCTGTGCCCGGGCGATCTTCTGACGGACGCGTCCCAGGAGCTTGTCGGCGGAGACCTTCATGCGGGGCCGCAGTCTACCGCTACCCTCCCAGTCCGCTCGAAACCGCGACCCACTAGAGGCCCAGCAGGGAGAATGCCGTGACGTTCCGAAACCGGGTGACCGAGATGCTGGGCGTCGAGATCCCCATCGTGCAGGCGCCCATGGGTTGGATCGCCCGGTCGCAGCTGGCGTCTGCCGTTTCCAACGCCGGCGCGCTCGGCATCATCGAGACCTCATCGGGCGAGCTCGACGCCATCAAGGACGAGATCCGCAAGATGCGCGATCTCACCGACAAGCCCTTCGGTGTGAACATCGCGCAAGCCTTCGTACGCGACCCGAAGATCGTCGACTTCGTGATCGACCAGGGCGTGAAGTTCGTCACCACCTCCGCCGGCAGCCCGATGAAGTACACCGCGTCCCTCAAGCAAGGCGGTCTCACCGTCTTCCACGTGGTGCCCACCCTCAAGGGCGCGCTCAAGGCGATCGAGGCCGGCGTGGACGGCTTGATCGTCGAAGGCGGCGAAGGCGGCGGCTTCAAGAACCCCCGCGACGTGGCCAGCATGGTGCTGCTGCCCCTCGTCCGCTCGAAGGTCGACGTCCCCATCATCGCGGCCGGGGGCATGCTCGACGGACGCACCATGGCCGCCGCGTTCGCACTCGGCGCCGAAGGCATCCAGATGGGAACACGCATGGTCTCCGCCCTGGAATCTCCCGTCCACGAGAACTGGAAGAACGCCATCGTCGCCGCCGAGGAGACCGACACGGTCTTCCTCAACCGACGGCACGGCCCGGGCCTGCGCGCCCTGCGGACCGAGCACGCCGAATCCCTCGAATATTCCGAGGGAAACGTGATGGGCGAGCTCGGAAAGGCGATGGACCTCTACTTCGGCGGCGACATGAACTCGTCCATCGCCCTCACCGGACAGGTCGCCGGGCGCATCGACTCGGTGCGGCCGGTGGCGGACGTCATCCGGGACACGGCGAAGGAGTTCTTCGAGGTCCTGGACGACGTCGCCGAACGCTACCTGCGCGGCGATCCCGCCTGATCGCGAGCACGTGCCTAACGCTCGGCCAGATAGACCTCGAGCTCGTCGGCGCCGCCGATGTGCTTCCCGTCCCAATACACCTGGGGAACCGTGTCGCGTCCAGTCACGGCGCGCAGGCTCTGGGTCGTGATGCCATCGCCCAATTCGATCTCCTCGTAGTCGATGCCCTTCTCGGCCAGCAGCGCCTTGGCGCGTTCGCAGTGCCGACAGCCATGACGCGCAAACAGACTCACGTCGGGCGCCGCGCTCGCTTCGGGGTCCAGGTAGCGGAGCATGGTGTCCGCGTCGGAGACTTCGTACGGGTCGCCCTCGACGTCGGGCTCGACGAACATCTTCTCGACGACTCCGTCCCGAACCAGCATCGAATAGCGCCAGGAACGGTCCCCGAAGCCGAGGTCCCGCTTGGGGACGAGCATCCCCATGCCGGCGCTGAAGTCGCCGTTGCCGTCGGGCAGGAGCCGCACTTTGGCCGCCCCTTGTTCTCGGCCCCAGGCATCCATCACGAAGGCGTCGTTGACCGAGAGACACACGACCTCGTCCACGCCCCGGGCCCGAAAGGCATCCGCCAGCTCTTCGTAGCGCGGCAGGTGTGCCGATGAGCAGGTCGGGGTGAATGCGCCGGGGAGCGCGAACAGCACGACCGTGCGACCGCCAAAGACCTCCTTGCTCGTGACAGGCTTCCACTCGCCGTTCTCGCGGGTCTCGAACACCACCTCGGGGACACTCTCACCCTCGCGGCTCTGCAACCTTGCTTGTTCGTTCATGACCGATCTCCTGTGATTCGATGGCACCAGGATCGGCGCGATCTGGTGATCAGTCCAATTGATTGTTCTTCTCATCTTGATAGCTTGTAGATATCGACATGCCGCCTCCTACGCTGCGTCAGCTCGAGTACCTGGTCGCCATCGCGGACCACGGCGGCTTCCACCGCGCCGCCGAGGCCTGCCATGTCAGCCAGCCCGGACTGTCGAGCCAGATCAAGCAGCTCGAGGACCAGCTGGGCATCCAGCTGATCGAACGAGACCGACGGCGCGTGCTCTTCACGGCCGCGGGACAAGCCATCGTCGTGCGCGCACGACAGATCCTGCTTGCCGCCGACGAGCTGGTCGAGACCGCGCGGGTCCACGCCCGTCCCCTCTCGGGCACCTTGCGCCTGGGGGTCATCCCGACCATCGCGCCCTACTGGCTGCCCAAGGCGCTCCCGAGCGTGCGCAAGCGCTTCCCCGACCTGCAGCCGCGGCTCGTCGAGGACCGCACCGACCGACTGCTCGAGTCCCTCGACGCCGGCCGACTCGACCTGCTGCTGCTGGCCCTCGAAGCGGACCTGGGCGATGTCGAGACGCTGCCCCTCGCGAGCGATCCGTTCCTCGTTGCCATGTCCCGGGACCACCGCCTCGCGGGACGCAAGCGCCTGGGCGAGTCGGACCTCGCCGGGGAGACGGTGCTGCTGCTGCACGACGGGCACTGACTGCGCGACCAGGCGCTCGCAGTCTGCGGAGCGACGGCGATGACCGAGCTGGGAGACTTCCGGGCCAGCAGCCTGTCCACCCTGGTGCAGATGGTTGCCACGGGCGCCGGCATCACGCTGCTCCCCGAGTCGACGCTCGAAGTCGAGCTGAGCGGCAACCCCGCGCTGGTCGCCCTGCCCCTGCGACCCACACGCAGCCGCACGATCGGTCTGGCCTGGCGGCGCACCTCGCCCAGGTCCGACGAGTTCACGCAGCTCGCCGAAGTGCTGGCGGGCGGGTGAGCTCAGTCCCAGTCGCCGCGCTCGCGGCTCCGGCGTTCCATGCTCTCGAGGAAGCCCTGCAGGTGGATGCCGTCGCTGCCGTCGAAAGCGTCGTCGAGCATCATGACGTCGCGCATGCGGTCCGGGCGGAAGCTGCGGTAGTCGTGGCGGAACTCGCACCAGGCCGCCAGGGTCCACTTGGTGCCCCAGAAGTACAGCCCCAGCGGTCGCACCGTGCGATTGCTGTCGGCCCCGTCGGCCCGGGTGTAACCGAAGCGGATCGGGTGGTGGTCCCCGACGGCACGTCGCAACAGCGACAGCTCGGACGTCATGGCCGCCGCGCTGGGACGACCCGGCGCGAACAGCGCCGTCTCGAGCAGTACCTGTCGTAGGGGCTCCGGCAGCACGGCCTCGATCTTCGTCATGGCGCTCCGGACCGCGTCGGCGAGGTCGGAGTCACCCCAGGACGAGACGATGCGTGCACCGAGGACGAGGCTTTCGATCTCCTGGGCGTTGAAGGTGAGCGGCGGCAATTCGAACCCCCGGTCGATCCGGTATCCGACCCCGGCTTCCCCCTGGATGGGCACCCCCGAGCCCTGCAGGTCCGCAATGTCCCGGTAGACGGTCCGTTTCGAAACACCCAGCTCGTCTGCGATCTGCTGGCCGGTCGCGAAACGCCGGGACCGCAGAACCTGCACGAGCTGGAAGAGCCGGTCCGCGCGACGCATCCGGCCATGGTACATGGAAGACGAAGTCGCGCGGCGGAGGCGCCGGTCCGACGGAGACCACGCCCGGGTCGTGGGCGTCTCTTGCACGGCCTCTCTCGACTCCGTTCCGGACCGGCTCTCGCTTGCGTCATCCGCAGGCTTGTCAGCGCTCGCGACTCTCTCAGCGCTCGCGGCGCTCGCGGCGCTCTCAGCGCTCGCGTCGAGCGCTGACGTCATCCCGGTGATCGTCCAGGCATCCCAGATGCTCCTCGTCGTTCAACCAATCACGATGAGTCGCACTCTACCGCCCCCCTGCTGCCACCGTTGCGTCAGCGGGCAGGCGTCCATGCCAGATTCTGCAAGCCTGCTGACAACCGCTGACATCGGGCGGGAGAACCCGTGGAGCGTCAGGCGTCCTCGAGCGCCAGGAACCCGGCCAGGATCCGCTCGCCGTCGGGGTGCTTCAGGATGCGTTCGGACAGCATCTTCCGACTCTCCGCCGCCGCCAGCTTGGGCTGCTCGACGGTCGCCCAGTGGACGATGCGCTCCCAGGAGCCATCGATGATCTCACTGCCCGGCTTCAGCGCGCCGCTCTTCGTCTTGAAATGCACGCTGCGAAGCTCGCCGAGATAGAGACGCAGGGACCGCACGTGGATCTCTTCGTCCGCACGAATGCGACACACCACGTCGGCCGCCTCGTCGGCTTCGGCTCGCCGACCGCGGAACAGATCCGGGTCGCGCAGCATCCGCTCGCTGAACGAGAACCCGATCTCCGCGCGGAACTCGATCATCAGCAAATTGAGCAAGAAACCGATCATCTGCTCGAAGGCCGCAGGGATCTCCGGCTCTTCCTGGCCTTGGGCCTCCGGGCGTCCGATCCGTTCGGGCACCACGGGCTGGGGGAAGTCCGTGGACCCGAAGGCCAGATCGCGCAGCGCGAACCACATCACGTCGTGGCCGCCGATGCCCTTTTCCGGCTCGCCGCCTTCGTCGACACCGTGGGCCCAGAGCAGCCCGCTGTTCAAATGGCCGATCGCCATCCCGGACAGGTCCTCGTCGATCACGTCCTGGAAGGACGGGAAGGTCATGTCCGCCAGCACCCGGCCCCGGGCCTCGATCATCCCCGTGATCGTGAGATTGTTCCAGAAGGTCTGCCCGAGCCCCTCCTGCAGCAGATACTTCTGCTGCGCTTCGTTCGGGTAGCGCATGCCCCCGAGCAGCGACGCGTCGGCCGCCAGCAGGTCGCCGCCCCGGGCACGCAGCGCTCCTGTCCAGGCGTCGATCGCCGGCTCGCGGACCAGCGCGCGGGGAGGAATGTAGTTTCCGTCCGCGTCGAACCCGCCGTGGATCCGTTGCCCGTCGACGATCTGGGGCTTGGCGTACTCGTGAGAGCGGCAGAGCTCTTCCTGGCTGTAGACGAGCTGGGCGGTCATCGTGGTTCTCCTGTACGGGTACCCGGTGCCGTGGCATCGGGGTCGACGAGGGCGCGTGCGCAGAAGCGCGTGATCTGATCGAGCACGGCGTCGCGTTCGAGACCGAGCTGGGTGCCGTGGGTGAGGGCCTGTTGGATCAGTCCGACCATCGCGTAGCTGACCAGCTGCGGGTCGTAGTCGGCGCGAAAGTTCCCGCTCGAGATGCCGCGGCCGATCCACTCGGCGAGCCCCCGCGCCAGACGATCGCGCAGGCTCCCGGCACGTCCGCGCGGGTCGGCCCCGATCACGGCCTCGTTCGCAAAGGCCGCCCCGACCACGCCAGGGTTCTCGCCCATGTAGTCGAGAATCGCCTCGAGCCAGGAACGGAGCCGGTCCTCGAAGCCTCCCTCGTCGCGAACACGCTGGCGCGCGAAGTCGAGCAGGTCTTCCGCGGCGCGCTCGGTAAAGGCCAGGAAGGCTGCCCGACGATCCGCGAAATGGAGGTAGAAGGTGCCCACGGCGACGTCCGCATCCCGCGCGATGTCCTGGGGACGCGTCGCCTCGAACCCTTGCTTGGCGAATAGACGGCTGGCGGCGTCCAGCAAGCGCTGGCGGGTCTCGGCCTTCTTGCGTTGTCGACGGTCGAGGGGGATGGTTTCGACGCTCATCAAGTCGATGATTATTTGTCATTCATGACAAGTTGTCAATCCTGCCGACTTCCCAGCAGCCCTGGCCGCGGCCTGCTGCTATCCACGCCCCGATGAACCCGTGCAACCTGATCACCATCTACGACAACCCGGACACCATCCGCGACGTGGTCAAAGGTCTGGCGCCCCTGGGCCTTCCCTGCCTGATCGTCGACGACGGCAGCGCCGCTCCCACGGTGGCCGCCCTGGAGGCGGTGGCCGCGGAGTTCCCCTTCGTGAAGGTCCGAACCCACCTCCGCAACGGAGGCCGCGGGGCCGCCCTCAAGACCGGCTATCGCTGGGCGCTCTCCCAGGGCTACACGCACGCGTTGCAGCTCGACGCCGACGACCAACACGATCCCAGCTCCGCGCCGGCCTTCCTTGCCGCCAGCCGCCAGCACCCGGAAGCGCTCGTGCTCGGCGATCCGATCTTCGAGGACGACGCACCGCGCAGCCGCCTCTATGGCCGGCTGATCTCGCGCTTCTGGGTCTGGGTGAACAGCTGGTCGTTCGACGTGAACGACCCCCTGTGTGGCATGCGTTGCGTCCCCCTGGCAGCGACGGTCGCTCTGCTCGACCGGCAGCAACTCGGCGACTTCATGGAGTTCGACCCGGAGCTGACGGTGCGACTGCAGTGGGCCGAGGTGCCCATCGAGAATGTCCCGACCCGCGTCCGGTACTTCGAGGGCGGCGTCTCCCACTTCAAGATGGTCCGCGACAACCTGCGACTGACCCGATGCTTCGCGAGGCTGTTCTTCGAGATGCTCTTGCGATCCCCCCAGCTGCTTCGGCGGGCGCGCCGGCGGAGATCGGGGACCGACCGCGCGGGGGCATGACGAGAAGGTGGGCGAAGGCGACCGCTGGCACGAGAAGGAAGAGCGCGGATCGAGTCTCGGGATCCGTGTCACCGTCTGGGTCTACCGCGCCCTGGGGCGTCCGCTCGCGCGACTGATCCTGATCCCCATCGTCAGCTACTTCTTCGTCTTCGGACGCACCGAACGCCGCGCCTCCCGCGCCTACCTCGAACGCCTCTACGCGTTCCCGGGTGGAGCCGAAGCCCTGGGGCATCCGCCTACCTGGCGGGACGTCTATCGCCACATCTACGAGTTCGGGGCCATGGTGCTCGACCGGATCGGCTTCTGGCTGGGCGGCCCGGACGACTTCGAGATCGAGGTCCACGGCTGGGACGAGCTGGATCGGGTCGCGGGTGAAGGTCGCGGCGCCATCTTCCTCGGCGCACACCTCGGCAACTTCGATTCCATGCGACTGCTGGCGCACCACCGCTCCCCCATCGCGGTCCACGTGTTGATGTACGTCGAGCACGCGGAACGCATCAACAACGTGCTGCGGCAACTGCCCGGCGGCAGCCCGGACGGCCGCCCGCCGCCCCGGGTCATCGCAATCACGCCCGGATCCGTGCAGCACGCTCTCGAGGTGCGGTCGAAGATCCAACGCGGCGAGGTGGTCGCGATCCTGGCGGATCGCGTGCACCCCAACGAGACGGACCGCGTCGCCCGTGTGGACTTCCTGGGCGCGACTGCCTGCCTGCCCGAGGGTCCGTTCCTGTTGGCCGGCACCCTCCGCTGTCCCGTGCTGATGATGACGTCCTTGAGGAGGGGCCCCGGGCGCTACGAGATCTTCGTCGAGCGCCTGGGCGATTCGCTTCCGGTCCCGCGCGCGCGTCGACGCGAAGCCGTACGAGAACACGCCCAGGACTTCGCGCACCGACTCGAAGCCCGCCTGCTGAGCGCGCCGCACCAGTGGTTCAACTTCTTCTCGTTCTGGGAAGAAGATCAGGACTGACGGCGGAAGCTGAAGCGGCGCGGCGAGTCGCCGAGCGCAAGGCACTCGTCCTTCGCCAGCCACCAGCGCACGAACTCGAGGGCCCGCGGCCATGCGAGCTGCGGATCGGCGCCCTGCCCCGTTTCGAGATCGAAGCGGATCCCGGCTCCACCCGTCTCCACGGGCTGCGAGCCGAGCAACAGGCCCACCGCATAGGGCGGGTGCGGATCGTCGGACAGGTGCGCGACCGGCTCGGGCAGCGCTTCGTCGCCCGTGACGAAGAGCACCGGGCGACCTCCCGACCGGGCCAGCAGACAGACGGCTTCGAGAAAGCCGTGCTCGAAGGTCTCGTTGCGAGACGCCAGGGACTGGGCGAGTTGCTGGTCATTCGCCCAGATGGAGAACAGCCCGGCCTGGGTGTTGTGGACCGAGTGACTGAACTGCGTCGGCGACAACGGCTCGTCCTTCGCGAGAGTCTCGAGCATGGACACGGTGGTGTCGAAGGACCCGTGGCGCGAGGCGAACACCGAGAGTGCGTCGCCGCGCAGACTCTCGGGACAGCACGCATTGGCGACCGCGAGCATCATGCGCGAGAGACCGTCGCAGCGTCGCCGTTGCATGGCCGGCAGGAACTTCACGTCCGGCCGGGTCTCGCCGCGCAAGGGTCGCGGGTCGGCCGCCCAGGCCTGCCAGGCGGCGTGATCGCTGGCGACGTCGATCCCGGGGGCGACCGCCGCCCAGCCCTGGAGCCACAGCTCGGTCACGACCGCGCGTCCCCCAGGATGAGCGCGCAGTTACTGCCACCGAACCCGAAGGAATTGCTCATCAGAGCGACCGGGCCGCGCACGTCCAGGGCGAACCCGTCGCCCGAGGACTCGACCAATTCGATGGCGGGTAGCGCGGGATCGCGTTCGCCGTCGTACCGATGCGGCGGCAGGACGAGACGACGGTCGCCGTCGGCGCGACGCGCGAGGACGAGCCAACAGAAGCCCGCCTCGATGGCACCCGAAGCGCCCAGGGTGTGCCCCACCAGGGGCTTCGTCGAGCTGCACGGAACCGGCTGCTCGAAGACCCGCGCGACGGCCGCGCTCTCCATGGCGTCGTTCTGGGGCGTGCCCGTGCCGTGCAGATTCAGATACGCGATATCCTCGGCGTCGAGCCCCGCGTCCGCGAGCGCGGCGCGCATGCACTGCTCAGCACCGCGACCCTCGGGATGGGGAGCCGACATGTGGTGGGCGTCGCTCGACTCGCCGCCGCCCAGCAGCTGGACACCTCCTTCTTCGCGGGTCAACAGGAAGAGCGCGGCACCTTCGCCGAGGGTCAGTCCGTCGCGGTTCGCGCTCATCGGGTTCGTGATTCCGGCCGAGACCGCGTGCAGCGCCGCGAAGCCGTTTGCGGTCAGCCTGCACAGGGAATCGACGGCCCCGGCGATCACCGCGTCGCAGAAGCCGAGATCGAGCAGGCTGCGCGCGGACAACAGCGCCTTGGCACCCGTCGAGCATGCCGTCGAAGGAGATTGGCGGGGTCCCTGGGCACCCGACGCGCGCGCCACGTAATCGCAGAGTCCGCCGAACTCGAGCTGCGCCAGCGAGAACGTCGGCGACAAGGCGCCCGAGACATGGCGTTCGCGGAAGGCATCCTCGGCTTCCGAGAACCCGGACGTGCTCGACCCGACCACGACCCCCACGCGGTGGGCGCCAAAACGCTCGATGGCGGCGTCGATCGGCCCGCGGATCTGGCCGAGCGCCGACTCGGCGAGCTGGTTGTTCCGGCAGGCGTACTCGGACAGCGCTTCGGGCAGGGGCGGCAGCGCGCCGCGCGCCTGCGCGTAGAACCCGGTGGCACCGGGAACGAGGTCGTCGCGCTGCACGACACCGTCCTGGTCTCCGGCGACGAGGCGCGGACCGATCTCCTCGAGACTCGAACCCAGCGCGTGGTGCATCCCGAGCGCCACCAGACGGCAGGGCCCGCGACTCATTTTCCGGTCCCCGCCGCGTCGAGGATCAGCTTCTGACGCAGGATCTTCCCGGTCGGCGAACGCGGCACGTCGGACCTGATCTCGAAGCTGCGCGGCACCTTGTAGTGGATGAGGTGCTCGCGCGCGAAGCGGCGGATCTCGTCGCGGGTGAGCTCCGCACCCGGCTCCGGGATCACGATGGCCTTCAGTCGCGAGGCCGTCTCGCTGTAGTAGATGGGCACGGCGACCGCGTCGCGTACAGCGGGGTGCCTCACGAGGACCGCCTCCACTTCGAGCGGATTCACCTTCAGCCCCCCGACATCGATCATCAGCTTCAAGCGCCCCGTCAGCTCGAGCACCCCGGATTCGTCGAGACGCCCGAGATCGCCGGTCAGCAGGAAGCCGTCCCGGGTCGGCGGTGCGTCGTCGCCCAGATACTCCGTCAACATGCTCGGCGAAGCGACCGCGACCTGGCCTTCTGTTCCGGCAGGCAGCGCACGCGCGAGATCGTCCCCCTCGACGATGCGGATCTCGACTCCGGGAAGCGGTCGGCCGACACATTCCGGACGGAAGGGCCCGCGCGCCGGATCCCAGGCCTCCGGCGCGTTGTAGGCGACGGAGCCGAACTCGGTCGCTCCGTAGACCTGCCCCACCGCCACGCCGAACGCCGCGCGAAAGCGCTCGGCGACCTCGGGCGGGAGGGGACTTCCCGCGGAGACCACCCGCCGCAACGCGGGTGCGGCGGTCCCCTTCTCGCTGCCACGCGCCAGGGAATCGAGCATCAGTGGGACCGCGGGAAAGCAGCTGATGCCCCGTTCCGCCAGGGCTGTGCGCACCGCCTGGACGTCGAAGCGCGCGTGCAACTCGAGACACGCACCGGCGGGAACACCCGTCAGGACGGCCATGTCGATGCCGTAGGAATGGTAGACAGGGACCACCAACAACATTCGATCGCGCTCGTCGACACCGATGACTGCGCGACAGCCGTCGCCGACGGCGTCGAGGGCGGCGGCCGCCCGACGCACGACTTTCGGAGGGCCCGTGGTGCCCGAGCTCCTCAGCAGGATCGAACCGTCCCCGCGGCCTCGAGGCGTTGCCCCTGTAGCAGTCCCGTCGCCGACGTCGGCCTGCACTTCGGACAGCGGAATGTGTTCGGGGACGGCTCCGTGCAAGCGCTCGAGTGCCTCGGGTGCGCCCACGACGACCCGTGCCCCGATCTCGGCGGCCAGACTGCGAAGCTCGCTCGCCGTCGATTCTGGTGCGACCGGGGCCACCGGCAGGTCCGCGTGCAGTCCGGCCAGGATCGCTGCCAGGACCTCGAACTGGTTCCCGCCGCAAACGAGGACCGGCGACCCGGAAGCCACGCGCTCGAGGCGAAGCGCCAGCTCCGTCGCCGTCGCGTGCAACGATCGCCAGTCGAAGCTGCGCAAGCCACCTTCCCCATCGCGATCGACGACCGCGACCTGCTCCGCGCGCTGAGTCGCGTGTCGTTCCAGACCCGCGATTACGTGGCTGGACATGAGAACCCGGACATGGATCGCATCGCGCCAGCCCCGCCCGCTAGAGGCTCAGGCAGAGGACGCCCTCGGCCTCGACGAGGAGCTCCGGCCGACACAGGCGTGCGGATACGAGATCGAGACGGGTCTCCGCGGGAAAGGCGTCCTGAACGGCGTTGCGGATGACTCTGGCATCTTCCTCCCGCGCCACGTAGACGCGCAGCTCCCGGTAGAGCGACAACGCCGCTTCGAGATCGTCGGGCCCTGCGTCGCCCGACAGCGAGCGGCCGCTCAACTCTCCGGCAATCGTCGCCAGGTTTCGAAAGGTCTCCCGCAGCTGCCCGGGTAGATCGCCCAGGTGCACTGAGTCCTCGCCGACGATGCTCGCCGTGCCAGCCGCAAGCCCCACCTCGTCCCAGGCGAGAGCCCCGAGACGCCCGGTCACCCTGGCGGCTCGCGAGAAACAGGGCGGCTGCGGACCGTAGCGCCGGGAATAGCGATACGACGGGCGCTGACGTGGGTTCTCCATGGGGACCGCCTCGACCCTGCCCGCCAGCAGATGGACGACGAAGTCCGGACCCGAATGCCCGACGGCAGACGCCGTCACCCGCGTCGGATTCTCGTCGTCCCCATAGCACTCGCGGTATCCCTGCTGACGCCCCGCGTTGAAGAGCTCGTAGCGGCTGAACCCGTCGTCGCTGGGGCGGCGGATGTCCGGGACGAAATTCCACATCCGGACGGGGCGCAACCCGCGGCCGGCTACGGATTCGAGCGCCGCGACGTAACAGCGTGCCACTCCGGCGCGAAAGCTCCGATCGTCCAGCCGGGCGGCGTCCGGAAGCAGCGCACGAACCAGCGCGAGCTCTCCCGCCGACCGGCTCTTCACGACGACGCCTTCCTTTTCCAGCACGTCCTGCTCGCGCGCGTCGGGCCCGAGGGCATCTCGCACCCACGGCGGCGCCATCGGAGGATCGAGTCGAAGTAGAGGCATCGGGTCCGGCCGCAAGCTTTGAACGGATCTCGCCGAGCCCCACCCCAGGCTCGACGAATGGCTTCGGCACTATAGCCCAGGCGATGAATGCCTATAATGCCAGCCGTGAAGATCGCCTTCGTCTCCGGCAACCGCGAAAAGCTACCCGACGGGGTCGTTCCGCTCGGCATCCTCTACGTGATGGCGAGTACCCCCGACCGTCACGAGAAGAAGCTCATCGACCTGTGCTTCGAACGGTCACCGGAGGAGGCGCTGCAAGACCAGCTGCGCGCCTGGCAGCCGGACCTCGTCGCCATCGGGATGCGGAACATCCAGAACAACGACTACTCCGGCATCAGCGACAACGTCGACTACTACCGCGGCCTCGTGAGCGCAGTGCGAGATGCCAGCGACGCACCGGTCGTCGTCGGCGGGTCCGGGTTCAGCGTCATGCCAGCCGAGCTGATGCCCCGTTTGGGCGCAGACTTCGGCATCTCGGGCGAGGGTGAGGGCGCCTTCCCGAAGCTCGTCGAAGCGCTGGAAGCCGGTGGCTCCGGGGACGCCGCGCTCGCGGAGATCGGGAGCCTGCACCGCCTGCGGGAGGGCTCGGTCGAGAGCAATCCGGTGGACCGCAACTTCCTCGACATGAACGAGATTCCGGTGCCGGACCGCCGACTCGCGGACAGCCGCTACTACGAGCGCTACGCGATCGAGTCGATCCAGACGAAGCGGGGCTGTCCGTTGCTCTGCAACTACTGCACCTACCCCATCATCGAGGGTCGCGTCGGCCGCGCCCGGGAGCCCGGCGCCGTGGTCGACGAGATGTTCGCGTGCCTCGAGCAGCAACCCGACATCCGACACTTCTTCATCGTCGACTCGGTCTTCAACCTGCCCCGTACCCACGCGAAGAACGTCTGCCGCGAGCTGATCGCCCGCGACTGGCAGATCCCGTGGACCTGCTACGCGAATCCACTGGGCTTCGACCAGGAGATGGCAGAGCTCGCGAAGCAGGCCGGCTGCGCCGGCATGGAGATCGGGTCCGACTCGGGCGTCGACGCCGTCCTCAAACGGCTGAGAAAGGGCTTCACCACCGACGAGATCCGTCGGATCCACGAGCTGTGCAAGAGCGCAGGGATCCCCGACTGCCACACCTTCATCCTCGGCACCGCGGGCGAGACCCTCGACGACGTCAAGCAGACCCTGGACTTCGCCGTCGAGCTGGACCCCTTCAGCGCGATCCTGATGATGTGGGTCGACGACTTCGAGGCGCTGGACCCCGCCCTGCGCGCAGAACGGATGAAGCTGCGGGATGACATCAAGGCCCTGTTGCTCGAGCGCAAGGAGCAGTATCCCTACTGGAGCATCCCGCCTCTGGCGATCAACTTCGACGCACGCCTGTTCCAGCGCTTGCGGCGTCACGGGATGCACGGACCGTTGTGGCAATTCGTTCGCCTGGGAGACCTGAATGACTGAAGACCGCAAGACGCTCGCTCGTCCCGCTCTCGTCGTGCCCGCGTTGCTGGCGCTCGCCCTGTCGCTCCCGGGCTGCGCGCTCCTCGGGGTGTCGGAGCAGCGCGACGTCGTGCAGTCCTTTGCGCGTGTCCGCGGGTCGGTCACCCGGGCCGAACCGAGCGACAGCCCGATCATCGTCGTACTCGTCCGCAAGACCGCCCCGGGGTCGGCCGACCCGCTGCAGATCGAGGACCACTACGCGCTCGAACGACCGGGCAACTTCGCGTTCGTGACTTCTCCCGGGACTTTCCGACTCGCCGCCTTCGAGGATCGCAACCGGAACTTCCGCTACGACCCCGGCGAGCCGGGTCTGCACAGCCAGTCCTTCTTCGAGCTGGTAACGGGTCAGACCCTCGACGGCATCGAGCTCGTCACCTCGGCGAGCCAGGCCCGGGACGAGCACTTCGACATCCTGGTCCTGGAGAAGCGCGCACCTCGGGACCAGCACAACTTCAGCCTCGGTCGCTTCACGGTCCGCGGCGACGTCGTCGAGCTCGACAATCCGCGCTTCGGCGCCGAGAGCGGTTCCATGGGGATGTGGCGCTTCGCCGACTTCGTGTTCGAGCTCGGCCCGGGCATCTACTTCCTCGAGGACTACGACCCGAACAAGATCCCGGTGCTGTTCGTCCACGGCATCAGCGGCTACCCCCAGGAATTCTCGACCCTCATCGCGAATCTCGATCGCGAGCGCTTCCAGCCCTGGTTCTACTTCTATCCGTCGGGCATGCACCTCGACGCCATCGCGAGCCACGCGGCGGAAACCCTGGCCGAGCTGCAGATCCGCCACGACTTCGACGAGCTGGCCGTGGTGTCTCACAGCATGGGTGGCCTGGTGTCGCGGGCGCTGATCCTGAAGCACTGGGACCGGACACAGCGTGCGGACGTCAAGCTCTTCGTGGCCCTGTCCGCACCCTGGGGCGGGAGCGAGAGCGCAGCGAACATCGCCAATGCTCCCCAGGACATCGTGGTGTACTCGTGGCTCGACATGAACCCGTCGAGCGACTTCCTCAAGGGGATCTTCTTCGAGGCGCCGGACTACGAGCAACCCCGAGGCCTGCCCCCCGCCACGCGCTTCGACATGCTCTTCGGCTACCACCGCAAGGACAACTCGTTCGGGCCCTCGGCCGACGGCGTACTGACGGTCAAGAGCGAGACCCGTCTCGAGGCCGTCGAGGCCGCGGAGTCGATCCTGCCCCTCGACTACGACCATGTCGGGATCGTGCACAGCCCCGAAGCCGTCGAGCGACTGAACAAGCTCCTCGACGAGACCTTCTAGGCCGCCCGTCCGCCGAAACGTTTCTCCAGACGTAGGGCGTCTTCGACCCCCTGGTAGTAGCCGGGGAGTCGGCCGCGTTCGCGGTAGCCGCGCACCTCGTAGAACGCGCGTGCGGCGCGGGCCTTCTCGCGCACCTCGAGACGAATCGCCGCAATGCCGCCGCGCCGGGCCACGCACTCGAGCCAGTCGACGAGCGCGCGCGCCACACCCTGGCGCCGATTCGCGGGCGACACGGCGAGCAGCAGCAGATGTGCCCGTGACGCTTCGAACTCGAAGGACATGGCGGCGAAGCCGATGAGTGCATTCCCGCCGCGCGCGACCACCACGCACGACTCGTCGTCGCGGATGCAGGCGGCGATCGCGCTCGCGCGCCAGCGCCAGGTCAGCCCGGACTCGATGGTTCGCCGCGACAGGTTCGCGAGCGCAGGCGCTTCGCCCACGCGAGCCGGCCTGAGCACCGGATCGCGAACGCGCATCAGATCCGCTCGAGGATGGTCGCCGTCGCCAGCGCTCCTCCGCAGCACATGCTGATGAGGGCCGTGTTCAGGTCGGCGCGCTCGAGCTCGTGAAGTGCAGTCGCGATGAGGCGACTGCCGGTGCAGCCGACCGGATGCCCGAGCGCGATCGCGCCGCCATTGACGTTCACCCGGTCCATGTCCGGCTGATGCACGCTCGCCCAGGAAAGCACGACCGAGGCGAAGGCCTCGTTGACCTCGAACAGATCGATGTCACTCATCTTCATACCCGCCTTGGCGAGGACCGCGGCGGTGGCATCGACGGGGCCGTCGAGGTGGTAGTACGGATCCGATCCGACGAGCACGGTCTGGCGGATCCGCGCGCGCGGACGCAGCCCAGCCGCCTTGGCGCGTTCTTCGCTCATCCACAGCACGGCTGCTGCGCCGTCCGAGATCTGAGAGCTGTTGCCGGCCGTGTGCCGTCCGCCCTCCATGACCGCGCGCAGCTTGGCGAGGCCTTCGAGCGACGACGCGCGCGGTCCCTGGTCCTGCACCACGGTCTGCATCTCACCCGTCGGGCCCTCGGGCCCCATGACCGGCGCGCTCACGGCCAGGATCTCGCGATCGAAGCGCTTCTCGGCCTGCGCCCGGGCGGCCTTCTCCTGGGACGCGAGAGCGAACGCGTCCACGTCCTCGCGCGTGATGCCGCGCTTGTCGGCGATCCTCTCGGCAGCGCCGAACTGGTCGGGCATGTCCCAGGGAAAGCCGTCGGGCCTCGAAGTCCCCGGGCCGTTCATGACGTTGGCCCCGAGTCCCACGCGGCTCATGGCTTCGACCCCGCAACCGATTCCGACATCGATGCTCCCGATCTCGATCAGGCCCGCGATGAAGTTGTTCGCCTGCTGGCCCGAGCCACACTGGCAGTCGACGGTGGTGCACCCGACCTGGGGGTCGTGTCCGAGGGACAGCCAGGCGTTGCGGGTCACGTTGCTGCCCTGCTCGCCCGCCTGGGTCACGCAGCCGCCGACGATCTGCTCGACCTGCCCGGGCTCGATCCCCGCCTTCTCGATGACGCCCAGCTGGGCCTTGGCGAGCAGGTGCGCCGGATGCAGGCCAGAGAGCGCGCCGGCACGCTTGCCGATGGGCGTACGGGCGGCTTCGACGATGACGCCACGGGACGGGGACTTCGACATGCTGAGCTTCCTTTCCGGGATTCGCGAGACAGCGAGAGTGAGAGCGGAGAATGGAGGACGGTGAGTGCAGAGTAGAGATGAAAGCGTAGCCCGACTCGGCGCCCTAGGAACCATCGCCCGGGTAGCCGAGCGCGCCCAGGGCACCCGCAATCTCCGGCAGCACCTCCGGGTCCTCGATGGTCGCCGGGAAGCGATATTCCTCGCCGTCTGCGATCCGGCGCATGATGCCCCGCAGCACCTTCCCGGACCGTGTCTTCGGCAACCGCGCGACGACGCACGCCTGCTTGAACGCGGCGACCGGACCGAGTTCGCTGCGGACCCGGGCGACGAGTTCGGCGCAGAGCGTCGCGTCGTCGCGTTCGACGCCCGCGTTCAGCACCGCAAAGCCGACGGGAACCTGTCCCTTGAGCGCGTCCTTCACGCCGATGACCGCGCATTCCGCGACGTCGGGATGACCGGCCAGGATCTCTTCCATGGCGCCCGTCGAGAGGCGATGCCCGGCGACGTTGATGATGTCGTCCGTGCGGCTCATGATGAAGACGTACCCGTCCTCATCCACGTAGCCCGCGTCGGCAGTCTGGTAGTAGCCCGGGTAGGCGTCGAGATAGGCGCTTCGAAAGCCGGCCTCGTCGTTCCAGAGGGTGGGGAGACAACCCGGCGGCAGCGGCAGCTCCAGCACGATGTTGCCCGTCTCCCCGGCCGGGAGCAACGTGCCGGCATCGTCGAGCACGGCGAGCTTGTAGCCCGGAACGGGCACCGTGGGAGAGCCGTGCTTCACGGGTAGCGGCTCGATCCCCATGCAGTTCGCAGCGATCGGCCAACCGGTCTCGGTCTGCCACCAGTGGTCGATCACCGGGACGTCGAGAGCGCGCTCGGCCCACGCGATGGTGTCCGGGTCGGCGCGCTCGCCCGCGAGAAACAGGGTCCGCAGCGCGTGGAGGTCGTGGTCGCGCACGCGTTCGGCGCCGGGGTCCTCCCGCTTGATGGCGCGAAAGGCCGTGGGCGCCGCGAACAGCGCGTGGACGCCATGCTCCGCCACGACCCTCCAGAAGGCGCCCGCGTCCGGGGTACCCACGGGCTTCCCTTCGTACAGGATGGTCGTGCAGCCGAGCAGCAGCGGCGCGTAGACGATGTACGAATGTCCCACCACCCAGCCGATGTCCGATGCCGCCCAGAAGACGTCTCCGGGCTGCATGCCGTAGACATTGCGCAGGCTCCAGTGCAGGGCCACTGCGTGCCCGCCGTGGTCGCGCACGACGCCCTTGGGCTTTCCGGTGGTTCCCGAGGTGTAGAGGATGTAGAGCGGATCGGTTGCCTCACAGGGCACGCAGTCCGCCGGCTCGGCCGCCCGGCTGACCTCCATCCAGTCGACGTCCCGACCGGGGACGGGTGTCGCCGGCGCTTCTTCGCGCTGGAGCAGCACGCAGTTCACGGGTGCGTGGTTCGCGAGCGCGAGCGCTTCGTCGAGCAGCGGCTTGTAGTCGACGACGCGGCCCGGCTCGAGACCACAGCTGGCCCACAGGACCAGCTTCGGTTGGGCATCGTCGATGCGAGTCGCCAGCTCGCGCGCCGCGAAGCCACCGAACACCACCGAGTGCACGGCGCCGATGCGTGCGCAGGCGAGCATCGCGACCACCGCCTGGGGAACCATGGGCATGTACAGCAGCACGCGGTCGCCCGGCCCTACACCCAGGGCGGTCAGCGCACCGGCGAAGCGGGCGGTCTCATCCCGAAGATCCGCGTAGGACAGCCGTTCGACGACTCCGCGCATCGCCGAGTCGTACACGAGAGCGACACGGTCGCCGTGGCCGGCATCCACGTGGCGATCCACGGCGTTGTAACAGGTGTTGAGGGCGCCGCCCACGAACCAGCACGCGCTGGGTGTGGCATCGCGATCGAGCACGCGCGTGAAGGGGCGCTCCCAGTGGATCCCATCGGCGGCCTCGCCCCAGAAGCCCTCCGGATCCTCATTCGCGCGCCGCCAGGCGTCGACCCAGCGGGTCACGCCGGCCGTTGCTCGGAACCCGGCGTGCTCTTCAAGGCATCCCCGGTCTCGTGACCCTTCCCGGACCCGGTCTCATGACCCTCCCCGGAGTAGTCCTCGCCGTAGAGGAACACCTCGAGGATCAGGATCGCGACGCCCACGACGATGCACGAGTCGGCGATGTTGAAGGTCGGCCAGGTATAGGCGCCGAGGTGGACGTCGAGCCAGTCGATCACCTCCCCGTAGAAGACCCGGTCGCTCAGGTTCCCGAGCGCGCCACCCAGGATCATGCCGAGCGCCGCTGCAGACAGCCGGGCCTGGGCGGGCAGACGCCTGTAGAAGACGAACAACAGGCTCACCGCGACGGCGCCCGCCCCGAGAAAGAACGGCAGTCGCCAGTCGGAATGCGCCCCGGCCAGCAGGCTGAAAGCTCCCCCCGGATTCCGGACATGCGTCAGATCGAAGAAACCGGGAATGACGGCGAGGCTCTCGCCGTAATAGAAACCCTCCACGATCCAGTGCTTGCTGACCTGGTCGACGGGAAACGCGATCGCGAACGTAAGGACGAACCAGAAGAGCTTGGGACTCATCCGGGGCGAACGTATCACGCTCGCGGCGTCACGGAGGGCTTCCCCGTGGGAACGGGCGATTCGAAGCATACATTACGACAAGTTGCAGTTCCGTTCGTTAGATGTAATGTATGCCGCCGTGACACCTTCTCCCAAGAGCCTGATCGTCGACCTGCTCTCGACCCTGCCGCGCTCGGCCGAGGGGGCGATGCCCGTTCGCGCGTTGGTCTCTGCCGGCGACTGCTTCGGGATCGCCGAGAACAGCATCCGTGTCGCTTTGGCTCGGCTCTGCGCCGCCGGCACCGTCGCTCGGGACGAGCGCGGTCGCTATCGGCTCGGGGAGCGCACGGAGGCCACCCGCCGCGAGGTCTCTTCCTGGAAGACCCGGCACGAAGATCTGTGCGACTGGACCGAGAGACGCTGGACCGGCGTGCTGACACCGCCGCGCGGACCTCGCGCCCCGCGCAAGCAGGCGACCCGACGCCAGCGCGCACTGCTGCTGCTGGGGTTCCGTCGCTTCGACGCCAACCTGTACCTGCGGCCCGACAACCTGGCCGGCGGCACGCCGCGAACCCGTGAGCGCCTCGTGGCCCTGGACCCGACGGCATGCGGGGACGGCACCCTGATCACGAGCCTGTCCGATCTCGACGCCGAGACCGAGGGACGCGCGCTCGGGCTGTGGGACGGCGACGAAGCCGTCGCCGCCTACGGCTTCTCCTGCCGGCGACTGGCGTCGAGCGAGAAGCACCTCGAAGGGCTGCCGCGCGGCGAGGCCATGGTCGAGACCTTCCTCGTCGGGGGCCAGGTGCTGCGGCAGATCGCACTCGACCCGCTGCTTCCCGAGGACATCGTCCCGGCGCGCGAACGGGCGCGTCTGGTGGAAGCGATGCGCCGCTACGACCGGCTCGGCCGCGCCTGCTGGGCGGGCTTCCTCGGATCCTTCGACGTTCCCCACCTGCGAACCCCGGCCGACGTGCGGGTGGCGGATGCGCCCCTGTCGATGGCCGGGCTCTCTCGCGAAGCCTCTACACAATCCACCCTCGTCCCCGGAGCCCGAACATGAGCACTGCCGAAGCCAACCCCGCGACCCCGAATCCGGTGGCCGCCGCAGCGGATCCCGGCCCCCAGCCGCCGAGCTGGCGCCAGGTCCTGAGCCGCGAGGAGATCGACTCGTTGCTCGAGATCCAGAACTGGCGCGGCGCGCTGGCCATCGGGATCGACTGGGCGGGCATCGCCGCCGCGTTCGCGCTCGTCGCCTGGGCGCCGAATCTGCTCGCGCAGGCGGTCGCCGTCGTGATTGCGCTCTTCATCATCGGTACCCGACAGCTGGGCCTGGCGGTAGTCATGCACGAGGCGGCGCACCGCACCCTGTTCAAGAACCGAAAGCTCAACGACTGGGCGGGCAATTGGCTCGCCGCCTACCCGGTGTGGGCGGACGTGAAGCCCTACCGCAGCTATCACCTGGTGCATCACGCCAAGACCGGCTCGGCCGAGGACCCGGACCTGGGCCTCGTCACACCGTTCCCCATCACGCGGCAGAGCTTCCGACGCAAGATCTGGCGCGACCTGTCCGGGCAGACCGGTTGGAAGCAGGCCAAGGCCGTGGCCATGCGCGATCTCGGCATCGGCAATCGCAACAACCAGCGCAACATGGGCCTCAGCCGGGGCGAGCAACCCGACGTCGGCTGGCACAAGGTCGCGCCCGTCGCGATCACCAACGTCATCCTGCTCGCTGCGCTGGCGCTCTGCGGACACCCGGAGCTCTACCTGCTGTGGGTGGTCGCCTGGCTCACCACCTACCGCCTGGTCACACGCCTGCGTTCCATCGCCGAGCACGCGCTGCCGAGCGACGCCGCGGACCCCCTGCGCAACACCCGGACGACCCGGGCAAGCTGGTGGGAACGACTTCTCGTCGCCCCCAACCGCGTGAACTTCCATCTCGAGCATCACCTGCTGATGACGGTGCCGATGCACAACCTGCCGCGCATGCACCGGATGCTTCGGGAACGCGGCGCCCTCGACGGCGCGCTGCTCTCCCCCAACTACCTGTCCGTGTACACGGAAGCCTGCTCCCGGCCGGAGGCCGCCTAGGGCCCACAGGCCCGGCTAGGAAGAGGGCGGTGGGCTCGGGTAGGAGACCTCAGGCACGGCTCTCGAGCAGCTTCTCGAGCTCACCGGCGGCTTGCTCGAAGGCGTCCCGGCCGGGCGTCGCCCGCCGGGGCTCGGCGTCCCCCACCAGGAAGAAGAAGCTCTGGACGACGAACGCGCCCCAGGTGGCGACGGCGGCGGCGACGAGGCCTGGCGCGAACAACGAGTAGAGGAAGCCTGCAGTCGCCAGCGCGCCCGCGAGCACTCCGGCCTCGACGGCGAGCCCACGCAGGGTCCCGCATGGGAAGAGCCAACCGCTGCGAATGCCTGCGACCAGCAGGCCCAGCAGGACGAGCAGCCCGGCAAGCGACCCGGCGCTGGCCCAGGCCAGGGCCCCGCCGACGAGTGCGACCGTCGCGATCGCAACCCGACGCCGCACGCCTGCCGTCAAGCACGCGAGATAGACCGCGGCGACCGCCACGGCGTGCAACGCGAGGGCCGACTCGGTCCCGACGAAGCGGCCCAGGGCGAGCGCCGTCAGCGGGAGGGATGCCGCCGCAGCGGCGCCCAGAACCAGTGTCCGGGTGAACGGGCTCATGCTTCACCTCCCGCCGTCGACGTCCCGCTTCGACGCAGCAGCTCGAGCTCGATCTCTTCAGCAGCGACGGTTCGCTCCGGAGCGCGCACGGCGCAGCGTTCACTGCGCACCTCGACGAGTCGCGCCTGCACCCGCACGCGGAACTCCGCGAGCTGCGCTTCCTGGGTCTCGAGCCGCTCGCAGAGACGCTCGCGTTCCGCCGCTACCTGGGCGATGCGCGTCTCGATCTCGATCCGCGCCTCGCGGACGGGCAAGAGCCAGCCCACCGAGAAGCGGGCGAGCTCATCTTTCTCGCCGGCAAGTGCCAGCACGACGTCCGCGGCGAGCTGGCACTCTCGCGCGCGCAGACGGTCCCCGTCTTCACGCAGACGCCGCGGGTCCTCTACGAGGGCCACGACCCGCACCCGCT
>JAJDAN010000012.1 GCA_029261855.1 Deltaproteobacteria bacterium
AGTCCGCCCGAGGTCCTCGTCGGAAACTGCACCGAGATCCATCTCAGCCCTCATCGAGACGCGCGTAGACGCGTCCCTCGACGCATGTAATCGGAGAACCAAAGGCAAAAGCTGAGGTTCCAGGCCAGGAAACCCCAACCCACCCCAGGGGGACCCGCAGCTCAGTCGCCCTCCGACCCAACCTGACGTGAGAAACGAGAGGTAAGCCTCGAGGCGCGCGAGAGCGTCGATCGTGCCGGAGATTCGCGGCCCTCGGACCGGAGGCCCCCGGAGCCGTACCCCCGTACGGCGAGGACGGCCGAAGGGAGAAGGTCGCGAAGACCCGGTGCGAGCGGCGCTCTCGCGAGAAGGTCGCGAAGACCCGGTGCTAGCGGCGCTCGAAGCCCATGAGGCGTTCCATGATCGCCTTTTGGGAGTGCAGCCGGTTCTCCGCCTGGTCGTAGATCAGGCTCCGCGGGCCGTCGAGGACCTCGTCGGTCACTTCTTCGCCCCGGTGGGCCGGCATGCAGTGCAGCACCTTGGCGTCCGGCGCGCCTTCGAGTAGCTGCTCGTTCACCTGGTAGGGGGCGAAGATCCGGCGGCGCTGCTCCGCCTCGTCCTCCTGGCCCATGCTCGTCCAGGTGTCCGTGTAGACGAAGTCCGCTCCCTTCACCGCTTCCTGGGGTGACTCGGTCCAGTGGATCGTCGCACCGCTCGAAGCGGCGAGCTCCTTGGCGCGCTTCATGACGCGCGCAGAGGGCGGGTGGCTGCCCGGCGTAGCGATGCGAATGCGCAATCCCAGCACGGCAGCGAGCAGCATCAACGAGTTCACCATGTTGTTGCCGTCCCCGACGTAGGTCAGGGTCGCGGCCGTCACGTCTGCGTTCTCGGCGATGGTCTGCAGGTCGGCCATGGCCTGACAGGGATGCAGCAGATCGGTCAGGCCGTTGATGATGGGGATCGTCGCTTCGGCGGCCAGCTGTTCGACCAGCGAATGGCTGAAGGTTCGAGCCATCAGACCGTCGACCCAGCGCGACAACGCCCGGGCGACGTCGGCGGGGCTCTCGCGCGTGCCGATGCCAACCTGCTCCGGGCGCAGCAGCACGGCGTGTCCGCCCAACTGCGAGATCCCGGACGCGAAGGTCACGTGGGTGCGCAGGGACGGCTTCTCGAAGTACATCGCGAGGGTTCGCCCCTGCAGGGTCGGCGGCCGCTGCCCGGCAGCATTCAACCGCTTCAGCTCCCGGGCGCGATCGAGGATCTCCCACAGGGCCTTCGCGGGCCAATCGGCGACAGAGATGAAGTCCTTCGGATCACTCACGTCAGGGCACCAGCAGCGTCCCGACCCCGGCGTCGTCCGTGAAGATCTCGAGCAGCACGGCGTGGAGCACGCGGCCGTCGATGATGTGGGTGCGCGACACGCCGCCGGCCAGTGCGTCGATGCAGCAGTCGACCTTCGGGATCATGCCGTCTCGGATCGTCCCTTCGGCGATGTGCTTGCGGGCTTCCTCGACCGAGAGCTGGCTCACGAGCTCGCCCGACGCGTCGCGAACACCCTCGACGTCTGTCAGCAGCATCAGTTTCTCGGCATGGAGCGCCCGTGCAAGCGCGCCCGCAGCCTCGTCGGCGTTGACGTTGTAGGTCAGACCGCGTTCGTCCGCGCCGATGGGCGCGACGACGGGCACGAAGCCCGCGTCCTCGAGCGCCGAAATGACGGACGAGTCCACTTTGACGATCTCGCCCACGCGACCCACTTCCTGACCGTCCACGCGCTTCGCGCGAACGCGCAGCATCGCACCATCACTGCCCGTGAGGCCCACGGCGCGTCCGCCCGCCTGCTGCACCAGCTCGACGATCTCGCGGTTGACCTTGCCGCCCAGCACCATCTCGACCACCTCCATCGTGGCGGCATCGGTGACGCGCAGGCCGTTGACGAAGCTGGACTCGATACCGAGGCGCGAGAGCGCCGTCTCGATCTGCGGACCACCCCCGTGGACGATGACGGGCCGCACGCCGATGTACTTGAGCAAAACGACATCCACCGCGAAAGACGCGCGCAGCTCGTCGTCCTGCATGGCGTGACCGCCGTACTTGATGACGATGGTCCTCCCCACGAAGCGCTTCATGTAGGGAAGCGCTTCGACGAGCACCTCGGCTTTGTCGACGAGAGCCTTCATGAGTCCGTTTCTGCCTGGGTTTGCCCGGTGCCCGACTACTGGCGCGCCTGGCGCCTCGCCTCGGCCACCTCTTCGATGGATTCGACGAGGCTACGGTACAGGAGCACGTTGCGAACTGCCGCCGAGAGAGCAGCGGAGAGCGCCTCGCCTGTTCGCGGAGACGCCGCCGCTTCGACCGGCAGGAAGATGCGAGCGAGCCCGATCACCTTCCCGCGCAAGCGAAGCGGAATGCAGAGCAGAGGGCCGACGCTTCCGTCCTCGGGCGTGTCGATTTCGGGGTCGAAGCGCGGGTCGAGGTCCGGTGACTGCGTCGCGATCAGGTTGCCGCTCTGGAAGACGGTCCCCGTGAGTCCGCGATTGTTCGCCAGGGTCTTGCGGTCCGCACCGACCCCTCCGTCGAGTTGGGCTTCACACACGAGATCGCCGCTGGCGGAGTCGGTCAGATACAAGGAGACCGGCGCCGCCGACAGCTCCCGTGCCACGGGCTCGAGCACGGCCCTCATCACGCGGTCGGGCTCGACCTCGTTGGCCAGAGCGTCGCAGATCCCGCGCACGAGTTCGGCGTCGGGATCGGCGATGCCGGTACCCATCGCCGGTTCGAGGCCACTGGACGCCGACGTCTCGACGGCCTGCGGCGGAGACGGCTTGGGCTCGCGCGCACTCCCCAGTAGCTCGGCGACCCGACCCGCCAGCAGCCGCAGCAGGGCCAGGTCTTCGGCGCCGAATGCGCCGCCGTGCTCGGGCTCGGTGGCGCACAACACGCCGAACACCTGCTCGTGGCGCTCGCCCCCACTCATCACGGCGTCGGCCAGGGACAGCGCCGGCCGCGCGCCCGGCATCTCCCCATCGCCTTCCGCGGGGCCGTCGAGAATCGGCGGGCCACCCTGGGACAGAGGCACGACCACGAACGAGTCGGCCTGGTAGCGCCCGGGGACCGGCTCGTCTTCGAAGCGATCGTCCTGGCTGCGCGCCGTCACCAACAGCGCCTCACCCCGCTCGGCTACGCCGCCAGCAACCCCCTCACCCACGATGGTCGGCGCCAACTCGTCGAGGCGTTCCGGTTGCCCGACGGCGGCGACGACCCGCAGCTGCCAGGGCTCGCCGAGCCCGTCGGGATCGCCGCTGGCTTCGTCGCGAATCAACAGCGACGTCCGCCCCGCCTGCAGCAGCTCGGCGGCGCCCGTCGCAGCCGCCTCTTGCAGGTACTCGCAGCGCGCATCCCCGGCCAGGCGGCCCGCACCCCGGGCCAGCTCTTCGGTGAGCGACACCACTCGGCCGAGCCGACCGCGCAGCTGCGCGGCGTCGGCGGACAACGCGTAGCTCTCCGCTGCACGCTTGACCGCGTACACGAGCTCTTCGTCGTGGAGCGGCTTCGCCAGGTAATCGCAGGCCCCCAGGCGCAGGGCCTCGAGCACTGTTTCCTGGTCGGTCGAGGCGGACAGCACGAGTACGCGCAGCTCGGGACGCACGTCGTGCAGTCGTCGCAAGACCTCGATGCCGTCCATTCCCGGCATCCGGATGTCGAGAAGCATGACACCGATGCCGGGGTCCTCGGCGAGCACCAGCCCCGCCTCGCCTTCGGCAGCCGTCACGCACTCGATGCCCGCGGCTTCGAGTACTTCGCTGATCGCTTCCCG
>JAJDAN010000013.1 GCA_029261855.1 Deltaproteobacteria bacterium
CATCATGCTGTGCATGTCGGTGACCCGAAGATGGCCAGGGTTCCCGATGGCCCCGCGCTGCTCCGAGGTCTGGACGATGTAGGGAAGGAAACCGGTCGCCTCACGGAGGGCTTCGCACAGCATCGAGTGGAGTTCCTGATCCTTAGGAACAACGAGAGCGACCTGCCTCCCGATGTCGGCTCGTATTCCCGCCTTCACGAGAACAGGGCCGAGAGTTGCATCACCGGCGGCGATGTTGTCGGCAAGGTTGCGATCGAAGTTTGGAGCCGGAACCACATACTGGATTCGCACCTGCTCGACCGCGCACTCCAAGGCCTCCTCGACTTCGGTGACCTCCTCGGCTGTCAGCGGACGGTCGATGTAGTAGGTGCGCAGCGCAGCCACAGGCTCAGTGAATCTCCTGCCACGCGCGCTCATCCAGCATCATGCGGTCCGTGAGGTCGGGCTCCGCTTCGAGGGGGACGAACTCCCACGAGCCTCCCGGGACGGCGTAGACGTGGGCGTTGAGCCTGACAGACTCGCGGAACAGGAGCCCCATTGCCCCATTTGAAATGTCCGTGAAGTCTGCCGCGATCCACGTATGCTCCCTCTCGCGGATGAGGATCGGGGTACGCTCCTCAACATCGAGAAAGTGTCTCTGCTCTCTTTCCACGATCTCCTTGCACAGCCCTACGTGTTCAGCGCAAGGTGGGCACTCGATTGCTGATGCCGGCGGGTCGGTAGTAGCTTCGAAGAGCGCAAGGCCGCAGGGTGCGACGAGCTTCCCGTCGTCTGCTGCATCCCATACGATGTGCCACGTTTCATCGTCAGGATTGCGCAGGTACTCGGTGGGCTCGGCCTCGGAGGCTGGTTGTCGAGACAGAAGGCGGAGGAAGTCTTCGCGATCCACTACGCATCACTCCACTCGGACAGCAGTTCCCAGTTCTCGAAGTTGTTGGCCTGGGTGAGGTAGCCTGCCTCCCGGAAAGCGTGGAGAAGGAAGTCTGCGTCTCCCTCCCAATCCATAGCTCCGGCTATGGACTTGGCAGAGAACCCAGAAAGGTCGCCATCGGGAGCGTACTCGGCAGTGAAGTGCAGGAGCGTCTCGACCAGACCAATCGCCGAGACTCTCGCAGTCCGGTTGTCCTGCGTTTCGCACGTCGTCAGCAGGTCGGCCAGCGTGACCAGCCGCTCGTCTTCGATGGCGTCATGGTTCATGTGGGCGTCCGCCTGGACCATTATGCTCCAACCACCCAGAAGACGCCGGGCGACTCGGAGGCACGGAAAAAGGGGAAGATACCGCACAGCCACGGTACGGAAACGAAGACGGCGTTCTGGGTGGGGATTTCGGGCTACAGAAGCCCCGCTCCAGAGCGATCCTCGAACAGGCCCGCGCGCCGGACGCTCGGACAGTTTCCACGGAGCGGTGCCGGGCTTGGTCCATCAGCCGGAACAAGGTGGCCCCGTTGGCGGCGGCCGAGGTGGCGAAGCCCGAGCGTCGGCTGTGCCCGCCGAAGTCGTCGGGATCGAGCCCGGCCAGGGCGGCGTAGTGCTTGACGACCGTCGCGATGGTTCTGGGAGCGATAGGGTCCGCGGTGACGTGACCGCCCCGGCGCAGCCTGCGGAACAGCGGCCCATCGGTGGATCGAGGGAGCCTCCAGCCCGCTCTTCAGAGCCGACACCGGGCATGCCTTCTTGTCCCCGACGACCGCGATCTCTTGGCCCTGGCGCTCCTGACCTCCCTTGCTGTGCGGGATCAGCACGCGGAATCCATTGGGAACTTCCGTCAGGTGCGAGGCCATCAGCCCCCGGCAGCTCCGACCGCCGGCACGCACTGGTGAACGCGAACAGCAGGAGGGCCCGGTCCCGAACGCCACGGAGGTCACCGCGGTGCTGCCGTTATCGCGAACACCGAAGATCCTGCGCAGCATCGCGTACTGGCCGCAGCAGAAGGCACCGGGCACCGTCGAGGTCGTGCTCGATATGGTGCAGCCGGAACACTCGCTCGACACGGCGGTCAGGGTTCTCGGCCGAGCGTTGCTAGTTGATACCGACGGCCGAACCCGGAGCCCTGGTGCTACAGCGCTGGCAGGGTGGCCGGGATGACGGTGGTCAAGGTGGAGCAGGTGGAGCGGGCGTTTCGAGCAGTGCGGCCTCGACGCGCTGATCTGCACGGTCCCGTTCGATCTAGCCGTCACGGCAGCCGGAACGCGCGCTCTACAGGTGGTCAGAGGGAACGCCGTCGAGGTGCGAGCCAGAGGGCTCCGGGTGCGACGAGTAGGCTGGAGGCGCGGGGGACCGGTGCGTTCCTCCATCCTGCATCCGCCCTGTCAACGCCCGGGCTGTAGAGTCAGCAAGGCTCCCCATGCTCTCGAAGGCAAATCCACACACTCCAAGTGGACACGGAGCTGTGTTCAGCACTAATCCAACATGTACTCTCGCTTTCATGTCAACATTGCAGTCGAGCAGTCCCGCAGAACGTGCAGCCGCTGATCGCCTCAAGCCGAGCGACTTCTGAGCTGGCATCCCTACTTGAGGTGATGCTGCGAGCGGGGTGATTCCGATCGGAGCGATACAGGTACTCCGCCCGCACCAGCGGGAAACAGGGAGAAAACAGTCTCATGGGCAAGTCTTGGAGACTCGGTGCGCTAGCTCTTCTGGGAATACTCTTGCTCGTGGGCTGTGGTACGCCAAGCGGAACCGGCGTGCGACCGGACGCCGAAGCACGTACTACTGCGACCGAGCCTGCTGCGGAGACCCTGGTGGTTGGGCTTTACCCCTGGGTCCCGAGACCAGAGCAGTTGCAGAATGCGATTTTGGAAGCCTGGAGCGAGCTACATCCGGGGGTGGCGCTGCGTTTCGACGCTGATTGGGATGGCGGCTACGCAGCAGACCCATCAGGAATGGATGTGTTCGTGTTCGACGCAATATTCCTCGATTACTTCCGAAGCCGGAATCTTCTCGCGGGCATGGACCCGAGCACTATTTCCGATCTTGACGACTACGTTCGATACGCGATCGACGGCGCAGAGCATGAAGGAAAATACTACGGCCTGCCGATGTTCGGCTGCGCCAACATTCTCTTCTACCGGACGGGGGATGAGCCGGTCGCGAACGCGAATACGCTCACTGCACTCACTCAGGCAGTCGGTCAGTGTAGCTACACTAGCCAGATACCACCTGATGAGCGTGGCCTCCTGATTGATCTGGCGGGTGGAACCACCAATGCCTGTATGTACATTGATCTGGCGGAAAGTATCGACGGGCAGTGGCCTGTGCCTCTGCCAACCGAGCCGAGCGAACTCAACGCCACCGCAATTGTGGGCGGCAAGTCGCTCCTGAGCACAGCCAGCTTCTACAATGCAACGAAGGACCCGAGTGACGGACCCTATGCCCGAGCGGCGTGGTTCTCGGAGGGAAACGGTCGCATTCTCATGGGGTTCACCGAGGCCATGTCCGCGATGACTGCGGACACGCGAGCGAATCTTGAGTTCAAGCCCTTCCCGCTGGGCGACGATGCTGCCGCGAGTTCACTCTTCTACTCCGATCTCATCGGCATCAGCCCAGAGACTCGCAATCCCGCGCTCGCCGCTGAGCTTGCGAACCTAATGGCCTCGACAGATGTGCTGGTAGCTGGAATGAAAGGCACGGGTTCCGATTCTCCCCAATTCCTAATGCCAGTCCGAACTTCAGTCTTTCGATCCTTGGAGCGAGAGAATGCCCTCTATACCCGTATGTACGAGATGGTGATGGACGCCAATCCGATCTTGTTCAATCTGGGCACTGAATCCCGGGAGTACATTTCCAATATGAAGGGCGCGATCAAGCAGCAGATTCGGGCAGACTACCCCTGCGGCTGTGACCAAGATGGCGGCACGATTGCTACGCAGTCACAGGCTGATGCGACTTGCCCCGCAGTTTGCGAGTCCTTCGGCGGCTGGAACGGACAGTGGACGCCCTATCCGCCGGGCGGAACCTCCGGCTGGAAGAGTGGTTGCGGCTGTAACGCATGCCCAGCTCCGTAGGGCGGCAAGGCTCAGCCGAGCTTGCGATCACCGCAGCACCGGGGTAGCCGAAACGCCCGCTCTACAGGTGGCGGTTCGGCTTCGGCGGAAGCACCAGGGCTAGGATCGAGCCCCGTTCCACCTGCGGGCATTGCTCCGGCTGCCGATCACGAGTGAGAAGATTGAACCCGGCCTAGTGGATCGTTACGGTGATGGGGTCGGGTGGAGGCGATCCCTTCTCCGTTCCATCGCGGCGATCTCGCGGTGCATCTCTGGAATCAGGTCACGGAACGCCTGCTCCGCAAGATTTAGATCTACACGGATTGGCTCTCGATCATTGGGACGAGCGCGACCTAGCAAGTCCCAAATCAGTGCTTCAGCCAGAGCGGGCTCCTGAACATCTCGATAGCGATGGACCTCCCAGCCATCCCGGTCATTGCCTTCGTAGAAGCGATCGAGTGTTTCAAGCGTTAGTTCAACCTTGATGAGCCCAGGCTTCTCGGGATGAATCATCAGGCAAAGGAAGCCGGACCCTGCCGCCTGTTCAATCTCTTCGGCATCCTTCTCGCCGACCGCACACTGCGGACAGCCTTCGCCCGCCGCCACATTCGCAGGTACCGTTCGCCACGCATGGCCGTTGATGCACTGAAAGTCGGACCTTCCATACTTGCTTCGGACATGTCCAACGAGTGTGATGCCGCGTCCTGCAAGTC
Source organism: Deltaproteobacteria bacterium (assembly GCA_029261855.1). Lineage (GTDB taxonomy): Bacteria > Myxococcota_A > UBA9160 > UBA9160 > UBA4427 > JAJDAN01. Next base: position 4,697 of record JAJDAN010000013.1, read on the forward strand.
TCTTTCTCATCCAAGCCGTGTACACGTAGACGTGATCCGGGGTGGGCTGCGGTGGCCGCACGCCCGCTTCTCTCGCGGCGTTCAAACCCGCCTGTACCGTCTTCCACTCCATTCGCTCAACTTCGACCCCGCCTCGATACGGGATATCGGTCAGGCCCGTTGCTCCCCAGAAAACAGCTTCGGCATGCACTGGGTCAGGAACTTCGATGTATTCCTTTAGCTCCCACTTCTGACCGGTCTCTTTGACGATTTGGCCCGCAATCTTGGCGTAGTCGGTGTTGTGCTGGGCGATTCGTCGTTCGAGTTTCTGCGTGGTGCGTCCGACCTTCACAAGGGCCGGGTCGGAGGGGTGAACCAGTACGTAGATGTACCCAGGCTTCATCGTGTCCCCCGGAGATCCCGTCGATCAAGCGCACATGACTCCCCGTGCGCCGCAACGCGGTTGCCCGCCTACGCTGGCGTGTGGCTGTGACAGATTGGGTCACAGCGGTGGCCTCCGCCAGCACGCCGACTACGGAGCCTATCGAGTTCCACCTGCGGCTCTGGTTTCGGTCGCCGGATCAGGGGTTGTTCGGAGAAGGCGAAAGGCTCGTGTATGAACGCCGCGATCTCGACGAGTCGCTCCGGCCCGAGGTGTCGTTGGATGTTCGCGGACTCGATTTGCTGACGGGGGAATAGCGGCTCCCACCCTCCGAGAATCCGATGGCGGATCGCAGCAACGGCATAGCGGACGAGCCCACGAAGGTGATCGTTCAGGTTGATGTCGTGCGCAACCAGAAAATCCTTGGGATTGGCCGCTTCCTCTTCGATGGCTTGCCAGCGCTGTAGCTCGGCCTCCATCTCGCGGGTCCAGAGTTGTCTCATGTCAGTAGCCTCCTGTATGACCTGTGCGCCGTGCGTCGACCTATCGTGCAGCTTTGCCCTGCTTGCGGCGGCGCGGCTTGTCCGGGGTACTCGCGTCCTTCGCAGCGCCAACCTGCGCCACGACCGGTTGGTCCCGAATCCAGAATCTCAGAAGCACCTCGAACATTGCGCTGCGTGAGAGCCCCATGGCATCGCGTTCGCGATCGAGGATCTCTAGACCCTGCTCGGTCAGGCTGACGTTGATTCGTTCCCTGGACATGCTTCCCCCTCAGGACTACGCGGCCCGAGCCTCCAGAGTCGCCTCAAACTCGCGCCCGGTGATGTGGTCAACTGCACGCTGCGCTTGGGCTCCGGCGAGCACAACGAGCTTCGGGTCGTTCTTGAGCGCCTTCAGCCAGCTCGCCACGTAGGCGGCGGAATTGTCCACGAGGGCCTCGCTGTCGATCCCGGCTTCGGCGAGCAGGAACGCTGCACCCATCTCGGCGACCAATTCTTCCTGGGAATACTCGTGGCTCCCGTACCGGGTGGGGCTGGTGACGCCGGGGCGAGCCAGCCGGGCCTCGTGCCCGGTCGAATGTCCCATCTCGTGAAACAGCGTCGCGTAGAATTGCTCCTCGGAATCGAAGGTCTCCCGTTTCGGCATGTGGATCGAGTCAGTTGCGGGTCGGTAGTATGCTGACGCCCGACCGTCCTCGGTGATTGAAGGCGCATCGGCATAGCCCGCGACGATCGCCTCGGCGGTCTCGATCGGGCTGAAGGGCGCGGGCTCCTCGGTCTCGGCCTCCAGCCTCTTGTGGCTGATCCCGTCGCACTGCTCGACGTTGAAGACCGAGTAGTAGCGGACGAGCGGGATCTGCTTCGTCGTGATCTCGCCGGTCGCCGGGTTCTCGGTGTCGCGATTGAGGAACTTCCAGAAGATGCAGGGCGTCGAGCGCTCACCCTTGCGAACGGTGCCGCCGAGCTGCTTCGCCTGCTTGAAGGTCACCCAGTAGGGCGACGAGAAGTCCTGGCTCCCCAGCAGCCAGACGTTCACACCTCGGTACTCCTTGCCGGACACGAGGTTCTTGGGGCAGCCACCCGCCGACCACGGCTTCCGCCACGGCACCGTGCCCGCCTCCAGCTTCTCAAGGATTCGTTCGGTCACGATGTCGTAAACGCTCTTCTTTGCCATTCCATCAGCTCCGAACCCCTCCGAAGTGATGAGATACTTATCGGCCAAATTGTGTGTAACTTGAGCACACGATTGCCTCGGCAATTGATGCGCAAGAGCAGCGCAAGTCTGCACACGCGCGCATCAGTCAGAGCAGGCGTCGTTAGTGATTCCGGCAGGTTTGCGCTGAACGGACCGCGAGGCTCTGGAGGTGTGGCAGTCTTGGATCTCGTTGTGGGTTGAGATGGTTTGGTCTGCGCGGGGAACGAGTCGCCATGAGCGAACACGACAACCACTTTGGCCGCATGCTCGCCGAGACGGTGGATTTCAGTTTCCTTGCTGAGGAGTTGGGCCGTGATGCGAACGAGTCGCTGAGCTTGGGGCTGGAAGCAGGCGCGGTGATGCCGAGTGCAGGTCAGCCCGTGGATCATTTGCGCCACGCCATCGCCGAAGCCATCGGTGACATTACTTCACACGCCCGTTGGGACCTCTTTCAGCGCTTTCTGGAACACGGACCAACGGATGTCGAAGAAACGGATTCCAATCCCGAGCGGCTCACCCAGGCCGAAACCGCCAATGTGATCTCCTTCATCTGGGGCCACACTGTCAACAGTTTTCAAGGCGCGATTACCGAGTTGCTCGCGGTCAAGCCCTGCGTGCGAATTCTCAAGAGGCTGCAACAGGAAGGGCGTCTAGATCAAGAAACGCGCCTTTACGTGGGCGATGTAGTCATGGCGTCCCGCTTGCGCGGTTTCCGTTTTGCCAAGGGCGCGGATGTTCACATGTTGGCCGTTCGTGACGAGTCGGCAGGTTGCCCGTCCGTCACCGTCCTGGGCGTGGGCGAAGTGAAGTCATACTTCTGCCGAGAACGAGTTCTCCAGGGGCAGTTGGCGAAGCATGTCGCCAGGGCGCGGCGTGGCTTACGCATCTCTGGGAAAGACTATTCAAAGGATGCAATCAGGGCGCGATACGAATCTCAAGGCGAGGTGATACGGATCGTGGTTCTGCCGAGCGATTGGCCACTGCCTCGCGGGTTTGGTTGGCGGCAGGAGGGCGAGACGCGCGTACTTGAAGTCGTGCCGGGATCGCCGCCCACAGCCACGGACAAAATCACAGCAGTGAGTGAAACAGAATGGCGCGTGGAGCTGAGATGGTCCCGGGAGGCCCTCGCTGCTGCGGCCTACGAGATGACATTCTGGTTCATGGCTCAGATCGGCGAGGTCATTTACCGAGGCGGCGTCCCTTCAGAATGGTCCGAGATGACCCCAGCGGAAGCGGGTTACAACGCCGCAAAGGAGAAGCTCTATTACGCCATCCGCCCCTACGCCGTCAAAGCGGAAGAGAGCAAACGGCCGGGCGCTCCCAAGCTGACGCGCAAGGAAGTGTTGGAAATGCAGAGGGCTATCGCGCTGTACAACAGTTACGGCTTCGGATACGCGCTGGGAATGAACTTCAAGAACCGTGCTCGCAAGCGCGAGATGCTGTGGCCGCAAGACTTGGACGAGATTCTGGAATCCGGTGAGACAACGACTGGATGCAGGATTATGTAGGGTCGGCGTGCGGCGAAGGCAAAATTGCCGCGCGGCAGGACGCCCGGGCCGGGCTGTTCGGTAGACGCACGAGGAGTCAATGGCTAGCAGCGTGATTCTGGGCTACAGCGGCCCTGCATAGTGTCGATGAGCTGTTGCGGCGATCAGCGCGACTTGTCTCGCTCCGCCGCCGTCGCCGCCGCCTCCAGCTCGGCGAGAATGATGCCGAGCGTCTTCTCACGGTCCTGCTTCACCGGGTTCGCAGGAACCCCGGCCTCCAGCGAGACTTCGAGCCTGTCGGACAGGTGGAAAGATTGCCACCGCTCGCCGTCGAAGACCGCCAGCTCCCACCACCTCCAGAACCGTTCGTCGTCTTCCATGTCGAAGGGCTCGCCGAGAATGCGAACCAGCTCCCTTCGCTCGGCCAGGAAGTCGTGGATCGCCTGGGCGGTGCGACCTTCGGGCGTGTCTGCTCCCCTCCACGCCTTGGCCCACGACATCGGTCCCGCCGGTCTGAATCGCCGTGGTTGCACCAGCCTCGGTGTGAGACGGTTCGCCTCCCGCAGGTCGAAGGTGGAGGGCGCCACCTCATCAATCAGCGAGTACCCACGCGCCGCCGCCTCGGCGATGGCTCGGAAGTCCTCTGACTTGACGAGTGTGCCTATCGCCACTGGGGTCTCGGCAAGGCGGGCGGCCTGCGCTGCCGGTGCGACGCTGTAGTCACTCCCGCCGATCTCCTCCGTCAACACCTCGATCGACTCGTTGAGCCTCGCCCTGACGCTCGGTAGCCGGGTCCCGACCGGTCCGAACACCTCGACGTGTTTCTCGATCAGCGCCACCACGGCGTGATGAGCTGCTCTCTCCCAGTTGTGATTTCGATAGCGCCGGTAGCGATCGAAGAGCACCTCGTGGTGCGGCATCAGGGAGACCGGCGGCTCTTCCTTCACTAGCTCCCGGAAGTGTTCGTGAACGAGCCGGGACACAAGACGCCGTGCTCCGGCCAGCATCCGCTCGTAGGACTCGGGATCGGGAAGCTGGGCATGGTGCTTCGCATCTCCCCGGTGCTTCTGGAGGCTTCGAAACACCCCGATGAAGGGCATCTCGAAGCCGAGCTTCCGGTACTCTGCGAGAGCCTGATCCAAGCCGATCGTCTGTTGCCCGGACTTGTAGACATCCACGTCGTGCGCCAGAAGGATTTCGTAAAGCATGAATTCGATGGCGTCGTGCAGAAGCGACACCACATGGCGGGGGCTGGCGGCTTTGAAAGCCGGGCTGTACCGGGGAACTGCTTCTCGCCCCGGCTCCTGCGAAGCAATCTGATAGGCGAAGGCGAAGTCCCGAAGCGCCGCTTGGAGGAACGGATACTCCGAACGTGCCGGGCGCTTCTTGTCGTTGGGGAGCTTCATTCCCGAGACCCTCGTACCGCCAGCGAGAAAGGGTACCTGAGCATCTCCCTCTGCTTCCCCCATAGTCCGGGGCGTGCGTGCGTTGCTAGACGCCATTGAGACGAGGGGGGATTCCGCCGCAGTACGAAGTGATCGAGGATCTGGGAAGGCGTCGCACAGCACATCAAGAGTCGGATACGGCCGGCCGATGATCCCCGGAAGAGCGGTTCGCGACTTTTCGGAGAGAATCAGTGGTAGAGACGCCCCAGCCCGGGTGCTTCAAGCTGGTCGAGACTGCCGCCGCTTGGATCGATCTGCTGGGATACGGCAGCCAACTCCAAATGGCTGGGCATGACCTCTCGTCATCAGAGGCGCAGCACGCGATTCGCCGAGCGCTTGAGTTTCAGCAGGTCTTCAATCGTCGGGAAACATTCATGCGGGTAGCCGTCTTCAACGATGGCGCCTTGTTAGTGTCTGATCTTGAAGACGCTGGCGACTACCGCGGAAGTCGAATCTTCGTGTCAGATCCGTGGAAGTTCGTGCGACACGCTTTGGTCCTGCACGCCAGGGTGAATGAGGTTGAAAGCGGGAGTGAGCATCCTGGCGCCCGGATGATCGTCTGCCGTGGTCAGCGTGTACTTCGTGGAAGGCAGGTGCCGCATCTCCAGAAGAAGAATCTAGACTACGCAATGCGAAACATCTCAAAACGCGCGACTGGCCCGTCGGGAGAGCAGACGAAGCTGGATAGGATGACCGATGAGGCTCATGAACCTACGATCCTCGCTCCGTCGCACTTACAGTTCAATAGCGCCTTTGCCCGTGCCTACACAGCAGACAACTTGGGCCAGCGTGCAGGGCTTGGCGGCCCCTTTGCCTTCGTTGACACCCGCCTCCTCAATCCAATTCAGGAGCGATGCCCGTGGTCATTCCACTCGGTGGGCATCGTAGACAGTGAAGATGAGCAGCCGAGGAATCGGGTGCTTGGTGAGGCTATCGAGTTCAAGAAGGCAGTACAGATAAAGCACACCAAGTTGGTGGGTGCTTAGGACGGGATTCTAAGTCGAGAACACGTAGGGCACGGTGATCGTCTCGGCAGCCGCGTGCTTCGCGCGCTCACCTCGACGGTCGTACCTAGCGGTGATTGCAGGCCCGGAAGCGTGGCCGACGAGCTTCGATACGACCGAGAGATCCACACCTCGGTCGAGCAGGGTCGAGATGTAGGTTCGCCGCATGTCGTGCGGTGTGAAAGCGGGTATACCCGCTTGCTCGGCACGTCGCGCGCAAACTCGGTAGATGGCTTCCGGGGAAAGCGCACGACCATGTTGGATCTTGCCGCCCTTGAGCACGGGGCAGAACAAGGGGCCGGACTCCTGGCCGCGGTGCGAGAGCCACGCGCGGAGCGCATCGACCGCGCCGTTCTTGAGAGGCACCTCGCGAACCTGACTGCCCTTTCCATCGACGGTCAGCACCCAGGTGTTCTGATCGAGGCTGCGGGGCAGGACGAGGCCGCCGAGTTCCTGTCGCCGCAGACCGCCACCGGCGATGCCGAGTGCGAGAATCGCGGCGTCCCTGGCTGCGGCCGGGGAGTCATCGCGCTGGAGGACATGGAAGAGGGCCGCGACCTCGTTGGGTTCGAGGGCTCGCCCGCGCAGCACCGAGGCCCCGCGAACGGGTTCGAGGTCGATCGCCCGGTGGTAGTCCTCCGCCGACATCTGGCCGAGACGCCACGCCTCGCGGAGCACGCCACGCAAGGCACACAGGGTCTTGTTGATCGAGGCCGGGCTGAGCGGCCGGCCGGTGCGGGGGGACACCGTGTCGCGCAGGGCAGCGCGGATCGCCTGGGTGTGCTCGTAGCGGAGCGCCGCCCAGGGGAGACGCTCGGGCCCGAGTTGGCCGCCGGTGGCGATCCGGGCGACCTGATCGAGCGCCTGAGCCATGGCGCGCCGGCTTCCGGCCGCCAGTCCGGCGAGATAGATGGGGGCGGGGTCCTGGCCGGGGCGCTCCAGGGGGAGGGCGACCAGCTCGGCGGGCACCCCATTTCCCAGGGGGATATCGGTCCTGCGAATTTGGATTCTCACACCAAAAGTAATCGGAAGCGTCAGGTCAAAACTTTAGCGAAACTTAGACGAAAGTCGGAGCCTCGTGGCGCTCTCGCCGTACGCAGGTGAGTATCAATCCGGCACGGGCCACGCGATCGAAGGTAATTCCATGAAGTCGATTTCAGTTCAAGTTCAGGCCGATCACCTCCAGAAGCTTGCCCGTGCGCGCAAGCCCGTTCTGGCGATCGCGGAGCTGGTCTGGAATGCCTTGGATGCTGACGCTCAGGAGGTTCGCGTCGAGTTCGATACGAACGATCTCGGCGGCATTGACGAGATCAGGGTGGTGGACGACGGCCACGGCATCGCATACGACGAAGTGGAGGCTGTGTTCGCGAAACTCGGCGGCTCGTGGAAGCGCACGGCCGCGCACTCCCGATCCGAACACCGCTTACTTCACGGCAAAGACGGCAAGGGGAGGTTTCGAGCGTTCGCCCTGGGTGAAAACGTCCGCTGGGACACGCAATCGCACAGTGAATCTGGAACAGTTGAATTCTCGATTAGCACGTCCACTCATAAACTCGGCACGTTCGAAGTTGGAGATCCACGAGCAAGCGATCGCGACGACACCGGCACAACTGTGGTCATCTCGAATCTACCGAAACCATTCGGGTCATTAGTTGGCGCGTCAGCCATTCTTGAATTCAGCACCATATTTGCGCTTTACCTCCGCCAGTACCCGACAGTCCGCCTGCGGTACAACGGTCAGAGAGTCTCAACGAGCGACCTTGAGAGTCACATCGCCGAGTACCCGCTCAATCAGATCGAAGTGGCCGCCGGGACAACCGTCGATGCCCATTTGACTGTTGTCGAGTGGAACTGCGCGATGGAGAGAGCCCTCTTCCTCTGCGACGAGGATGGATTTGCCCTATTCGAGATTCCGGCAGGCGTCCAAGCGCCGGGCTTCAACTTCACTGCATATCTCAAGGCAAACTACTTCCGCGAGCTTGAAGATGAAAACATCTTGGAAGTATCAGACATGCACCCCGGCGTCCAGAAAGTCGTCGGAACCGCCCGGGAGTGCATACGGACCCATTTTCGCCGTCGGACCGCCGAGCTTGCCACGGATATAGTTGCGTCGTGGAAGCGCGATGACGTTTATCCATACCAAGGTGAGCCGACGAGCGTAATTGAACGTGCGGAACGCGAGGTCTTCGAGGTCGTCGCACTCAATGTCAATTCATACCTGCCGGACTTTCGTGACCTCGACACCAAGAGCAAAAAGTTCTCATTTCGACTATTGAAGGAGAGTTTGGAAGAGAGTCCTGAGGCAGTCCAACGAATCATCAAGGACGTGCTGGACTTGCCTAAGTCCAAGCAAGAAGAACTCGCGACTCTGCTTCAGAAGACCACGCTCTCCGCGATAATCAGTGCATCGAAAGTCGTTGCAGATCGCCTCGACTTCCTCAGAGGTCTTGAGCTTCTTGTCTTCGACCCCGATTCGAAGGACCAACTCTTGGAGCGCAGCCAACTGCATCGAGTCGTGGTTGATGAGACGTGGATATTCGGAGAGGAGTACGCCCTCGCCGTTGATGACGAGTCACTTACGGAAGTTTTGCGGAAGCACATCGAGGCAACCGGCCAAGACATCGAGATACTCGATCCGGTGACTCGTGAGGAGGGGAAAAGAGGAATCGTAGACCTCATGTTTTCCCGAACGATTCCGCAGCCACGCGCGACTGAGCATGAACACCTCGTCGTCGAGCTGAAGCGCCCGAAAGTCTCGATCGGACACGAAGCCCTAACGCAGATAAAGAGCTACGCCTTCGCAGTAGCGGAGGACGAACGCTTCAGGGACACCGAAACGCGGTGGACCTTCTGGGCAATCTCGAACGAGATGAGCGATTTTGCTCGCAAGGAAGCGAACCAAACAGGGAGACCGTTCGGGCTCGTGTTCGACGACGACAAGCACCGGATACGTATCTGGGTCAAGACCTGGGCGCAGGTGCTTGATGAAGGTCGAGCTAGATTGCAGTTCTTTCGGGAGAAGTTGGAGTATTCAGCGGACCGGCAATCTGGGCTTGATTACCTCAGGCGAGTCCACGCAGCGCTGCTCCCCGATGCTCTGTCGAACTCTGACGATGGCAGCGATCAGGACGACGAAACCGATCGGCCCGAAGCAGAGTAGCTCGCGACGCTAATCGGCATCGCGTGTTTCGAGAGATCCGCATTCCAATACAAGCCAATCCGTCACAAACATCGCGCGATCAGTTCGCCCGTCATCGTCAACGCACTGCTCGTGCTCAAAGAACAGAACAGAGCACGCCCCTCCGTCGCGACGCGAGCTTGGAAACACGATCCCGTCGAGGGATTGCTGACCTCGATCCCGGTAGACCCGCCGAAAATACTCAGTGACTACCTGAGTGGGCACATACTCGATGTGCTCCATTCCGTTCTTCGCGATTGGCTTGGCCAGATCCTCGACAAATCCCATCAAGAATTTGCGCACCACGTACTCCGATCGCTTCTCTAGATCAAAGAAGCTTGGGGGCGTCGGGATGTGCCTTAGGTCGAGGACTCGGAGGGGTCGAGAAGCTGTGAACACACCTGATGTCACCTGCTTGTCTAGAGATGGCCTATCGGGGTCAGTTACTTCGTCTAGAGCCGTGTCTCGCTCCAATGCGCCATAGAACATCCCAATTCCAGCCGGGCTCATTCTATTTGAGAAACGAGCTTCGGGAGGCGTCCCTAACGCGGCCCCGCAATCGACTTTCTCGCGCGCCCCGTGAATCCGCGCGCGGAACCATTTCTCGTGAGAATCTCGAACCAGTTCAGAATTCGAGATCATCCGAGAGAGATGATCCAAGAAGTCGGCCGGGGCAATTTCCTCGTCATCCATAGCCTCCCGATCCGCTCGCACGGAGAAGAAGTACCGCGAACGATGCTTCACCTGCGATACGAAACCCTTCCATCCTGAAGCCAACACTTCGCGATCAGACATCCTGTAAGGGCTGATATCGCAGACAATCCACGTTTGATCGAAGATTGCGTCGGCTACCCATTCGTGGAACTCATCCGAGAAAGTTCCCCCGAATAGCCCGTGTACCGCGTCGTGAGTATCCGTCGTAGGAACGAGATACCCACCTTCCCTGGAGTTGTAGCTAGCCACATGAACAGGGTCCGTGTAGACGGAATAGAACGCAGCGCCGATTGCTTCCATCACGGCCTCGACTGGAGCCGCAATGGGCTTCGCGCCGCTGCGCTGGTGACAGAAATCGCATTCTTCGGCCGAAGCCTCTGTCTCGACGATGGCCCTTAGGAACTCGTCACCAACGCAATCACCACATACGAACTCCCCGTCACCGGACGACCAGCCCCGCTCTTCGTCCTCCATCATCTGCGCTTTCGCTAGGCCCAATTGAACCTCATACCTACCAAGGCAAGCTACTCATTCCAGAGGCGTGCTCACGCGAAACTCGCGACCGCCGAGCTTGAAAACGACGCCAGTGTGTCCCGCGCACGTTCGAGTCGAACTTCGAGGCGATCGCAGAGAGCTATCACCTCGGTCACTTTCTCGACAATTCTCTGCTGCTCATCGAGCGGCGGGATCAAGACCATCCTCGGGTAGATGCGCCGTCCAGAAATGACGGGCTGTGCCGTCGCCTTGTTGTCCCGGCCAAGTTTCGCGGCTCGTAGCAACAGCACTAAGAAATCTCGGTTTAGGTTTTCCCTAGAGAACGACACGACGAATGCGTTGTCGGTGACCCAAGCACTCTCACCTGTTAGGTGAACGTTGCCGCACAAAGCACCAACCCGTCCGATTACAATCGTCTGCCCTTCGACGTTCGCCTCGTCGTGGAAGCCCGCGACACCGTTTCCTCCATAGACAGGGACGGAGCCCGTCTTCATCTTCTTCGCAGGAAGGTTGTCGCCGGAACTCACTTGAATTACATCGCCGAGACGCACGGCAGCCCATCCGCTCGGCAACTCGAAAGGAAGGTCTTCGTCGAGAATCTCGGGCAGCCGCTTCGGCTGCCTGATCTTCTTTTTCTTGACCAGCAATGCTCTCTCCGCCCCGATCCGCTCGACAAGCCGAGCAGCGGGCTCTTCATCGGAGTGTTGGGGGACAAGCCTACCCCCAACCCCAAGCTGTAGGGCAAGATCGCGCAGCGGAGCGATATCGCCGGGGCCAGCAACGAGGTGGGAGAAATTGTCACGAGTGCGAGTCCAGGCGGATTGCGCGGTCTCGGGGTCGTCAGCGGCGCGGAGGGCGGAGAGGGCGGCGGCGCGGAGGGCCTGACGGGTGGCTTCACGCGAACCTTGGGCTGCCTCCAGTCGATCCAAGAGGGCCATCAGCTCGTCCACTTGTTCCGCAATCCGCCGCTGCTCTGGGAGAGGGGGCACGGGTATCGGAATCAGAGCCACCTCCTTGCCAGAGACCTCCTTGAAGGTCGTACCGGTCGCTGCCGCGTCGATTTCCGGGCCTATCTTCTTCAGATAGAGGTAGATGTACTCGCTCATACCCGAGGAATAGGGGACGCAGGACTTGAAACCCTGATTCGTCGCCAAGTCCTGACCAGCGATTCCAACGTGACCAATAGGTGCTCGGCTCGAAAAGAGGACCGTACCCGCAGGCATGAGGCGTGCTGAAGACGATTCCAGGCCAACCTTGGATATGTCGCGACTTCCTCGGGAGACATACCTCGATTCCTGGCGTCGCATGTCAGCAGGAGTAAGCCACGGAACGCCCTCGTCTACCCAACATTTGGGATCTTTGCTCTTCGGAGTACCGCCGCCGACAATTGCGCCGACATCACCGAGCCGCATCCATACCCAGCTACTCGGTACCTCATAGGGGGGGGTCCCGACTGGCTCGCCTTCGGGATGTCGAGGAACAGCAATCGTTCCGTTTTCGATGAGTTCGTCCTTGTTCACCCCGAATGTCGAGATCAGATCATCTGCGGAACCTTCCGCAGGATTCTGACTCACCAGGGTGCCTCGGACAGCCAGCGCTAAGACCAACTCGCGCAGTCGCGCGATTCCATCTGGTGCATCGGCTAGAACCTCGAAGGCGTCGATCAACTCCTTCGGGGTCATGTGCGCCCTTCAAGAGCGTCGGAGAGAACCTTACGAAGCTGTTCGCGGATCTCTCCTGCTGCTGCCTTCTGCTCCTCGTAGCGAGCAAGAAGCGTGTCGGGGTCCTCATGGGTGTGTTCGGGGGCGTTCGGGTTCTTGATGTCGAGGTTGAACTTTCGCTGGCGGATTTCGTCGATCGTGACGCGCCAAGCATTCTCAGATTCCTTGCGTTTCTTCCACCACGTCTTCTCCGGCTCGAACTCCTCGATGAGCATAGGCTTGGTCTTCGAGTACGACTTGTAGCCATCGGGATAGGGGTGCTCGTAGTACCAGACCTCTTCCGTAGCGTTTCCCTTCTCGAAGAAGAGGACGTTGGTGTTGATAGAGGTGTAGGGCGCGAAGACACCCTTCGGCAACCGCACGATCGTGTGCAGGTTGCAGTCGGTAAGAAGCTTCTCTTTGAGTCGCGTCTTCATGCCCTCGCCGAAAAGGGTTCCATCGGGGAGAACGACGGCAGCACGCCCCTTCTTCTTCAAGAGAGTCATGATGAGAACGAGGAAGAGATCGGCGGTTTCCCTCGTGCGAAAATCGGCCGGGAAGTTGTTCTCAATGCCGTCCTCTTCCATGCCTCCGAATGGAGGATTCGTAAGGATGACATCTACGCGGTCCTTATCCGTGTAGTCCCGCAGCGGACGGCTCAGCGTGTTGTCGTGGAGAATCTGATTCGGCACGTCAATGCCGTGGAGGATCATATTCGTGGTGCAGAGAAGATGCGGCAGCGGCTTCTTTTCTACGCCGTGGATGCTGGCCTGAAGCTTTGCTTCGTCCTTGGGCTTCTTGACCTGATTCTTGCGAATCGTCTCGATGGCGCAGGCAAGAAATCCGCCTGTCCCGCAAGCCGGATCGAGGATGGACTCGCCGAGCTGTGGAGCAACCATGTCCACAGCGAACTGGGTAACGGCGCGCGGGGTGTAATACTCACCTGCGTTGCCCGCACCCTGTAGGTCGCGGAGGACCTGCTCATAGATCTCGCCTAGGGCGTGGCGCTTCTTGCTGTCGTTGAAGTCGATGTCCTGATTTAGGCGATTAACGACTTGCCGCATCAGGGTGCCGGATTTCATGTAGTTGTAGGCGTCGCGGAAGATCTCGCGCACGAGGATGGCGCGATCGTGGCCAGGGCCTTCGGCGCTGAGTTCTTTGAGCTGTGGAAATAGCTTTGCGTTCGTGAAGTCGAGCAGCTCGTCACCCGTCATACCCTCGTCGTCGGCAGCCCAAGTTCGCCATCGCAGCGGTTCCGGGATGACAGAGACGAACTTCTCGTCCATCAATTCCTGCTCGGACTCTCGGTCGTCGTAGAGCTTCAAGAAGAGCATCCACACGAGCTGGCCAATGCGCTGGGCATCACCATCGACACCCACGTCCTTGCGCATGATGTCTTGTATGGCTTTGATGGTGGTGCTGAGGCTCATCGGTGAATTCCTAGTTGTTGGAGATGACCACTTCCGGGCCGTCTGAATGCCGAGGTCTGGCCAGATTTCCTATGCAGCACCCTCGCTGGGCACGGAGTAGAGGGCCTCCTCCAACTCCTGAACAGCTTGCTGATAGGCCGACTTATCTCCGAAGAGACGTACCAGCTCGATGGGGGTGCCCATCTCGTTGAAGGGCTGCACGTTCAGCACGGCCATCTTCTCGATGGGCCCGATCCCTTCGTCGGCATACTTGTCGAGGAGGGCTTCGAGGACCTTGCGGGCCTGTTCACCGTACTTGGTGAATACATCGCGCTTCTTGACGCCGAGGGCACGCTCGCGGCGAGTGAGTGGGGGCTGCCCGAAGGCGATGTGGCAAATGAGATCGAACGGGTCCATGTCCCTGCCCGCCTGCTCCTGTAGAGCCTCAATGATGATGCCTTTGTCGAGAAGCTCATCGAGGATGACCTGCTTACGATCGGCGGTCTTCCACGTCTTCAGGAAGCCATCCAGCGTCCGAAAGTGTTCGAGGACACCACGCCGGGTGTAGTCCTTCAGGGATTCGGTGATGAGCTTGCCGTCCTGGCCGTAGTATTGGACGCGCTCGGCGACAATCGAGACTTCGACATCCCCGACGTAGTATTTCGTGGGGCCGGTCCCGTCAGGGTCATCGGTCGGGTCGATGGGAGTCCAATCGTCGCCCCCGTCCTCGTCGCCGTCTTCGCCGGTATCCTCCTCGTCGCCAGTAGCGGGCGGGGTGGTCTCATCCTCGCCGGGTTCGATGACGGTCCCGTCGTCATCAATAATGACCACCGGTTCCCCGTCGAAATCGGGGTCGGCGAAGAGTTCGGTGGCCTTCTTGAAGTCGATGATCGTGAAGTAGAGCTTTGCCGCATCCGGGTACAGGCGCGTGCCGCGACCAATCGTTTGCTTGAACTCGGTCATGGACTGGATGCGCTGGTCGAGGACCACGTACTTGCACGTTCTGGCGTCCACACCCGTCGTCATCAGCTTCGACGTGGTGGCGATGACCGGGTAGCGCTCTTCGGGGTGGATGAAGTTGTCGAGCTGCGCCTTACCCTCGGGGTTGTCGCCCGTAATGCGCATGACATAGCGCAGGTCTTCTTGCGCCCGCTCCGGGTTGGCGTTCACGATGGCCTGCCGCATTCGCTCTGCGTGGTCGATGTCCTCACAGAAGATGATCGTCTTCGCGTAGGGGTCGTTGGCTTCGAGCTGTTCTACGACCTTCTCGGCCACGAGCTTCGTCCGCTTATTCAGGACGAGAATGCGGTCGAAGTCCTTTTGGTTGTAGATGCGGTCCTCAATGTCGGCCCCAAGGTCATCCACTGCCCCCCTCTCGGGACGCCAGCCTTCGAGGTCACGGTCGATATCGACGCGGATGACCTTGTAGGGGGCAAGAAATCCGTCTTCAATCCCCTGCTTGAGGGAGTAGGTGTATACCGGCTCGCCGAAGTACGTGATGTTGGAAACGTCCTTGGTTTCCTTCGGCGTGGCCGTCATGCCGATCTGTGTGGCCGAGGAGAAGTATCTCAGGATGTCATGCCACGCTGAGGCTTCCCGCGCGCTGCTGCGATGGCACTCGTCTACGACAATCAGGTCGAAGAAGTCCCGGCTGAATTGCTTGTAGATGTTGGCCTCTTCTTCAGTACCGGTGACGGCTTGGTAGAGCGCGAGGTAGATCTCGTAGCTCTTGTCCACATTGCGGTGCTGCACCTTCGTCATAGCCGCGCCGAAGGGCTTGAAGTCATTGGTCTTGGTCTGATCGACAAGAATGTTGCGGTCGGCCAGGAAGAGAATTCGCTTCTTATGGCCACCTTTCCAGAGCCGCCAGATGATCTGGAAGGCCGTGTAGGTCTTACCTGTGCCGGTGGCCATGACGAGGAGAATGCGGTCCTGGCCTCGTGCTACGGCCTCCACGGTGCGGTTGATGGCGACCCGCTGGTAGTAGCGAGGCGCTTTCCCCGTGGCGTCCTCGTGGTAGGGCTCGGTAACGACTTCCAGGGCGGGGGCAGCCTCCAGGCCCTTCCATTTTCGATAGCGCTCCCAGAGAAGCTCGGGAGAGGGAAACTCCTCCATTGCCAGTGTCGATTCCGTCTGGTCGCCCAGGCCGGTACGGTCGTGGAACTGGAAGCCGTCGCCATTCGAGGAGAAAACGAAGGGCACATCGAGGCAGTCCGCGTAGCCCAGGGCTTGCTGCATGCCGGAAGCGATCGAGTGTTTGTTGTCCTTGGCCTCTATCACGGCGATCGGAAGGTTCTTCTTCCAGTAGAGCACGTAATCGGCGCGCTTCTTCTTGCCCCGCTTCCAGAGCTTGCCCCGGACGATGACCTTCCCGTCTGTAAACGTAAGTTCCCGGCGAACCTGGGTTTGCAGGTCCCACCCGGCCGTCTCGATGGCCGGGTTGATGAACTTCATGCAGATGTCGCTCTCGCTGAGGCCCTTCTTACTCATCGGAGGGGAAAATACTGCGAACTCGGGGATTTAGCAGCGGTTGCGTCGAGCGGTTTGGGCCTGGAGCAGCATTTTCTCTAAGTCGATAGGACATCTGCCGGAGCGACCCTGCGGACCCAACGAGACGAATTGTGACTGTCGAGGTGGATTCAGGATTGCGGGATCTAGCAGCCTTTCGATCCCGGCTCCGTCCACGCTGGCTGCGACCGAAACCAGTAGGCTTCGAGTACGCCCGATAAACGCGCGTCTGGAGAAGACCATGGCCATCAAGCTTGCCGACATCCTCGAATTCGAAGATCCCAGGGACTACAAGGTCCATTTGGCTACTTGGAACGGCAAGAACCAGCCCCTCAATGTATTCGTGAGCGATCTCGACAAATGGGAGAACTGGAACTCGTATCGGGGTGTTAACGACGACTTCAGCAGGAAGTTCATCTTCAGCTTGACCGACTTCTATCACGAGGCAGACAACTGGCTGTTTGGTGGCTGCTACGAAGTCGTTAAACGCCTCAACAAGACCAAGGGGAAGGGATACGAAGTCGAACTTACCGACCAGTTCAGGCCCTTCATCGGGAGGCTCAAGCTCAAATGGAAGAGATCGGGGCGCGCAAAGGCACGGCGCTTAGAGAACTGCATCGACAACTTCGAGGTCACGGAGATTCTCGCGGAGCGATACACAGGCGAAGCATTCTGCGGCTACGAGAACATCAACCACGACTTCCACGTCCTCGAAAACATCTTCCAGTCTGGCAAGCCCGACTGGAAGGCGGCGCTCGCCAACGTGAAGGGCGTGTATCTCATCACGGATCGAAAGAACGGGAAGAAGTACGTCGGATCGGCGTATGGGGGCTCAGGTATATGGTCGCGATGGTCCTGCTACGTGGGCACCGGGCACGGCCACAATGACGAACTCACGAAGCTCATCAAGAAGGAGGGGATGGACTACGCTCGCACGAACTTCCAGTTCTCGCTCTTGGAGTATCGACCTATGAAGACGGACGACCACGACATCATCGAGAGGGAGACCTACTGGAAGGAAGTCCTGCTATCGCGCGGAGACTTTGGCTACAACAAGAATTAGCTGAGAGAAGGAAATCATCGAGGCGCTCCGGCTCATGGGAATCCGGTCGGGTCCAGGACCAGACAGGACGGGTCCCGGGCAACGGGGGCCTGTCATATGCCCAGTCGGGTGTTCGAACCGCTGTTTCGAAGCATGCCTGCAAGGAAATCTAGGTCTGTTTTCGCTTCCCCCACTATTGACCGAAACGCATCGATATGACCGCTTCGGGCGAATTTCCTCAATGAAATCAACCCCGGCATCTCCTTGCCAACGTGAGGGTCGCCGGTTCGAACCCGGTCTCGTGCTCCAGAGAACGAAAGCCTCCGCGACCCCCTGGGCGCGGGGGCTTTTTCGTCTGGGGGTGCCGCCCAGCTCGTGAGATCGCGTCCACACGGATCTTGTTATTCTGGCCGCATGCCGCCGCCTCGCGCGCCCCGCCTGCCGGCCACCTCGCGGCGAAACCACGCGCTGGCGCTCCTGGGTCTGTGGCTGTCGGTCGCCTTCGGCGCCGGCTGCGCTTCTTCGCCGGACGTGCAGACCGTGCCGGTGCGCTCGGAGATCGTGAGCCCTTCGCGGCTGTATTCGATCGTGCCGAAGTCGGTCGGGTGGTTGAGGGTCGCGAATCCCGCGGAGATGGGAACGGACGCCGACGTTGCGCTCTTTCATCCCGCCGAAGGCGTAACGGTCTTCGTCTACGTCGTGCGCGGCGCGCGCGAGTCGGTCGATGAACTCGTGCTGGCCCGCCGACAGCTCATTCTCGCCAACAACGAAGTGCTCTCGTTCGGGGAGGTGCGGCGCTTCGTGGAGGGCGGCTCGTTTCGGCCTGTCTCCATCGCGACCTACCAGGTGCGCAGATCTCCGGCGGTGATGGAGAGTCTGGTGGTCTCGGCCATCGTTCGAGCCGAGACCGCCCTGGTCGAGATCATCGCGATGGGAGGAGCGCCGCCACAGACCCACCACCTGGTCGACGATCTCGTCGCGGGCTTGCGGATCCCGGCGAATGGCGTGGAGCAGCCATGATCCGCCGGCTCGGGCTCCTGCTGTGGGTCTTGTCCTTCCTGACGGCAGAGGCCGGCGCGAGCGAACGGCTCCCGGATTGGCTCAGCGTCTCGCCGTCCCTGGGGACGTTCAGCGCTGACGGCGATCCGGAGACGCCGCCGGCCGAAGCCCTCGCCCGGTGGCAGGCCGCGGGTCACGGCTACGTCGACCTGCTCTGGACGGTAGACATCAGCGTCCGGCGGTCGGGAGAGGTCATCTCGCGAACCCGGCTCGTCCGGTACTTCCTCTCCGAATCGGGGACCACCCAGGGCGGCAATCTCGAGTTCTGGGCGGACGCGGCACGCGATCGGGCGAGCGTCGATGCGGCCTATTCCGAGTCGGCGTCTGGCGATCGGACACCCCTCGATCCGGAAACGATCGAGGTTCTGCCGGACCAGACGCCGAACGTGTTTTCGGACTGGGAGCGGGTGATCCTGCCGGTGCCCGGGCTCGAGCCCGGGCACCGGGCGACCTACGTCGGCACGCGGCGCTTCCAGTCGGGAGACTTCCCGCTTCCCTGGTCGAGAGAAATCATGCTGGGGAGCGCGGTCCCGGTCGCACGCGTCGAGATCGTCGTGTCGGTCGAGGAGGGTGCGCCGGAGATCGTGTGGCAGACCAACGATCCGGGCCTCGCGTGCGAGCGCCAGGGCAGGGGGGTCGCTTGCGTCCGGCTGGACCTTCCCGCGATCGCCATCGACCGCGACGTTCTGAGCTACCGCGACCTGGTTCCGTCCTTCTACGTCGGGTTCGTCCAGGACTGGGCCGGCGTCCAGGCGGCGGTCTGGGGGCTGGTCGAGGCGGCGGCTTTGCCGACGCCCGCGTTGCGAGAGAAGCTCGCCGAGCTGGAGATCGACTCCAGCCTGCCGCCGGAAGAGCGACTCCTGCGCCTCCTGCGATTCGTTGCGGACGAGATCCGCTACGTGAGTCTCGCGCACGGAGACGGCACGGTCGTGCCGCGGAAGGCCGAAACGACGCTGTCGCGCCGCTACGGAGATTGCAAGGACAAGGTCACGCTGCTGGTCGCCTTGGGGCGTCTCGTGGATCTCGAGCTGACACCGGTCCTCACGAGCTCGGAACGCAAGGACACGTCTCGGGTGATGAGGCCTTCGAGCAGCTACTTCGATCACATGATCGCTTGTCTGGGGGCAGACCCCAGTGAGGCGGTCTGTGTCGATCCGACTCAGGCATACGCGGGGCTCGAACTTCCGCCGCAGCTGGCGGGCGCGATCGCGCTACCGCTCACGCCGGCCAGCGTGCCCGCGCTGACACGACTCGCCACGCGTGACTTCGGATGGGAGATCAGCGTTTCGCGAACCCGACGCTTCGAGCGCGATGGGAGCATCGCGCTTCACGACATCCGCACCTTCACCGGGCCCGGAGCGCCCATGCTGCGCGCCGATCTGCTGGCGTTGTCTTCTGCGGATCGACGAGCCCAGCTGGAAGCCGAGTACCGCCAGGCCTTCGGAGCGACGGCGATGCCGACCTTCTCCCTGCGATCGCTGCGCGACGCCGCTCAGCCGCATGGGATCGAGTCCCAAATCACGATCCCGGGTGGCTACGCGTCGGACAGGAAGGCGTTCCTCGATTTCGATCGCTGGCTCGTCTACTACGCGCAGACCTTCATCTCCGTGAATCGTCATCACCCGTACCGCATGCTCGGGTTGAGGTACAGCGCGGAGGAGCGGATCTCGCTGTGCTGCGCGAAGGCCGACCACTACGGGGCCGCGCTCGAGTTCGAGTCCGACTACGGAAGTCTTCGACGCAGCTTCCACGAGGTGGACGGAGACCTGGTCGTGAAGACGGTCCTCGAACTCCCCGCTGCGTTGATTCCGGCGGCGGAGGTTCCCCGTTTCGAAGCGTTCGTCATGCAGTCGCTGCGCGAGAGTGGGGTCTGGATCTCGTGGCGCTGACGCGGCGCGAGACGAATGCTGCGCGTCGTCGCTGACCTCTTCGCAGGGCGGCCAGGGCGAGTACAGCCGCCAGGGTCGAGTGCAGCGCGCCGGGTTCGGGGACGCGCTGCAGTTGGACCGTCGAGCGCACGCCCAGATGGTCGGAGGCCCACAGCACGGTCTGGCATACCGCGCCCGGGTCGCAGTCGTCGGTCGAAATGCAGGCGGGCGCGACGGGGGTGCAGGTCCCGCTGACGGCGTCGCAGAGATGACCGACGGGGCACTCGGCCGACAGCAGGCACGCGAGGGGCGGGTCGAAGGCGCACTCGGGGGTGGGGTCGGGCTGGGGGGCGTCGGCGAAGGTGCTGCTGGTGCCCCCCTCCTGCGCGCCGGAAATGGTCCCGGCGGGTCCGGCGAAGATGCCGTCGATGCGCCGGGTCGTGGTGTCGGTTGCGGCGCGCAGGTCCTGCCCGCTGGTGCAGCCCGAGGGGTTGCTCGGGGGATCGCACGGGGCGTCGAGGCCGTCGAAGAACGGCGTGTAACCGGCGTCGATCCAGCGTTCGATGGGCGGGTCGTTCGTCTGCTGCCCGTCCGGAGGCGTACCGCGGTGGGCGTTGAAGTCGGCGCCCACCAGCACCGGGTGTCCGG
This sequence comes from Deltaproteobacteria bacterium, assembly GCA_029261855.1. Classification (GTDB taxonomy): domain Bacteria; phylum Myxococcota_A; class UBA9160; order UBA9160; family UBA4427; genus JAJDAN01. Next base: position 25,310 of record JAJDAN010000013.1, read on the forward strand.
ATTCGCGTGTTGCGGCCACGAAGTCGATGACGTCGAGAGTCTGCACCTCGCGCTCTTCGCTGGTGCAGCTCGCGCAGAAGTGCAGGCCGTAGACGTCGAGCGGGCCCACGGGCGAATACACCACCGCACGGCCGAAGATGCGCGGGTCCGAGAAGCCCGGGGCGTCCTGCTCGCTGGGCAGCTGGACGGCTTCACGGATCTCCACCGGCCACTTGCTGATGACGGCCTGGCCGGCGGAGGTCTGGCCGTACCTCACGCCGCGGTAGAAGAGCCCATGACGAACGCGAAGGTGCTCGATCAGGATGTCCTGGGCGTCGCGACCGTCGACGACGGCGACCTCCTGGAAGGTGGCGATGTCGGGCTCGATGGCGGCGAGGGCGTCGGCGGCCAGGGAGAGCCGCACCTCGATGTCGTTGTCCTCGAACAGGGCGTGCAGCAGGTTCAGATTCGCGATCTCGAGCTGGAACGGCAGCTCGGCGGTGCAGCTGGCGCTGCAGCCGTCGCCACTTTCGAGATTGCCATCGTCGCACTCCTCTCCGTCGTCCACGAAGGTGTTGCCGCAGCCGGACGGGGGCACGCAGCCGCAGAAGCGGCCGCACAGGTCCCCGGGCGTGCAGGTGTCGAGGCCGGTCTCGCAGGTCTCGCCGGCGCTGGCGTTCAGGGTGCCGTCGCCGCAGGTCGCGAGGCTGCAGTCGGCGTTGCAGTCCGCCGATTCGCCGGCCTCGTCGCAGTCCTCGCCGAACTCCGTCTCGCCGTTGCCGCAGATCGGCGCCGGGATGCACGCGCAGGCCGGCGTGCAGATCTCGTCCGGACCGCACGCGAAGCTGCCGTCACAGTCCTCGCCGGCGCTCGCGTTCAGCACGCCGTCGCCACAGACGGGAAGACTGCAGTCGTCGTCACAAACGATCGACTCCCCCGAGTCGTCGCAGGCTTCACCGGGATCGACCAGGGCGTTGCCGCACAGGGTGGCTGCCAGCAGGGTGCCGCCGGCGAGGTCGAAGGGCGCCAGGGGATCCTGCTCCTCGTTGACCGTGGTGCGTACCAGGACACCGCCCGAGTGCGGGGCCGTCCACTCTTCGCAAGACAGGTTCTCCCCGGCCAGCGCGGCCACTGTCGCGAAGCCCCCGCACCAGTTCTGCGCACTCGCCGTCATGCTGCCCGTGGTGAAGATCATGGGACGTGCCGGGGCGTAGCTGTCGACGCCGTTTCCTTCGGGAACGGCGTCGCAGTCGGGCATGGCACCCGACTGGCGGAAGTTCGCCTCGGCCACCATGCAGGTCAGGATCATGGCGCCGGATCCGCTGTCGCTCGGGTTCACGATCGTCGAGATCGTGGGCAGGGCACCGGTCCCGCCGAGCCCCTGGCAGCCCATGCTGTCGAGGGTGGATTCGACGTCGGCGTTGACGCCACCCTGGCAATACACCTCTCCCGTGCAGGACTCGAAGCGCCGACAGATCCGCCCCTGCGCGCCCCCGAGCACGTCGACCACCAGCAGACCCGCGCCGGTGACGGACGCGATTCCCTGGGCGTCGGGCACGCCGCCTTCGAGGACCAGGTCGCCCCGCCACGGACCGAGGGCGATCGCACCGTTCACGAATGCGAAGAACTGGCTGTCGCCTCCCAGTTCGAAGACCCGGGTGCCGAGGGCTGGGGCGCCGGCGCGGGGAGCGGAGGCCGCGACCGCCGCGAGCGCGACCACCGCGGCGACCAGGAGAATCCCCCGCTTTCCGGCGAACGGACCCGCTGCCTTCAGATCGGGCACAACAGCCATCTCCCGCAAGGCGATGAGCGTAGCCCGCATTCTCGCACGACTGGCGGCGCCGGACGCCAGGCGCGCCAGCCAGGCCCCGGTGTTACGGTCCCGCTCCATGCGGCCGGGAGACTCGCTTCAGCACGAGCCGATGTCGGCGGCAGCGGCATGAGCCCGCGGGATTCGTCCCTGCGGCTCCGCGAGGTCGTGCGTCGCGCACCCTGGCTCGGTCGCCTGCTGTCGCGGCTGCCGTTCGCCGGCGGGGCCCGCAGCAGCGGGGACTACTGGGAACGCCGCTACAAGGCAGGCGGCGACTCGGGGACAGGGTCGAGCGGACCCCTCGCCGCGTTCAAGGCCGACTTCCTGAACGCCTTGGTCGCGCGACACGGCATCGGGCGCGTGGTCGAGTTCGGGTGCGGGGACGGCCAGCAGCTGTCCCTGGCGGCGTATCCCGAATACGTGGGCCTCGACGTCTCGGCCAGTGTGGTGGCGCGTTGCCAGGAACGCTTTGCGTCCGATGCGACGAAGGCGTTCTTCGTCTACGACGCAAACGCATTCCACGATGCGCTCGGGCTGTTCCGCGCGGACCTCGCCCTGTCCCTGGACGTCATCTACCACCTGGTCGAGGACGCGATCTTCGCGCGGCACCTGTCGCACCTGTTCGGGGCTGCGGGTCGCTTCGCGGTCATCTACTCGAGCGACGTCGACCGGCCGGTGTCGGCGCACGTACGCCACCGGCACTTCAGCGCTTACGTCGAGGCGCAGCATCCGGACTGGCGCATGGTCGAACGCGTGCCGAACCCACTGCCCAAGGACGAGCTCGGCGGCGCCGGTTCGGAAGCCGACTTCTTCATCTATGAGCGCCGCTAGCGCGGTCGACGACCAGCCCCCGCTCGGGAGCTACGCTGAACTACTCGTGGGCCTGCTCGTAGAGTTCGAGCACACCGGACGAGATGCCCGCCTTGCGACCCTGTTCGACCAGCGGTTCCATGGCGGCGTGTGCCGCTGAGACCTCGGCCCGCGCCTGCTGGCGGCGCTCGGCCAGGGCCGGATCGACGGAGCCGCCGGTCTTGTATGCCTTGTACTCGGCGTCGGCCAGCTGCTTGCTCACGGCATCGAGGTGGTTCTGCGCCGCCACCCACTTCTTGTGGGCCGCGATCAGCTCGTTCCGCAGCTGCTTGCTGGCATGGGGCGTGAACTCTTCGGCGATCGTTTCGGGCTGCGGGGCGGGTGCCATCTTGGCCGCGGCAGGTGCCGGAGCCGCCTGACGGGGCGCCGACCCGGACTGCGTCTGGGTGGTCTCGACGTCGTCCTCGTAGTAGTCCCCGTCGTCGTCATAGTAGTAGTCGCAAGCGACGCCAGCTCGGCGCACACCGCGCCGACATCCGACTCGGTCCCCGTCCCGGCGTTCGTCGACTCGCACGTCGCGGCGCGTGTCGTCGCCCAAGAGGGGATCTCCCTCGACGGGGCGACCCTGCTCGCCGGGTGTCGCGGTGCGGGTCGCGCGTTCGACCGCGGGGCCCTCGTGGGCCGGCGCGCGCGCGCCGCCTCGCATGCGTTGGGCGTCGGCTTCGGGCACCAACGCCAGGCTCAGTAGCCCCGTCAGGAACGGGATCGAGAGCTGGATTGCGAGTCGGCGCGAGAGTCGAGAAACAGTCTGCACGGGTAGGCCCCTCCGGTACGGCACTCGGCCGTCTGGGGGCTTATCGGAGGTCGGGTGCGGTCACTTTATGCCCCCAGGACGGGGGAGGCCTGGAGGGCGGACCTCGCGTATCGTCCGGGCGCCGACCCATGACGGACCCTGCTGCCGCCGAAAACCGCCGCCACCGCACTCGCGTCCGCGCTCTCGTCGCCGTCGTCGGGCTCGCCTTGGTCGTGTCGGCGTGCGCGGCGGGCGCCGTCCTCCTGATTCGCGGCAGCCGCATGTTCCAAGAGGTCGACCCGGTCTTGCTGGGGGCCTCCGCCCCCCGGCGGGAGGAGCTCGGTGCCGGCCCCGGCATCGTGCTCCTGGGAGACAGTTGGGTGGCCTACGACAAGCTGACCCAACCGTTGGTCGAGGGCCTAGCCGAACGCGGGCTGAGAGCCCACGCGAGAAGTTACGGCCATCCCGGTGCGACGTCGCGCCGAATCCTACGGAACCTCTTCGAGCCCGAGACGGCTCCGCACGCGAGCGCCGCGGCGCTCGCAGACCCGACCGTCCGCTTCGCCGTCGTGATCGCCGGCGTCAACGATTCGGCCAGTCACCTGGGTGCGGACTTCTACGCGTACCATGTCGTGCAGATCGCGCGCGTCCTTCGCAGTCATGGAATCGAGGTCCTGCTGCTCGAGCTGCCGGAGTACGGCATCGAGCAGGTACACGCGGCGCGTGATCCGGCAAGGTGGCTGAAGCACGAGCTGTTCGTCCAGGCCGTCGATGACGGTGAGGTCGACGTGATCGGTGGCTACCGCTCCGTCTTGCGCAGGGAGCTGGCCGCGGCGGGACTCGAAGGCGAAGTGCACGTGATCGGCTTCGAGGGTGTCGTCGCTTCGTACGAGGAAGAGACGGACCTCTTCCGCGATCCGGCCCATCTGAACGAGGCCGGCCAGGAGCGTCTCGTGACGGCGATTGCGGACGCGCTCGCCGCCCGGATGCGTCCTTCTAGTCTTCCGTAGCCTCGGGCTGGGGCCATCGGCGCTGCACGAAGTACAAGGGTCGCCCCTTGACCTCGTTGAACACCCGGCCCAGGTATTCGCCGACGATCCCGAGCGTGGTCAGTTGGACTCCGCCGAGCATCAGGATCGCGGTCATGAGAGACGGATACCCCGCCACGGGATCTCCGAACCAGAGCGTCTTGTACACGATCCAGGCCGCGTAGACGAAGGCCACGAACGCGACGGCGATGCCCAGGAAGGTCGCCAGCCGCAGGGGCGCGATGCTGTGCGACGTGATGCCCTCGACGGAAAGCATGACCAGGCGCCGGTAGTTCCACTTGCTCTGTCCCGCGAAGCGGGGATCCCGGTCGTAGAGGATCGAGGCTGTTCGAAACCCGACGGTCGCGAACAGGCCCTTCAGGAAGCGGTGTCGCTCGCGCATCTGGCAGAAGGCGTCGAGGGCGCGACGGCCGATGATCCGGAAGTCTCCGGTGTCCGCCGGCACGTCCGCGGTTTCCGAGACGCGCCCGAGAATCCGGTAGAAGGCCGCCGCCGTCGCCCGCTTGTGCCAGCTTTCGCCGCTGCGACTCCGGCGGGTCGCGTAGACCATGTCGAAGCCCTCGCGCCACTTCTCGACTAGCTGGGGGATCACCTCCGGCGGGTCCTGCAGGTCGGCGTCGATGGGGATCGCGGCGTCGCCACGCACGCTGTCCAGGCCCGCCGTCAGAGCGATCTCCTTGCCAAAGTTGCGGCTCAAATCCAGCACGGAGACGCGGGGGTCGGCGTTGGCGAGCGCGACCAGCATCTCGAGGCTCGAGTCCGTGCTGCCGTCATTGACGAAGATCACCTCGCAATCGCAGTCGAGCCGGTCGAACACCGCAACCAGTCGGGTCCAGAATTCGGGCAGCACATCGGCTTCGTTGTACACCGGCACGACGACGGCCACCGGACCTGTCGAGGTCATGCAGCTTCTCCGGTCCGCGTGGTCGCAGGCTCAGGGCGTTGCTCGGGTGGCCGTGGACGCGACTTCGGAGCCCCGTAGACCTTTATCTGTCCGTAGTAGCCGGCGTCGACTTCGCCGAGAAGAGTCCAGCCGTGCTCCTCGACGTGCGCATTGAGGTCGGCCCGAAGCGCGCCCCACCTCTTCTTCGGGTCTGCCATGTCGAGGTCGTCGACGATCATGACGTTGGGGTCGTGATCCTCCAGCGCGCGTTGCCAGTTCTTTCGCATATAGGGCACGAAGGTGTGGTTCCGAAGCCCGAGCCAGAACGTGATCGATCCGTACACGCGGCTGTCGGGGGGAATCAGCTCGTTGAGGGACTCCACCGTGGCGACGTAGTCCGCCGATCGGGCGCGCCACAGGTAGAGCCCGTTGCCGGCGATCTGGGAAAGCCCGAGCCCGACGACGATCGTGACTGCGAGCAGCGCCCGCGGCTGAAGGATCCCGGGCGCTACGCGATTCGTGAAGAGCGCATGGGTCCACTGACCGGCGATCACCGCGACGATGGGAATCAGCGGCGTCATATAGCGGACGCTCGAAACCGAGTTGTTGACGAAGATGAAGAACAAGAGCTGCAGGACGCAGCAGATACCAAGGGCGCGGAGTGTCCGGTCCCTGCTGAGCAGGGACCGGCCGATCACGAGGATCGAGATCAGGGCGATGTGTATTCGATATGGCGCCTGCAGAAAGCCCGACCAGCGGCCACGCATCTCCGCTTCGACCAGAGCGAGGATCGACCCCGCGAGAGTGGGAGTCTCTTCGGCAAGGCGCCCGTAGCGTCCCAGCCAGTGGCTCTTGAAGCCCTCGAAGCCGCTGGGGCCGTCATTCACCACGATCCAGACCACCAGTGGGACCATGGCGAGCAGGGTCCAGCACCCGAGCTCGAGTGTCTTCTTGAGCCCCGTGATTCCCAGGCCCGCGCGAGCAAGAAGCAGGATGGCGGCGCAGCCGGGAGCCAGTAGGCCGTTCGGGTGGCTGGATACGCCGAGACCGGAAATGAGCCCCGCGAGGAGGAGGTCGCGGCGGCTCGTCCCCCTCGCGATCGCGAGCAACGCCAGGGCGACGAAGAGCGCCACCAGGATCTCGGGGCGCACCGTTCGCGCGGCGAGGAAGACCAGGTTGTCGGAAGCAACCAGGCCCGCAGCGAGGAGGCCGACCCCCTCGCCGTACAGCTTCCGGCCGAGGAAGTAGGCCGTGACGATCAACGCGCAGCCGAACGCGAGCGGGATCATCCGCGCGCGGCTCGCCGTCAGCGGTTGGACCACTTCCGACAGCGCCTCGCTGTAGGTCAGGAGGGGCGGTTGCGGCCAGAACTCGTCGTCGCCTGGGATAGTCGGAATCCGAAACCGTCCCTCTTCGAGGATGGACGGGATGGGCATCAAGTACCAGGATTCGTCGATCGTCCAGCGGTGCGAGAGATACACGCTCTGCAATGCGAGGAACGCTGCGACGATCCCGAGCAGACAGAGTCGGGCGTGCGCGCGGGTCATCGGGCCCCGCCAGCGGCCCGCGCGGGACCGAATCGTGCCGTCGGTTGTCGGGTCATCGACGAATAGCTCCATAGCCAGGGCGCGCGGGCGGAGCCGGATCCTACCACTCGCGTGCGTTCGATGTCTATCGCGACACAGGTAACGCGCGGGCTCCGGTGCGGCGACGTTGCCGCCGTGTTGCGCAAGCACGAACCTCTCGGTGGGCCCGCTATGATCCGGCGCGATGACGCGAGGGCCCACCACACTGCTGCAGCGACTGCTGCTGCTGACCGCTTCGATAGCGATTGCGATCGTCCTGTCCGAACTATTGCTGCGTCTCCTTTGGACGAATCCCTACGCAGGCGAGGACCCGGACCGGGTGTTGTGGCTGCGGATGCCGCATGCGCGAATGGACCGGGTCATCGACCGCTCGCAGGTCTTTCCCGACAGCCCCTCGGCGATCCTTCGCACGGATGACCGCGCCTATGCGATCCCCTCGTTTCGACACGTCGATCCGGATCTCACGGTCGCGTTCCTGGGCGGGTCGACGACCGCGAATACCGTCGTCTCCGAGGAGGATCGCTTTCACATCGTCGCCGCCCGGGCGCTCGAGCGAGATGGCTTGCGGGTCAATGCGCTCAACGCGGCGCGCCCTGCTGGAACCCTGCAGGACAGCCTGAATGTCCTGCTGAACCACGTGGTCTTTGACGAGCCGGACGTCGTCGTGCTGATGCACGCGACGAACGACATCGGCACTCTCTCGCGACCTCGCGGGTATCGGGTGCGCGAGCCCGAGCCGGTCTCGGTTCCCCTGCTCGGCCGCTGGTCTGCGCAGATGTTGTCGGGCCGCATCCATCTGGTGGCGCTGGCGCGACTGGCGTACGCCGGAGTCGTGGTCGCGGAGCCGGCGGAGAACATGAACGTGAAGAACGACCCGGCGCGCCCGAAGCCGCCGACGGCGCCGTTTCGCGCGCGGCTGCTCAGCTTCGTGCATCTCTGTCGCGACTTCGGCATCGAGCCGGTGCTGATGACCCAGCCACTCTCGAGCAGCCGCAGCGCGCTGACTCCCGACTGGGCGGACCTCGGCAACCAGGACGTCTTCAACGCGATCATTCGCGAGGTGGGTCGAGAGGAGAACGTGCTCGTCATCGACCTCGTCTCGCGTCTGCGTGACGAGGTCCCCGGTTGGGACGAGCCCGGCCGGGTCTTCTGGGACGGCATGCACGTGACCGACGAGGGCTCGCGCATCGTCGGTGAGATGATTGGCGAGGAGCTGCAGCCTCTGGCCGTCCGCATGATCGCCGAGCGGGCCGAGCGGGCCGGCGACTGAGGCAGCCGCGACTGTCGCTAGAATCGCGGCCATGAGCGATGCGACCGACGGAAGCGGCGGACCCAGGGACTGGAAGGAAGTACTGGCCGTGCTCGAGCGGCGGCGCGCCGCGGCGCGGGCCATGGGAGGTCTCGAGCGCGTCGACCGCTTGATGACCCAGCGCGGCAAGCTCGACGCGCGCGCGCGTCTGGCGCTGCTCTTCGACGACGGCCGCTTCGACGAGCTGGGCACCCTGGTGGGCGGCGAGCACGTTCCCGGCGATGCGTTGGTGGCGGGTCACGGCCTCGTGAACGGGCGCCGGACCCTGGCGGCCGCCGAGGACTTCACGGTGCTCGGCGGATCCATCGGCAGCGGGTCCATGGCCAAGCGCAATCGCGTGTGCGAGCTGGCGCTGCAGGAACGCATCCCCCTCGTCTTCATGCTGGACGGCGCCGGGCACCGCCTGACCGAGGCGGGGTCCGTCGGCCGTGCTCCCAGCGACCTGATCGGCCTGGCCGAGTGCTCGGGCGAGATCCCGATGGTGTGCCTGGTCCTGGGCGCGTCTGCGGGTCACGGCGCCCTTACGTCACCGCTCTCGGACTTCACGGTCATGACCGAGGCCGGGTCCATGTTCACCGGCGGACCGCCGCTCGTGAAGGCAGCCATCGGTGAGGACGTCACGAAGGAAGAGCTGGGCGGTCCGAGGGTCTGCGCCGAGATCGCGGGCACGGCCCACAACGTGGCGGCGGACGACCCGGCCGCGATCGAGATGGCGCGCCGCTATCTGGCGTTCATGCCACGTCATCGCTCGGAGCCCGCGCCCCGGCGCGAGGGGGAGGACACCGGCCCGCGCCGCATCGAAGAGATGCTCGACTGGGTACCCCTCGACGACCGCAAGCCCTACAAGATGCGCAAGGTGATCGCGGGGGTCGTGGACGCGGACAGCTTCCTCGAGATCCAGCCGAAGTACGGCGCTTCCCTGGTGACGGGGCTCGCCTTCCTCGGCGGCCAGGCGGTCGCCCTCGTGGCCAACGACCCGTCGGTGCGGTCCGGCGCCGTCGACAGCGCCGCGGCCATCAAGGGCATGGACTTCATCTCCACGGCCGACACCTTCAACCTGCCGCTCGTCTTTTTCGCCGACAACCCGGGGGTGCTGGCGGGTAGCAGGGCCGAGCGCGAGGGCATCCTCAAGTGGGGCGGCAAGATGTTCAAGGCCCAGCACCGGGCGCGGGTGCCCAAGCTGCACGTGACCTTCCGCAAGGCATTTGGCTTCGGCTCGACGGTCATGGCCCAGAACCCCTGCGACGACCAGACCCTGGTGGTCACGTTCCCGGCGGTGACGATGGGCGCCATGCCGGCCGCCAGCGGTGGGCGTTCGGCGAAGCTCGATGCGGACACCCAGGCCCAGGTCGAGCGCGCCCAGGAAGCGGGGCCCTGGGGCATGGCCGCCGCCATGGCCTACGACGAGGTCATCGATCCCCGGGACATCCGCGACGTGCTGTTGTCGGGGCTGGCTCTCGCGTCCGACCGCATCCGCCGCGGACCGGCGGGCTAGCGGCCGGAACCGAAGGTTCCGGATTGCCGCGTGCGCGGCCTTCTGCCGCGCGCAGGGCCAGGGCTGCCGTGTCCTAGGGCGGCAAGGGCCCTGGCGGCGAAACGTCCCGGATCGCGCCCTCGAGGTCTTCTCGGTTCGCTTCGATCCAGCCGAGCGACGCCTCCACCGGCTCGAGCAGGCCGTTCGCGATGAGTTGCTGGAAGGCTCGCTCACCGCGCTCGGCGGCGGCCGTGATGCGTTCGATGCTGGCGACGAGGCGCGCGTGGACGCGCTCGAGGAAGTCGCCCCGGCCCTCGAGCCCGTAGACGTCGAGGAACAGCCGCAACCGCCGGGGACGGTCGTCCAGCGCGCGAAAGCCCAGGCGCCGGCACTCGTCATCGGGATGCAGCGGCGCGAAGCTTCGCGCTGCGAAGGCCACGTCGTCCACCGCGGGCCCGGGGCCCGCCACGTCCCAGTCGATCAGCGCCAGCCTGCCGTCCGGACCCCGCACCAGGTTGTAGGGCGCGACGTCGTTGTGGCAGACGATCTCGCGGGGTGTCAGTGGGCGCGAGGCCAGGCGGAAGTGCGCGTCGGGCGGTGGCGCGAAGTCGGCGACTGCTTCGTGATAGCGCCGGAGCAGACGGGCAACGCCGACGAGGGTCTCGTCCGTCCAACACCAGGCGGGCCAGGGCTTCTCGTCCCCCACGCAGTCCCCGGGCAGATAGGACAGGATCTCGCGGCCTTCTTCGTCGAGGCCGCGCGCCCGGGGCGCGGCCTCGAAACCCTTGCGTTCCAGGTGGTCGAGCAGGGCGTGCACGGCCGGTGTCCAGTCTCCGGCGGGGCGGCGGACACTGTCGCCGACGCGCACGACCCGGGACAGGTTGCCGCCGGCGAGTTCGTGCTCTTCCAGGTCCGTCACGCTGCCCGCATCGAGGCCCGCACAAGAGTCACCACTGCAGGCGGTCGGGCAGGAAGTCCGCGACGAGGTCCTCGTAGTAGGGGCGCAGGCTGGCGAAGTCCGGGCGCTCGGATGACTTCGAGTAGAGGTCGTAGCGGTTGAAGTCGCGCACGTGCTCGAAGAGCTTTCGATCGTCATCGTTCATCAGGAAATCGTACGCGCCTTCCCGGTGGCCCGCGTAGAACGAGTGATACCGGATGATGGCGAGGGCCTCGTCGCTCAGGTGGTCTTGCAGCACGTGATAGAGGTACTCGTCGTGGCCCCAGGACATGCGCACCCGATCGAGCCCGCAGCCCGGGGTGTAGACACCGACTTCGCTCGCATAGTCGGCGTGCGTGCTGTCGGGGTTGTCGGCGAACAGCTCCGGAAACACGATGCGCTGCGAGAACGCGCAGCCGACGGGGAAGGTGTCTCCCACCACCGCCCATTGGGGCTCGCCGAACAGACACAAGACCTTGCCGAGGTCGTGTACGAAGCCCGTCAGCACGAGCCAGCGCGGCCGGCCGTCTGCGCGCAGGGCTTCGGCGGTCTGCAGCGCGTGGTCGATCTGCGGCAGGTCGAGATCGGGGTCGCTGTCGTCGACGATCTGGCCCAGGGCTTCGAGGGCTTGCCAGATGCCCATCCGCCGGCGTCGCAGGGGCAGGTACTCGCGCCGCTTGGACGAGACGAAGGCGTAGGTCTGGCGGGTGTGGTTGAGGGCGTAGAAGTCGCGGACCCTGGGCCGCGCCAAGTGATCGAAGTCGCGGTGGCTCGTCGTCACGCGTCCAACGCTAGCCCCGCGTGGTCATGTCTCCGCTGGCGCAAGTTTTCCCCCAGGGGCCCGAGAGACCCGCGCACGGTCAGACCGGGCTGGCTGCGTCGAGCGTGTCCCGGATCTTCGCCAGCAGATCCCGGGGAGAGCAGGGCTTTTGCAGGAAGTTGCCGAGCACCACGCTGCGGGTGTGCTCGGCGGTGCGTTCGAGTGGATGTCCGGACACGAAGAGCACCGGCATTCCCGGGTGCAGCCCCCGCAGCCGTCGCGCCAAGGCGACGCCGCCCATCCGAGGCATCACCACGTCCGTGACGAGGCCGTGGATGGGCCCGCTGTGGTTCTCGGCAATCTCAACGGCGTCGAGGCCGTCCCGTGCCTCGAGCACCGCATAACCTGCCTGGGACAGCACCCGGCGCAGCAGCTTGCGGACGGGCGCCTCGTCTTCGGCCAGCAGGATGGTTTCCGAACCGCGCGTCGCCAGGACGGCAGGCATGACGGCCGCGACCTCGGGGGCGCCCTCCACCGTCGGGAGGTAGATCCGCAACGTGGCACCGCGTCCGGGTTGGCTCCACAAGGTGATGGCGCCGTTCCACTGGCGCACCAGGCTGTAGACGATGGAGAGCCCGAGCCCCGTCCCGCGACCGGGCTCGCGGGTGGTGAAGAAGGGCTCGAAGACTCTTGCCTGGGTGGCCTCGTCCATGCCGCAGCCGTCGTCGCGCACGGTGAGGACCGCGAACTCGCCGGGCCCCGCGAGGCCGATGCGGTGGGCCTCGGGCGCGTCGATGCGCCGGCCCCGGGTCGAGATCACCAGGGTGCCACCGCTGGTCATCGCATTGCGGGCGTTCATCGCCAGGTTCACGACCGCCTGCTCGAATTGACCCGGATCGACCTGGACGGAGCCGAGCAGGGCATCGACCTCGAGCCGCAAGGTCAGGTCTTCGCCCAGCAGCCGACTGACGATCTCGCGCAGCCCCTGGATCGTGGCGTTCAGGTCCACGCGCTGGGTGCTGACCACTTGCCGTCGACTCAGGGTGAGCAGCTGCTCGGTCAGCTTCGACGCCTTGGCGACGGCATGCTCGATTTCCTGTGCGTCCGCTTTGCCGGCATGCTCGGGAGGAAGCTCCTCGGCGAGACTGGCACTGAAACCGCCGATCACCATCAGCAGGTTGTTGAAGTCGTGGGCGATGCCACCGGCGACCCGACCGACGGCTTCCATCTTCTGCGCCTGGATGAGCTGGATACGACTGTCTTCGAGGGCATTCTCCCGCTGGAGTCGATCCAGTGAGCTCGCGAAGATGTCGGCGCACAAGGACAACAAGGTGATGTCTTCGATGGTCCAGCCGTGCTCACTCGCCGTGGTCTCGAACAAGAGCATGCCGATCTGGTTCGACGCCGCGTGCAACGGGATGCCGAGCAGGCTCTTGACGCCGCGGTCCGCCAGCTCGCTGCGGTCCGTGTCGGCTTCGGACGGCAGCTCGGACAGGATCTCGCAGTCCACCAGTCGACCCGTCTGGATCTGTCCACTCAGCCACGGCAGCCGCGCGAGGTCGAGCGTCGGGTCCGCCGCGGGTCGCCACTCGTACTGGTCCAAGCCTTCGTCGCCGGACGCGCGCCGCGCGACCAGGAAGGCACGGTCCGCACCGGCCAGCTGTCCAGCGACGGCCAGGGACTCGTCGAGCGCGCGACTGAGCTGTCTTGCGTCGAGGGAAAGCAGGTTTCCCGATAGCTGCAGCAACTGCTGCTCCGCGGCGAGCCGGCGCGACAGGGTCTCCTCTGCATAGTGGCGCTCGGTAATGTCACGCCCCAGGGACACGAAGCGCAGCTCGCCGTTGATGGTGCGATAGGCCCGCCCCGAGTTGTCGAACCAGCGCCAGCTCCCGTCCGCGTGCAGCAGCCGGTGGATCGAGTTCGATTCGCGCATGCCGTCGAGGGCTTCGCTGAAGCGCGACGTGGAATTGTCGAGGTCTTCCGGGTGGATCAGCTCGTTGGGCGTGCTGCCGATCAGGTCTTCGGGGTCGCGCCCCAGCAAGGTCCGATAGCTCGGACTCGCGTACAGGTATCGGCCGGATTGATCGAATTCCGCGACCAGCTCGGTCGCGTGGTCAGCAAGTGCCCGGAAGCGCTCGTCGTCTGCCGACGTCGCCGCGGCGCTCCCGGGGTTGCTTCCCTTGCGCGGTGCATCGTCCCTGCTGCGAGCCATCGCGGGAGGATCGCGCGCCTGGGGTGCAGGGCAAGTGCTGCGTTTGCCATCCGCCGATGTCGTGCGCGCGCATCAATGCCGTCGTGTTCCGCTAGATTAGGCCCTTCCCGACGAGAGGATCCGGATGGACCGGCGGCGCGTTCCGATCATCGTCATCGCGGTGGCCTTCACCCTGGCTGGGATGGGCCTCGTGCTGAGTTGGAACTCCGAGGCCGCGCGTAGCGAACGCGAGCGCGCCGAGCGCCTTGCCGAAGTCGAGCAGGCCGAAGGGGGGGCTGTTCGCAGCGAGCAGGCCGTGATCGCCATCGACGCCCTCGAGGTCCTGCCGACGGAAGCGCGCGTGGTGGTCGACGTCTCTGTCACGCTCGAGGCGGTCCGCACGGTGGTCGTTGGAGCAGAGGTCGCCGGTCGCATCGTCGAGGTCCCCGTCGAGGAGTACCAGCATGTGGACGCGGGTCAGGTCCTGGTGCGGCTCGACGCGAAGCTCCCGGAGGCGGCTGTGGAGCAAGCCCGCGCGAACCTGCTGCGAGCGCGTTCGACCTCAGCGCTCGCCACCCAGCAGCACGGGCGTCAGCGCAACCTGTCGGACAAGGGCGTGAGCTCCGACGCGGACTTCGACCGCACGGAAACCGAGGAGACGCGGAGTGACGCCGATGTCGCCGCCGCGCGCGCCGCCCTCAACGATGCAGAGACTCGTCTCGAGAAGACGCGCATCACCGCGCCGTTCCCCGGCGCGGTGAGCGAGTTGGATCTCGAGCCTGGGGCCTATCTGCGCGTCGGCGATCCCGTCGCGCGCGTGTCGGACCTCTCGCAGATCGAGGTCGAGGTCGGCGTGGACGATCGCCAGATCCTCGCGCTGAGCCTGGGCCATGCGGCCCGGCTGGCGGTGGATGCCTTCCCGGGCGAGTGGTTCGATGGCGTGGTCACCGGCCTCGCCCGCACGCCAGACCCGGCCACGCGGAAGTACCCGGTGCCCGTGCTCGTCTCGAATCCGGGCGAGCGTCTGCTTCCCGGGATGTTGGGCCGCGTGCGCTTCGAGCTGGGGGATGCCAGTGCGGTGCTGCGGATCCCGCGCCGCGCGGTGTACCCGGAATTCGAAGTCGACTATGTCTACGTGCTCGAAGCCTCGGGGGCGCCAGAGCAGGCGCGGGTGAGCCGGCGACGCGTAAGGGTCGACGTCGTTCCCTTCCGTCCGGACCTGCTCGACATTCGCAGCGGTCTCGAGCCCGGTGACCGGATCGCGATCTCCGGCGTCCGCGACCGGCGGGATGGCCTGCTCGTGCGGGTCCGGGAGCAGAGTGTGGGCTGGAGCCGCCCGTGACCCTCCCGGAGCTCAGTCTCCGCCAGCCGGTCTTCGTGAACATCCTGTTCTTCGTGTGCCTGCTCGGGGGCATCGCCGCCTTCTCGCGGATCCCCGTCGAGTATTACCCGGACGTCACGCTCAACGCAGTCTCGATCACCACCGTGTGGCCCGGTGCGTCGGCGGAAGAGGTCGAGCGTCTCGTTACCCAGAAGCTCGAGGAGGAGCTGTCCCAGGTCAGCGACGTGCACGAGATGCGGTCCACGTCCCAGGCCGACCTGTCGCAGATCCTGATCGATCTCGACGAGATGCTCGACGAGGCAGAGTACGAGTCGGCGATCAACGACGTGCGCGCGGCCCTCGACCGGGTCGACGACCTGCCGGAGGACGCCGAGGAGCCGCTGCTCTTCGAGATCATTGCCCAGGCGCCGGTGGTGTCGGTCGCCCTGGTGGACGTGGGCGGAGTGGGCGAGACGGCTCTGCGCGAGATCGCGCGCGATGCCGGGCGGCGGCTCGAGCAGCTGCCGGGGGTCAAGACCGCGGGTCGGCGCGGCGCCCAGGAACGCGAGATCCGGGTGCTCGTCGACCAGGATGCAGCATCTCGCTACGGCCTCGGTGTCGCCGACGTCGCCGGCCGCATCCGCCGCCACAACCTCAACCTGTCGGCGGGGACCTTCGGCGCGGCCGACGGCGAGACGACGGTCCGGGCGCAAGGGGACTACCGCGATCTCGAGGAGATCCTCGACACCGTCGTGGCCGAGAACGACAACGGCAGCCTGGTTCGCCTGCGCGAGGTCGCGCAAGTGAACCTCGGGCTCGAGAAGCGTCGCTACGCTTCGCGCTTCGGCGGGCACCCCGCGCAGCTCCTGACGGTGATCAAGAAGGACGATCAGGACGCCATCGAGCTCGTCGAACGCGTCGACGCCTGGATGGCGGACTACCGCAAGCGTCTCCCGGCCGAGGTCGAGATCGAGAAGGCGCTGGATACGGCGGCCTTCGTCGCGCCCCAGATGCAGACCCTCGTCGAGAACCTGATGCTCGGCATCGCCCTCGTGATCGCCATCCTGTGGTTCACGATCGGCTTCCGGAACGCGGCGCTCACGAGCATCGCGATTCCCTTCAGCTTCCTCACGGCGATGATCTTCTTTCCGCTCCTCGATATCAGCATCAATGCCTCGACCCTGATCGGCATGTTGCTGGTTTCGGGAATGCTCGTGGACGACGCGATCATCGTGCTCGAGAACATCTACCGGAAGATCGAGGAAGGGCTGCCGCTGCAGCGCGCGATCCTCGACGGCAGCCACGAGGTCATGTGGCCCGTGATCGCGGCGGTGGCCACGACCTGCGCCGCATTCGCGCCGCTGCTGCTGGTGGGCGGCACGGCCGGCAAGTTCGTCTCCATCCTTCCGAAGTGCGTGCTGGTCTGCCTGCTGGCGTCGCTCTTCGAGTGTCTCGTGATCCTGCCGGCGCACTACCTGGACTTCGGGAGTCGCAAGCGTCCCGACCACGATGTCGAGGGCGGCTCGGGATCGGGCGGCTTCGGCCGCTTGACGGGAAGAGTGCGCGCCCGGGTGGACCGTGCGATCGACGCCGCCCGTCAGGGCTATGCGCGCGCGCTGCAACCGGTCCTTGCGCACAAGCTGTCGTTTCTCGGCCTGCTGGTGGGCCTCGTCCTGTTCGCCTGGGGGTCTTCGCGCCATCTCGAGGTCGAACTCTTCCCGGGAGAGTTCGACACCTTCAATGTGCTGCTCGAGTCCGAGTCCGACTACAGCCTCGACCAGACCGAGCAGCTCGTGCTCGCCATGGAGCCGGTGCTGCTCGAATCCATGGGCGGCGACGTGAAGGCGCTCTCGACGGTGGTCGGCTCGAGTGTGGACTCGAACTACGACCGCCTCACCGGGCCGAACCTCGCCATGTCCTTCCTCGTCATGAACCGGTCCGAGAACACGGCCTCGGCACCGGAGAAGGTGCTGCAGAACGTCAAGCGGCGGATGGATGAGTGGGCGCGGGAGAACCCCGAAGGCATCGTCGAGCTGCGCGTCGCCGCGCAGCAGGACGGGCCACCGGTCGGCGCGCCCGTGGAGATGCGGATCCAGGGCAGCGAGTACGCACTCGGCAAGGCCATCGCACAGGAAGTGATGGCCTACCTCGAGACGGTGCCGGGCGTCTTCAACATCGAGGACAACCTGAAGGAGGGGCCGGCGGAGGCCCGCCTGCTCGTGGACGCCCAGCGCGCGGCGCGCCACGGGCTGTCGTTCGAGGAGGTCGCACTGGCCTTGCGCTCGTCCAATGACGGTGTCGTGGCATCGACCTTCCGCGCGCCGACCATCGACGAGGACATCGACATCCGCGTGCTGCTCGAAGAACGCTATCGCGGCAGTCTCGGTGACCTGCTCGACGTCGAGCTGCGCACGCCCGCCGGCTACCTCGTCAAGCTGCGCGACGTCGCCGATGTCGAGATCGCCCGGGGCTTCCTGGCGTACAAGCGCTACGACGAACGGCGTACGGTGACGGTATTCGCGGACGTGGACAACGAGCTCGCGACGTCGCGGTCTGTCAACCAGAAGCTGATGGCCCGCTTCGCGGACCTCGAGGCGCGCTACCCGGGCATCACCATCGATTACAGCGGAGAGTTCGCGAGCCAGGGCGAGGCCTTCGCGGACCTGGCGCGCGCCTTCCCGGTGGCCTTCCTCGCGATGTACATGATCCTGGCGGCGCTGTTCCGCAGCTACCTGCAGCCTCTGGTCGTGGCGGCGTCGATCCCGTTCGGGCTCATGGGCGTTGCCTTCGGCGTGGGACTGCTGGGCTACAAGGTGAGCTTCATCTTGATGTACGCGACGATCGGCCTCACCGGCGTGGTGGTGAACGATGCCCTGGTGATGGTCGACTTCGTCAACCGTGCGCGAGCCGGCGGCATGCCCCTACGCGAGGCCGTCGCCCAGGCCGGCGTGATCCGCTTCCGGCCGATCCTCCTGACCACCCTGACGACGGTGATGGCGCTGTTGCCCATGGCGCTGGGATTCGGCGGTGAGTCGAAGACCTACGGCCCCTTCGCTGCGGCCATCTCGTTCGGATTGATCTTCGCGATGGTCGGGACCTTGTTCGCCGTGCCGCTGGCCTACACCGCGCTGGTCGAGATCGGCGACGTCTCGCGCCGCAAGCTGCGCGACTGGACGGGTCTGGGTGGGAGCGACCGCGACGACGGCTACTCCTCGATCTGAGTCGCCTCGGCGGTCCCCTGCAGCACGTTCTTGAGGACCTTGCCGGCGGCGTTTCGCGGGAGCGGCTCCGCGCGGATCTCCCAGAGGCTCGGCACCTTGAAGGCTGCCAGGGTCTCCGCGCACCAGCTCGCGAGCTTCTCGGGGTCCGGCTGCTTGCCCGGCTCGGGGACCACGATGGCCTTCACTTCCTGGCCGAGCTCGGGATGGTCGACGCCGATCACCGCGGACTCGCGCACCTCCGGGTGCGCGTCCAGCCGGTACTCGATCTCCACCGGGTACACGTTCTCGGCGCTGCGCAGGATCATGTCGCGCGCGCGGGAGTTGATGTAGAGGCGACCGTCGTGGATGCGCCCCACGTCACCCGTGGCGAGCCAGCGACCGGGCCCGATGGTCTTCGCCGTGGCTTCCGGGTCCCCCCAGTACTCGCGCATCAGGTACGCGCTGCGCACGAAGATCTCGCCTTCCTCGTCTGCGGGGAGCACTTCGCCGGATTCAGAGCGGATCTCGACCTCGTGCATCGGCATGACGCGGCCGGCAGATTCCGGGTAGAGGGCGTACTCCGGCCCCCGGATCGTGGACACCACGGCGACGGTCTCACTGCTGCCGTAGCCGATGCCCAGGCTCTGGGCCGCGGTCGGGAATGCCTTCCGCAGCAGCTCCTGCACCGCAGGGCTGGCGGGGGCACCACCGAAGCCGATGCTGCGGAGGCTCGACAGGTCGTAGCGGTCGATGTCCGGGTGCGTCGCCACGCGGGGGCCCATGGCGCCGAGGGCGCTCCACATCGTGATCTTCTCGGTCTCCATCAATCTCAAGACCTCACCCGGGTCGAAGCGTCCCGAGCGCGTGACGATCTTGCCGCCCATCTGGAGCTGCATGACGATGCCCGCATACAGGCCGGACATGTGGAACATGGGGGAGGTCGCGAGGCTGATCTGCTGGGCCGGCGGGTTTGGATCCGGCGGCGGGGCACTGCCGTCCTTCGCCGCCGTGACGGCGGAGATGGCGCCGCCCACCACGTTCACCTGGTGGAATCCGACGATGCCGCGGTGGGTGCTGACGGCACCCTTCGGCCGGCCCGTCGTGCCACTGGTGAACAGGATGACCGCCGGATCGTCCTCGTCGATGGGGGTCTCCGGCAGCCCGGCGTCCGGGGCATGGGCGTAGATCGCGTCGCGCTCGGCTTCGAGCTCGAGCACCGGCACGTCGAGGCCGAGTCCGGACAGTCGTTCGAGACGCTTGCGGTCGCCGACGATCAGCTTCGGAGTCGTGCGCTCGATTCCGTAGGCGATCTCGTCCGGGGTCCACCAGCCGTTCATGGCGGCCACGACGGCGCCCATGCTCACCACGGACCAGAAGAAGATGGGCCAATCGGGTCCGTTCGCGGCCAGGATGGCGACGACGTCTCCCTTTCCGATGCCGTAGCGCTCGGCCAATGCCCGGCTGGTCGACGCCACGATGCGCGCATGCTCGGCGTAGCTGATCCGGCGGTCTTCGTGAACCAGGTACTCGGCGTCGCCGTGGAGCGCCGATGTCGCGAGCACCTCGCGCAGGGAGTGCGGGCGGTTCTTGACGACTTGCAGCAGCTCTCCGAGCACCGGCTCCGTGACGATCTCGAACGGCGCACCCGGGCCCGTGAGCTGGGCGGTGACGTCGTCGCGGATTCCCATGGCGTCTCCCTCGCTTTCTTCCCGGGTTCCTTGCGTCGAGCGCGGGCTCAGCGCTGGGGCGGCTTGCCGTCGAGTACGTCGCGCCCGTGCATGGCCTCGGCAAACTGCGTGAAGTCGGGGCCGCGTCGCAGGCCGTGCCCGCCGTCCACATTGATGGCGGTGCCGGTGATCCATGACGAATCGGGACCGATCAGGAAGCGGCAGAGCTTCGCGACGTCTTCGGGTTGCCCCACGTCCTGCATCGGCGTCTGCTCGAGGTAGCTCTTGTAGACATCGCTGTCCCGGGGCACGCCGGCCATCAGCTCCGTGGCGATGAAGCCGGGGCGGACGGCGTTGAAGCGGACCTTCGCGTGGCCGTACTCGTCCGCCGCGTTGCGCATCATGGCCTCGATGCCCGCCTTGCCGGCCGGGTACGCGCCGAACCAGAGGTGCGTCTGGTGCCCCGCGATGGACGACATCCCGACGAACGACCCGCCGCCGTTCGCGACCATGTGCGGAACGCTGTGCTTGATGCAGAGCAGGGTGCCGAGCACGTTGAGGTGCAGGACCCGTAGGAAGTCGTCGACGTTCTGGACGTGATACGGACCGATCCCGCCACCGCCGCCCGCGTTGGCGATCACGCCGTCGAGGGTGCCGGTGGGCTCGAGGGCCCTGGCGACCGCCGTCTCGACCTCGGCTTCCTTCGTGACGTCTGCCGCGATCCACTGGATGCTGCCGCCGTGACCGACATGGGGCGCGATCTGCTTGGCGGCTTCTTCGAGCTTGGCCTGGGTGCGGCCGCAGATGGTGACCGCGGCGCCGTCGGCGGCGAGGCGTTCCGCGCAGGCGCGGCCGATTCCGGTGCCGCCGCCGGTCACGAGGGCCGCGAGTCCTTCGAGGCCGCCCGAGGGCTGATGGGGGGTGAGCATGCTTCTCTCCTCGTTTCGTTGTCGCGCGGAAGCCGTCAGGGGCCGAGTCAGTCGGGGTCGATCAGGAAGCCGCGCTCGTCCCGGATCTCGGGTCCGTTCGCGCGGGCGCGGCCGTCTCCGAACTTGGCGTCGCGTTCCCGGATCGCTTCCTTGACGCCCTTCTCCATGGCCGTCTTCCGGAAGCCCGCCGCGCTCGGGGTCTGGTGTCCGCGCGCGTCGTTCTCGGCGGCGAGCCGCTGCAGGGTGCGGGCGCCCATCAGCTCGAGGCCCAGGTTCACGATGCGCTTGTTGGCCGACAGCAGCTCGATGTCGATCTGCGCCATGCGGTCGAGCAGCCCCTCGACCTCGGCCTCGAGTAGCTTGCCGGGGACCGACTTCATCACGAGCCCGAGCTGCGCGGCTTCCCGGCCCGTGATGGTGTCGCCCGTCATGGTGAGCCGCTTTGCCCACTGGGGTCCGAGATTGTAGAGCCACATGTTGTTGGGGAGCGCGCCCAGATCCCGCGCGGGCGGGAAGCCGAAGACGGCATCGTCGGCGGCGATGATCATGTCACAGAGCAGCGCGATGTCCGTTCCGCCGGCGAGGCAGTGGCCGTGGATCTGCGCGATCACCGGCTTGTGCATGTCGAAGATCGCCATGCGGAAACGCTGCTCGCGCTCGAGCTGCCAGGAATCGTCCTCGAAGCTGCGGTAACCCCGGTACTTGCGCTCGGGATCGCCCCGGGGCGGCAGGCCGTCCGGCGATCCGGTCAGGTCGTAGCCGGCGCAGAATGACTTGCCCGCACCGCGCAGCGCCACCGCATGGACGGCTCGGTCGTTGTCCGCCTCCCACAGCGCGTCGCACAGCTCGCGCTGGAGCTGCCAGGACAGCGCATTGCGCTTCTCCGGGCGGTTCAAGGTGATGCGGGCACGCCCGGCATCGACCTCGTAGAGCACGTGCTCGAACGCGGGAACCGTCACTTCGCGACGCTCAGTACCTGCAGCTCGGTGAAGGCCGCGAGTCCCCAGGGACCGTTCTCGTAGCCGATGCCCGACCACTTGCGGCCGCCGAAGGGTGCGAAGGGCGTCAACGCCCCGTGCTGGTTGACCCAGCCCGTGCCGCATTCGAGGTCGCGGGCGAGCGCGACACCGCGGTCGACATCCGCCGTCCAGATCGAGCCGCCGAGTCCGAAGTGGCTGGCGTTCGCGCGCTCGATGGCGTCCTCGGCGCTGCGCACCGGGATGATGGGGAGCACCGGGCCGAACTGCTCCTCGTCCACCAGGCGCGAGCCGTCCTCGATGCCGGTCACGAGGGTGGGGTCGACGAAGTAACCCGGGCGGTCCGGGACGTCGCCACCGGTCACGAAGGTCGCGCCGTCCTGACGCGCGGAACCGATCAGGTCCTTGACGCGCTCGTACTGGGGCAGGTTGTTGATGGGCCCCATCTGGGTGGTGGGTTCGAGGCCGCTGCCGACCACCACGCCACGCGCGACCTCTGCCAGGGCGTCCACCAGCGGCTGGTAGATCTTCTCCTCGGCGTAGATCCGCTTCACTGCGATGCAGATCTGGCCCGCGTTGTTGAAGGCTCCCCAGAAGAGCTTCTCGGCGATCTTCTTCGGGTCGGCGTCGGCGAGCACGATGGCCGGGTCGTTTCCGCCCAGCTCGAGGGTCACGCGCTTGAGGTCCGGTGCCGCCACGGCGGCGATCTTCTTTCCCGTCGCGACGGAGCCGGTGAACGAGATCTTGCGGACGGCCGGATGCTCGCTGACCCACTTGCCCAGCTCGTCGCCGCCGGCGACCACGTTCAGCACGCCGGGCGGCAGTGCTTCCTGCATGGCGCGGCCCATGGCGAGGCTCGACAGCGGGGTGAAGGGCGAGGGCTTCAGCACCATCGAGTTCCCGGCGAGCAGCCCGGACGCGATCTTCCACATGGACAGGATGATCGGGAAGTTCCACGGCGTGATGGCGGCCACCACACCCAGGGGGCGCCTTCGCATCTCGATGCGGGTCTCGTCGTCTTCGTGCAGGGCTTCGACGGGAAGCGCGAGGCCGGCGGTGTGCTGCAGCCAGAAGGCCGCGCCGTGGACCTCTCCGATGGCGTCCTTGAGCGGCTTGCCTTGCTCGCGCGTCAGGAGGGCGCCGATCTCGTCGGCCTTCGGCGCCAGGGCTGCCGCACATGCGACCAGCGCTTTGCGGCGCGCGTCCTCGTCCGCCGCCCAACTCCGGAAGGCCGTCTGTGCCGCACTCATGGCATCTTCGAGCTGTGCCTGACTGCAGTCGGGGCAGTCGGCGAACGCCTCGCCGGTGGACGGGTCGATCACGGGGAAGGTGGCGTCGGCGGTGACGGCCTGGCCGTCGATGATGAGTGCGTGGTCGGCCATGGCCTGGGCTCCTCAGTCGTTGCTCGTCGTTGCGACGAAGGTGGGGTTGCGTTCTGCGCGGATGTCGTCGAGACGCGTCTCGCAGGCGCGGCGCCAGCCGTTGCCCGCGGGCGACAGCACGTAGAAGCGGTTCTCGCGAACGGCCGCGAGGGCCCGGTCCGCCAGCAGGGTGGGGGGGGCGCCGGTCTTCGTGAAGGTCTGGATCGCCTGGGCGACGAGATCGCGTTCGGGATGGTCCTCGGCGTCGTCCTTGCGCGCGAAGATCTCCGGCCGGTTGCGCTCCGCGAACCCGATGCGGGTGTCCACCAGCTCGGGGCACAGGACGGATACACCGATCGGCGCGCCCCGCTGCTCGAGCTCGTGGAAGAGGGTTTCGGAAAGCGAGAGGGCCGCGTGCTTGCTCGAGAAGTAGGCGGCGGAGAGCGGCGAGCTCGTCACAGCCGCCATCGAGGCGGTGTTCAGGATGTGCGCCTCCTGCCCCTGTTCGAGCAGGATCGGGACGAAGGTGCGGACACCGTGAACGATGCCCATGGTGTTCACGGCGAACTGCCACTCGAAGTCGGCGACGGGGGTCTCCCACATCGCGCCGCCCGCTGCGAAGACGCCGGCGTTGTTGCAGAGCAGATGGACGCCGCCGAAGGCCTCGAGGGTGCGGTTGGCCAGCTCGCGCAATGCGTCGGGTCGGGTGACGTCGGTGACGACGCCGATGGCGCGGGCGCCCGTCGCCTCGATGGTCTCGACCGCGTCGCGCAGGCTGTCGCCTTCGACGTCCGCGAGCGCAACGTTCATCCCCGCTGCCGCCGAGCGCTCAGCGAGCGCGCGGCCGATCCCCGAAGCGGCGCCGGTTACGACCGCCGTCTTGCCTGCAAGCTCCCGCATGGCTAGAGCAGCAGCCCCGGGCGTTCTTCCATGAAGACCTGGCCCGTGTAGCCGTAGTCGACGAAGAAGTTGACCCCGCTCACGAAGCGCGCCGCCTCGCTGTTCAGCAGGATCAACGGCTCCGCCATCTCTTCCGCCGTGGCGTTGCGGCCAACGGGCGCCTGGAAGTGCTCGTCCATGAACTCCTGGGGAGCTGCCTCGTAGAAGGCCGGCATCATCGGTGTGTCCGTCGGGGCCGGGCTCAGGCAGTTCATGCGGATCTTCCCGGGCGCGAGCTGGCCGGCGCGGGTCAGCGTGTAGCCGATGATCATCGCCTTCGAGAAGAGGTAGCCGTTGGCCACGTCGGGGTTCGCCTCGCACCAGTCGCGCGCGGCCGAGAAGTCGTCGATGGCCAGCAGCTCTTTCACCTTCGCGAGATTCTTCTGGTAGCCCATGCCGGCGACGGAGGTGATGCTCGCGATCGCGCCGCCTTCGGGAATGCGCGGGATCAGGGCCTCGGTGAGGTGCTTCAGGCCGACGTAGTTGACGACCATCGTGTCGAGGGCGCTGAAGCGCGGCGCTCCGGGGATGCCCGCGCAGTTGAAGAGCCGATCGATCTTCCCCGGCAGCTTGGACACGACTTCGTCGATGGACGACTGCTGCAGCAGGTCGAGGTGGAGGGACTCCTTGACCGGGAGGTTCACGTCCTGGACGTCGAGGCCGATGACCTCGGCGCCGAGTTCGACGAGGGTGCGCGCGCAGGCTTCCCCCATGCCGGACGCCGCGCCGGTCACGACGCAGACCTTGCCTTCGTATTTCAGGATGTCGATCACGGTGGGGGGCTCCTGGGCTGAGGCTGTGCGAGAGGGAGCCGAAAGCCTACCGTCTCCCGCCGCTCGCGAGAAGGTGTTGTCTCGCGCAGAACGAGCCCGACCCGAGGAGTCTCCGTGAGTGAAGAATGCGTCCTGCAGGACTACGACGACGGCGTCCTGCGCATCACCCTGAATCGGCCTCACAAACGCAATGCCTTCCACGACCCGCAGTGGGACGGCCTGCGCGACGCGCTGAACCGGGCCCGGGCCGACGCTTCGGTGGCCGTCGTCGTCTTGACCGGGGCCGGCGAGGACTTCTCCGCCGGTCAGGACCTGGGCGCCTTCGGGTCGGCGGGCGAACCGCGCACCGACGGCAACGCCACGGGCTTCTACGGTTGCGTGGACGCCGTCTTCGCCTGCGACAAGCCGATGTTGGCGGCGGTGAAGGGCGTGGCGGTGGGGGGCGGCGCCACTCTCGCCATCGCCTGCGACATCGTCTACGTCGGTGAGAGCCTGCGGCTACGGCTCCCCTTCGTCAGCCTCGGCCTCGTGCCCGAGATCGCCAGCAGCTACACGCTGCAGGCGGCCATCGGAAGGCAGCGCGCCGCCGAACTCTTCTACACGGCCGAATGGGTGGATGCGGAGCGCGCCCTCGACGTCGGGCTGGCGGCGCGGTCCTTTCCGGACGCACAGCTGCTCGATGCCACGATGACCAAGGCGCGGGAGATCGCGCAGTGGCCCGTGAGCGCCCTGCAGGCGACCAAGCGCACGCTCCAGGTCGCCCACGCCGCCGGCATCCAGGCGGCGCGTCGCGCCGAGGACGACGGCATGGCCCAGCGCGCCGGCTCCCCAGAGAACGTGGAGGCCGTGACCGCCTTCCTGCAGAAGCGCGCCCCGGACTTCCGGCAGTTCCGCAAGAAGGGCTGAAGCCGAACGGTCCCCCTACAGGATCGCCTTCTCGGCCTTGTACCGCTCGATGCGCTCCCACTCGATTCCCATGTCGAGCAGCACCTCTTCCGTGTTCTGGCCGCACTCGGGTGCGCCCCCGAGCTCGTAGGGCTGCTCGTCGAACTGCACGGGGTTGGCGACGAGCTGTGCGGTGGTGCCGTCGTTGAGCGTCGCTTCGGGGAGGTAGCCGTTGGCGATGACCTGCGGATCGTCGTAGAGCTCGAGGGGATGTTGGACGGGCGCCCACACGCCGTCCGTGGTGGCGAGCGCCTGCTTCCAGTCTTCGAGGCTGCGGCTGCGGAAGATCTCGTCGAGTACCGCCACGCACTCCGCGCCGTTCTCCTTCCGCTTGTCTGCGGTGGCGAAGCGAGGGTCATCGATCAGGTCGTCGCGCTCGAGGTGCCGGCAGAGGTCCGGCCAGTTGCGGTCCGACTGCAGCATGATCAGCATGATCCAGCGGTCGTCCTTCGTCGGGTACGCGTTGACGATGGGGTTGGGCACTCGGCTGCGGTCCATCTTGGGCATCCCGCCTTTGAGCCCCAGGGACTCGAGGGCCTTGGCCATGGTGAGGTCGGCGGAGATGTTCCACATCGCCACGGCCAGTAGGGAGATGTCGATGACCGAGGGCTCTCCCGTGCGCTCCCGTTTGAACAAGGCGCTGGCGATGCCGCCGGCAATGGTCATGCCGCCGATGCTGTCGCCGAAGGCCGGCCGCTGACTCACCGGCGGTCCGTCGTGTCCTGCGCCGGTGATGGCCGACGCGATGCCGCCGCGCGCCCAGTACGACGCGCCGTCGTAGCCGCCGCGCCGGGCGTCGGGACCGCGCACGCCCTGGCCGCTGCCCCGGGCGTAGATGATCTTGGGGTTGACCTTACGGATGTCGTCGACGTCGATCTTCAGGTTCTCGCGGGCGTCGGGCAGGAAGCTCGTGAGGAAGACGTCGGACTGACGCGCCAGGTCGTAGATCAGCTCGCGTCCGCCGTCGGTCTTGATGTCGATTCCGACGCTCTTCTTGCCGCGGTTCGGCTGCTCCCACATGAAGTTGAAACCACCGACGGGCAGCAGGCCCGACGTGACGAGACCGCGTTGGGGGTCGCCGACTTCGGGGTGCTCGACCTTGATGACCTCGGCGCCCCAGTCCGAGAGCAGCGCGCCGGCGCTGGGCACGAACCACCACTGGGCGACTTCGAGGATGCGGATGCCTTCGAGGGGCTTGCTCATGGGGTCTCCGGTTCGCTGCGAGTTCGGTCCGGCGGGGTCGGATCGGTCTAGGTCAGCAGGGCCTCGGCGTCGAGATCCGTCGCGTGGGCGACGTGCCGCGTCGCCATGACCATGAACATGTCATCGCCGCGCTCGGTCTGTTCGACGATCATGGAAGCGACGACTGCCATGACGATGCCCCCGAAGCTGGCGCGCCGGTACTCGCGGAAGCAGCGGTCCCAGTCGTATCCCGAGACCCCCGCCGCGCACAGCTGCTCGTGGTAGTCGCGCAACAACGCTTCTTCGTGCTTGCGTCGCTCGTCGGGCAGCAGGCCTGCGCCCACGAAGTAGGCGACGTCCGACGGGCCCGCGCCGAGGCCGAGGGTCTGCCAGTCGACCACCGCCAAGGGATAGCCGCCTTCGGGGGTGCCGTAGAGCATGTTGTCGAGACGGAAGTCACCGTGCACGAGTGTGAGTGGACTGTCGCCGTCCAGTAGCCAGCGCGACAGTCGCGGTCCGACACGCTCGATGAGACCCAGCTCGTCCTCGGACAACCGAGCCTGGTAGCGCTCGGCGAAGCCCGGGAAGAGCGCCTGGTACAGCGCCTGGAGGATCGTCGCGGACTCTTGACTCGGCCCGCGCAGGAAGTCGAAGTTGGCGAGGTCGGGATCGCCCCAGCGTGGGGCGTGCAGGCGCGCGGCCTCGGTCAGCGCCAGTGCTGCGGCGTCCGGGCCGCAGCCCGCGAGCTGGTCCCCCTGGATCGCCGGCGTGAGGTCCTCGAGGATCATCACGAAGTCGCCGGTGGCGGGCTCCACATCGGCGAAGTAGCAGCGGGGCGTCCGGATCTCGACGGTGCTCGCGAGTTCCCGGTAGAAGCGCACTTCCTTCTCGTAGGCACCCTGTGCTGTCCCCGTCGCTCGGCTCTTGGGATCGTCAGAGGGGAACTTGCCCACCACGCTTCGGGGCGCGTCTCCGGGGTCGCCTTCCCAGCGCAGATCGAAACGGACGTTGCGTCCCATCTGGCCGGTGCCGACGCCCCGGCGTTCGATGCCCGCCACGCGTGCGTCGGTCGCCACGCCCGCGGCGTGGAAGACGTCCGTCAACCACTGGGCGTCGATCTGCTGGGGGGCTGAGACGAGGCGGGGCACCGCCAGAGCTTACCCCCGATTCCGGTCTCCGGTTCGGGCTACAACCGGAGGCGACTGGCGGCGGCTTCGATCCGACGGGCGTCCTCGTCGGGGAGATAGTCGACCCAGCCGCCGACCTGCCCGCGGCGCACCTTGAACGATTCCGGGTCGCTGGGGTCGCCGGGCCTCAGGAGCCGTCGGTCGAAGCGGTTCTCGCTCTCCATGTTCTTCATGTTGTCGAAAGAGGCGAACTCGACACTCTCGGCGATGCGCGCCTCGTCCGGGTCCTGGAAGCCCAGGTGCGTGAGTACCGCACGCAGGGATTCACACGGGTCCTTGCGCGCCTCCTCGTAGCTCCAGACGAGACAGCGGCCGCTGTCTCGCCACTCGGCGAGCCACAGATTCAGCACGTCGACACTTCTCGCCGCACCGAAGCGCGGGTCCCCGATCATGTCCGTGAGTGTCCCGTCGTAGCGTGCCCCGGACCGGAAGCCCCGGCGCGTCAGCTGGAGGTGCAGCGAGACCATCACGTCGCGCAGGTCGCGCACCGCCAGGATGATCCGTGCGGTGCGCCGGGGTCGCGGCGGGATCAGGTACTTGCCCCGAACCCGGTCGACCCAGCGGGGCGCCGTCAGGTGCTCCCAGAGGTCGTGGCTGCAATGGACCAACGGGAGGTGACGAGGCTCGTCGTCGCCGGGGTCGATGGCGAACGGGATCCCGGCCTGGGCGCACAGGTAGTGGCGCAGGGAGAAGCGCAGCCAGGTGCGACCGCTCTTGGGGATCGACACCAGAAAGGCGTCGGCGTTCGCATAGCGTCGCCGGGCGTTGCGGGCCCAGTTGCGCCGAAAGACGTGTAGTGACAAGGGTTTGTGGCTCCACGGCCTGCTCGGTACCGCTATCGACGCCGCTTCTGCCCTGCTTGAGGAGGCCCTGCCGTCGTTGCGTCTCGCGCCGCCTCAGGCCCGGGTGTCGTGTCGGCGGGTCCAGCGGCGGTGCAGGAGCACACCGGTCAGCAGCAACGCCGGCTTGATGAAGTCGCCGTAGAGCACCGGGCCGGTGTTGTTCGGTGAGTCGTTGCCGTGCGCCGCCCAGTCGACCACGTGGGTGATGCCGGCTCCGACCAGGAAGATCCCCCAGCCGATGCTGGTCGCCAGCCAGAAGTCGCCGCGGAAACGAAGGCAGAGCAGGCCGAGGGTTCCGAACGCGAGGTTGGTGAACGCCACCTCGGTCTGGAAGGGGTTGCCTGCCGGCCAGCCGATCTGCTGTGCGACGTCGTCGGCGACGAGGGTGTGGCCGACGAAGCCGAACAGGCCGCTGAAGCCGACGAGCACCGCGAAGTAGTAGAGCAACGCCAGCTCGAGTCCGCGCGCGCGCGAGCGCGGCCGGGCGATCCAGACCCCGGGGACCGCGAAGCCGATCAGCGCAAGCGCGATGAAGACGAGTACGTGCATGGGGTGCCTCCGGCGGATTGGAACGTCACGGGAGGCGACTGGCGTCTTCCGCCAGCGCCTCGAGGAATGCGAGCTGTTCCGGGGACGCGGCTCCTTCGCCGAACAGCACGCGGCCGATGGCCATGCCCTGCAGCACGTCGACGATGACGTCCCAGGTGACGTCGAAGCGCGGGTTCGCGGCGGCGGCCTCGGGGAAGAGCAGGCGGGCGCCGGCCCGGAAGTTCGCGCCATGGGCCGACGCGACCGGCGTGAACGCGGACCGCAGCGCAGGGTCCGTGCGCGAGGCGAAGTAGATCTCGAGGGCGGCGTAGGAGCGCGGGTCCTGGAAGGACTCCCACCACAGCCGGACCGCGGCCGCCGCGCGCCCGGGGCCGGAGGGCAGCGCAGCGAAGGGCCCGCGGTAGTCCGCCGCGAGGCCTTCGAGCAGGTGGCGGACGGCATGGGTGAGGAGCTCGATCTTGCTGGGGAAGTGATGGCGCTCGGCGCCCAGGGAAACGCCGGCGCGGCGGGCGACTTCCTCGACGGTGGTGCCCGCATACCCCCGCTCGGCGAGGCAGGAGACCGCGGCATCGAGGATGCGTGCGCGGGTGCCGGCGGTGCGCTCGGCCTGGGTTCGGCGGGCGGGGCTCATCGGGCGGAGCTTGGGCAAACCAGAAACAAAAAACAAGTACTTGTTGTTTGTTGGTCTCGCCTGGGAAGGCTGCAGGCCCGTCCTCAGTGCCGCGCGAGGGGCGGGACCATCCCCCGGGGGTCTTCTCCGGTGTTCTCTCCGTACGGGAACTCGCCCCGCACCATCAGCCAGTCGTCCCGCATGGGCTCGGGGGTGGCCTCGTCCACCAGGTCCCAGGGCGCGAAGTGGAACCGCACACCCTGCACCGGCTCGGGGATGTGGGCGAGGATCTGATCGAGGCGAGGCAGCTCGGGCGCGATCACATCGAGCAGCTCCAGGCGCCCGTCGGGACTTCGGGACCACACGCACGACAGATCCATGGCCTCGCAGTAGTACACCTCGCCACCGCCGCCGAGGTTGAATTTGAAGACGGCCTGCTCGCGGACCACCCCGAGCCGGCGCGATACCGGCGCGCGTCGCATCAGCGCGGAGTCCAGGATCGCGCGGTCTTCCGGACGCGAGAGGTCCAGACGGCGGAAGCCCGGGCGTCCGCCCGACGAGTCGACGTGTGCCACGAAGCGGAACTCGGGCACCCGGCGGAATCCGAACGGCTCGTAGTATTCCGGATTCTCGGTAGACAGCTCGACCGTCGCATAGCGCTCGTCGCAGTGGGCGAGCGCCTCTTCCATCAGTCCGCGATACAGGCCCTTGCGTCGCTCGGCAGCGAGGGTGCAGACCGCATGAATGCCGCCGACGCGTCGCGTCTCACCGTGGCAGACGAGATCCAGCTCCAGGACCCCGACGTGGGACAGGACCTGGCGGTCCCGCTCGTGCACGAAGGGCGTCGAGACGTCCTCCCAACGCCACGCCCCGAAGGACGCAGCTCGCCGTCGCATGACCGGCAGGGCGGGGATCCAGGTCTCGAGCAGGTCGAAGACGCGGTCGCAGAGCGTGGGGTCGTCGGCAAAGTCGCGGCGATACATGGGACGGGAGAGATGTTGGAGGAACTGTCGTGAAAGCTGTCTGGTTCGGGCGGCGTCGGCCCCGAAGCATCCCGTAGAATGCAGGCACCCGCCATCGGATGCCGAACGGAGGTCGCGTGAAGGGTCTCGAAGGAATGCGCGTGCTCGAGCTCGGAGACATGGTCTCCGCGGCATTCGCCACGAAGATGATGGCGGACCTCGGCGCGGACGTAGTCAAGATCGAGCCGCCGGAGGGAGAGCGCGCGCGCCGTCGCGGCCCCTTCCCGAAGAATGCACCCGGCGACCCGGAACAGAGCGGGCTTCACCTGGCGATCAACACCAACAAGCGCGGGCTCGTGCTCGATCTCGAAGACGCCGCCGACCGCGACGGGCTGGACGCCCTCGTTGCCGCGAGCGATGTCCTCGTCCACAACTTCGCGCCAGCGCGGATGCACGCCCAGGGCCTGGACTACGAACGCCTGCGGGCGATCCGCCCCGAGCTGGTGATGTGCTCGATCACGCCGTTCGGTCTGACGGGCCCGCACCGGGATTTCCGCGCGGAGGAGATCACGGTGCAGCACGCGGGCGGCTGGGGTTGGCTGAGCCCCGGCCAATCGGACTTCCCGGACCTGCCGCCCCTCAAGGCCTTCGGGCACCAGTGCGACTTCCAGGCGGCCATCGCGGCGAACGCGGCGACCGTCGCCGCCTGGTACCGCGCGTTGCGCACGGGGCAGGGAGAACACATCGACTTCGCCCAGCAGGCCTACGTTGCGTCCTTCATCGAGATCGCACTCATCTACTGGACCTATCCCGGGGTGGTCGCGGGCCGCTTCGGTCCCAAGGGCCTGCAGCCCTGGGGAATCTTCCCGTGTCGCGACGGCCTGATCTTCATGGCGACGCCCGAGGAGGACCAGTGGCATCGACTCGTCGAGCTCATGGGAAGCCCCGACTGGGCGAGCCTCGAGATCTTCGACGGCATGCGCAACCGCATGGAGAACTACGACGCTCTGCGCATCCTGCTCCAGGAATGGACCGCCGACTGGGAGGTCGATGCCCTGTTTCACGAGGCCCAGAAGCGTCGCATCTGCTTCGCGCCGGTCCTGTCCCTCGAGCAGTTCGGCGCCCAGGAACAGCTGCGATTGCGCGACTACTTCGTGCCCGTCGAACATCCAGTGGCGGGGCGCTTCGAAGTCATCGGCTCGCCCTACGTGCTGCGCGACAAATGGTGGGAGCTCAGGCGCCCGTCCCCGCGCATCGGCGAGCACCAGGACGAGGTGTTGGCGGAGCTGGCGGCGCCGACCCCGACCCCGACGCGGCCCCGGACCCCGGCCGCGGGGTCGTCTTCCCGCTTGCCCCTCGAAGGGGTTCGCGTCCTCGATCTCTCCTGGGTCTGGGCGGGGCCCTTCGGCGCCATGCACCTCGCGCATCTCGGCGCCGAAGTCATCAAGGTCGAGTCGGAGGCACGTCCGGATCTCGGTCGTCGACTGGCCGTCTTCTCGAAAGAAGCGGGTCAGGGCATCAACCGGTCCGGCTATTTCAACCAATGGAATCAGGGCAAGAAGAGCGTCAGCCTGAATCTGTCCGATCCCGCTGCGGTCGACATCGTGAAGCAGCTCGTGGCCCACTGTGACGTGCTGGTCGAGAACTTCGCGACGGGCGTGATGGACCGCCTGGGGCTGTCCTACGACGCCCTGCTCGAACACCGGCCGGACCTCATCATGGCGTCGATCTCGGGCTACGGAGAAACGGGCCCCTGGCGCAAGTACATGGGCTACGGGCCCGCGATCTCGCCGCTGTCGGGCCTGTCCGCGTCCAGCGGATACGTGGGGGAGGGCCCTTCAGAGGTCGGGCTTTCACTCGGTGATCCGTGCGCCGGCATCACCGCCGCGGCCGCCGTTTGTGCGGCGCTCGCGGCGCGTGACCGCAACGGCGGTGGGCAGCACATCGACGTCTCGCTGTGGGAGTCGACCGCGGTGGGCTCCGTCGAGAGCTGGATGGGCTGGCAGCTGCGCGGTGAGGAGCCGGTGCGCATGGCCAATCGCGACCCGTTGATGTGTCCCCACGGCGTGTTCCGCTGTCGCGAGGACGACAGCTGGGTCACGATCGCCTGCGCGACCGAAGGCGAGTGGCGTGCGCTGTGCGGCGTCGTGGACGCCGCGGGCACGACCTCTCCGGTCCTGGTCGACGATCCCCGCTTCGCGACATCCGCACTGCGCAAGCAGAACGAGGACGCTCTCGAAGCGGCGCTGGAAGGGTTCACGGCGTCGCGCGACCGCTGGGAGGTCACGCGCGCGCTGCAGGCGGTGGGTGTTGCGGCGTTTCCCTCGCTGACGCCGAAGGACGTCGCCGAGGACGAGCACCTGTGGGCGAGGGGCTTCTTCGAAACGCTGCCACATCCCGAAGTCGGCGAGCGGCAGCACGCGGGCATCCCCTGGCGTCTCCACAACGGACCCAACGGCGTGCGCGCGGTTGCGCCGTGCCTGGGTGCGGACACCGAGGAGGTGTTCGGCGAGCTGCTCGGCTACTCGGAAGAACAGATCCAGTCCCTGCGCGAGCGCAAGATCGTCTTCTGAGGGCTAGCGCCGGTCTGCCGACCCTTGTGCGGGCTAGATGCTGAAGCGACCGGCGCCGTCGATGCGCGCGTTGCGGCCGCAGAATTCCTCGCGCGTCATCGCGGCCGCTAGATCGACGTCCTCGCTGTTCGCCCAGGTGCGTCGCCCGTCGTTCAGCAGGAACGCGGCGTGCGCACGTTCGGGGCCGTCGGCGCCGAACATGACCGTGTAGGACTCGAGCACCGCGGGGCCGTCGTGCTCTACGACCGCGTCACGGCTCGGCGTCGCGTCGACGGCGGCCTGACAGCTTTCGTACTGAAACCCCCGCTCGGGAGGCTCACTGGAGTAGATGCCGAATGCGTGCTTCGTGAGGAAGCCCCCGTTGGCGGTGCAGAGTCCCTTTTGACCCGGGTGCGCGCGCAGGACCTCGCCCATGCGCGCGAGGCCGTGCATCACGTAGTTGTTGAGAGGCCCCCCGCCGAAGGTGAGACCCCCGGTGACCGTGAGCGGGCGCTCTTCCGAGAGCCCGAGCTCCTGGGCCGCGACCTGTACCGCGGACGGGAAGCAGCTGTAGAGATCGACGTGATCGAGGTCGTCGGGCTCGAGGCCCGCGAGCTCGAGGGCCCGGCCACCGGCGATGCGGATGGCCGGGGAGGAGTGGAGATCCTGTCGGTTGGAAACGAAGGGCGTGTCGTGCGCGTCGGTCCCTGCGTGCAGGAAGAGCCAGCGTTCCCGGGGTACGCCGAAGCGCTGTGCGGCCTCCGCCGAGCACAGGATCAGCGCGGCGGCCATGTCCACCTTGTCGTTCGAGTTCATCAGCAAGGTGTACGGGAAGCCCAGCATGCGGTTGGAAGGGGAAGGGGTTGCGATCCGATCCGCATCCATGGGCTCGCGGATCCAGGCGTGGGGATTGTCGACGGCGACGGCGTTGAAGCGCGCCCACAGCCGGGCCACCCGCGCCCGGTGGGCGTCGATGGACTCGCCCCGCGCGTAGCGGATGGCGGTCTCGAAGATGGGATACATGGCGATGGGCTGGACGAGCTTCCGCGCCATCTCCGCCTCGTGGACCATGTTCAGCTCGTGGCCGATCTGCAGGTCGGGGGTTCCCGGTGCGTCGCTGAACGGGAGCTTCACGTCCTGCTTGCGGGCCCGGGACTGGCTGCGGCCGATCTCCGCGCCGGTCAGGATGGCCACGTCGCGTCGCCCGGCTGTGATGTCCGCGGCGAAGTGGTTGACTGCGGCCTGCACCACATTGCCACCGAAGGGTGTGCCCGCGCTCTCGGCCCGGGTCGCGCCGATGCGCTCCGCGACGGCACCCGCCGGGTTCTCGTAGCGCCAGCGCCCGCGGATCGCGCACACGACGTCGGCGGCCTCGAGCAGGGCCTTGCTGCCCGCGTCCCGGCCCGCGGCCTCCACGGCCGAGATCATCATCTCCAGCGGCTCGGCGCCCTGGCTCGGGTCGTCGACCCGTTGAGACAGCTGATGGAGACCGACCAGGACGGGACTTCGCGGGTCGACGGACATGACGTGCTCCTCTGCTTTCTCGGGTAGGGAGGCCCAGGGATAGCGTGACTGCGTCCCGGTTCCCCGTTTCCGGTCGCGGGCCGCCTCGGCTGCGGGCGATCTGCGTACGGACTGCCGGATGATTGCACGCGATACAGGGGCCCGCGCGGGAGGATCCCCGGCATCACGATGCGCGCTTTCAGCCCGCGGCACCGATCGCCGATGAAGGGAGAATGCGTCTCCGCTGCAGTCTTCTCGTGGGAGTCGCCCTGACGGTCTCCGTGGGGTGCGCCTGGGTCCCTCTGTCGGACGAAGGCGAGAGCGTTCAGCTCGTCGCGAATACCGAGGTCACGGGTTGCGAAAGGGTCGCCAACACCCACGCGGCGGTTCTCGACAAGCTGTGGTTCGTGCCGAGGCAGGAAGCCATCGTACACCGTGAACTCGCCATCCTCGCGCGCAATGAAGGCGCGAAGCTCGGTGGCAACACGGTCACAGCGCTCCCGGTTCAGCTCGAGGGAGAGCGCGACTTCGTGGTCTACCGCTGCGAC
The DNA here is from genome assembly GCA_029261855.1 of Deltaproteobacteria bacterium. GTDB lineage: Bacteria > Myxococcota_A > UBA9160 > UBA9160 > UBA4427 > JAJDAN01. The sequence goes on from JAJDAN010000013.1 coordinate 60,938, forward strand.
GATTGAGCCGGCGAGTGCGCCGGCGGCTGGGCTAGCGTTCGCCTCTCACTCGAGGAGAGCGGCGTGGCGCAGGTGGTGGCGAACGGCATTCGAATCGAAGCGGAGCGGCTCGGCGATCCCGATGCGGACGCGATCCTGCTCATTCGCGGTCTCGGGACCCAGCTGTGCCAGTGGCCCGCGTCGTTCCTGGAAGGGCTGAGTCGCGAGCTGCAGGTCGTCGTCTTCGACAACCGCGACGTCGGGCAGTCCCAGAAGCTCGACGAGGCCGGCGCGCCGGATCTGGCCGCGATCATGCGTCGGGGAGGCGACACAACAGCCGTCCCCTATCTGCTGCGGGACATGGCGGCCGATTGCGTGGGCGTGCTCGACGCCTTCGGGATCGAGCGGGCGCACGTCTTCGGGATGTCGATGGGCGGCATGATCGCCCAGGAGCTGGCCGGCCGATTCCCCGAGCGCGTCCGTAGCCTGACGTCCGTGATGTCCAGCTCGGGCGATCCCTCGGTGCCGCCCGCGACGCCCGAAGCCATGAGGGTCCTGACCGAAGCGCCCGCACGTCCTGGAGATCGCGACTGCGTGGTCGAGCACGGACTGGTTGGACGTCGGGTGATCGGTAGCCCAGGCTACGTCGACCCGGACGACGTCGTTCGCGCCGAACTCGGCGCGGCGTTCGACCGTTGCCATCATCCGGTCGGTGTGGCGCGTCAGCTGGCGGCGGTGGTTGCGAGCGGATCGCGGACCGGGCTGCTGCAGGAGATTCGCGTGCCCAGCCTCGTGATCCACGGCCTCGACGACCCGCTCGTGCACCCGGAAGGTGGACGTCATACCGCTGCGCAGATTCCGGGCGCGCGCCTCGAGGAGATCCCGGGCATGGGGCACGACCTGCCTCTCGGCCTGGTCCCACTTCTTCTCGAACTCGTCCTCGACCACACCCGCAAGGCGAGCTGAATCGTCAGTCGGGCGCGACGACCCGCATCAAGGTGATGACTCCGCCCTGGGGATCGGCCACGACGCCGAAGCGGCCCTGGGGAATGTCCATCGGAGGCATGAGGAGTTGGCCGCCCAACTCCGTGGCTCGCGCGAGGCTGGCATCGCAGTCCTCGACAGCCAGGTAGACCCCCCAATGGGGAGGCGTCCCTTCGCGCTCCTGCCCGAGCCCCATGATGCCGCCGTTGGCGCGTCCCTCGTTCTCGATGACCCGGTAGCCGTCGTCCGTGGCCACTTCGATCGACCAGCCGAACAGGTCGCGATAGAAGCCCGACGCCCGCTCGGGGTCTGACGTGGCGAGCTCGTTCCAGCTCAGGGACACCGGCTCGTTCACGATCGCCGCGCCGATGTGCTCTCCCGGTTCCCACAACGAGAAGTGGGCGCCCGTCGGATCGGAAAGAATGGCCATGCGCCCCGCGTCCATGACCTGCATGGGCGGCATCACGACCGTCGCCCCGAGCTGACGGGCACGTTCAGTGGTGGCCTCGACGTCCTGCACGCTCACGTAGCTGTTCCATACGGCGGGCGCGCCCGATGCCTTCATCTCCGGACCCATCTCGCCGAGCCCGGCCACGGGCTGGCCGCGAACGAGGAACTGGGTGTAGACGCCACCTTGGTCCGTGGGGTTGTCCAGTACGTCCCAACCGCAAAGTGCCTGATAGAAACGCTTTGACGCCGCGGCGTCCGGGGACATGAGATCGACCCAGGAGAAGGTCCCGGGTGCGTACTTGCTGAAGGTCGTCATGGCGTGCCTCCCTGAAGGATGATCGCCCCAGCCTACGCCCGCCGGTGTCGCGACTCAATCCGAAATCAGAGGGAGCAGCCGTCTCTGCTGACAGCTTGCCGCCACCCAAGGAGGCCGACCCAGGACTCCGTCTTGGGATCAGTCGAAGAGTCGGTCGGCCAGGCGCCGCATGCCGTCCAGCGCCTGGCGGCTCCGCTGCCAGGGGGTCGCGATGATGCGCGTCACTCCGACGTCCTCGAAGCGCCGCACCTCGTCGCGATCGGCGGGGTTCGCCCCCACGATGCAGGCGAAGTCCTCCTGCTCGCGTCCGTAGTCGCGACGCAGGGCCGTCAACGCGTCGATCAGCGGGCGTGCGGAATCGGGGGTGTGGTGCAGACCCAGCCAGCCGTTGCCGTCGCGCGCGGCGCGTCGCAGCGCGGCGTCGGATTCGCCCCCCACGTGGATCGGTGGATGCGGTCGCTGCTGCGGCTTCGGTTCGAACGCCACGGGCTCGAAGCTGTAGAACGCACCGTCGTGGGCAACCACCTCCTCGCTCCACAGGCGCTTGCAGACCGCCAGGGCCTCGTCGAGGCGGCGGCCGCGCGTGCCCGGGTCGAGACCCGCGGCGACCCATTCCTGCCGCAACCATCCCGACCCGATGCCGATCTCGGCGCGTCCTTCCGAGACGACGTCGAGTGTCTGGATCGCGCGGGCAGCGACGAACGGATGGCGCAATCCCAGCAGGTAGACGTGGGTGCCGAGTCGCAGCTTGTGGGTGCGGCCCGCCAGGAACGACAGATAGGCGAACACGTCGAAAACGGGTGTCGTGGCCGGTACCGGTGGGTGATCGGCGCCGGGGAAGGGCGAGCCTGTCATGTCGACGGGGAAGACGAGATGTTCCGGCAGCCAGACGGATTCGTAGCCGAGCTTCTCTGCTTCGAGGCTGGCGTCCAGGAAGAAGCCCGGGTGGAGGGCGCCGAGTCCGATGCCGAACTGCACCCGCACAGGGTAGGGGGGGCGAGCTATGGTGCCAGCTCCGGGGGTTCGCATGCGTCACCGCTTCTCGTCACCTTTTCTGACTGCTCCGCTGGCACTTGCGTTGCTGGTCCTCGGCGTTCCGATTCTCGCGCCCCAAGGCGCGGCCGCGGACCCGGCGACCCTGGCCCCCCACGCGCTGTCCGTGGATTCACTCGCGCTGCAGGGCGACGATCCCGAGGCGAGCGCGGCCCCTTCCTTCTCGAGGGCCGGCGGCTACCTGGGCGCGGGTGGCGCCTTTGCACTCCAGAACTTCGACATCCCCGGCGAACAGAAGAACGCCGCGAGCATCGCGTTCCGCGCCGGCTACCGCGGCTACTCCTGGCTGGCAGTCGAGTTCCTGGGGGACGTCCTCACGACCTTCGACGGCAAGGGATCCCAGGACAACGACGTGAACGGCTACGCGCTGACGGTCAACGGCAAGCTCGTGGCGCCGCTCGGGCGGGTCGAACCCTGGCTGATGGCCGGGATCGGGTTCCTCGACATCGACGCAGACCGCGAGGGTCACCGGAAGGAGGACTTCGTCTTCCGGTCCGCGGTGGGCTTGGACGTCTATCTCACGCCGCACTGGGCGCTGTACGGCGAGGCTGCGTACTTGTTGCCGACGGGTGACGTGAAGCGGTACGACGTGGCCACCTTCGGTGGCGGGATCCTGTTCCGCTTCTGACCCTACAGCGTCCCCGGAAGCCTGCCGATCCACAGGGTGGGCGCCCCTCGATGACACCCGAGGGGCACGGTGAATGCATGGTGGATCTGGAACAACCCGGGGCGATCCTGCTGATCCACGCCGGCGAACTCGCCGACGTGCGAGCGTTGCTGGACGCATTGGGGCTCGGCTTCACCGAGTCGGCGCCCGCGGCGACGAGCCCCGCGGACTACCGCACGGCCAGCCTCGTCGTTTCCGGACCCCAGTACCTGCTCGACCGTCTCGAGGCCGGGGGCGGCGACGGGCCGGTGCGGGTCGCGGTGCTCGAGGGCGAAGCGCGCACCCTACGGTCGATGTTGTCCCGGGGCGGCGTCGAGTGGATGGTCCGACGCCCCTTCCATCCTTCGGCCCTGCGGCTGTTACTGCTGCACTGCATCTACAGCGGCCCCGAGAAGCGCAGCGCGAGACGCGTGAGCATCGGAGCGGCGGTCCACTACCAGGCGGGCTGGCGCAAGCGCGGTGCCCTGCTCGCAGAGATCTCCGAACGAGACTGCCGCTTCCTGGCGGACCGCGCGGTCTCCATCGGGAAGCACGTCAAGCTGCGACTGCCTGCCGAGCTCGCCAAGGGACGCAGCCTCACCCTCGAGGGTCGCGTGGTGCGCACGGAAGCGCCCGACGAGGCGGATGGAACGCATCCGGTGTGTCTCGTGTTCGACCCGCCCGGCGCCAACGAGAGCTTGCGACTCAAGGATCTCATCGTTCGTCACGAACGCGGACCCGCCTTGCTCGCGGGCGCGGCGGCACGTTCCGCCGTGCGCAATCGTGCGACGGATCCGAGCGAGGAAGAGCGCGTGGTCCGCTCGGTGATTCGCGTCGGAAGCCAGGAGGTGGCCGAGGTGCCCGCCGAAAGCGGAAGCGCGGTCGAGCCGCAGCTCGATGGGCCCGAGCGGCGGCGGGATCCACGTCACGCATTCCGTCGCCGGGTGATCGCCCTGGGACAGCAGGCGACGCGAGTTCTGGTCGGCCGGGATATCTCACCCCAAGGCATGCGCGTGGATCCGTCCACGGCGCTCAGCCTCGGACAGTCCCTGCAGATCGCGATCCACGTACCCGGGCAAGAGACGCCGTTGGTCGTCGGTGTGCGCGTCGAACGCGACGACGGCGAGCGCGGACTCCTGATGCTCTTCCAGGACCTGTCGCAGACCGCCCGCGAGTATCTCGACGAGATGCTCGGCGGGCTCGCGGGCGCCCATGCCGGCAGCGTCGAGGGCGCCGGCGGTATGACGATGGTGTCCGAGATCGTCGCCCCCGACTGCGGAGCAGACTCCAGCTAGCGAGCGTGAGCCCTGCGTCTTGGGTCGGCCTCCTAGCTGACGCGTGCTGCTTGTGTCAGGATGCCGCGCACGCCTTGCATGGGGAGGTTCGCGGCAGTGACCGTGAGCGAACTGCTGCTCGTTCGTCATTGTGAGTCCGCCGGGCAGGAGTCCGGCGCGCCGCTGACGAGCGACGGACTGCAGCAAGCGACTCTACTCGCGACCTTCCTGCGGTCCTTCCCGGTGGACGCGATCCTCTGCAGTCCCTTTCGAAGGGCGCTCGAGAGCATCGCGCCCTTTGCCGCGCAGACGCGGATCGATGTCGAAGAAGATGCTCGCCTGGTCGAGCGGACTCTGTCCGCCGAACCCCAGGCCGACTGGCGCGAGCAGCTGCAAAAGACGTGGCGGGACTTCGACCATCGGGCGCCCGGAGGTGAGACCAGTCGCGAAGCGCAGCAGCGCGCTCGGGGCGCGGTGGACGAGATCGCGTCGCGCGGAAATCGCTGCGTCGTCGTCGTCTCTCATGGCAACTGGATCGGGCTCGTCCTGCATTCCATCGACCCGTGCTTCGACTTCGCGGCATGGGAGCGTCTCAGCAATCCGGACGTGTTCCGGCTGCGCCTGGGGGCGGGTGCCGATCACATGGAGCGCGTCTGGTGTGGCTGAGGCGCCCCCGGCTTTCGGTAGTAGAATCGAAGCCTTGGCACGGGAACTCCGAAGTGGGGCTTGAACCCTTCCGCGGCCTCGCCCGGGGAGCCGCGGCCAGTGTGGTGAGTGTCGCGATGGGCCTGGCCCTGGCGGGCTGTGGGGGTCGCGACGTCGAGCCCGGTGCGATCAGCGATGGCCCGCGGCCTGCCGCGAGCGTCGCCGACGAGCAGAGCCGACAAGCCGAGGTCGCCTCCGCGCCCGGCACGATCCTGTTCGGGGATCTCCACGTCCACACCGCCTACTCGATCGACGCCTATGTGTTCGCGCTGCCCCTGTTCGGAGGTGAAGGGGTCGGGCCGCCCGCGGACGCCTGCGATTTCGCGCGACACTGTGCGGCCCTCGACTTCTTCTCGATCAACGATCACGCCGAGGCGCTCACCCCGGAACGCTGGCAGGCCACCCGCGACAGCATCCGGGAATGCAACGAACGCGCGGGCGATCCTTCCGACCCAGACCTCGTCGCCTTCGTGGGCTACGAGTGGACCCAGGCCGGCAAGACCCCCGAGACCCACTTCGGTCACAAGAACGTGATCTTCCGCGGCGTGAGCGACGACGACCTGCCCGCGCGCCCGATCACGTCGCTGCCCCAGGGCACCATCGATCGGGCCCGCGGCGTCGAGCTGCTGTCCGTGCTCGACGTGTTGCCGCGCATGGGGACGGGCGTCTACGGCGACTTCCTGTGGTGGGTCGGGCGCATGGCGCAGCAACCCGATTGTGGGCTCGGCGTCGACACGAATGCACTTCCACCGGACTGCCGGGAGAACGCGGACACTCCCGATCTGTTGTTCGAGAAGCTCGCGCAGGGTGGACTCGATCCCATCGTGATCCCCCACGGTCTGGCCTGGGGGGTGCACGCTCCGCCGGGCTCGACGATTCGCAACCAACTCACCCGGGCGTCCCACGACGTGCAGCGACAGACCCTGCTCGAGGTCTACTCGGGGCACGGAAATTCCGAAGAGTATCGACCGCTCCCCGACACGAGCGTCGGCGCAGACGAAAGCGGCGTGTGCCCCGCACCCAGCGATGACTATCTCGCCTGTTGTTGGCAGGCGGGAGAAATCGTTCGCGCCCGCTGCGGTGAGCTACCCGAGCGCGACTGCGAGACGCGCGTGGATGAGGCGCGGCGGCTCGCGATGGCCGCGGGCACGAGCCCGCATCTCGTGCTGCCGGATACGCGCCCGGAAGACTGGCTCGACTGTGATCAGTGTCGGGATTGCTTCAAGCCCGCCATGAACCTGCGCCCGGGCGAGAGTGCCCAGTACGCACTCGCCGTCTCGAACTTCGACGAGCCCGCCGACGACGGCACGCCCTTGCGCTTCCGCTTCGGTTTCATCGCGTCGAGCGACAATCACAGCGCGCGTCCCGGGACGGGCTACAAGCAGCGGGATCGCCTCGAGACGACCGACGCCCGGGGCATCGCCTCGCCGGGCTGGGAGCGTTGGGTGCGTCCCTACGTCGCCGGCGAGCAGGAGGATCCGCAGCGGGCCCAGGCAGCGCCCGACGAGCAGCGGGGCTTTCGCGGCCTGCTCGACGTGGAGCGCGGGGCCAGCTTCATGTACCCGGGTGGCCTGGTGGCGGTCCACAGCCAGGACCGCAGCCGGGAGGCCATCTGGGAGGCCCTCGAGGCAAAGCGGGTATACGGCACGAGCGGCCCCCGGATCCTGTTGTGGTTCGATCTCGTCAACGGTCCCGACGGCAGGGCGCCCATGGGGTCCGAGGTCGTGAGCGGCGAGACGCCCCGCTTCGCGGTGCATGCCGTCGGGTCGTTCGTCCAGCAGCCCGGCTGCCCGGACGCGAGCCGGGTCGCCCTGGGCGACGAGCGCCTCGAGCGGCTGTGCCGCAACGAGTGCTATCAGCCTGGAGATGCCCGGCGCGCGATCCGCGCCATCGAGGTGGTCCGCGTGCGGCCGCAGCACACGCCCGACGCCGCCGCAGCAGACGGCATCGAAGACCCCTGGCGCGTCTTCGCCTGCGAGCCCGACCCGACGGGCTGCCGGGTCCGCTTCGAGGACCCGGACTACGCCCGGTCGGGACGCGACGCCGTCTACTATGTGCGAGCTCTCGAAGAGCCATCCCTCGCGGTCAACGGCGCCATGCAACGCGCCGTGCGAGACGCGGCGGGTGAGGTCGTCCGCACGGATCCCTGTCACGGGGGCTATCGCACGCCGGCGGACGACGACTGTCTGGCTCCCGTGCAGGAGCGGGCGTGGTCGTCTCCGATCTATCTCGACCAGCCCCGGGCGGCGATGGCTGCTTCTTCCGAAGACTGATCCGGGCCGTCGAGGGACTGGGGTCGCGGCGCCACCCAATCGTTCGAGCCCTTGCGGATGTTCCAGAAGGCGAGCTCGGGCAGGCTCACGAGTGCGCCCTCGAGACCGGAAACGAAGGTCTCCCCGCGATCGACGGGCAAGCGGACGAGACCCCACAGACTCTCGAAGACGGCGGCGGTGAGGTTCACCGCCCCGAAGAGGGGTCGCAGCCAGGGCGTGTCGTCGGTGAAGAAGACGAAGTACGAATCCTGCACGCCCCGCCGGTAGCTGCGCGCCGTCAGCGTGTTCGATTCGCGAAGGGCGACCCACACCGGGCTCTCCTCGCTGCGCATCTCGGCCAGCTGGATCTCCCGATACGAAGGGATGACGCGCTTGTCGACGACGCGATACGCGCGGTCGACGGCATGGGCCGACGCGAACGGAATGAAGCTGAAGCCCGTGCGGCCGTCGACGTGACCGCCCAGGACCTGTTCCGACTCCGTCACCGACCGGTCGAGGGCGAGGTCGAGGGTTGCGAACAGCTCGGATACGCAGTTGCGCGTGATGAGGCGGTAGCGGTAGAGGTGCTCGAGGGATGCCCGGTAGCGCGCGCTCCGCGCGCGCACGCGTTCGATGGGCAATTCCAGTGACGCGGGGTCCGCGGGGCGGGGCAGGGCGCTGCGCGACGCCGCGGGACGCGTCGGAAGCAGGGTGCCGCGCGCGAGCTTCAGCCCGCGCCGTTCGCGCACGCTGGTCTCGAGGGCGTCCACGCGTCCGACCGCTTCTTCGAGTCGCGCCGGGTAGGTCTCGCTCGTGCCCGCGTTCTCGCTGAAGGCCCGCCGCGCGGCTTCGGTCTGGTTGCGGCCCGCGAGGATCATCTCACCGATGCGGTCGAGCCGGCTCGAGAGCACGCGGTAGGGCAGCTCGTGAGCGTCCTCGGGCAGTACGGCAAGCACGACCCGGCGTCCGCGCCGGAGCGACTCGTCGATGGCGAGTGCGCGGGCCAGGGCGACGAGGAACGGTCGCCCCCAGTCGGCCCGGGGCGAGCCGGCGAGTTGCACGAGAGCAGCTTCGAGGTGTTCTCGCGCGGCGTGGAGCCCGCGGATCTCGTCATCGGTCAGCCAGCCCGCGGGGCCCGTGATGGACACGACGCCGGCGGGATCGAGGGGCGCGCCCGCGGTCAGCACGTCGACGGCGGCGATGCCGGAAGCCGCGTCCCGGTAGCGTCGCGACCACGGCCGTGCGAACGGAGGCTCGTCCTGGGCGTCGGCCAGGGGCGGCGCCGGCCAGGCATCCGGCGGCGTCTCGACCATCGCCGTGAGTCGAGCGTTGGCCCTCGCGCGCAACCGGGTCAGCACCTCCGGTCCGTAGCGGGCTTCGATTGCGGCGCGCAGCTTCGCGACGGCAGGAGACGGCGCGGCATCCGAGGCGAAGTAACCCAGTCCGGGGACGGCGGGACTGCGGCCGTCCCGCCAGGCTTCGAGCAGGGCGAGGTCCTCGGCCAGGGCCTTCGCGACGTCCAGCTGTCGTTGCTGGGTGTGGTAGCGGCGGTCGAAGGCGGCGCGCAGCCGTTCGGCGTCCGCGGTGGCCAGCGCGATCCGGCTCGAGGTGACGGTGCGGTTGTTGACGAGCGCGTAGGCGTGCAGGAAGTCCCGGGTCGGCTCGCGGTCCAGCACCAGCAGCCCGTCGCGGTTCTGGAAGTGGTAGGTCCGCGTTCCAAAGCGTACGGCCGCGTGGCCGCCGCTCGAGCCGCCCTCGTTCGCCTCGACGTAGAGATAGTCGAACGATGCGGCTCGTTCGGGCGAGTCCGCACGGGAAGCGTCCGAACAGACGAGGGCCGCCGCACTGGCCAACGCCAGGGCGCGAGTCCAGCGCGGTAGCCTTCGTCCCACGTCGCTCACCGTCTCCGGTCGCTCCGCGGACGCACTACTGGAGCGCACTACTACTGGAGCGCACTACTGAACAGAGACGTATCCGGCGCGGAGCGCATCGAGCCCCAGCGCGTGTGCGCCGAGCAGGCGCTGGCCGAAGGCCAGGGCGTCGGACTGGGACAGCCCGGCACGCTGCAGGCCGAGCCCGATGCTCGCGCAGGTCAGCGTGTCGTCTTCCCAGTTGGTGATGCCTCGGCGCTCGGCGTGGTGGCGCAACCCGCTGCGGAAGGCCTCGAGGTCGCCGCCACTGCGCGCGAAGGCGACCGTGTAGTCGCTCACGTCCTGGCGGTACGCCGAGCCACCGTCGCTGCTGCTGTCCGAGGAACCCGAACTCCAGTCGAAGGGACTGCTGATCGAATCGGACAAGGTCTCCGAGCTGTTCGAGGCGGAGCAGGCTCCGAGTACGAGCGTGGAGCCGAGAATGGCCGTCAGATACACCACGGCCCTGAGATTGCGTTCCATGACACCCCCCAATCGGTATAAGGATCGCGCTTCGGGGGACAGTTTGAGGGGCGCGGGTCAGCTGTCAAGCTCTGGGCCCGCGAGCGCCCTCACGCCATGGCGAGCGGCCGCGGGCTGTCGTCCGCGTACTCCATCAGCGTCTGGGAGAGTCGGGCGGTCATTTCGTTCCGAAGCGCCGCGCGGCTGCGGTCGTTCCAGAGGTTGTGTCTCTCGGAGGGGTCACGCTGGAGGTCGAACAGTTCGCCTTCGGACTCGCCACGGTAGATCGTGATGCGCGCCTCCTCGGTCACCAGGGTGCGCATCCTCAGGGGCTGGCCGTTGCCGACGAGATCGAACATCTCGTCCTCTTCGACGAGTACGTGGTCCCGCACCGTCGCGTCGGGGTCGTCGAGCAGGGGCACGAGGCTGGTTCCCTGCATCCCGAGGAACTCGTCGGCGCCCGCGAGTTCGAGGAGGGTCTGCGCGATGTCGAGAGAGCTCGCGAGCGACCGGCTCACGCCCGGGGTGCGACCCGGCGAGCGAATCACGAGGGGCACCCGGATGCAGCCTTCGTAGTGCATGGCTGCCTTCAACATCAGGCCGTGGTCGCCGAACATGTCGCCGTGGTCGCTCGTGAAGAGGACGACGGTGTCGTCGGCGCGCCCGCTGGTGTCGAGGGCTGCCAGGATCCGGCCGACCCCGTCGTCGATCATCGACACCATTCCGTACTCGCACGCCGCCATCTCCTGGTACTGCTCGACCGTCGGGGAGAACGGCGCCATCTGGGCCAGCTGCTTGCCCGGGTTCTGCTTCATGCGTCGGAGGTGGCGCATGGATTCCGCGTGGGGATCGTCGAAGGTCTCCGGCAGCGGAATCTTCTCGGGGTCGTACTGGTCGAAGTAGCGGCCGGGCGGCGTGAAGGGGTGGTGCGGGTCCGGATACGAGCAGACGGCGACGAAGGGCTGGTCGCGGCCGGCCTGCCGTTCGAGGAACGCGACGCTGCGATCGGTCACGTAGGAGGTGGGGTAGAGCGCCTCGGGGACGGCGGTCTTCCAGACCTGGTTCCACTTCGCATCGTAGGGGAGTGCGTTCTGCGGGCCGCGGATGGTCTTCGGGTCGACGTCCTGCTCGAGCAGCCACTGGTAGTAGTGGCCGCTGGCGAGGTCCGCGTGCTGGACGACCAGCTCGACTTCGTCGATGCCGTAGAAGTCCTTGGGGATGGTCACCCGTTCCCGCCGGTGTCGCGCGTCGTCTTCGTAGCGGTCCCAGCCTTCCGGGTAGCGGGGCTGCACCGCATCCTCGCTGGGAGCCTTCCCGAAGAAGTGATCGGCCACCTGCACGTTGTGGCCCATGTTCTGGAAGTGGCACTTCCCGAACCAGCCGTTGTGGTAGCCGACCTCGCGCAGCTTGCGCAGGAAGGTGTTGGCCGTCCAGTCCAGGGGAATGCCGTTGTAGCGGGTGCCGTGCACCGAAGGCATGCGACCGGTGGCGATGCTGGCGCGGTTGGGCATGCAGATGGGATTGGCGACGAGTGCGCGGTCGAAGCGCATGCCGCTCGCCGCCAACCCGTCCAGGTGCGGCGTCTCGACGACGGCGTTGCCGCCGAATCCCGTGTGGTCCGGGCGATGTTGATCGGTGATGATGACGAGGAAGTTCGGACGTTGGGTCACGCCGGGACCATAGCCCGGCCGCGTCGTGGAGGATCCGCATGACAGATTCGATCGGCGTCCTGCATCCGGGCGAAATGGGTGCCCAGGTGGGTGCGTGTCTGAAGGCGTCCGGGTGCTCGGTCTTGTGGGCGCGCGAGGCGCGCGGGGATGCGACCGCCGAACGCGCGCGTGCGGCCGGCCTGCAGGGCGTGGCAAGCCTTGCGGGTCTGGTGACCGCCTGCGAGCGGATCATCAGTGTGTGTCCCCCGAGCGCCGCCCTGGACGTCGCGCGGGAGGTCCAAAGCCTGGGCTTCCGCGGAACCTACGTCGATGCCAACGCGATCGCGCCCGCAACGGTGCGGGCGATGGCCGAGCTGTTCGCCGGCTCCCCGGTGGATTTCGTGGACGGCGGGATCGTCGGGCCGCCGCCCGTGCGGCCGGGTCTCGCGCGCCTGTACCTGTCCGGGCCCTGCGCGCTCGCGGTGACCGACTGGCTCGCGGGGAGCGCGCTCGAGACCATCGTGGTCGACGGTCCGGTCGGCGCCGCTTCCGCTCTCAAGATGGCCTACGCAGCCTGGACCAAGGGCACGACGGCGTTGCTGGCCGCCGTCTATTCCGTCGCTCGGGAGGAGGGCGTCGGTCCGGCGCTGCTACGCGAGTGGGAGCGCTCGCAGCCGGGTCTCGTGGATCGCTTGCAGGGTGTTCCCCATGTCGTGCGCAAGGCCTGGCGCTTCGAAGGCGAGATGCACGAGATCGCGGACACTTTCTCCGCCGCCGGTCTGCCGGAGGGTTTCCATCGGGCGGCGGCCGAGGTCTACGCGCGGTTTTCCGAGTCCGCCGGGGCCGGACCCGACGCCGGCGCGCCCGGGCTGGACGAGTTGGTGGATCGGCTGGTTCGGCTTCCGTCGCAAGCGAAGCCTACGGCTTCGCCAGCTAGCGGGGCATGAAGACGATCTCGCCCGTTCCTTCCATCGTGCCGAACTGCGGTGTCTGCCGATTGCGCGAGGCGTTCGTCACCTGGGGGCGGACGTACGCGCCGATCTCGCTGGCGGTCACGGCGCCGTCGTGGTTGAAGTCGGCTTCGCCCTGCATCGCGCGCAGCAGATAGCTCGTGAACAGGCCCTGGCCACCGATTTCGATCGCTTGCTCGCCGTCCGCGCCGGCGGTGATGATCTGCACCGCCGGCACGCTGGTGATCTTCTGCAGGTAGACGTCGGGCGGACCGCCTCCCGGGCGCGTGATGCCGCGAGTGAGGGCGAGGCCCGAGTAGCAGGCGTCGATCGCGTAGTAGACGTGCTTCGCGGGGGTCCGCTTCGACAGGTCGCGGACCGTGTCCATGGAAATGGCGGTGGAGAAGACGTCGTCGGTGTCCCCGTCTACTGGGATCAGATAGCCGCGCTTGCCGCCGCCGGGCAGGGTTTCGGTTTGTCCGTGGCCGGCGAAGTAGATCATGGCGAGGGTCTGGTCATCGGTGATGCGTGGGAGCTCGGTGCCGAGCATCTTGAGCATGCGCCGGCGCGTTGCCTCGTCGTCGTAGATCTCGATGACCTCGTCCCATCCCTCGTCGCGTAGGAACTGTGCGACCCGGCGACCGTCGTTCGACGCCCCCGTCAGACTGGGCCAGTGCTTGTACTCATTGATGCCGATCACCACCGCGACACGCTTCGAATAGAGACGACCGTCGCCGGCCTGGATCGTCACGGGCTTCCGTCTGCGAGACGCCTGGGGCGGAGGCGGGGTGTAACTGGGCGTGTAGCTCGGCTCGGGCTCGCCATAGGCGTCCGGGGGCGAGTCGTTCCGCGCCAGGGCGAGATTCGCCGGCGGCTTGACGCTGGCGGCGTCCATGCCCTGGACGTACTGCACGAGTCCCTGGGCGTCGAACTTCACGAAGGTCGCCTTGCGCCCCCAGTAGCGCCAGGAATTGGCCGCCAGGCTCGGGGTGCGGTGCTTGGGCGGGTACCCCATCGCGAGGATGATGCCTTGCCGGGTCATCCCGATGTACGGCCGTCCCTGCTCGATGCCGTACTGGTCGAGGGGGCTCATGGACGCGATCTGTTCCTTCGGGCAGCGGCTGCCGAAGTAGCGCGCGAGGTTCTTGGCGAACGGCTCGGAGGCGGCCTTGTGGTAGCGGAAGGAGTAGGGCTGGGGTGAGCCGGTGATCTTGAACGACATGCGCTTGCTGCCCAGCTCGGTGATCTGGACCTGGGTGCACACCCGGATCAGCTCGTCGCCCTGCCGGTTTACCGATGACAAGGTCTTCTTGCTCGCGTGGAGATTGACGAGGGTGACTGCGGTGCTGCCGACCGTGAGTCGGTTGCCGCTGTTGTCGACGATCACCATGGACCGGCAGCCGAGGGCGAGGGTCGCGATCGCGCAGACCGCGAGCGCGGCCCGCTGGAGCCGGCGCAGACGCGCGACTTGTCGGTCGATGGGGTGCTGCGTGGTGCCCATGAAGGCTGCCTCTCGACTCAGACGTCGCGGTTGCAAGGGTAGCAACCCGCTGCCGTGGGTGTCCCGGGCCCCTAGAGCGGTTCCTCCGCGCGGGGAGGAGCCGCTGGCTGCCCGGCGTGTGCCGTGTCGGGGTCCAAGGGCCCGTATCGGACCCCCGAGACCCGCGCTTGACCGCGCCTTCAATCCGAATCGCAGCTCAGGGCCTCGATCTGGTGGTTGCGGATCGAGAGCGCATACCCGACGGCCTCGTTCGCCAGCTCGATCCGTTCGGCGATTCGCGTGGGGCCGAGCGCGCCGTCGTAGCGGATGACCAGCTCGGCGTCGGGGCCGTCCCGGGTGCGCACGCGACGCGTGGTGAGTCGGCCTTCCCGCCAGGTCTCGTGGACCGGCTCGCCGGCGAAGGTGACGACGCGCTCGCTGTCGCCCGCAACGGGCTCGGAAGCGAACAAGCTGCGCTCGACGTCGCGCAGCACCCGCGCCGGTTCGAAGGGCAACGGCTGTCCGGCCAGGGCGTCCACCGTCAGACCGTCGGCGTTCCGGACGGCGGAGAAGAGGCGCAGCCCGAACGAAGTGAGCGCCGCCAGTCTCAGCTCGCCGCAGCGCGATTCGAGGACGATCTCGAAGCGACGCGTCTCGCCCTCGACATTCGCCACCACGCTCTGGCGTGCAAAGAAGCTCCGCCCGAGAGGCTGGTAGACGTCGGACGGCTCTCGCGTGTCCGGAGCCAGCGACTCTCCCGCGCAGCCGACACACACGGCCAGCAGTCCTGCGAGCCCGAACGACGCAAGGCCGGCTCGTTTCATGCCGCGGGGCTCCCCCGGTCGGGTCGCGACAGGATGGCGAGCACTGCCGGGCCGAGCAGCAGGCTCGAGATCACACCGATCGCGGTCGTGGCACCGAGGGCGCGCAGTCCCGGATTGCTCGACAGCGCCAGCAGGCCGAGCCCGAGCACGGACGTCGTGCACGAGAGCACGAGCCCCAGGGCGGTCGCGCCCACGGATTCGCCTTGTCGGGCGGTCTCGGCGAGGAACACCCCGTAGTCGACGCCCATGCCGAGAATCAACAGCAGTCCGAACAGGTGAACCAGGTTGAGAGCGCCGCCTCCCAGGGAAATCAGTGCCGCGGTCGTGCCCGCCGCGAGGAGTGCGGGCACCAGGGCGACGGCGGTATCCGACAGTGAGCGGTAGTGCAGCCAGAGCAGCAGCAGGACCGCGACGATGCCGAGCCCGATCATGATCCCGGCAGCGCGGCGGAGCGAGCGGTAGCCGGCTTCCAGCAGTGCGAGCTGGTCGAAGAAGACGGCGCCGTCGATCTGGGACAACCCGGCTGCCAGGCGCGCCGGGTCGGAGACTCCTCGCAAGAGAGTCACCAGCGCAACGCGCGACTCGACCGGCCCCTCCCGGGTGTCCCGCGGCAGGACGAAGGGACGGATCCAGTGTCCGAGGGCCGACCCGGTCAGGTCGTCGAGTCGTAGGGGCGGCGGGCGGGCGTCGAGGGACGCGAGGAAGGGCTCGAAGGCTCCGGGCTTGAAGCCCTCGCGTGCGAGTGCAGCGACGAAGCGCGGTCCCAGGTCGGGCTGCGAGCGGACCACGTCCTCGTTGCGCCGTTGCAGCGCCGCGGACCAGACGAAGTCGTGCAAGGACCGGAATTCTTCGAGCGCGCCCTCCGCGACCAGCTCGGCGAGCAGACCCGCGACCCGGTCGTTGCGCGCGAGCGCGTCCTCGTCGTCGCGGCCGAGGGCGATCACCACCTGACTCGTCTCGGTGCCGAGCACCCGGTCGCGCACGCGTCCTTCCTCGGCGACCAGCTCTGGATCGACGGGGCTCAGCGCCTTGACGTCGTCGGTGAAGCGAAGGCCCGGGAGCCCCAAAGCGCAGACGAGCAAGGCGACGGCGGGCACGGCGGCCGCAGCCGCGCGATGGCGGGTCAGCCATGCGATCCCGCTGGAAAGCGCTCCCGCGACGCGTTCCGCGGTCGTGCCCGACGCCCGGCGGGCGGGGACGAGGAAGGGCAGCGCACTGGCCGTGACCACCACCGCGCCCGCGATGCCGGCGCCAGCGAAGATCCCGATCTCGCGGATACCCGGGAATCCCGCAGCTGCCAGCGCAGCGAATCCAACGAAGCTCGTGGCCGCGCCCAGGCGTATACCCGGCCACACCCGTCGCAGGGCTCCGCTCGCGTCGGGTGTGTCGTCTTCGAGCAACCAGTGGGCGAGGAGGTGGATCGGATAGTCGATCACCACACCCACCAGGGCGCCGCCGAAGGCGAGGGTCAAGGCGTTGATGCGACCGTAGACGAGCAGGCAGGCCGCCAGGCCGCACAGCAGCCCGGCGACGAGAGGCAGCGAGGCAACGCCGATCAAGCGGACGCTGCGGAACACGACCACGAACAGGACCGCGATCCCGATCGCCGACAGGATGCCGATGCGGGTCACGTCTGCGCGCATGGCGGTCGCGGCGCGCACCGCGAAGCGCTGGACCGCGCTCATCTCGAGCTCGAGGACCCCGCCGGCCGCGGCGTCGAGGGCTGCGAAGTCCTGCTCCAGCCGCGCGAGCAGGGGGGCGTGGTGCTCCGAGTCGAGTGCCGGGTAGGCGGTGCCGACGAACACGATCGCGCTGCCCCCGTCCGGTGAGACGAAGCGCCCGTCGCGCAGGGCGAGTGCCGGGCTCGACGCCCGCTGCAGGCGACGGAGCAGACCCGGAAAGGCCAGGAGGGGATCGGCGGCCGCCACCCCGCGCACCAGGGGAGCGAGTGGCCCCGCCAGCGCGCGCTTCAGCGCAGCGGCAGCCTCCGACAGGCCGCGGTCGTCGAAGCGTGGAGGCAAGCTGGTTTCGGGGTCGCTCGAGAGCAGCTGGTAGCGGTGCTCGAAGTACAGGGTCTCGAGTGTCTGGGGCAGGTCGGGGTCGGGTCCGGAGCTGACCCACGCGACGACCGGGTCGCGTCGCAGGCTTGCGGCCAGCTGCGCGGACGTCTCGAGGGCGAGTGCGAGGTCGGGCGCCGCGACGCTCAAAACCATGGTCCGCGTCGCTTCCGAGCGGGAAAGGCGCCGAGACAGCGCGCCCTCCATCGCGCTGCCGGGCGCGTCGAGGAAGTCCGTGATGTCGGTCGTGGCTTCGAAGCGGACGGCGCAGAAGCCGGCGACGAGGACGAGTCCGACGGCCGTGGCGGCGACCCGTCCGCGACCGGTCAAGGGCTCGGGGGCCTTCGCAGCTGCGCGATGTCCGATTCCTCGAAGTGGCGCTTCGGGTCGACGTCGGAGAAGCGGGTCACGGTCGCGTCTCCGCTCCCTTCCCGCACGACCAGGTCGATGAGTACGAGACCGTGCCCGCGTACGGTCATGCTCTCGATGGCCCGGGCGAGTCCGGCGTCCCGCGGTGTCAGCTGGATCCGCCAGCCGTCCGACTCGTCGGAGCTTTCGGTGAAGGCGATGTGATAGGTCGTCCGTAGCCGCGGCAGGTCGCCTGCGAGAACGTCCGTGAAGGTGTGCGCGAACACCCGTGCGGTGGGGTTCGCGCCGAGGTCGAAGCGCTCGGTCCCGCTGGCGTCGCTGTAGCGCAGCTGGTCGGCGTCGAGTTCGAGCAGCGAAGGAACGGGCCCTTCGACCCTTCGCACCAGCAGCCGGGGCGGCGCGAAGTAGATCGACCCGCGAGACCGCAACGGTCGCGCGAGCAGGGCGATGGTCTTCTCTTCCTCGAAACGCGCAGAGAAGCCCGGCATCGCCTGGAAGGCCTCGAGCAGGTCGTCGAGGCCGTGTGCGGCGGCGGCCGCGCCGTCTTCGGCGCGCAGGGGACCCGCGAAACACGTCGCGCAGACGGCGACGAGGGCGAGGGCGGACCGGGATCTGAGACGCATCGGGTGGGCCACAGGCGCGCCATGTTACGCTAAGCCCTCCGGATGGCGTGCCCGACTGACCCGAAGCGGAAGACCGGCTGGCCGCGCCCCGTGCGCGCACTGGCGTCGGGAATCGGATTCAGCGTCTTCGGTCTCGGTTCCCTCGTCCTGGTGCTCCTGGCCTTTCCCTGGGTCCGCCTCGCGACTCGCGACCCCGCGCGGCGGTCCCGGCGGGCGCGACGCCTGATCGAGCGCAGCTTTCGTCTCTTCATCCGCACCCTCGTGGTCCTCGGCGCGATCGGTGTCGAGTACCGGCATCTCGAGAAGCTGGCGACGCCCGGCCCGAAGCTGATCCTCGCCAACCACCCCAGCTTGATCGACGTGTGCCTGTTGGTGTCCTTCATCCCGGACGCGGACTGCGTGGTGAAGCGGGACGCCTGGTCGAATCCCTTCCTCGCTGGCGTCGTGCGCGCGGCGGACTACATCCCCAACGACGGCGGTGAAGAGCTGATCGAAACCTGTGTCGCGCGATTGCGCGCGGGCCGAACCCTGGTCTTGTTTCCCGAGGGGACGCGGTCGCCAAAGGGTGAGCTGCGTGGCTTCAAACGCGGCGCGGCGCGCATCGCATTGCAGGCCGGCTGCGCGGTACAGCTGGTCGACGTTGCCTGTCGGCCACCCTTCCTCGGCAAAGGTGACGCCTGGTATCAGGTTCCCGGAACGCTTCCTTGCTATACGGTCACAGCACACGAACCGGCGGTGGTGGGTGTATCCCCGGGGGCCTCGGAGGCCTCGGAGGCGCGCCGACTCACCCGAGAATGGCGCCGGGGTTACGAGGAGCGTTTGGGTTATGTCTGAGCACTCCGGCCTCGAGCTGGAGCTGAAGAAGTTGGTGATCGAGGCGTTGGCGCTCGAGGACATCGAGCCCGAGGAGATCGTCACGGGCGATCCTCTCTTCGTGGAAGGCCTGGGTCTGGATTCCATCGACGCCCTCGAGATCACGATGGTGCTCGAGGAGCGCTACGGCGTACAGATCGAGGACGACGCCGAGCAGAACAAGAAGATCTTCGCATCCATCGCCGCACTCGCGGTGTTCGTAGATGCGAACCGAACGGGGTGAGCAGGGACGATGAACAAGGAGGATATCTTCGAAGAGGTGCGCTCGATCCTGTGTCACGAGTTCGAGTTCGTGCCCGATGAGGTGCTGCCGACCAGCCACCTCATCGACGACCTCGACCTCGACAGCATCGATGCCATCGATCTGGCCGTGAAGCTCGAAGAGCGCACGGGCCTCGACCTCGACGAGAAGGAGCTTCGGTCGCTGCGCCTGGTGCAGGACGTGGTGGACGTGGTGTACACGCATCTGGACGCTCGAGCCGATTCGGCTGCGGGCTAGGGCCTTGCAAGCGGCGTGCTGAAGGCCCTCGCGATCGGGATCGGGATTGCGTATCCGCTCCTGATCTACGCGGGGCTGTCGTACTTCGAACCGCGCACCGTCGCGCTCGCGCTCGGCTTCGGGGTTCTCGTCCGCGTGGCGTCGATCGCCAGGGGTCGAGAAGGCGTGCAGCTCTCGAGGCTGCTGTTGGCGCCCGCGACCGTTGCCGTCGTGCTAGTGGTGACTGCGGTCCTCAACGAGGGCCGCGTCTTCTTGTACGTGCCGGCTCTGATCAATCTTGCCCTGCTCGTGAGCTTCGGGCACACGCTGCGTCGCGGGCCGTCGATGGTCGAGACCTTCGCCCGCCTGCAAGTCGACGACCTGAGCGAGGACGAGAGCGCATACGCGGTTGCCGTGACGCGGATCTGGTGCGTCTTCTTCTTCGCGAATGGCGCGGTGGCCCTGTTCCTCGCGGTGCAGGCGACCGTCGGCGTGTGGGCGTTCTATACAGGGTTCCTGTCCTACGTCTTGATGGGTACGTTGTTCGCCGTAGAATTCCTCTACAGGACCTGGCGCTTTCGGCGCTACACCGGAGGGCCGCTCAATCCGCTGCTGGAACGGGTATTCCCACCCCGCGGCGGGGACGGCGAGGACGTCACCCGGGCATGAGCGGCCGCGCGATCACGCCGGGCCGGACCGCGGGCGGCCTCGAGGTCCTCGATGAAACGCGCGGGGACCGCGTCTTCGCGCAGCGGTTGCGGGCGCCGGACGATCTGCCTTGCCTGGTGGGGCACTTCCCGGGACTGCCGGTGCTGCCCGGGCTCGCCCAGCTGCAGTGGGCGGTTGCCGGTGCGGAGGTCCTGCGCGGAGAACCGGTGCAGGTTCGCCGCCTCGAGGCCCTGAAGTTTCGCGAGCTGTTGCGACCGGGTGAGCCCTTCACCGCGAAGGTCTCGGCGCAAGACGACCCCGATCGGATCGACCTGGAGGTGCTGCGCGAAGACCGGGTCGTCGCATCGGCGCGGATCCGACTGGGGTCCGCGCCAGCCGACCTCGGGTACGCCGATCCGGTGCAGCCGACGGGCGACGCGGTGGCGGCGAACGAGCTGATCCCGCACGCGGGTCCCATGGTGTTCCTGGACCGCCTGGTGGCGGGCGATGAGAAGCGGACCGTCTGCAGCGTTCGCGTCGATGCGCTGCGGCTCTTCCGAGCGGAAGGGGGCGCCCTGCCGGGCTGGGCGGGCATCGAGCCCATGGCCCAGTGCATCGCCGCCCACGGCGGTCTCGAGGCCCGGCGCGTCGGTGAAGAGCCGCGCATCGGCTTTCTCCTGGGTTGTCGCCGGCTCGCGGTGGCGGACGACTGGCTGTTGCCCGGTGTCGCGTATGTGGCGTCCGCGGAGCAGGTCTGGGGCGGCGAGCAGGGCCTCGTGTCCTTCGACTGTGCGCTATTCGAGCGCGACGGCGGACGTCGTCTGCTCACGGGTCGCATCAACGCCTATCTTCCCGCTGACCTGAACGACGTGCTGGAGGGAAGGCTTGGCGGATAGCAGCGCCGTGAGCGGAGGGGGAGCCGGACGGCGGGTGCTCGTGACGGGCGCGAGCCGCGGAATCGGGCGCGCCGTTGCGGTCGAACTGGCGGGGCAGGGCTTCTCGGTGACCGTCCATTACCGGTCCCAGGAGGACGCGGCCCGCGAGACCCTGGCGGAATGCGCGAAGCGCGCGTCGGGGGCAGGCGAAGCGAGCGTGAGCGATGGCCGCCTCCTCGCCTTCGATATCGCGGACCGTCCCGCCTGCGAGGCAGCGCTCGAGGCCGACCTGAAGGCGAACGGGGCCTACTACGGTGTGGTCTGCAACGCCGGCGTCACCGCGGATGGACCCTTTCCGGGCATGAAGCCCGCCGCCTGGGACGACGTGCTGCACACGAACCTCGACGGCTTCTACAACGTCTTGCGGCCGCTCGTGATGCCGATGGTCCGGGCGCGGCAGGGAGGCCGGATCGTGACGATGTCCTCGGTCTCGGGGCTGATCGGGAATCGCGGCCAGGTGAACTACAGCGCCTCGAAGGCCGGCATCATCGGCGCCACCAAGGCCCTCGCGCAGGAGCTCGCCAAGCGAAGGATCACCGTCAACAGCGTCGCCCCCGGCCTGATCGATACCGATATGGCGGGCGATGCGCCGGTCGAGGAGATTCTCAAGGTGATCCCCATGCGGCGACTCGGTCAGCCCGAAGAAGTGGCGGCGGCCGTCTCGTACCTGTTCTCGGACGCGGCGGGCTACGTGACAGGCCAGGTCCTGTCCGTGAATGGAGGTCTGGCATGAGTCGTCGCGTCGTGGTGACGGGCATGGGCGGGCTCTGCGCCCTCGGCCAGGACTGGAAGAGCGTTCGCGAGGCGCTGCGAGCCGGGCGTTCGGGCGTCCAGCGCATCGCGGACTGGGAGGACATCGACGGCCTGAAGACCGAGCTGGGCGCACCCATCCCGGACTTCAGTACGCCGGCTGGCTACTCGCGGAAGAAGACGCGGAGCATGGGTCGGGTTGCGCTGCTCGCGACGCGTGCCTGTGAGTTGGCGCTCGCCGAAGCGGGGCTGCTGGGATCGGACGTGCTCGGCGACGGCAGTGTCGGACTGTCCTACGGGTCGACGTCGGGAAGCCCGCCTGCCATGGAGGTCTACGCGCGGCAGTTCATGAACGCGCGCACCACCAAGGGCATCACCGCCAACGAGTACGTCCGCTTCATGAGCCACACCTGCGCGGCGAACGTGGCCCAGTTCTTCGGGATCCGCGGCCGCATCGTGCCGACTTGCAGCGCCTGCACGTCGGGAAGCCAGGGGATCGGCTACGGCTACGAGGCCATCCGCTTCGGACGGCAGGACGTGATGATCACCGGCGGCGCCGAGGAGTTCCACCAGATCGACGCAGCGGTCTTCGACATCCTGTACGCGACCTCCACCCGCAATGACGATCCGACGTCGACGCCGCGGCCCTTCGACAAGGACCGGGACGGGCTCGTGGTCGGCGAAGGCGCTGGGGCCCTGGTGCTGGAAGAGCTCGACTACGCACGCGCTCGCGGCGCGACCGTGCTGGCGGAGCTGATCGGATACGGGACCAACTGCGACGGCGCCCACATCACCAATCCCGATGCCGCCAGCATGGAGCGGGTCATGCGCCTCGCCCTGGCCGACGCGGGGATCGAAGCCGCCGACGTCGACTACGTGAACGCCCATGGCACCGCGACCGACGTGGGAGACGTGGCGGAAAGCCTCGCTACCCACGCGGTCTTCGGAGCCGGTGCCCCCGTCAGCACCTTGAAGAGCTATCTCGGCCACACCCTCGGCGCCTGCGGCGCCCTCGAAGCCTGGATCAGCATCGAGATGATGCGTGAGGGGTGGTTGGCGCCCACCCTGAACCTGGCGGAAGTCGATCCGCGTTGTGCGGACCTCGACTACGTGATGGGCGGCGTGCGCCCGGCCGAGCCGGAGATCATCATGAGCAACAACTTCGCCTTCGGCGGCGTGAATACTTCGCTGGTTTTCCGGCGTTGGCGAGACGAAGGCTGACGCGGGTCGGATCGTGCGTCTACACTGCGCGGTGCCCGATGCGTGTCTTGGGGGGCGTAGTTCAACCGATGACTGAACGACGAATGGAGAGGACGGAAACAATGAGCAAGCGATTCTCGAAGATCTGTGTGATGGCGCTGGCGGTGTCGAGCCTGAGCCTGGGCGCCTGCACGACGACCACCTACCCGGTGGCGGGCATGTGGACCCAGGACGTGCGCGTGTCCGTCGACGGCAAGATGCCCGCCGGCAGCAAGCGGGGCGAAGCGTGCGTCACGTCCTATCTCGGTGTCTTCGCGACGGGTGACGCCAGCGTCGAGGCGGCTGCCGCCAACGGCGGCATCACCCGGGTACAGTCCGTCGAGGCGTTGATCAACGCCAAGATCGTGATCGGTACCTACTGCACGGTCGTACGCGGTAGCTGACACTCGGCCGTTCTGCGGTACCGGGTCGGGGGACCTTCGGGTTCCCCGATCCAGTGCCGGTCAGCGGCCCGACTGCTCGAGCCGCGCGCGCATTGCGGCCATCACCTTCAGCGTGCGGTCGAGATCCGCGTCGTCGATGCCCGCGGCGATGTCGTCCGCCCAGGCGATCTGCCGCTGGAAGGTCCTTCGCAGCGCGTCGCTACCGGCGGGCGTCACCTCGATCAGCATCGCGCGGCGATGGTTCGGATTCGTTCGGAGCACGACGAAGCCGTCCTTGTGCAGCGAGTTGACGGTGCGCTGGACGCTTTGACGTCGCAACCCCATCCGCCGGGCGATCTCGGCAACCGTCGCCGGTTCGCGGTCGGCGACGCTGAGGACCTGCCAGCGGGCGCTCGATAGGCCCAGGTCCTTGGTCATGCGATCTCCCACCTCGAGCAGCCGCCCGTTGAGGCGGAACGTCTCGAGCAGGATCTCGGTGATGTACTGGCCGCCCGGGGTGCGTTCTCGCTCGGCGGTTACGGTGGCGGGCTCATGAGGATTCTTCATGTAGACCTCTACGGCTGAAACCGGCATCTGGTTGCAGGGTTGGCGCTCTTCGCGGTCTCGCCTGTCGAGACCGTTGCAACAGAAGAGCGTTGCGAGTGGGCTTCAGATGCGGACGCTCGGTACGCCGTCCGAGTTCCAGCCTTTCCCACGATTTTCTCGAGCAGTAGCCAGTAGATGGCTGCGAGACAGCTGAGGGACCGTCAGAGCACGCCGTAGGCGAGCATGGCGTCTGCGACCTTGATGAAGCCGGCTATGTTTGCCCCGCGGGCATAGTTGATGTGGTCGCCTTCCTGGCCGTGTTCGGCGCAGGACGTGTGGATCTTCTTCATGATGTCGAGAAGGTTCTCGTCTACCTCTTCCCGGGTCCACGAAAGTCTCATGGCGTTCTGGGTCTGCTCGAGGCCACTCACCGCAACGCCGCCGGCGTTCGACGCCTTGGCCGGCGCGTACAGGATCTTCGCGTCCTGGAAGACGTCGATCGCCTCGATGGTGGACGGCATGTTCGCACCCTCGGCCACGAGCTTGCAGCCGTTGGCGACCAGCCGGCGCGCGTCCTCGGTCTCGAGTTCGTTCTGCGTGGCACACGGGAACGCCATGTCGCAGGGGACCTCCCACGGCCGCTTGCCTTCGTGGAACTCGCAGCCGTAGTGCTCGGCGTATTCGGCGACGCGCCCCCGCTTCTTCGTCTTCAGATCGATCAGCCAGCGCAGCTTCTCTTCATCGAGTCCGTCCTTGTCGAAGATGAAGCCGCTGGAATCGGACATCGTGACGACCTTGGCGCCCAGCTGGATGAGCTTCTCCGCGGTGTACTGCGCGACGTTGCCCGACCCCGATACGAGGCAGGTCTTCCCCTGCATGTCGTCGCCGCGGACGCCGAGCATCTCGCGGGCGAAGTACACGCAGCCGTAGCCCGTCGCCTCGGTCCGGATGAGGCTCCCGCCGAAGGCGAGCCCCTTGCCCGTGATGGTCCCCGTGAATTCGTTCTGGAGGCGCTTGTACTGGCCGAACAGGTACGAAACCTCGCGGGCGCCGACGCCGATGTCGCCGGCCGGGATGTCGGTGTGCGGGCCGATGTGCCGGAACAGCTCGCTCATGAAGGACTGGCAGAAGCGCATGACTTCGCCGTCGCTCTTGCCGTGGGGGTTGAAGTTGGCTCCGCCCTTGGCGCCGCCCATCGGGAGAGTCGTGAGTGAGTTCTTGAAGACCTGCTCGAAGCCCAGGAACTTCAGCACCGACAAGGTGACGTTCTTGTGAAAGCGCAAGCCGCCCTTGTACGGGCCGATGGCGTTGTTGAACTGGACCCGCATGCCCCGGTTGACGCGGGTGTGGTTCTCGTCGTCCACCCAGCACACCCGGAAGATGATCACGCGGTCCGGCTCGGTCATCCGGTCGAGGATGTGCGCGTCCTTGTAGGCCTGCTTGTCTTCCAGGTAGGGGATGATGTCCTTCGCCACCTCCTTCACCGCCTGGTGGAACTCCGGTTCGCCCGGGTTGCGCACTTCGAGTCCGGACATGAAGCGCTTCAGATACTCGGCCGCGTGCTTCTCGGTTGCGCTGGACATCGTGATTCTCCTGCGGATCCCGGTTCGGTGTCGGGGGAGTCTGGCTGCTCGGCGCCGGGGCTGCCAGCGGCTACCATTCGGCCTCCCCGAAAACCCACATCCTTGAAGAGCAGGAGAGCAGCATGTCCCGAGAAGCCGTCGTCGTCGAGAGCCTTCGCACCGGCCTCACCAAGGCCCACCGCGGGTCCTTCAACATCACCGAGCCGGTCGACTACCTGGCGCACACCCTGAAGACGGTGGCGGACTCCGTCCCGAACCTCGACCCCGCCCAGATCGAGGACGTGATCGTCGGTTGCGGCTTCCCGGAAGGTTGCCAGGGCATGAATACCGCCCGCATCGCCGCCATGGCCGCCGGCTTCCCCCTGGACGTGGCGGCCACGACGGTCAACCGCTTCTGCTCGTCGGGCTCCCAGGCCGTCATGATGGCCGCGCACTCGATCCTGCACGAGGGCGCCGACGTGGCCATCGGCGCCGGTGTCGAGACCATCACCATGATGCAGGACGGCAGCCAGAACACGACCCGTCTTGCGAACGCCGCCGCGGCCAAGCGCTTCCCCGGCCTGTACTTCCCCATGGGCATCACCGCGGAGATCGTGGCGGAGCGCTACGGGGTGAGCCGCGAGGACCAGGACGCCTACGCGCTGCAGAGCCAGCAGCGCTACGCCGAGGCCGTCGAAAAGGGCTACGTCCGCGAAGAGATCGCGCCCATGAAGGTGACCCGGAAGGTCATGAAGAAGGACCAGGACCCCTACGACGAGGAGTTCACCGTCGAGCTGGACGAATGCAACCGGGCCGAGACCACCCTCGAGGGGCTGTCGTCGCTCAAGACCGTCTTCAAGACGCCGGAAGAAGGCGGCACGGTGACCGCGGGCAACGCGTCGCAGCTGTCCGACGGCGCCTCGGCCACCCTGTTGATGTCGAGCGACAAGGCCAAGGAACTCGGCGTCGAGCCCCTGGGCATCTACCGGGGTACGGCGGTCGCCGGCTGCGGACCGGACGAGATGGGCATCGGCCCGGTCTTCGCCGTCCCGAAGCTGCTAAAGCGCCACGGCCTGACCATGGACGACATCGACATCGTCGAGCTCAACGAGGCGTTCGCGTCCCAGCTGCTCTATTGCCAGCGGCAGCTCGAGATCCCGAACGAGAAGCTGAACCCGAGTGGCGGCTCGATCTCCATCGGCCATCCCTTCGGCATGACGGGGTCGCGCATGACCGGCCTGCTGCTGCGCCAGTTGCGCCGCCAGGGCGGGCGCTACGGCATCGTGACCATGTGCATCGGCGGAGGTCAGGGGCTCGCGTCGTTGTTCGAGGTGGCCTGAGCCCGACGGTCGTTCAGCGGCCCTGGAAATCGGGCTTCCGCTTCTCGCGCAGGGCCGCCAGGGCTTCCTGGTGGTCCTCGCTGCGGAAGGTGACGAGTTCGAGGGCGGTGGCTGCGTCGAAGGACAGGTTCAGAGCGTCCTTGACCAGCTTGTTGACCGCCTGCTTGGTGTAGCGGATGGCGAGGGGTGCGCCGTTCGCGAGCCGCTTCGCGAAGGCGAGGGCTTCGTCCGCGAGGGCGTCGGGCGCGGTGACGGCGTTCACGAGGCCGAGGCGCTCGGCCTCGGCGGCGGGCACGGGGTCGCCGGTGAGCAGGTACTGCTTCGCCCGGGCGGGGCCGACGGCCAGGGGCCAGATCGCCGTTCCGCCGTCCCCAGCCACGATGCCCACGCGCACGTGCGGATCGGCGAGGGTCGCGGTATCGGCCATGAAGATCACGTCGCAGAGCAAGGCGAGCGAGGCGCCGAGCCCCACCGCCGGCCCGTTCAACGCCGCGACGATCGGGATTTCGACGTCGAGCAGGTCCCAGATCATCTGCTTGGCGTCCCGGCGGAGGTGTTCGAGGGCGGCGGGGTCCTGCAGGCTGGGAAACCAGTCGAAGCTGCCGCCGGCGCTGAAGGTTCGCCCCCGTCCGGTGAGCACGACCGCGCGGGCTTCGTCCTCGCGCTTCAGCTCGCGGAACAGGCGGGTCAGCTCGTCGTGCAAGGTCTCGTCGACGGCGTTGAGCGGGTCGTCGGGATGATCGATCGTGACGCGCAGCACGGTACCGATGCGTTCGAAATGCAGCGTCCGGTACGCGTCCGGGTCGATCGTCGTACTCGCCATCGGGACTCCCTTTCGTAGTTTTCGCTCGGGGTTCGGGCAGGCTAGCTGACGGAGCCCAAAGGGCTCCGTTCCCGGCGCGAGCCGACCCATCCGGGGTCGGCCTGCCAGCGAACCGGGCTGCTAGCCTGCGAGGGTGCAAGTCGACGAGCCGGATCACATTCAACAGCTCCGCGAGAGCCTGCGCCGATTCGTGCGCGAGGAGATGCCGCCGGACGCGGTCCAGCGCTGGGACCGGGAGCACCGCTTCCCGGACGAGTTGTTCCGCAAGCTCGCGGCCATGGGCGTCTGCGGCCTGACCGTCGAGCCCGAGTACGGCGGAGCCGGTCGCGATCTGGTGGCGGCGGTCGCCGTCATCGAAGAGCTGTGTCAGGCGGGGGCCTTCGCGGCGGGTCCCTTCATCCACTGCGCATTCTACGGCGGCGCCAATCTCTCGGAGAACGGATCCGAAGAGCAGAAGCGGGCACTGCTGCCGAAGCTGGCGGCCGGCGAGCTGTTCTTTGCCTACGGGCTCTCGGAACCCGACGTCGGTGGCGATCTGGCAAGCGTTCGCACCACGGCACGCCGTTCCCCGGACGGCCAGCATCTCGTGCTCAATGGCTTCAAGCGTTGGTGCACCGGCGCGGATTTCGCCGACTACATCTACTGCCTGGTCGACACGGACCCCGACGGCAAGCGCTACGAGAATCTGTCCTTCGTGCTGGTGCCGCCGGACGCGCCCGGGGTGAGTGTGCACCCGATCGACCATATGAACCTGCGATACACGCTTTCGAGCGACGTGATCTTCGAGGACGCAGAAGTGCCCATCGAGAACCTGGTGGGCGGCCCATCGGGATGGAATCGCGGTTGGGGGATGCTCGTCGGTCAGGCGCTCGACGTCGAGAAGATCGAGATCACCGCGGTGACCTACGGCATCGCGCGCGCCGCCGTGGAAGAGGCCTGGACCTACGCCCAGGAACGCCGGCAGTTCGGACGTCCCATCAGCGGTCACCAGGCGGTGCGGCACGCGCTGGTGGACGCGCGCACCAAGCTCGTGGCCTGTCGTCACATGCTGTACCACGCCGCCGAGCTGGCCCAGGCGGGAAGGCCCTGCAGTGTCGAGACGTCGATGGCGAAGCTCTTCGTCGCCGAGAACGCGGTGCAGATCGCGTTGACCTGCCAACAGGTGATGGGCGCCTACGGACTCTCGGAAGGGCACGCTATGGAGCGTCACGTGCGCGACCTGCTCGGGATGCCGATCGTCGGCGGGTCGTCGAACATGCAGCGCAACAACATCGCGAATCGTCTCGGCCTGGCCAGCTGAGGATGATGCGTACGAGAGGCGAGGAGACGTCACGGTGAGCGCGAATGTGATCGAAGCCGCAGAAGCCATGCGCAAGGACCTGCGGGCCGCGGCCGGGGAGATCGAAGCGGCGCGTCGCATCCCCGCTGCCTGGTCGGCGCGCTTCGCCGCCGCCGGCTTCTATCGGATCTTCGTGCCCGAGGCCTACGGCGGGCTGGAGCTGCCGCCGGCGGACTTCGTGCGTGTGGTGGAGACCCTGGCCCAGGCAGACGGCTCGGCGGCCTGGGTGGTGTTCATCGGTGCGTCGTCGGGCAGCGTACTCGCGTATCTGCCCGAAGCGTCGGCGCGAGAGATCTTCCACAGCCCCGACGTCATGTTGGCGGGCGTCTTTGCGCCCCGGGGTCAAGCGGTCGCCGGTGACGGTGGCTTCCGGGTGGACGGACGCTGGCAGTGGGGGTCCGGCACACAGAATGCGGATTGGGTGATGGGAGGCTGCCAGGTCCTTCGCGACGGCGAGCCCGAGTGCCTGCCGAGCGGTGCGCCGCGCTCGCGCATGATGCTCGCTCCCCGGGACGAGATCGAGTTCTTCGACACCTGGGACGTGTCCGGCCTGTGCGGCACGGGCAGCACCGACTTCGCGATGAACGACCTGTGGATCCCCGAAGGTCGCGCGGTCGGGCTGTCTGGCGATCGCAGCATCGATTCGCCCCTGTACGCGTTCCCGAACTTCGGTCTGTTGGCGATGGGCATCGCGGCGGTGGCCTGCGGGCTCGCGCGCGCGGCCATCGACGAGCTGGTCGATCTGGCGGACGCGAAGACGCCGACCGGGAGCCAGCGTTCCCTCGCGAACCGTCCGGCCGCCCAGGCGGACGTCGCCACCGCGGAGGCCAAGCTACGGGCGGGGCGCGCCTGGTTCTTCGAGACGATCGAGGCGGCCTGGGAGGTGGCGGGCCGGGAAGGGCGGATCCCGGTGGAGGCGCGCCGGGACCTGCGCCTGGCCACGGCCCACGCGGTGCGCGAGTCCGCCAGGGCCGTCGATCTCATGTACAACCTGGCCGGCGGCAGTTCGGTCTATCGGCGCTCGCCCCTGCAGCGGATCTTCCGCGACGTGCACGTCGCGACCCAGCACATGATGGTGGCGCCCCCGGTGCTCGAGCTGACGGGGCGGCTGTTCCTCGGTCTCGAAACCGACGCGTCGATGTTGTGAGCGCTGCGCCTCCGGCAGGAAACCGTCCCGAGCCGCCGCTTCCGCAGATCGGGATGCTCGCGTCACCGCAGATGCTCACCGCAAAGCCCGCGCGGCGCCGGGAGCTGCTGGGGCGCGTCTTCGACAGTGGCTGCAGTCATGTGTTCGTCGCCGACCACGTGAGCTTCCACGTCGGCCTCGGGATGGACGGTCTCGTGCAAGCGGCGCTGATCGCGGGTGTCGAGCCGCGGCTGCGGGTCGTCGTCGGCGTCTACCTGCTGGCCCTGCGGCATCCGGTCCCGGTGGCGCGTCAGATCGCGACCTTGTGCGAGTCTGCGCCGGGAGGCCTCGTACTCGGTGTCGGGGTCGGCGGCGAAGATCGCCACGAGATCGAGATCTGCGGCGTCGACCCGCGCAGCCGGGGCCGACGCACCGACGAGAGTCTGACCGCCTTGC
Source organism: Deltaproteobacteria bacterium (assembly GCA_029261855.1). Classification (GTDB taxonomy): domain Bacteria; phylum Myxococcota_A; class UBA9160; order UBA9160; family UBA4427; genus JAJDAN01. Next base: position 91,419 of record JAJDAN010000013.1, read on the forward strand.
GCGCGCTGCTCCGGGGCGAGCCGGCGAGTCACGACTGCGAGTTCTTTCGCTTCGAGGAAGCGCGCATCGTGCCGGCGCCGGACCCGCCCGTCTCCATCGTCGTCGGAGGCCGGTCCGACGCCGCCGTGCGGCGGGCGGCGCTGCTCGGCGATGGCTGGCTGGGGGTCTGGTGCTCGCCGCGGCGCTTCGCGCAGGTGCGGGACCAGACCGCGGAGATCGCCGCGGATGCCGGTCGTCCGGCGCCTCGAGAACACGGTCTGCAGGTGTGGCTCGGCATCGATGCGACGCGCGCCCGGGCGCGCGAACGGCTGGCCCGCGGCATGGAGGACATGTACCGCGTGCCCTTCGAGCGCTTCGAGGCCTACAGTCCGCACGGTAGTCCCGCGGAGGTGGCCGACTTCCTGGCGCCTTACGTCGAGGCGGGGTGTCGCTTCTTCAACCTGATGCCCGTCGCCGAGAGTCCGGAAGCCGGCATCGACGCGGTCGCCGAGATCCGGGAACGTCTCCACGCGGCAGTGCCTACCGGGCCGTCGAAAGGGAATGGCTGATGTCCTTCGATATTTCGAGGCCCCATCCCTGGCATGGTCTGGCCGTCGGACCCGACCCGCCCAATCGGGTCAACGCCTATATCGAGATCACGCCCTTCGATCTCGTGAAGTACGAGATCGACAAGGAGACGGGCTACCTGCGGGTCGACCGGCCCCAGCGCACCTCGTCCCTGCCGCCGACCCTCTACGGCTTCATTCCGCGCACCTACTGCGGTCCGCGCGTCGCCGAGGGGATGGACGGTGCGAAGGTCGGTGATGGAGACCCCCTGGACATCTGCGTCGTCAGCGAACGCCCCATCTCCCGGGCGGAGGTCATCCTCGAGGCGCGCGTCATCGGCGGCTTGCCGATGCTCGACGGCGGGGAGGCCGACGACAAGATCGTCGCCGTGCTCGACAACGACGAGGTCTGGGAGCACGCGCGGGACATCACCGACCTGCCGACCACGGTGGTCGAGCGCCTGCGCCACTACTTCACCACCTACAAGGTGCTGCCGGACGAGGCTTCGAACGTGCACCTCGGTCCGGCCTACGGTCGGGACCATGCCGCGCGGGTGATTCGGGCGGCGATGGACGACTACGAGGCCCTCCGGGCCGAGATGACGGGAGCTGTCTCATGAGCGACATCGGTCTCTACGACGCAATGAGTACCTTGCGCGCGGTTCGGCGCCTCAAGCCCGATCCGATCCCGGAGGCGGTGCTCGAACGCGTGTTGAAGGCGGCGACCTGGGCGCCGACGGGCGGCAACACCCAACCCTGGCGGGTCATCCTGGTGCAGGACGAAGCCAAGCGCCGGCGACTGCAGGAGCTCTACATCGGGCCCTGGAAGCAGTACGCCAAGGGGCACAGCGCGGGGATCGCGCACCTCGAAGGTGAAGTGCGCGCCAAGCAGGAACGCATGATCGCCGCCGCGGACCATCTTGCCGAACACTTGCACGAGGCTCCCGCCATCCTGGTCTTCTGCTTCGAGCCCGGGCGCATGGCGATCACCGATGCGGGCCTCGATCGACCTTCCGTGGTGGGCGGCGGCTCGGTGTACCCCGCCGTGCAGAACGCGCTGCTCGCGTGTCGCGCCGAGGGACTGGGGTGCACGCTCACCACGCTGTTGTGCTTCGCGGAACCCGAGGTCAAGTCGTTGCTCGACATCCCGGACGCCTGGTACACCTGCGCGTACGTGCCCATCGGCTACCCGAGCAGCAAGGGACACGGTCCGATCTCGCGCCGACCCGTCGCCAAGATGGCATTCCGGGACAGCTGGGGAGAGCCCTTCTAGCCCCAATGTGATCCGCATGACGGATCAGGGCGAGCCGGGTCGGGGGCGGCAGAAAAGGTCGGGTAGGATCTCGAGGTGTCGGCTCCTCGCCCTCCCGAACCGGCCGCAGTCCCGGGCCCTTCGCTACTCGCGCGCCTGCGCGACCGCGATCACACCCGGGAAGGGGTGCTCGGTTCGCTGATCGTGCTGGCCCTCCCGTCGGTGCTGACGGGACTCTTCGGGGGCGGCCTGTTCCAGATGGTCGAGCTTCGCTTCCTCGGCGACCTCGGTCCCGACGCCGTCGCCGCGGCGGGTGCCGCGAACCAGATCCTGCGTCAGGTCATCTTCCTGTTGACCTTCGGCGTCACGATCGCGACGCAGATGTGGATCTCGCAACGAGTCGGGGCAGGGCGGGTCGACGACGCCGAGCATGCCGCTGGCCAGTCCTTCCTGATCGGCGGTGCCCTGTCCCTGGCGGCGGCCCTGGCCGGGGGCGTTTTCGCCGAGCCGCTGGTGGCGTGGGTGACCGGAGACCCGGCGGTGGCCGCGCTCGGCGTCCCCTACGTGCGCATCACCTTCCTCACCTTCTTCTTGTTCGTCGCGAGCCAGATCTTCGCCGCCGTGCTGATCGGCGCGGGCGATTCGACGACGCCCCTGTTCGTCACACTCGTCACCACGCCGGTCGGGATCGCAGCACAGTGGATGCTGTCCTTTGGCATCGGGGGTCTGCCCGCCCTCGGCATCGCCGGCATCGCCTGGGGGGCTGCGGCCGGGGGGCTTTCGGGTCTGGTGATCTCCGCCTGGGCGCTTCTCTCGGGGCGCTGCCGGGTGCACCTGCGCGCGCGACATCTGCGTCCAGACGCTGCCGGGATTCGCCGGCTGCTCGCCATCTCCTGGCAGCCCGCGCTCCATTTCGTGGCGCGGTCGCTCATCATCATGGTGTTCATGTGGCTCGCGGGACGCATGGGCGGCAAGGTGCAGGCCGCCTACACCATCGGGCTCCGCATCGAGATGCTCGCGGTGATGGTCGCCTTCCCGCTCGCGAACGCGTGCGCGACCCTCGTGGGTCAGAATCTCGGCGCCGGTGACGTCGGCCGGGCCTGGCGCTCGATCTTCGTCAGCAGCGCCCTGGTCTGCGCCATCCTCGGTCCGGCGGCGCTGCTGTTGAATGCGTACCGCTTCGAGCTCGTCGGGGTCTTTGCGGCCGACCCGGAAGTGGTGGAGATGGCCGCGGGCTACGTGTTCTATTCGTCGCTGGTGCTGCTCTTCTACGGCCTCTACTTCGTCGCCTTCCGAACCCTCCAGGCCTCTGGCGACATGAACACACCGATGTGGATCTCGCTCGCCGCCGCGCTCTTCGTGGGCGTGCCGCTGGGCGTGTGGCTGAGCCGGGACCCGAGCCTCGGCGCGACGGGCATGTGGATCGCCAACGCGTGCTACGCACTCGTCAACGCCGTGGTGATGATCGGCTGGATGCTGATGGGCCGGTGGGCGCGGCCGGTGCAGCCATGATCGACAACCCGTTCCGACAGGTGCTTCCGCGCTTCGCGGGCCCGATGCTTCGCATGTACGGAGCACTCGGACTGTCCCCGAATGCCGTGAGCGTGCTGGCGTTCGCGCTGGCGGGCGTCGCCGCGGGTTTCACCGTGGTGGATTGGCCGCTCGCGGCCATCGCGTTCTGGTGGCTGGGACGCCTGGCGGACGGTACCGACGGCATCTACGCGCGCGAGACGGGGCAGGCGAGTGACTTCGGTGCCTACCTCGACATCGTGCTCGACATGGCTGCGTACAGCTTGATGGTCCTGGCCTTCGACCAGCTACATCCCGAGCTGCACGACCGCTGGCTGTGGATGTTGTTCTTCTATGTGCTGTGTATCGCCAGCGCTCTGGCACTGGGCATGCAGGAGGCGAATCGGAAGCTCGCGCCCCGGGACGACCGCGGCTTGCGCCTCGGCGCCGGCCTCGCCGAAGGCGGCGAGACCGGGATCGCCTATACGCTGTTCCTGCTCTTCCCCGCGCAGCTGCCCTGGCTCACGGGGGTCTGGATCGCGATCCTGGCGACTACCGTCGTCGCGCGAACGCTGCTGGCGCGGCGCCTGCTCGCAGGCGACCGGACGGATCCGGACGGCTCTGTCGGGTAGCATCCGGGACTAACGAATCGGGAGGTGCGTCATGCGTCGCTCTCGCGAGACCCGGGGCCCGGCTGTCCTCGCGCTGCTCTTGTCTCTACTCGTCCCCCTGATCGGGTCGGGCTGCGCGAGCAACTACCACGACAGCTGGACGGCGGAGCATCCGTACTGGACATCGGCGATGCCGGATATCGGCTCGGGGCTCCACGAGAACCTGGCCTCGTTGCAGGCACCGACCCAGTTCGAACACCGCCTCCTGATCTCGAAGCTCGCGGTGCTCGTCGTGACCCCGGAGGGAGTCCGGCAGCTGTCCGCCGAAGAGGTCGCGGCGCGACTGGGCGACGATCCCGGCGACGAAGACCTCGCCATCGTCGTCCACGTCAGCTGCCGTTCGAAGATCGATGTGCAGCTGTACGTCGGAGAGGCGGTCGACTGGCTGCTGCTCGAGGACGGCAGGCTTTCGGCCTGGGACCTGGTCCACTTCGGAAGCCGCTGCATCTACTACAACGAGTTCAAACCGGCGACCGGAGAAGGCGTCGCCCTCGAGGACGAGCTGCGCCGCTTCCGGAACGCGCGCTTCGTGCAGGTCCCCGGAAACCCGATGGACTCATACGAGAAGGGCATCCTGTATGCCCGGGCCGGTCGACTCGCTGCCGCCCAGGAGATGCTTGCGAAGGGGGACGGGACCTTCGCGAGCCGCGGAGCGGGCAATGTCCGCTTCGAGCGCCCCTCGGACAAGCGACGGCTGGCAGACGCAAGCGACGACGCCGCGCTCCGCGAAGAGCTGGTGCGGTCGATCGATGCGCTCGAGGGGCTGTCGCCCGGGGAAGCGCGATAGCATCGCGCCCGATGCAGGACGAGACCCGACCGCCGCGACCCTTCTCCCAGGCGTGCGAGAACAACAAGCACGCCATCCTCGAGATCCTCGCCCGCTACCTGGTGGGTCCGCTTCGCGTCCTCGAGATCGGGAGCGGGACGGGGCAGCACGCCGCCTGGTTCTGCCAGCGGCTGCCCGCGCTTCGCTGGCAGTGCTCGGACCTGGAGGTCGACCAGGCGGGGATCCAGGCCTGGCTGGACGACGCGGGTCGCGCGGACCTGCCGCGCCCCGTCGATCTCGACGTCCGCCTGTCGCCCTGGCCCGTCGAGGAAGTCGACGCCGTGTTCTCTGCGAACACCGCCCACATCATGGGCTGGGACACCGTGCAGGCGTTCGTGGCCGGAGTCGGAAGCGTCCTGGTCCCGGGTGGGCTCTTCCTGCTGTACGGGCCCTTCAACTACGAAGGGACGTACACGAGCGAGAGCAATCGGCGCTTCGACGCCTGGCTCGCCGCGCGGGATCCCGCCAGCGCGATTCGCGACTTCGAGCAGGTGGACGCCGCAGCTGCCCGGGCCGGGCTCGTCCCGGTCGAGGACTGTGGGATGCCGGCGAACAACCGCCTGCTGGTGTGGCGAAAGCGCTGAGCCTCTCAGTCGCGCGAGGGTGTGGCCCGGTTGGCGAGGGCGACGCGGTTGCCACCGTGCTGCTTCGCGTCGTACATGGCTGAGTCTGCCGCTCGGGTCAGGCTCTCGATGGTCCGGCCGTCGTCGGGAAAGAGCGCGATGCCGATGCTCGCGCGGACGGCGATCGGTGCGACGTGTTCGGTCTCGGTGGCGACGAGCTCCGAGAGCAGTCGCTCGGCGTAGCGCTCTGCGCTCTTCTCGTCGTTGCCGTCCTCGAGCAACACGACGAACTCGTCTCCGCCGATGCGCCCCGCGGCGTCGGTGCGACGGGTCTGGGCATCGAGCACGTGGGCGATTCCTCGCAGTACGTCGTCGCCGACGCCGTGCCCGTACTGATCATTGACTGCCTTGAAGCCGTCCAGGTCGATGAACAGCAGCGCCGGTCGGTGCTGGTAGCGATCGGCGCGCGCGAGTGCCTGACCCAGGCGCTCGTCGAACTCGCGCCGGTTGCACAGCCCGGTGAGCGGGTCGTGTCGCGCGAGGAACTGGAGCTGGGCGGTCTGGAGGTCCTCGAAGCGTCGTCCGAGTGCGGCGATCGCGAAGACACCGACCAGGATGCTGGCGCGCGAGCCGAAGATCACGGCGGGGCTCAGGGCGAGGGTGCCCGGCGCCGCGGGAATCGGTGTGGCGGTGAAGGTCACGAAGGCGAGGGCCACCACAGAGAGGGCGGTCCAGACGGCGGCCGTGCGGATACCGAGTACGTGCATGGTCCCCAGCAGCAGGACGCTCGGGTAGGTGACGCTGGCCGAAGAGGTCCCGCCCAGGATCACACTCGCAATGGTGATCGTGATGAGCAGGAACCCGATGGAGACGTTGCTCGACAGCTCGGCGAAGCGCCCCCGCTGGATCGAGGTGAAGTGCATGCAGACGCCGTAGACGATGATGCCGCCGATCGAGAACCAGGCGGTGATCGCACGACCCTGGAGGACCGAACTCGTGAAGGCGCTCGCCATGATGACGAACGCGACGAGGCCGAAGCCGCGGGCGCGGCGCATCATCAACGCCTTCTCGGGCGTCGCCCCCTCGCTGCCGTGGTCGATGAAACCGTCGACGACGCGGCGGAGTCTTTGGAAGATCGTGCGCATCCACAGGGCTCATCGGTGGACCCGGAACGGCACGTGAGGCGCGCCTGAGTGGAAGCTTGCGATCTCGTTGGAACGGAATTCAGTCGCGGATGGCGGCGGTGTCGACCCCGAGCACCGATGGGCCGAGTGCCACTCTTTTGGAGGGGGCGCTAGAAGCGGAACTCGAGCTCGAGGCGGCCCGTGAAGGCGGCCCCGTTGGCCTTGACGGCGTCCACCTTCTTGCGGTCTTTGTCCAGCAGCGTGTATTTCTGGTAGACCTGAGCGCCGGCCCAGCCCCGCACCCGCCAGTGTTTCGTGATCTTCCAGGTCGCGCCCGCGACGACCGGCGCCGTGCGGTTCCGCAGGATCCCCTTGCCGATCTCGCCGCCGCGGTTCTCGAGCCGAAAGCTCTGCTGTCGCCATTCGCCCTGCACGAAGAGCGAAAGCGACTTGCTGGGTCGATAGCCGAGCTTGAGGCCCAGGCCGCGCGACGCCAGCTCGATCTCGTCGGTGATGCGCCAGCGGAACTGGGCGAAGGGGCCGAACTTCGCCCCGGAAGCCGCGACCCGCGAGCTCACGCGGGCCCCGAGCACCAGGGCGAAGTCCTTGCCATAGGCGTAGGCGATGCCGATGAGGCCCGTGCCCTGCATTCCGTCCGCGTAGCTCGAGCCCGACTCCCAACCCGACGACAGACGCCCGCCGGCGATCAGGCCCCAGGACTTCGAGAGTCGATAGCCGCCCTCGATCCGGAACTGGTTGCGAAAGAGCTCGCTGAAGGGGTCGTTCGGCGCGCGGCCCGTGTCGAGGAAGTCACTGTCGCCGTGGAAGTCGAACGCGTTCACCTCGCCCTGGGCCACGAAGCGAAGTGCGAGCTTCCGGGAGACGGGTGCATCGACGGTGGCCCGCAGGGTGGTGGTGAAGATGTCGACCGAGGCGTCGCCGTAGTCCTGGTCGACCACGAAGTCCTGGCTCAGGCGCAGGCGCGGGCGCAGCTCCGACACGCGACCGAACAGTGCCAGGGGATCGAAGGCTTCCTCCGGCATGGTCTCGAGCTCGGCGGGCGCGGGTGTCGGCTTGGCCTTCGGAGCGGGAGGCTCGGCCGAGGCTAGGGGTGCGCTGAACGCAACGAGCAGCGCACAGACGATCTGCAAGTTGCGGCTCAAGCGTCCGTCGACCCTTCGCCGGCCCCGGCGGCCAGGCTTCCGTCCCACGGCGGAGACCCTGCGTCGAACGGTGCGGGTGGCGGGTCGGCGGCCACGGCGGTCGCTTGCACGCCCGCGCGCTTGGCCAGGTCTTCGAAGCACTGCGAGACGAGTCGCACGAAGTCCGGCAGGTCCGGCACCACGTCCGGGTTGGCGTTGAAGCCCCAGCAGACCCGGCCGTTGTAACTCATGAGCGCGATCCCGAGGCCCATCCCCTCGAGCAGCGGAACCTGGGGATAGATGGCTTCGAGCTTCGCGCCCTGCATGTAGAGCGGAAACTGCGGGCCCGGCACGTTGGTGACGATCGAGTGGACCGGTCCCTGTGCGGCCTGGGCGCCCAGGGACAACAGGCCGGCAGGGGTCCACTCAGCGACTGCCATCATCATCTCGACGCCGAGCGCCTGCTCGGAATCCTTGAGCTCCTGGGTGGTGTCGTGGATCCGCTGGAGCTGGGCGAGGGGGTCGGGCTCGTCGATGGGCAGCTCGAGGATCCACGACGAGACGCGATTGCCGAGCTCGCCGCGCTCCGCCTCGCTGCGCATGCTCACCGGGGCCGAGATCTTGAAGTCGATGCGGGCGGGGTTCGCGCCGCGCAAAAGGAGGAACTCCCGTACGGCGCTCGTGACCACCGTCAGGACGACGTCGTTCACCGAACAGCCCAGCGCCCGGCGGACCGCCTTGACGTCTTCGAGCGATAGGTTCAACCAGTTGAAGCTGCGATGCGGAGACAAGGGGCCGTTGATCGGCGACTCGGAGGCGCTGAGTCCCATGCCGAACATGTCGACGAGGATGCGCGCGCGCCGGGAGATCTCGGCTCGCAGGTCTTCGCTCTCCCGGGCGAAGTCGCGGAAGCCGCGGATGGCCTTGAAGGGCATGGCGAAGCGGTAGCGAAGCTCGTCCGCGACGAGCTCCGCTTGTGTGGGAGCCGGTCGCGGCACGTAGCGCGGGATCGGGGGCAGATCCCGGTCGGGAGTCGGCGACATCATGATCTGGGCAATGTCGACACCCGAGGACCCGTCGATCATGCAGTGGTGGATCTTCGTGATGACGGCGAAGCGACCCCCCTCGAGTCCCTCGACGATCCAGGTCTCCCACAGGGGGCGCGCCCGGTCGAGGGGCTGGGACATGATCCGCGACGAGAGCTGCTTCAGCTGGTCGTCGCTGCCGGGTTTGGGCAGCGCGGTGTGGCGGACGTGGTAGTCGAGGCTGAAGTGCCGGTCGTCGACCCAGACGGCGTGATCGGCCATGGGAATGAAGTGCAACTTCTGCCGATAGCGCGGGATCCGGTGGAGGTAGCCCTCGGTCGCCCGCTTGACCCGCTCGATGTCGATGCCGCCGTCGTCCCGCAACAGGGGTCCGGCCTCGTAGATGGACGTGGAAGACACGTGCATCGGCGATTTCGGAGTCTCGAAGAGCAGGAAGCTGTTGTCCTGCACCGAGAGGCGGTCGTAGTGATGGCGGGCCATTGCTTCCTCCGACGCTGTCCGGCGTCCCGACAACGTACACGATGAATCGGGTCGGAGGTTCCGCAGGCTGAGATGCGCATGCGCGAGGGACCTCAAAGTCCAGGGACGTGCGCCCGATAAGGCCCGACGTGGACCCCCACGCCTTCGTGATCCAGAGCGCCATTGCGGTGCCCGTCATCCTGGGCCTCGTCCTGTACACGTTCACGCGTTGGGACCGGACCCCCCTGCACCGGATGATCGTCGCGCTGCTGGCGAGTCTGATCCCGTGGCTCCTCGGCATGGTGCTGAAGCTCGCGGCGGGGGACCCCGCCTGGCGGCTCTTCGGGCTGCATCTCGAGCAGCTCGCCGTGATCGCGATGCCACCCCTCTTCCTGCTCACCATGGGTCAGTTCGCGCGTCTGTCGGGGCTCGAGCCGGGTCGACCCCTCTTCGCCGTGGTGGTGGCTGTGCCTACGGTCATCACCGCCCTGTACCTCAGCGACGCCTGGCACGGCCTCTTCTACACGAACGCCGCAGCCGCGCTGACGGGCGCGCATCCCCAGGAGTGGGGCGGCCCCATCTACTGGTCGGGGCAGGTGATGGCCGCCATCTTCTCCGGTTCTGCGCTCTCCTGCCTCGCGCTGGCGGTGTGGCGCGGACGGACGCCCGGGGAAAAGCGCCGCTCCCTGATGGTCCTCGCCGCGGTCTTCCTGCCGTGTCTCGCACATGTCTTCTATGTCGCTGGGCTGCAGCCGTTCGAAGAGTCCCTGGTTCCTCTCACCCTCGGACTCACGGCCGTGCTCTTCGTCTACGGCGTCGAGGCGTACGGGGTCCTCGAGGCACAGCCGATCGTCCGCAACGACGTGATCGAGCACCTGCGCGATTCCCTCGTCATCGCGAACCCCTCCGGCGTGGTGCTCGACACCAACCCGGCAGCGGAGGCGACATTCGGATGCGATCGCCGCGCGCTGCGGGGACGCTCCCTCGAAGAAGTCCTGGCGCGGATCACGGCAGCCGACGACGCACACGCACTCGGTGAGCGCATCGCGGGGTTGGCACCGGGAGAGGGACAAGCGGGGGGCGAGATCGTTGCTCGCGATGGCCGCAGCTTCGAGCTCACCATCGCTTCCGTCAAGGCCAAGGGCTCGCAGCCGGCCGGCGTGTTCCTGTCGATGCGCGACCGCACGGCGCAACGCCGCAACGAACGCCTGCTGCGCGAGCGCCAGAAACTCGAGAGTGTCGGCATCCTGGCGGCCGGAGTCGCCCACGAGGTCAACAACCCGCTCGCCTTCGTGCGCGCGAATCTCGTACACCTGCAGAGTCTCGCGACGGAGGTAGAGAAGCTCGTGGGCCCCGACGACACCGGACCGTCTGCCTTCCTGAACGGCAAGCAGGCTCTTTCGGGGATCCCCGACGCGCGCATCGTCGCGCAGACCTCCCTGGGCGAGGGCGTCGCCATCGTCCGCGTGACGGACAACGGTCCGGGGATTGCCGCCGCGGACCTGCAGCACATCTTCGACCCGTTCTTTACCACGCGCGGTCCCGACGAGGGAACGGGCCTCGGTCTGAGCATCGCGTTCGACATCGTCCGCGAGCACGGTGGCGTGCTCGAGGTCGACTCGGAAGTCGGGAACGGAACCTGCTTCAGCCTCCGGCTTCCGCTCGCCGGGGCCTGACCGGGACCCTATCCTGGGGCGCTCCCGAACCAGGAGCCGCAGACCCTTGCCCCTCGATCCCCGCACTCCCGTACTCGTCGGCGCCGGCCAGCTGCGCCAACGAGAAGACGATCCGGCCCGCGCGCGCGAGCCCCTCGAGCTGATGGCGCTCGCCGCGGAGCGCGCTGCAGACGACGCGGGCCGCCGGGAGCTGCTGGCCAAGGTCGACGGGATCTTCGTCCCGCGTGGGCTCTGGGACTACTCGAACCCGGCCGCACTGCTGCGGGATCGCTTCGGCGCACCCGCGGCGCGGACAGGCATGGGGCCCATCAGCGGTAGCACCGTGCAATGGATGCTCGCCCGCATGGCGGGTGAGGTCGCGGCCGGGCGCAGCGACGTCGCCTTGTTGGTGGGCGGAGAGGCGGAACGTTCGAAGCGGCGCGCCAGGCGGGGCGGGACTCCGGTGCGCTGGACCGAGCAATCGGGCAGCGAGCCCGACGAGCGCTTCGGCAGCTCCGACTTCGACCTGGGCTGGTGGGAGCAGCGCTTCCGCATCCGGCCCATCCAGGCATTCTCGATGTACGAGAACGCACTGCGCGCGTACCGCGGGGAGACGCTCGCGGCCCATCGCATCCGGCTCGCCGAGCTGTGGGCGGGATTCGCGAAGGTTGCTGCCGGCAACCCCCACGCCTGGATCCAGGACGGTCCGGGCGCCTCGGAAATCGGAACGCCCTCCGCCGACAACCCGCTGGTCGGCTACCCGTACACCAAGAAGATGGTCGCGAACATGGTCGTCGACCTCTCGGCGGCCGTGATCGTCTGCTCCGTCGAAGCGGCCATGCGCCACGAAATCCCGGAAGAGCGCTGGGTCTTCCTGCAGGCGGCGACCGACGCCGCGCGCGGCTGCGGTGTGCCCGAGCGTCTGGCCTATCACGACGAACCCGTGATGGGTCTCGCCGGACGGCGCGCCATGGAGCTGGCCGCCGCCGGCCCCGACGACTTCGATCACGTGGATCTGTATTCGTGCTTCCCGGCGGCGGTGCAGATCGCAGCGGGCGAGCTCGGCTTCGACCTGGGTCGGGAACTGACGGTGACGGGTGGACTGACCTTCGCCGGGGGCCCCTTCAATAGCTACGTGCTGCACGCGGTCGCGACCCTGATGGGTCGGCTGCGGGCCGCACCGGGGACCCGCGGCTTCGTCTCTTCTGTTGGCGGCTACATGTCGAAGCACGCCTTCGGCGTCTACGGGACCGAGCCCCGAGAAGGCGGCTTCGTTCACGAATGCCTCGACGGCCCGGCTGGCGCCCTCGAGACCCGGGTCGGTCTCGAGCAGTACGAGGGGGACGCATGTGTCGAGACCTTCTCCGTACTGCCAACGGCGGGGGCGCGGCCGGCGTCGCTGCTGTTCGCGTGCTTGACCGGTGCGGGCGAGCGGGTCTTCGGGACCAGTGAGGATCCCGTGCTGCTCGACGCCGTCGCCGACGAGGAGCTCTGCGGTCGGGGCGCGCGCATCCGTGCTGGGGTGGTGCACCTCGACTGATCGGGCCTCCGTTCGCGGGCTGCTACCGTCCGCGCTTCTGGAGGGTTCCCGGGTGGAACGGTCGAACCAGACGAGGATGCTCGTTGTCGGGCTCGCGCTGGCGGCGCCTTTTGTCCTGCTGGCGGCGCCTGTCGTCCTGCCGGCGGCGCCTGTCGTCCTGCCGCCTGCGCCTGGGGCCGCGGCTTCCGAACTCGTGCCGCTGGGGTCGCACCCGGCTTCCGTCGAGTGGCCCACCGAAGCCTGGCCCGAAGCTGAATTGCCCGGAGATCTCGATCGCGTCGCATTCGATCAGGCCGTCGAAGAGCTGTTCGCTTCCAAGGGTCGGGGCGGCTTCGCCAACACCCGCGCGCTGCTGTTCGTCCGGGGCGGTCGTCTGGTCTATGAGCGCTACGCCGACGGCTTCGACCGCGACAGCCGTTTCCAGTCGTGGTCGATGGCGAAGAGCGTCACGAACGCCTTCGTCGCACTGGTCGTCGGAGACGGCCGGCTCGACCTCGACATGCCGGCGCCCGTCGCCGAATGGCAGGCCGACGCCGACCCGCGGCGGGTGATCACCCTGCGCGAGCTGCTGCAGATGCGCAGCGGGCTCGCCAACTCCGACGGCTTCGGCCAGGAAGACATGGTCCGGTCCTTCGTTTCGCGGCTGCTCTTCGGGGAAGGCTCGACGTCTCCCGCCACCTTTGCGGCGGACGTGGATCTCGCGCATCGCGTGGGGCAGCGCTGGGCCTACTCGACGGGCACGAGCACGCTGCTGGCCGCGATTGCCGGACGTCAGATCGGTTCCGGTCCGGAACAGACCCGCGACTTCCTGGACGCGCGCCTCTTCGGGCCCCTGGGCATGCGGAGCGCGCAGCCGGAGTTTGCCGCCAGCGGTGAGTTCGTCGGCGGCGCGTTCGTGCACGCGACCGCGCGGGACTGGGCGCGCTTCGGGTACCTCTACCTGAGAGACGGCATCTGGGACGGTCAGCGCCTGCTGCCGGCGGGCTGGGTGGACTTCTCCCGGACCCCGAGCCCGGCCGCCAATAACGGCATCCACGGCGCCCACTTCTGGTTGAACCGCGAGCCCGCGGAAGGCCAGTGGAAGATGCTGCCGGGCGCGCCCGCCTCGGTCTTCGCCGCCGAGGGTGCGAACTTCCAGATGGTCGCCATGGCCCCCACCCTGGACCTCGTCGCCGTCCGCCTGGGAGAGTCCCAGGGTGTGGACTACCAGGAACTGCGCGACCAGTTCGCGCGCGCAATCGCGGCGTTTCCCGAAGCCGTCCCTCCCGCTCCGCATGGGGAGGTCGTTCCTTGATGCGCCGCGCTCTCGTCCCCCTGTTGCTCGTGCTCGTTCTCGCCGGTGGCCTGGTGTATCAGCTCTGGTACTTGCCGACCCGCTTCGCCGTGGACATCGGTTCGGGGATGCTCGCCAAGCAGATGTGCTCGTGCATCTTCGTCGCCGGTCGCGACGTCGAGGACTGCCGGGCGGACCAGTTCGAGAGCATGGACCCGATCCAGGTCGAGGTGGAGCAACGCGTGCGTGCCTTCGTGCCGGGCTTCGGTGAGCGCTTCGCCGTGTACCGCGAGGGCTTCGGCTGCACCCTCGAGTAGGCCGCCCTGCGCAGCAGGGCTGCGCAGGCGAGGCCGGAGGAGAAAGAATGTCTGAGACCGATTCCGAGACTGTTTCCGAGACTGCGGTCCTGCTCGACGGGCTGCGCTTCCCCGAAGGCCCCCGCTGGCATGACGGCCGACTCTGGTTCTCGGACATGCACGACCGCAAGGTGATCGCTGTCGGTCTCGATGGGCGAACGGAGGTGGTGGTCGAGGTCGCGGGCCAGCCGTCCGGTCTCGGCTGGACGCCGGACGGCCGTCTGTTGGTGGTCTCCATGCTCGACCGTCGGCTGCTTCGGCTGGACGCCGAGGGTTTGAGCGAGGTCGCGGACCTGACGGCGCTCGCCTCGTTCCACTGCAACGACATGGTGGTCGACGCCCAGGGCAGGGCCTACGTGGGAAACTTCGGCTTCGACCTGGACGGGGGTGCCGACCCGTGTTCGACGACCCTCGTCCTCGTGCACCCGGACGGACGCTGCCAGGTGGCGGCCGAGGATCTCCGCTTCCCCAACGGCTGCGTGATCACACCGGATGGGCGCACGCTGATCGTCGGCGAGTCGTTCGGCGCCTGTCTCACGGCCTTCGACATCGCGGACGACGGGACACTGTCCGGGCGGCGGGAATGGGCGCGGCTCGAGGCGGCGGTGCCCGACGGCATCTGTCTCGACGCCGAGGGCGGCATCTGGGTCGCTTCACCCGTCAGCGGTTGCGTGCTGCGGGTCCGCGAGGGCGGGCAGGTCACCCGCAAGATCGCCGTCGACCACCAGGCGTTTGCCTGCATGCTCGGCGGACGCGACCGCCGCACGCTCTTCATCTGCACCGCGGCGGAGTCCAATCCCGACAAGACAGGCGACCGCCGCGGCCGCATCGAGACGGTGACCGTCGACGTACCCGGAACGGGGCTTCCCTGAACCGCCCCTTCGCTCCCGGTCGCGCGACCCGTCAGCTGTAGATCAATCGGGTCAGGGTCTCCGCCACGCAGCCGGGCTTGGGCTCGCCTTCGATCTCGATGGTCACCCGCTGCTTGGTCTGGATCGTGGTCGGGTTCTTGAGCTCGGCCAACACCAGCTCGCGGCGCGCGCGGATGCGCGAGTTCACCTTGACGGGGCTCGGGAAGCGGACCTTGTCGAGCCCGTAGTTGACGCCCATCACCATGCCCGCGTAGGCCTTGGGGTCCATGCGGGGAACGCTGCCCCCGAGGTGGACCACCATCGACAGGGTGAGGAAGCCGTGGGCGATCGTCACCTTGTAGGGGGACAGCTGTGCCGACTTCTCGGGGTCGATGTGGATGAACTGGTGGTCGAGGGTGGCGTCGGCGAACTGGTTGATCTGGTCCTGCTTGACCTCGAACCATTCGCCCACGCCTTCTTCCTTTCCGACCTGCTGCTGGAAGATCTCGAGTGCGGCTTCGGCGTTGCTTGCCATGGGGTTTCCTTTTCGGACGGGGCTAGAGGTTGAAGAGGCGACGCGCGTTGTCGTGCAGGATCGCACGCTTCGTCGCTTCGTCCAGCTCCGGACGCTCGGCGATGGCCCGCACCGAATCCGGGAACTCGCAGTCCCAATGGGGGTAGTCCGACGCGTAGACGATCTTGTCCGCGCCGAGTGAGTCCGTCACGAAGCGCAGGCTTCGCTCCTCGGGTTCGCAGGAAAGCACGCAGCGCCCCTCGGCGAAGATCTCGCCGGGAGAGCGCGAGATCGGCATCTCGCCGCCGCGCTTCTCGAAGTGCTCGTCGAGGCGCTCGAGGTAGTAGGGCAGGAAGCCGCAGCCGGCCTCGAGCAGCGCGACGCGCAAGCGCGGGAAGCGTTCGAGCACGCCGCCGCACAGCACCGTCGTCAGCCCGAACAGGATGTCCATCGGGAAGCAGACCGTGTGCGCCATCGCATAGGCGTCGGTGAAGCGGTCCTCGGCGAAACGTCCGCCCCCTGCGTGAAAGGTGATGGGGACGTCCAGTTCCTCGGCCAGTTCGTAGATCGGGAAGAGCGCGGGGTCGTCCGGGTTCTTGCCGAGGACGTTGACGGGCAGGGTCAGGGAGACGCAGCCCAGCTCACGGACGGCGCGTCGACCCTCGGCGACGGTGTCGGGAATGGAGCGCAGGGGCAGGGCCGCGGTCGCCTTCAGACGGGACGGATCGGTCCCGCAGTAGTCGGCCATCCAGTCGTTGTAGGCCCGGCACAGCGCGGTCGACAGGTCCGGGTCTTCGGGCAACCACAGTGCCATGCCGAAGGTGCCGAACAACACGGCGGTACCGATGCCTTCGCGGTCCATGTCGACGAGTCGCGCCTTCGGGTCCACACCACCCTCGCGATGGAGAGAGGCCTCCTGGATCCCCTCCGGCGCCCAGGCGCCGCGGCCGGTACCCGGCGGCACGTGGATCCCCTCCAGCAGGTATCGCGTCGTTCCGCGCTCGTCTCGCACGAGCCGCGGGCGTCGGTCGACGAAGCGCGGGTCGAGATAGCGCTCCCAGATCCAGTCCGGTTCGAAGACGTGGCCGTCGGCGTCGATGACCGGGGGATCGATGACGGAGGGATCGCCCATGGAGGTCTCCTCTGTGCTGCACCCGTGCGTCGGGGAGAAGGGTAACAAGGATCCGGTTGACGCCGACGTGCAGACTGAACCGGATTCGCGCGCTTGATCGTCCGCGGCCCGGGTGCGAATCTCGGCAGCTCGGAGGATCCCATGCCCCAACCGCGCGGCCGAGATCTCGATGCGACGCGAGGCGCACTGCTCGATTGGTTCGCCTTGCGGCTTCCCGAGGCGTCGGGTCTCGCGATCGAGGGCCTGGGGGGCCCGTCCGCGACGGGCTTCTCGAGCGACACCCTGATGTTCGATCTCTCGTATCGCGTGGCGGCCGGCGACCGTTGCGAGCCCCTGGTCGTGCGGATCGAGCCCAAGGGTGGCTTCCCGGTCTTTCCCCGCTACGACGTCGCGCTGCAATTCGACGCCATGCGAGCCATGGCGGACCGCGACGTGCCCGTGCCCCGCATGCGCTGGCTCGAACGCGACGAGGGCGTGCTCGGATCGCGCTTCTACGTCATGGACCGCATCCCGGGCCGGGTGCCGACGGATACCCCGCCCTATCACCAGGCGGGGTGGGTTTCGGAGCTGGCCGCCGAAGAGCGCGAGAAGCTGTGGTGGAGCGGTCTCGACGCCATGTGTCGGGTCCATCGGGTCGACCCCGACGACCCGGGGCTCGCCTTCCTTCCGCGACCGCCGTCCGGAAGCACGCCCATCGAGGCACAGCTCGACCTCTACGAGCACTTCCTCGACTGGGGCTGTGAGCGCGACCGCCTGCCGCAGGTGTTGAAGGCCCTCACCTGGCTTCGCACGAACATGCCGACCCACGAGCCCCTGGGTGTATGCTGGGGAGACTCCCGCCTCGCGAACCAGATCTTCGACGGTCTCGATTGTGCGGCGGTGATCGACTGGGAGATGGTCTTCGTCGGGAACCCGGTGGCGGACCTGGCCTGGTGGATCACCCTCGATCGTTGCTTTACTCAGGGCATCGGGATTCCTCGGGCGGACGGCTTTCCGTCCGCGGCGCGGACTGTCGCGCGTTGGGAGGACCGGGTGGGTCGCAAGGCCGAGCACTTCGCCTACTACGAGGTCTTCGCGGCCTTCCGCTTCGCCATTATCATGGCCCGCATCGCCCGGCAGATGAAGCACTACGAGATCCTGCCCCGGGACCACGAGATGGAATACGACAACCTGGCGTCGGTGGTGCTCGTCGCGTTGCTCGAGGAAGTCGGTGCAGGCTGAACGCCGGCTTCGCTTCGGGGCCGCGGCTGCCTCGCTGCTGCTGTGCGGGGGCGTCGCTTGCGAGAAGGAGCCGGTCCGCTCCTTCGACTGCCCGCGCTCGGAACAGGTGACCCACCTCGAAGGCGTCCACTACGAGGGGCTCGCATGCGATGACGCCATCGCGCGTGCGGAAGCCCGCCCGACCGCCGCCTACTATCGCAAGGCGTGCGAGCAACTGGCACCCCGGAAGGGTGTGCCGCCCCGGGTCGAGGACGCCTATGTGGCGAGCTGTCGGCCCGCCGCCGGGGAAGACGGCGGATCGCTGCTCGACATCGACGTCTGCTGCCCCGCGCTGGCCCGGGACTAGCCCTGATCCGCAAGGTTCAGCGGAAGCCCAGCGCGCTGTACCACGACAATGACGGATTGGGGCTAGAGCTTGCGGGCCTGGGTCGCGGCGTCACCCACGTATCCGGCGGGGGTCAGGGCGCGCAGCCTGTCCCGGGCCTCCTCCGGGATGTCGAGGGCGTCGATCAGGCCTGCCAGGATCTCCCGGTTCACCGGTTTTCCGCGGGTCAGCTCCTTGAGCTTCTCGTACGGGTTCTCGATCCCGTAGCGCCGCATCACCGTCTGGATCGCTTCGGCCAGGACGGCCCAGTTCTGATCGAGGTCGACAGCCATGCGATCGGCGTCGGCGTGGAGCTTCGAGAGGCCGCGCAGAGTCGACTGCCACGCCACCAGGGAGTGGGCGATCCCGACCCCGAGGTTTCGCAGTACGGTGCTGTCCGTGAGGTCACGCTGCCAGCGCGAGATCGGGAGCTTGCTGCCCAGGTGCGCGAGCAGCGCATTGGCGACCCCGAGATTCCCTTCGGAGTTCTCGAAGTCGATGGGGTTGACCTTGTGCGGCATGGTCGATGAGCCGACCTCGCCCGGCACCGGACGCTGGACGAAGTAGCCGATGGAGATGTAGGCCCAGACGTCCCGGTCGAAGTCGATGAGCACCGTGTTGAAGCGCGCGATCGCATCGAACAGCTCGGCCATGTAGTCGTGCGGCTCGATCTGCGTGGTGTGCGCATTCCAGCTGAGGCCGAGCCCGGTGACGAACTCGCGGCTGTGCTCGGCCCAGTCGATCTCGGGATAGGCGGCGAGATGAGCGTTGTAGTTGCCGACCGCGCCATTCGCCTTGCCGAGCAGCGAGACCGCGGCCACCTGCTCACGCTGTCGCAGCAGGCGCGCAGCGACGTTTGCCACTTCCTTGCCCAGGGTCGTGGGCGAGGCCGGTTGTCCGTGGGTCCTGGACAGCATCGGCTGCTCGGCATGCTCGTCGGCGAGGCCGCGCAAACGGTCGATCACCTCGTCCATGGCGGGCAGCAGCAGCTCTTCGCGCGCCTCCTTGAGCATCAGCGCGTGGGACAGGTTGTTGATGTCTTCCGACGTGCAGGCGAAGTGGATGAACTCGGACGCGGCGGCCAGCTCGGGCTGGTCCTGGACCCGCTCCTTGAGGAAGTATTCGATCGCCTTGACGTCGTGGTTCGTAGTGGACTCGATCTCCTTGACGCGCGCAGCGCCGGCCTCGTCGAATTCCGACGCGATGGCCCGCAGGCGTTCGCGCGCGGCCGGCGACAGCGCGGGGACCTCGGAGATGCCGGGATGATCGGCCAGGGCCTCGAGCCAGCGCGTCTCCACCAGCACCCGGAAGCGCATCAGGCCGTACTCGCTGAAGACCTGGCGCAGCGGCGCGGTCTTCGACCCGTAGCGGCCGTCGATCGGGGATACGGCAGTGAGTTCGGAGAGGTCCATGACGCCTAGTCTACCCACACGCGCGCGTTGCGGAACAGTCGCATCCAGGGCGCGTCCTCGTTCCAGCTCTTCGGGCGCCATGAATACTGGACGCTCCGAAAGACACGCTCGGGGTGGGGCATCATCACGGTCACGCGACCGTCGGGGGTGGTGAGCGCCGTCAGGCCCGCGGGCGAGCCGTTCGGGTTGTCGGGGTAGCGGTCGGCGGTGGCGCCGTGTCCGTCGACGAAGCGCGCGGCGACGAGTCCCGCGCTCTGCAGCTTCGACAGGGATTCTTTTCGGGAGAACTCGGCACGACCTTCGCCGTGGGCGACCGCGATCGGCAGTCGCGCCCCGGCCATGCCGGCGAGCAGCAGCGAGGGCGACTCGAGGATCTCGACCTGGCTCAGGCGCGCTTCGAACTGTTCGGATCGGTTGCGGACGAAGCGCGGCCAGTCGTCCGCCCCGGGGATCAGTTCGTGTAGTGCGGCCAGGGCCTGACAGCCGTTGCAGACGCCGAGGCTGAAGGTGTCGCTGCGGGCGAAGAAAGCGCTGAACTCGTCGCGCGCCCGGGCGTCGAACAGGATGGACTTCGCCCAGCCTTCGCCGGCGCCGAGCACGTCGCCGTAGGAGAAGCCGCCGCAGGCGACGAGTCCCTTGAAGTCCTCGAGAGAATGTCTTCCGGCGAGCACGTCGCTCATGTGGACATCGACCGCCGCGAAGCCGGCGCGGTCGAAGGCCGCGGCCATCTCGATCTGCCCGTTGACGCCCTGTTCGCGCAGGATCGCCATGCGCGGCCGCACCCCGCGGGCGATGAAGGGTGCCGCGATGTCGTCGTCTGCGTCGAAAGGGACCACGACCTGGATGCCGGGGGCGTCCAGCTCGCAGCGCGACGCATGCTCTTCTTCTGCACAGGCGGGATCGTCTCGCAGGGTCTGGATCTGCCGCGTAGTCTCGGACCACGCGTTTCGCAGTTCGTCCCGCCGTGCGGCGAAGACCTCGGTGCCGGCGCGCGTGAATACGACCCGGTCGGAACGAGCGTCGCCGCCTGGGGGCGAGTCATCGCCGAGATTTCGCACGCATCCCTCGAGGCCGGTTTCCGCGAGGATCCCGTGCACGCGTTCGAGGTCGTCTCGGCGCACCTGCAGCACCGCCCCGAGCTCTTCGCTGAAGAGTGCGGCCAGGTCGTCGTCTCCGACCTCGTCGAGGCAGACCCGCACACCCGTATTCCCCGCGAAGGCCATCTCGACCACTGTCGCGAAGAGCCCGCCGTCGGAACGGTCGTGGTAGGCGAGGATCAGCCCCGCCTCGGCGAGGGCGTGCATCGTCTCGACGAAGGCGCGCAGCAGGTGGGCGTCCTCGACGTCCGGGGGGTCGCTGCCGAGCTGCCCGTAGACCTGGGCGAGCGCCGAGCCCCCCAGGCGGTTGCGCCGATTGGCGAGGTCGATGAGCAGCAAGGCGGAGGCGCCCGCCTCGTCTTGGCTGACGAGCGCGGGCGTCAGCGCCCGGCGCACGTCGGCGATCGGCGCGAAGGCCGAAATGATCAGTGAGATCGGAGCGGTGACACTCCGCTCGAGTCCGTCCTCTTCCCAGACGGTCTTCATCGACATGGAGTCCTTGCCGACGGGAATCGCGATCCCGAGGGCAGGGCAGAGGTCCATGCCCACGGCCTGGACGGCGTCGTAGAGCCGCGCGTCTTCGCCCGGGTGACCGGCGGGCGCCATCCAGTTGGCGGACAGCTTGACGTGGCTCGTCGAGGCGACGCTCGCCGACGCGATGTTCGTGAGAGCTTCCCCGACGGTCATGCGCGCGGCTGCGGCGGCGTCGAGCAGAGCCAGGGGCGTGCGTTCGCCCACCGCCATGGCTTCGCCCACATGACCGTCGAAGCCGCTGAGCGTGACCGCGGCGTCCGCGACCGGCACCTGCCAGGGCCCCACCATGGGATCGCGCGAGCACAGACCGCCCACGGTCCGGTCGCCGATGGAGATGAGGAAGGTCTTGTCCCCCACCGCGGGCAGCTGCAGGACCCGGTCGCCGGCCTCGGCGATGTCGATGCCACTGCGGTCGAGGGGGCGCGGCGCGAAGGGAAGCCGCTTCACGTCACGCGTCATCTTCGGCGGCTTGCCGAACAGCAGCGAGAGTGGCATGTCGATGGGCGCATCGCCGAAGTGCGAGTCGTTCACCGTCAGCTGCCGCGCTTCCGTGGCGTGACCGAGCACGGTGAAGGGACAGCGCTCGCGCTCGCACAGGGCGCGGAAGGCGTCGAGGCGGTCCGGTGCGACGGCGAGCACGTAGCGTTCCTGGGACTCGTTGCACCACAGCTCGAGGGGAGACATGCCGGGCTCGTCGTTCGGCACCGCGCGCAGCTCGAAGCGGGCGCCACGTTCGCTGTCGTCCACCAGCTCGGGAAGGGCGTTGGCGAGTCCGCCGGCCCCCACGTCGTGGATGGACAGGACCGGGCTGTCGGCGCCGAGAGCCGAGCAGCGGTCGATCACCTCCTGGCAGCGGCGCTGCATCTCCGGGTTGTCGCGCTGCACCGACGCGAAGTCGAGGTCGGCGTGGCTGGCGCCCGACGCCATCGAAGATGCGGCGCCTCCGCCGAGCCCGATCAGCATCGCGGGGCCGCCGAGCACGATGACCGCCGAGCCGGGCGGGATGTTGCACTTCTCGATCAGGTCGGGGCGGATGTTGCCGAGGCCGCCCGCCAGCATGATGGGCTTGTGGTAGCCGCGCACCTCTTCGCCCGCCGGTCCCGGCACCTTCTCCTCGTAGGTGCGGAAGTATCCGCACAGCGCCGGGCGGCCGTACTCGTTGTTGAAGGACGCCGCGCCCACCGGGCCCTCGATCATGATGTCGAGTGCCGATGCGATGCGATCGGGTCGGCCCCAGTAGTCCGCTTCTTCGGTCTCCCAAGGCTTCAGGGCGCCGGGAATTCGGAGATCGGACACGCTGAACCCGACGAGTCCCGCCTTCGGCTTCGAGCCGCGACCCGTCGCGCCCTCGTCGCGGATCTCGCCGCCCGATCCCGTGGCCGCACCGGGGAAGGGCGAGATGGCGGTCGGATGGTTGTGGGTCTCGACCTTCATCAGGATGTGGACCGGCTCGGGGTGCGCGGCGTAGACGCCCGAGTCCGGGGCCGGGAAGAAGCGAGCGGATTCGCTGCCGCCCATCACCGCCGAGTTGTCGTGGTACGCCGAGAGCACGCCGTCGGGGGAGCGTTCGGTGGTATTGCGGATCATGTCGAACAGGGCGCGATCCTGAGGCGCGCCGTCGATGATCCAGTCCGCCCGGAAGATCTTGTGCCGGCAATGTTCGGAGTTCGCCTGGGCGAACATCATCAGCTCGACGTCCCGGGGATTGCGGCCCAGGGCCTGGAAGCTGTCGACCAGGTACTCGATCTCGTCGGCTGCGAGCGCGAGCCCGAGGGCCCGGTCGGCCGCCTTCAGCGCCTCGCGGCCGGCCCCCAGCACGTCGATGGCCTGGGAGACGCGAGGCGCCGCGACGTCGAAGAGCTGTTCGGCGTCTTCGAAGTGCGAGAGAACGGTCTGGGTCATGCGGTCGTGGAGGAGCGCGGCCAGCGTGTCTGCGTCGGGCTCGCCGGCGCCGGCGATCCGGTAGGCGATGCCGCGCTCGATTCGCAGCACCTTCGACAGACCGCAGACCCGGGCGATGTCCGTAGCCTTCGACGACCACGGCGAGATCGTCCCGAGGCGCGGCACCACGAGAACCAACCGACCCGCCTCGGGCGGGATGGACCGGGCGGACTGGGCGGTCTGAGGACGGGGGCCGTACTCGAGCAACCGCTCGAGCAACGTCTGCTCCGCCGCATCGAGGTCGTCTTCGAGCTGTACGAGATGCACGAAGGTCGCATCGACGGACTCGACGACGGAGACGGCCTCCTGCAGGCGCGCGAGCAGGCGAGCCAGTCGGAACTCCGAGAGGGCGCTCGATCCTGTCAGGTGAAGCAAAAGGCGATCCCCTGCGGGCCCCCCGAATGCCCACAGGATCGCGATGAACACGATCCCGCCTGGCGCCCGTTCGGCCTCGAGTCTGTTTTTGGGCCGCCTCTGGAGGGTCGGCGGCCGGGATGGACAGGGACGGCGGGGAATCTAGCCCGCTCGTGGGCTCAGCGCAGCCAGCCGGGCTGGCAGCCCGCGAGACGACATTCGGTCACGATCCCGTCGCGGAGGTAGGCGCGCTTCTTCTGCTCGTCGCGTTGCGCGGCGTCCAGCTGCTCGGGGAGTCCACCGCAGGCGAGGGAGTCGGAACGGCAGCCACGTCGTTTCATGCGTTCGAGGATCTGCCGGCTCTTTCTTTCCGCCTGGGCGAGCTCCTGCTCGGCCTTGCGGTAGCGCGGCCCCCAGGTGGCGCGACCCTGCTCGAACTCGCGCGCGGCCCGGGCCTGGTCGTCGCGCAGGCCCCGCAGGCGGTCCCGGCGCATGTCGCGTCGCGATCGGATGTCGCGATCGCTGTCGTCCGCGTCCGCGAGGCTTGCCGGCGCGTTGCCGGTCTCGCGTTCGAATTCCGCGTGCGCGTCCTCGGCGCACTTCGCGAACGCCGGATAATCGGGGAAACGACCGCGGGCCCACCGCCGCTGGCAGGCGGTGTTCAGCCGCTCGGCGACGGATCCCATGGGCGCGTCCGCCAGCAGGTCCCGAACGGCGAAGACCGCGCGGGTGCTGTCCGCCAGGCAGGTGTCGAAGGCAGCGCCGCGCGGGGCGAAGCGCGACTCGCAGTGCCTGCGAACCCCGGTCAGGGCAGACTCGATGTCGAGGGGATCCGGGTACGTCTCGGATCCCCTCGAGGCGTCGCTGGGCGATGCCTTGCGGCTCAGGACTTCGGCGCCGGGCGGAAGGCTCGCGCCACTGCCCGCGAAGCCGACGCTGCCGTCGGCCCGCCGATAGCGGATCAGCTCGCCCGCCGGCACCGAGGTGCTCGTGAGGGCCGTCCCGACCAGGACGCAGAGAACGAGTGCGCGGCCACGCATGTCCCTGCATCGACCGGTCCTGCAGGGCCCTGAAGTCCGGCCGCGAGTCAGTCCGCCGGGACGAAGAGGAAGTCGCCTCCGGCGTGATTCGAGTCTCGGATGTTCGCGTATTCCGGCGTCTGGCTCGCGCCCGTCACCCGCTGCTGGATGCGCGCGAAGAGGGCGTTGCCGCCCAGGACCTCCCTGTTCTCGGACAGGGCCGCGAGGAACGCGCCGGTGAAGACCGAGTGCTCTCCGTCCGTACCGTCCTGCACCGGCTCGAGTCCGCCCGAGGTCAGCACGACCCGAGCGCGTAGCTTCGCGAGCTTGTCGCGCGCCGCGGGGTCGTTGCGTTCGAGGCCGGCTTCCCGGCGGTCTCCCGACGTGAAGCAGCTGTCGGCCACCACCAGCACGTGTTTCGCCTTCATGTCGCGCAGGGTTGCGGCGAGGTCGTCGTTCGCGAGGCCTTCGCTCGGGTCGTCGCCCATGGCTTCGACGGGAATCCAGTAGCAGCGGCCCAGCTCGGCGCTCACGGTTCCGTGGCCGGACCAGTAGAGAAGGAAGTTGTCGTCCGGACGCAGGTCGCGTTGATATCGGTCGAGCGCTCCCAGCAGTGCCGATAGGCTGGGGTCCCGCAGGAGCGTGACCTCGAAGCCGTAGCGCTTCGCGAGCAGGGACGAGACCGCGGCGGCGTCGTCGTCTGCCGTGGCGACACCGGGCAGGTAGGTGTAGTCGGCGCTGCCGACAACGAGCGCGCGATAGCGTCCGTAGCGACTCTTCTCGCTGGCGACTGGAACTCGCGGCCGTTGCGGTTCGGGTGTCGGGGGCAGGTTGGGAATCGCCGCCACCTCGGCGATCACCGGCGTCTCGGGTTCCGGCTTGTGGGCCTCGCGTGCGGAGAGGATGTGCCACGCGTCGGCCTGGGCGTCGAACCAGGTGACGTCGGCGGGGATCAGCGACTCGAAGCGAAGCTCGTTCCGATCTCCCCGGGTCCTCAGCCGCAGGACACCGCCGTCGAGAGAAAGCTTGCAGCTTCGCCAGACCACCTCGTCTCCATCGAGCAGGGGCCGCCGGCAGCGGTAGCGGGTCGGCCCGCTCTGGTGGATGTCCGACGCGACCAGTGTGCCGTGACGCTCGTTCGGCCCGAGCCCGGTCTGCAGGTACATGCGGCCGCGCTCGATCTGCACGGTCCGCGGGACACCGTCTCCGTCCCACAGTTCCGCCTGGCGTCTCGCTTCTTCATCGTTCGCCAGGACGGCTTCTTCGTGCTGGATCTTCCACAGCCCGTCGATGGGGAGTCGTTCGCTCGCCCGGGTCGTATAGACGTCGGGGAGAGGCGGAGGCGGAGCGTCGCTCGCGCAGCCGACGGCGGCTGCCGTCGCGCACGAGAGCACGATCATGAGGATCCTTCGCGCTTCCGGGGATCCCACCCGTGCAGCAGGCGCGTTCAACGGAGGCGGTCTCCGGTCAAGGGGGGCGGTCTAACGTAACGCTCCGACTTGCCAGCGCAATCGCGAGCGCCCTGATCTATCGTCGGCCGCTTGCAGGGGGCCATGTCGAAAGGGCCATGAGGATGCGGGTTCGTCTCGAGTCGTGGTGCGTGCTGGTTCTGGCCCTGGGGCTGGGGCAGGTTGGGCTGGCCTGCGCGCAGGCCGAACCCCCGGCGCCGGACGCACTGCACCGGGCCGTCGAGGAGGAAGACCTCGGCCTGGTGCGCGAACTGCTCGCGGAGGGGGTGCCCGTCGATGCCCGCGACGCCCAGGGCGATACGGCGCTTCTGGTGGCGGCGCGATTCGGTTTCTGGCCCGTGCAGCGCGAGCTGCTGAAGGCGGGAGCCGACGCCGGCGCCACCGACGCGACTGGCCGGACCCCTCTGCATTGGGCGGTCTGGGGAGACAACAGCGTGCGCGGGCCGCTGCTGTTGCTCGAGCACGGTGCGGACCCGAATGCGCGGGACGCGGAAGGCCGGACGCCCATCCACGGCGAGCTCAACCGCAAGAACATGAGCTTGTTGATCGCGCATGGAGCCGATCTGATGGCCCGGGACGACGCCGGCCGAACGCCGCTCCATACCACCACGGGCTACGGTCGAGGCGGTGCGATGGTCGTCCTGGCGGAGCGCGGCGCGGATGGCAACGCCACGGACGGTGGCGGGCAGACCCCGCTGCACGTGGCCGCCTTGCAGGAGAGCACGGCACTGGCTCCGGTGTTGATCGGCGCTGGAGCCGACATCGACGCTCAGGACGCAGAGGGGCGCACGGCTCTGCACATCGCGGCGAAGTCCGGGCGTCGAGCCGTCGTGTTACAGCTGCTCGAGCTCGGGATCGATCGCGACCTGCTCGACGCGGAGGGTCGAAACGCCGAGCAGGTGGCCATCGAGGCGGGCAACAAGGTCAACAGCAAGGCGCTCTACAAGACCTCTGCCGCCTATCGCGACAGCGTGGCGGAGCAGGCGCGCAAGCGCGCGGAGTACGTGCGCAAGCGCCAGGAAGAGAAGCAGGCGTCGGAGTAGCCGGAATGCGCGCGGTTCGTTGTCGCGAAGGTCGCATCGAGGTCGCCGACGTCGCTGCACCGACGGGGGAAGGCGTCCGGGTCCGGGTCCGATCGGCGGGGATCTGCGGATCGGACCTGCACATGATCGACGGCGGCTGGCCCCTCGCCGACACCCCGGGCCACGAGATCGCCGGTGAGCTCGCCGACGGGCGGGCCGTGGCCATCGAGCCGATCGTTGCCTGCGGGGTCTGTGCGGCCTGCCAGCGGGGCGAGTACAACCTGTGTCCGACGCAGCTGGCGGACTTCATCGGGATCGGTCGCAACGGGGGCATGGCCGAAGAGCTCGTGGTTCCGTCGTCGTGCCTCGTGATGCTGGCGCCCGGCGTCTCCGCCGCCGACGCGTGCCTCGTCGAGCCGCTGGCGGTCGCCGTACACGGACTGCGCATGGCGCAGGTGGGACCCGGAAAGCGGGTCGCGGTGATCGGGGGTGGCAGCATCGGGTTGTGCGCCGTGGCTGCGGCTGGCGCGACGGGCGCGGAGGTCTCGCTGGCAGCGCGCTATGACGCCCAGCTGTCCGCCGGCGAGCGGCTGGGGGCTCGCGCTCTCGACCCGGCGGCTCTCGACGCGCTCTTCGACGTCGTCGTCGATTGCGCGGGGTCTGCGAGCGCACTCGAGCAAGCCTGTCAGATCGCCCGTCCCGGAGCGGACCTCGTGCTACTGGCCAGCTACTGGGACGGTTTCTCGCCACCCGGAATGGCCCTGTCGACCAAGGAGATCCGGATCCTTCCTTCCTTCATGTACCGCCGCTACCCGGACGGCGGCCGGGACGTCGACGCTGCCGCAGCGCTGCTCGCGACGCGTCCGGAAATCGCGCGGATCCTGATCACCCACCGGCTCCCGCTCGACGCGGCCGCCGAGGCGTTCGCGATCGCACGCGACCGTCAGAGCGGTGCGATCAAGGTGGTGCTCAGCCCCTGACGCGCGTGAGGTGCTCTCGCACGGCGTCCAGCCAGGCGGCGCGGTTCTCCATCTGCGGGCTGTGGGCTGCATCGGGAATCACCACCTGACGGGCGCCCGCGATGCCGGCCTCCAGCTCGTTGGACGGCTCGCGGAAGAAGACGTCCTGCTCGCCGACGATCACCGTCGTCGGGCAGCGGATCTCACCCAGCCGCTCGAGCACGCCGTCGAAGGCCTGGTCGCCGAGCCCGAGATACGCGGCGGGATCCATGCCGAGCAGCTTCGCCTCGATGCGCGCCCAGAAGCGCTCCGTTCCCATCTGCTCTTCGCAGGCGACCTGCGCCGGCGCGCGCGGACGCGGAACCGCGCGCATCCCGTTGTAGAGCCCCTGCATGCCGGCCGCCGCGATCGCCTTGCGGGAAGCGTCGACGACCGGAGACGGCACGAAGCGGAACGGGCGCCCGACCGTATCCATGAGGATCAGGGAACGAACGCGGTCCGGCTGCGCGAGCGCGAAGCGCAGTGCGACCATGCCCCCCATGGAATGCCCGAGCAGATCGCAGGGCGGAAGGTCCAGCGCCGACAGAGCGGCGTCGAGGTCGAGCGCCAGGCCGTCGAGGGTGTAGTCGGACTCGTCCCCGCTGTTGGTCGATCCGCCGTGACCGCGCTGGTCCAGGGCCAGGGTTCGTCCCAGATCCGCGAGCGGTGGGATCACCTCGTCGAAGTCGTCTCGCGAACCGGTGAAGCCGTGCACGAGCACGAAGGGTCGCTCGCCGTCGCCGGCCTCCTCGACCTCGATCTCGACGTCTCGGGCGCGCACGCGGTAGACGCGGCGCTCGCTGTGTTTGGTCGTGTCGGGCTGTGTCATGGATCAGCTCCCATCGCTCGCCGTGCGAGGCCGACCCTGCCAACCCGGCCAGCCGGGGATCGGCGGGTCCGGCAGTCGCGGCGTGGGCGGCAGCGTCGCGTCCTCGCGCGGCCAGGCGAGGGGCGTGACCTCGCTCGTCACGGGCGCGCCCGGTGCGATTCCGGCACGGTCTACGGACGGATGGGGGGACGGCTTGCGGGCACGGGTCGAACCGTCCGCGAAGTAGATCGCCGTGTGTACCCGGCGCGTCTGCGCCGTCGTGTTGGGCAGTGCCTGGTGGACGGTGAGTCCGTGATGGAAGGCGACGGCGCCGGCGGGGACCTCGACGAAGACCGCCTCGACGTCACGTGTCTCGGGCAGGGCGTCGAGATCGAAGCCGGTGCCCCTGAAGATGTCCGCGAAGCGGCGAAGCCCGCTGCGATGGGTTCCGGGCAGATAGCCCATGCAGCCGTTCGCCCGGGTCGAGCCGTCGAAGGGTATCCAGGCGGTGATCGTATTCGCCTGCTCGAGCGGCCAGTAGGCCTGGTCCTGGTGCGGGTCCGTGACGCGTCCGCCGGCTTCCTTGTACAACGCCTGGTCGTGCCACAGGCGCAGGCCCGAGACGCCGAGCAAGGCGGCGGCGGTCGCAGCGATGCGGGGGTGGAAGCTCAGCGGGCGGACGTCGGGACAGTCCTCCCATAGGTTGATGCACTGCTGGAAGGACTGCTCGTAGCGGGTCTTCTGCTGCAGGCTGCGCGTCTCGGCTCGAGTGCGCGACGCCACCCCCGCGTCGACTGCCGCGCCGTAGCGCTCGCGTTCCGCAGCGTCGAGCAGGTCCTCGACGACCACGTAGCCGTCGCGTTGGAACGCGGCGATCTGATCGGGGCTGGGGCATGCAACACGAGACATGCGTCAGCGGACCTGGCGCAGGAATTCCGACAAGCCGTAGCCCGTGCGGTCGTCCCAGGTCCACTCGGTCATGCCCTCACCGATGTGGGTCGTGAGGCCTTCCCGGCGATTGCGCAGGGGGATGAAGCCCTGGACGTCGCCCGTGATGCGGTGGGTTTCCCCACTGGCCGTCTCGATGTCCGCGGTGACCGTCCGGTGGTAGAGGCCGTTTTCCTCGAACTCGGCCCGGACGTCGGCCTTCACGATCGGCTCGAGCTCGTCGCCGCGCACGATGACGCCACCGGTGCGGACGCTGTCCGCGTCCCGGCGGATCACGGAGATCATCGCGCCGAGATCGGGACCGAAGTTGAGGGTCAGCCACTCGTAGCTCTCGATGGCCTGCCAGTAGCGGGGACCCCAGGAATGGTCGCGCAGCCCGTAGCCGCGGATGGTGAGCACCTCGTCGTCGATCCGCAGCTCCCCGGACACGGACATGTGCTGCTCGTAGTGGGCCTTGCCGAACTGCTGGTCGGCGCTGCGCTTGGACTCCTCGCGGCTACCGGCGCTGCCGTACATCGGGCCGACGGCCTCGTGGACGAGGTCCATGTGCACCTTGCGCTTCGGGCTCTCGGTGAATGCCTTGCGCGGGTCCTGCATGTTGCGCGGCTCGTCGAGGTCGACGACGCGTCCGTCGTAGGTGGTCCGCAGTTTCTCGCCCGGAGTGAGGACCTCGAAGCGTGCGCCGCCTGCGTCGAAGGCGTCGTTGTCTTCGATGGGCGCGCGCTTGAAGGTGAACAGAACGCGCCCGTCCTTCAGATACAAGGTGACGGTGACCTCGGCGCGTCCCTCGTTGGCGCGATTGCCGATCCGGATGAAGCCGCCGATCCCCTGAGCCGGGTCGAAGAAGTTGAAGTACATGCTCTCGTTGAAGTTCGGCTCCGGGCCGAGGGGGTGGGTGTAGTCGTCGTCGGGGCTGAGGTTGCCCAGGATCTTGGCCATCGGTTCGGAGCCTCCAGTCGGGAAAGCGGGTGGCGGGGGAGTGCGACGGGCGATTGTGGCAGACCCATGGGTCGTTCGGTTCTCGAATTGCCGCCGTCCGGCGCGGTTGCCAGGGGGCGAAGCGTGTGATTATGCCCACACGTATCGCCGAACGTGATCACCGATGTGTTGGGATAGTGCCCCTCGGAAGTCGCCGTGTTGTCGTTGCGAGAACCGCATTGAACGCGGTTTCAGATCTGCGATTCCCCTCGGGAGGTTTCTCGGCTCTGAAACCGGCCAGATTGACGTTTCGAGAATTTGGTTATGGTTGCGCCGCGCGTGTCCGCTAGTAGAGGTCGCATGGGAAAGTCACTGGTCATCGTCGAGTCTCCCGCGAAGGCGCGGACCATCAATAAATATCTGGGCAAGGACTTCGTCGTGAAGTCCAGCGTCGGGCACGTGCGCGATCTCCCCGTCAGCGGGTCGGGCAAGAAAGTCGACCCCAAGGCTCGGGCCCAGGCCGCCGCCAAGACCCGAAAGATGCCGCCCGCCAAGCGAGCCGCCCACCGCAAGAAGCAGGCGGAGAAGGCGTTGATCGCCCGGATGGGGGTAGACCCCAAGAAGGGCTGGAAGGCCCAGTACGAGATCCTGCCCGGCAAGGAGAAGGTCGTCGCCGACCTCGTGAAGCTGGCCAAGAACGCCGACGCCATCTACCTGGCCACGGACCTCGACCGCGAAGGGGAGGCCATCGCCTGGCACCTGCGCGAGGTGATCGGCGGAGACGAAGACCGCTACCGCCGGGTGGTGTTCAACGAGATCACGAAGTCCGCGATCCAGGCGGCCTTCGAAGAGCCGGGCAAGCTCGAGATGACCCGGGTCAACGCTCAGCAGGCGCGGCGCTT
Organism: Deltaproteobacteria bacterium; assembly: GCA_029261855.1. Classification (GTDB taxonomy): domain Bacteria; phylum Myxococcota_A; class UBA9160; order UBA9160; family UBA4427; genus JAJDAN01. Next base: position 122,884 of record JAJDAN010000013.1, read on the forward strand.
CCTCGACCGCGTGGTCGGGTACATGGTTTCGCCACTGCTGTGGTCGAAGGTGGCGCGGGGATTGTCCGCAGGCCGCGTGCAGTCCGTCGCCGTGCGGCTGCTCGTCGAGCGCGAGCGCGAGATCCGGGCCTTCAACCCCGAGGAGTACTGGGAGGTCTACGCCGAGACGGCGACGACGCCCGAGAAGGGTGGCGAGGCCATCCGGCTGCAGGTCGTCAAGCAGGGCGATGAGAACTTCCGCCCGACCAGCGAAGAGCAGACGAACGCGGCGCTCGCGCTGCTGCGTGGTGCCGCCTACGAGGTGACGAAGCGCGAAGACAAGCCGACGAAGACGAAGCCGACCGCGCCCTACATCACGTCGACCCTGCAGCAGGCCGCCAGCACCCGCCTGTCCTTCAGCGTGAAGAAGACCATGACCCTGGCCCAGCGCCTGTACGAGGCCGGTCACATCACCTACATGCGGACGGACTCGACGAACCTGAGCGCCGAGGCCGTGTCCGGCTGTCGCGACTACATCCAGAGCGAGTTCGGTGACCGGTACCTGCCCGAGGAAGCGCTCAGCTATGCGAGCAAGGAAGGCGCGCAGGAAGCGCACGAGGCGATCCGGCCGTCGGACGTGAGCGCGGACCCGAGCAGCCTCTCCGACCTCGAACGCGACCAGCAGCGCCTCTACGAGCTCATCTGGCGGCAGTTCGTCGCGTGCCAGATGCCGCCGGCCGAGTACCTGTCGACGAGCCTCGCGGTTTCAGTGGGCGACTTCGAGCTGCGCACCCGCGGCCGGATCCTGCAGTTCGACGGCTTCACCAAGGTGCAGCCGCCGGCGAAGAACGGGCAGTCCGATACCGCGTTGCCCGACGTGCAGGTGGGTGACCGCCTCGAGCTGGCCGAACTCGACCCGAGCCAACATTTCACCAAGCCGCCGCCGCGCTACGGGGAGGCCAGCCTGGTGCGGGAGCTCGAGAAGCGGGGCATCGGCCGGCCGTCCACCTATGCGTCCATCATCTCGACCATCCAGGACCGCGGCTACGCCCGTGTCGAGAACCGCCGCTTCTACGCCGAGAAGATGGGGGACATCGTCACCGAGCGGCTGGTGGAGAGCTTCGAAGACCTGCTCGACTTCGGCTTCACCGCGCAGATGGAAGAGAGCCTCGACAAGGTCGCCACCGGCGATGCTCGTTGGAAGGACGTACTCGACGAGTTCTACGAGGACTTCCGCCGCAAGCTCGAGATCGCCGAAGGCGAGAAGGGCATGCGGCTCAACGAGCCGACGGACACCGACATCGCGTGCCCGGAATGCGGCCGCCACATGCAGATCCGCACGGGCAGCACGGGCGTCTTCCTGGGCTGCTCGGGCTACGCGCTCCCGCCCAAGGAACGCTGCAAGTCGACCTTGAACCTCACGCCCGGCGAAGAAGCGGTCGCCGTGGGCGAGGACGAGGAAGCGGAATCGAAGCGGCTGCTGAAGCGACGCCATTGCAAGAAGTGCAAGACGTCGATGGACAGCTACCTGATCGACGAATCGCGCAAGCTGCACGTCTGCGGCGACAACCCCGACTGTCCCGGCTTCGAGGTCGAGAACGGAACCTTCGCCATCAAGGGCTACGACGGTCCCGAGCTCGAGTGCGACAAGTGCGGCGAGGACATGCAGCTGAAGACCGGCCGCTTTGGCAAGTACTTCGGCTGCACCAGCGACGACTGCAAGAATACCCGCAAGCTGTTGCGCAGCGGCGAGCCGGCCCCGCCCAAGGCAGATCCGATCCCGATGCCGCACCTGCTGTGCGAGAAGTGCGATGACTTCTTCCTGCTGCGAGACGGCGCGGCGGGCATCTTCCTCGCGGCGAGCCAGTTTCCGAAGTACCGGGAGACGCGGCCGCCGCTGGTCGAAGACGTGATCCACGTGAAGGACCAGCTCGATCCGAAGTTCGAGTACCTCACCCGGGCTCCCGTCGCGGACCGGGATGGCAACAAGGCGGTGATCCGCTTCGCGCGCAAGACCCGCGAGCAGTACGTGATGACCGAAGTCGACGGCAAGGCCACCGGTTGGCGCGCGTTCTACGCGGACGACAAATGGGTCGAGCAGATCCCGGAAAAGAAGCCCGCGGCCAAGAAGGCGCGCAAGAAGGCCGCCAGCAAGAAGACCGGGAAGAAGAAGGCCGCCAGCAAGACCGCCAAGAAGAAGGCCGCCGGCGGACGCAAGAAGGCGCCGTCCGCCAGCAAGTCGTCGTCGACCCCGAAGCGCAAGGTCGCCCCGTAGCGACCGCCGACCAGCGTCGAGTCGTTCCGGTATGCTCCCATGGCTGTCCTGGGGATCGCGGGAGGGAACGATGCTCTGGATTCTTCTGGCCGGGATCTTCTTCGTCGGCATCCATCTGCTGATCGCGGGCACGACGGTTCGCGATCGCTTGGTGGCGCGACTCGGTGAGCAGGCCTACATGGGCCTCTTTTCCCTGCTCTCCATCGGCGGGCTCGTGTGGCTCTGCTGGGCCTGGTCCGCATCGGACCCGGCGGCGCCCTGGTGGAGCTGGCTCTCGTTGAAGCCCGTCGTCTGGGTGGGGATGTTCCTGGCCTTCCAGCTGGCGGCCATCGGGCTCACGACCCGGAGTCCGACGGCCGCGGGCGGTGAAGCGCTGCTCCGGTCCGACGAGCCTGCCACCGGGATCCTTCGCATCACGCGTCATCCCTTCCTGTGGGGCGTTGCGCTGTGGGGCGGCGTCCATCTGCTCGTCAATCCGGACGGGCCCGCGTTCCTCTTCTTCGGCGCGTTGCTCAGCCTGGCGCTCCTGGGGCCCCGGTCCATCGATGCGAAGCGCGCCCGCCGACACGGGGAAGCATGGGAACGCTTTGCGGCGAAGACGTCGAACCTGCCGTTCGCCGCCATCGTTGCCGGACGCAATCGGCTGGTGGTCGGTGAGCTCGGCGCGTGGCGAGTCGCCCTTGGACTGGCCCTCTATCTGGGCTTCCTCTTCGGGCTGCACCCGCTGCTCTTCGGCGTGCCCGCGCTCTGACTCGTCCTACCACTCCCCCGTGTTTTCCATCGAGGCCCAGGGTTCTGCTGGCGCCAGGGGCTTGCCGGCCTGCAGCAGCTCGATCGAGACTCCGTCGGGCGAGCGCACGAACGCCATGTGTCCGTCCCGGGGCGGGCGGTTGATGGTGACGCCGCCATCCTGCAGGCGCTGGCAGGCCGCGTAGATGTCGTCGACCGCGTAGGCGAGGTGGCCGAAGTTCCGCCCTCCGCCGTAGCCGTCCTTCTCGTCCCAGTTGTGGGTGAGCTCGACCTGCGCCTCGGAATCGCCCGGGGCCGCGAGGAAGACGAGGCTGAAACGTCCCGCCTCGACGTCGATGCGTCGAAGCTCCTCGAGTCCCAGCTTGTTGCAATAGAAGTCCAGGGATTCGTCGAGGTCCCGGACCCGGACCATCGTGTGCAGGTACTTCACGAACTCTCCTCAGTCGGTGTTGGCGGGGTTGTTGCCAGGCGGTGCGTGGGGCTGGGCCGGCTGCTTCCGGACGCGCGCCTGGGACGCTCGCCTCAGCTCGGCGATCTGGTTCTTGGATATGCCCTTCTCGAGACGGCCGAGCTGGTCGCTGGCGGAAGCGTTTCCGTTCTGTGCCGCCGAAGTCAGCCAGTAGTGTGCCTCGGACCGGTCCCTCTCAAAACCATCGCCGCGTCCGTAGGCGAGGCCGAGGAAGAGCTGCGCCTGGGGGTCTCCCTGGTTCGCCGCGCGCAGCAGCCATTCCCCCGCGAGAGCTTCGTTCCGGAAGGTCCCGATGCCGTCGTGGTACATGGCGGCTACGGCCATCATCGCGCTGACGTCGCCGGCCTTGGCAGCGGGCAGATAGTAGGTGAATGCGCCCTCGGGGTCGGGCTCTCCGCCGCGACCCTCGAGCAGCATGCGCGCGAGCAGGACCCCCGCCTCGGTCATCTTGGCGTCGGCCGCGCGGCGCAGCCATTGCACCGCCATGACGTCGTTCTGGAGAACACCGTCGCCTGTGAGGTAGCGCCTCGCGTAGGCGAGCTGCGCTTCCGGGAGGTTCGCTTCGGCAGCGCGGCGACACCATCCGACCGCGGCGATCGGGTCCGCGTGGAGCCGGCACGCCGCGAACATGGCGTCGCGATCGCCGGCCTCGGCGGCCTTCTCGTACCACTGGGCGGCGGCGGCGGGATCGGCGGGCCAGAGATCGCCTCGTTCGTAGTGGTGTGCCAGCTCGAGGGTGGCGGTCGCATCGCCGTGATCCGCCGCGCGCGTCAGCCACATCTGCGCAGCGCCCAGATCCTGCGGGACGCCCCGACCCTCGCGGTGGAGGACGTAGAGGTTGCGTTCCGATCCCGCGTGCTGCAGTTCCGCCGCCCGCAGCAGCCAGGCGCTTCCCTCGCTCGGGTCCTCTGCGACGCCCCAACCGTTGAGGTAGAGGGTGCCGAGAAAATTCATCGCGTCCGCGTGGCCTTGTTCTGCGGCCGCGAGGAAGAAGCTGCGGGCCTTGGCGGGGTCGCTGAAGACGCCGCGGTCGTTGCGCATGTAGAGGCGAGCGAGGGCGTACTGTGCATCGGCACTCCCCGCGTCCGCGGCCGCGGTGTAGAGCTCGGCGGCCCGCCCGTGGTTCACCGAGGTCCCGATGCCCTCCGCGTGGCGACGAGCCAGCTCGACCTGCGCGGGCACGTGTCCTTGCCCTGCGGCCCCCTCGAGCAGCCGAAGCGCCTCCTTGGATTTCGAGTCGGCCATCGACAGGGCGCGGGTGTAGCGGGCTTCGGCACGGTCCGACTCCGGCGCCTCGCGGACGTCGCCGCAGCCGGACAGGAGGCATAGGGACAGCACGGCGACGCCCGACCAGCAGGCAACCCGGTGGCGCCCGCCGGGGTCTGTCGAAGCACGTCGGGGTATGGAGGCCGAGCGAGGCATGGACCCTCGAGTCATGGGAGTCCCGAATTCGGAATCGGTCCGGCGACGTTACCCCGGACCCGCGCCGACCGTACTGCTGGCAGATGCGCCTCCCGCGGGGGCGAGGTTGGCATTCGCTGGCCTGCATTAGACTGCCGCGCGTCGCCACGCGAAACCGTGCGCGGGGGGACGCCGCGCAAGCGAGGGAGTCGGGTCGAGGTGATGAAGTCGTTCCAGCACATAGGGGTCGCGCTCGCAGGGGTCGTCGGGCTGCTCGCGGCCGGCGTGTCCGCGGCGGCTCCGGGCGCCACGGGGGCGGACGCCTTCGACGGGGACGATCCGCGCGTCCGTGCCGAGCTGGTGGTCGATGCCGATACCCTGCGTCCCGGTCAGCCCGTCCGGATCGGGGTCCTGCTCGACATGGATCCGGGTTGGCACGTGTACTGGCGCAACGCGGGCGAATCGGGGCTGCCGACCGAGCTCGCCTGGGATTTCCCGGGCGCCGAAGTCGGCCCGATCCGGTGGCCCGTTCCCGCCGTCTTCGAGGAATCCGACGGCTTCCTCACGACCTACGGCTACGCCGATCAGGTGCTGTTGACCAACGAGGCCGTCGTCTCCGCGAGCGCCGCAGGCATGGCGCGCATCGCGGTGACCGTGGACTTCGTCACCTGTCACATCGGCTGCATTCCGGGGAGCATCGAGCTCGCGCGGGTGCTGCCCGTGTCGAACGCCGGAGGTCCCGCGCCTGCGGTCGTCCAGCAGCTCTTCGCGTCCTGGGAGCGCCGCCTGCCGGTGTCGCCCGAGGCGCTCGGTCTACAGGTCGATGCCCTGCAGTCGCTGAGCGCCGTTCGTCCCGCCGACGACTTCAAGGCCGCGCTGGTGGTGCGTTGCCCCGCGGCGTCCCGAGAGCGCTGCGGAGACCTGCGCCTGGCGGCGACGTCGGCGAAGGACGCGTTCATTCCCGAAGAGCTCCCGACCGTCGAGCTCGAGACGGTCGCCCACGTCGAGCAGCCGGACGCCGGCTTCGCGCTGGTGATCGACGCGGAGGCATCGCCCGATGATCCGGGCAGCTTCGAGCAGCGCATGCGGGGGCTCGTCCCCGTCTCGCTCTCGGCGGCGGGCGAGACGGCGCACATCGAGATCGACGTGCCGCTGGCGCGCACCTTCGCCGGTCAGCCGGTGGTCGCCGTCGATAATCCGTTGTGGACGGCAACGGGCGGCTTCGCACCACCGACGCCCGATCTATCGCTCCTGTACGCCTTCGGCCTGGCGTTGCTCGGTGGGCTGATTCTGAACCTGATGCCCTGCGTGCTTCCGATCCTGGCCATCAAGGTCTTCCACGTGGCAGAGGTGGCGCATCACAGTCGCCGGGAAGTGCTCGGTCACGGTGCGGCGTATACCGCGGGCGTGCTGGCTTCCATGGCCGCGCTGGCCGGCGTCGTCATCGGTCTACGCGCGGCGGGGACCGCCGTCGGATGGGGGTTCCAGTTCCAGGAGCCGGTCTTCATCGCCGGCATGGCGACCCTGCTCGTGGTCTTCGCCCTGAACCTGTTCGGCGTGTTCGAGGTGACCTTTCAGCCCACCACCGATCTCGGAGCCGGTGGGACGGGGCTGCGCCGGAGCTTCTTCGAGGGGCTGCTTGCCGTGGTGCTCGCGACGCCGTGCACCGCGCCCTTCCTCGGCACCGCCGTCGGCTTCGCGTTCGCCAGCAGCTCCCCGGTGATCCTGGCCATGTTCCTCGCCATCGGCCTCGGGCTCGCGGCGCCCTATGCGATGGTCGCTCTGGTGCCCGGCTGGGCGAAGCTGATCCCGCGGCCCGGCGCCTGGATGGTGCAGGTCCGGCGCGTGCTCGGCTTCTCGCTGATCGCCACGGTGGTGTGGTTGCTGTGGGTGATGGGTCGGTCCGTGGGCGTCGACGCCCAGGCGTTGGTGCTCGCGTATCTCGTCGCGGTGGCGTTCCTGGCCTGGGTCTTCGGGGTCGTTCAGCGTTCGCCCGGGCGAGGGCGGGTGCTGGCGAGTGGTGTCGCGTGCCTGGTGCTGGCTGCAATCGGGATGGTCGGCCTGCCCCTGGACCCGGCTCCGCGGGCGGCGCTGGCCGACGGCGGGGAGGGCGCGACGGGCGACCACGAGGTGGTCTGGCGACCGTACGACCTGGCCGTGATTCGCGGCGAGCTGGCCCAGGGGCGTCCGGTCTTCGTCGACTTCACCGCCGACTGGTGCATCACCTGCAAGGTGAACGAGTCCGTGGTCCTCGACGATTCGCGCGTCAAGCAGGAACTCTCGCGTTTGGCCGTGGCGACCTTCAAGGCGGACTGGACCCTCTACGACGACGACATCCGACAGGTCCTCGCGAGCTTCGGCAAGGCCGGGGTTCCCATGTACCTGGTCTACGGCCCCGCGTCCCCGGGCGAGCCGGTCGTATTGCCGGAACTCTTGACCGTCGACGTCGTTCTCGACGCCCTGCGAAACGCCGCGGGTCCGTCGGGAGCGGCGCTCACCAATGCGCCCGGTGGTGATTCCGAGCCGAGCCCCGTCAAGGGGCGACAGGAGAAGTCATGATTCGAAGGACCCTGCTCGTCGTACTGTCATCCTTTCTGGCGGCTGTCGTTGCGAACGCCGCCGAGACGCCTCGCGTGGGCTCGCCTGCGCCGGCCTTTGCGCTCGCGGATGAGGAGGGCGTGACCCACGACCTCACCCGCTACCGCGGCAAGACCGTGGTCCTCGAGTGGACGAACCCGGGCTGCCCCTACGTGAAGCGGCACTACCGCGCGGACACCATGGAGAAGCTCGCCGTCCAGTACCAGGCGGACGTCGTCTGGCTCGCCGTCAACTCGACCCACAGCAACACGCCCGAAGAATCCCGCGCATGGAAGCAGGAGCAGGGGTTCCAGTACGCCACCCTGCAGGACGCCGACGGCAGCGTGGGTCGGCTCTACGGCGCGACGACGACACCGGACATGTTCGTGATCGATCCAGAGGGCGTGCTGCGCTACGCGGGCGCCATCGACGACGATCCGCGGGGCAAGAGCGAAGCCCCCGACAACTACGTCGACGGCGCCATCGGCGCGTTGCTCGCCGGCAACAATCCAGACCCGGCGAAGACCCGCCCCTACGGCTGCAGCGTCAAGTACGAGTAGGCGGCCATCCAGCCAGTCGATCAGTCGAAGGGGATCTGCGCGGCCTTCGAGATGGCGCGCAGGTCCTCGACGACGGGCAGGACGAGCGGGATGCCGCTGGCTTCCCGCACCCCCTCCGCCTCGCGTTCCGGGTCTCCCGGGACGAGCGGGCCGTTCGTTCCGGGTGCGGGCCTGGTGGCCCGCAGGGTGCGCACGTAGTCGTCGATCTGCGCGCGGAACTCGTCCGGGTCGATGAACGCGTCGATGCGCATGGCGCCGAAGAAGTGTCCGATGCCCTTGCCGACGCTGCGGGACGGAATCGTCTGGCGAAGCGCGAACGGCGGAGCGAAGGGTCCCCAGTTGGCGCCGGACAACACACAGCAGAGCACGTCGACCATCAGCGCCAGGCAGTAGCCCTTGTGACCACCCTGCTCGCGCCGGCTGCCCAGGGGCAGCAGCGCGCCCCCCTCGATCATGGCATCCGGGTCGTGGGTCTCACTTCCGGCGGCATCGATCGCCCAGCCGTCGGGGATCGGCTCCTGCCGCCGCTTGGCGATCTCGACCTTCCCGTAGGCGACCGCGCAGGTCGCCATGTCGATCACGATGTCGGGCTCGTCGCGACCGGGAAAGCCGATGGCGATGGGATTCGTTCCGAGCATCCGCTCGGCGCCCCAGAGCGGCGCGACCAGGGAGGTGGTGTTCGTCATCGACCAGCCGATCTGACCGCGCGCCAGCGCCTCGAGGACGTAGTAGCCGGCGATGCCGTAGTGGTTGGTGTTGCAGACGCTGACCCAACCCGTGCCGGCATCCTCCGACTTGTCGAGGGCGATGCGGTTCGCCTTGGGGCCGACCACCAGGCCCAGTCCGTTGTCCCCGTCGACGGTCGCCGTCGATGCGCTCTCGCGAACGACGCGGATGCGGGGACGCGGGTTGATGCGGCCGTGTTCGAGCATGTCGTAGTAGGTGCGCAGCCGCGCCACGCCGTGCGAGTCGATCCCGCGCAGGTCGCTGCGGGCCAGCACGTCGGCGGCGAGCGACGCGTCCTCGTCCGGCACGTCGAAGTGCGTGAAGACCCGGCGGCTGAAATCCCGCAGCAGGTCGGCGGGGTACACCCGGGTGGGGATGGAAGACTCGTCGCTCATGACCCGGGTGATATCAGATGTGGAGGTCTTCGGTCACCCATCGCGAGGGGTCACCGAAGCGGTCTCGGGACAGCGCGCGGATGTCACACGGCCCGCGCTCGCCGTGGCGTGCGCGGTCGCCGATCTCGTCCGCGAGAGCCGTGGCGATCCCGTAGGACTGCATCACCCCGCGACCGGTGAACGAGTGCGCCTCGTAGAGGTTCGCGAAGCCCCGTACCGGGCCCGCGATGCCGCTGCGATCTGGGGTGACCGCATACAGTCCCGACCAGCCGCGCAGGTGTCCGCAGCGTTCGAAGCTCGAGGCCCGGTGCGCGAGGCGCGGCCACACCCAGGTCTCGAAGAAGTCGCGTCCGTCGTAGCCGAAGTCGAAGCCCGGGGCCTCGTCGGGGATCGAGTAGCCGGCCAGGACGTGCGCGCCTTCCGGGTGGAAGTAGAGGTCGCTCGCGTCGACGATCATGCCCGCGTCGGCGAGGTCGACGCCGGGCGCGAGGTCCTCGGGGTGGACGTCCACCAGGCAGATCTGACGTCGCACGGGCTCGGTGACGTCGCTGACGCCGATCTTCGCCGAGAACACCGGCGACCAGGCGCCGAGGCAGTTCACCACGCTCTCACACGGGACGTGGAGCTCTTCCTCTACGGCGCCCGCCGGGACCCGGTGGCTCGTCAGGATGTCCTCGATGACGCCTTCGTCGTCGACCCGGCCTCTCGCCCGGACGGCGACCACCTCGACGGCCTCGACCCGGCGCAGGGCGGACGCGACCCGACGCGTCGAAACACCCGTCACGTAGTGCCGGTCGAAGAATCGCACGCCGAGGGCCTCCGCCTCGCGCCGGAACCAGGCGCGAACGGCGTTGGGGTTGACGAGCCCGTCCCGGGGCGACCAGGTCGCGCCCACCAGCTCGTCGAGGTTGCGGTCGAGCACCGGGAAGCGGCGTGCCACGTCGACGATCGACACCGCCTCGACGTCCAAGCCGAAGTCGTTCTGGAGCGCGGTCATGGCCCGCGCGCGCGCGAAGCGTTCGGCGTCGTCGTAGAGCCACAGATAGCCGCAAGCACGGAACCCGAAGTCGTCCGAATGTTGCCGGAAGAAGTCGAGGGTGGCCGCGCAGGTTGCGATGTTGACAGGCTGCCACCAGGTGGCCCGGGCGCCGCCCGCGTTGAGCTCGGAAGACGCGTACAGCCCGGCGAGGTCGAGATCGGCCACGACGATCTCCTCGAGGCCGCTCCGCGCCAGCGCCCAGGCGACGCTGGTGCCAATGATGCCACCCCCGACGATCAGGACGTTGGCTCGGTCCATTCCGTCTCCGCGGCAGGCAAGATACTCGAAGAGGCGGGCGTGCCGAATGATGTCGTCCGGTGGCGGTGGGGAAGCTGCGTCGAGTCGATATGCTCGCGTCATGACGGCTCCGCCTGCTTCGCTGCCCAGTTTGCCCGACTACGGGACCGGCGTTTACCGCCGTCGTATCCGGCTCGAGAGGCGCTCCGGCCGTGTAGTGGGCGAGCTGCAGGACGACTTCCATCATTTCGCGGTCGACCTGCAGCACGACGGTGCGGTCGTCACCGGCGCCCGGGGCGGCGGGCTGCGCACGCCGTGGACGACCTGCGGCGGGGCGATCCCACCCCTCGAACGCCTGCAGGGACTGGCCCTGACTTCGTCGCTGAGGAAGGCACCGCGTCATACCGACCCGCGCCAGCAGTGCACGCACCTGTTCGACCTGGCGAGCCTTGCGGTCGCCCATGCCGCGCGCGCTGGCGAGGCGGCGCGCGTCTACGACGTCTCGATTCCGGACCGGGTGGAGGGGCGCACTTCCGCGACGCTCGATCGCGACGGCGAGCGCCTGCTGGAATGGGCGCTCGAGGGCAGCACCGTCGCAGGCCCGGACCCCTTCGCGGGGCGCGCCTTGTCGGGCGCCGGCTTCGGCGAATGGGCCGAGACGCTGGGCCCCGATCCCGGCGAGGCCGTGCAGGTGCTGCGGCGGGCGGTCTTCATTTCGATGGGCAGGCGTTGGGACTTCGACCGCATGCGCAACGCGAGTCAGTTCGCCGAGCTCGTCGGTGGCGCCTGCCACACCTTCTCGCGCGAGCAGATCGGACAGGCGGACCGCATGCCCGGTACGCGCCGCGACTTCGGGCGGGAACCGGGTGCGATCTTCATGCCGGGTTTCAGCGCTGCCTTCGAGGCGTTCGATCGGGCGGGGGGGACGTGACGCCGGGACGCGCCGGGTCGTCCGTCGTCGCCGTGCTGTCGATCCTGTGCGTCGCCGCGGCGGGCTGCACGGGTGTGCGGGTGCGCGAATTCTCGCGGGACTGGTACGAGCCGGCCGCCTCCCTGACGCCGGTGTCCCGGGTCGTCGCGGCGGAACCGGCAGCCGTCTGGACGGCTCTCGTCCATGTGCTGACTTCACGGGGGGCTCGGTTCGAAGAGCAGGATGTCGCGGCGGGCCGTTTGCGGGTCTCGCTGCCGTGGGCGACGGCGCAGGAAGCCGCGGCGTGTGTGGACCTCGGTCGCGTGCGGCGGGTCGTGACGCTGACCGAGCGCCGCTACCGCAGCTATTCGCCCTTCGACTACGACTGTAACGCCTGCGTGGTTCGCAACGGCAAGGTCACCTACCACCACACCGAGCTGGTGCTGGACGAGATACTCGAGCTCGACCCCGGGCTCTACCGGATCGACGCCCGGATCGGCGCGGTCGTGGCGCCCGCACCGGAGGGCACCTGGCTCGAGCTTTCGCTCGAGCTGGCGCCCGCGCCCCGCGAGCCTCCGGAGATGCTGGCGCGGTCCCGCGGACGGCTGGAGGAGGTTCTGCTCTCGGCCGTGGCCGAGCGGCTGCAATCCGACGGGTCGGATCTTCGGTAGCGTTGGCGGTCCCGACATCTCAGTTCGTCTTCCACGAGGAGATCCCCCATGCGCCTCCGCTCGCCCCGCGTCCAGCCCCTGCCCGAATCCGAATGGGACGACGAGGCGCGCAGCCTCCTCGAAGGTCTCCTGCGAGCCGGGGGTCGCGTGCTCAACATCTTCGCAACCCTCGCCCACCACCCGAAGCTGATGAAGCGCTGGCTCGTGTTCGGCAACCACGTGCTGGGCAAGAACACCCTCGATCCGCGGGAGCGCGAGCTCGCGATCCTGCGCATCGGTTGGCTCTGTCAGGCGGAGTACGAGTGGGGGCAGCACGCCGCCATCAGTCGCGGCATCGGCATGTCCGAAGAAGAGATCCGCCGGGTGAACGAGGGGCCCGACGCGCCGGGCTGGGACGCGTTCGACGCGACCCTGCTGCGCGCGGTGGACGAGCTGCACGCCGACGCCATGATCACCGACGCCACCTGGAAGGCCCTTTCCGAGCGCTACGACACACAGCAGCTGATGGATCTGGTGTTCACGGTCGGGCAGTACAACCTGGTCTCGATGGCGCTGAACACACTGGGTGTGCAGCTCGACGAGGGCATCACGGGCTTCCCCCAGTGAGGGTCGAGGGCAAGGTGGCGGCGGTGATCGGCGCCGGGCAGACCCCGGGTGCGACCATCGGGAACGGACGCGCGACGGCCATCCTGCTGGCCCGCGAGGGCGCCCGGGTGATGCTCGTCGACCGTCGCCTCGAGTCGGCCGAGGAAACCCGGGCGATGATCGAGGAGGAGGGCGGCGAGTGCTTCTCCTTCGAGGCCGACATCACCCGCGAGGAAGACTGCCGGGCGCTCGCGCAGGCTTGTGTCGAGCGCTTCGGTCGCATCGACCTGCTGCACAACAACGTCGGCATCGGTGGAGGCGACGCGGGGCCCACCCGCCTCGAGGTCGCGGAATGGGACCGCATCTTCGACGTCAACCTGAAGGGCCCGTTCCTGACCTGCAAGCACGTGCTGCCGATCATGCGCGAGCAGGGGGCGGGCAGCATCGTGAACATCTCGTCCATCGCCGCGGTCTGCAGCGTCGGCATCGTCGCCTACAAGACGTCGAAGGCGGGGCTCAACGCCTTCACCCATTCGCTCGCGCTCGGCAATGCGCGTCACGGCATTCGGGTGAACGCCATCATGCCGGGCTTGATGGACACGCCCATGGCGATCCAGGGCATCTCGGAGGCGCGCGGCGTCGACCCGGAGGCCTTGTCGAAGGCGCGAGATTCTCAGGTTCCCCTCGGTCGCAAGATGGGCACCGCGTGGGACGTCGCGCAGGCATCGCTCTTCCTGCACTCCGACGAAGCCGGTTTCATCACGGGTGTGATCCTGCCGGTAGACGGCGGACAGAGCGCACGCATCGGCTGAAACGGCTCTCTCGGCCGTTTCAGCCCGGCGCGTCGGACTCGCACCCGACGTTGGGTCAGCGGACGGCCTTGCTGGGGAAGGGCAGCCGCCCGAGTATCCCAGGGCCCCGTCGCATCCCTCCTCCTGGACCGCACGTTCGCTCCCTTCGCCCCCCTGCCAGAGGTTCCTACATGCAGAGTCCGGAGAAGTCGGTGGGCGAGGGCGTCGCCGAGCCGCTCAAGGGCAAGGCCGCAACCCAGCAGCGCATCCTGGTGGCCGCCGCGAGCCTGTTCGTCTCGCGCGGCTACGAACGGACGACCATCGCCGACGTCGCCGATCAGGCGGGGGTGAGCCGGGCGACGGTGTTCTGGCACTTCAGCGACAAGGCCGGGTTGTTCCGTGAAGCCTTCTCCTTCCTCGTGCGGCCGTTCCGCGAGTCCCTCGAGGCAGACCTCGACGATCTACCGCCGGAGAAGCGGCTGCTCGAGCAGATCGGCCGCTATCAGAACATGGCCCGCGTGCACGAAGAGAGCATCCAGGGCTTCGTGAACTGGTTGATCGAGACACCGGACCTGCGCGATTGGGTGGTCCGGTCGCTGCTCGACTTGCACCAGCGCTTCGCCGGTAGCCTCAGTGAGACCTTGTCCGAGCTGTTGCCGCCAGGCTCGGACCCGGGCGCCGCCGCCGCCGGGCTCGTCAGCATGCTCGACGGCGTGCTGATCCTGTCGCTCTTCGATCCGTCACGCGAGGCCAACGAGCAGCGCCGGGCCGGGGTCGAGGTGATCGCCGCGCTGTTGACGAAGCGCGGCTGAGCTCCTTCAGGAGTTCGCCTCCGGGCGCTTCCGCAGCTGGAGCAGGGCGGGGAGCACGATCAGGTTGCAGATGATCGTGAAGATCATGCCTGCGGTCAGCATGCGACCGAGGATGCTCATGCCGTTGTGGCCCGAGAACGACAAGCTGCCGAAGCTGGCGGTGGTGGTGACGGCGCTGTAGAAGACGGCGCGCGCGGTCGTCGTCCCGAGCAGCCCCTCGTCGTGTTCGATGCGCGCCTTGAAGCGGTGCACCAGGTGGATGCCGCTGTCGACGCCGATCCCGAAGAGCAGCGGGATCACGATCACGTTGCTGAAGTCGAAGGGCAGCTGCATCACCACCATGGCTGCGCCCGTCAGGACGGCGCTGAGCACCAGCGGCGTCATGGCGAGGACGACGTCCAGCAGGTTTCGCCAGATCAAGAACAAGAGCAGCATGATGGCGAGGGCCGCCGAAGCCAGCGCCTGGGCGAACGACGCGACCGTCACGTCGCCGAACTCGACCAGGTTGACGACCACGCCGGTCGCGCCCGGTGCGACCGCCTGGACCTCCCGCACGAAGCGCTTCATCTCGACGAGGTCCTGCAGGTGCTGCTTCGGGAAGACCTGTACGCGCGAGCGCCCGTCTTCCGCCTGCATGCGCGCCACCAGGTCGTCGGGCAGGTCCTCGAAGCGGACGGGCCCGGTGTTGATCGCCCGTTGGAGTCGGTCGATCTGGTCGGGGAGGGAAGCGAAGAGCACTTCTTCGAGGCTCTCGATCGCCTGTCCGGGGTCGTCCTCGCTTTCGACCCGCGCGAGGAAGGCCGCCAGGTGGCCCCTCAGCTTCTGGATGCTGTCCGCCAGCACGCCGCGGCGTTCGTTCATCCACGGGCGACCGAAGAACTCGTGCAGGTCCCGGATCGCGGCGATCTGCTCCTCGGTCGTCTTCTGCGTCAGTGGCGCATCGTCGTCCTCGCCGGACGGAACGTCGAGCAGCAGCGAGACGTCCTCGAGCACGTCGAGCTTGGCGTCCTGGTCGGCGGGTACGAAGTCGGCGAGGCTGATGGCCCGACTCACGCTGGGCAGCGCCCGCATGCGTTCGGCGGCGCGCTCGGCCGAAGCGAGGTCCGGCTCGACGAGGTTGATGTACCAGGGTGCGGTGTCCGGCTCGGCCAGCAGGTCGTTGAAGGCCTGAACGGACACGGTCTCGTCGTCGCGCATGTTGATGACGTTCGGATCGAAGCGGCTCTGAGGCAGCAGGGCCAATCCGCCGAGGAAGGCGAGGGCCGCCGCGATGCGAACGGCGGCCGGGTGTCGCTCGAAGGGCCCCCACCAATGGAAGCGGAAGTGGACGTCGGGGGAGCTCGCGTCGATGGACCCGTCCCGCAGCCAGCCGGAGATCAAGGCCGGGAACAGGGTCATGAACAAGAACACGATCACGACCATGCCGCCGGTCGCGATCAGCCCCAGCTCGGCGATGCCGCGGTAGTCCGTCGGCACGAACACGAAGAAGCCGATCGCGGTCGTCACGCCACACAGCACCAGGGAACCGCCGATGTTCGAGATCGCCTGGTCGAGGGCTTCGTCGTGGGGACGTCCCAGGCGCCGATGGGACGCGTAGCTCATCCCCAGGTGGATTCCGAAGTCGACGCCCAGACCGATGAAGAGCACCGCGAAGGAGATCGAGATGAGATTCAGGTGCCCGACCGCGATCGCGGCGTAGGACGAAGTCCAGACCAGGCCGGCCAGCAGGGTGGCGATGACGGCCACCATCACCCGGAACGACCGCACCGCGAGATAGACGATTCCCGCGACGAGCAGGAAGCAGAACAGGCTCGCGGAGCCGATGTCCCACATCAGCCCGACCATCTCCTCGTAGTTGAGAGCCGGGTTCCCGGTGATCCGCACCACGACGCCGCGCTCGGGCACCAGTCCACGCACGCTGGCGAACTCGTGGATGGCGTCCATGGCTTCCGACGCGCCGAATACGCTGCCGAACTCGAGGATCGGCTTGGCGATGATCACCCGTCGCGTCGAGACCTCGATCGACGACCCCCGAAGCAGGATGTCTTCCCAGGACGTCGCCAGCCAGGGCTCGCTCCACACGTCGACGGTCGCCTGCCCGACGCGGTCGAGCACCAGGGACCACTCGTCGCTGCCCGCATCCTTGCCCTCGAGGTCTTCGAGCGCGAGCTGAACGATCTCGGCCAGTTGGGCGATGCTCGGGTCTCGTTCGAGCTCGGCCATGACCGGCTGCATCCGCACCATCTGCTCGGCGAACTGCTCGAGGTCCTCGGGAGATCGGTAGAGCAGGCCGTGGTCTTCGAAGAAGGAGCCGCCGCCCGGGACGTAGACGTCCGTGAAGTGCTCGCGGTCGTTGCGGAGGGCTTCTTCCAGTTGCTCGCTGGCGCTGCGTGCCAGCTCCGGTGTCTCGGCGTCGATCACCACGATGATCGCGGCGTCGAGTGTCAGGAACAGCGACCCGAACTCGACATGGGCATCGTGAGAAGGCAGCCGGTCGGGAATCAGGCTCATGTTGTCGGAGTTGATGCCGAGGAACAGCGCCGCGTGGACCCCGGCGGCGAGGGTGATCCCGACGCCTGCCCACGAGACCGCGCGGGCGCGTCGGTCGACGGCGGCCACCCAGCGCCGCAGGTGCGTGGAGATGCGGTCCTCGAGGCTGCTGCCGGTCAACGGCCGCCCCGGGAAGGTCGCCTGAATCGGGTTCGTGCTGCCTCGGCCTTTGCGCGCACCGCGCAGCCGTCCAGGTGGTCGTTGACGAGACCCATGGCCTGCATGAAGGCGTAGCTCGTCGTGGGACCGATGAAGGTCCAGCCCCGGGACTTGAGGGCGCGCGCCATGGCAACGGATTCCGGGCTGGTGGTCA
Organism: Deltaproteobacteria bacterium; assembly: GCA_029261855.1. Lineage (GTDB taxonomy): Bacteria > Myxococcota_A > UBA9160 > UBA9160 > UBA4427 > JAJDAN01. Next base: position 139,924 of record JAJDAN010000013.1, read on the forward strand.
TGGCTACGACCGCCGCACGAGTCAGGCGTTTGGGTCGCGTCTTCGCTTCGGGTTCGTAGTCCCAGAAGAAGCGCGCCAGCGAGCCGACTTCGCTTTCCAGTTCGCGGGCCCGGCGCGCGTTGTTGATTGCCGACTCGATCTTCGCTCGGTGCCGCACGATGCCGGCGTCGGACAGGAGCCGCGTCACGCTCCGTTGATTCATGCGGGCGACGGTCTCGATTTCGAAGTCGCGAAATGCCTTTCGGAAGTTCTCGCGCTTGCGCAGGATCGTGATCCAGGAGAGCCCGGCCTGGAAGCCTTCGAGACAGACCTTCTCGAACAGTCGCTGGTCGTTGCGCTCGGGAAAGCCCCATTCGGTGTCGTGGTAGTGGCAGTAGAGGGGGTCGTTCCCGACCCAGAAGCAGCGTGCGACGCCGTCCTCACCCACGATGATCCCGGGTTTCCGCTCCGCCATCGGTTCAGCTCGCTCCTCGCGTCCGAGTGTTCGCAGCGGGTAGATCGACGCGGACTGCACCCACGCGATCGGCCAGGACCGCGAGCGCGTCTTCGAGATCACGTCGTCGCTTGCGGGTGTCCCGGACTCCGGACTCCCAGTCGAGGCGCTTGACCTCCAGCCGTTGCTCGTCCCGGTGGAGCTTCGGGTCCAGGCGACCGACGAAGCGATCTCCTTCGAGGATCGGCAGGACGTAGTAGCCCCAGATCCGCTTCTTGCTCGGCACGAAGGCTTCGAAGCTGTACTCGAAGCCGAAGCGTCGCTGCAGCCGCCGGCGGTCGCGGATCACCGGGTCGAAGGGACCCAGCAGTCGCAGGGCAGAGGGCGGCTCGGGCGCGCGCGCCAGGCGCTCTTGCCAGTCCGCGGCCGCGTAGGCGGCCCTGGCGCGACCGTCTGCGGCGTCCTCGATCTCGACGGGAACGATCCGCCCCGCGCGCTCGGCGCGTTGGCACCACGCCTTCGCCTCTGCGGGGCCGATGGTCTTCCAGAAATCGGCGAGCTCACCGGGGGTCGCGACGGCGAGGCGTTGCATGGCCGTCTCGCAGGCCCATTCCACGTGCTGGCGCGGCCCGGGGCAGCGCACGCGCGCCAGCTCGGGATGGACGCGGTCGGTCAGGTCGTAGACTTTGTTGAAGTTCTCGCGGCCGGCGATCGTGACCTCGCCGGTGTGCCACAGGAACTCGAGCGCCGTCTTGTGGGGCGTCCAACCCCACCAGCTCTCGCGCTTCACGCCTGCGGGCGGCTCGAAGTCCTTCGACATGAGCGGCCCCTCCCGGCGCAGTCTGCCCTTGACCCGGCGGATGGTCTTCTGGGGCTCGGGGCCAATGCGGGTCTCGAGCCAGCGTCGATAGCGCGGGCTCTCGCGGAAGCGGCGGAAGCGGGGCTTCCAGTGCGGGTACCAGCTGGTGGGGATCGCGGACGCGTCGTGGGTCCAGTGTTCGAACAGGCTGCGTTTGCGCTCGAGCAGGTGTTCGAGGTGTCGGGGACGGTAGGCATGCAGCCGGGTGCCGAGCGTGAGGTGATGGCCGCGATCGATGACGTTGATGGAGTCGAGCTGAACGAAGCCGAGCCGATCGATCAGGCGCCCGAGCGCGGCCGGGCCCGCGGCCCGGCGCGGGTCCTCGAGCAGGCCCTGGGCGTCCATCAGCAGCAGGCGGCCGTCCCGAGCCGAGAGGGTGGGGGGCATGACGGCGACCGAGTGTACCCCGAGCCCCGCCCGGCGGCGTGCGTTGCGGGGGTCTTCAGACGGCATAATCTTCCGCGGTGATCTCGACATCCCGCCTTTCCGCGATCCGACACTGCGCACGCCTGTCACGATTCGTCCTCCTGGCCTCGGTGCTGGGCTCGCTCGCGAGCGGGATGGGCTGCGTGTCTGCGGCCACACCGCGCGCGGTCGATGGCAGCTGGGAGCACCAGATGCGATCCGGCGCCGAGCAGGTGCACGGCGGCAGCATGGCGGAAGCGGCGGGTTCGTATCGCCGCGCGCTCGAGTTGGCCGTCCAGCAACCCCATCAACCCAGTCGCATCGCCTATTCGGCCTGGCACCTCGGAGATGTCTGCTTTCAGAGTCCGGACGTGTGTCCGCCCGGTGCGGCCCGCCAGCGCACCCGGGTCTCGTACGAAGTCTTCGGCGTCGTCTACGGGCCCGAGCACCCGGTCGTGATCCCGATCCTGCTGCGTCTGGCGGAGATCCAGGCCCTGGATGGAGACCCCGCGACGGCCCAGGCCCTCGTCGAGCAGGCCGACATGATCACCGCGCGGACCTTCCCCGAGTCCCACTTCATGAGGATCCGCAGCGATGGGCACCGGCCAGCGGCAGACCTGGACCCCCAGGAACTGCTGCGGATCCTGGCCGAGGTCGATCTTCTCGGGGGCTGAGGGCTCTGTCCGGAGGCTGAGGGCTCTGTCCGGGGGACTGAGGCTCTCTCGGGGGGCTGAGGGCTCTCTCGGGGGCTGAGGGCTCTTGTCTGTTGACGGGGTCCAGGGCATCTCCTAAAACAGAATGCGATTCGCATTCTGTTCGAGAGGCCCCGATTGCCCCGCTCTCAGCCGCCCCAGCCGCCCCAGCCGCCCGCGCGAACGACCGCCCTGGCGAGCGTCCAGGCGCCCAAGCAGGCGCGCAGTGAACAGACCCTGCTGCGACTGCTCGATGCCGCCGAGGCATTGATCCAGGAGAAGGGCCTGGCCGACGTCTCGATCCCGGAAATCGTGCGCCGAGCCGGGTCGTCCGTGGGCGGCTTCTACGCGCGCTTCCGAGACAAGGACGAGCTGCTTCGGGCTCTCGAGGAGCGCTTCTTCCGGCGTCTCGACGAGCGCGTCGAAGAACTCGCGGATCCGGCCTACTGGGGCCGGGCGGGCACCGCCGCCATCGTCGCGTCCTGCATGCACGAGCTCGTCGCGACGTACCGGGCGGAGAACAACATGATCAACGCGTTCCTGCTGCGGGCGGCGCGGGACGTCGAGATCCGCGACGAGGGCATGCGTTTCCGGCAACGCGTTTCGGCGCGCATCTCCGATCTGCTGCTCACGCGTCGCGGCGAGATCGGCCATCCGGATCCCGCTGTCGCCATCGATCTCGGCATCCAGCTCGCCTTCGGTCTCATGCTGCAGAACGTGATCTTCGGCGAGTTGCGCGCCGGGTCGCGCGTGCTCGGCGACGCGGCCATCGAGGTCGAGCTCACCCGCAATTTCATCGCCTACCTCGGAATCGACGTCAGTCGGTAGGCGAAACGAACGCGCCCCGTTCACTACGGAGAACTCCAATTGGACTACGCACAGCGGAACCCCATCCCCTTGCCCGCGAGTGGGCCCTTCGAATCGGTGTCGGCGACACTGGAGACCGTCTTCGACTGGCAGTACGCCCTCGAGCAGAAGGGCCTGATGGCCCTCTACGAGAAGGGCAAGGCGGCCAACTGGAACGCCACCGAGCTCGACTGGAGCGCCGACGTCAGCATCGAGCGCATGATGCGCGAGCGCACCGCGGTGGGCGGCGGCACCCTGATGAACCAGGTGCTGAACCCGCCGAGCCAGCTCGAGGAGGACAAGGTCGTCGAGCTGCAGCTCAACATGAATTCCTTCATGCTCTCGCAGTTCCTGCACGGCGAGCAGGGCGCGCTGCTCGCGACCGCAAAGATCGTCCAGACGGTGCCGGAGGAAGAATCGAAGTTCTACGCGGCGAGCCAGGTGATGGACGAGGCACGGCACGTAGAGGTCTACCACCGCTATCTGACGGAGAAGATGGGTATCTCCTATCCCGTCGTCCCCAGCCTCCAGAGCTTGCTGGATGACATCATCGAGGACCCGCGCTGGGACGTGACCTTCCTCGGCATGCAGATCATGGTGGAAGGACTCGCACTCGCGGCCTTCAGCATGATGCGGATGATGATGGCCGGGGAGCCGCTGATCCAGGACATCACCACGCGCATCATGGCCGACGAGTCGCGCCACGTGGCGTTCGGCGTCCTGTCTCTCGGCGACTTCTACCACAACGAGCTGTCAGGGAACGAGCTGCGGGAGCGCGAGGACTTCGTCATCGAGGCTACGCACCTGCTGCGCGAGCGGCTCAAGATGGAGCAGGTCTTCGACCGCATGGGATTCGACGTGCCGCTCTGGACGGAGTGGTCGAACAACACGCCCTTCATGAAGGGCTTCCGCCAGATGACCTTCTCGAAGATCGTGCCGAACCTCAAGCGGCTCGGTCTGCTGACCCCGCGCGTGCGCGAGGCCTACGCGAAGATGGACCTGCTGCGCTTCGAGCATCTCAAGGACTCGGTGGAAGAGGCCGAGCCCCAGCCGCCCGAAGAGCTGGTGAAGCTGCTGATGGAGTTCCTGAACACCAACGTCGACACGGCGGGCAAGCCCACAGCAGCGGCCTGAGGTTTCAGCGCGGGGCCCGCTGCTCCGCGCCATCTCCCGGCGTCGGGCACGGCAGGGGGCCACCGGCGTCTTCGCACAGCTCGGGCCAGCGGGCGTGGATGCGGCGGAGCACGGTCTCGGCTTGCTCGGAGACCGTCGCGAAGGCCGAGAGCGCGGCGGCGTGGGCGCCGCGGGCGACGCCGGCGATCGGCCCGGGTTGCGGGGCGTCGAAGAGGTCGCTGGCAATGCCCTGTCGATGGATCCGCGACCAGATGCGCCGGCGCATCTGGTCGTCGTTTGCGGACTGGGCGCCGAACTGGCCGACGAGTCGGGCCAGTCCGAGTCGGGCCTGGTCGTAGCCGTGGTACAAGCCGAGCAGGGTGCCCAGCTCGGCGTCGTCGCGCCGGTTTCGGGTCGGTAGCGGGTACACCGCACCGTTCGCCATCTCGCTTCCTCCTGCGCCGGGGGCCGGCGGTCGAGGTTTTGGTAACCCGCCGGGTCGGGATGGTTCGTTCCCGGGTTGCGCCCCGTGGGTCTTCGCGGAAACTCCTTGATCCGCCAGGGCTCGTCTGTGAGACCCTGGGGGAGAACAGGAGAGGTAAGTCATGCTCGAACAGCTCGATCGCGGCGAACGACTGCAGCTGATGAAGTTCGTCTGCTCCTTCGCGTGGGCCGATCTCGAGATCCGTCCCGAAGAGCGTGAGTTCGTGGGTCGCCTGATCCAGCGGCTGAAGCTCGACCCCGACGAGGCACGCCAGGTCGAAGGCTGGTTGAAGCTGCCGCCGCGTCCCGAGTCGGTGGATCCGACGCGCATTCCGGCGGAACACCGCAGGCTGTTCCTGGCGGAGATCGAGGGTGTGATCGAGGCGGATGGGGATGTGGCGGAGGAAGAGCTCGAGAACCTGGCTTTGGTTCGGGATCTGCTCTCCTAGCTTCTTGCTTCTTGCTTCTTGCTTCTTGCTTCTTGCTTCTTGGTTCTTGCTCCGCGGGTCGGGGGGGAGGACCGCTCCTCCCACTTTTCTTTGGTGTTCCTTTGCCGGCTGCCGGCATGGCGCTAGTCGTCGCTTGCCCTCCCCCCGCGACCCGCTTCGGGTTCCGGGTTCGCGTGGGTTGGGTGGGGTGGGTTGAGTGGGGTGGGGTGAGTGGGGTGGGTTGCGTGGGGGTTAGTTGACCTTTCGGTCGTTGTTCCAGAACTGTTCTCTCAGGCGGAATTTCTGGAGCTTTCCGGTGGCGGTTCTGGGGAGCTCGGGGACGAATTCGATGCGGGTGGGGCACTTGAAGTGGGCGAGCTTCTGGCGGCAGAAGTCGATCAGGTCCTGCTCGCTGGGCATCTCCCCCGAACGCAGGACGACCAGGGCGACCGGGGTCTCGCCCCATTTTTCGTGGGGCACCCCGATGACCGCGCATTCGAGGACAGCGGGATGCTGGTAGAGGGCGTCTTCGATCTCGGGAGAGCTGATGTTCTCTCCCCCCGAGATGATCACGTCCTTCTTGCGATCGACGATGTGGACGTTGCCCAGTTCGTCCCATACGGCGAGGTCGCCGGTGTGGAACCAGCCGTCTCGGATGGCGGCCTCGGTCTGGTCGGGCTGCTCCCAGTAGCCGGCGAAGACCACGTTCGAACGGGCACAGATCTCGCCCGGGGTCTCGCCGTCCTGGGGCACGGGGTTGTCGTCGTCGTCGCGCAGCTCGATCTCGACACCGAGCCCGGCCACGCCCGCCCTCGCTCGGCGCGGCCAATCGGTCTGGGCGGTGGCGTGATCCGGCTGTGAGACCGTGAGCAACGGGGCGGTCTCGGTGAGGCCGTAGATCTGGATGAAGTCCCAGCCCAGCTCTTCTTCGAGGCGCTCGATGAAGGCGGCGGGCGGGGGTGCGCCGGCGACGGTGAAGCGGGGGGTCGTCGTGATGTGGTGTCGGTCCTTGTTCGGGTAGTCGAGGATCGTGCGCAGCACGGCGGGCGCCATGCAGGCGAAGGTCACGCCTTCGCGTTCGATGAGGCCGAAGATGGCTTCGCCGTCCACCGTTCGCAGGACGACGTGGGTGCCGCCCATGCCCGTCAGCGCGTAGACGCCGCCCCATCCGTTGCAGTGGAACATCGGCAGGGTCCACAGCTCGACGTCTTCATGGGAAACGCGCAGGTGTGCGATCAGGTTGTAGGCGTTCAGGTAGCAGTTGCGATGGGTGAGCATCACGCCCTTCGGGCGCGCCGTGGTGCCCGACGTGTAGTTGATCGAGACGAGCTCGTTCTCGTCGATCTCGATAGCGGGGGGCGCCGTCGTCGGCGCCGCCGCGATCAGGTCGTTCCAGGATGTCCAGCCGGGGGCGGCGGCGCCTTCGTCCCGGGCTTCGATCCAGTGCTCGACCTTCGGCAGATCCTGGCGGATCTCATCGACGACTCCCGTGTACTCCCAGTCGACGAGCACGGCTCGCACGCCCGCGTGGTCGAGGATGTAGGCGTGGTCCGCGGCGACCAGACGATAATTGAGGGGAACCAGCACGACTCCGATCTGGCTCGTGGCGTAGAAGCTCTCGAGAAAGAAGTGCGAGTTCGGACTGAGGATGCACACCCGGTCGCCCTTCTCGATGCCCAGCTTCGCGAGGGCGTGGGACAGCTGATTCACCCGGGCCTGGAAGTCGCGGTAGCTGTAGCGGAGATCGCCGTCCACGATGGCGAGCTTGTCCGGATACAGCTGGGCGGCACGCCGGAGGAAGTCGTTGACGAGGAGCGGTACCTGCATGGGGTCATTCCATCCTGTCGAGGAGCGTTGCTTGCGTTCGGGGCATCGAGTGCCAGTGTAGGGGGCTGAATCGACGCCTGTGAAGGGAGGGACTGCATGAGCGAGCCCGCGAGTTGGGTCCTGTACGAACGTCGGGGGCCCGTGGCTCTCGTGACCATCAACCGTCCCGCCGTCCGCAACTGCGTCGACGGTCCGACCGCCGCCGCGCTGGCGGACGCCTTCCGGCGTTTCGAGTCCGACGAGGACGCGCGCGTCGCGGTGCTCTCCGGTGCCGAGGGTTGCTTTTGCGCGGGGGCGGATCTCAAGGGCGTCGGCGAGGGCCGGGGCAATCGCGTGGAGACCGACGTCTCGCTCGACGGACCGATGGGCTGCAGTCGCATGCTGCTCGAGAAGCCGGTCATCGCGGCGGTCGAGGGCTACGCGGTCGCGGGAGGACTCGAACTCGCAGTCTGGTGCGACATGCGCGTTGCGGCGCGCGACGCGGTCTTCGGCGTGTTCTGCAGGCGTTGGGGTGTTCCCCTCGTGGACGGCGGCACCATCCGCCTGACGCGCCTGCTCGGACAGAGCCACGCGATGGACCTGATCCTGACCGGGCGCGGCGTCTCCGGCGACGAGGCGCGCCTCATGGGCCTCGCGAACCGCCTGGTCGAGCCCGGCACCGCGGTCGAGGAGGCGATCGCCATCGCCGAGCAGATCGCAGGCTTCCCCCAGCGTTGCATGCGGGGCGACCGCATGTCCGCCTATCGCCAGTGGAACCTGGACCTGTCGGACGCACTTGCCGAGGAGACGCGCATCGGCCTCGAGGTGATCCGGTCCGGAGAGACCGGAGAGGGCGCCAAACGCTTCGCCGACGGCGCGGGACGTCACGGCCAGTTCGAATCCGGACAGCCGAAATAAGCTCCACGGACGGCGCTCCAAGTCGGGCACGGGCGAATCGGCTACCCTGCTTCGCGCATCCAAAACCCAGCACCTTCATTCCCCGCGAGGACACTCCGTGCCGCAGCTCGACGAGCCCGAAGAGGGCCAGAAGCCCCAGCTCCCCCAGGACGCCGTCCTGTCCCGGATGCTCGGGATCCGCACCATCCTCGTTTCCGGCGAGATCGACAAGGACGTGGCCGAGCGCGCCATCTCCCAGGCCCTGATCCTCGACGCTGCGAACCACGATCCCATCCGGGTGCTGATCACGTCCCAGGGCGGTCACGTGGACTCGGGCTACGCGATCCACGACGTGCTCCGGTACATCGAGAGCCCGGTGGTGACGGTGGGGGCCGGTTGGGTGGCGAGCATCGCCGTTCCGATCCTGCTCTCTGCCGAGAAGAAGAACCGCTACTCGCTGCCGAACACCCGATACCTGTTGCACCAGCCTTCGGGTGGCGCGGGCGGCCAGGCTTCGGACATCCGCATCGCCGCCGAGGAGATCCTCAAGCTGCGGGCCCGGCTCAACCAACTGATCGCGGACGCGACGGGAACGAAGCTCGACAAGGTCGCCAGCGACAGCGATCGCAACTTCTGGATGAGCGCCGAAGAGGCGCTCAGCTACGGACTGGTCTCGAAGATCATCAAGAGCCAGACCGAGATCGCTTAGCGAGCGCCCGCGTCTTGTCCCCCCAAGAGACATCTGGCACGGATCGCGAGCTGATCGATACGCTCGCCCGTCCGCTGCACGATCTGCGCATCTCCGTCACCGACCGCTGCAACTTCCGATGCACCTATTGCATGCCGGAGGAGATCTTCGGCGAGAAGTACAAGTTCCTGCCCCGGGCCGAGATCCTGAGCTTCGAGGAGATCGAGCGGCTGGTCGGCATCTTCACGGGGCTGGGCGCGCGCAAGCTGCGCATCACCGGGGGCGAGCCGCTCCTGCGTGTCGACCTGCCGGACCTGCTGGCGCGCATCGCCCAGGTGCCGGGCGTCGAGGACCTGGCGCTGACGACGAACGCAACCCTGCTTCCGCGCCAGGCCGCGGCGCTGGCCGAAGCCGGCCTGCGCCGGGTGACGATTTCCCTCGACTCCCTCGACGAGGACGTCTTCTCGCAGATGAACGGCGGCAAGCTGTCGGTGGCGCGGGTGCTCGAGGGCGTGGAGGCGGCGGAACGAGCGGGCCTCGGGCCCATCAAGATCAACACCGTCGTTCAGAAGGGCGTCAACGACCACACCCTGGTCGAGCTGGCGCGGCACTTCAAGGGCACCGGTCACATCGTGCGCTTCATCGAGTACATGGACGTGGGCACGCGAAACGCCTGGGACATGAACCAGGTGCTGCCGGCTGCCGAGATCGTCGAGCGCATCGGCGCCGAACTGCCTCTCGCGCCCGCCGAGCCGAACTATCGCGGCGAAGTCGCCAAGCGCTGGCGCTACCAGGACGGCCAGGGCGAGATCGGCGTGATCGCGTCGGTCACCCAACCCTTCTGCGGCGACTGCACCCGCGCTCGCCTCACGACCGAAGGTCAGCTCGTGACCTGCCTGTTCGCGGAGAAGGGCGTCGACCTGCGAACGCCCCTTCGAAACGGCTCCAGCGACGCCGAGATCCGGGATCTCATCGTCGCCACCTGGCGCAAGCGCAGCGACCGCTATTCCGACGAACGCCAGGAGCTGCTGCAGATCGAAGGCGTCAAGCCGAGCCGGCGCCGGATCGAGATGTACCAGGTCGGGGGGTGACGCTCGTCCCATTCTGATTGGGCGTGCCAGGTCATCTCTGGGTCACGGTGGACGCTTGTGGAAGAGCCGCCTGAAATCGGCTTCGTAGTCCCTGGGTAGATCCCTCGCGTACCTCCAGTATCCGGCGGCGGCGACCACCTGCTCGATCGTTGCGTGATTGCAGTCCACCATCAGCCGAAGCAGTTCCAGGGTCTTCATGGCTTCGATGTCGAATAGGTCCGCGAGGGCAAGCATGTCGCCGTCGTCCGTGACCACCGGAACGTCCAGAACCGAGGCGGTCGCCAGCGCCCTCGCATCCACTGGCGAGGCGCCGAGACCGCGCTGACGGGCCTCACCTTCGATCACGGAGATCGTCAGGGCGATCGTCTTCGCCGCCTTGCGCGGAATCGCGATGCTCCGCCTGCGGTTCTCCAGGTACTGCGGATCATTGACCCAGTGGAACTTCGTCTGCAGGCGGGGGCTTCGATCGAATTCCTGTTGTAGCTCCCGGATTGCGTACAAGCAGTGGCACTCGTTGCCGAACTCGATGTCGAGCAGCGGGTGAACCGTCTGGGCCAGCCGAAGGTAGGCGTTGGAGTCCAGCAGGATCTTCCGCTGTGCCATCAGCCCCGCTCGGCCGCGATGGCCTTCGAATCCACGAGCGAAAGGTTCATGACCGCCTGGACGTATCCTGCCCCCGCATCGGAGTCGCGCAGGTAGGCCGACAGGACCTTGAAGAACGATGTGTGGAAGATCTCCTCGGCTTTCGCGATATAGCTCGCAGCCGTAGGCTCCTCTCCGTCGAAGAGCGTCTCGCGAATCGTGTAGAACTGCTGGTTGAACTTCGTGGTGACGGGAAAGATCGCTTTCGCGTCCAGGGCAACGGCCGGCTGATCGGTTGCGTGAGCATACTGTCGGATCTGTTCGAACACCGTAATCGGCGAGATCATGAACTTCTCGGCGACCGACTTCAGGTGGTTGACGATGCTGCCCGGGTTGCTCTTCCTTGCGATTGCCTTGTACTCCGCCGCTGCGCACTCCTCGGGGAACAGAATCGCTGCCGCGAAGGCATCGGCGAAATCCTCCGCTTCGTCACCTTGAAGCGTTGGACTGATGACGTGCCCAAGCTCATGCGCCATCCAGAACTTGAAGTCGTGGGTCTGGCTGTCGAGATTGAGGTAGATCCACGTCGTTCCCGAGGCGGGCAAATGGACGTGGAGGGCATTCTCATGAGCCTTGCGGTCGCCCCAGAAGACAGGAATGAGAACGACCGAGAATCGCTCGAAGTGCTCGATCAGGTCTCCGAACTCGAGCGCCTGAGCGTCAGCGACGCCGATCTTGCGTCGGACGTCTTGGGCAACTCGCTGTACATACGCGTAGTCGCGGGTCGGCGCGCGCAGCGCAGGGGGGGCAGTCAGAGGTTCCCCCGGCAGGTAGGGGACGAGACGGGCCAGTAGGCCGCCCATGTCCTTGGCGCGCGCAATGTGCGCCTCGGTCGTCTTGCGAGCACCCTTTTTGCGGAAGGCGACTATCGGCTCGTTGGGCTCGTTCGCGGTGCCCTCCGAGACCAGTTCCTCATAAGCCAAGCCCACCGCCAAGGCGATCTTCAGCAGTTTGTCGGGGCGCGGGAACGACTCTCCTCGGAACCACTTGGAGACGGCGGCCCGGGTGACTCCGACCTCGCTGGCGAGCGTTGTCTGGGACAGCCCCCGGGTGGCGAGGGCGTGATCAAGCTTGCTGACGTCGAGGGAGCGGGGCACGGCCGGGAAGCCTATCTGGTTGTCAACTTTTGTCAACCAGAGCGCCCTCGCTCCCTGCCAATCCGTCGAGGGCACCTCAGACTCGAGACGCTGCAGGGGTACGTGCGTCGCGTTTCAAAACAGGCCACGCCTCCGGCGAGCCCCCGGGGCGTATACTTCGGTTCACGCCGGTCGCCCAGTGCTGACAGGCTTCTCATCTGCAAGGGGCGGCAATGACGGCGAGAAAGCAGGCGGCGGCCAAGAAGAAGGCAGCGGCCAGGAAGAAGCAGGCGAAGCGTGCCAAGGCCAAGGGTGGCACCCCCGCCAACGGCTGCGGCTCCCAATTCCGGCAGACCTTCAAGAACATTGACGATGTTCTCTGGAAGGAGGCTGGCTGTTCTTCCGAGCTGGACTACACCGAGCAAACCTCCTGGCTGCTCTTTCTCAAGTATCTGGATGACCTCGAACAAGAAAAGGCGATGGAAGCCGAGTTACGAGGAAAGTCCTACGAGTACATCATTGACGAGGCGCACCGATGGTCGAGCTGGGCCGCGCCGAAGAAGGCGGACGGCACGTTCGACCACGATGACGCGCTCACGGGCGATGACCTGATCGCCTACATCAATGACGAGCTGTTTCCGTATCTGCGCGGCTTCAAGCAACGCGCATCGAGCCCAGACACCATCGAGTACAAGATTGGTGAGATCTTCGGCGAGATCAAGAGCAAGTTCCAAAGCGGGTACAGCCTGCGCGACGCCCTGGAACTCACGGACGAGCTGCGCTTCCGCTCGCAAAAGGAGAAGCACGAGCTGTCCGCCCTCTACGAAGAAAAGATCAAGAGGATGGGCAACGCCGGGCGAAACGGGGGCGAGTACTACACCCCGAGGCCGCTCATCCGCGCGATGATTCAGGTCGTCAACCCGAGAATCGGCGATCGCATCTACGACGGAGCAGCAGGATCAGCCGGGTTCTTGTGTGAATCCTACGAGTATCTGCGCGAGCGCGACCTGACCACCAGCCAACTCAACACCCTGCAAACCAAGACCTTCTACGCCAAGGAAAAGAAGAGCCTCGCCTACGTCATCGGGATTATGAACATGATCCTACATGGCGTCGAAGCCCCCAACATCATCCACGCCAATACCCTTTCCGAGAACATCAGCGACATTCAGGAGAAAGACCAATTCGATGTCGTCCTCACGAATCCTCCCTTCGGCGGCAAAGAGCGAAAGGAGGTCCAACAGAACTTCCCGATCAAGACGGGCGAAACGGCCTTCCTCTTCCTGCAACATTTCATCAAGTCACTTAGGGCTGGCGGTCGAGCGGGCATTGTTATCAAGAACACGTTTCTCTCGAACACAGACAATGCCTCCATCGCCTTGCGGCGTGAACTGCTACAGCACTGCAACCTTCACACTGTTCTCGACTGTCCGGGCGGCACGTTTCAGGGCGCGGGTGTCAGGACTGTGGTGCTCTTCTTCGACAAGGGCACACCCACGCGGCGAATCTGGTTCTACCAGCTCGATCCCGGCCGAAACATGGGTAAGACGAACCCCCTCACCGACGCCGACCTCACCGAGTTCATCGATCTACAAGCGACGTTCGCTGACTCGCCCAAGAGTTGGAGCCTGGACGCCAAGAACATCGACCCGGCAACCCTAGACCTGTCTGTGAAGAATCCGAACGGCGACGAGGAACTCGTGCATCGCAGCCCTGAGGCGATAATCGAAGGAATCGCGATCTTGGACGCCGAGAGCGCGGCCGTGTTGGGGAAAATCAAGGCGTTGCTATGAATGCGGTTGAATCGCGAGCGACAGAGACCGGCGGGCGGGGTGCGACCACCCGACATATCTCCCCGAAGCTCGCGTTGGCGGTAGGTATGCCTACGACGCCAGCGCCGAATGGTTGGCGATGGACCGCACTATCGGACCTTGCTCGGCTCGAGTCTGGGCATACGCCGAGCAGGAAGCATCCTGAGTATTGGGGTGGAAGCGTTCCCTGGATCGGCATCAAAGACGCGAGAGCTAACCATGGGGGGCGCATCGCGGATACTCTGGAGACGACAAATGCGCTTGGCATCGAGAATTCATCGGCGCGCATCTTGCCGGAGAACACTGTCTGCCTTTCGCGAACCGCATCGGTTGGATACGTCGTTGTGATGGCTCTCCCGATGGCAACCAGTCAAGACTTCGCGAACTGGGTCTGTGCGGAACACCTTGATCCCGATTTTCTGCAGTATCTATTCATCGCCGAGGGAAATGATCTACGCCGGTTCTCAAGTGGCGCAGTTCATCAGACGATCTACTTCCCTGAATTGAAAGCCTTCCACATCTGTCATCCCCCACTCGCCGAGCAGCAGCGGATCGTCGGCGTGCTGGACGAAGCGCTCGCTGCCCTCGCCACCGCCAAAGCCAACGCCGAAAATAGTCTCTTGAACGCCCGCGCCCTCTTCGGAAGCCACCTCCAATCCGTCTTCGCTGAAAACAACCAGAGGTGGATGACCAAGCCCTTGGGAACGATTGCAGAGGTACAAAGTGGCGGGACACCCTCCGTGCCACAAAAGAGCTACTGGGGCGGCAGCATCCCGTGGTACTCGTCCGGGGAGCTAAACGAGACGTACACGTCAGATTCCGAACGGAAGATCTCCGAAGAGGGACTGACTAACTCAAACGCAAAACTGTTTCCGAAGGGATCGTTGTTAGTCGGGATGTATGACACAGCAGCGCTCAAGATGTCGATCCTTGATCGTGATGGGACGTTCAATCAGGCCATTGCTGGCATCAAGCCTAACGAGCGAATCGACACGGAGTTTCTTCTTCACGCGATTAGTGCCATCAAGCCAAGACTTCTCCTTGAGCGCCGGGGAGTTCGTCAGAAGAACCTAAGCCTGGGAAAGATCAAGGAGATCGCAGTTCCACTTCCCGCGCCAACTGAGCAACGCGCCGTCGTTTCGGATCTCAGGCAGGTTACAGAAGAAACCCAACGCCTCGCCGACCTCTACGTGCAAAAGGTCGGCGCGCTGGACGCATTGAAAGCGTCGCTGCTGCACCAAGCCTTTACCGGCGAACTCGGGCATGCCGGATGAACGAAGCCGAGACAAGGGCCGAACTCATCGACCCCGCGTTGAAGGCGGCGGGTTGGGGCGTCGTGGAAGGCAGCCGTGTTCGCCGTGAGGTCATCACCCCCGGAAGGCTCCAGGGTGCGGGTAGTCGAGGGCCCATGGAGATTGCCGACTACGTGCTCGTCTGCCGTGGTCAGAAGCTTGCCGTGATCGAGGCCAAGAAGCGCGATCTTCCCGATACTCAAGGTGTTGGACAGGCCAAGCAATACTCGGAAAAGCTCCAGACCCGCTTCGCGTTCTCTACAAACGGTGTCGGCATCTACCGGATCGACATGAAGACGGGCGAGGAGGGGTATGTCACCAAGTACCCCACTCCTGACGAGCTGTGGGACGCCGCATTTGCAGAAGAGAATGAGTGGCGTGATCGGTTCTCGGAGGTTCCGTTCGAGGACAGGGGCGGAACGTGGGAGGCCCGGTACTACCAACACAACGCCATCAACCAAACCATCGAGGCCATCGCTGCGGGCAAGGACCGCATCCTGCTGACGCTGGCGACTGGCACCGGTAAGACCTTCATTGCCTTCCAGATCGGGTGGAAGCTGTTTCAGAGTCGCTGGAATCTCGCACGCGACGGAAAACGCAGGCCGCGCATCCTGTTCCTGGCTGATCGCAACATCCTGGCCGATCAGGCGTACAACGCATTCTCGGCTTTCCCGGAAGACGCGCTCGTGCGAATCGCCCCCGACGTGATTCGCAAGAAGGGCGCGGTCCCGAAGAACGGCAGTGTGTTCTTCACGATCTTCCAGACGTTCATGTCTGGGCACGATGCAGACGGGAATCCCTCGCCGAGCTTCGGGGACTACCCGCGCGACTTTTTCGACTTCATCGTGATTGACGAGTGCCATCGAGGCGGGGCGAGCAACGAGAGCAGTTGGCGCGGAATCTTGGACTATTTCGCACCGGCTGTGCAGCTTGGCTTGACCGCGACTCCCAAGCGAACAGACAACGTTGACACTTACGACTACTTCGGTGCGCCCGTCTACATCTACTCCCTCAAGGAGGGGATCAATGACGGCTACCTGACCCCGTTCAAGGTAAAGCAGATCGCCACCACCTTGGACGAATACGTCTACACGTCCGACGACGAGTTGCTCGAAGGTGAAGTCGAAGAGGGCAAGCGCTACGGCGAAGACGACTTCAATCGTGTGATCGAGATTCGGGAACGAGAGAAGTATCGGGTCAAGCTGTTCATGGATTCCATCGACCAGGGGCAGAAGAGCATCATCTTTTGCGCGACGCAGGTACACGCCCTGGCCGTTCGCGATCTCGTGAACCAGATGAAGGTGAGCACGGACCCGAACTACTGCGTGCGGGTCACGGCCAACGACGGCGATCTGGGTGAGCAGTTCTTACGGACGTTTCAAGACAACGAGAAGACGATCCCGACGATCTTGACCACTTCGAAGAAGCTCTCGACGGGTGTGGATGCGAGGAATGTTCGCAACATCGCGCTGATGCGACCCGTGAAGACGATGATCGAATTCAAACAGATCATCGGGCGCGGTACGCGGCTATTCGACGGAAAGGACTATTTCACCGTCTACGACTTCGTGAAGGCTTACGAACACTTCAACGATCCAGAGTGGGACGGTGAACCTGCTGAACCGGTTCCGGCTACCCCCAGGACGGGCGGCGATACGCCTGGGCCGGATACGGGTGGGGATGGGAATACGGGCGAAGGTGAAACGCCCGTGCGCCCGCAGAGGATCAAGATCAAGCTCGCGGATGGCAAGGAACGCACGCTCCAGCACATGATGGCGACGACCTTCTGGAGCCCCGATGGGAAGCCCATGTCTGCGGCAGAATTCGTGGCCCGGTTGTTCGGTGACCTTCCCGAGTTGTTCCGCAACGAAGACGAGCTTCGGGAGTTGTGGGGACAACCGGATACGCGCAAGGCGCTCTTGGCCAGCTTGGCCGAGAAGGGTTACGGCGACGATCAGCTCGCCGAGATCCGCAGAATGATTGATGCAGAGAAGAGTGACCTGTACGACGTACTTGCCTATATCGCCTTCGCGTTGGCCCCCATCAGCCGCGAGGAGCGTGTCATCACCCGTCGGCACACTGCCTTCGCGGGTTACGACGAAAGGCAAAGAGAGTTCTTGGATTTCGTGCTCGATCAGTACATCAGGGAGGGCGAGCAGGAGCTTGACGATGAGAAGCTTCCCGACCTGTTGGAGCTGAAGTACAACGCAGTGCGAGATGCGGTGGAGCAGTTGGGCAGCGTGGCAAAGATCCGGGAAGTGTTCGTGGGTTTCCAGAAGCATCTATACGCCGAGCGGGATGGTGCATAGCGAGTTGCTTCTGTGGTGCTGGAGAGCCGTAGTGATGCACACCAAACGCAGCGCCAAAGGCGTCCGGCGCGGATCGACACACGGGCCCTACCGCACGGCGAATACACCAAGGAGTCTGTACGTATAAACTCACGCCCCCAAATGGACGTAACCTGTTGAATATGCTCAGTTTCAACAGGATGTACCAGATCGGGGGGTAGTGGAGCCCAGGGGATTTTGAGACGCTGGCGAGTGAGCCCTTGCGGAGAGCGAAATAAAGGCGAAAATTGGCAGCAGCTGTACTTCCAAACCACTGATTTGGAAGGAAAATCCTCAACCCCGGGCGGGCGACATGGCCGAGACGACAGCCATCGAGTGGACAGATACCACTTGGAACCCGGTGTCGGGATGCACCAAGGTCAGCCGAGGCTGCGACCGCTGCTACGCCGAGCGTTTATCCGAGCGCTTCCGGGGCGTGCCGGGCCACGCCTTCGAACAAGGGTTCGATCTGCGGCTCTGGCCCGAACGACTGGCGCAGCCAATGCAGTGGAAGCGTTCGCGTCGGGTGTTCGTCAATTCGATGAGCGACCTGTTCCACAAGAAGATTCCACGCGAGTTTCTCAAGCAGATATTCGACGCGATGGAGGTGGCGGATCGCCACCAGTACCAAGTCCTGACGAAGCGAAGCAGCCTGCTGCGGTCGTTCGTAAATGCGCGCTACAGCGATGCGCCGTGTCCCGAGCACATCTGGCTCGGGGTCTCGGTCGAGGATCAGAAGGCGCTGCGTCGCATTGACCATCTGCGTGATGCAAACGTCACAGTGCGCTTCCTTTCGATCGAGCCACTACTGGAAGACTTGGGGCTATTGGATCTGACGGGCATCCACTGGGTGATCGTTGGCGGCGAGAGTGGCCCCGGCTTTCGGGTGCTGGAGCCTGCTTGGGTTAGTGGTGTTCGAGATCAATGTGTGGAGCAGGGGGTCCCCTTCTTCTTCAAGCAATGGGGCGGAATCCGACCCAAGTCTGGCGGCAATCTGCTGGACGGAGATGGGTGGTCGCAGTACCCGAGGCTCGCCGCGCCGGAGATTGGGGAGGTTCGGTCGGATGCCCGCCAGGACGGCAGATGACAACCCGCGCTACTGGAAGGAGTATTCGAACCTTCAGCGCACGAAGCACGAGCTGATCCGACAGTATCTCGGTGGCTGGTTCGCCAAGCTCGGAAGTTGGGCAGGGCGCGTCATCTATTTCGACACGCACGCGGGCCGGGGCTCCCACGCTACTGGCCAACTTGGTTCGCCGCTGGTCGCGTTGAACACCCTCCTTGGCCACAGTGCTCGCGACCGTCTTCTACGATCCTGCGAGTTCCGCTTCTACCTCATCGAGCGCGACGAAGAGAACAAGCGGGCGCTCGACGCAGACGTAGCGGCTCTGGGTACGCTCCCCCGTAACGTGGTGATCGAGACCGTTGCGACCGACTGCTTCGCCCATCTGGACGGTCTCGTAAGGGACCTGAGTGAGGCCGGAAACCGGATGGCCCCGGCGTTCGTCTTCGTAGACCCCTACGGGTTCAAAGTGCCCGGTGGACTCCTCCGAGACCTCATGCAGGCTGGAAGCGTCGAGCTGTTCGTGAACGTCATCTGGCGCGAGCTGGACATGGCCATCGCCCAGGCGCGCAAGGGCCTTGCACCCGGCTTTGTTCCTACGCTGAATGAGATCTTCGGTGGACCGGAATGGATCGAGGGTGTCGTTTCCGAGGACTTCGATGAGCGTGCAGATCAGGCCATCGATCTGCTGGCCGAGAAGGTCTCCGCAAAGTGGGCGACCTCACTGCGGATGCTCGGGGACAACCAGAAGACCCGGTACCTCCTGCTGCACCTCACGAACCATGATGAGGGGCGGGTCCTGATGAAGGACTGCATGTGGAAGGTCTGTCCCGAGGGCGGCTTTTATGCGCGCAAGGGCAATCAGCAACTTCTCATCCAGCCGGAGCCTGACCTGGGGCCGCTGCGGGAGTGGGTCTTGGCAAAGATCGCGGCGGGACCGATCCGCTATCAGGTATTGCAGCGCGAAGTATTGCCGGAGATCTGGAGGGTGACGCAGGTGAACAAGATGGTCAGCGGACTCCGCAGAGAGCGCGTCATCGAAGCCGGGGACTATTCGGGGCGATTCTCGCCGAAGGCGAACCCGTTGTTGATGATGAAGCAGGATTGATCGGAAAGGGAGCACCTTCCGGCGTCACTCATCTCCCAGGTCCAGTGTCGCCTGATGGGTGTTCTTGCTCCGTAGCAGTTGCAGAGCTGAGGCCAGGACCCCGCCGAGCACGGCGAGCGAGACTGCAACGACCAAGAACCAGCTCGTGAACAGCACGGGGACGTTGCCCCAGTTCAGAACGCCGGTGTCAGGGTGGTAGAACTCGCCCTGCGGGTTGTGCTGAAGAGCTATCCACACCATGAGCAGCCCGACGGCGCTCCCCAGAAGAATGGATAGAAGAGCAATCCACCGGAGCCCGGTGCGCGATCGCTCGCTCATTGGGTTCCCCTGCTTGCGGTGTTCCCGAAGTAGGCTCGGTCCCCGGCTTCCGTCGTAGTGAAGACGATCCGAGTGTGGTCGTACTCGGGATACCAACTGACCGGGTTGGCCAGGATGGAGTCCAACACCGACGGATTTATCCGTTCATAGCGGAGATGCTTGTAGTCCTTGGTCAGGATCTCGCGTTCGACCTTGAGCCATCCACGTTCGATCAGCGCAGCGAGAGCTGCGTTGGCTGCGTCGTACTTCGTCCCGAGACTGGCGTCAGGGAACTTGGCGTTCAGCTCCCAGACGGCCTCATAGAGACCGTTGTAGTCCTCGGTCGCGGACGACAGGAGAAGATCTTCGACGGTTTTCTGTTCGATCTTGCCAGCCATGTGAAGCCCCGAGCACCTTGCTGGTGAGATCATCCCGCCGGTATCGCGGCTACACAACGCTGCGCCGTCGTCCTCGACGCTACGCTACGCACAAACTCACGCCCCCAAACGATCCTAACCTATTGAAATTATTGAGTTTCAATAAGATGTACCAGATCGGGGGGTGACGCCGATCCGTTGGCGGAGCCCGGTCTCAGCGGATTCGGGCCAGCGCTCTCGGTTGACTCCCAATACCGACCGGGCGGAGAATGTGGGAACGGAGCACCGTGTTCATCGCATGGGAATAGCCCACTGCAGTTTCCCGCTTGTCTGCCGCCTTCTACTCATCGGCGTGCTGCTTTGGCTGACGTCCGCCGCGGGTGGAGCGAAGGGCGAGATCCTCGACCCGAGCGCCTTCGCGTCGCTGGGCCCCCTGCCGGCCGGAAACGTGATCCTCGAGACCAGCGGAATGCCGCAGGTCAACGGCAGCCCGGCAGGCGAGCTCTTCACGCCGAGCGACGGCGGACCGGAACTCGCGGTCTTCACCTTCGATGGCGGGGACGTGCTCGGGGCGGGGGATACCCTGACGGCGACGGGCAGCAGGCCGGCCGTCCTGCTCTTCCAGGGCACCGCGAGTCTCCTGGGAAACGTGCTCGTCAGCGCAGGTGCTCGTGTCGGCGGCTCAGCGGGCAGCGCGGGAGCCGGCCCCGGAGCGGGGCAAGGGAACTCCCAGGGCGGGGCGGGCGCCGGCTACGGCGGCGCGGGTGGGAACTCCGGGCTCGCCGCCCGCGGCGGCATGTACGGCACCCAGACGATCCTGCAGGGAGGAAGTGGCGGCGGAGGCGCCTCGGGAACCGGAGGCGACGGTAGCGGTGCGCTTCAGATCGGCGCGCTCGGACTCTTGAGCGTGGGGGGCACGATCGACGCGCGAGGCGGCGATGGTTCGAACGGGACGGGCGGAGCTGGTGGTGGGAGTGGGGGGCAACTGATTCTCCACGCCTTCGACCTCACGCTGAGTGCGACGTCCTTCCTGACCGTTCGCGGCGGCGACGGCGGCCTGCCCAGCGGTGCCGACGGGGGTGGTGGTGGAGGTGGGGGTCGTGTCCACTTCATCCACAACGCGGACGGTGCGCTCGCGAACGACGGCTTCGTCCTCGTGTCCGGGGGGATTGCGGGAGGCGCGCCGGCGCAGAACGGCACGGCGGCCTCTTCACGGTCGATGGCAGCGACCCCGACGTGGGTGAGCCCCCACCGGATCCACCGACGCCCGCCCCCGTGCTGAATCCCGCGGCATTCACTCCCGTGGGGCCGCTGCCCAGCGGGCCCATCACGCTCGACACGAGCGGAATACCCACCGTCAACGGATCTCTCGCCGGTGTGGTCGTGGCTCCGCCGAGCGGAGGGCCGGACGTCGCGGTCTTCACCTTCTCCGGGGGCGCCGTGCTGGCGTTGTCCGACACCATCCTCGTGATCGGGAGCCGCCCGGCGGCTCTTCTCTTCACAGGCCCCGCCACGCTGCACGGCAACGTCGTCGTCGAGTCGAGCGCTGGAGCGGGAGGTGCGCCAGCGGCTGCCGGCGCCGGGCCGGGTGGTGGAGCTGGCTCCGCTCAGGGTGGGGGCGGCGGGGGGTACTCCGGTGGCGGGGGGACGGCAGGAGCTGCACCCGGCGGAGCGCCCTACGGCGTTGCGGTCGTTCTCCAGGGCGGCAGCGGCGGTGGCGGCGCGTCGGGTTCGGGTGGCCGCGGAGGCGGTGCGCTCGAATTGGGTGCACTCGGAGAGCTGCGGGTCACGGGCTCGATCGTCGCCGCCGGCACGGACGGCCAGGACGGCGCGGCCGGCGCGGGCGGGGGCAGCGGAGGGCATCTCATCGTTCACGCCTTCAACGTGGTGCTCGAGAGCGGGTCGCTCCTCGCCGCCAACGGGGCGAACGGCGGGTCCGCTACCAACGACTTCGCAGGCGGTGGGGGCGGCGGCGGGCGCGTCTATGTACTCCACAATCTGGCGGGTCAGCTCGTCTTGAATGGTGTCATCGCGACGGCGGGCGGTTTGGCGGGCGGAGCCGGGTCGGGGAGCGGCGACGGCGGGCAGGTGCTCGTCGAGGCCGACCCCGTCGTGGGTGAGTTCCCGCCCGCCGTACCGGCGCTCGCATCGGGATTGCGAGGGGTCCTGTTCCTCGCTCTTCTCACGGCGGCGCTCCGCCGGCCTGTTCGCCAGGTCATGGCCGGCAACGGCTAACGGACCGACGGGTTTCAAGAGCGGAACTGGGGCTCCTGACGTCTCCTGACGCAATCTGTTGCCAGCAACTCCCTGCAAGCCCTTGAAGTCACTCCGTTCACTGGAACTGTACCCGCTCGGGGGGTGAGCGATACGTTGTCGACATCGTCGGCAAAGAGTGATTTCCGTCCATGCCCCTCAGCGGATGGTTGCGTGTCTGTCGCTACGCCGCGATCTCCGTCTACGGGCGCGTAGACCTGTCATGCCCCGGTTCTTCGGGCAATCACAGGCTGAGCGGACAGGCTGCTAGAGTCCGGGTTCGCGACTCAGTGACTGCCCGCCTTCCGGTCCCCGTCGCATTCCGATCTGACGATGTCGATCGAGCCTCTTGGGGGAGGGCCGCCGCGCTGGCGTATGGCTTTGCCCATAGGTCGACCGGGATGGCGGCTGCTGTCGCGTTGCAATTTCCGATCTGCTTCCCGAACTGCTTTGCGGCGAGTCGGGAGATCATGAGAGCTTGAGGGAGAGAGAGAGTTGACAAAGAGCCATCGAATTCAATTTCCGCCTGCCGATGTGCGCGAGCTGTGTCAAGACGAGGTCTACTTCTATCTGCTGGACGGGGATTCGAAGGAGAAGATCCGGCTGCATGACTACGAGCGCATCTTCGACGTTCCCGGCCTGTACGAGCAGGTCGTCTACGAGCGGTTGAAGTGCCAGTCGCCAACGAAGGTCGTAGACGTGCTGCGGTCCTCGGTCGCGCAATGTCAACAGGGGATCAACGGACTGCGGGTGCTCGACCTCGGCGCCGGAAACGGGATGGTCGGCGAAGAGCTGAAGAAGCAGGGCGTCTCGAGGTTGGTCGGAGTAGACATCATTCCCGAGGCGCGAGAGGCCGCCGAGCGGGATCGACCCGGAGTCTACGATGAGTACTATGTGATGGATTTCTGTTCGCTCAAAGACGACGATCGCGACGAGCTGAAGCTCTGGGCGTTCGACTGCTTGATTTCGGTCGCGGCGCTCGGATTCGGAGACATTCCGACACGGGCCTTCCTGGAAGCGTTCAACATGGTGGGCAAGGACGGGTTCGTCGCCTTCAACGTCAAGGAGACCTTCCTCGATCGAAGCGATGAATCAGGCTTCTCGCGGCTCGTTCGCGAGTTGATCTTCTCGGAGTATCTCGATCTCCATCACCTGGAGAGATATCGGCACCGATTCTCCATCGAGGGAAATCCGCTCTACTACTTTGCGCTCGGCGGCAAGAAGATCGCGGACGTGCCGCAGTCCTTCATGGACTCCATGGATCTGTCCGACTAGCGAGCCAGACCCGATGGGTGGCTGACGGGAGTCGTCGAAGGACGGCGGTCGGGTACTGGGTGTGCTCGGTGACAGGCGCGGCGTCGGCTCAGGACAACAGCGCGAGGCAGCCCGCCTGGTCGTGTTCCGGTGAGAAGCCGGCAGCCGCCAGCTTGCTCGTGTCGAGGGCGTGACCGAAGCGCAGAACGGGAAGCATGCCCCCGGGCACGTGCGGTACGCCGAAGCGGCGGGCCAGATCGCCCAGGGCGCCCCCGGCTTCGAAGGGCAGCACGGGCAATGCCGTGCGGCCCAGCGTGCGGATCGCTTCGCTCATCCGGACCGTGCCCGTCGAGGCCACATTGTAGACGCCCGCCAGCTCGAGCTCGGCGGCGAAGGACAGGGCGCGCACCGCATCGTCGAGGGCCAGCAGCTGCAACGGCGAGTCGTATCCGACGACTCGCGGCAGCACCGGCTGGTCGAGCAGCTCGGTCATGGGACTGCGCACGCCGGGGCCGACGACGTGCTGCAGCCGCAGGAGCGTGACGTTCAGGTGGGGTCTGCGGCTGGCGACGTCCCGGGCGTACTCTTCGGCCTCGCGGATCGACGCGGCGGGCGTGCCCTCGCTGGTATCGAGGGCGCTGTCCTCGCGCTGCAGCAGGGGCGCGTGGCTGTCCACGGGGTATACGCCGCTCGAGGATGCGATCACCCAGGCGCGCACGGATACGTCCGGGCTCGCGAGGGCGGCGCCGAGTCGCATCGTGTCGATCACACGCGCTTCGCTTGGGGTCGCAACACGGCCGCCGCGGTCGGGAGCGAGCCCGCAGTGGATCACGGTATCGATGGGGTACTCGGCCAGCAGGTCGACGAACGCGCGCTGGTCCCTGGGAGACGCGATCAGCTCGGCGCCGTCGACCCAGTCCGAGCTGGTGGTCGGCTCGACGCCGACGATGTGCTCGACGCCAGCGAGGTTCCGCAGGTGGCGCAGCATGGCACGTCCGAGGGGTGCGCCCGCACCGGTCACGAGGATGTTCTTCACGCTGTTGCCTCCCTCGTCTGCGCGGGCGAACTCGTTCGCGTCATCCCGCGACGACGCTCTCGCGCTTGTGAAGCATGCGGTTGAGCGCAGTCTGGAGCTGGCCGCGGATGTCCTCGGCGGTGTCCATCATCAGACTGCGCGGGTAGTGGTCCTGGCCCGACGCCTCTCCCAGGTGGACGGGCGGCAGCACCCGGGCGCGGATCTTCGCCGGGAACTGGACGAGCGGTCCCAACAGCGGGCCGAGCAGCAGCGTGTTGAGGGTGAGAGGAACGTCCTGTCCGGCAATTCTGAAGGTCGCGAGGGTGGGCGTCGTGTCTTCGGTTCCCATCAGGGCGATGGGCACGATGGGGACGCCTGCGCGCAGGGCCGTCTCGACGAAGCCGCCACGGCCGAAGCGCTGCAGCTTGTAGCGCTCACGCGGTGGCTTGACGGGGCCCTTGGCGCCCTCCGGGAACACCAGCACCAGGCTCTTGTCCTCGGTCAGCAGTCGATGGGCATTGTCCGGGTGGCCGACGACACCGCCGGTCGCCGCGAGCATCTTTCCGACGAACGGGAACCGGAAGAAGCCGTGGTGCGCGAGGGAATAGACCGGACGCCCCGTTTCGTTCTCGATGCCGAGGGGGATGACGCCGCCGTCGACGGGCATCAGCCCCGCGTGGTTCGACACGAGCAGTGCACCGCCGTGTCTCGGGACGTGCTCGATCCCCTCCCACTCGACCCGGAACCAGCGCTCGTACAGGGCGCGAAAGGCAGCGTTGCCGGGGCCAGTGGAACGACCCCAACGATCGGGAAGGAGGTTGTCGTCGCTCATCGGTTCCCCCGGCCGGACGGGATGCGGATACCGCTCACGCGGTCGAGGGACAGGCCCACGAAGCGGTCCTTCTGCCCGGACGCCCACGGTCGTACGGGCAGCTCGAGGTTGTCCTCGTCGCTCGCCAGCTCGCCGAGCTTGCCGACCACCACGACGCTCCAGCCCGTGTGCTCGAGCGGGTCGATGCCGTCGATCTCGAAGCTCGCGGCTTCGGACTGGCGCGCGGCTGCGAGGATGATGCCGTCGCCGGTGCGGATGACGATGCGGTCGTCGCGCAGGACGAAGTTGACGGGTCGGATCTCTGGCGCGTCTTGTCCGCGCAGGGCCACGCGGCCGACCCCTCCCTCTGCCAGTCGTCGCTGGCAGTCTTCGCGTTCGAGGGTCTCGAGGGTCGGGCCGGTCGATCGGGTCGGGTCGCTTTCCGTCATGACCCGTACCAGTGCGAACGGCGTGCCCAGCTGCGACACCCTGGAGACCCACCAGGACCCGGCTCGTCACCCATGGCTGGGCGCACCAGGCGCGATTCGCTACACGCTGGGGCGAACGGCCCCTTTTGCTGGGCGGTCAGTAGAGGCGGTCAGCTGCGAACCGCGTGACCCCAGTACTGGAAGGCCGCGATCCGCGGCGTCTTCGGCAGGTACATGGTGTCGACCTGCACGATCTCGAACCCGGCCTCCGTGAGCGCGCCGGGAATGTCGCGGTTCAAGTTGCAGCCGCCCGCCAGCTTCTTCCAGATGGGGTTCACCCGGTCCTGCCACTTGCGGACGTCGGCGTCCGGCGCAGCGCCGTGCTCGGAGAACAACAGTCGCCCGCTGGGCCTCAGCACCCGTCGCATCTGTGCGAGCGCCGCGCGGAAGTCGGGGATCGTGCACAGCGTGTAGGTGAGCAGCACGGTGTCGACGCTGTCATCGTCGAGCGGGATCTCCTCGCCCGGCAGGTCGAGCCACTCGATCTCGAAGGGCGCTTGCGCGACCCGTGGCGCGGCCCGGCGACGCATGCCCGCGGAGGGTTCGAGGCCCCAGACCTTTTCGACCCGGGACGGATCGTAGAAGGGGATGTTCAGCCCGGATCCCATCCCGATCTCGAGGATGCGGCCCTCGGCGAGGGGGACGACCTTCTGGCGCTGCTTGCCGATGGGCTCGGCGCTGCAGCCCAGGTCGAGAAAGAACGGAAGGATGCGGTTTTCGTAGAATCCCATCTTCGACTTCCTCCTGGAGGTCCACCAGTCTAGGACAAAGCAACGACGGAGACGGAATCATGATGCTCGAAGACAAGGTCGCGCTGATCACGGGCGCGGGGCAGGGCGTGGGTCGAGGGATCGCACTGGCGCTTGCCGCCGAGGGCGCGCGGATCGTCGCGGCGGGTCGCACGCTGTCGAAGGTCGAGGACGCGGCAAAGGAAATCGAAGGTCGCGGAGGTCGCGCGCTGGGCGTGGCGTGCGACGTGAAGGACCCGGCATCCCTGGAACGCTGCGTCGAAACGGCGGTGGCCGCCTTCGGCACCGTTGACATCCTGGTGAACAACGCCCAGGAAGTGCCGCTCGGGCTGCTCGACCAGGTGAGCGACGACGCCTTCGAGGCGGGCTGGCAGTCCGGACCCCTGGCGACCTTCCGCTTGATGAAGCTGTGCCGTCCCCATCTCGCCGGAGGCGGTGTCATCGTGAATCTGGCGAGTACCGCCGCCAAGCGTTGGGACGCCAGTGGCTTCAGCGCATACGGCGCCGTGAAGGAAGCGATCCGCGCGATCAGTCGCGGGGCAGCCTGTGAATGGGCGAAGGACGGCATTCGCACGAACGTGATCCTGCCCCACGCGAAGTCACCGGGTCTGGCGTGGTGGATCGAGAACAACCCCGAAGAGTCGGCGGCCTTCATCGCCAGCATCCCGCAGCAACGGGTCGGCGAATGCGAGCAGGACATCGGCCGCTTCGTCGCACTGCTGTGCTCGGACGCTGCTGGCTACGTGAACGGGCAGAGCATCGCCGTCGACGGGGGCCAGGCCTACATGGGCTGACGGCGGCTCTCGGTCCTTGGGGAAGACGGGGAAGACGGCAAGACCACCTGCCCGAGAACCATGCGCGGGTGGGGGCGCAGGTTCGGGGTGGGCGCGTGTAGCATGCGCAGGTCCATCAGCACGACGTCTCCAGGTGCCCCCGCCAGCTCGGCGACCCGCAAGCGGACGTCGCCGATGGCCGTCCCGTCTTCGACGAAGCGGCGGATGCGATCGCTGGCTTCGCCCGGCGAGAACAGGTCTCCGATCCACGGCTCTCGGCGCCGGAGCGTCTCGCGCACCCTGCGGGAGGGCAGGGGTTGGCGCCCCGCTGCTTTCGCCACCTGCCCGACCAGCTTGTGGGACCCGAGCACGACGGCGGTGCTGCCGCCGCACACTTCGACGTCGTCGAGGAAGGTGAAGACCCGCAACCCCGGGACCCGGTCGAGAGCGGTCGCCGGCAGGTCGAGGTGCCAGCCGGCATGCGGGACGTTCCATTCCGTCGCGGCAGCGCCGAAGTTCACGAGCGGGTTGGTGACGGGCTGCGTCGTAAACGTCCCGAGGATCTCGTCGGCCGCCTCGCGCACTGCGTCGCAATGCGTCGGGGCGAACGCGTCGGATCGCGAGATCTTCTGCAGCCCGCACGGGCGGCACTCCTTCCACGTCTCGGGTGCGTCCCGATGCAGGCCGTGGAGAGCAGCGAGCTCCTGCCACAGGCGGTCGAGCATGACCTCGGCGTCCGCTTTCGCGATGGCGCCGGCGAGACGCACGACGCCGGTCTCGTCGAGCTCCCGCTTCTGGGTTTCGGTGAGCATCGGCGCGTCGTCCCGCTCAGGCTTCCAGGTGTTCTTCCAGCTGGGCAATGGTGCTGTCGACGGCGTGGAAGCGCAGACGGAGGAAGACGTCCCGGATGCGCAGCTCGGGAACGCCCGCGAGGAAGCGATCGTACAGGTCGACGAGCTCGCGCTCGTGGGCGATGGCGGCCCGCATCGCCTGGTCGGCGCTCGTTGCCTGCCAGGCCGGTTCGGGGGAGGTGGGTGCGCGCAGGTCGAGATCGGACACGAGCTTCGAAAGGATGACCACATGGCCGCGCTTCTCTTCGAGGATGCGGGCCAGGGGCGACTCCGGGAAGGCCGCCGCCGATGCCTCGAAGGCTGCGCAGCCGCTCGCCTCCAGGGCGAGCGCCCGCTCGATCTCGCTGCGTGTCGTCACGGTGAGGTGTGCTCGCTCGATGTGACTGGCCAGCTGCGGGTGCCGCCGGGCCAGGTAGATCGCGGCCGCGCCGGACCCCAGCAAGGTGCCGATCCACAGATGCATCGCGCCCAGACCGGGAAGCGAGTAGGCACCCGAGAGGTACGACACGCTGATGAAGACGAAGGCGAAGCCACCGAACACGATGGAGGCGAGCTTGGGCTTCGTGTCGACCAGGGTGATCAAGAACGAGCCAACGGTCCCGAGCAGCATCCACGCGACCACGTGCAGCCCGGTGAACTCGAGCGCCCGCAGCTCGTCGGCAGTCGCCTCCTGGGCGGCGGCCGGACCCTCCAGGATCAAGGTGCCCAGAACCGTGGGGGTGCGCAGTATCAGCTCACCGCTGACGACGTCGGCCACGCCGTGGGCGACGGCAACCACGGCGGCGCCGATGAGCCCTGCGACGACGCCGTCCCGGACGATCTGGACTGGACGCAGCGCAGCGCGGGTACGGGTGAGGCTGGCGGCTTCGGACATGGTGGGATCTCCGTGCGGACCGGTAGCGGGAAGCTTGGCGCTTCCGGACGATCCTTCCCACCCGAGTACCAAGCACGATGCGTGCCCGGCCCGAGAGCCGCCTGTGGGCCGCCCGGAAGCCGCCGGGGGGGCCCCGTCGGGGCGAATGGGGACATCGCTCGGGGTAGGGAGCAGCGAATCTCGTTCTCGCGGTGGCCCCCGGGCGTGCGCTACCCAAGGCTCCCGCCTCGGACCGGACGAGGGGGGCGAGGCGGCACGACCCCGAAGACCGACTCGAGCGACGGGAGACGACGGATGTACATCGGCTTGAACGAGGACCAGCAGGCCCTGCGCCGGGAGCTGCGCAGCTACTACGGCGAATTGCTGACCCCGGAGATCCGCGAGGAGCTGCACCGGGAAGAGGGCTGCGGGCCCACCCACCGCCAGGTCATCCGCCAGATGGGTCGCGACGGCTGGCTCGGGATCGGCTGGCCCACCGAGTATGGCGGCCAGGGACGCTCCCAGATCGAGCAGTTCATCTTCTTCGACGAGTCCATGCGCTGCGGCGCGCCGGTCCCGATGCTCACCATCAACACCGTCGGCCCGACCCTCTACGCCAATGCCAGCGACGAGATCAAGCAGGAGTTCCTGCCGCGCATCACCGCGGGCGAGATCCTCTTCTGCATCGGCTACACCGAGCCCGGCGCCGGCACCGACCTGGCGTCTCTTGCCACCCGGGCCGATCGCGACGGCGACGACTTCGTGATCAACGGACAGAAGGTCTTCACCAGCCTTGCCGGGGACGCGGACTACATCTGGCTCGCCGCGCGTACGGATTCCGATGCCGCGAAACACGCCGGCATCTCGATGTTCGTGGTGGATATGAAGAGCCCGGGCATCAAGATCGAGCCCATGGACCTGCTGTCGTCCCACGACATCAACACCACGTTCTTCGACGATGTTCGCGTGCCGGCGAAGTATCTGGTGGGCGGGGAGAACCGCGGCTGGAAGCTCATCACCAGCCAGCTCAACCACGAGCGCGTCACCCTGTGCTCGTCGGGGATGATCGAGGGCACCTTCGACGCGGTGCTGCGCTGGGCGCGTGAGACCAAGCGCGCCGACGGCACACGGGTGATCGATCAGGAATGGGTGCAGACGAACCTCGCGCGGGTGTGGTCGGGCATCGAGTTCCTGCGACTGTCCAACTGGAAGGTGGCGTGGGACGGCAGTCGCGGGGACATGAAGGTGCAGGACGCATCGGGCATGAAGGTGTACGGCACCGAGTTCTACATGGACGCCATACGGCTCATGATGGAAGTCATCGGCCCGCGCGCCTACCTGACGCGCGCGTCGAAGGAAGCCGTGCTGCTCGGGCAGCTCGAGAACTTCTATCGCTCGCTCGTGATCCTCACCTTCGGCGGCGGCACCAACGAGGTGCAGCGCGATCTCATCGGACTCTTCGGCCTGGGCCTGCCCCGGGTCCCGCGGATGTAGGGCAGGGGGCGGACGAACATGGATTTCAGCTACGACGAAGACCAGGAAGCCATCAACGGACTCGCCGAGCAGATTCTCGCCGAACAGGGCAGTCACGACCGCCAGCGCGCGGTCGAGATCCAGGACGGGCCGCGTTTCGACGCGGCGCTCTGGAAGCAGCTCGCCGAAGCGGGACTCCTGGGCACGGCGGTTCCCGAAGCCCAGGGCGGCGCCGCTCTCGGCTTCCTCGAGGTGGCTGCGATCTGCGAGCGCATGGGTCGCCACACGGCGGCGGTGCCGTTCCATGAGACCGTGGTGCTCGGGGTCCTGCCTCTGGCGGAGTTCGGAAGCGAGGCCCAACAGGAGACCTGGCTCGCGCGAGTCGTAGAGGGCGAGGCCATCCTGACCGCGGCACTGCAGGAGGACCAGGCGGACCCGGAGCGGCCCGCGACGACCGCACGCCCGGACGGCGACGGCTTCGTGCTGAGTGGCACCAAGCTGCCCGTGCCCGCGGCCGAACTCGCCGATCTGATCCTGGTGCCGGCGTCCCTCGAGGACGGCGGTGTTGCGGTCTTCCTCGTCGACCCGCACGCCGACGGTGTCACCCAGATTCCGCTCGTGACCACGACCGGTCAGCCCGCATCCTGCGTGCAGCTCGACGGCGTCCGCGTCGGCGCCGACCAGGTGCTGGGTGGCACGGCCGCTGGGCGGGTCATCCTCGACTGGATGCTGCTGCGTGCGACTGCGGCGCTGTGCGCCCAGGGTGTGGGCCTGTGCGAGGCGGCGCTCGAGCACACCGCCGACTACATCAAGGAGCGCAAGCAGTTCGGCCAACCCCTCGCCATGTTCCAGGCGGTGGGCCACCGGGCCGCGGACGCCTTCATCGATGTGGCGGGTGTCCGGCTGACCACCCAGCAGGCCTGCTGGCGGGTGGCGGTGGGTCTACCGGCGGAACGCGAGGTCGCGCTGGCGAAGTACTGGGTGTCCGAGGCCGGTGCGCGCGTGGTCGCGGCCATGCTCCACCTGCACGGTGGCATGGGCGTCGACCGGGACTTCCCCGTGCATCGCTTCTACCTGTGCGCCAAGCAGCTGGAGCTGGATCTCGGCGGTGCCACCGCGCAGCTTCGCCGCATCGGTCGCATCCTGGCGGAGATGCCGCTCGAAGAGAGCACGCGCTTCGCCTGATCCGCCGGTCGCTCGCGCGCCCTGGTGAGGGGAGAGGGAAGAGGGGAGAGGGGAGCACACGCATGAAGGCCTGGACGGTCACCGGGGTGGGAGCGCCCGCCGCCGTGATGGAGCTGGTGGATCGCGAGCCGCCGGTTCCCGGCCCGGGCCAGATGCGCGTTCGGGTTCTCGTCGCGGGTGTCAGTCTGCCCGAAGTCCTGATGTGCCGGGACGCGTACCCCTACAAGCCCGCGCGCCCGTTCACACCCGGCCACGAGGTCTGCGGCGTCGTGATCGACGCGGGAGACGTCCCGCGCTTCGCGCCGGGCGACCGCGTCATGGGGGTGACGGCCTTCTTCGAGGGCCGCGGCGGCCACGCGGAAGAGGCGCTGCTGTTGGGAAGCGCCGCTTCGCATGTGCCGGCTGCCATGTCGGATGAGCAGGCGGCAGCCTTCACCATCGCGTACCAGACCGCGTACATCGGGCTCGTGGTGCGCGCGGGCCTGCAGGCTGGCGAGACGCTGCTGGTGCACGGGGCGGCGGGCGGGACGGGTTTCGCGGCGGTACAGCTCGGCCGCGCGCTAGGCGCGCAGGTGGTCGCCGTGGTGCGGGGGGCCGAGAAGGCGAAGCGCGCGCACGACGACGGCGCCCTGCATGTCGTCGACAGCGCGTCGTGCGAAGGCGGCGACTGGCTCCCGGCAGTGAAGACGGTGGCCGGCACCGCCGGCGTCGACGTCGTCTTCGACCCGGTCGGCGGCGAGGTGTTCCAGCGGTCGCTGGCGTGCCTCGCGTACGGCGGTCGACTCGTGGCCATCGGATTCGCGAGTGGTGCCTGGGGTGACGTCCGCACGGGGGACCTCGTCAACCGGAACGCGACCGTCGTCGGCGCATTGGCGGTGCCGCCGGACGAGGAGACCGCCAGGCGCATGGCCCGGGAACTCGGCGAGAGGGTCGAGAGTGGGCAGCTGCGGCCCCACGTCACACAGGTCCACGCCTTCGAGGACGTGCCCCAGGCGCTGGCCGAGCTGGACGAGCGGCGGGCCGTCGGGAAGCACGTCGTTCGCGTCTCGCGATGAGTCGCTGCCGGGGCGTCGCGTTCGTCGCCTGGGTCGTTCTGGCTTCGGCCTGCTTTCAGCCGCGGGAAACGAACCAGCCGACGGCGCTCCCGGACGAGCCGTCCCCCGCCGTCTTCCGGTCGACGCTCGACGGCCGCTCCCGGGTGCTGACGGCGAGGCTCGCCGACGACGTCTGGGCGGCGTACGACGTCTCCCAGGCGGCCTTCTTCAAGCTGTGGCGAGACGGCGTGGACTTCGAAGGCCCCGTCTACGACGGGCGGCACGGACCTCAGCCCCGGACCCGCGGCAACGCCTGGATGGTCGCCCGCCACCCGATTCCGTGGCGGGTCCACCTGGGCGCGAACACCGACGGTGAGAGCCGGGTCGTACGACCGAAGGTGCGCTACCGCGGCCACGCGATCCAGGACGGTGAACTCGTGCTGCGCTACTCGCTCGATCCCGCAAGCGGAGACGGCGCGGCGTCAGTGGACGTGATCGAGGTCAGCGAGCGCGTTCGCGCGATCCGAGCGGCGGACGATACGCCCGGCTTCGAGCGGCGCTTCGCGTTGTCGGGCCCTTCGGATTCGCTCGTCTCGCTCGAGATCGCACTGGGCCGACTCGACCCGGCGCGCGACGTCGAGACCGACGGTCGCTTCATGCCGCGCCCGAACGCGACGGGCGCCGAGGGCGGCGGCCGCCTGCAGCTGCGCGCGGACGCGCCCACCACCTTCGTCGTCTGGCTGCGCGACCCTCCCGCGATCGAGGCCGCCGCACCGGACGCGATCGAAGAGCCTCCCGGTCAGGTCGGGGTCGCGCAGAACGACTGCGGGGTGTGTCACGGCGTCGACCGCGGGACGGTCGGGCCCGGCTTCCGGGACATCGCAGCGCGCTACGCCAGCGAGCCCGCGGATGTCACCGCGAGTCGGCTTGCGACGAAGATCGTCGAAGGCGGAACGGGAGTGTGGGGCGACGTGGCGATGACGCCGCATCCCGATCTGCCGCGACCCGCCGCGGAGGAGATGGCCGGCTGGATCCTGTCGCTGGAGGGCGGCACAGCACCCGAAGACGGGCCGCTGCCATCGCGCGGGTTCTTCTCGGGCTGGGGCGACTTCTTCGCCGGCGTCGGTCGGGCACTGTCGCCCGGCAACGAGCCAGGCGATGGGCTGCCCCTGGCCGGCGTGCATCCCAGCTTCGACCTCGAAACGATCCGTCCACCGGGCTTCGCGCCGCGCGTCGGTGGGCTCGACTTCCTGTCCGACGGACGTCTGGTGGTCGCGAGTTGGGATCCGCACGGAGGCGTCTATCTGGTCGAGGGCCTCGAAGCAGCGGGGCAGGGGGGTCCGCTGCGCGCCCGTCGCATCGCGGCCGGGCTCGCCGAGCCGCTCGGCCTGCACGTGGTCGACGACGAGATCTACGTCCTCCAGAAGCCCGAGCTGACGAAGCTGATCGACCGCGACGGCGACGACGTGATCGACGCGTACCGCACGGTTTCACAGGCCTGGACGGCCACGCCGAACTTCCACGAGTTCGCGTTCGGTCTCGCGTACCGGGACGGCGACTTCTACGCGACTCTCGCGACCGCCATCCTGCCGGGCGGGGCCTCGGCCCCGAACCAGGCGAAGGACCGGGGGCGCGTCGTCCGGATCCCGCGCGACGGCGGGCCCGTTTCCTTCCCGGCCCACGGCCTGCGGACGCCAAACGGCATCGGCTTCGGGCCCCGCGGCCTGCTCTATGTGACAGACAACCAGGGCGATTGGCTGCCGTCGAGCAAGCTGCTGGCGCTGGCCCCCGACGGCCCCAACCGCTTCTTCGGCTCGCGCTCGGTGGGGGGCGACGCCGTCGCGCAACTGCCGGTCACGCCGCCGGTCGTCTGGCTGCCCCAGGGCGAGATCGGCAACTCACCGAGCGAGCCCGTGCCCATCGACATCGGTCCCTGGGCGGGACAGCTGTTGGTCGCCGATGTCACCCACGGCGGGCTCAAGCGGGTGTTCGTCGAGGAAGTGGCGGGGGTGTTGCAGGGGGCCGTGTTCCGCTTCTCCCAGGGCTTCGAGGCGGGACTCAACCGCGCGGTGTGGGGGCCGGATGGCCAGCTCTATGTGGGCGGCATCGGCAGCAACGGCAACTGGGGGCAAGCCGACAAGGAGCGCTACGGACTCCAGC
This sequence comes from Deltaproteobacteria bacterium, assembly GCA_029261855.1. Classification (GTDB taxonomy): domain Bacteria; phylum Myxococcota_A; class UBA9160; order UBA9160; family UBA4427; genus JAJDAN01. Next base: position 174,557 of record JAJDAN010000013.1, read on the forward strand.
GTCTGCGCTGGAACGGGACGTCCACCTTCGAGATGCTCGCGGTGCGCGCGCTTCCGGGAGGACTGGAGGTCGTGTTCAGCGAGGCCGTGGCGGGATCCATCGCGCCCGGCGATGTCGAAGTCCAGGACTGGCGCTACGAGCCGACCGCCGAGTACGGCGGCCCGAAGGTCGACCTGCGCGAGCTCGACGTCGAAGGCGTCAGCCGGTCTCCGGACGGCCTGCGCCTGCGTCTCGCGATCCCCGGCCTCGGGGCCGGACGCGTCGTGTACCTGCGACTCTCGCGGGATGCCTTCGAGAGTGAGACAGGCGCTTCCCTCTGGTCGACCGAGGCGTGGGTTACGCTCAACGCGGTGCCACTCGAGCCCCCGAACCCGAACCCGTCGCGGTCCACGCGATGAACGGAGACGCCCGATGAATCGAACGCTTCGTTGGCCGGTGGTGGCGACGGCGCTGATCTGTGGCGTCGCAATCATCGCCTGCGGAATCTATGCGGCCTGGCTCGAGCCCGCGGAAGCCGGCCCCGATTTTCCCGTGCAGGGCGAGTATGCGAACGAGGGCAGTGGCGCCCAGGTGATCGCCCTCGGCGGAGGATCGTTTCACCTCGTGCGACTCGCAGGCGGGCTTCCGGGCGCGGGCTGGGACGGCCGCACGCGAAGCGAGAGCGCCGGCGAGCGCGACCCCGAGGCCGACATCGTGCGCTTCGACGACGGGAGTCGGATCGAGGACGGCGTGCTCCGGATCGGCGACGCCACCCTGACCAAGATCGACCGCAAGAGTCCCAGCTTGGGTGAGCCGCCTCCGCCGGGTGCCATCGTGGTCTTCCGCAACGGTCAGGGCCGGGTCCAGGGACAGGCGGACTCCCGCGGCCTGCTCGGTGTCCCCGCGACCAGCGAGGACAGCTTCCAGGATGCGCGCATCCACATCGAGTTCCGCACGCCCTTCATGCCGAGCGCCACCGGCCAGGCCCGTGCCAACAGCGGCGTCTACGTGCAGAACCGCTACGAAGTGCAGATCCTCGATTCGTTCGGGCTCACGGGTGAATGGAACGAGGCCGGTGGCGTCTACAAGGTGGCGAAGCCGCGTATCAACATGGCCTACCCCCCGCTCGCCTGGCAGACCTACGACATCGACTTCCGTGCCGCACGCTTCGACGCCGCGGGAGAGCGAAGCGAGCCCGCGCGAATGACCGTCCGCCACAACGGCGTCCTCATCCACGAAGACCTCGAGCTACCCGGCCCCACCGGAGCCGGAAACGACGAAACTCCGGAACCAGGTCCCCTCTACCTCCAAAACCACGGAGACCCGGTCTACTTCCAGAACATCTGGGTCCAGCCAAGCTAGCGAGCCCGAAGGGCAAGAAGCTGCGCGAAGCCCGAAGGGCGAGCACCCCGACGCAGCCCGCAGAGCGAGCCCCCAGACGCAGCCCGTAGGGCGAGCCCCTAGACGCAGCCCGTAGGGCGCGGGTCGAGGGGAGGGCAAGCGACGACTGGCAGTATGCAAGCAGCTCGCGAAAGAACAACCCGGAAAAGTGGGAGGAGCGGCGCTCCCCTCGACCCGCGCCCCTGGCAACAAGCCCGTGGCAACAAGCGCGTGGTGGCAACAAGCCGCTAGCCGAGAAGCGTTTCCTTCAACTCCCGCTTCAGGAACTTCCCGTTCGCGTTGCGGGGAAGGTCCTCGTCCATGAACCAGAACCGCTCGGGCACCTTGAAGCCCGCGATCCGCTCCGCCACGAACTTCCGCAGGTCGTCTTCGTCCACGTGCTCGCCGGGCTTCAGCACCACCGCCGCACCGGGCACCTCGCCGAAGCGGTCATGCGGAACCGCGAACACCGCCGTCTCCTTCACCGCAGGGTGGTCGAAGATCGCCGCCTCGACTTCCGCGCAGTAGATGTTCTCGCCGCCGCGCAGCACCATGTCCTTGGCGCGATCGACGATGGCGATGAAGCCGTCCTCGTCGAGAACGGCGAGGTCGCCCGTGCGGAACCAGCCACCCGGGAACGCCTCGGCGGTGGCCTCGGGCTTGTTGAGGTAGCCGCGCACGTTGTTCGGCCCCTTCACCACCAGCTCTCCCACGGTGTTCGCGGGAAGCTCGTTGCCCTGCTCGTCGAGGATCCTCGCTTCCACCACCGGAAGCGGCGGTCCCACGGTCTGGGGCTTCGCGACGAAGAAGTCGCCAGAGTTCACGGAGATCACGCCGCAGGTTTCCGTCAGGCCGTAGCCCGTGCCGGGCCTCCCCTTCGAGAGCTTCTTCTCGATCTTGTCGACGAGGTCCGGCTGCACGGCGGCGCCGCCGCCGCCGAGGCTGCTGAGGGTGGACGTGTCGCGGGTCGCGAAGTCCGGGTGCTCGACGAGCTCGCGAGACATCATCGGGACGCCCGTGAAGACGCTGACCCGTTCTCGCTCGATGGTCTCGAGGGCTTCGCCGGCGTTCCACTTGTACATCAGGATGATGCGCCCGCCCTGGGCGGTGATCGGATGCAGACAGCAGTTGCAGCCGGTCACGTGGAACAGGGGTACTGCCAGCAGGGCCGTCGCCTTTGCGGGCGCCGCGGGTGCGGCGTCCTCGGCGGCTGTGGACTTGTGATTCTTGCGCGCGACGGTCATCACCGTGGTCCCGAAGGCGAGGTTGAGCAGGTTGCTCACCACGCCGCGGTGGGTCATGACTGCGCCCTTCGGAAAGCCCGTCGTACCGGACGTGTAGAAGATGCAGACGTCGTGTTCCGGCTCGATGTCCATGGCGGGCAGGCCGCGGGCGGGGGTCGACGTGAGCTCCTCCCAGCGTGTGGCCGGCACCGGCAGGTCGTCCGGAGCGCGTACGACGACGATCTCGAAGTCCGTCTCCGCGCGCACCGCTTCCAGGTGCGGGATCACGGTGTTCAGCCGCTCGATGTCGCAGATCAGCAGCTTCGGCGTCGAGTCCTTCAGCCCGTATTCCATCTCCGGACCCGTCCACCAGGCGTTCATTCCGACTGCGGTCGCGCCGATGGAGATCGTCGCCCAGTAGGCGAGGCACCATTCGGGGTAGTTGCGCATGGCAATGGCGACCCGGTCGCCCCGTGCCACGCCGCGGGCGACGAGGGCAGCGGCGACGGAGTCCACGATCTCATGAGCGCGCGTGTAGCTGAGACGCTCGTCGCCGAAGAGCAGGTATTCGGCGTCGCCATGGGCCCGTGACGATTCCCAGATGGCGCGCAGGGACGGCGGCGCCGCGTCGTAGGTCCGCATCGGGATTCCGGCGACGTCGCGGGTCGTATACGCGAAGGGTGCGCCGGGAGCGGTCAGCTGTTGCCAGGCGGTCTTGAGGTCTTCCATTCGGTGAGTCAGTCCCTGGGTATGGAGGAGAGGTGAGAGGAGGTGAGAGGAGAGGTGAGAGGAGGTGAGAGGCGAGGTGAGAGGAGATCGCGAGAGCAGATGTCCGCGTCGAAGTGAAGAGGAACGAGGTGATGCGAATCGGGTCCGATAGACTAACCCGCCTCGGGGGCCGACGACGAGGGGGGATTCGGGTTGTACCGATACGGCTTGTCTGTGTCTCTGGCTGCTTTTCTCTCGCTCGGAGTCGCGGCGGCGCCCGCGCGAGCGGCCGGTCCGCCGAATCTGGTGCTCATCGTCGCCGAGGATCTGAGCGCACGGATCGGCGCCTTCGGTGACCCCGTCGCGCGGACACCCAATCTCGACCGGCTGGCCAGCCAGGGAGTCCGCTTCCCGAACGTGTTCACGACCGCCGGCGTGTGCGCGCCGAGTCGCGCGGCCCTGATCACCGGTGTCCACCAGATCGCGATCGGCGGCCAACACATGCGCACCTCCACCCGACCCGCTGGCGCCTATCGCGCGGTGCCGCCGCCCGACGTCAAGGCGTTCCCCGAGTTGCTGCGCGGCGGCGGCTACTACACGTCGGTGAACGAGAAGCTCGACTATCAGTTCAGCGGCGTCTTTACCGGGTCCGGCCCCTTCACCATCTGGGACGCGGAGGGGGGCGAGGAAGGGAACGAAGACGCGTGGCGCGGACGTCCGGAGGGCGCCCCGTTCTTCGCGATGTTCAATCTGATGGAGACTCACGAGAGCGGCGTGTTCGCGCCCCTCGGCAGCTGGCCCCACAGCGCCTTGCACTTCCTGATGCAGGTCGTGCGCGCTTGGCAGTTCGGCGTGCCGGACCCGCGCACGACGCCCGACGAAGTGAGCGTGCCGAGCTACTGGCCGGATACGGAGACGGTGCGGACCGACCTCGCGCGGCACTACGACAACGTCGAGCAGATGGACGCCCACGTCGGCCGCATCCTCGATCGCCTCGAGGCGGACGGCCTGACCGACTCGACCATCGTCGTGTGGACGACGGACCACGGAGACGGCCTGCCGCGTGCCAAGCGCGAGCTGTACGACTCGGGCATCCGCGTGCCGATGATCGTGCGTTGGCCTGCGGCCCTGCGGCCAGCGGGGCGGCGTCCGGGCGACGTGGATCCTTCGCTGATCAGCTTCGTCGATCTGGCTCCGACCCTGCTCGAGTGGGCGGGCGTCGTGCCGCCGGACGTCCGCGACGGCCGCAGTCTGGCCCAGCTGGCCCAGGACCCCCGTCGCCACGTCTTTGCGTCACGGGACCGGGTGGGCGAAATTCTCGATCGGCAACGGGCAGTTCGGAGCGCACGCTTCAAGTACATCCGCAGCTGGGTGCCCGAGCAGCCGGGTGGGCACCGACTGGCCTTCCGCGACAACCTCGACATGATGCGAGAGCTGTGGGCGCTGCACGAAGCCGGCGCTCTCGACGCGCGTCAGCGCATCTGGTTCGAGCCGCCCGGGCGCGAGAGGTTGTTCGACGTCGTTGCAGACCCGGAAGAGCTGAACGATCTCGCCCAGGACCCGGCGTCGGCCGCCGACCTCGCGCGCATGCGCGCGGTGCTCGAGGCATGGCTCGCGCAGACGGACGACTGGAGCGAGACGCCCGAAGACGACATGGTACAGCGGTTCCAGCCCGACGGTGTGGCGCCGGTTACCGCCGCCCCTCGTTTCGAAGCAGAAGCGGGTCGCCTCGCGATCCGCTCCGAGACCGAGGGCGCATCCATCGGCGTCCGGATCGCGGACGGGCCATGGCGCCTCTACACCGCGCCCTTCGTCGTCGCGCCGGGCACGCCGGTGGTCGCGAAGGCCGTCCGCTACGGCTGGGACGAGAGCGGGGAAGCAGGCGTCGTCGCGCCCTGAGCGCGTCGCGTGGCGCGGCGATGTCCCTCGAAGCCGTGGACGAGCAGTCCCACCACGAGAAGCAGCAAGCCCAGTACGAGGCGCGGGTCGCCGAGATGCATCCACGGGTCGATGGGAAAGGCCACGGTCTTCTTCATCGAAGCGATCTTGAACTCGTGCGAGTCCCCGAAAGCCGGGTTCGTCGCGATCTCCATCATGTCGCGCCGGCTGCGGTACCGCATGACGGCGCCGGTCGACCACTGCCTGGCTCCCTCGATCCCGAAGGCATCGAGGGCCACCGCCGCAGCCTGGCCGAAGACGACCGGGTGGCACGCTCGCGAGAACAGTGCCGGGTACATGTAGGTCATGTACCGGTCGAGAACCTGCTGCGCGCTTTCTCCGGGCGAGACCCCTTCGATCTGAAGAGGCGGCTCGCGCATCTCGATGACGTTGACCATGGCGAAGTCGTCGCCCGTGTCACTTGCGAGGAAGTCCCGCAGCCCGGCGATCTCGTCGGCAGAGCGTCCGCGTTCTTGCAGGATCCCGACGTAGTGGGCGATCTCGTCGTCGGACAGTGGGCCTCCGAAGGACGTGTACCACGCGAAGAACGCGAGGTAGAGCACGAGCAGAACGCTCCATACGACCGTGGGCAGGCTCATCGCTTCGGTTCTCCTCGGTTCTGTCAGTTGCGCATGTAGGCGCCGCTCGCCACGTTGACGATCTCGCCGGTGATGTGGCGCGACCGGTCCGAGGCCAGGAAGGCGACGGTCTCGGCCACGCTGTCTGCGGTGGCATGCTCTCCGAGCGGTGTCTCGCGCAGCAGACGCTCGGCGATCTCGGGGTTGTCGTCGATGAACTTCGTGCCCGTCACGACGCCCATGGACACGGTGTTGCAGCGGATGCCGTGGGGCCCGCCCTCGTGGGCGCAGGACCGGGTGAGCACGTTCAGTCCACCCTTCGTGATCGCGTAGGCGCCCTCGCGCCCGAAGCCGCCGACGTCCGGCGCATAGCTGCTGATGTTCACGATGGCGCCGCCTCCGGCGTCGCGCATGAGCCGCATGACTGCGCGGCACAGGTACCAGGGGCCGGACAGATTGACGGCGAGGGATCGGTCCCAGTCGGCGGGTTCGTAGTCGAAGATGGGCCCCACCACGTTGAGGGCCGCGTTGTTGACCAGGATCTGTACGGGGCCGAGCCGTTGGCGCACCGTGTCCACGACGGAGTCGATCGCCGCACGATCCCCGGCATCGAGGGGCAGCCCGAGCACCTCCGTGCCGGGGTGGTCGCGGGCGATGGCCTCGGCGATCTCCCGGGTCCGGCGCGCATGGATGTCGGTGACCACGACCCGGGCGCCGCCGGCGGCCAGGCGTCGCGCCACGGCCTGACCGAGCCCACGGCCCGCAGCCGCCGTGACGAGGGCGACGCGGCCGGCAAACTCGCTGGGGTCGACCTGCATGCGGATCCCGCCTCCCGGAGAACCGCGAGGGTACACTGGCAGACACACGCTGCCCGCGGGGTGTCACATTTCCGGACCGCCGATCGTGAACCTGGGTGAACCCAACCAAAAGCAGGAGATCCCAGATGACGAGTTCCCAGCAGTTGCACGTCGTGGTCGTCGGCGGCGGCATCGCCGGCCTGAGCGCCGCAATCTTTGCCGCGCGGGCCGGTGTCGAAGTCACGTTGCTCGAGGCGGTGTCCGAGCTCGGAGGACGATCCCGCACCCGCGACGAGGACGGCTTCCGCTTCAACATGGGTCCGCATGCCCTCTACCGGAACGGTCCCGCGGCAGCCGTGCTGAACGAGATCGGTGTGAAGCCCGCCGGGACTGCGCCCGAGCTCGCCGGTGCTCTCGCCTGGTGCGAGGGAGGGCTCCACACCCTACCGGGCGGGCCGCTGTCGTTGATGACGACCAGCCTGATCGGCGCGCGCGACAAGTTGACCCTGGGCGCCCTGCTGGCGCGCTTTCCCAAGCTCGACCCGACGCCCTGGAACGGGCGCAGCCTGACCGAATTCCTGAAGGAGACGTTCGCGAGCGCGCGGCTGCGCGACGTGTTCGCCGCGCTGGTCCGGCTGTCGAGCTACGCCAACGCGCCGGACGCGATGAGTGCGGGGATGGCCATCGCTCAGGTTCAGGGCGCCCTCGGCAACGGCGTCATCTATCTCGACGGCGGCTGGCAGTCGATGGTGACCCTGCTGGGGGAGGCGGCGGAGAAGGCGGGCGTTCGAATCCGGTCGGGCGTGCGCGTCCGGGCCATCGAGGATCCTGTCTCCCAGTCTGGCCGGTCGCTGAGCGTGCGTTTGCGCGACGACACCTCCATCGCCGCGGACGGTGTCGTGCTGGCGTTGGGCCCCGGCGAGGCCAGCGCGCTCGTCGACGGCGGGACCGATCCGGTGCTGTCCCAGCACGCCGAGCGATCGCTGCCGGTACGGGCTGCCTGCCTGGACGTCGGGTTGTCCCGCTTGCCGTCGCCCAAGCGGACCTTTGCCCTCGGCATCGACGAGTCGACCTACGTCTCGCTGCACTCGCGCGCGGCCCAGGGCATGACACCCGGGGGTGGCGCGATCTTTCAGCTGGCGCGCTACCTGGCGCCGGACGAGAAGCCCGATCGCACCGAGATCGAAGTCCAGCTCGAGCGACAGCTCGACGCGATGCAGCCCGGGTGGCGCGACGTCGCGTGCGCGAAGAAGCTGCTGCTCGATGTGCGCGTCGCCCACGCCCTGCCCACCGCCGAAATGGGCGGTCTGGCGGGACGCCCCCGGGTCGATGCGCTCGAGGCGACGCGCCCCGGATTGTCGCTCGCGGGTGATTGGGTCGGGCCCACCGGTTGGTTGGTGGACGCGGCATTCGCGAGCGGTCGTGACGCGGGCCGCGCAGCGGCCCACCGTGCACGGCAGGTGCGCCAGGATGGTTGAGGCGTCCGGCCGGGTGGCGCCGGCGCCGCCCGGCCTGGAGACGGTCTTCCGCGACGAGCGGGGCCATCTCTTCGGCGTGCTCTATCGGCTCACGGGATCGACGGCAGACGCCGAGGATCTCGTGCAGAGCACGTTCGAGCGCGCCCTCGAACGACCGCCGGCAGACACCGCCCGACCCTGGCGACCGTGGCTCGTGCGCGTCGCCGTCAACCTCGGCCGCGATCACCTGCGACGACGGCGCCGTCGGGACTACGACGGCCCGTGGTTGCCGGCACCCCTGGAGACTCCGGACGGCGAGCTGCCCTTCGGCGTGCCCGAGCCGGTGAGCACCCAGGGGCGCTACGAGCTGATGGAGAGCGTCTCGTACGCGTTTCTGCTCGCACTCGAGCGTCTCACCCCGACCCAGCGCGCGGTGCTGCTGCTGCGGGACGTCTTCGAGTACGACGGCCGCGAGACGGCAGAGCTGCTCGGCCTGTCGGAAGCGGGTGCGCGCCAGCATCTGCGACGGGCGCGCCGCGCCATGGACGACTACGACAGCACGCGACAGCAACGCGCAAGGCACGGTCCGCTCGCGCTCGGGCAGGAGGCCGTCCAGCAGATCCTCGCGCGCTTCCTCGCTGCCATCGCAGCCGGAGACCCGAAACAGGTAGAGGAGTTGCTGGCGGAGGACGTCGTGCTCGAGACCGACGCTGGCGGCGAGTATCACGCGGCGCGCATTCCCGTCGTGGGTCGCAACAAGGTCGCGCGCTTCTACGTGAACATCTCGCGCCTCTCGGGCCCCCCGCGCCCTTCGATCCGCCTGCTGAACGGCGAGCCCGCGGTGGTCCTCGACATCATCGATCCGAAGCCGGGCATCTCGCCGCGGGTCGCGACGATGGCGACCCTGGACGAGGCCGGGCGCTTGAAGCGGATCTACAGCGTGCTGGCCACGCGCAAGCTGGATGGCATCGCGCCCGCGGAAGCGGGCGGCTGACGCGAGTCCGCGAGGCGCGGCGACCCCGGTATCATGCTTCGCCGATGTCTCGCGTCTGCCGTCGCGCCAGCTGGGTCGCTCTCCTCTTCGCCGGGGTCTTTGCCCTTCTCTTCGGATGGGGAGCCGCCGCCCTCGGGCCGGACGACATCGCGGTGGGACCGTTCTCGCGCGCGGTCGCCGGGGGTGCGCTGCCCGAGGGCTGGCGTCCTCAGGTCTTCGCTCGGGTGGATCGCGAGACCGCCTACGCGCTGGTCGAGGACGACGGCGTCGTCGTCGTGCGCGCCGACAGCGACGCCAGTGCTTCCGGGCTGATCCGCCCGGTCGACGTCGATCTCGCGACGCATCCGATCCTCACCTGGCGCTGGAAGGTCGCGAACGTGCTCGCCGGCGGCGACGTGCGGCGCAAGCAGGGCGACGACTACCCGGCGCGGCTCTACGTTGCATTCGCCTACGACCCGGAGCGCGCGAGCCTCCTCGAGCGCATGGAATACGCGGCGCTGCGTCTCGTGTATGGAGACTATCCGCCGGTCGCCGCGCTCAACTATATCTGGGCCAGCAACAGCCCCGTCGGAGAGATCGTTCCGAATCCCTACTCCGGTCGGGCGCGAATGATCGTGGTCGAGAGCGGGGACGAACGGGTCGGAAGCTGGCGCGAGGAGCGGCGCGATCTGGCGGCCGACTTTGCTGCCGCCTTCGGCGAGGCGCCGCCGCGCGTTGCTGCGATCGCGATCATGACCGACACCGACGACACGGGGGAGTCGGCGGTCGCCTGGTTCGGAGACATCGTGCTGCATGCGCGCTCCGGTTCGCCCGGGGCATCCGAAGCGTCAGAAGCGGGTGGCTACCCGCAGTAGGACGGTCGTCCGCCTACGTGCTAGAGAAGTTCGCCGAGGAGATCTGCATGGCCCCCATTTTCTCGCTCGTCCGAAGGTCGGTACTCGCGACGCTGCTGGTGCTCGCGTGCGGGGTGTCGCCCGCCGCGAGCGCAGAGGAGCCTGTCGATCTGTTCGGGACCTGGTTCGTCCTCATCCACTACCGCGACTCGTCCACCGCGAATGCCGACTCGGACCGCTGGGAGGACAAGGTCTGGAGGATCGAGAAGAAGGGCTCGCGCCTGCAGTGGGCCGAGTATCCGATCGTCGTCTTCAACGACGGTTCCGGCCGCTTCGGCCGCGTGGGCCGCAACCCGCGCGCGCGTCTGCTGCACAAGTGGGAGCCCAACGACGGGCAGATGGAGGAGATTCGCGCCGGGCTGCAGGTGAACAGCCGTGGCTCGAAGACGAAAACCCTGCGCGGCTCGCCGAAGCGTGGCTACAAGTCGTTGAACGCGTCGCGCTCGACCTCCGCGCTGACCGTCGGCTACCAGGAGACCTGGTCGATTGACGATCCCACCGGGCTGCCGGTCTTCACCCGGGACGACGCCCTCGGCACGGAGGCCTCGCTGGCTTCGAACAGCAGTGACGTCGTCTCGGGCCGCACGCGCTACCAGACGCTCCAGGTGCTCGAGGGAGGCAATGTCCTGCAGGGCACCTACACCCGGGACGAGAACAAGAAGGGCACGTTCCGCCTGATCCGCGGTGGCGACGCGCGTGGCATCGAGAGCGACGGCCGAACACCGAACCAGAAGCAACAGCAACGCTTCCAGGAAGCGATCGCCTCCGGGATGGAGGACACGGCCTACGCAGACTTCCAGAAGTCCCTCGGCGACGACGTGGTCCGGGATCTGCGCCGGCAGATCGGCGAAGAGAAGATCACCGAGCTGTGGACCCGCTACTCGAAGCGCGTCATCGCAGGCGACAAGCGCGCCAAGCTCGAACTCATCGATGCCATCGGCGAAGCCTACCTGGACTCGGTCCAGGTGGATCTGCGCAAGGCCCTCGCGGAAGGCGATGGCGACGTCCTGCTCTCGGGCAGTGATCGCAAGATCGACCCGGACCGGCGGGCGATGATGGAGAACATCCGCAAGATCGTCGGCGAACAGCGGATCGCGGAGCTCGCGGCGAAATACGGCTCCCCGGTGCGTGCCGGCGATGCGGCCGCACAGGAAGCGCTCGCCCGGGACGTGCGAACCGCCTACGAGGACGCTTTGCGGGAAGCCTTCGTGAAGCGCCTGGAACAGGGCGAGCTCGAGGCGCTCGAGCAGTACCGGGAGATGCAACGCAGGGCGCAAGACCGGCGCTGAGGAAGGGCGCCGATTCGCGCCGCTGCGGTGGTAGACGGTAGACTGCCGCCGTGCTGTCGGCCTATCGCGTGCTCGACCTGACCAACGAAAGCGGTCTGCTCTGCGGGCAGTTGCTGGCGGATCTCGGGGCCGACGTCATCCAGGTCGAGCCGCCGGGCGGCTCCTCTGCGCGCCGCGTCGGTCCCTGGTGGAAGGACGAGCCGGGGCCCGAACGCTCCTTGTTCTGGTGGGCGTACGCGCGCAACAAGCGAAGCCTCGCGCTCGACATCTCCAGTGAAGAGGGCAGGGCGCGACTTCGTGGGCTTGCCGAAGGCGCCGACTTCTTCATCGAATCCGAGGCGCCCGGTCGCTTGGCGTCTCTCGGTCTCGGCTACGACGACCTCGCGGCAATCAACCCGAGCCTCGTCTACGTCTCGATCACGCCCTTCGGTCAGCAGGGCCCCAAGGCGGGTTGGGCCGCGACCGACCTGACGATCATGGCGTCGAGTGGTTGCGCGTACCTGTCCGGCGACGCCGACCGCCCGCCGGTGCGCTGCCGCGTACCCCAGGCCCACGCTCATGCGGGCGCCGATGCGGCAGTAGGCGCGCTGATCGCTCATCTGGAACGTCGGCGCACCGGCTGCGGCCAGCATGTCGACGTGTCCGCGCAACAGTCGGCCACCCTCGGCACGATGTTCCGCAGTCTCGACGTGCCGCTCGAGCAGACGCCCGCCGTGAGGCGAGCGGGCGGCGTGCAGGTCGGGCGCGCGTTCTTGAAGAGCCGCTATCCCCTGGCCGACGGCTGGGTGATTCTCGGGCCGGGCTTCCTGCCGTCGACGGGGCACTTCATGAAGCGCCTGCTCACGTGGGCGCTGGAGGAAGGGCTCGGCAGCCAGGCGCTGATCGACGAGGAATGGTCGAGCTTCGCGCTGCGCCTGGTGCGGGACGAGGTGGAGCCCGACGCCTACGACCCGGTGGACGCCACCCTGACCGAGCTGTTTGCGGGCAAGACCACCGCCGAAGTGATGGTCGCCGCCGTGGACCGTCGCCTGTTGATCGCGCCGCTGTTGCAGATGGACGAGGTGGTCGACAGCCCGCAGCTGGCGGCCCGCGACTTCTGCGTGACGCTCGAAGGCGATCCGGGCAGCGCCATGACCGGGGCCGTACGCCACCCGGGTGCCTGGGCGCGCTTCTCGGCGACACCGCTCAGCCTGGGACGGCCCGCGCCACGCCTCGATGCCCAGGCGGCCGCCATTGCCACAGAGCCGGCGCGTCGACCGGTCTTCGACAACCGGCCGGCGTCGCCCACCGCCGACGCCGCGCCGCCCCTCGACGGCGTGAAGGTGCTCGACCTGTTCTGGGTGCTCGCCGGCCCGGCCTCGACGCGCATGCTCGCAGACTACGGGGCAACGGTGGTGCGCGTCGAGAGCACGAGCCACATGGACACCCTGCGGGCGATCGCGCCGTATCACTACAGCAATCCACACCCCGAGTGTGCCGGCGCCTTCCAGAGCGCGAACGCCAACAAGCTCGGCATCACCCTGGATCTCCAGGGCGAGGCGGGGCGCGAAGTGCTGCACGATCTGGTGCGCTGGGCGGACGTCGTGACCGAGTCCTTCGCGCCCGGCGTGCTCGCGAACGCGGGGATCGACTACGAGGCCCTGCGCGCCATCAAGCCCGACCTGATCATGATCTCGAGCTGCTTGATGGGACAGACGGGTCCGTGGCGAACCTTTACGGGCTTTGGAAACCTGGCCGCCACCGTGACGGGCTTCCAGCAGATGGCAAGCTGGCCCGGCAACCCGCCCTCCGGTCCCTACGGCGCCTACACCGACTTCATCGCCGTGCGCTACAACGCGCTGGCGATCCTGGCGGCGCTCGAGCACCGCGCCCGCACGGGGGAGGGGCAGTACATCGACCAGTCCCAGGCAGAGGCAGCGCTTCACTTTCTGGCTCCGGCGTTCCTCGACTACACGGTGAATGGCAACGTGCAGAGCGCGGTCGGGAACGAAGACGGCGACCTGTTTCCGCACGGCGTGTTCCCCGCGGCGGGCGAGGACCGCTGGGTGGCCATCGCCGTACGCGACGACGCCGACTGGGCCGCGTTGTGTGGGGCGATCGAGCGAGACGACCTGCTGGCCCTGGGCGATCGATCGAGCCACAAGGACGTCATCGAAGCGGCGATCGTCGGGTGGACACGCGAGCGCGTCGCCGCCGACATCGAGCGCGTCCTGCAGGCGGCGGGCGTTCCCGTCCACGAGACCCTGGACACGACCGGGCTCTTCGCCTGCGAGCAGCTGCAGTCGCGCGGGCACTTCATCGAGACCGCGCACGACATCTTTCCGACCACCACCGTCGAGAGCACCCGGCTCTCGTTCTCGCGATCGACCGCTCGCCGCCCCGCGTCCGCACTGTCTGCCGGGCGCGACAACGAAGCGGTGCTCACGTCGATCCTGGGCTACGACGCGGATCGCGTCCGCGACGTCCTGGCACGCGGGGCGCTGTCCTGAGCGAACGGTCGCCGAGGCAAAGGGGCATCTTGCGCGCCGCCCGGCTCGCGGCGATCGCCGTGCTGGGTATTGCGTGTGACGCGAACGTTCCCGGCGAACAGGCGCCCGCAGCCTCCGGCTCGCCCCAGGCGTCGCCCTCGCTTTCCGTCCCGGCCCGGGAGCCCGCCGGTTATGCCGACCCGGGCAGCTGCGGTGCTTGTCATCCCGCCGAGCAGGCGGCCTGGCACGGGTCGCATCACGACCGCGCGATGGAGCCCGCAACCGAAGCCAGTGTGCTCGGCGACTTCGACGACGCCGCCTTTACGCAGTTCGGCAGGACGACGCACTTCCGTCGCCGGGCGGGGCGCTACTTCGTCGAGACCGAGGGCCCCGACGGAGAGCCGACCGAGTACGAGGTGGCATACACCTTCGGCGTCGAGCCGCTTCAGCAGTACCTCATCGCCTTCCCGCGCGGCCGTCTGCAGTCGCTGGCGATCGCCTGGGACACGACTCGCGGGGAGTGGTTCTCGCTGTATCCCGACGAGAACATCACGGCCCGGGATCCGCTGCACTGGACAGGCCCGCTGCAGCGCTGGAACAGCATGTGCGCGGACTGTCACTCGACGGCCTTCGCCCGGGGATACGACGTCGCGGCGGACGCCTACGAGACCGACTGGATCAGCGTGGACGTCAGCTGCGAGGCCTGCCACGGACCGGCGGGAGACCACATGCGCTGGGCCGAGGGCCTGACGCCGGGCGAGGTCGTCGCACCGCAGGCGGACCGAAGGTTGTCTGCCGCCCTCGGGACAGCCGTGCGCGAGGTCGAGACCTGCGCCCCCTGCCACGCCCGGCGTCACGCAGTGAGCGCGCGTGCAGTGCCGGGTGAGCCCCTGCTCGATCACTGGGCGCCAGAGCTGCTGCGCCCCGACCTCTACCACGCGGACGGACAGATCGACGCCGAGGTCTATGTCTACGGGTCCTTCGTGCAGAGCAAGATGTACCAGAGAGGCGTGCGTTGCAGCGACTGCCACGAGCCCCACAGCCTGACCCTGCGCGCCGCGGGCAACGACCTCTGCACGCGCTGTCATTCTCCCGAAGCGAATACCCGTTTCCCGACCCTCGCCCATCGCGTGTACGATGCGCCCGAACACCACTTTCACGCACAGGGCTCGGCGGGAGCGGAATGCGTCGCGTGCCACATGCCCGCAAAGACCTACATGCAGGTGGATCCGCGGCGGGACCACAGCCTACGCGTGCCACGCCCGGACCTGACGGTCCGGATCGGAACCCCGAACGCCTGCAGCGGCTGCCATCGGGACCGGGACGCGGGCTGGGCCGCGGACTTCCTGGCGGCGCGCTTGCTGGAACGCTCTCTCACGGATCCCTCTCTCAAGAACCCCGCTCTCGAACAACACTGGGGCGAAGCGATCGCGGCCGGCCGTGCGGGGGATCCGGATGCGGTGACCCGGCTGCGCGCGCTCGCGGGCGATGTCGATGCCCCGGCCATCGCTCGCGCGACGGCCATCGAAATGCTCGCGGGTCGCTTCGGTGACGCGGCCGGCCTCTCGTTGCTGTCGGGCGCAGTCGGCGACGCCGATCCACTCGTGCGCGCCGCCGCCGCCCGCAGTCTCGAGTACGTCGACCCGGGTGCCGGCAACCCGTTGCTCGCGACGCTGTTGCGAGACGAGCGAAGGGCGGTTCGCGTCGAGGCGGCCCGGGTCCTGAGTGGCGCGCCCCCGGGTGCGTTGTCGGACGCGGATCGCGAGGCCTTCGCGAACGCTCTCGACGAATATCGCGACGCCCAGCGTGCGCTGGGTGACACCCCGGAAGCGCATTTGAATCTCGGGGTGCTCGCCGGCCGCCGAGGCTTGTCGACCGCCGCAGAGGCCGCCTATCGCACCGCGATCCGCTTGCAGCCGGACTTCGTCCCCGCGCGGGTGAACCTCGCGAACCTGTTGAACGGCCAGACGCGCAACGAGGAGGCGGAGATCGAGCTGCGAGCGGCGCTCGCGAGCGCCGAGCGGCTGGCAGCCGCGACGCCCACCACCGACCTCGAATCCGCTCCGGACCCGGCCCTGCGAGCCGGCGTCGGGGAGATCCACTACTCGCTGGGCCTGCTGCTCGCCGAGGTGGGTCGTCTGGACGAATCCGCGGATGCCCTCGGCCGGGGCGCGGCCTTGCTCGCGACGCGACCGCGCGCGCACTACAACCACGGGATCGCACTCCAGCGACTCGGTCGCGTGGCCGAAGCCGAGGCCGCCCTCTCGCGCGCGGAGGCCCTGGCCCCGGACGACCCCAGCTTCCAGCACGCGCTCGCGGTGCTGTACGCCCAGACCGGTCGCCGGGACGAGGCACTGGCACACGCGCGGCGGGTGGTTGCGCTGACGGGCGGCGCGCCCGGAACCCGCGAGCTGGTGAGCCAGATCGAGGCGATGCCCGCTACGCCCTGAAGCCGAGACCTGCGGCCCGGTCCGTGTCCGTCATGCGGACGGATCGGGGCTAGGGTTGGTGCCCATGCAACCCGTCGTCGCAACCGCACACGCCCGGGTCGGGCTCCTCGGCAACCCGTCGGACGGGTACGGGGGCAAGGCGATTGCGCTGGCGCTCGGGAACTTCCGCGCTCGCGTCCACCTGACGCCCGCCGAGCGCTTCGAGCTGATCCCGGGCGCGAGCGACGGCGTGACCTTCGCGGACGCGCGCGCAGCCGTGGCCGACTTCGCAGCGACGGGATGCGACGACGGGCTGCGTCTGCTGCGCGCGGCACTGCACCGCTTCAGCGGCTACGCGCATGCGTTCGAACGCTTGCAGCCGGACGATCCGCGGCTTCGCTTCCGCATGGCATACGAGACCGACATCCCGCGCCAGGTGGGCCTGGCCGGCTCGAGCGCCATCGTCGTCGCGGCCCTTCGCGGGCTCGCCGAATGGTTCGACGTCGCGATTCCCCCGGTCGACCTGGCAGAGCTGGCCCTCGCCGCCGAGCTCGAAGACCTCGGGATCGCCGCCGGCGCCATGGACCGGGTCATCCAGGCTCACGAGGGGCTGCTTTGCATGGACCTCGCCGAGCCGCGCGGGCCCGGGTCGTACGAACACCTGGACCCGGCCGCGTTGCCGCCGCTGTTCGTGGCCTGGGACCTTCGGGGTGGCCAGGCATCCGGGCGGGCGCACGGCACCCTGCGCGCCCGCTGGCTGGCGGGGGATCCCGAGGTACTGGCCACCATCCAGGCCTTCCGGGCGCTCGTGGACGAGGGCGTTGCGTGCCTGCGCGACGGCGACCATGCGCGCTTCCGGGCGCTCCTGAACGAGAACTTCGAGATGCGCACTCGCATCTTCGCGGTGTCCGACCGGGATCGCGCCCTGGTCGCGGTCGCCGCAGGGATGGGCGGTGCCGCCAAGCTGTGCGGTTCCGGGGGTGCGGTCGTCGGCATGGCGCCGCCGGGGGAGGCTGCCCGGGGCCTGGCGGATCTCGAGCGTCGCTACCGCGAGGCGGGCTTCGGCTTCCTTCGTCCTCAGCCCGTGCCGGCGCGCGCGTGAAGGCCTACCTGCTCGCCGCGGGCTACGCGACTCGCATGTATCCCCTCACCCGGGACCGTCCGAAGCCCCTGCTCGAGGTCGCGGGGGCGCCGATCCTGTCCCACATCCTCGAGCGCGTGCTGGCCCTCGACGACCTGTCGGAGGTCGTCGTGATCGCCAACGCGCGCTTCGCGAGGGCCTTCGACGACTGGGCGGCCGGTCTCGACGTGGGCGTTCCCGTTCGCGTCCTCGACGACGGCTCGACGGACGACCACGACAAGCTCGGCGCCATCGGGGATCTGTCCTTCGCGTTGTCTCAGGTCCCCGTTGCGGGTGAGGACTGGTTGGTCGCCGCGGGCGACAACCTGCTGTCCTTCGATCTGCGCAGCGTCCAGGCGCACTTTCTGGCCCACCGGGAGGCGTTGCTCTCGGTGCGGCGTGTCGAGCCGCCTACTCCCGGCCAGGCGTCGAAGTACAACGACGTGACCGTGGACGCCGCCGGCCGGGTCACGCGCTTCGAGGAGAAGCCGCTCCACCCGGTCTCGGACCTCGCGGCCATCGCCCTCTACTTCCTTCCCGCCTCGGTGGCGGAACTGCTGCCGCGCTACCTCGCACACGGTGGAAACCCCGACGCTCCCGGGCACTTCATCGCCTGGTTGGTCGGACAGGTGCCGGTCCGCGCGGCGCCGGTACCCGGCGCATGGTTCGATATCGGGAGCATCGAAGGCCTGGCCCACGCCCGGGAGCACTTCGTTTCCCCATCCCGCTAGCCGGCCGGAACCGCAGCTTCCGGCTTGCTGCGGGTGCGCGGCGTTCTGCCGCGCCCCGTCCTGGCCGGCCGGAACCGCAGCTTCCGGCTTGCTGCGGGTGCGCGGCGTTCTGCCGCGCACGGTCCCGGCCTGCTAGGATCCCGCGCGTGCTGACCCGACCTGGATCCTGCGGCCTGGCTCGCCTCGGCGCCTTGCTCGCGTTCGGTCTGAGCGCGTTGCCGGCGGCGGCCGCTGACCCGTTCTTCGTCCAGGTAGTCGAGAGCCGCGGGCGCACCGTCACCGCCGAGCTCGTCGATGTCGATGGCGACGGCCGTCAGGACCTGCTGCAGGTGGTGACCTTCGGCATTCCGCCCGACGAGCGTCGCTTCGTTCGCGTCCATCTCCAGAACGAGAGCGGCACGATCCCGCCGAAGCCGACCCTCGAGGCTCCCTTGCCCGAGAACAGCGCCGCCTATGACCTGGCGGAGGCCGACGACGTGCCCGGCGTCGACCTGCTGTTGCTGAGGCCGCGCGGGATCGGCATCGTCGGCTTCGCGCGGGGCGAGGATGGCGTGCTCGTCGCCCGGGTCAGCGACGCCTTGCTGCCGCAGGACCTCACCATCGGTGTTTCGAGCGACGAGCGAGGCCTCGATCGATTGCCGATCGCGACCACGGCGTTCGGGTCGCCGCCCTGGCTGATCGCGCCCGGTCTGGGCGAGACCTTCTTCATGACTGCCGATGGCACCCTGAAGGCGCGAATCATGACCGGGGCGCGCGCGAACTTCTTCGTGCAACCGTCCGGACTGATGCTTTCCGAGAGCGACATCCAGATCTTCCTCGACGCGCCGCGGATCTCGACCGGCGACGTCGACGGGGACGGCCGGGCGGACATCGTGGCGTCCCAGCGCCATCAGCTGCAGGTCTTCCTCCAGGCGGAGGACGGCGGGTTCGATCGCTCTCCGTCTCAGGTCGTGACCCTGGGGCGCATCAGCTTCGAGGACCACATCCGCGGGTCCGGTGCGGTGCGGACGGCGGCCAAGGACATCGACGGCGACGGGCTGGCCGACCTGATCCTGTCCGAGACCGTCGGAGGCGTGATGGACGCCGGCTACAACACCTACATCTACTTCAATCGGGGCAAGGGCTGGAACCTCGAGAAGCCGGACTACGCGTTCGAAACTCCTGAGGTGCTGGGCGCCGATCAGCTGATCGACATCGACGGGAACGGCACGCGCGAGCTGATGCGCATCGGCATCCCCATCAACGTCCTCGAGCTGATCGAGATCTTCCTGCAGGAAGCCATCGACGCAAATCTCGCGGTCTACGGCCTCGAGCGACCGGCGATCGCACCGGAGAAGCCCCGGGGAGGCGATGCCTGGTTCGACGTGAAGCTCGGCGTGCCTCTCGACTTCGAAACCTCACGACCTGCAGGTTTCATCCCCACCGTGGAGTACGACTTCAACGGCGACGGCTTCCGGGACTACATCAGCTCGACGGATGGTTCGAAGATCGAGGTGTACGTCGGCGACCGCGAGGACGGCTACCGGAGGCGCGATGCCCGACAGAAGATCGCGACCGAGGGGCAGATTCGTCCCGGCGACATCAATCGCGACGGGCTCACCGACCTGGTGATGTTCAATACGCGGCGAGACAATCAGCCCGTGCGCCTGCTGACCAATGCCGGCGTGCTGCGGGGAACCGTCGTGAAGCCCGGTCTCTCCGCCCAGCCGGACGCCCGATAGCCAGCCGGCGACGATCGAGCGCCGCCCCAGGAGGTTTCAGATGAGCGGTACGAATCGGCAGTGGCAGCTCGGGAGTCGACCCGTCGGCATGGTGAAGGAGAGCGACTTCGATCTCGTCGAAGCGCCTCGGCCGGAGCCCGCCGAGGGACAGATCCTGATCCGCAATCTCTACTTCGCGTTCGAGCCCGCCATGCGCGGCTGGCTGAACGACGAGAAGAGCTACCTGCCGCCCGTCGGGATCGGTGAAGTGATGCGCGCGTCGGCGGTCGGTCAGGTCGTGGCGTCGCGCAACCCGGACTTCGCAGAGGGCGATCTCGTGCACGGCATGTTTGGCTGGCAGGAATACTGCCTGTCGGACACGAAGCCCGGGGCCATGGGCGGTGTGAGTCGGGTGCCGGCGGGCATCGAGCCTCAATGGGTGCTCGGCGTGCTCGGCGGGACGGGTCTCACGGCCTACTTCGGCATGCTCGAGATCGGCCAGCCGAAGGAAGGCGACGTCGTCGTGGTCTCGGGCGCCGCTGGCGCGACAGGGTCGATTGCGGCGCAGATCGCGCGGATCAAGGGCGCCGCCAAGGTGATCGGGATCGCAGGCGGCGAGGAGAAGTGCCGCTGGCTCACCGAAGAGGCGCGCCTGACGACGGCGATCGACTACAAGAAGGAAGACGTGCGGCTGCGCCTCAAGCAGGAGTGCGGCGACGCCATCAATGTCTACTTCGACAACGTCGGAGGCGAGATCCTGGACGCGGCACTCGTGAACATGGCGCTCTTCGGTCGCATCGCGCTGTGCGGCGGGATCTCGGCCTACAACGAGAAGGAGCTGCCGCCGGGTCCGCGGCACTACATGCAGCTCGTGATCCGGCGTTGCACGATGCAGGGGTTCCTGCTGCTCGACTATTTCGCGCGCGCGCGTGAAGCCATCGACGACCTGTCGGGTTGGATCGCGTCGGGTGAGCTGGCCCACGCCGAAGACATCCAGGAGGGCTTCGAGAACGCGCCGAAGACCTTCCGTCGGCTCTTCGAGGGCAAGAACCTGGGCAAGCAGCTCTTGAAGGTGGCCGACCCGGTCTAGCAGGCTGCGGAAAAACTCGCTCCCGTCGCCGGGCACGCATCTTTCTCCCGGCCTCTGCGTTGCGAAACCTCGCTGTCTAGCGAGCGAGAAGCGCGAGGTCGGCGTCGACCATCTCGCGGATCAGCGCCTCGAAGCCGATCTTGGGCTCCCAGCCGAGGTCCGCCTTGGCCTTCGAGTAGTCGCCCTTGGACGCGGCGATCTCGGTGGGTCGCATGAAGCGGTCGGCGCTCTCGACGTGCTTCTCCCAGTCGAGTCCGGCCTGGTCGAAGGCGACCTGACACAGGTCGCGAATCGTGTAGGCGGTGTTGGTGCCGATCACGTAGTCCTGCGGCGTGTCCTGCTGGAGCATGCGCCACATGGCGTCGACGTACTCCCTCGCATGACCCCAGTCGCGCACGGCGTCGAGATTGCCGAGCTGCACCTTGCCGTTCCGGACGAGGGGCTCGCCCGCTTCGTTGAGCGGCGGATTGGGCACCCCGTGCTTGATGCAGGCGACGGCCATGGTGACCTTGCGGGTCACGAAGTGCAGGCTGCGCCTCGGACTCTCGTGGTTGAACAGGATTCCGCCGCAGGCGAAGAGGTCGAAGGACTCGCGGTAGGTCGCGGTCATCAGGTGGGCGTAGAGCTTCGCGGTGCCATACGGATTGTTGGCCCGGAACTCGGTGCGCTCGTTGACCACCTCGTCGTCGACGCCGCCGAAGATCTCGCGACTGGTCGCCTGGTAGAAGCGGGCGTTCGGCGTGTGGCGACGCACGGCCTCGAGCATGCGGAGGCTGCCGAGGGCGGTGATCTCCCCGGTCACGATGGGGTTGTCCCAGCTGTCGGCGGGAACCGACTGCGCCGCGAGGTTGTAGACCTCGTCCGGCTGGTGGCGTTGAACCACGTTCGCGAGCGAGTCGGCGTCCATGAGGTCGCCGTGCTCGAGGGTGATCTTCCCGATCAGGTGGTCGATATTCGGGTGCGAGTAGTGGGTGGAGCGGCGCGCGAGTCCCACGACGCGGTAGCCCTTTTCGAGCAGCAGCTCGGCGAGATACGAGCCGTCCTGTCCCGTAATGCCCGTAACCAGCGCAGTCTTGCTCATTCTTGCTCCTCGGTCGTCATCTCATTTCGGCACCCGGCTTGCGCGGGCTTCGGGGTCGGGCATGGTTGCACACGAGTAGGTGCCCTCACCAGCGACGCGGGTGACGGGCGCTTCGCACTTCGTCCGACTTTGCATTCCGGCGAAGGAGGTAGCCTTGGAAGAACCCAGCCCCGCCGTGCTCGCGGCCCGTAGCCGCTGGCAGTGGGTAGGGCGGAAACGTCCGCCCTGGGCGGAAACACCAGCACCCGGCCAGGAATCGGTGTGGGACTTCCCCAGGCCTCCACGGGTCGAGCCGGTTGCGTCTCGGCTGCGGGTCGTTCATGCCGGCCGTGCCGTTGCCGAGACCGGGAGGGCGATGCGGATCGTCGAGACGGCGGGTGCGCCCACCTATTACTTCCCCTCCGACGATGTGGACCTGGCGCGGCTGGCGATCGCGTCGGGGCATTCCTTCTGTGAATGGAAGGGCGCGGCGCGGCACTTCGACGTCGACGACGCGACCGAAGCGGCGTGGTGCTACCCCGACCCGTTCCCCGAGTTCGCGGCGATTCGCGGGTGGATGTCGTTCCTCCCGAGCCGTGTCGACGCCTGTTGGATCGGTGAGGCTCGCGCGACTCCGCAGCCCGGCGGCTACTACGGCGGGTGGGTGACGCCGGGGCTCTCGGGTCCGATCAAGGGCGGTGCCGGCTCGGAGTCGTGGTAGGATCGCCTCGGTCGAAATGAGACCCAGGAGGTGTACGTCCATGGCGAGCAAGAAGGCGAAACAGATCGACTGGTACTACCACCGCAAGGGCTGAACGTCCTGCACCCGGGCGTCCAAGTTTCTGGACGCGAATGGAATCGAGGCGAAAGAGACCGTCCCTGCGAGCCGCAAGCTCGGCCGAAGCGACGCTGCGGCACTTGCGAAGGCCGCCGCAAAGGTGATCGTCGCGAAGGGCAAGAAGGTGTCCGAGTTCAAGCCGGGCGGGAAGGCCGGGGCCGACGTCGTCGACGCGATGCTCGGGCCCACCGGGAACCTGAGAGCGCCGACGATCCGCTCGGGAAAGACCGTGCTCGTCGGCTTCAACGAGGATGTCTTCGCCGAGAAGCTGGGCTGAGCACGAGCCCGCCCGAGGCGAGACGAGACCTGGACGACAACGGAGGAGTGGAAGGATGGTGAGCTTGCCCGAGCCGAGGCGGGTCGATCTGCCCGCGGGTTCGAGTGCGCGGGGTGGGGATCTCGATCCCATCAGTCTGATGGTCTACGAAGCGGGTCCTCCGGACGGTCCCGCCGTCGTGATGTGCCACGGTTTTCCAGAGCTCGCGCACTCGTGGCGCCATCAGCTCGCGGCCCTCGGCAAGGCGGGCTTCCGCGCGATCGCCCCGGACATGCGCGGCTACGGGGGGAGCGATCGTCCCGAGGCCATCGAGGACTACGACCTCGAGCACCTGATGGGCGACATGGTTCGTCTGCTCGACGCCCTCGGGATCGAGAAGGCCGTGTTCGCGGGCCACGACTGGGGTGGCTTCGTCGTGTGGGGGATGCCGATCGCCTGGCCCGAGCGCACCGCGGGCGTGATCGGCGTCAATACGCCCTACTCGCCGTTTCCCAGGACGTCGATCATGCGCCAGATGATCCCCGACGACGAACGCTTGTACGTGCTGTGGTTCCAGCGCCCGGGCATCGCCGAGTCCATCCTGGATCGCGACACCCGGCTGGTGTTCGAGAAGCTGATGCGCGGAGGCGTCGCACCCGAAGGAGGCGGCCTCGTCGAGCGCGCCGCAAGCGACGATCCCGAGATCGACGCGAATCCCTTTCGTCGGCTCGCGGAGCTTCCCGAGGTCGGGAAGCCGCTGCTCGGCGCGAAGGAACTCGACGTCTACATCAAGACCTTCGGGGAAACGGGCTTCCGTGGCGGCGTCAACTGGTACCGGAACATCGACCGCAACGCGGACGCCTATCCCGAAATCGGAACCCAGAAGCTCGAGCTGCCGTGCCTGATGGTGACCGCGGAATGGGATCTCGCATTGCCGCCGTCCGCTGCCGCCGGCATGCCGGCGCTGTGCAGCGACCTCGAGACGCACATGATCGAGGGCTGCGGTCACTGGACCCAGCAGGACAAGCCGGCTGAACTCAACGCCATCCTGATCGACTGGCTGAAGCGACGGTTCGTCTGATGCGTGCCGTCGTCTGCACCGAACTCGGGAAGCCGTCGCAGCTGCGGGTCGACGACTGGCCCGACCCGGCGCCGGCCGCCGGAGAAGTGGTGGTGAGCGCCGAAGCGTGTGGCGTGAACTTCGTCGACGCACTCATGACCCAGGGCCTGTACCAGATCCGTCCGGAGCCGCCCTTCGTTCCCGGCAGCGAGATCGCCGGCACGGTCAGTCGCCTGGGCGAGGGCGTCGAGGGAGTCTCGATCGGAGACCGCGTCGTGGCGATGCCGGGGCTGGGTGGCTTCGCCGAACAGGTCAAGGTGCGGGCGTCGGCGTTGATTCCCATCCCCAAGGGCCTCGACATGCCCACGGCGGCCTGCTTCGTGCAGAGCTATTGCACGGCGCTCTTCGCCCTCGATCGTCGAGGGAAGCTGCAGTCGGGCGAGACCGTCTTGATCCTCGGCGCCGCCGGCGGTGTCGGACTCGCGGCCATCGACGTCGCCAAGGCGATGGGCGCGCGAGTCATCGCCGCCGCGTCGACGCCCGACAAGCTCGCCCGCTGCCGCGAGCGGGGCGCCGACGAGACGATCGACTACGCGCGCGAGGACCTGAAGCTGCGCGCCAAGGAGCTCTCGGGTGGGGGCGTCGACATCGTCTACGACCCGGTCGGCGGCGACTACGCCGAGCCGGCCTTGCGCGCTTGTGCCCCATGGGCCCGCTACCTGGTCATCGGGTTCGCCAACGGCGAGATCCCGAAGTTCCGACTGAACCTGATCCTGCTCAAGAGCTGTCAGGTCGTGGGCGTGGACTGGGGCGGGTCGTCGTCTCGCGACCGCGCGTTGAACCCGAGCCTGCTCGCGGATCTGACGGCGATGATCGAGTCCGGAAAGCTCGCGCCTGCGGCGCCTGCGGTGTTCCCTCTCGAGCAGGCGGGCGAGGCGCTGACGGCCCTCACCGAACGCCGCCTGGTCGGAAAAGCCGTGCTGCTGCCGGGCGGATGACGAACGCCCTCAAGCAGAAGTGGCAGGCGGGCGAGTCCGGGCTCGGTGCCTGGCTGGCCATCCCGAACAGCTGGGTCGCCGAAGCCGTGAGTCGTCTCGGCTTCGATTACGTGTGCGTGGATCTGCAACACGGGATGATCGACTACCCGGATGCCACCGAGCTGATCCTCGCCATCCACGCGGCGGGATCGACCCCGATCGTTCGAGTGCCGTCCAATGATCTCGGGGCCATCAACCGGGTGCTGGACGCCGGCGCGCTCGGCATCATCGTGCCGCTGATCGAGTCCGTCGCGGATGTCGAAGCCGCCGTGCAGGCTTGCCGCTATCCCCCCGCTGGCCGCCGCAGCTACGGGCCCAATCGCGCCGCCCTCGTGGCCGGGCCGAACTACTTCGAGACGGCCAACGAGAAGGTTCTGTGCATCCCGATGATCGAGACGCGCGCAGCCCTGGACGCGGTCGAGGACCTCGCGGCGATCCCGGGCGTCGACGCGCTCTATGTGGGGCCCAACGACCTGAGTCTGTCTCTCGGCCTGCCGCCGGGGGCGGACAATCCCGACCCCTACCAGGCGGCGTACCGCCGCATCGCCAAGGCCTGCACCGACGCGGGGATCGTCGCCGGAATCCACGCGAATGCCGAGCTGTGTGCCAAGCACCGGGCAACCGGCTATCGCATGGTGACGATTTCGACGGACGCCAGCGCCCTGGTCCGCGGTGTGGCGGCGGATCTCGAGAAGGCACGGTCGGCGCGCTAGGAGGCCGACCCAAGACTCTGTCTTGGGATCTCGGCTTCCGTCGCAAGCGAAGCCTACGCTTCGCCAGCTAGGAGCGAGCGCGGCAGAAGGCCGGGCACCCGCAGCAGGCGCGGTCAGTCGTTGAAGAAGGGACTGTCTCCGGGCAGCCCCAGCAGCACGCGGCCCGCGGTCTCCTGCCACTGGGGCGAGACCATGATGTGCTGGGGCACCACCCGCACGTCCCGCAGACAACGGTCGAGGGGGCAGTCGACGAAGTTCGCCGTCGTGCCCGCCGCCGCGTAGAGGATCTCGACGCTGCGGACGGCTTCGGTGCAGGCCCGCGAGCAGGCCAGATGCACGCCCATGCGCTGGTCGGGTGTCGCTTCGCGACCCGCGTCGACCACCCGCCAGACGTCGTCGACGGCTTCGAACACGAATGCCCGGGCAGCGCCGAGGATCGCGACCGCCTCCGCGAAGGCGAGATGGACCGACACCTTTTCCCGCAGCAGCTTGCGCGAGCCGCGCGGCTGCTTTTCCGAGGCCAGGGCCGCGAAGTGGTCGATGGCCGCCTGGGCAATACCGGTTGCAACCCCGACCTTGTTGTAGGCGAGCCGGTTGAAGGGTGGGAAGCGGTGGAGCGTGCCCGCCCCGTCCCCAGGCAGCATTCCCCCTTGCATCGCGGCGGTGACGCGCTCGTTGGGGACGAAGGCGTCGGTCGCGAGCACATCGTGGCTTCCCGACCCTCGCAATCCGGAAACGTGCCAGGTGTCCAGGATCTCGAAGTCGTCGCGAGCGATCAGCATTTCGCGAAGCACCGGGCCGCCGCCGGGGTTCTCGGCCGGGGCGTCGCCGTCCATCACGATGCACTGGCCCCAGAACCAGCCCGCATTGTGGCATCCGCTCGCGAAGGGCCACTGCCCGGACACCTGATAGCCGCCGGCGACCGGGGTTGCGCGTCCGAGCGGGTTGAGGGCGCCGGACACGATCAAGGAGTCGTCCGCGTACAGCTTGCGTGCGGTCTCGCGCGCGAGGGCCGCACCGAGGAATCCCATGTTCTCGATGCCGATCATCAGGTTCCAGCCGGTAGCGCCGTCACCGCCTGCGATGATCTCGATCGTCTCGATCTGGGTGCGCGGGTCGCATTCCTCGCCACCCACGTCGCGCGGTGCAGAGATCTTGTAGAGCCCCGCTGCGGCCATCGCCGCCGCAACCCGTTCGGGGAGATGGCGTTCGCGTTCAGCCTCGTCGGCACACTCGCGAATCAGGGGGATCAGCGCGCGGGCGCGATCTCGCGGGTCGGGGCGGTCTCCGGCAACGGCCACGTCGGCCATTATAGACAGGTTCTCGCCTCTCCGGGGCATTGCTTGACTGGATCCTCGTGAGTCGCGATGCTCGCCGCCATGTCCCGGATTCTCGACTTCGTCCGACTGCGCTGGCAGCAGCGCGTTCGCCCACTGGTGGCGCGACGCGCCTTCCTGCGGCTGATGGAAAATCCGGACGAGACGGAGCACGTATTCGTCGTGATTCGTTCGCTTTCCGGGCGCAGCTTCGAACGACTGATTCGGCGGGTGAGGCGGGACCCGGTCGGTGCGCGGGTCGTGAAGGAACGTCGCAACCTGATTCCCGTGCTCTCCGACGCCGCGTACCTCGAGGGCCTCGCGGTGGAGAGTCTGGGCCACCACTACCAGCGCTTCATCTCGAACGAGCAGATCTCGGCGGCCGGGCTCGAGGCCGCGAGCATGAGCGAGCGAGCCGGCTGGGGACCTGCCGTCGACGAGCGCGACTTCGAGGACGAGGCGTTCGGTGCCCGCCTGCGCGACATGCACGACCTGTGGCACGTCGTGACGGGGTACAGCCGCGACCTACTCGGAGAACTCGCGCTGCTGGCCTTTACGTACGAGCAGACCCGCGACCCGGGCATCGGCTACATCGTTCGCAACGTCGAGCGCCGGATGCGACGGGGTGGCGACAAGCAGATCTCGGACTTCCTGCGTGACGCGTCGGCGCGCGGGCGCGCGGCGGCGTTCCTCCCGGCAGCGGATTGGGAAGCGTTGCTCGAACGGCCGCTCGACGAAGTGCGACGGGACCTGCGCGTGGGAAGTCCCGTCGCGTACGAGGAACAGCGGTCGGCTGCAGGGGAGGCTGCCGCGGCAGCACGCGCGTGACGGCCCGCCCGAGCGGACCCGCTGGACGAAGGCGGTCCTCCGCGGAACGGCCGCGCCGGCCGCGCGACGCCGCAACCCTGGTACTCGCGCGCGGCCGCGGTGCCGATGCCGAAGTGCTGATGGGACGGCGCGAGCCCCTCGATCGCTTCATGCCAGACGTCTACGTGTTTCCCGGCGGCCGGGTCGACCCCACTGACGCGACGCATCCGGCGGTCAGTGAGCTGCGTCCCGACGTGGCTGCGGGACTGCAGCAGGCGACGGGCGCGGCGCGTGCCCGGGCGATCGGCGTGGCGGCCATTCGCGAGACTTTCGAAGAGACGGGCCTCGTCGTTGGCCAGCGGGAGGGCGGCTCGCTCTTGCCCGGCCTGGGGCACCTCGAGTACCTGGCTCGCGCGATCACGCCGGCGGGGAATCCGATCCGCTATCACGCGCGCTTCTTCCTGGCCGACGCCACCCAGGCATCGGGCACGCTCCGCAGCAACGGCGAGCTGCTGGATCTCGCCTGGGTGCCGATTCCCCGGGCCCTCGAGCTGGACATCATCGACGTCACCCAGGTCGTGCTGCGCGAGGCGGCGGCGCGGCTCGCGGGCATTGCTGCCCCGGGCGTACCGCTGATCCACTACCACCGGGGCGCACAACGGATTCGCCGGGCCTGATGCGGCACGACCGCGTGTGCGGTCGAACCCGGTCTCAGAAGCGCGCGTCCAGCAGGGCATTCAGGCGGGTGGCGACCTCCGGGCTGTGGAGGATCTCGACGTGTCCGTAGTCGAGTGCTCGCACGCTCGACGCCTGGGCCTGGACCTCCCGTCGCGCCTGGCTCGCGCAGCTGACCGTGCCGTCGCTGCAAGGGCCGCCCGACCCGCCGAAGCCGAAGATCATGTGGTAGTCCACGCGATTCGGCAGGGGCTTCGGGATCTGCTCGTCGTCGTCCTCGTAGAAGACCCAGTGGAGGTACTCGCTGGATGGGTTCATGTCCTTGAAGGAAGCCGGCAACTCGATGGGTGCATCCTGGGTCCGTTTCGCGTTCAGGTCGCCTCCCCACGGTGTCGAGATGCTGACGAACAGGCGTACGTCGTCTCGCCGGGTCTCGCCGGAATACTTGAGGAGCGCGCCACGGGAGACCAGCCCGCCCATGCTGTGGGCCACGACGGCGACCTCGTCGAAGCGGTGTTGGAGCTGCACGCGTTTGAGCAGGACCGACAGGTGCGTGGAGATGCCGTCGAGCGAGAAGCCCGACGGATAGAAGTAGAACCACGGCTGGAAGCGCGCCCGATCGAGGGAATCGATCAGGCTCGAGAACTCCTGGGGGTAGCCCGCGATCCCGTGGACGAAGAGCACGGGGATGCGATCCGGGTCGTAGGGTTCGAGGAAGTAGATGCCCGCGAGCTCCTCGTTGAGGAAATCCATCGGTTGCCACAGGCCGAGCGGTCCGGCGGTCGGTCCGAAGCGGTCGTCGCCGAAGTCGTCACACACCCGGCCCTGGACGGAGAGTGCCCACAGGCTGAACTCGCGCTGCTCCTTCGGGGTGCGTTCGATGATCGCCAGCACGTCGATCGGCTCGGTGACCTCCTCGAGGATGGCGTTGGCTGCGAGGTGGAGGTCCACGTTCGCCCGGTCTCCGGGGCCGACGTCGACGATCTCGCTGTCGTGCACGCGTACGGCCCGTTCTCCGGGGTCGAGCAGTCCGTTCTGGTTGCGATCCTCGTAGGCGCCGAGCTGGTATCGCCCCGGTGCGACGAGGAAGACGTACGAGCCCGGATTCGCGCGCACGTAGGAGTCGACGCCGACGAGCTGCTCCTCACCGCCGGGAAGCCGGCCGATCACGACGACGAGAGTTCCTTCGGTGGGGCCCTCGCTGGTGAGACGGCCGCCGATCCGCGCCTGGGATTTCGCCTGCTCGGCCTGCCCCTTGTATCCGATGAGCCGGCTCAGGCCGGTGCAGCCCACGTTGGGGAGCGCGAGGCCGAGGGACAGGGTCAGCAGGCCGATCCATCTGGCCGCAGCCGCTCGCGGTAGCGGGGCGCGCATTGCGAATTCCTCCGGGTCGATGATGTGAACGAACCTAACGAAGACGCGCCCCTGGCGGTCAGGGTGTCTTCAGGGCTTCTTCGAGGACCTCGGCAACCAGGCGGTTCGCCCCCGCCGCCCAGTGACCGTCCGCCTGCAGTAGCTTGGCCTGGTCTTGTCCGAAGGGTGCGGGGTCGAGGGCGACGCAACGCACCCCAGGCGCCTCGCAGGCACGTCGGACGGCCGCCCGAGCTGCGTCGTCCAGCGCGGCGCCCTCGGGACCGAGGATCGCGGGGCTGCCGTGGTATGCGATCACGACCTCGACGCCGCGTGCGCGCGCGTCCGCCGTTTCCGACAGAACCAGGCGCCGATAGAGCTGGCCGCCGTAGCGAATGCGTGCGGGAGTCAAGGGAGCGCTGCCTTCCGCCAGCCACTGGAAGATGCGGGCGAGCACATAGGAACGGTCGCGGAGGACCTCGCGACTGCTCAGCTCGGGCTCGTGTTCGACCAATTCGCCGGCTTCGAGCTCGAACCACGGCTTGCTGCGACCGCTGTGCTCCTGGCGCAGCAGGTCGGCGATGTCGTTCACGTAGGTGACGAGCAAGACCACATCACCTGGGCCGAGCTCGGCCATCAATTGGCGCGCCCCGATGAGCTGCTGGTCGGTGCCGTAGCCCATGACCCCCTGGTTCACGAAGGACCAGTCCGGGAAGCGGCGCGCGAGCAGCGAGTCGAAGCGATCCTCGATGTCGATCCCCTCTCCGAATACGAACGAGTCGCCGAGAACCAGCAGGCGTCTCGCTGCCCCGGGGTCGAAGACCTCCGTCGCAGACCGATACCCGCTCGCGTTGGTGCGCACCTGCCAGGGCTCTCCGTCGGCGTTGCGTCGCTGGAGGTCGAGGTGGGGGAGGGGCCGCCATCCCAGGGCCGCGTCCGGCTCGAAGAGTTTTCCCTGCTCGGCGATCGCGTAGACGTAGACGCGCGCGCCGATCTCGGCGAGCGCGAAGGCCGCGAGCATGCCGATCCCCACGGCGAGGGGAATGAAGAGAGCGCGCCTGTTCAAGGATCCCAATGGACGTCGTCGCTCAGCCGCGCGAGCTGGCGTCGTTCGCCCGGGGGCGGGTCGCCTGTGCGGGGTAGACCCGTGACCAGCCCTTGTCGTGGGGCGCCATGAAGACGACGGACAGCTTCATCGATTCGTGCAGCCACACACCGTCCTGCTTGACGTAATCGTCCTCTTCGAAGCCCGCCATCCACAGCGGGCGACCGTCGCTGCGGGTGCAGGGTGCCAGGATGTCCCAGGTACCCGTGGCGCGGGCCCCGTCGACCTCGATGCGGGGCTTTACGAAGAAGTGCCACGAGAAGCGGAGAGTCGGCTCCAGGAAGCGGGCGCGGATCTCATCGCGACCCCGGCACAGACCCAGGCCGGGGCCGCCCTCCCAGCTGGCGTCCTCGCTGAACAGTTGGCAGAGCGCGTCGGCGATGCGCGTCAACTCCTCCGCTCCGACGACGCCGTCCGGCCCGTAGCGCGCGTCGGCCAGCTGACCGTAGCGGGACTTCAGGTTTTGGATCGCCTGCACGTCCTCGGTCACGGCGACGCGGCGCTCCAGCAGGGCGATCCGTTGTTCGAGGGCATCGCGATCGCCCGGCTTCATGCAAAGGTCCTCTCGGCGGCGAGGACTGATTCTAACGGAATCGGGCTTCGCCGCGGTGTCGCGCGTCGACTACGCTTCCCGGACGGCACCTCTCGAAGGAGAACCCCCAGATGTCGAAAGACAAAGACAAAGACAAAGACAAGTACAAAGAGAAAGACAAAGACAAGGGCAGGGACAAGGACAGCAACAAGGCCACGGGCGAGCTGCTCGAACGCATCGAGAAGCGGCTGGTCGGAATCGGTGCCCGCCAGGACGAGATCTGCGCGAGGCTCGAACGGTTGGAGACGGGAAGGGGCCAGGCCGGGGTCTCCCCCGACGCGCTCGCCAGCTTCCTCGATCAATTCCGCGCCGGTGAGGCCCTGGGCGAGGCGTCCCTCGGCGCCTGGATCGCGGTGTCCGATCTGGCCTGCGTGAAGGGCGGCTTGCGTACGGTTCAGCAGCGGGAAGGCATGCATGCGCGCCTGCTCGAAGCGCGCATGAAGGAGCTGGGCGCCACGCCGAGCTTCCAGATCCCCGATTCGGTGCAGGAGAAGGTCATGGCGGACGCCGCGGATCCGGGCAAGCCGGACGCCCGCAAGGTCGCTGACTTTTGTGCGCGCTTCCCCGACATCGACGCGGCGCTGAAGCCGATCCACGACATGGTTGCGAAGCTCGACGCAGATCCGGAGACGCAGTTCCTGTTGCAGACCATCGCCCAGGACGAGCGCTCGACCCTCGAGTTCTTCCAGCAGGCGAACGAGCTGCTCAGCAGCTAGCTCGGGCCGTCAGTCCGTGAAGCCGTAGAGCTCGGCGGCGTTGTCGCCGAAGATGCGCGCCTTCTTCCAGGCTTCGATGCCGTGGGACATCTCGTTGATGAGATACCGGGAATGCGGGAAGTCGTTGCCGTGGTGGGGGAAGTCGCTGCACCACATCATCGTGTCGACGCCCACGGCGTCACAGTTGCGGACTCCGTACTGATCCTGGATGAACCCGACCTTCCAGTTCGAGTCGTAGTACTCGCTCGGTAGCTTGTCGCCGAGGTCGACATCGCACCAGTGGCGGTTGCGCCGGTAGCGGTCGTCCATTTCCTGGAGCAGGTAGGGGACCCAGCCCGCGCCGACTTCGCCGCCGACCATGACCAGGCCGGGATAGCGACAGAACACCTGGTTGAAGATCATCTCGGCGATCAGCACGGGCATGCGCGACATGGTGGACGCCAGCATCACCAGCTGCGGCGCGCCTCCCTTCTTGGCCGCCACCTTGCGGGTCGGCTGCTTGGCGGGGACCAGCCCGATGTGGACGTGCACCGGCATCCCGAGTTCTTCGGCGGCCGCCCAGAAGGGGTCGTCGGCTTCGGAGATGAGGTTCTCGCCGCTCGGCCAGGTAGCGAGGCCGACTCCGACGGCGCCCGCCTGCTTGGCCTCGTGCAGCATCGCGACCGCGTCTTCGGTCTTCGTCCCCGGCATCTGCCAGATCGCCCCCAGGCGCTTCGGGTCCTGGGCACAGAACTCGGTGATGAACTCGTTGTAGGCCCGCATTCCGGCCATCTGGACCTCGTCGTCACCGATCGTCATGAAGTAGATCATGGTGCGTTGAGGGGGGAACAGCACTGCGGCGTGGATGCCGTCCTCGTCGAGCAGCTCGATGCGGCCCTTGGGTTCGTAGATGCCGGGGTGCATGTCTTCGTAGCGACTGCCCGTCCAGCGCAGGTCGCGCGGACTTACCTCTTTCGCAGCCACCAGCCCCAGGGCTTCGATGTGCTCGCCGAGCAGCCAACCGTCACCCCCTTCTTCGTCGCGCACGAGCTTCGGCGCGTACGCCTGGTACTTCTTCGGGAGATGCTTCTCCCAGAGGTCCGGGGCCTCGATGACGTGCTGATCGCAGTCGACGATCTTGAAGGTGCGGGAGTCGTTCATGGGGTTCTCCGTTCTCAGACGAACTGTTGGACCCACTCGCGGTAGGTGGCGATGGGCCCGTCGCCGTCGCACAGGGCGGGACGGGTCCAATGCGCCTTGTTCTCGCAGATCGGACGGTCGTCTTTCGACGGGGTCATCGGCTGCCTCGACTGGCGCCGCCAGGCCTTCGTCCCCGATCCCTACCAGATCAGTGCCAGGGCGCCTCTGGGGGGCGTTCGTGACGAAATTGACGGTTCGTCAATTCTAGCAGGGCGGCGCCGCCGGGGGAAGAGCCGGCGGAAGCCACCGGGGCGGCGTCGCCGAACAGGGGGCCGAGCAGCAGCTGCAGGCCGATGAATCCCATCCACTCCCGGCGCGCGCCGGCCCCGCCGTAAAGGCCGGTGCCACCGGACGCGAGCACGTGCAGCTCGTCGGTCAGGGCGAAGTCGACACCGAAGTTGACGGCCACCTCGGGATCGTCGCGCTCGATGAAAGCCGATGCGTAGACTTCGGCCAGCAGCTCCATGCGGGCGCTTGCCGCGAAGCCGCCGTACAGCCCCAGCCGCCAGCCGCCAGCCGTCGGTGGCGCCGTCGAAGACGACGTACCTCGCCCCGGCCCCGGCACGGACGCGGTCGTCTCGGAACTCCGCGAGGATCGGAAGGCCGACCGCCACGTCGTCGCCGTCCTCGATGCTGAAGATGACACTGGGTGCGAAGGCGAGCGAGAAGGCGTCGCTCTGCACGGGTTCCCACTTGAAGCCGAGGGTGAGGGGGGTGTCACCATGCTCGAGCTGGCCATCGTCGTCTTCGTCGTGGTCGCTGAGGGTCACGTCGAGGGTCAGGTCCAGCTCGAGGCTGGGCACGATACCGATGGCCAGGTCGACTGCCGTCACGTCGACGAAGGTGTCGGAGCCACGCTCGGACGCCGTGACTGCCGAGATGATCTCGACGTGCCCGGGTGCGACTGCGACCGGGTCGTCGGTCAGAAGCGGCGGGCCGGCTAGCGCCACGCCGACGCAACCGGGTCCCGCGAACACGACTCCCGCCACGGTGCTGCGCATGAATGAGGCGCCGCGCATGAACGAGGAGAGGGAGATCAGCGTCCCTCGAAGACCGGCGTCCGCTTCTCGACGAAGGCGCGGGCAGCGTTGCGGTGATCGGCAGTCAGGCCGGTATGCACGTGATGGGTCGCTTCGAGATCCAGGCACTCGCCCATCTCCCCGCCCACCGCGCGGTTCAGGTTCTCCTTCATGTAGCGGTACGCGATGCTCGGACCCGCCGCGAGGCGCCGCGCGAGCTCCATCGTTTCCTTTTCGAGGGAGCCCGCTTCGACCACGCGATTCACCAGGCCGAGCCGCTCCGCTTCGCGCGCGTCGAGACGGTCGGACAAGTAGTAGAGCTCCCGGGCCTTCGCCGAACCCAGCAGCTGGGTCATGAAGAAGGTGCCGCCGTAGTCGCCACTGAAGCCCACTTTGGCGAAGGCGGTCACCATCACCGCGTCTTCGCTGGCGATCCGCAGGTCGCAGGCGAGGGCGATGGAGAGACCCGCTCCAGCGGCCGCGCCCGGCAGGGCCGCGATCGTGGGCTTCGGCATCTGGTAGAGCTTCCCGGCGGTCTCCCGCTGGGAGACCCGCTGGCGGGCGATGGCTTCGTCGAGGGTGTTCCCGCGCCCCTCGCCGGAGCCCTGATTCCGCTCGTTCATTCCCTTGACGTCGCCACCCGCGCAAAAGGCGCCGCCGGCGCCCGTGATGACGACGCAGCGAACGGCAGGGGACGCCTCGGCCTCGCGCAGGGCGGCAGCCATCCCGGACAACATGTCCCCGGACAGCGCGTTGCGCCGGGCGGGGCGGTTCATCGTGAGGACGGCGACGCCGTCTTCGATGTGTGCGAGCAGATCGTCGGTGCCCGTCTCGATGGGGGTGGTGTCGGCCATGGGAGTCCTCGGGTTCGGGGGTGGTCGATCCGGCCAGGGCTGCGCCGTGTCGCCGAGTATACTCGCGGGATGGCCCGACCGACCGGCAGCGCCGATCTTCCGCTCCACGGCGGCCGGGTACCGCGCTGGCTCGCCAGCCGCATGGAAGCGCTGGGCCGGGTGATCGTCGAGGCGGTGGTGGTCCACTACGGGCGGGACGAGCTGCTGCGCCGCCTGTCCCATCCCTTCTGGTTCCAGTCCTTCGGTGCCGTCATGGGGATGGACTGGCACTCTTCGGGAATCACCACGAGCGTGCTCGCGGCGCTGAAGCGTGGCCTCGAACCCGTCTCCGGTGAGATCGGCGTCCACGTCTGCGGCGGTCGCGGGCGGCAGTCGCGCAAGACCCCGGCTGAGCTTCTCGCCGTAGCGGATCGCGTGGGCTTCGACGGCCATGCGTTGGCGCGCGCGAGCCGGCTGGTCGCGAAGGTCGACAGCGCCGCCATCCACGACGGCTTCCAGCTCTACCTCCACGGCTTCATCGTCAGCGACGACGGCGCCTGGGTGGTGGTCCAGCAGGGGATGGACACCGAACGCCGCCAGGCGCGCCGCTATCACTGGCTGTCCCAGGGCCTCGAGGATTTCGTCGACGAGCCGCACTCGGCGATCGACGGACCCTGCCGCGGCGAGATCGTCAACCTCACGGATCGCAGGGCGCGGGCGTCGCGAAGCGCGCAGCTCGAGCTGGTCGCAAGCGGTCCCGACCCGGTGCTTGCCGCGCTGGCTGCGCTGCGCCGGGAGCCCGAGCTGTTCGCACCGCGGCCGGAGGCCGCGAGGCCCCGATTGATCATGCCCACGCATCACGACGTCCGGCTCAGCGACGTCGTGATGCGTCGCTTGCGCGGGACTCTTGCAGCGGCGGCGGACGCGGGGCCCGTCGACTTCCCGGATCTACTGCTCCAGCCCGGGGTCGGTGCTCGTACGGTCGCGGCGCTGGCCCTGGTCGCAGAAGTCGTGCACGGCGCGCCGTCGCGCTTCAGCGATCCCGCCCGCTACGCGATGGCCCACGGCGGCAAGGACGGCCATCCCTTCCCGGTGCCCCTCAGCGTCTACGACGAGACCATCCGCGTCCTGCGCGACGCCGTCGATCGCGCGCGGCTCGGCAATGACGATCGCCTGGCGGCCATGCGGCGGCTCGACGTCCAGGCGCGCGCGCTCGAGGTCGGCGCCGAGACGCCCGATTTTCACACCTTCGTGGCGGGCGAGCGCGCGCGCTCCCATGCCCTCGGTGGACGCAGCGTTCGCGACGATGCGCCGGCTCCCCGTCGCCCCGCCCGAGATCATCGACAACCCTCTCTTCCCGGCCTCGGCACGACTGCGGTCGGCCCGGCCCGACAGGAGCGAAGCCCCTCATGACAGACGTGCAGCGCTGGAAGATCGGAGACGTGACGATCACGAAGGTCACCGAGATCGAGATCCCGGGTCCTGCGACCTGGATCGTCCCGGACGCGACGCCCGAGAACCTCGCTCGGGAAAAGTGGCTGCAGCCGCACTTCGCCGACGCCCAGGGCGTGGCGATCATGAGCGTCCACGCCCTCGTGATCGAGAGCGGCGACTGCAAGATCCTCGTCGACACCTGCGTGGGCAACGACAAGACGCTCACGATTCCGAATTGGAGCAATCGCACGGGTCCCTTTCTCGAAGACCTGGGCGCGGCGGGCCATCCGGCGGATGCCATCGACTTCGTGCTCTGCACCCACCTGCACGTCGATCACGTGGGGTGGAACACGCGCCTCGTCGAGGGGCGTTGGGTGCCGACCTTCGAGAACGCCCGCTACCTGTTCGGAAAACAGGAGTACGCCCATTGGGACGAGTTCGACACCAAGGAGTTCGGCGAAGTCATGGACGAGTCGGTCCGCCCGGTGGTGGACGCGGGCGTGGTGGACTTCGTGGAAACGGACCACGTCGTCGCCGAAGGCGTCCAGCTCGAGCCGACTCCCGGTCACACCCCCGGTCACGTGTCCGTTCGGATCGAATCCCAGGGCGAGCGGGCCGTGATCACCGGCGATCTCATGCACCATCCCGCGCAGTGCGCCCACCCGGAATGGAGCAGCAGCGCGGATTGGGACGCCAAGACCGGGGATCGCACGCGTCGGGAATTCCTGGCGCGTCACGCCGACCAGCCGACCCTGGTGATCGGCACCCACTTCGCCACCCCGACGGCGGGCCGCATCGTGCGCGATGGCGACGCCTATCGCTTCGCGGTCTGACGCGGCGTCAAGAATTCGGTTCACACCGCGATGGGTCGCGGTCTGCGCGTTGACCCGTCGCGGCGACTGTCCCAGACTCCGCCCTCCGCGGCTGCCGGGTGGGCTCGGTCGCGCTGATCTGGATCAAGGAGACTTGCATGCGCATCTCGGTGGCGGTGTTCACCGCCTGGACGCTTCTCTTCGCTCTTTTTGCCGGCGCGACGGCCTTTGCGGACACCGTCGAGCTGAAGAGCGGCGAGAAGCTCGAAGGCGTGATCCTCGAGAAGGACGACTACAAGATCGTCCTGCAGCACGACGTGCTGGGGCGCATCGAGATTCCGACGACCGAGATCAAGAAGCCCGAGAAGAAGCCCGAGAAGCCGGGTCTTTTCGGAACCTGGTTCCTGCGCGGCTGGAACAAGTCCCTGGCCGCTGGTGCGAGCGGTTCGTCCGGCAAGTCCAACGAGGTCAACGCCAACGTCGACCTGAACCTGAACCGCGAGACCGAGCGGCACCGGATGCAGTACGTCGCTCGCTACAATT
This sequence comes from Deltaproteobacteria bacterium, assembly GCA_029261855.1. Classification (GTDB taxonomy): domain Bacteria; phylum Myxococcota_A; class UBA9160; order UBA9160; family UBA4427; genus JAJDAN01. The sequence goes on from JAJDAN010000013.1 coordinate 212,676, forward strand.
TCGTGAGGGCCTCGCACGATACGACCGAGGACGCCTTCGATACCCGCTACACCCACGACTTCCTGTTCCCGCCGTCGGCCTGGTTTCCGTTCCTGACCGCGTCCTACCGTCTCGATACCCAGCAGGAGTATCTGCATAGGCTGGGGGCGAACGCCGGCGTCGGTTACGAGTTCATCAAGAGCGACGAGTGGGAGGTGATCGGGCGGGCCGGTGGCGGTATCGCCCAAACCCTGGACGACCGCCGGAACGACACGACCCAGGGCAAGGATCCGGTCCGCACGGAGCCCAATGCACTGGCCGGCCTGCAGGCGCTTTGGAACTACCACGAGGGCCAGAGCCTGTCTGCCAATACGCTCTATCTCCTCGATCTCGCGGACGCACCGAACTACCGCAGTGAGAGCCGTGCCGAGTGGAAGCTGGCGGTAGGCTTCGTCGAAGGGATGGCGTTCAAGCTTGGCACGAGCTTCATCTACGACAGCCATGAAGTGGACAAGTTCAAGCGAGAGCTTCGCTACTACGCAAACCTCGTCTACGACTTCTGATCTGTCGGAGCCGAGTTGTCCTTCCCCATGAGCCGGTCCACTCGCATCGCCGGGATCGTGGCGGCTGTCGTGGTCCTGTTCGTCGCGCTCTACGCGGTGGCGGGCTACTGGGTCGTGCCTGCGCTGCTGCCGGGCCAGCTCCGGGACATCATCGCCGACGAGTTGGGGCTCGAGGCGCACCTGGAAGAGGCCTCCTTCGATCCATTCCGGCTGCGGCTCGAAGTCCGCGGCTTCGCGATGGGCGAGACCCTCGACGCGCCGGACGCATCACTCGACGCCTTGATCGTAGACCTCGACGTCGCTCCTCTGCTGGCCGGGCGCGTCATCGTCGACGAGTTGCATCTAGATGGGCCGCTCGTCGTCCTGCGCATCGATCCCGATGGCGGCCTCGCCGTGGCGGGCGTCGCAATCGGCGAGGACGCCGCGCCGGGGTCTCCTGCGGAAGACGAAGCCCAGCCCGAACCAGAATCAGACGAGCCCGACGAGGACGGTCTTCTCGCCGAGCTGCGGATCCGCCGTCTGGCGCTCTCCAACGGCAGCTTTCGTCTCATCGACGCGTCTCACGACCCGGCCCTCGAGCGCGAGGTCTCTCCCATCGAGATCCGGGCCGAAGCTCTCGACCTCACCAATCTGGTGCGAGCGACCACCAACGGTGACCAGCCGAGTCCGGCGGAAGTCGTGCTGGGGCTCGGCGACGGCGCCAGCCTGTCGGCGCGCGGAGACATCGACGTCGACCCCTTGCAGCTCGACTTGAAGCTCCGACTGACGGCCTTTTCCCTGGCTTCCCTCCAACCCTACGTCGCGCGTGAAGCGCAGCTGGTGGTGCACGGCGGGACACTCGACTTCGACGGTCACCTCCAGCTCGGCATCACCCCGGAAGCGCCGGAGGCCCTGCGCTTCGCGGGAGATCTCGGCGTGAGCGGGCTCGAGGTTCGAGAGCGCGACGGCGCGAACCCCGTGCTCGCCTGGAAGCAGCTGGACGTCCGCGGCATCGAGATCGTCTCCGAGCCCCTTGCCGTCGAGGTCGGGAGTGTGGGTCTCGAAGCGCCGATCGTGCACCTCGTGCGGTCCCGCGAAGGCCTGAACCTCGCGCGCGCATTCGAAGGGGACACGGCCGAGGCGGCACCTCCGGAGGCTCCAGGGGACGACGCTCCCACCGTTCCGGTGAAGATCGGGCCGATCGAGATTCGCGGGGGTCGGCTTCGCTTCGACGACCGCAGCATCGAGCCCGCCTACGGCATCGATCTCGCCGACCTGAAGGTGACCATCGACGGCTTCCGGACGGACCCCGCGAGCCGCTCGAAGCTGGACGTCGCCGCCGAGGCGGCGGGCTACGCGCCCTTGACCGTGTCCGGCTCGCTCGCGCCCCTCGATCCCCGGGAGTTCGTCGATCTCCGCTTCGCCGTCCAGGGACTCGAGCTGGAATCCTTCAGCCCCTACACGGGCCGCTACATCGGCCGTCGCGTGGACGGCGGACGCGGTTCGCTCGACATCCAGGCCGCGATCGCGAAGCACGACCTGACGTCGCAGACGGGCATCGTGCTACAGGACCTCGACTTCGGAGCTTCCGTCTCGAGCGCCGAGGCGACCTCGCTGCCCGTCGCATCGGCCGCGGCGCTGCTCGCCGATGCCGATGGACGCATTCGCATCGATGTCCCCATATCGGGCGATCTCGACGACCCCGGTTTCAGCTACACCGGCCAGTTGATCGACACCTTGCGGACGCTGATCACCCGGGTCGTCGCGACGCCCTTCAAGCTGGTGAACGGCATGGTGGCGTTCGGCGGTCGTCTCTTCACCCCGGAGGACCTGCGCCAGATCGGCTTCGAGGCGGAAGACGACGATCTGTCCGACGAGGAAGCCACGAAGCTCGACGCGCTCGCGCAGGCGTTGCGCGAAAACCCCGATCTATCCCTAGCGATCACAGGGACTGCGGCCCCCGACGTCGACGGCGACGACGATCTTCGCGCCCTCGCACGGCGTCGCGCGCGAGCGGTGCAGAAGTACCTCGAGGCGGCGGGCATTCAGGCCGACCGGCTCGAGATCGGAGAGATCGACACCGGCGTCGAGGCCGAGGCTCCAGACGGTCTCATTCAGACGCGCCTCGCGGTTCGTTGAGCGCCCGGACCGCGAAGAACTCCCGAACCCGGGCTTCGATCTCGTCCCGGGCAGCTCGGAATCGCTCGCGCTGTTCGCCCGCGCTGCCCGGGCGGGCCGGATCGGCCAGCGGCCAGTGCAGACGTTGCAGCTCGCCCGCGCCCTCTCCAGCCAGCACCGGGCAGATTTCCTCTGCACACAGGGTGACGACGGTTCCGACGCGCTCGACGGGAACATCAGCGATCGGCTTCGATCGCTGGCGACTGATGTCGATCCCGACCTCGGCCATGACTTCGACGGCCCACGGGTTCAGATGGCCCGGCTCGGATCCGGCGCTGTGGACCCCGGTGCCTTCGGGTGCGAGTCTTCGCGCCCAGCCCTCTGCCAGTTGGCTGCGCGCCGAGTTGGCGACGCAGAGAAAGAGAACGTCGGGCCGGGAGGACATACGCGACAGTCTGCCACGATAGTCGGTGACAGCGAAGGGAGAAGCTCGGGACGGCCTTTCTCTGAAGATTGCTAGAAGAACTCCACCTTCCCGGTCTTGATGTCGTACATGCCACCCACGATGTCGATGCTTCCCGATTCGAGCATCGTGCGCAGCACGTCGCTTCTCTTCGCGATCCCGGCGACACTCCTGCGCGCGTTCTCGCGCGCCACCGCGTCCACGAAACCCTCGTTCGACGACGTCCGCTCGCTTGGCTCCGATGGCGTTGGGACCGCTTCGATCGCGGGTTGGATCTTCTTCAACATACCAGTCAGGTGTCCGAGTTCGACGTTGTCGCAGGCGCCCTTGATCGCTCCGCAATCCGAGTGACCCAGCACGACGATCAGCTTGGCCCCGGCGACGTGACAGGCGAATTCCATGCTGCCGAGGATGTCGTCGTTCAAGAAGTTCCCGGCAATGCGCGCGTTGAACACGTCCCCGATCCCCTGATCGAAGATCAGTTCCGTGGACGTTCGCGAATCGACACAACTCAGTACGACCGCAAATGGCCATTGCCCTCCGGCCGTCTCGGTCACGTGCTGCAGAAGATTTCGGTCGGCCCTCTCGCCTGCGCGAAACCGGCCGTTCCCTGCCTTCAGAAGCTGGAGTGCGTCCGTGGGGGTTAGCTTGTCGCGGGTCTCGGGCGTTTGCGTATGCATGGCTGTGAACTCCTATCCTGAGTGGTTTGGACCTACGGCACTGCCGTCACTTTCAAGCCGCGTTCTGGATTTCGTCTCCACCTACATCCATGGGGACTCGTTCGACGATGAAATCGTGCCGATCCGCAGATTCTTCGAAGTCTCGAATGATCTCGAGCAGGTCGTGATCGATCGAGACCGTGCGACTCAGATCGAAGATGACGTGTGAACCATCCGGCACCGCCGAGAGTTCGCGTAGCAGCGCACCGCGACTCAGGAACGAGACCTGCTCGGCCAGGCGCACCCGCACGATGTGGCCCTCCGCCGCGTCATCGCGCTCCTCCACCTCGAGCGTGTGGGAGTTGACGTAGTTGCGATGAAGGACGACGAATACGCCGACTGCAAGCCCCAGCAAGACGCCGGTCAGCAGGTCCGTTAGAAGGATCGCCGCCACCGTCACGATGAACGGGTTGAACTGGTTCGGCCCAAGCCGGTACAACGACACGAAGAGTTCGGGCTTGGCGAGCTTGTAGCCAACGACGAAGAGGATGCTCGCCAGCACCGCCAAGGGCACGAGATTCAGCAGACTCGCCATCAACGACACGGCGATCAGCAGCAAGAAGCCGTGGATGACAGCCGAGTTCTTGGTGCGCGCACCCGATTGAATATTCGCCGAACTTCGAACGATCACCTGTGTCACGGGCAAGCCACCGACGAAGCCCGACAGCGCGTTCCCCACGCCCTGTGCCATGAGTTCGCGATTCGTGGGGGTGACTCGCTTGGCTGGATCCATCTTGTCGGTGGCTTCCACGCACAGCAGGGTTTCCAGGCTGGCCACGATCGCGAGCGTCACGGCAGTAACCCAGATCTGCGGACTTCCTATCTGCGACCAGTCGGGCGCAGTCAGCAGGCTGCCTACCTGCGAAAATCCATCCAACACCGGAACCTGAACCAGGTGATCCACCGAGATTGCCCACCCTGGGGCGTACCGCAGCGTGGCCCACTGGTACGCGATTCCGAAACAGACCGCGACGAGTGGACCCTGGATGACATGGAAGATCTTGGCGCGGGGGATGAGGACCTTCTCCCACAGGATCAGGATCCCAAGCGCGACGATTGCAACCAGTGTCGCGCTCGGATCGATCTGCTCGAGCGCTCGCGGGATCGCCGATAGGGTGTTCTGACCGTCCGGCTGGAAGAACGCGAAATCGCCTTCCGGGTCGGCGTCCCAACCAAAGGCGTGCGGGATCTGCTTGAGGATGATCAGAAGGCCGATCCCCGTCAGCATCCCCTTGATCACCGCAGACGGAAAGAAGTAGGCAAGGATACCGGCCCGAGCCACGCCCAGCGCGATCTGCAGGAAGCCGGATATCACCACCGCCACCAGGAACGCTTCGAAGCTCCCGAGCGTTTCGATTGCGGTAGCCACGATGACGGCAAGACCGGCGGCCGGTCCGGAGACCCCCAGCGGCGAACCACTCAGCGAACCGACGACGATCCCGCCCACGATCCCCGCAATCAGACCTGAAAACAGGGGGGCTCCACTGGCGAGCGCGATTCCCAGGCAGAGCGGTACGGCGACAAAGAAGACGACCACCCCCGCCGGCGCGTCGTCTCGAAGATGTCGGAGGGAGTCCAAGCTGCATTCTCCTTGGTTCGCGGGATCAGCGAGACCGATTTCGTCGCCGGACGGACGATCTTAAGCGTTCCCGCTAATTGCTCTAGTGCTGATCGTGAATTAAAGTAATAGGTTAAACCTATTAGCGACGCGGCAGTGCGGCCCTGCGCGCAGCGACGGACGCCTTTTCATGGACAGATCCCGACCCACGGTTCGTCAGATTCAGTACTTCATCGCCATCGCCGAAACCTTGAGTTTCAACCAGGCGGCGAAGCGGCTCGACGTGAGTCAGCCAACCCTCACCACGCAGATCGTTGCCTTCGAAGAGGCGCTCGGGCTGCAGCTCTTCGAGCGATCCCGCGCGGGAACGATCCTTACTGCCGTCGGTCGAGACCTCTTGCCCAACGCACGGCGGGTGATCGAGGAGCTTCAGGGCTTGATCGATCAGGCGGCATCCGGCTCTCGGGGCCCCGCCGGCACCTACCGCCTGGGCGTCACGCCGACGCTCGGGCCCTATCTCCTCCCCCACATTCTCCCCGCGCTCCATCAGCGTTACAACGTGCTCAAACTCTCCGTTCGCGAGGGCGCCCCTCGCGACCTCGAAGCCGGTCTGGCGAACGGCGAGCACGACCTCATTCTCACACCGCTGCCAGTCGACGATCAGAGGCTGACCGTCGCTCCGCTGTTTCGAGAACCGTTGAAACTCGTTCTGCCGGCCGATCATCGCCTGGTCAAACGAAAGAACATCAATCGCCGCGACCTGGCCGGCGAGTTCGTGCTCACCATCGACGAGCACCACCACTTCCACCAACAGATCGAACAACTCTGTGTGAGCCTGGGCGCGCACCTCCGCCGCGACTACGAAGGCACCAGCCTCGACACCTTGCGCCACATGGTGGTCATGGGAATGGGCATCGCGTTTCTTCCCGCGCTCTATATCCGTTCGGAAATCCACCGCCCCGATGAATTGCGCGTGACCACGTTGCGGGGCGGAGCCGTGGAACGAACTCACGCACTGGCATGGCGCGCCTCTTCGCCCGCCCGTGGGCTCTTTCGCGAGATCTCAGATGTCATCCGCAGCCTCGTCGTGCGCGACCTTGCAGATGATCTCGTACCCATCGCGGCGCGGAAGAGCCGATCGGGATGAGCCGCATCCGCCGGGAATGCAGGACATCCACCGGCGAGCAAGCTGGCGGCCTGCGGCGACGTCGTCACCCTCGATATGGAGCACGCGCCCGCCGACCTGCTCGAAGTGCCCGCGCGAGTCACGTTCCGTCGATCTACCCGGCAGGTCCGTGGCAAGACCGAGGCATTCGCAACAGCATGGGCGACCGCTAGAAGACGATTTGCGCCCGCGCCGTGAACGCGTGGATGTGCTCGTTGAGCCCGGAAAGAGTCACGCGGCTGTTCGGGTCTGCGTTGCCGTACACGTAGTTCAGGCGGAACATCACGTTCGCGTTCGCCCACCAGTTCAGGCCGACCGTCACGTCGCGCTCGACACCACCCTGGACGTCTGCGTTGGTTAGATCGATCTGACTGAAGCGCGCTGCCACTTCCCAGGCGCCAAGCGGCTCTCGTATCGGAATCACCCTCTTGTACTTGCCGCTCTTCCTGTCGTAGTTCCGGGACTCTCCAGTAAGGAAGACGCCGCCCTGCACATAGAATCCGCTGAAGTCGAGGGACGACTGGCCATTGTTTCTCCGTACGTGGGCGGCCGTGTATTCGGCTTGACCGTGAAAGCGCCCGCAGACCATCGTCGCCTCGAAGTTGTACATGAGCGTCTCCTTCGAGGTCGAAAGGACTCCCGTGTCGACCAGGTACGTCCCGGCCGTATGCGCTTCGGGGAGGGCGCGGAAGCGGAGGTCACTCGGACTCTTGAAGTCGCGATAGACCAACGAGCCGCCGATTGCGGCGACCTTCGTCGGCTCGGCGATCGGAGCGAAGACGAAGCGGTGTCCCGTACCAAAGTCCTCGTCGTCTGCGCCGCTGTCATCGAGCCCGCCGGAGAAGAGGCCGCCGCTGTAGCTCCACATGTCGCCATACGAAGCCAGCACCACACCCAGTCGCCGCCGCCCCTCCTCCTGGTTGTCGATGAATGCGTCGGGCAGCGCGCGCTCCTGGAACACCTGCCAGTTCGAGCTCGTCATCGACGACTGGCTGAACGGCACTTTCTGGTGTCCCAACGTCACGGTGAAGGGCTCGAAGCGGCTATATCGAAGCCAGCCGTCCGTGACCTGAACCTCACCGTCCGAGTCGAAGTTCACCTCGAGCTTGTAGTCCCAGTCGTTCCAGACGGTGCCGAACGACTTGATGCGGGCGCGCCGAACCTCGGCGCCGTCGCCGAGCTTGGTCTTGTCCTGAATGAAGACTCCCCCGTCGAACTGCAGTCGACCGCCGAACGCGAATTCGAACTTGTCGTCAGGGGTCTTGATGGAGAGGCCCTTGTAGTTCGCACTGATGTCGATGAGATCTCTCGAGTCCGACTCTTCTTCGACCTTCTTCTCTTCGGCATCAGCGTCCCCGAGCGTCTCGAGGTCTTCAGCCGTGATCAGCCCTTTCTTGACCAGGAGATCTTCCAGCGAGTCCTCCGCAGAGGCCGGGGTCATCGAGAGTACGCCGACAATGACTGCTGAGAACACTTGGCATGTGGTTCGTCGAACGATCTTCAAAGGAGGATCCTCTGGTCCAGTGGCCCCACCGGCCCCGGAGTCACTCTCCTTGGGGCAGCGCTGGGGCATCGGAATGTCGAGCCGGTCAATGCAGCAAGCATAGGTCCGCTCTGCGGTCCCGCCTCGGTTGGCAATGCACGTCGTCGAAGTATTGGTCAACCAATTGCCACAGGGCATCGGTCTGGACGCGGGCCGCATTGTGCTCAGGGAATGTGTCGTTCGCGTTACGAGACTGTGAATAGTGCTGTAGAAGTCGGACTCAAGACGGCTTCTGGAAGTAGGCGACGAAGTCTCGAAGCGCTGCCTCCAGCCCGAATGAACTCCCTGGCCGGTGTATCCGCATCCGGCAGCGCGAACGCACCGCCCGGATCGGGCTCCGCGAAGCGGCGTCAGGTCTGGGGCGGTGCCGCTGGCAGCCAGAAGCTGAAGCGAGACCCCTCGCCCAGGGTGCTCTCCACCTGGATCTCGCCGCCCATGGCCTGGAGCAGGTGCTTCACGATTGCGAGGCCCAGGCCGGTGCCGCCCAGCGCCCGCGAGCGCGCCTTGTCCACGCGGTAGAAGCGCTCGAAGACGCGGTCGACCTCGTCCGCTGGGATGCCGAGCCCGGTGTCGTGAACCGAGACCTCGATTCGTCCGGGCTTTGCGCCGATGTGGATCTCGATGCGTCCGCCTTCGTCGCTGTATTTGACGGCGTTGTCGATGAGGTTCGTGAGCACCTGTTCGATGGCCCGTCGGTCCCCCCAGGCGGAACCCGCTGCGCCCAGCTTGATCTCGGCTTCGATGGACCGCTTCTCCAGCCGGGGGCGCATGTCGTCGAGCAGGATCTCGGCGACGTGGGCGACGTCGACCTCGCCGAGCCGCAGCGGTTGTCTCCTGCCTTCGATCTGGGAAAGCTCGAGCAGATCGTCGATCAGGTTCTTGAGCCGTTCGGCGTTGCGGGCGATGACGTCGACGAAGCGGCGCGCGTCCTCCGGCGGGACACTGTCGCTGCTGAGCGTTGCCGCAAAGCCCTGGATCGAGGTGAGGGGCGTCCGCAGCTCGTGCGATGCGTTGGCGAGGAAGTCGCGACGAACCTGGTCCAGCCGGCGCAGCTCGCTGACGTCGTGGAAGACCGCGACGCAGCCTCCACGACCGACCGGAGGCACGGCGACGGCATGGACGAGCAGGATGCGCGAGCCGATCTCGAGCTCGCAGACCTGCTCTTCATCACGCGTCGCCGCGTCTCGCAGCGCCTGATGGAGTGCTTCGTTCCGGACGAGGTCGACCGGGAGTTTCCCGGTCGGGTCTGCCCATACGCCCAGCAGTTCCTGGAAGCGCGGGTTGGCGAGACTGACGTGTCCGGCGGCGTCGACCACGAGCACGCCCTCGACCATGCTCGTCAGGACGGCTTCCAGTCGGGTCTTCTCGGCCCTCGTCTCCTCGAGTCGGCTTCGCAGCTGCTCGGCCACGCGATTGATCGAGGCGCCGATTTCGCCGAGCTCATCGCCGCTCCTCCAGTGCAGCCGTCGATCGAGGCGTCCGGCCGCGATGTCGGTAACGACGTCCCGTAGCTCTTCGACGGGACGGAGCGTGAAGCGCGCCAGCAGGAAGGACAGCAGCAGGGCCCCGACCAGGCCGACCGCGCCCGCGACGAGCAGCTCACTGCGCAGTCCGGCGATGGCCGCGTCGATCTCGCCCAGGTCGACGGCGAGGCGAACGATCCGGCCCCTCGCAGCGGGGTCCGGGGGCAGGGCGAGATACAGCAGCGGGCGCCTGACGGTCGCGCTGTCCCGGGTGCTGCGACCGATCTCCCCCGACAAGGCCTGGAGCACCTCCGGGCGGTTCCCGTGGTTCTGGATCCCGGGCAGCAGGTTCAGCGGCACGTCGGAATCGCCGACGACGCGGCCGTCTCCCTCGATCAAGGTGACCCGCGCTCCTGCGGCCGCGCTGGCGCGAGTCGCGAGGGCATGCACGCTGCTGGCCGAGTCGCCGGACGCGCTTCGCAACAGCTCCTGCACGAGCAGAGCGCGTTCGCCGAGGTCCTGCTCGATCCGCGCCATCTCCCGCGCCCGCAGGCCCCGCTCGGCGAGGACGCCGACGGAGGCGACCACCGCCAGTACCAGGGCGGCCAGGACTCCCATCAGCTTGAGCTGGATGCGGGGCACGACCGGGAGCTTACTCCGCGAAGCGGTAGCCCACCCCGCGGATGGTGTGGATCAGGGCGCCGCCCGTGCCGAGCTTTTCCCGCAGGCGCTTCATGTGGGTGTCGATGGTGCGAAGGGTCACCGTGACATCGGGTCCCCAGACCTCGTCGAGCAGACGCTCGCGGCTCATGACGCGTCCCGGTCGGGACATCAGCATTCGCAGCAGTTGGAATTCCTTGGCGGTGAGGTCCACCTTGACCCCGCCGATCTCACACAGGTGTCGTGCTGTGTCGAGACTGAGCTCGCCGTGCTGGAGCACTTCGGGGACGTCGCTCGCTTCCGGCGTCGCCGCGCTGCGGCGGAGTACCGCCCGGACTCGGAGCACCAGCTCGCGCGGGCTGAAGGGCTTGGCGACGTAGTCGTCCGCGCCCAGCTCGAAGCCGACGAGGCGGTCCACCTCGTCGGAACGTGCGGTGACCATGATGATCGGTAGCTCCTTCAGGTCGGGGTCGGAACGAATCTCGCGGCAGAGCTCGGTGCCCGAGCGGTCCGGGAGCATCAGATCGAGAACCACCAGGCCGGGGCGACGCCGCCTCAGCGCGTGGAGCGCGGCGTTGCCGTCGCTCGCGGTGTCGACATGGAAGCCCGCCTGGTCGAGGTGATACCGGATGAGTTCCTGGATGTCGGGTTCGTCCTCGACGACGAGGATGCGTGCGGTCATGGGGCCCTCCTGTCGGGCGCGTCAGGTTCCGAGCTTTGCGGCGTGCTTGAGGTTCTTGGATTCGGCGATTCGCACGACCTCCTCGGCGATGTTGGTCGCATGGTCGGCGACCCGCTCGAGGTTCTTTGCGATGAGGATGAAGTCGACCTCCTGGGGGGAGTTCTCCGGCTGCCGCTGCAGCTCGTCGAGCGCGTCTCGGACGACGATGTCCTCGTGCTCGTCGACGAGGTCGTCGCCGGCGAGCACCCGGTGCGCCGCTTCGGTGTCGACGCTGGCGAACGCATCGAGCGCCAGTCGCAGCTGCCGGCGACTCTCGTCGCCGAGCTGCTCGAGCTTCGCGGGCACCGTCACATTCGGGCGGTCCGCCAGGCGCGCGGCGCTCTTGGCGATGTTGCGGGCGAGATCGCCCACGCGCTCGAGATCCGTGGCCAGGCTCTTCACGCCGATCACCGCGCGCAGGTCCCGGGCGACGGGTGCCTGCAGGGCGAGCACCTCGAGCACGGTCTCGTCGATCTCGACGTCCAGTCGGTCGATGGCGAGGTCGTCGTGCTGGACTTCTTCGGCCAGGCGGCGGTCGCGGCGGATTAGAGCGTCCAGCGCCTTCCCGAGGATCGACTCGGCCAGCCCTCCCATTCTCAGTCCCAGCTCTCGCAAGGCTTCCAGGTCGCGCTCGACGATTCTCGACACTGTCTGTCTCCCTTCCTCGGGTCGGCCCGCGTCGGGCCTCGTCGACGTACCTCGGATGAAAGCAGCCGTCCGCGACGTTCCGGTGACGCCGTCGTGGCGGCTTCCCGAAACCATGTCCCGATAGTGTGGCGAATCTGCCGGATCTCCGGTCCCCGGGCTTCAACGTCACGCAACCGTCACACAACCTTCACTCCGAACGCAGATAGGGCCCTTAGCCTGCGCGCCGAATGTGAACCTTGGAGATCCACGTGACGCTCAGAACCCAGCTACTCGGCCTCTCGGCCGCAGCGCTCTTCACCGTCTTCTCGTCCCCGGAGGCCCAGGCCCGGGAGATCCGGATCGTCGGCTCCTCGACTGTGTTTCCGTTCTCGGCGGCCGTCGCCGAGCAGTTCGGCCGCACCACCGCCTTCAAGACGCCCGTCGTCGAGAGCACCGGCTCAGGAGGCGGCCTCAAGCTCTTCTGTAGCGGTGTCGGGCTCGATACGCCGGACATCACGAACTCCTCCCGCCGCATCAAGTCGTCGGAGGTGGAGAATTGCAACGCGAACGGCGTGACCGAGATCGTCGAGATCGAGGTTGGCTTCGACGGCATCGTGCTCGCGAACTCCCGTTCCTCGGGCCGCTACTCGCTGACCGCGGACCAGATCTTCCGGGCCCTCGCCAAGCAGATCCCCGTCAACGGCAAGCTGGTGCCGAATCCGAACAAGACCTGGAAGGACGTGGCTTCCTCGCTGCCCGACGTGAAGATCGAGGTGCTCGGACCGCCCCCGACCTCCGGGACCCGGGACGCCTTCGTCGAGCTGGCCATGGAGGCCGGCGCGAAGAAGAGCGAGATGCTCGCGGCCCTGCGCGCGAAGGACAAGAAGGCCTTCCAGGCAGTCGCCCACGCCATCCGCGAAGACGGCCACTACGTGGAAGCCGGTGAGAACGACAACCTGATCGTGCAGAAGCTGCAGGCCAATCCCGAAGCCCTCGGCATCTTCGGTTTCTCCTTCCTCGACCAGAACGAGGACCAGCTGCAGGGCAGCATCGTCGACGGCAACGAGCCGACCTTCGAGAACATCGCCGCCGGCGACTACTCGATCTCACGCTCGCTCTTCTTCTACGTGAAGAAGGCCCATGTCGGGGAGGTCCCGGGCATCCAGGAGTACGTGGCGGAGTTCACCAGCGACCGGGCCGCGGGTCCGGACGGCTATCTCGTCGACAAGGGTCTGATCCCCCTGCCGGGTCCCAAGCTGATCGCCGTGCGCACCCGGGGAGTGGAGCTGAGTGTCCTCGACATGTGACGATGCGAGCGTGGGCGGGAGCCCGGAAGTCGTCCCCGCCTTCGCCCTCGGCACGGCCGCGTCGCGCCGACTGATGGAACCAGCCATTCGGCTCGTCCTGTGGTCGTGCGCGGCGCTCGCCGTTGCAGTGACGGTCGGGATCGTGCTGTCGCTGGTGTTCGAGGCCATGCGCTTCTTTGCGAAGGTGCCTGTCACGGACTTCCTGTTCGGTCTCGAATGGAGCCCGCAGACGGCACTGCGTGCCGACCAGGTCGGGTCTTCGGGTGCCTTCGGCGCGGTGCCGGTCTTCACGGGGACCCTGCTGATCACGGGGATCGCCATGGCGGTGGCCGTCCCGCTCGGCCTGTTCTCGGCCATCTACCTCGCCGAGTATGCCCACGCCGGTGTGCGCCGGACCGTCAAGCCCGTGCTCGAAGTGCTCGCGGGCATTCCGACCGTCGTCTACGGCTTCTTCGCGGCGCTGCTGATCGCGCCGGCGCTGCGCGACGCCGGCAAGCCGCTGGGGATAGACGTCTCGTCCGAGAGCGCGCTCGCCGCCGGTCTCGTGATGGGCGTCATGATCATCCCGTTCGTGTCCTCGCTCTCGGACGATGTCATCCACGCCGTGCCGAACGCATTGCGTGAGGGATCGCTGGGGCTCGGGGCGACCCAGGGAGAGACCATCCGCCGCGTGGTGCTGCCCGCCGCGCTGCCCGGCATCGTGGGGGCCGTGCTGCTGGCGCTGTCCCGGGCGATCGGCGAGACGATGATCGTCGTGATGGCGGCCGGGCTGGCGGCCCAGCTCACCGCGAACCCCTTTGCGGCGGTAACCACCGTGACCGTGCAGATCGTGAGCTTGCTGGTCGGCGACCAGGAATTCGACAGCGCCAAGACCCTGGCCGCCTTCGCTCTCGGCCTGATGCTCTTCGTCGTGACCCTGATCCTCAACGTCATCGCGCTTCACGTCGTGCGGCGCTACCGGGAGCAGTATGAATAGCGGTGACTCGGCAGCGCACGCGGGCGGTGCGCCGGCCGAAGAATCGAAGATCCTCCGGCGCCGCCATCGGGCGGACCGTCGCTTCCGGCTCTACGGCCTGTCTGCCGTGGCGATCGCACTGCTGGCCCTGGTCGGCCTGCTCGGGGGCATTGGATGGAACGGGATCTCGGCCTTCCATCACCACCAATTGTTGCTCGACGTCGAGCTCGACCGGGCGGTTCTCGGTCTGCCTGCGGCGCCCGATGTCGATGAGAGCGCACTCCGCACCGCCAATTACACGGCGGCGATTCGCGAGCGACTGCGAGAGCTGCACCCGGAGGTCTCGGGTCGCAAGCAGAAGCGGTCGCTGTACGCGCTGGTCAGCTCGATCGCCGGCTTCGAGCTGCAACGCCTCGTGCTCGCCGACCCGGGCCTGCTGGAGACCTCGGTCTCGCTGGCCCTGCCGCTGTCCGACGAGGCGGGGCGCTACCTCAAGGGCGACATCTCCCGAGACAGCGAGGAGTCGCGCCGAAAGCTGAAGGACGATCAGCTCGACTGGCTGGACGCGTGGGCGGCACAGGGCCTGATCGAGCGGCGCTTCCACACGCGCTTCTTCACCGGAGGGGACAGCCGCGAGCCCGAGGTGGCGGGTCTGGGCGGCGCGTTGCTGGGTTCGCTCTGGACCCTGCTCGTGACCCTCGCCCTCTCGTTTCCGATTGGTGTCGCGGCCGCGGTGCATCTCGAGGAATTCGCGCCGCGGGGCCGCGTGACCGACTTCCTCGAGGTCAACATCAACAATCTCGCGGCGGTTCCGTCCATCGTCTACGGACTGCTCGGCCTCGCGGTGTTCCTCAACTTCATGGCGCTGCCGCGCTCGGCGCCCGTGGTCGGCGGCCTGGTGCTCGCGCTCATGACCATGCCGACGATCATCATCGCGGCGCGTGCCGCCCTGCGTGCCGTCCCGCCGTCGATTCGCGAGGCGGCCCTGGGAGTCGGCGCATCGCCGCCGCAGGTGGTCGCGCATCACGTGCTGCCACTGGCGCTGCCCGGGATCTTGACCGGAACGATCATCGGCATGGCGCGCGCCCTCGGCGAGACCGCGCCGCTATTGATGATCGGGATGGTTGCCTTCATCGCGGATCCGCCGACGGGGCCTCTCGCGCCGTCTACGGTTCTTCCCGTGCAGATCTATCTGTGGGCCGAGAGTCCGGAGCGAGCTTTCCAGGAGCTGACCTTCGGGGCGATCCTCGTACTCGTCGGCTTCCTGCTGCTGATGAACGCGATCGCCATCGTCCTGCGCAATCGCAGCGAGCAGAGCTGGTAGGCAGGGCTTTCACATTCGTTCGAAGAGCAGCATCGAGGAGCCGATGGCGCAGCAGGGTACCGCCGCAGGAACACGAGCAGGAGCGGGGCACGCGCCCGTACCCCGGGCGAAGGTCTTGTCGCGTGAGCTGTCGGTGTTCTACGGCGAGAAACAGGCGCTGTTCGACATCGCGCTCGACATCAACGCCAACCAGGTGACGTCGCTGATCGGGCCGTCTGGTTGTGGAAAGTCCACGTTTCTGCGCTGCATCAACCGCATGAACGACGTGATCGATACCTGCCGGGTCACGGGGTCGATCCGTCTCGACGGGCACGAGGTCTACGATCCGATGGTGGACGTGGTCTCCCTGCGCCGACGGGTCGGCATGGTGTTCCAGAAGCCGAATCCCTTTCCCAAGTCGATCTTCGAGAACGTCGCGTATGGGCCGAAGATCCACGGGCTGACGAAGGGGCGCGGCGAGCTCGAGGAGTTGGTGGTCTCGAGCCTGGTGCGCGCCGGGCTCTTCGAAGAAGTGAAGGACCGCCTGCAGGAACCCGGCACCAGCCTCTCCGGTGGGCAACAGCAGCGGCTCTGCATCGCTCGGGCGATCGCGGTGGGACCCGAAGTGATCCTGATGGACGAGCCGTGCTCAGCCCTCGACCCGATTGCGACGGCGCGCATCGAAGAGCTGATCGACGAGCTGAGGCAGACCTACACGATCGTCGTCGTGACCCACTCGATGCAGCAGGCAGCCCGGATCTCCCAACGCACCGCGTTCTTCCACCTCGGCGTCCTCGTCGAAGCCGGCGACACGTCGAAGATCTTCACGAATCCGGAAGACGGTCGGACCCAGGACTACATCACAGGGCGCTTCGGCTGAGCTCCGGGCCCGGGTGGCGGATCCGATACGGATGCGTGCCAGTCGGACAAGCCCGGCAGGCCGACGCGGAAACCGTTCGGACGTGCGAGAATGATCTCCTTCACAGGGAGAGTTCCTCGCCGTGTCCCCCCATCCCTTCCGCTTCGCGGTGCAGACCTTCAGTGCTTCTTCCGGCAAGGAGTGGCGAGAGCGCGCCAGGCGGATCGAAGCCCTCGGCTACTCGACGCTGCACCTCGCCGATCACTTCATCGGCCCCGGTCCCGCGCTCGAAGCGACGCATCACCCCCTGCAGGAGCTGGCCGCCGTGCCGGCCATGGCCGTTGCCGCAGAGGCGACCCAGAGTCTGCGAATCGGTTGTCGAGTCTTCTGCATCGACTACCACCACCCGGCGATTCTCGCGAAGGAGGCCGCGACCCTCGATTTCTTCTCGGAGGGCCGTCTGGAGCTCGGGCTCGGGGCGGGCTGGCTGGAGGGCGAGTACGTTGCGGCGGGAATTCCCTTCGATCGTCCGGGTTTGCGAATCGAGCGCCTCGCGGAGACCGTGCAGGTCATCAAGGCATTGATGGCCGACGGAGAGCCGAAGATCCACGGTGAGCACGTGCACATCGAGGGCTTCGCGGGTGCACCGAAGCCTGTCCAGAAGCCCCATCCTCCCATCATGATCGGTGGCGGCGGCAAGAAGGTGTTGGGCCTGGCAGCGCGGGAGGCCGACATCGTCAGCTTCAACTTCAACAACCGCTCCGGGGTGATCGGCCCCGAGGGCGTGCGCACCGCGACCGCCGAGGCGACGGCCGAGAAGGTTGCGTGGGTGCGCGAGTGTGCGGGTGACCGCGCGGACGAGATCGAGTTCGAGGTGGGTGCCTACTTCACCTTCGTCACGGACGACGGGGCCGCGGTGGCGAAGGGCATGGGCGGCGCCTTCGGTCTGTCGGCAGAAGACATGATGTGTCACCCGCACGCGCTGATCGGAACGATCGACAGCATCTGCGAAGAGCTCGAGCGTCGCCGAGAGCTGTACGGAATGTCCTACGTCACGATCGCCGACAACGCGATGGAGGCCTTCGCCCCCGTCGTCGCGAGGCTCGCCTAGTGGCCGCTTCCGAACCCGTTGACGCGGTCCTGGTTTGCGGTGGCAAGTACCACGACATGGATCATGCGAGGCTCGAGCTGCTCAAACATCTCGCCGAGCACGACGAGGTGCGAACGCAGGTCGCTTGCGACTATCGCGATACGGACGCCATCGCCGCCGCCGATTTCCTGGTGACCTACACCTGCGATGTCCGGCCGAGCGAGGCAGAGCAGCAGGTACTCGCCGAGTTCGTTCGCAGTGGCAAGCGCTGGCTGGCACTGCACGGCACCAACTCGATCCTCGTCTTCGACGGCATGCCGCCGTTCCAGACGCCGCGCTCGCATCCGGTCTTCATGGAGACGCTGGGGAGCCAGTTCCTGGGGCATCCCCCCATCGCGCCCTATACGGTGACGCGGTGCTCGGACGACCCGCTGGTCGCCGACATCGAGCCCTTCGAGGTCGAAGACGAGCTGTACCTCTGCGAGTACCACGAGCCGCTCGAGCCTCTGCTCGACACGCGCTTCACCGGTAAGGCGCCGGGCTTCGCCGAAGACGACTGGTCGGACGACGCGCCGCGTCTCGTCATGTACCGGAAGTCGGTGGGGGAGGGCGCCGTCCTCTACCTGACGCTCGGGCACTGCCGAGGTCACTATGACATGCGCCCCCTGATGGACTACTACCCCCAGGTCGAGCGGGGCGCCTGGGAGCTGCCCGTCTTCCACGAGCTGGTCCGCCGCGGTCTGCGCTGGGCGATTCGCGGCTAAGTGGCCGGAACCGCAGGCTCCGGCTTGCTGCGGGTACGCGGCCTTCGGCTGCGCACGCTCCTGGCTCCGTGACCTGGCGGGCGCGCGGACATCCAACCCTGACGATTCGCGTCTCATCCCCCACCCCCACCCGGAACGGAGAAGCCCCATGAAGTTCTACAACTCACTCGGTCCCAACCCCCGCCTCGTTCGCATGTTCATGCTCGAAAAGGGCATGGAGCTGCCCAGCGAGGAAGTCGACATCATGGCGGGCGCGAACCGGCAGGAGCCCTACCTGTCGGCGAACCCCTGGGGAGAGATGCCCAGTCTCGAGCTCGACGACGGTCGCGTCATCGCCGAGACGACGGCGATCTGCGAGTACCTCGAAGAGCAGCAGCCGGCGCCCGCGCTGGTTGGGTCCGACGCCGCTGAGCGGGCGAACACGCGCATGTGGCTGCGTCGGGTCGAAATCCACATCACGGGGCCGATGACCGACGCCTTCCGATCGGGTGCGGGCCAGGCCATGTTCAAGGACCGCCGCCACCTGGTTCCCCAGGCCGTGGACGACTGGGCGGCCATCGCGCGCGAGGGCACCGCTCGTCTCGATGCGGCCATCGCCGGGCGCGACTTCATCGCGGGCGATTCCTTCGGCCTTGCCGACATCTACGCGTACTGCCTGATCGACTTCGGCGGCGGCGTCGGCCAGCCCTTCGACCCGGCAAACGCGAACGTGGCCTCCTGGTTCCAGCGGATCGCCAGCCGTCCGAGTGCCGAGAAGAGCATTCACCCCGCGGCCGCGGCGGGCGGGATGCGCGCCTGAGGGTCCCCAGGGCCTGAGATGGAAGAGGATGGGTCCCGAGTAGTGCGCCGGGGTTGCTTATTGAGTACCACTCAGTAAGCTCTCGGTCGTGCTCTCGACCGACCCCTCTTCTGCATCCCCGGCCCGGGCTCGCCGTCGCGCCCCCGACGAGAAGCGGGAGCAGATCCTCGCGGCGGCGGCCGCGCTCTTCGGGGACGAAGGCTATGCGGGCGCGACGACCGCCCGCATCGCGAGCCGTGCCGAAGTGTCCGAGGGCATCGTCTTCCATCATTTCGGCTCGAAGCGAGAGCTGTTCCGACAGGTGGTCGCCGAGTACGGCCGCTCGTTCGTTCGCGCCATGTTCGGCGACGATCCGGCCGCCGAGCCGAGGTCTTCTCAGCTCGCCATCGCGGCGGGCTTCGCATTCGTTCGCGAGCATCGCGGCCTGCACCGCGCCTTCGCGACCCGGGACCCCGAGCTGGCTTCTCTCGTCGAGGAAGGCACCCACGATCCCATCGTCGCCGCCCTCGAGAAGACCCTGCAGGCGGGCGTCGATCACGGCGTGACCCGGCCGATGAAGGTCCGGGTCGTCGCCGAACTTTGTTATGCCCTCGTGGACGGTGCCCTGCGCGCCTGCTTCCTCGAGGGCGATGGAAGCAACGAGGACGAGTACCTCGCCGAAGCCATCCACTGCGTGGATCGCGCCACTGCGCTCCACCCCGAATCGAGGAATCCTGCATGAGCAAGCCGATCGCCGCCGCCCCTTATCTCGAAGGAAACTTCGCGCCCTGGTCCGTCGAGGGCGACGTCCACGACGTGGCCGTCGAGGGACAGATCCCGCGCGAGCTGAACGGCGCCTACTACCGCAACGGACCCAACCCGCAGTTCGCACCGCGGGGCCGCTACCACTGGTTCGACGGCGACGGCATGATCCACGGCTTCTTCTTCGAGAACGGTCGCTGCGACTACCGGAACCGCTGGGTGCGGACCGAGCGCTTCGAGCGGGAGCGAGCCGAGGGAGAGAGTCTCTTCGGAGGCCTGGGCGACATGACCGCGGGTGATCCGCGGGCGGAGGGGGTCAGCGGCAACGCGGCCAATACGAACATCGTCTGGCACGGCGGGCGTCTGCTCGCACTGTGGGAAGCCGGTCCGCCCACGGAGCTCGATCCGCAGACTCTCGAGACGCGCGGTCTCTTCGAATTCGACGGCAAGCTCCAGCGCAAGGTCGACCCGGCCCTCGCCGGCAACGAGGACGGCATCGTCCCCGGCATCGTGACCGCTCATCCGAAGATCGATCCCGACTCCGGTGAGATGCACTTCTTCGGCTACGCGCCGTTCCCCCCGTACCTGACCTACATGGTCGCGAACAAGCAGGGCCAGCTCATCCGCAGCGAGGAGATCGACGTTCCCTACGCGAGCATGATGCACGACTTCATCGTGACCGAGTCCCACGTGGTCTTTCCGGTATTCCCGGCCGCGTTCGACTTCGAGTTGATCGAGACCACGGGCTCGCCGCTCGGGTGGCAGCCCGAGCGGGGTACGCACATCGGCGTCATGCCCCGGAACGGCGGCAATGCCGACGTCGTCTGGGTGCAGAGCGATCCCTGTTACGTCTTCCATCCGATGAACGCCCACAGCGAAGGGG
>JAJDAN010000014.1 GCA_029261855.1 Deltaproteobacteria bacterium
TGACGGGAGTACCGATCGTTCACGTCGAGAACGCCTCGGCCACGGGTTCTTCCGCGTTTCGGGAGGCTGCGCTTGCAGTCGCAGGGGGGAGCTGCGAGGTGGCTATGGCTCTGGGGTGGGACGGCTCTCTTCGCAGCCGGGTCGCGTCGATGATGCGGGGCCGAGGTTCGACTCCGTCCGTCGAGGGTATGCTTCTGCCCGCAGCCTTCTTTGCGATGTGGGCGGTGCGCCGCATGCACGAGCATGGAACGAGTGTCGAGACCTTCGCGAAGATCGCGGCAAAGAACTGGAACCATGCGCGCCTGAATCCAATGGCAGAGCGACAGGCGGACAGGCAGATCTCCCCGCAGCAAGTCCTCGCTGCGCCGATGGTCGCCTACCCCCACACTGCCATGATGGCCTGTGGTGCCGGAGGAGGCGCCGCCTGCGCGATCGTTGCCAGCCGGGAGGTAGCCGAGCGTCTTGCCGTCGGTCGCCCGCTCGTGCGTGTAAGCGCGTCGCAGATGCAATCCGAGCACTACACCGAGGGTCACATCTTCCTGGGTGCCGTAGTGGGCCCCGCCGAGCTGACCCGAACCACTGCCCGCCTGGCCTACGAGGAGGCGGGTCGAGGCCCCGAGGAGTTGAGCCTGGTGCAGGTCCACGATGCCTTTCCGATCGAGGAGCTGATGTACTACGAGCTACTGGACCTCTGCGCGGACGGCGAAGGGGACAAGCTCGTCGAAGAGGGGGCGACCGCCATCGGCGGCCGAGTTCCGTTCTCAACCGACGGGGGCCTGATCGCACGTGGCCATCCCGGAGGCCCGACGGGACTTGCCCAGATCTGGGAGATCACCCAACAGCTCCGAGGCGAATCGGGAAAGCGGCAGGTCGCCGGCGCGAAGCTGGGTCTCGCCCACATGATGGGCGCCGGCTCAGTGTGCGTGATTCACATCCTCGAACGTGAGAGCTGATCGAGCCTAACAGGTCAGATGGCAGGCTCGGCCGGCCTGAGCTTCCAGCGGACCGGCATGTGCTTGATCCCGCCGACGATGCTCGACTGCAGTCGCTCGAGCTCTCCGGCGGGCTCGACGTGATCGAGACGGGCAAGGATGTGGCGGAACATCACCTGGAGCTCGATCCGCGCCACGTGCGCGCCCATACACAAGTGCTCGCCGATGCCGAACGCGATGTGCCGGTTGGGTTTCCGATCGATGCGGAAGCGGTCCGGCTCGTCGAACACCCTCTCGTCCCGATTCGCCGAGGGGTAGAAGAGACAGAGCGACTCGCCCTTGCGGATCTTCTTCCCGTGGAACTCCACGTCCTCGGCCGCCGTCCTCGTGAAGTGGATTACGGGCGAAGTCATGCGGAGCACCTCCTCGACCATCGGCTTGAGCAAGCTGGGATCCTTCTGTGCCAACGCGAGCTGGTCGGGGTTGTCCATCAACAGCTTCAGCCCGCCACTCGTGGCGTTCCGTGTGGTCTCGTTGCCCGCCACGACCAACAAGAAGTAGTACGACATCAGCTCGAAGACAGGGAGAGGCTCGCCATCGACCTTCGAGTGGCTGAGCACGCTCACCAGATCGTCCTTGGGGTTCTTGAGCCGATCCTCGGTCATGCCCTGGAAGTACTGAAAGAGGGCGAGGCGAGCCGCCTGCATCGTTTCGATCGGCGTCTTGCCCTCTTCTTGATACTCCGGGTCGCCGGCGCCAATGGTGCGGTTCGTCCAGTCGAAGATCAGCTTCCAGTCACCGCGCGGCACTCCGAGCATTTCGGCGATCACCCAGATCGGAAGCCGCGCGGATACGTGCTGGACGAAGTCGAACTCGGTCTCGTCGCTTCCGAAGGTCACCGCGTCGAGGATCTCGCTGGCAATGTCGTCCACCTGGGCCCAGATCGGCTCGAGTGCTCGAGGCGTAAAGCGCTTGTTCACGAGGGCGCGGAACCGGTGGTGGTCGGGCGGATCCATGTTGAGGAGCATTCGCACCGGAAACTCACCGGTGGGGCTGGCGGCCTCCTGGCCCACGACGAGGCGGGGGGCGTTCAAGAACAACTCGGGCTGTTTCGACACCCAGATGATGTCCTCGTGACGTGTGATCGCCCAGAATGGAATTCCCGGCAGGCGATCGAACCAGTAGACTGGCGCCTCCTCGCGCAGAAGCTTCCACTCTTCGAAGGGATAGCCGTTCTGCGCGTAGTACTTCGGGTCGATCAACTCGAGCGTGTCGAGCGACAGGTTCGTATTGCTCATGCAGTGCTCCCTGAATTGCTTCCAGATATTCGCACGGTCGGAAACGGGGTGCGGGTCGGCCCTCTAATCGCGGAACGCAGGCATGACTTCGCGGGCGAAGAGCTCCATCGAGGCGAGTACGTCCTTTTGGGCGATCGCGCCGCCTCGGTTCATCCAGAGAATGAAGTCGTTCATCCCCGTGCTCCGATTCGTCTCGAGCCGCTTCTTGACCTCGTCGGGGCTTCCCAGGAGGAAGTTGGGGCTCGTTACGGTGTTCGCATAGCCGATACTGCGCGCTCCGTCCCACCCCTCGCCGTAGCGGTCGTAGGTTTCAGGAAGGGAGCCGTCCTTCTGGCGTGGCGTTCCGTACTTCTCGAAGGCTTCCTGGTACGAGAGCGCGCTCTCGCGCGGAATCTCGATCGCTCGCTCGTTGTCGGCGTGCACGAAGGACGGCGCGAGGGCCCAGAAGTTCTTGGCGAGCTCAGGCTTGCCCATCTTCGCGAGGGTCTCTTGGTACACCATGTAGGCGTCGTGAAACTGCGGATCCGCCTGATAAGGATTCCCGCTGATGATCCCGTAGCCCCGTTCCGCTGCATAGTGGAAGGTCGCCGGTGTGAGCATGGCGGTGACCCAGATGGGAGGGTGCGGCTTCTGGACGGGCTTCGGTTCGATCGTCACGTCATCGATCGTGTAGTGCTTACCCTGGTAGCTGAAGTGATCCTGGGTCCATAGCCCGACGCAGATGTCCATGACTTCTTCGTAGCGGGTCCGGCTCTCCGCCATCGGAACTCCCAGTCCACGGAATTCGCCGGCCTGATAGCCCCGCCCGGTTCCGAAATCGAAGCGACCCTCGCTGATCTGATCGACCATCGCCACCTGCTCGGCGAGCAAGATGGGGTCGTGGAAGGGCAGCACGATCACAGCCGTGCCAATGCGGATGCGCTGAGTCACTGTGGCGGCTGCCGCCGCGAGAACCAATACGTCGGGGGCGATGCCGTAACGCGTGAAGCGATGCTCGGCGAGCCAGATGTAGTCGTAGCCCAGCTCGTCCGCCAGCTTGATCTGCTCGAGCGAGTTGCGGTAGACCTCGGCGTCGCTCTCCCCCTCCGGCTTCTCGAGCAAGAAAAAGAGTCCGAACTTCATCTGGCCACCTCTCCGCGCCGCACTCTGCCACGTGCCCTGGGCAGGGAGCGATCGGTTGCGTTTCCGATCGGAAACAGGCTAGCATGATCGGTCGATGGTGCGAATCGGCCTGCGGATTTCGTACCCCGCGGGCACCAAGGAGCAGACCGAGCATGGACTTTGGCATCCAGATGATCTTCCAGAGCTACGGCTACGACGATTCCGTGACCGACGGACAGGTGTACGACGAGGAGATTCGTCTTGCGTTGCTCGCGGAAGAGCTGGGCTTCGACAAGCTCTGGCCAGTCGAGCACCACTTCGAGGACTACGCCTTCTGTCCGGACAACACCCAGTTCCTGAGCTATCTGGCGGCCCGGACCACGCGAATCGGACTGGCGACGGGCGCCGTGATCCTTCCATGGAACGACCCGCTTCGCGTTGCCGAGAAGATCTGCCTGCTGGATCACCTTTCGGGCGGTCGCGCCGTCTTCGGGATGGGCCGCGGGCTGGCGAGGCGCGAGTACCAGCCCTTCGGCATCGACATGGACACCTCGCGTGAGCGCTTCGATGAGGCGGCCCCCATGATCCTGGAAGCACTCGAGAGCGGCTTCATCGAAGGAGATGGACCGTTCTACAAACAACCGCGGACACCGATTCGCCCGCGTCCCTTCAAGACATTCAAGGGGAGAACGTACAGCGTCGCCATGTCGCCCGACTCCGTGCTCTCCGCCGCGCGCCTGGGCGCCCAGCCCGTGATGTTCAGTCAGCGTCCATGGGAGTCGGCCAAGGAGTCGGTCGACATCTACCGCGAAGAATTCGCGAAGAACCACGAGGGAACGCCTCCGCCGTTGATCACCTGCGACTTCATCTACTGCGACGAAGACCGGGATCGTGCGGAGGAGAGGGCGAAGGAGCACATCACCGGCTACCTCACGAGCGTTCTCGGGCACTACGAACTCGCGGGGGAGCACTTCAAGAGCACCAAGGGTTACGAGTCGTATGGAGCGGCGGTCGACGTGCTTCAGCAGCTTGGCCTGGACACCCAACGCGACGCCTACATGGCAGTGCAGATCTGGGGCACTCCGGAGATGTGCATCGAGAAGCTCGAGCACCGCATCAGCGTGTTGGGAGACATCGATCTGACTGCTTGCTTCCGATACGCAGGGCTTCCCTACGAAGATGCCTCCCGGAGCATGCGGACCTTCGCCGAGAAGGTGATGCGGCCCATGCGTGCGAAGTACAACGCCTGAACTTCAGGGAGCGACAGGCATGAAGCAGGAGCAAGAGGAAGCACGAGCGAGCGTGACCGAGGTCGCGCCCGACGTGCTGCGCATGGAGCTTCCCATCTCGATGCCCGGGCTCGGGCACGTCAACTGCTACGCGCTTCTCGATGGAGAGGGTGCGGCGCTGATGGATCCCGGCTTGCCGGGACCTGAAACCCAGGACGTGCTCATCCATCGACTGGCACAGGCTGGGCTGCGCGAGACCGACGTGCATACCGTCATCATTACGCATTCCCACCCGGACCACTTCGGTTGTGCGAACTGGCTGCAGAAGGTGGGCGGCGCCCGGATCGTCGCCTACAAGAGCTTTGGCTGGGGGATCGGGCTCGGGCCCCATGGTCACGACCATGAGGTGTCGCTCGACGACCTGCGTGCTCACGCCGATGCCGTCGAACCACCCGAACCGGAAGAGAGCCTCGAGGAGCGCTGGCAGCGTCGTCGCGAACGCCTATCGCCCTGGGGCGGGAGCCCTCTCGGCGTGAGCCTCGAAGGTCGCGAATCCAGAGTCGCCGAGATGATGGGCTCGGGGAAGTACTTTCCGGAAATCTCCCACCCGGTGGCCGATGGCGACGTACTGAGACTCGGGGGTCGGGAATGGTTCGTCCGGTTCACACCCGGGCATACGAGCGATCACTTTTGCCTTCACTCCCCAGAGCTCGAGGTCCTGCTCTCCGGGGATCATGTGCTTCCGAGCATCACGCCTCACATCGCCGGGACGGGAGCACACGCGGACCCGCTCAAGCTGTACATGGAAGCCCTGGATCAGGTTGCCGCCCTCGAACACGTGAGCAGCGTGCTGCCGGCGCACGGACACCCCTTCGACAACCTCAGCGAGCGGACGCAGGCGATCAAGCGGCACCACTTCGAGCGTCTGGATCACACGAAGCAGATCGGCGGCGAGCTGGGGGCCGCGAGTGTCGAGGCTTTCTCACAAAGGCTCTTCCCGGAGCGAAGCTGGGGGATGATGGCCGAGAGCGAAACCTATGCGCATCTGGAGCATCTGCGTCACGCGCGCGAAGCGGAGTGTCACTCGGAGGACGGGAAGCTGCTCTACGTGATCCGCTGAATCTCTGGACCGTCAGGATCTTCCAATGCCGAGGCTAGATCTCGGGCACGGGCCCCAACGCTTTGAACTCCCCGAGGATCTTCTCTCCGTCCGGACGTTTCTCGAGTTCATTGAGAATGTTCGTGTAGCGGTGGTCCATCATTCGCTGCATCCGCGGACCGCTCTGCCGCTCCAGTGCGGCCTCGCAGATCCGGTCGATGACGACCTCGCCCGGGATCTTGCCGCCGCCGGTCCCGATGAACGTGCGAGCGCGGGCTTCGGCCAACGCACACTGCAAGTAGTTCACGTGGATGTCCTCATCGGCCTGGATGTAGTCCACCATCTTGGGCGCCCACTCCGGTGCGGCAGAGGCCTTGGGGTCGGCGAGCACGTCCTGGGCCCAGGCGAAGGTCTTGTAGGCGCCATGCTCAACCAACAGGATCTGCGCCAGGCCTCGCAGCGTCATTTCAAGTGCGGGGTCCAGATCGGGAAAGAGCCGCTCCTGCATGGTGCCTACCGATAGAGCCTCCGGCGCCGGCTTGGCTCTTCCGGTGTACCCGGGCGGTGGAGCGATCGGAAGATTCTCGAACATGTCGTCGGTCACTTCAGGGTGATCGAGGGCGACGTCACGGATGGCGTACCACATCTCGTCGTGGCCGCTCTCGCGCTCCGAGCCGGCTTCGTCCAGACCATGGGCGGTCAGGAGCCCCTTGTGCAGGTGATCGAGACACGTCCCTTCTACCGACTCGACGAAGTACTTGCTCATATCTAGATTGGGCATCAGCTTGATGCCATCGTTCCCGAAGCCCTCGACGATTCCGATCATCGTCAGCAACCGCGTCATCGCGTCCTTGCAGCCTCGCTCCAGCAAGAGCTTCGTCTGCTCGACGCTGGGGAAGAACTCGAACATCTCGAGCACCGCGGCGCGGTCCATTACCTCGAGCTTGTGACCAGCATCGACGACCTGCTTGGACCAGGCGCTGATCGCATCTGATCGATGGAGCGAGCGCGGCGGCAGGTACTTGCCGTCGGCATCGAATCCCCCGTGGACCGTTCGGCCGTCGTGCCGCATCTTCTCCGCGAAGTCGTGCTCCGCAAGGATCTGGTCCTGGCTGTAGATCAGCTTTTCCATGCCTTGTCTCCGTACCGGTTTCTAGGATTCCGACCCCCCGACTCTACCTGGGGGTGCTCGATGTCGTCTTGGAGCGAGCTCACGAGATCGGGCCAGCGCTCCGGGCGCATGACTCCAAATAGAAGTAGACGCCTTAGCTCGCGGGCGAATCGCTTCGTGTGGACCCGGGTATCTCCATCGGGACCCGCCAGCTTGGGCGCCCAAAGAGACCAGACCATCGTTGCCGCAACGAGAATTCGGGCCAGCATCTCGGCATCGATGCCGTCCTGGGCGAGATCGCTCTCCGCGAGCCCTTCGACGACGCCCAGATAGCGCTGCCAACCCTCGTACTCTGAATCGCTGCCGTCTCCCAGCAGAGCGAAGAGCCAAAGCCTCGCCACCTCGCGGTGCTCCGACAAGAATTCCAAGAGCGAATCCATGCGTGCCCCCGTAGGTCCGCCCTCGCCGAGCATCCGGTTCAGCTCCCCGGCAAACCACTTCTTGACGGCATCCAGGAGGTGCTCGCGGGTGCGGAAATGCCGGTAGGCCGTCCCGCGATTCACCCCGGCGCGGTGGGCGACCTCGGAGACGGTAAGAGCTTCCGGCCCCCGCTCGGCCATCACATCTCGCGCGGCCGTCAGGATCGCGTCGTAGGTGGAGAGCGGGTCGCGCTGTCGTCTCGATCGGGGCGCGCTGGGGGCGCTCGCACTGGTCATCGTTCTAATCTACCCTGCAGGAGATTTCAGATCAACAACGTTGTTGGTTGATTATTTTCTACAATAATTCCAACTAGTTGAAGGTGAAACTTCCTGCCAGAGGGGCCAGCACCATGGGAAGACTGGACGGAAAAGTCGCGCTGATCACGGGGGGCGCGAGTGGTATCGGGGAGGCCAGCGTGCGACGCTTCATCGGAGAGGGCGCACGGGTTCTCCTCGTGGATCTGCAGCAGGGGCGCGGCGAGAAGCTGGCCCGCGAGCTGGGCGACGCCGCCCGATTCTCCCGAATCGATGTGAGCAGCGAAGATGACGTCAGCGGTGCCGTCGATCTGGCTGTGAGCGAGTTCGGACGCCTGGACTGCATGTTCAACAATGCCGGGTTCGGCGGTACGTCGGGTCCCATCGCCGACCTGCCTGTAGAAGAGTACGACTTCACGATGGGCGTATTGCTGCGCGGGGTCTACCTCGGGATGAAGCATGCCGCGCGCGTCATGACCCCACAGGGTTCGGGCAGCATCATCAGCACGGCCAGCGTGGCGGGGTTGTCACCGGGCTTCGGCCCCCACATCTACAGCGCGGCCAAGGCAGCGGTGGTTCACCTGACCCGCTCGGTGGCCATGGAACTGGGCGAGCAGGGCGTGCGGGTCAACTGCATCTGTCCCGGCGGTATCGCTACTCCGCTGATCGCCAACGCCATGGGCGGGGGGGAGGCGGCGCTGGAAACGGTCAAGCAATTCATGGGAGCGCTGCAGCCGATCCAGCGCGCCGGGCTGCCCGAGGACATTGCGCAGGCCGCAGTATTCCTGGCCGGAGACGAAGCCGGCTTCGTCAACGGCCATGCGCTGGTCGTAGATGGAGGCCTGGGGGGCGGGCGGCTCTGGTCCTCGCGTCCCGAAGCGATGCGGGTCCACCAGCCCATGCGCATGCCTGGCGAGTAGCGAGTCCTTCAGTCAGCCCAGGGCGGGGAGGGCAGGGGCCGCGCAGGAACAGACCGTCGACCCTTTTCCCGCTCCTCCCGTACGCGTCGGAGGCGGAGCAGGAGGAATCGTCGTCAGTCCTTGTGGTAGTAGGTCTCTCGCTTCCTCGACGCCTCGACGATCGGAATGTCGGCGTCGGGCAGTTCGGGCAACCAGTTCTTGCGAGCGAGTGCCTTCTCGATGAAGGGCGCTAGCTCCTCGCTCTTTTTGGCATCGCGCGCGGCGCGCGTTTCTTTGAATTCGGGCAAGACCTCGCGACCGAAGAGTTCGAGACTTTCGCAAATGTGGTCGTGTCGATTCTTGCCACTCTGCTGGAGTAGAACGATCTGGTCGACGCCGGCCTGCTGGAACTCGCGCACGAATTCGCTGAACTCTCCGGGAGTTCCGATTCCGGGCGAGCCAATCATCGGGAGGTCCCGATCCTTGAGATCCTCGAATTCTCCCCAGAGCCGGCTGCGTCCCGGCCGCGCGTCGTTCGCCACGAGTGCGTTGATCGCGTAGCGGAAGAAGGCGAAGCCCTCGGCACCGCGCAGGCGCCCCTCTTCGACGTTCTGGTGCAGTGAGAAGCCCGCAACGACGGCGATGTTCGCGTTGACCGTGTGCCCGAGCGGTACGCACTCATCGGATTTGATGATCGAGTAGTAGGCGTCCGCCCAGGTTTTGGCTTCGTCCGGATCGACGAATGTAAACGCAAGCGCGCCGAGGCCGTTGCGAGCTGCGGTTTCGATGGTCTTGCGGTTCGTGCACGCAAGCCACATCGGCGGGTGCGGTTTCTGCCTCGGCTTGGGGATGACATTCCGGCACGGCATCGAAAACCCTTCGCCTTCGAAGCCGGGGTACGGATTCATCACCATCATGTTGGCAATTTGCTCCGCGGCCTCGAACGAGAGTGCCTGCTTTCGCTTTGCTGGAACTCCATAACCGTGCAGCTCCAGACGCGTCGCGCCCTCCCCGATGCCGAACTCGACCCGGCCATTCGAGACGAGGTCGAGCATCGCGACGGCCTCGGCCGTTCGAGCAGGGTGGTTGTACTGGGGAATCACCTGGCGGATTCCAAACCCGATTCGGATCTGCTCCGTCTTCGCAGCGAGCGCTGTGAGAAACACTTCGGACGCCGAGCAGTGCGAGTACTCCTCGAGGAAGTGATGCTCTACCGCCCAGGCATGGTCGATGCCTATTCGATCGGCGATTCGGACCTGCTCGATCGCTTCGTGGATCAGCC
Source organism: Deltaproteobacteria bacterium (assembly GCA_029261855.1). Classification (GTDB taxonomy): domain Bacteria; phylum Myxococcota_A; class UBA9160; order UBA9160; family UBA4427; genus JAJDAN01. The sequence continues at coordinate 9,686 of JAJDAN010000014.1, forward strand.
GGTGTTCCGCACCCTCATCCCAGGGCTTCGGAAGCTGTAACTCATAGAATACGCCGAATCGCATAGATGCCGTTTCCTGTCAGGTGGTTGCTTCTTCATCGGTCGAAGGTCGCGATGGGTCGCATCCAGCTATCTTCGTATGCTCTGCTCGAGAGCAAAATCGGGCACCGGACTCGATGCGATTCCTGCCGCATAGAGTTCGGCGATCTCGGACTCGCTCCGTCCGATTTCCGACAGGATCTCTCTGCTGTGCTCCCCCACCCAGGGACCGGCCCGCAGTGGTTCTGAGCCGCCCTCGACCCGAATGGCCCGGCCCGCGGATGCAAGCTCCCCGAAAAAGGGGTGCTCGTAGCGCCATGTACACTCCCGATCCTCGAAGAAGGGGTCGTCGAGCCGCAGCGGAAATGGAAGCCCGACTCGGACGATTTGTAGCCGGCCCGCCGTCAACGCCTGCAGCTGATCCGAAGTCATGGTCCGGAGTTTCTCTTCGAGGAATCCAGCCAATTCACCTCGACTCGTAGTGTCCCCTGCAACGCGATCATTTGATATCCCGAAGATCTCCCGGCACTCGGATGCGCCGACCCCCGACGTCGCGTGAACGTAGACCCAGCCGTCCGCGCACGCGTAGAGTCGGTGCAACGCGTCGCGACCCCGGGGATCCGTCGATGGTCCTTGCTGCCCGAACTCTCGAGCTGCCACGAACTCTGCGACCAGATGAAGTGCGACCCCGGACTGCGTGATGCGGGACGCCGATCCTCCGCCGAGACGCTCGCGGCGCCACAACTCGACGAGCACAGTCAGCAGTCCCAGAAAGCCCGCTCCAAAATCGTTCAGGGAGATCAAGAAGAACACCGGAGAGCCTTCCCGCTCACCCTGCAGCTTCATCTGGCCACTCAAGGCCTGGATGAGGGGGTCGAAGGAGGGGCGACTCGCGAGGGCTGCATGATCGCCGTAGCCGTCGAACGAGCAGCTGACGAGATCCGGATTGCAGGCCTGCAGCGACGCGGCGTCGAGTCCGAGTCGCTGCATCGCGTCGCGACGAAATCCCGTGAGCGCAACGTCGGCAGCCCGCAGCAGTGCTCGCGACGACTCGCGCCCCGGATCGCTGTGCAGGTCGATTGCCAGTCCGCGCTTGCCGCGGTTGATTCCGAGGCAGGAGAGTCCGCTCGAGCGCAGGCCCTCACCACCAGGCGGCTCGATCTTGATCACGTCCGCACCGAGATCGCTGAGTAGCGTCCCGCAGATGGGCCCGGCGAGATATGTCGTGAAATCGACGACGCGCAGGCCTGCAAGCGGAGCAGTCGTCTCCTCTGCGCTGGTTGGTCTTGGCCAGCGGGGAAGCCAGCCGAGATCTTTCAGCAGGCCTCCAGATCCCAGTGCAGGTGGCGGCGAGCTGGAGCGCTGGCGGAACCCCGCGATGTCACCGGGAAAACGAATCGCGCGTCCCTCACCCATCGGCACCAGAAGCTCGTTGTCTTCGACCACGCCACCTCGAAGGAATTGGTCGAGCTCCTGCACCGGCTGCGCCGGCACGTCGAAGTCCTCGAAACGAGCAAGGCACTCCGCCACTGTCAGCGCCGCGATCCGAGGCTCGAGGGCCTCGGCCTGGGCGGGCTGGTGTTCACTCGGCACGGCCCATGGGGCGCGCTCGAAGCGAGGATCCACGACTAGATCTGGCAGATCCAGAGCGAGACAGAAGCGGCTATAGAAGTCGGGACTCGTGCAGGCCACGCAGACCCAGCCGTCGCTGGCTTCGAAACAGCGATAGGCCTGGTTCTGTCCGAGTGGCGATCGCCACCGCAACGAAATCCCTCCGCCGCCCGGTCCCTTCGACGAGGTTCCGACCATCCCGACGAGGAGTGTCGAAACAGCGAGCTGGGAAACCTCGATACGCGGAGACCTTCCGTGGCGTTCTCTAGCGAGCAACGCGGCGGCGCAACTCGCCGCCGCCAGCATCCCCGTGAATATGGCCAGAGCAGGGAACACGTAACGCGTTGGCCCGTCCTCGTAGCCCGCTTGCACCCATAGCAGGCCGGTCGCCGCAGCCATCGCATCATCGTCGACCGGCAGTTCCCGACCGGACCGATCTCCAACTTGCGGCAATGTGACGAGCGAGGCGCTTCCCCCTTCGATGAGCTCGTGCGGATCGATCCCCATGCCGTCCAGCGCGCGCAACCAATATTCGTCGATCAGCACGACATCGGCTCCGCGGGCCGCGGCCTCCAGTGCGCTGCGGTCCTGGGACGAGCCCAGCTCACAGAGAACGGAGCGCTTGCCCCCGTTGAAGGCGGCGAATGCCGACTGACCGCGCGCCGTGTCACCCGTGGGAGATTCGACCTTGACGACCGATGCACCCAGCGCGACCAGGTGTGCGGCGGCGCTGGGACCCGCCACGCCATCACACAGCTCTAGCACCCGCACATCGTCGAGCGGGGCAGGCGCAGGTGTCTTTTCAGAGCCCGCCATCAGTGCGATCGGCCTCTCCTGCTGGGGTGAACGAGAACGCACTCTCTCGTTCCGGGATGGTCTGGCCTTCCGCGGCCACACCGTGTCGCGTCTCCGACGAGACGCTCGAATCCAGTCAAGGGCACGCGAAGGCGTTTCCTATCGGTTGTCAGCGTTCATTATAGGGTATCGACCGCGCCGATGCGCTGGATGTCGATGAAGGTCTGGGGAGCGACAGGCTCCCCTCGTCGTGTCCCGAAGCGGTGCGCCCAATCGCCGCTGCGCCATGCCCTGCGAGTTGCGGGGGGACACGACAGCCCCAAGGGAGGATCGCGAACGACGCGCCTCCTTCGGTCAGTCGAGGGCGAGCGGGAGGGTCTTGGGGCCGCGCAGGAACAGACTGTCGACCCAATCTCGCTCCTCCCGTACGCGCCGAAATCGGGGCAGGATCGGTAGAAGCTTCTCGATCGCAATCCGCGCTTCGCGACGCGCCAGGTTCGCACCCAAGCAGAAGTGAAGGCCCCGACCGAAGGCGACGTGACGCCTCGCATCACGAGTGACGTCGAAGCGATCGGGGTCGCTGAATATCTCCGGATCTCGATTGGCTGACGCGTAACACACCATGAGTGGCGCGCCTTCCGGGATCAGGGTCCCGGCGAGTTCGACATCGCGGGTTGCGTTGCGAAAGAGTCCCTGAACCGGCGAGCAGTAGCGAAGCCCCTCCTCGACCGCATTGCGAACAAGGGAGGGATCCGCCTGGAGCTTCGCGAGCTGATCGGGATTGTCCATGAACGCCTCGACCATACCGCCGATCAAATTCGTCGTCGTCTCGTTTCCAGCAACCATCAGCAGGATCGCAAAGGCGAGAACCTCGCGCGTCGAGATACGATCGGCCTCGCGTTCAGCTTCGACGAGGACGCTGATCAGGTCGTCGGCCGGCTCCGTACGCCGCTTGTCGGCCATCGCCAGGAAATACTGCGCAAGCTGAATGATCTCGCCGAGATGGCGCTGACGCTCCTCATCGCGCGCAGTCGGGAGGGCGATCAGCGAGTCTGACCAGCGTTTGAAATCCTCGAAGCGGTCTTCCTCGATGCCGAGGAGCTGGGCGATCACGATCACTGGAAGTGGAATGGTGAAGTCGCGCACCAGATCGCACTCGCCTCTCTCGACGATGCTGGCGATGAGCGAATCTGTGAGTGAGCGAATCGGCCCTTCGATCTTGCCCACTGCACGCGGCGAGAATCGACGCTGCATGATGAGGCGAAGCCGGTTGTGGATCGGGTTATCGGACGAGATGATCGTGGGCGGCAGATCCCGAGACTCGCCCCCCGCAAGTGATGCCAGGGCGTCGATCGGACCGAGCTGATTCGCCATCTCGAGCGAAGAGAAGTCATCGGTCCGCTCCAGCGCGGCGACCACGTCGGCGTAGCGCGCCACCAGGTAGTGGTCGGCTGGACCCACCTGGTGGATGCCGGAGTCAGTCCGCAGCTCTGCGTACAGCGACCACGGATTGGCCCGCACATCGGGCGTGGAAAGGTCGTATCCGTTCATGCCTGAGCCTCCCGGTGGGCACACCTGCCCAACACGATGCTGATCGGGGTGACGGTAGTCACTATCTACAGTAATGTCGATAGCGAATCTGGGGAAGGACCACGGATGGAGACCCAGCAACGCGAGCAAAGACGGCCCTACGGCCGCCGCCGTCGTCGCTCGCCCGAGCAGGCTCGGAACGAGATCCTCGACGCTGCAGAGCGACGACTGGCAGCGGGCGGTCCCGAGGCGATCAGACTGAAGGAGATCGCAGCAGATGCGGGGATGTCGCACCCAACACTGCTCCACCACTTTGGCAGTCGTCAGGGGCTGGTCGAGGCGCTCGCCCAGCGAACGATGCGGGGGCTGGCGTCTGACCTGTTGGCGGCAATCCATTCGCCCGGCCCGGTGGCGTCCGCCCCGGCCACCTTGGATCGTGTGTTCCAGATCCTCAGCGAGGCGGGTCATGCTCGCCTGCTTGTGTGGCGTGTCCTGGCCGGGTGGACGCAATCGGGAAAGTCGATGGAAGCCACGCTCCTCGGGGAGGTGACGAAGACTCTGCACGCCCGCCTGACTTCCCTCCGTCACCAGAGGGGGCTCGACCCGCCGTCTCGCGACGAAACGGCATTCACCACTTTGCTCGCGGCCTTCGCGATCGTCGGAGAAGCCGTCGTGGGTTCGCTCGTGTTGAACGAGAGCGAGTTGGGCATCTCCAGGCCCGAGTTCCGCGACCGTCTTGTCCGGCTGGTACTGGACAGGCTCGTCGGTGACGCCCCTGGCGGCGCGGACGAGCTGGTGAGCTGACGAGAAGGAGAGACGGCGTGACGCACTCGTTGACAGTCTTGTCGTCTCTCACACGTGCATCAACCTGCGCAGCGCGAAGGCCCGCCGCCTCTACGAGCGCGACCTCGTGCTCGTGCGCCCCGACCAACACGTTGCCCGGCGCGGCGATCTCGATCCGCCCGACGCGGTGGCTGTGATCGATCGCGTACGAGGCGCCGAGTAGTCCAACGCTGAACACCTAGCCCGTCAGGGTCTCCCATTGCGGGATGGTCAAGTCTTCGCCCGTCTCAGCGTCGTGGATTTCTTCGAAGGTCGCGCGAACCGGCTGCCCAATCGAAACCGCTTCGGGCGCCGCGTCTACGATGTTCCCGCAGACCCGGATCTGCGGCATGTCGTCGAGGGTAATCAGGGCCACCGCGTACGGGACCCGCTCCGTCAGCGCCGGGTGCACCGGGTGGTGGACGATGATGAAGCTGTGGACGGTGCCGAGGCCTGCGCTGTCCCGATGGCTGAACTCCGTCCCCTGACAGGCATGGCAGACGTCGTCGGGAGGATGCTGCGGCGCATCACAGGAGCGACAGACCTGAATGCGGATTACACCGGAGCTGAAGAATGGACGGATCTGCGGATCGAGATAGGGCAGCGCCCACGCGTCTCCCAGGTAGCGACTCATCAATCCCTCCCTCGCATCAGGGCCTCAATCTCGACAGAAGAGCACGGCACTTCCAGGGCTGAAGCCCGGCCCCGCGACCGCGAGGCTCAGCTCGACATTCTCTACCTGGCAGGTCGACTCGCCGCGAACCTGCCGCACTGCCTCGTTGATCAGCTCGAACCCGTGGATATAGGCTTCGCCGAGATTTCCGCCGCTCGTGTTGAAGGGGAGCCGGGCGTCGGGCCCCTCGAGCGCACCGTTCGAGACGAATTCTTCGATCCCATCCGGCGGCGCAAATCCCATCTCGCTCATCGCGATCAGCACGGGTCCGGTGAAGTTCTCGTAGAACTGGGCGACATCGACATCTGCAGGGCGAACGCCCGATCGCTCCCAGATGCGCTTGCCGACGTTCCGGTAGAACGCCGTGGGGAAGTTCCGCTCGTTGAAGGCGCCGAAGCCGTCGCCCGCGTCGAGACCCTGCGCGGCCGCGAGGATCGGAACCGGCTTCTTGCGCAGGTCCTTCGCGCGTTCCGGCGTGGTGATGACGATCGCAGCCGCTCCGTCGTTCTCGGGGCAACAGTCGAAGAGATGGAAGGGTTCTACGATCCAGCGTGACGCGTGGTATTGCTCTCGAGAGAGAGGCTTGCCACAACGGAGTGCTCTTGGATTGAGCTGCGCATTCGCATAGCAGGCGAGCGCGATGTCAGCGAGCGCTTCCTGGCTGATGTGGTGATCGTGCATGAAGCGACGGGTCTGCATGGCGCAGATGTGAGCCGGCGAGAGCAGGCCGTAGAGGGCCGAATAGTTGGCCGCTCCATAGAGGCGATTCGCCATGCGGGCCTGGCCGAAGCGGCCGAACTGGCCCTGGGCCAGGGCCCGAAAGGCCACGACGCACTTCGCCAGGCCGCCGCTGACCGCGGCATCTGCCAGCATGATCCCGGCCGCAACCCCATTGCCACCGCCACCCCAGGGCTGGGCGGCGAAGTCGAGGGTTTCGACGCCCAGCGCTCTCGAGAGACGCATGGGATCGTTGCGACTCTCCATGTGGGACACGAAGCCGTCGATCTCCGAGAGATCCAGGCCTGCGTCCTCTACGGCATTGCGGATCGCGATGCAGGCGAGCTGGAACTCCGTCTCTTGAGCGGTTCCCCGCTTGTAGTAACTGGATTCTCCGACACCTACGACGACTGATCGGCGCTGCATCGTTCCCTCTTGGCGGGCCATTCGGTGTTGGTGCGCACTCTTCTAGACGATTCGCGAGTCTCGCTTGCCCCAGTAGCGATCCTTCAGGAGACGCTTGTAGAGCTTTCCCGTGGGCAGCCGCGGAAGCTCGAACTCGAAGTCGATCGAGTGCGGACACTTGTAGCTCGCCAGGTGCTCGCGGCAGTAGGACTTCAGCTCCTGCTCGAGCTCGGCCGTCCCATCGATTCCGCCGACCAGCTGAACGACGGCCTTCACTTCCTCGCCGAAGTCGGGGTTTGGCACGCCGAAGACGGCGACGTCGGCCACCTTCGGATGATCGACCAGGACATGCTCCGTCTCGGCCGGATAGATGTTCACGCCGCCGGAAATGATCATGTCGGTCTTGCGATCGGTCAGATAGAGGAAGCCCTCGTCGTCGACCTTTCCGACATCGCCCAGAGCCGTCCAGTTGGCGTGCTCGGGATGCTGTGCGCCCTTCGTCTTCTCCGGATCGTTGTGATACTCGAACGGCATCTGCGGAAGCTCGAAGAAGATCGTCCCCGTTTCTCCCGTCGGAACTTCTGCTCCCGCTTCGTCGCAGATGTGAATGGTCCCCAGAAGCGGACGGCCGACGGATCCCCTGTGGGCCAGCCAGGTCGGAGAGTCGATGAACGTAAAGCCGTTGAGCTCGGTTCCGGCGTAGTACTCATAGAGGACAGGCCCCCACCAGGAGATCATCTTCTCCTTGACCGCCACCGGGCAGGGCGCCGCCGCGTGGACCGCCACGGCGAGACTGCTGAGGTCGTAGCGCGCGCGGTCTTCTTCGGGCAGCTTCAGCATGCGGGAGAACATGGTCGGAACCCACTGGCTGTGGGTGCATGCATGGTCCTGAATGCAGCGCAGCGCATCGAGCGCGTCGAACTTCTCCATGATTACGACCGTGCCACCGATCGCCTGCGTGGCCATCGAGAAACCGAGCGGGGCCGAGTGATACATGGGAGCAGGGGAAAGGTAGATGCTGTCCTCATCGAACTTGAAGATCCCGCTGAGCATGCCGTCGAGCCCTTCCGGCTCGTCGAGGCGCTTCCCAGAGAGTGGGCGCTTGATCCCCTTGGGCCGCCCGGTGGTGCCCGAGCTGTACAGCATCGTGGCACCTCGGATCTGATTCTCGAGGGGCTCGGAGGAATGCCCCTGCAGCACCTTCTCGTAGGACTCGAACCCCGCCGCCGCCTCGTCGACCATCAGGCGATTCGGGCAGTCCGGGATGTCCGAGAGCATCTTGCTGGCCTCTGCCGCGAGTGTCTTCGAGGTCACCACCAGCTTGGCCTCGCAGTCGGTCACGATGTAGGCGGCCTCTTCGGCCGTCAGGTAGCGATTGACCGTCGTGAGGTAGAGACCAGACCGGATGGCAGCCCAGTACACCTCCGGGTAGCTCGGATGGTTCTCCATGTAGATTGCAACGTGATCCCCTGGACGCAGCCCCCTGGCATGCATCAGCTGGGCGAGCCTCGCAGAGCGTTCGTCGAGCTCCGCATAGGTCACGATCTGACCGCTGCCGGCCATGATGTGGGCGGGCTTGCTGGGGTTCTTCTTCGCGTGGACGCCGGGGTGCATGGTGGGCTCTCCTCAACTCTTTCCCTAGGTGCTGCCGAGCAGGGGGCTATCGGTCACGCGATCAGGCAGCGGCTCGATCGAGACGTCGGAACGGAAGGCTCCTGGGACCTCGCAGGAACCAGGAGTCGACCCACTCGACCCGATCGAAGGTGGGTTCGACATCCTCGAGGAGCGGCAGGAGCCGTTCGATCGCCACGCGCGCTTCACGCCGGGCGAGATTTGCGCCAAGACAGAAGTGGAGCCCGAGGCCGAACGCAAGGTGTCCCTTGCAATGTCGGGTGATATCGAACTGGTTAGGATTGTCGAAGCGGCTGGGGTCACGGTTGGCAGCGGCATAGCAGACCATGACCTCGGAACCCTCTGGAATCGTCACTTCACCGACGCGCGCATCGCACAGGGTCTTCCGGAAGAGCCCCTGAACGGGCGAGCAGTACCGAAGCCCTTCCTCGACCGCGTTCTCGATGAGCTCCGGTCGCGAGCGGAGAAGCGAGAGCTGCTCGGGGTTCTGCAGCAATGCGAGCGTCATCCCGCCGATCAGGTTGGTAGTCGTCTCGTTGCCTGCAGCCAGTAGCAAGACGCAGTAGCCCAGGACCTCCGGTGCAGAGATCCGGTCCGCCTCCTTCTCTGCGTCGACAAGGGTTCCGATCAGGTCCTCCGCAGGGTGGCTGCGTCTGTGATCCGCCATCCCCATCAGGTATTGGGCGAACTCCCCCATCACGGCGCGGAGCGCCTGCTCTTCTTCGCCCTCGGCGCCGTTCATGAGGAGCATCAAGGCGTTCGACCAGATCTTGAAGTCCTCGAAGCGCGCGCTCTCGATTCCCAACATCTCCGCGATCACGATCACTGGCAATGGGATCGTGAAATCGGTGACGAGATCGAACTCGCGCTGATGACGGATGTCGCGGAGCAGTCCCTGGGTCAGGTCCTCGACTCGGGCCTGCAGCGTTGAAACGCGGCGCGGGGTGAATCGCTTGTGGAGAATGGAACGCAGTCTGTCATGGGTTGGATTGTCGCTCGTGATGATCGTGGCTGGCGTCATACCACCGAAGAGTTCACCACCTGTAGTCCTCTGGTTGCCCGTTGAGGAGAACTCGTCGGTTCGCTTCAGGACATCCACGACGTCATCGTATCCCGTCACGATCCAGAGCCCGAACGGGTCGACCTGGACCGCTGCCGCTTCGTCTCGGAGTCGCGCGTAGAAGGGATAGGGATCGTCGCGGACTTCGGGAGCAAGAATATCATGGCGCCCCATGGAAAAGACCTCCTCGAGACTCGGGTGCGCGACCCGCCCGGAGGGCGGCATCGTCAGTTTCTGATCGTGGACACAATATCGTATCGGAGACGAATTTCGCGAGGGCATGGAATAGCCCCGGGGCGGCCGATCGGGCCGGATGGGAACGGCGCTGGATGTTCGGCCAACCAAGAAAGCCAGGTGATCGGGCTGGGCCTCAGGGCTGTGAAAGCAGCAGGTCCGCAACGAGCCCAGGCGCCTCCATGGGCATGAGATGCCCGGCGTCCAGCTCGAGGAAGCGTCCGGCTTCGAGGCACTGACACAGGTTCTCGAACATTTCGGTCGGGAAGTAACCCCGGCCCGCACGTACCACCCAGGTCGGCGCCGATACCGCCCGCGCCGCGCCCATCACGTCGGCGCCGCCCGTGTGCTCGAAGATCGCCGCCTCGACATCGCCCGAGCACGAGAGCTCGACCCGGCCGTCTTCGCGATCTCGCAGACCGTGTTCGAGATAGAACTCGAAGGCGCGCGCCTCCCAGTTCGCGAACATGGGTTTGTCGCGCCAGGCTTCCGCTGCCGCCATTCGGGACGGCCAGATCTGGCGGCGGCGCCGCGCCTGCTCTGCGATCGCCAGCGGCGGTCCTTCTCCCGAGGTCGGCAGTGGCGCATCGGCGCTCTTCTCGGTGCGACCGGCCCCGGCCGGGACGACCACGGGATCGAGCAACACCAACCGCCGGTACAACTTTGGCTGCTCCGCAGCCGCCAGAATTGACACGGCCCCCCCAAGCGAGTTGCCGACGACGAGGTCCAGCATCGGCTGATCGACCAGGCGCAACGCCCAACGCGAGACGGCCAGCCAGTCTCGGGTGAGCTCGTGCCAGTCGTAGGCCGCGTCTCCCTGCGGGCGTGACGAGTCCCCGTGTCCGCGAGCATCCACCGCAAGCACTCGCCAGCGCGGAGTCAGGCGTTCCGCGACCAGGCCCCAGGTTGCGGCACAGAATCCGTTGGCGTGGTGGAGCAGCGCGAGGGGACCATCGCCTCCCCAGTCGAGGACATGGATCTCCACCCCACTTTCACCCACGGCGACTCGGTGCGATCGCGGCATCACCCATTCTCCTCAGCGGCTCGCAGCCCCACCGCGAACGTACCTCACGCGCGAAGCTACGAACGCGCGCTGCCGCGCATCGAAACGACGGACCAGACCGGGTACGACGCGGTCTGGCTAGCCGAGCACAACTTCACCCCGCGAAAGGATCATCGTAGCGCCATATTTCCGATTGGAAACGCTACGCTCCCTTGTTTGCGACGGGAGTCCGGAGTCGCGCCAGGAGTCGGGACGTGGGCGAAAGCACGTACTTTCGGGACCACTGGGTCGTGGTGGAGCCCGAGCGAATCGAGACCGATGAGATGCTCTTTCAGTGGCAAGACGCCGATGGCCGGGCGCAAGCTCTACGGCAGCTTTCGCGATGCTGGCTTCGAAGACGTGCGCGTCCAGGTCAGCGTTCTCACGGACACCGTCGGGTTCCTGCTGCCGATCCTGACGAACATGGCGACCTACGCTCGGGCGTGCGGGAGGCTCGACGAACAGACGATCGCGGGCTGCCTCCGCGACGTCCAGGCGGGGCGGCACTTCGCCCTGCTCCCTCAATTCCTCGTCACAGGGCGAGGCTGACCCGCGGGACCGTCGTCACCCGATAGGCCGTGGGCGGCGAGATGCTGAAGGCAGTCAACGATCCGATCGCCCGGCAGCTCTACAGCGTCTCCCTGTCCGCGCGTCGCGTGGTTCTCTTCTCGACGATGCCGACTTCCACGTATATCGTCACCCAGCTAGAGCAGATTCTCGGCACGTATCTGTGCGCCGAGGAAAGCGGGGCTGCGATCATGGAGGGCATCGGTCTGGATGGTCAATCCCTCGGACAGCGGATAGGTGAGCGGCACCCGGTACGCGAGATGAAGCACCGATGAAAGGCATTCGACCCCTCACGGGCATCCGGGTGCTGGACCTGAGCCGCGTCGTGGCCGGTCCGCTCTGCGGCCGGATGCTCGCCGATCAGGGCGCGGAGGTGATCAAGGTCGAGCCGCCGCGGCGGGACATGACCCGCAAGGCGCCTCCGATCGTCGCAGGATTCAGCTCGTACTACGCCCATCTGAACGCTGGGAAGATCGGACTGTGTGTCGACTTGGCCGACGCGGAGGCCGCCCAGCTGGTCGGGCGACTGGCAGACGCGTCCGACGTCGTCCTGGAGAACTTTCGCCCCGGCATCCTCGAGCGCTTCGGGCTCGATGCCGCGAGCCTCCGGCGGCGGAATCCAAGGCTCGTCTACTGCTCGATCAGCGGCTATGGCCAGGCGGGGCCGTGGGCGGACCGGCGTTGCTACGCACCCGTTGTTCATGGCGAGGCGGGCCTCATCGCGACCAACGCACGTCTGCACGATATCTCCGCGCGCCCCGAGGCCCTCTCGCACGCCGACATTCAGTCCGGCTTGATGGCGACGGCTGCGATCAGCTCGGCGCTCTTCGCGCGCGAGCGCACAGGCGAGGGCGCCCACCTCGACGTATCGCTCGCCGAAGTCACGGTCTACCTGAACGAGTTCAGCGCCCCGGAGCTATGCGGACAGACCGGCCCCGCTACCTATGCGGGTGCCGCCTCGCTTGTGCTCACCCTGGGAGACGGCACTTCCGTGGTCACGCAGGGGAACCCGGTCGACAACTTCGGGATGTGGGCGAAGGCGATGGGCCGCCCCGAGCTCCGCGAGGACCCGCGCTTCACGACACAGGCCGCGAGGATCCGCAACCGCACCGAGATCGATAGGCTCATCCTCGAGTTCTCACTCGGCTTCGATTCCTTCGAAGCGCTCCACGCGTGCGTCGACCCGCATCGCATCGCCGTCGGTGTCGTCCGCAGCGTGAGCGATCTGGCCGAAACCGATTGGGCCAAGGAGCGCCGGCTCGTCTCAGAGCCGATCGCGGGGCTGCGAATTCCGCGCGTTCCCTATCGATCGACGAGTGGTGAGATCGGCGTGGGCACCCGGCCCCCGATGCGTGGCGAGCACAACCGCGAAACCTTCGTTCGCCTGGCAGGACTGGACGACGCGGCCGTCGATCGGCTCTTCGCGCGCGGCGCACTCCTGACGGCGGACGACGGGAACAGCTGACGCATCAGGCAGAGCTCGCAGCAGCGACGGCCTGCGCCGCGGCGGCCGCCTCCGTCACGATGCGACGCATCAGCTCAGCGGCGGGGGGTGCGTCCTTCACCAGGCCCTGCGCTTGTCCGATCGGCTGGAGTCCCCGTTCCAGGTCACCATCCTCGATCGCGCGCTGCATCGCGACCTGGGCGCCGGCCATGCGTGCCATTCGAAGGGTCGACCCGGGTCCCCGGGCCAGCACCTGACGCACCAGCCGCGGCCACGGCACCCCAATCTCTGCCGCAAGGGTCCTCGACGCGCCCAGCGCGTTCCACAACTTGGGCCTCTCGCCTGCGAGCTGTTCGGTGTGTTCGGTCCGCAAGACGCGACCGTTCATTCCGTCGAATCGATCACCATAGAGGGTGTCGTCCGCCTTCCTATCCAGGACGTTGGCGAGGGTTCGCGCGTGCAGGGGACTCTCGGCGGCTGCAGCGAAACGCGTCCCCATTGCAACGGCACCGGCTCCGAGGGCGAGCGCGGCGACGAGGCCTCTCCCGTCGGCGAACCCACCTGCAGCAATGATTGGGATCTGCACGGCGTCCCGAATCGTGGGGACCAGCACCATTGAGGCGATGCCGCTCCCGTGGCCGGCGCCTTCGTGGCCAACGATCTGAACCGCGTCGCAACCCTGGCGCTCCGCGGCGCGCGCATGGCGCTCGGTCGTTGCGGTCGCGACGACGAGACCGCCGTACGCATGCGCAGCGGGCACGAGCCAATCGCCCTTTCCGAGCGAGTAGACGATGACACCCACCTTCTCGGCCAGAGCGACTTCAGCATTCTCCCGCCCGCCGGGCGTGAGCAGCGGAATGCCGACGCCAAAGGGTGCTCGGGTGCGCTTACGAACCTCGCGAATGGCGTCCCGCGTCGTATCCGGCCCAAGACTCGCCGTGGCCAGTACCCCCAAACCGCCGGCCTCGCTCACAGCGGCTACCAGGGGCGGCGTGGAGATTCGCGTCATCTGCGGAAGCACGACCGGGTGGCGAATCCCCAACAGACGCGTGACTTCGGTCTCCATCACCTTCCTCGCGAGTCAGTCGCGGACTTCTGGTGCGTGGGAGAGCCCGGTGCCGCTCTCCAGTCCTTCGATCGGGCCCCTCGTCGTCCGGTCCGAGGAGGGCGTTGCGTCACGGGGCCCTCAATCGCGCCTGATGAAATCGAGCCCCTCGAAGCGCCCCGAGCTACGCCATTTGTCGATGTACTCGAAGAACGCGACCGGACCCTCGGGGTAGCCGCTCTGGTTGAGCCGCTGGCGGGGCCCGATCGGGCCGCCCTCGTTGTTGTAGTAGCCCGGCGTGCAGTCGGGGCTGCCGAGGAACGAGCGGGTGCTGCCCTCGAGCATCTTCACCCACGCCTGCTCGGCCTCGTCCGTCACTTCGACCTCGTCCGCGCCCCTGTCCAGCGCGTGCCGCAGGACCGCGGCAATCGTCGAGCCCGCCTCGGTCAGGTTGTGGGTGATGTTCGAGATGAGGTTTGCACCCTGGGCGGGCCCAACCACGAAGAGGTTCGGAAAGTCGTGGACGTGGACACCATGCAGGCTCTGCATGCCCTCGGCCCAGCGATCCGAGAGCTGCACTCCGCCGCGACCGACAGGGTCGAAGCCCGCGCGCCGTCCGTACTCAGTGCCAACCTCGAAGCCCGATGCGAAAATGAGACAGTCGACGTCGTAGTGGACGCCCGCGACCCACACACCCGACTCGTCGATCCGCTCGACTCCCTTGCCGTCAGTATCGACGAGGTGGGCGCTCGGCTCGTTGTACGACTGCAGGTACTCGTCGTGGAAGCACGGCCGCTTGCAGAGCTGCCGGTACCAGGGCTTGAGTGCCTGCGACGTTGCTTCGTCCTCGACGATCGCGTCCACGCGCGCGCGGATCTCTTCCATCTTCTCGTCGTCGCTGTCCTCGTAGGCTTGCTGGAACAGCTCGGGGCCGGGAATCGCGCCCGACTTCTGCGCGTTCTCGACGACGCGGTCGCGAATGCGCTGGCCGATATCGGTCCAACCGTCCTTCACGAGATCCTCGTCGGCGAAGCCACCGGTCTGGAGCGTCGCAAAGTTGATGAGCCACTTCTTCTGCCAGCCGGGCTCGAGCACATCGAAGAAGTCGTCCTCGATCGGGTGGTTGTTGCGCACGTCGATGGACGACGGAGTGCGCTGGAACACGTAGAGCTCTCTGGCATCGCGGGCGAGAGGCGGGATGCACTGCACCGCCGTGGCACCCGTGCCGATGATGCCAACGCGCTTGTCCGCGAGCTTCGTCATCGGTGCGCCGGTGTAGCCACCACCCGTGTAGCCGTAGTCCCAGCGGCTCGTGTGGAAGCAGTGACCGCCGAAGGTCTCGATGCCGGGGATGCCTGGCAGCTTGGGGCGATGCAACGGGCCCGGCCCCATGGTCACGAACTTCGCCCGAATCTCATCGCCTCGGTTCGTGTGGATGATCCAACGGGAGATCTTCTCGTTCCAGTCGAGGCCGGCTACCTCTGTTGAGAAGAGCGCGTTCTCGTAGAGGCCGAAGTGTTCGGCGATGCGCTTCGCGTGACCGAAGATCTCGGGCGCGAACACGTACTTCATTGTCGGCTTGTGACCGGTCTCCTCGAGCAGCGGCAGGTAGATCATTGCTGCCGTGTCGCACATCGCGCCGGGGTAGCGATTCCAGTACCACGCGCCGCCGACATCCCCGCCACCCTCGATCAGCCGGAGGTCCTCGATGCCCGCCTCCCTGAGCCGCGCACCGACGCAGAGCCCCGAGAAGCCGGCGCCGATCAGCGCAACGGTCACCTCGTCGCGCACCGGCTCGCGCTCGGTCTTCTCGACGTAGGGGTCGTCCAGAAAGTGCGCAAAGCGGCCCTTCGGTTCGATGTACTGCTCGTTGCCGTCCGGGCGGATCCGCTTGTCACGCTCTACGAGGTACTTCGCGCGCAGGGTTTCGTGGTCGATGGTGCCGTCGACGGGCGTCACTGAGCTGTTCTCCCGAGCATCTGGTGGAATCGGTCGGCTCTCATTGCGCGCAGAATGTCGTTCGCGACCAGCGGCTCATGAATCGTTCGTCGCTCTTGTTGGGTAGAGGTCGAGAAAATTTCCCGCGAAGAACAACTTCTGCTCGCTACTCGAGAGAGATGCGGTCGAGCGCGCGAATCGGCCGATGGGATCTCGTCCACCTTCCGCATGCGGGTAGTCAGACGAGAACAGATACAGTTCCGCGCATGACCCGGAGACGAGTTGGCTCACGTCCTCGAATGGATAGGGCGTGAATCGCATTTGCTGCGCGAGTTGTTCGGAGGGCTTGCGCTTCGCTCTGGCGAGTTGTGGTTCGGATCTGGACCAGATATCGACGACGTGATCCAAACGCCGAATCATGTCGGGCACCCATCCTGCACCCATCTCGATGACACCGCCTCTCAGGTTGGGATGAGCTTCGAGCACGCCATCCAAGATCATCGCGGAGATGAAGCGATTCGCCCCGAAGTGGATGACCGTCAGGTCCTTGCTACCGATCACTTCGGCGCCGCCCCGAGCACTTCGGGCTGCAGGCATGCCGTCGTTCATCCAGGCGTCACCGATGGTCAAGGGTGAAGAGCCGACGTGCAATATGAAGGGGAGGCCGGCTTCAGCCAACGCAGCCCAGATGCGGTCGTGAAGTGGGTGGCCCGGTGAACGCCCGCCTGGCGGGTCCGCCGCTATCCAGACGGCGCCGAGACCCAGTTCGCTTACTCGAGCAATCTCTGCCAACGCTCGACGAACGTCTTGCAGTGGCACCATCGCCACTCCGATCAGGCGCTCGTCGGCCTGGCAAAATTCTGCCATTGCGCGGTTATGTGCCGCCGCTGCACCGTACGCGACGTCATCGTCAGGCGCATCGAATATGAGGCGTGCACAGAACGATGAGAAAACGACCTGCCGCTGAAATCCCAGGAGGTCCAATGCATGACTGCGTTCGGGCCCATGGAATGCGCCGAGAGCTTCATGCCATTTCGGTCCCTTCCTGGTGAGGTCGTCTCCCAGTTCTACAAGGCTCGCGACATGTGCCGCGGAGTGGCCTCTACTGGCGGTATAGGCCTCGGGGTCGAACAGGCCCGTTAGCACGTCTGTTAGATCCGGCAGCTTGGAGCGAAGCTCACGGTCTGCATGCCGCTCGAGAAAGTCCGGCAGCTCCATCAGGTGGGCATCTGCGTCGTAGATCAGGCGCTGTCCGGCATACGACATGGGTTCATCCTCTTGGGCCAGGTCCCTGGAAGGCGGTTGTTGGATTGGCATCCTCGATGGCGGGTTGCATGTCTCGGTTCGCAGGATGCGACAACCGCAAGCGCTCTCCGGTCGACGAACCCCGCCGGCCGGGCGATCTTCACCCCACCCTCTCGAGCCGGTCGAGAGACTCTCGCGTCTCCGCGACGAGTCGCGCGACGATCTCCCCGGCCGGGGCGACGTCGTGGATCAGGGCCGACGACTGACCCGCGGCGAGCGCGCCGATGTCCACCTTTCCCTCGCGACGGCCTGCGATGTACGGGTCCTCGCCCAACCACTTTCCGATGACACCAAATTGCCTGGGAAAGGGCATGATCTGGTCCTGCAGATCGCGGTCCTCCCAGGACTGGGTGGTGTCGTTCCGGATGACTCGACACGGTTTTCCGCTGAAGCAGCGGCTTCGGATCGTTCCCTCGTCACCGATCTCGACGATCCGGTTCTTGTAGTTGTCGTGGGCGAACGCTTCAGAGCTGGCGACGAATCGCGTCCCGATCCACGCCCCAACAGCGCCCAGCGCGAGGGCGGCCGCGATTCCTCGTCCGTTGGCGATTCCTCCAGCCGCGATCACCGGGACGTCGACTGCATCCACCACGGCCGGCAGCAGTGTCATGGTTCCGACGCGGCCGGTGTGACCTCCGCCGTCGTAGCCTTGCGCGACGACCGCATCGACACCGCTGGCCGCTACCCGCTCGGCGTTGCGGACGTTGCCGACGACTGCGAGTACCTTCATGCCCAGCTCGTGAGCCTGCTCGACCACGGGCCCCGGGTCACCGAGACCGCTCGCGAGTACTGGAACCTGCTCATCGAAGACGACGTCGATCTGCTGCTGGACTCCTTCGGTGAAACGGGCCGACGCGGCGTCGCCGCTCGGCCGTCCAATCGTCGCGAACAGGATGTCGACACCGAAGGGTCGATCCGTCAGCCCCTTGACCTTCCGGATCTCGTCGCGGAGTTGTTCTGGAGATAGTGAAGCGGCGCCGATGACACCTAGCGCACCCGCTTCGGAAACGGCCGCACAGAGCTCGCCGCGCGCAACGTATCCCATCCCTGCCTGGATGATTGGCTGGGTGATCCCCAGCAGGTCGCAGAGCGAAGTTGAAATTGCGGAGTGCGGCATTGCTGGCTCCCTTGCTCGCGAGATCAGGCGGTGGCGCTGCCGCCTCGAAGCAGGCGACCCGGCAGAGGGCCTTCGGCATCGATACGATCGACCCCCGCCTGCCGCAGGATCGACCCGTTCACAACGACCGCGTCGATCCCAAACGCGTCTGCCAGAAGCCGCTCGGCGCCCGCGGGTAGGTCGTTGGAACGCCGCAGGCCGCTCGTGCCCACCTCGTCCGGATCGAAGACGACCACGTCGGCCGGACGCCCGACTTCCAGTCGGCCCCGGTCGCTGAGGCCAAAGATCTGCGCGGGCCTCTCGGTCAACATGTGCACTGCCTGCTCGAGGCTGAGAGCCTTCTTTTCGCGCACCCAGCGCGACAGGAGGAACGTGGAGAAGCAGGCATCGCAGAGCTGGCTCGCATGGGCCCCTGCGTCGGATAGACCCAGCACGGTATTCGGATCGTTGAGCAGTTCCTCGACCTCGTCCTCGTCCGTATTCAACACGGCCATCCGGAAGCGCGCCCGCAGCTTGTTCTCGAGAGAGAGATCGCACATCAGCTCGATCGGATCGAGCTTTCGCTCCTGAGCAACCTCGACGAGCGACCGCTCTTCGAGATCGGGTTCGCTCGGGCAGAACGAGATCACGGTCCGATCCCAGCGGGTCCCGAAGCCTCCTCCAGAATCTGGGCCGGCCTTCTCGATGAAGGCTCGGCGGAACTCGGGGTCTGCATAGATCTTCATCTTGCCATCGAAGTCGGCCGCCGAGATCGGCTTGAAGGCGGACATACTCTCGAACAGAAACGGCTCTTCGAGATTGAACTCGAAGTTCAAGGGGCGGCAGGTGACCTGCGGATAGACGGGGATCCCCTTCTCCATGAGCTCTGCGGATCGTGCCAGCAGCGGACGGTGGGAACCGGGCCCCATCATTCCTGCGAGCAGCGCCGTCCAGCTGACTGGACGCCCGGTCTCCTCGGCGATCTGGCCGAACTGGTCGAAGAAGAGATCGCGCCCGACAGTCGCCTGCATCATGCCGGTTCCCAAATCGCCGAGCACGGACGCGAGTTCGCGAATTTCCTCGAAGTCGGCCATCCGGCTCGGGACGGGTCGGCCCCCGTAGCCGACGTGGGTGGTGGCATGGGAAGTGGCGAATCCGACAGCGCCGGCGGTCAACGCTTCCTGCACGAGTGCGCGCATCTTCGCGACCTCTTCCTGCGTGGCGACTCGCTCGGTCGACTCCTCTCCCATGACATACATCCGAATCGGCGTGTGGCCGACCAGGACGCCGACGTTGATCGCGGACCCCGCTTTCTCGATGGCATCCAGATACTCCGGGAACGTCTCGAACGGCCACTCACCCCCGATGCCCTCTTGAAGTGCGTCGAGGCTCATCCCCTCCACCTTCTCGAGCGTTCTGAGGATGAGATCTCTGTGCTCCGGACGGGTTGGCGCGACTCCGAAACCGCAGTTCCCCATGACGACCGTCGTCACCCCGTGCCACGGAGAGATCGTGAGCATCCGGTCCCAGAGGATCTGCGCGTCGTAGTGGGTGTGGATGTCGACGAAGCCCGGAGAGACGATTCGGCCTTTGGCGTCGATGGTCTCGGCCGCACTTCCTTCGACTTCACCGAGTGCCACGATGAGGCCGTCCCGAATCCCGACGTCGCCCGCGAAGCGCTCGCCACCGGTCCCGTCGATGATCATGCCGCCGTTGATACGCAGGTCGAAGTCCATGGTGATCTCCTCAGAGTGCCAGCTGGTACAGCTCGGCGACGTTGTCGTGCAGGATCCAGTCCTTTTCCTGCTCGGTGAGATGCTGCGTGTGCTCCTTCAAGACGTCCTGGGACCACGGCCAGGTGGAGTCGCTGTGGGGAAAGTCGTTCGCCCACATCAGGCGTTTCGCGTTGCACATCCCCGTCATCTGGAACGCCACCCAGTCGTCCTGGAACGTCACGTAGACGTGCTCGCGGAAGTACTCACTCGGAAGCTTCGACAGAGTGCCGGCGGGCAACCAATGCCGGTGGCGCTTGAACGCATGATCCATACGGTACATGTAATGCGGCACCCATCCCGCGTCCGCCTCGACGCAGACGAGCTTCAGCTTCGGGTTCCGTTCGAACACACCGCCCAGGACGAAAGTCCCCATGATGTCCTGGCAGCCGCGGATGATCGACAGAAACGAGTTCATCTTCGGCCCGCGCGTCGGGGCGGCCAGGCTGTCGCTCTTGCCGGTGAGAATGTGGAAGGACAGGGGAAGCCCGAGATCCACCGCCGCCTCCCAGACCGGGTCATAGATGGTGCTGTCGTAGTCCTCTTGCTGCGGATGTCCGGGCATCATCACACCCCGAAGGCCGAGGTCCTTGATGCGGCGAAGATCCTCGATCGCTTCTTCCGGCGAACGCACGGCCGTCTGACCGCAGCCGAAGAGACGTTCGGGGTGGGTGTCGCAGTACTCTGCGATCCAGAGATTGTATGCGTCGAAGCAGGCCTTCTTGTAATCGAAGTCCGGGTGGTTGCAAAGGAGCATCCCGACTGTTGGGTAGATCACCTCTCCCGCGATGCCGTCGCGATCCTGGTCCGCCAGGCGCGCTTTCGGATCCCAACCGCCGCGGTGGAGTTCCTCGAACAGAACCCCGCTCACGCGAATGTCCTCAGGGGCCTTGCCGGCAGCCGCCACGAGCCCCATCGGAATGGGCGTGTCGAGGCCTTCGATGACGTAGATGTCTCCCATCGTGTCGTGACGGACCATGTGAGGGGCCCGGTCCTTGAACTTCGCATCGATGCGATCGACATACGTACCGGGAGGCTCGGTGATGTGGGAGTCTGCGGAGATGATGGGCTTGGTCATTCGGGTGCTCTCCTCGTCGTTCGCTGCCGCTGTCTTCATCGCGCAGCAGGACTTCTGTGTCGAAACACTGGGATGCTCGTATCTTCCGAGATCGATAGGAACGCGACCTCTAGGGGTAGATCCATTTCGAGCTCATCGAGTGCGATGTCCTGGACCCCGCTCACCATGCGGACGCCCTCTTCGAGTTCGACGACGATCGCCGCGTAGGGTGTCTCGTCGGCGAAGGCCGGAAGCATGGCTTGATGGGTGATCGTCCAGGAGTAGAGGTGACCCCGGCCGCTCGATTCCCGCCACTCCCAGTCGGGGGAGCCGCAGGACGCGCACATCAGGCGCGGCAGATGTCGCCAGGTCTTGCAGGACTTGCAGCGCTGGAAACAGAGCTTCCGATCGGAACAGAAGTCCCAGAACTCCTTATCGAGGAGCATGTCCGGCATCGGAGCAGGGCGGGGCAAAGCGGCGGATTCAGTCACGAAGCTCTCCCTTGTCGTTTGCTGGTGCCAGTCACCTGCGAAGGATCACGAGGCTGCCGTCGCCGAAGTCGCCCCAGCCCGTGACGACCCCGACCTCGGCACCGGCGACCTGCGCCGCGCCCGCCTCGCCGCGCAGTTGACGAGTCGCCTCGACGACGTGGTTGAGGCCCCAGACGTGCGCCTGGGACAAGAGGCCGCCGTGTGTGTTGAGCGGAAACTCACCGCCGAGCTCGATCCGGCCACCTCGCACGAAGTCACCGACCTCGCCGGGCTTGCAGAGCCCCAGGGCCTCGAGCTGCAGCAGGACCACATAGGTGAAGCAGTCATATATCTGCAGGAAGTCGAGGTCCTTCGGCTCGATACCGGCCATCTCGAAGGCCTTCGGAGCGGCCCTGGTCAGACCCAGCCGGAAGATGTCCGGGCGACTCGGAATGTCGTCCGCTGGATACGGATGTCCTTCTGCGGCCCCCATGATGTAGACCGGGGGGTGCGGGCAGTTGCGGGAGCTTTCGGCGCTCGAGATGACGATCGCGCACGCGCCGTCCGTTTCCAGGCAGCAGTCATAGAGCCGGAAGGGTTCGGAGATCCAGCGCGCATTCATATACCGATCGAGGGTGAGCGGCTTACCGCGCATCACTGCCCGCTCGTTCAGCTGTGCGTGCTTGTTGCAGGCCAGGGCGACGGCCGCCATGTCCTCGTGCGTCGTCCCATAAGTCTTCATGTGACGCTGAGCGATCCAGGCGTACATCTGGGCGGGTGCGGTGACGCCGTAGGGAATGTAGTGACCCGCGATCGCTCGGCGCATCGCGGCGATGCCCAGCTTCTCGCGCATGACACCGGGCTTGGGGCGCATGGCCGAGTATCCCAGCCAGCCGACCAGGACAAGAACGTTCTTCGCGACACCATTCGCCACGGCCAGCGCCGCACTCTGAATCGCCGATGTTGGACTGGCACCGCCCATGTTCACTGTGACGGAGTAGCGAAGGTCCTCGATGCCGAGGTTGGCGGCCGCCTCTTCGGCTGTGAGTTGGACGGGAGGAGGAATGATGCCGTCGATCTCGTTCGGGAGTAGCCCCGCATCGGCGATCGCGCTCCGGGCGGCCTCGAGCATCAGCTCGATCGATCCGCGCTGAGCTCCCCGCACGTACTCGGTCTCTCCGACGCCGACGATTGCGGTCCGATCCTTGATGCTCATGCCGCTCGAGCCTCCTGCATCTTGCTCTGCTGTAGGCGTCCTGCCCGGGCCATGCTACCGTGACCGTTTCGGATAGACAACATTCACATCTGATAGGCAATGAGACCAACGATCGGTGGCTCATGCTGATCGAAGCGAGCCGGACACGCCAATCGCCGTGATCCACCGGAAGGAGATCCATCCATGGCCCAGATCCAGCCCCCTGGCTTTCCGATCGAACGCGGGAAGATCCACGAGTTCGCCAATTCACTGCTGGATGATGATCCTCTCTACCACGATCTGAATGCAGCGGAGGCGGCCGGCCTGCCCTCGGTCGTCGCGCCTCCGACGTTCGCCTCGGCAGCAGCGTTCTTTCCCGACCCGAACGCGCGTGGGCCGAGCATGAAAGGGCTCGACATGCGCTTTCTGCTCCACGGCGGGCAGGAACTGATCTTCGAACGCCCCCTGTTCGCCGGCGACGAGCTCCAACCCGAGCCCGGCGAAACCAAGAGCTGGGAGAAGGAAGGACGGCGCGGTGGAACCATGAAATTCATCGAGAACGAGACGATCTGGCGTGACAAGGTCGGGGAGATCGTGCTCCGAGTTCGCAATACGCTCATTCAGACCGCGGGGGTCGTGAAGGACTGATGCGTAAAGAAATCTGGAGTCAGGTCAAGGTCGGTGACGAGTACAGCTTCGAACTCGAGAACGTGAACCGGAGCCATTTCGTCCGTTATGCGGGCGCGGGCGGAGATTTCAATCCGATCCACCACGATCAGAGCTTCGCCGAGAAGGCGGGGCTTCCGACGGTGTTCGGCATGGGCATGTTCACCGCCGGGGTGCTGGCGCGTGTACCCAGCGAATGGTTCGGTCCAACCAGCGTTCGGCGGTACGCGATCAAGTTCACCTCGCGGATCTGGCCCGAAGACACGATCCTGTTCCAGGGTCGAGTCACCCGGGTCTATGAGGAGGATGGTGTCTCGCACGCGGATCTCGAGCTGAAGGCAACGAACCAGAAGCAGGAGGACCTGATTCGAGCCGAGGCCACTGTTCGCGACTGGAAGCCTTGAGACGGACTCCCGCTAGAGTGAACGGCTTCAACAGCGAACGCGGGCTGTTCCAAGAACTCGGGTCTCGTTCGCCTCGTTGAGGATGACGAGGTCGAGTTCGAGTTCGCGCGCCTCCGCGTCCCGGTCGGTCACGACGATCCTGCAGGTCGGGCTCGAGTCCACCTGCAGAGGCGCTCGAAAGATGGTGTCGATCGATTCGATGACGCCGTCCACGATCCACGCGTTGATGGCGGCCGTCAGCAGCCCCTGGCTCATGATCCCCGGGATGATCGCACTGGGGAGCCCCTCCTTGCGTGCCGCGTCATGGTCGAGGAATCGGCCCACTTTCATCCCGGTCGCCTCTGTGAACAGGGTGACCTGCTCCATGCTTACGTCCGGTCTGGATTCGGCCTCGTCCCCGAAGTCCAGATCGTCGAAGCGCTTGGCAGGCATCTCAGGACTCCTCGCTCTTGTTCTTCTTCTCTCGGACGACCATGCGCCAGTCGACGATCGACTTCAGCTCATCCTCGAGGCCCGTGAAGGTCATGCGATGGACGATGAAGAGCATGCTGCCCGAACGTCCCGTTTTCTCGTAGATGTCGTGGATCTCACTGCGGCCGATCAGCTTCTCGCCGGGACGGATTGGCGCGTGGCTCTCGACACGCTTGCCCGCGTCGAAGGGCAGTCCCCGCCAGAAGAGCTCCGTGAGCTCCTTGGGAAATGCCTTGCGTCCCGTGTACTGCGACGCGAACGTCACGGGGACTTGAAAGTCCTGGTGCTGTGAGTCGCAGAACTCTGGTCGTGTCTCCCCGCAGGCCCGGGCCCATAGCTGCGCCCGTTCGAGGGAGACCTCGAACTCCTTCTCGTCGAACTGTCGACCGACCCACTCGGCTCTCAGTTCGTCCAGCTCACCTTCTTCGAGCAATGACATCCTGTGTCATCCTTGTTTCGTGATGAGATCGGGTACGCCCGAGCGGATCGATGTGCCGCCATCGACCACGATGGCGGCACCCGTGACATACGAAGCCTCATCGCTGACCAGGAAGAGCGCGACGTTCGCGATTTCCTCCGGCTCGCCAAGCCGCTGCATGGGGATCTGCACGCCAATCTCCTCGCGCTTCTCCGGGCGGCCGAGGAACCCGCGCTCGACAGCCGGGGTTGCGATCAGCCCCGGACACACGCAGTTGACGCGGACGCCACGTCCAGCAGCTTCCAGCGCCGCGGTGCGCGTCAAGTTGATCACACCAGCCTTTGCGGTGTTGTAGGCCGACATTCCGTCGTCCGCGCCGAGACCACAGATCGACGCCGTGTTCACGATGGCCCCGCTGCCCTGATCGAGAAAGACCGGCAGCGCCGCATTCATTCCGTAAAACACCGCATCCAGCGTGACGTCGAGGGTCCGACGCCACTCGGCTACAGAAAGCTTGTGGGTTCGACGCATGGCGGTCCAGAACGCGTTGTTGACGAGAATGTCCAGGCGTCCGAAGTCGCGCTGAGCGGCCTTCACCATGGCGGCCACCGCGTCGGGCTGGCTGACGTCCGTTTCGAGAAAGTTCACTCCGTCGATCTCGTCCGCCACGCGCTTTCCACGATCCGCGTCCACGTCCGCGATCAGCACGCGGGCGCCCTCGGCTGCGAAGCGTCGCGTGACGGCTTCGCCGATACCGGACGCCCCTCCCGTTACGATGGCTCCCCGACCTGCTAGCCGACCTTCTCCCACGACCTCTCCTCTGCGCGGATCCCATCACGCACCGCCACGATCAGCCCGTCGGGATCTCCCTGAACGCCACTTCCTTGTCGATGCGCGGCTCGGGGGGCAGGCGGAGGACCCGCTCGGCAATGATGTTCCGCATGATCTCGTCGGTCCCGCCGGCGATCCGCATGCCGGGTGCCCAGAGATACGCCTGCTGCCAGCCCGCCTCGTCCGCGGTGAGCTGCGTGTCCAGGAGCCCTCCCACTTCGCCCTGCAGCTCCATCGCGAGTGCTGCCATCTCCTGTCGCATCTTCGCCGCCACGAGCTTGCCGATGGAACCGCCAGGTCCCGGCGTCTCGCCACGAGACAACGCAGTCAACGCCCGATTCGAGGTGAACTGGAGACCCTTCTGGCGCACGTAGTAGTCCGCCATCTTCTCCTGGATCGCGCCGTCTTCAATGGCCGGACGCCCGTCGAGCTCGACCGAACTCGCAAGATCGAGAAGGTCGCGGAACCCGACTCCGCCCCCGACACCTCCGCCGCCGATGCTGGACCGTTCGTTCATCAGGGTTGTAATCGCCACGGCCCAGCCGTTGCCTACTTCTGAGATGCGCTGGGTGTCGGGGATACGGGCGTCGTTGAAGAACACCTCGTTGAAGTTCGCGCCCCCCGAAATCTGCTTGATCGGTCGACACGCGACGCCGGGAGACTTCATGTCGACCACGAAGTACGTCAAGCCCGCGTGCTTTCGAACTGCGGGATCCGTACGCGTCACGACGATGCCCCAGTCGCAGTAGTGCGCGCCCGAGGTCCAGATCTTCTGGCCGTTCACGATCCAGTCGTCGCCGTCGCGGACCGCCGATGTTCGCAGATTCGCGAGATCGGATCCCGCGGCGGGCTCACTGAAGAGCTGGCACCAGATCTCTTCCCCGCGGATCATCTTTGGCAGCCAGCGCTTCTGCTGTTCGGGAGTCGCATGCGCCATCAACGTTGGGCCGGCCATCCCGAGCCCGATCATGAACATGTTGGGCGGTACCGCGTAGCGGCCCTCCTCCTGCCCCCAGATCACATTCTGGATCGAGGTGCCACCGCGCCCTCCATACTCCTTGGGCCATGTAATGCAGGCCCACCCCGCGTCGGCCTTCCTGGCCTGCCAGGCCTTGGCTGCCGCGATGGTGTCGGGATCGTCGCGCTCGAGTCCGCCGGCGGTCTTCTCTCCCGGCTTCTTCAGCTCTGCGTTCTTCTCGAGCCAGCTTACCGCTTCAGCGCGGAAGGCGGCCTCGTCGGGGGTATCGTCGAAATCCATCGAAATCTCCTCGTAGGGGTCGTGCTACTCGACCGAAGACGTGGCGAGCCGTCGGATCAGCGCCCGTTTCCAGTCCCGTGCGGTCCCCAGCATGGACCCCTGGAGCATTGCGCGGCGTAGGAAGAGGTGGCAGTCGTACTCCCAGGTGAAGCCAACGCCTCCGTGGATCTGCAGATTCTCTTCGGCACAGAACTGGAACGCCTCACTGGCGCTGATACGGGCCAGACAGGCAGCCACGGGTAGCTCCTCGGAGTTGGTCGAGAGGGCCCACGCTCCGTAGTAGCAATTCGACCGAGCCAGCTCGACTGCGGTGAACATGTCCGCCAGCTTGTGCTTGATCGCCTGGAACGACGCGATTGGGCGCCCGAACGCATAGCGCTGCCTGGCGAACTCGATCCCGATGTCCAGACAGCGTTGAGCCGACCCGAGCTGCTCAAAGGCCAGCAAGATCGCAGCGCGATCGCGCACGTCCTCGATCAGCCCCTGGCCCTCGGCCAGCTTGCCGAGGCGTTTGGCGGGCGCGGCCTCGAATTCGATCGTGGCCTGGGACACGGCGGGGTCGAAGGACTCGACCGCATGTCGCTTGATACCCGCTCCTGTCAGCTCGACCAGGACGGGCACGACCTTTCCCTGCTGCTTGGCAACGACGACCGCAATGTCCGCAACGTCACCGTAGGGCACGGCGACCTTGCGCCCGGTGAGCTTGCCGCGAGACAGGGCCGTTTCGACATTCGACCCACCGGACTGCCCGACCCGCTCAGCGAGCGCGAAGGTCCCGATACAATCGCCGCTGGCGAGTCCGGGTAGATACCTGGCGTTGATCGCGGCGTCATCAGCGAGAAGCAACGCCTCGGTCGCCAGGTAGACGGACGGCGCGAAGGGGATCGCGGCGATGGCCCGACCCACTTCTTCAGCAACCAAGGCCAGTTCGAGGTAGCCGAATCCGGCACCACCAACCGACTCCGGCAACGCAGCCCCCTGCCAGCCCATCTCAGCCGCGCCCTTCCACAAGGCCTCGTCATAGGGGAGATCGCTCTCGAAGATCTCACGCACCCGAGCAAGCGTGCAATTTGCCTCCAAGAAGTCTCGGCTGGCTTTCTGAAGGAGCTTCTGCTCTTCCGAAAAGTCGAAGTTCATGGGTCCTCCTGGCTTTCGACGCAGGTTCTCGGAGTCCCGCTGGGATCCGGTGGTGGCCGATACGATATCATCGATTCCGATCCGAAACTATGCGAAGGTGAGGACGAGACGGGGGCGTGCCTGAGTCGAGCTCGATGGCCCCCGGAAAGGCGCGCATGAATTCCAAGCCGCGGATTGCCATTACGCCCGGAGATCCCTGCGGGATCGGGCCCGAGGTCGTGGCCAAGGCCCTCGCGACGAACCAACCCCACGAAGTCTGCCGGCCGGTCGTCGTCGGCAGCGTTGCCGCCATGCAGCAGGGAATCGAGATCGCCGGAGCCGATCTTCGCCTCTCGTCGATCGCCGACTTGGACGAGTGTACGGGTGAGCCGGGAACGATCGAAGTTCTGGACTCCGGCGCACTCGATCCCGCCGACATCGAGCTCGGCGTCGCGAAGGCCGAATGCGGTCGTGCAAACGGCGTCTGGCTGGCAGAGGCCGCCGAGCTCGCGCTCGCCGGTCAGGTGGCAGCGAGCGTGATGGCGCCCGTCAATGCCGAGGCGCTCATCAAGGGGGGCGCGGTCGGGCAGATCATCGGGACCGACCCGACCCAGCGCTACCTGACGCTTCTCTCCGGTCCGCTCCGAGTGGTTCACGTCTTCGATCACGTAATGCTCGAAGACGTCTGCCGCGACATCAGCATCGAACTCGTGCTCGGCGCGATCCAGAAGACACACTCGTCGCTCGTAGGCTGGGGGATTCCCAAACCCCGACTCGGGGTGGCCGGTCTGAATCCACATGCGCAAGGGCCGCAGGAACGAGACGCAATCGGCCCCGCCGTCGAGCAGGCCGTACGCGAGGGAATCGACGCCAGCGGGCCGACCTCGCCCGACACTGTCTTCCGCCAGTGCATCGATGGTCGTTACGACGTCGTCGTCGCCATGTGTCACGACCAGGGTCACATCGCCATCAAGACGTGGGGGTTCGTCGGGAACTGCGCGATGTTTCTCGGCGCACCCTACCTCTTCATGAGCGTCGGTCACGGTACGGCATTCGACATCGTCGGCCGCGGAGTTGCGAACCACGAGATGATCCTGGCAGCCATCCTGCAGGGGGCCAATCTGGCCTGCGGGCGCGGATTTCTCGATTGAAGGACCCATCACGACGGCGGCTGGGGCGAGAGCAACCGTTTCGGATCAGGCGTTCATGTTGCCAACTGGAACGAATCCTGCTGGAATAGGTGCCGCGCTCGCGATGCACCGAGGAGGCGAGATCCAATGGCTCGTGTCAACCTGCTGGATCCTGAGACTCTGGCGAATCCCTATCCCCTGTACGCAGAGCTTCGACGGGAGGCGCCCGCCGTACAGGTCGACCCGAACGGGATGTGGGCCGTCACCCGTTTCGCAGACGTCGTCGAAGTGCTCAGGCGCGTCGACGATTTCTCGTCAGAACCAGCTGACGACGACCGAGAGAAGCTCTTCGAGAACGCCTTCGGCGGCGCGAACATCATCGGGTCCGACAATCCCCGTCATGATCGACTTCGCTCGATCATGCAGAAGCGTTTTACGCCAAGACGGCTCGGTCACCTGCAGGGCCGGGTAGAAGACCTGAGCCGCGAGCTGCTGGCGAGCCTTGCATCGGATGGCGAGTTCGATCTCGTTCCCACGTACACGGTTCCCCTCCCGGTGGTCGTGATCGCCGAGTTGCTCGGAGTCGAAGCGAATCGGGTCGACGACTTCAAGCGCTGGTCGAACGCACTCGTCGCGATCGTGAACTCGGCAGAAGGCGCGGAGCGACAGTCGGCCCTCGCCGAGGTCGGAGAGCTCGCGAAGTACCTCTCGGCCGCGGCCGAAAGGCGGCGACAAGATCCCGCGGAGGACCTGATCGGTGCGCTCGTCGCCGCCGAGAAGGAGCCCGGGAGGATCTCGGCGGGTGAGGTTCTCTCCTATTGCATTCTGCTGCTCGCTGCCGGAAACGAGACGACGACCAATCTGATCGGTGGAATGATCAGCGCACTGATCGACAACCCGGATCAGCTCGCCCTGCTGCGCGATGATCCCAGCCTGATCCCCAACGCGGTCGAAGAGGGTCTCCGCTACTGCTCCCCCGTCCAAGGCCTCTTCCGTCGGGTCTTGCAGGATACCCAGCTCAATGGTGTCACCATTCCGGCTGGATCCCGAGTGTGGGTCTGCTACGCCTCGGCCAATCGCGACCCGGAGCGTTTCCAGGATCCGGACCGCTTCGACATCAAGCGCGACTGTCGAGGGCATGTAGCATTCGGCTGGGGTCTCCACTTCTGCCTGGGATCAAACCTGGCACGCCGCGAGGCCCGCGTCGCGATTTCCGCATTGCTCCCGCTGCTCTGCGAGTCGAATTTCTCCCAGGCCGTCGAGTGGCTGCCTTCGTGGGTCATTCGCGGACCCAAGGCGCTCGTGCTCAGAAAGGCGGCGTGACGTGGGTCCGTTCCTGATCTCGCTCGGAGGTCTCTCGACGCACTCAACCTTGAATCGGAGATCGTGATGGGCGACGTCGCCCAGCCCGCCCCCGCCGCAACCATCATCCTGCTGCGTGAAGCTCGGGTGTCACCCGAGGTTCTGATGATCCAGCGCAGCGTGAAGAGCGAGTTCCTCCCCGATCTGTACGTCTTCCCGGGTGGGCGAGTCGATCCGTCGGATCACGACCTGGCAGATCGAACAGGCGGATTCAGCGCCGCGCGTGCGGTCGCCATGGCCACGACCGTCGATCCGGAGCTCGCGCTCGGCTTCTTCGTGGCGGCCATCCGTGAGACCTATGAGGAAGCAGGCATTCTGCTCGCGCGTCGCCGCGGCGAGTCGCACCTGATCGATGAGATGATGACCAAGAGGCTGGGCAAGCATCGTCTCGCGGTCCAGGACGGGTCGATGTCCTTCCGCGACGTCCTGGAGGGCGAGGACCTGGAGCTGGCGCCGGATCTCCTGGCGGTCCACGCCCACTGGATCACGCCGAAAGTGGTCCCGCACCGCTACGACACCCTCTTCTTCGCGGCGGCTACTCCGCGCGGCCAGCTGGCCGCGCATGACGGCTTCGAGTCTACCTCGCATGTCTGGATTCGACCCGAAGAGGCTCTCGAGCAAGCGACGGCCGGTGAGCGGCAGATGGTCTTCCCGACGAAATGCAATCTCGAGACGCTCTGCGGACACGCGGACGTCGACGCGGCGGTGGCCGCATCCTCGGCCCGGCCCGTGGTTCCGATCCATCCCAGGGTCGAGCCTCGCGACGGAAAGCCGATGATCGTCATTCCCGAAGAAGCCGCATATCCCACCTCGGCTGAGCCGCTCCCCAAGCGCCTGCCTACCGGCTCGTAGCGGAATCGGATGCGCCATCATCACAGAAACGATCTGACACCAGGAGATCCCATGAAGATCATCGTCGATTACGACCTCTGCGAGGCCAACGCTCTCTGCATGGACAGCTGCCCCGAGGTATTCCGAGTGGAGGAGGACGACAGCTTGACGATTCTGATGAGTGAAATTCCGGAGAAGTTGCGTGGAAAACTCGAGGAATCGGTGCGGTTGTGCCCCCGGCAGGCGCTTCGAATAGAAGGTTGAGACGGGCCGCCTCAGATCGACTTGGCGAGGTTCTAGGCGT
Source organism: Deltaproteobacteria bacterium (assembly GCA_029261855.1). Classification (GTDB taxonomy): domain Bacteria; phylum Myxococcota_A; class UBA9160; order UBA9160; family UBA4427; genus JAJDAN01. The sequence goes on from JAJDAN010000014.1 coordinate 40,926, forward strand.
CCGGTACCAGAGAGAGGTGGATCCCGTATTCGCCTTCCACCTCATTGCCCAGGATCCGCACGGCGCGATCGGCGTCGCTCAGTGAGATGCTGTGCGTGTGCATCAGCTCGAGGGGATACTTCCGCGATTCGATGATCCGGATCGCCGCCTCGTATGCCGGGAAGTCCACCGCAAGGGCTCCGATGATCGTGATCTCCTTCATCAGAACACGGTTGGCGTCGAAGCCGTCGACCTTGTTGTACTTCATACCGGCGAGCACGATCCGGCCGCCCTGGGCGGCGAGTTCGATCGCATCGATGACGGGCTGCGTGGCACCGCTCGTGACCTCGACCACCACGTCGGCCATGGCGCCGTCCGTCATCTCCCGTACCACGTCGACGACATCCTCCTTCTCGACGTTCACGGTGCGCTCGGCACCGAAGGTGCTTGCGAGTTCGAGCTTCCGCTCGTCGACGCCGAGACCCGTGACGATCACCCGCGCCCCGGCCTCGCGCGCGGCGATGACGCAAGCGAGCCCGCGCTGCCCACAGCCGAGCACGACGACAGTCTCGCCGATTCCCGTTCCGGGCAGGCTCTGGGCCCAGCGCACGCCGGCGCCGAGCGGGTTGAACATCACGGCCAGCTCCGAGGGCAAGTCCGGATCGACCTTGTGCAGAAGGCTGTGCGGATCCAGGTACATGAACTGAGAGTGCCCGCCCCAGAGTGTGGGCGTCTCTGAGACGTTCCGGTAGCCATAGGCATGGATCATCGAACCGGAGGCTCGGCAGAGATTGTACTTCCCGCGTACGCAAGGTCGACAGAAGCCACAGGGCAGCATCGTCTCGACAGCCACGCGATCCCCGACGCCGACCCCCCAGCGTTGTGCAGCGATTTCGCCGACCTGCTCGATGATTCCCACTGGCTCGTGGCCCGGGATCACTGGGAAAGGAAAGCCCTGCTTGTACTGCGACCAGTCACTGCCGCAGATGCCGGACTGTTCGATGCGTAGCAGTCCCTGCTCGGGGCCGATCTCCGGCACCTCGAATTCCTGCTGCTCGTACTTGCGTGCCCCTGTCTGAACGATGGCGCTGGATTTCATGGGTTCTACTCCCGTCAGGTGCCCCGATGGCGGGCCTATCGAATGAGATCAGCCACAGACCTTCGCGGAAAAATGGCCGCGCGTGCATCGTGCATGTGCCTCTCGTCTTCGCGAAACCACGCTAGAGCTTGTACATCGGAGGCGAACCCGTCACGGAGATTCGACTCCCAACCACACTCTGCTCAGCCAGACTGGAGAGAATCGCCGGCTCAGCCTTTGCAACGATTCGGCTGCCATCGTCGAGCGTCGCGATGACCGGTGCGCTCTCGACGCTGCCGTCGCGTCCGTAGACGACTGTCCCCCCCACGACGATCGCCTGCCCTGAGGCTTTCGTGCTTACCGGGAATGCCGACGCCTGTATCTTCGCTTGCTCCTGCGACGTGTCGAGGCTTCGAAAGCCGTCGGGGGGCGGCTCGCCGCCGTAGACCCCTAGCGAGTGCTTCGACAGGAAGCCGCCGTTCGCCGCCACGTAGCCGAAGCGACCGGATTCGCGCAGCCGCAGAGCAACCGATGCGATCGCGTGGCTCGAGTAGTTGTTTCCCGGGCCCCCGAAGAACGGCATCCCGCCTGTCACCGTGAGACCTCGCTCGTCGTCGGTCGCCAGGCCGATCGCGTCTGCCCCGACCTGGAACGCCGACGGGAAGCATGAGTACAGGTCGATCCAGTCGATCTCATCGATTCCCATACCCAATGCGCCGAAGAGCGCGTCGGCGGCAGCGCGAATGGCCGGCGAGTCGCCGAGATCACGGCGCGCCGCAGGCGCCACGTCTGTATTGGTCGCGCCCGCCCACGGGAATACGCACTGATCTACCAGGCCGGCCTCGCGCGCGAGTTCGAGCGAGGTCAGCAGCAATGCCGAGCCCTGGTCCACGTTCGGGAACGCGTTCATCCTCTTCGTGTAGGGCTCTGCCGTGAGCCGATTCGACGCCGAGACCTCCGAGATGTCGGAGGGAGTCAACTCCTCGCGGAACCAGGCGAATGGGTTGGCGGCTGCCACCCGGGTGAAGGGTGCCTCCAGACGACCGATGTGCTCACGCTGCTGGACCGGGCTCCGGTTTGCCGATGCCGCCAACGCGCTGTCGAAAACAGGGTAGACATCCGCCGGACGTACGAAGCCAGCCTCCACCTCCGCCTTGGAGAGGACGCCAGACATGCTGGGCCCGACTACGGGTTCCGGTTCCTGTGAGGCTGTCCCACCTGCGCGCGAGCCGCCCATGAAGCTCGCCCCGGGGTCGGCGGCACGCATCGAGCGTGTCGCTTCCGCGCCGACAATCAGCGTTGCCCCGAGACTTCCCGCTGCGATGTCGGCGGCTGCTCGAGTCACGGCCCACTGGGGGGTATTCCCGCCCGCGGTAGTCACCTCGCAGTGGACATCGCGGAGACCCAAGCGAGAGGCCAACTCGGTAGAGGGAGCGTTCCCGCCAGGTGAGAAGATTGCGGAGACCGTGGTCACACGCTCGATCCGATCGGCGAGTCTCGGAGCATCGTCGAAGGCCGCGCGCGCGGCCCGCTCCGTCAGATCGAGGACTGTCACGAGCCTGTCTCGTTCGATTGACTGCCCGACGCCCACCAGAACAGGCGTCCGTGCCGCATGGGGTCGGCTCATGAGTTCTCCTTACAAGCGCGATCGTCGCCACTTTCGGCGCAGCGGGTCGCTCTTCGCGCAACTCAGGCGAAGACCGATCATAGCAGGCTATTTCCGATCGGAAACCAAGCACTTGCCTGCCGAGCGGGGCTTCGATTCGATTCCTCGCTCCGCGGAACATCTGGATCGTCACACTTCGGGTGCCGCGCGCCACGGCGGAGTCGTGTATAACGAGCGACATGCGAATCAATCTCATGAGCGGCCCTCAAGAGCTACACGACATTCAAGCACTGGCCCGGGACACCGAGCGTGCCGGATTCAGCGGCATCACTTTCACGGAGGCGGGCCGCACGGCCTATCTCTCTGTGGCCGCCGCCGCCCTCGCGACCGAGCGCCTGGAGTTCTCCACGGGCATCGCCGTCGCCTTCCCGCGCAGCCCGATGATCACGGCGGGCGTGGCGTGGGAACTGCAGGACGCGAGCAGGGGGCGGTTCCGTCTAGGCCTCGGCACCCAGGTTCGCGCCCATATCACGCGCCGATACGGAGCGAAATTCGATCCTCCGGGCCCTCGCATGCGGGACTACGTCAGCGCGCTGCGCGCGATCTTTCGCGCCTTCCAGGGCGAGGAAGCTCTGAACCACCGGGGCCCCTACTATGAGCTGACGCTGCTCAACCCCATGTGGTCACCCGGGCCCATCGACTACCCCGCACCCGCGATCGACATCGCAGCCGTCGGACCCTACATGCTGAAGATGGCGGGCGAGCTGTGCGACGGCATCCACATCCATCCGCTCCACAGCCTGAAGTATCTGACCGACGTCGTCGTACCCGCCGTCGCCGAGGGGGCAGGCCGCAGCGGACGTGATCCGGCGGGGGTCGAGCTGCTGGTGCCCGTCCTCACCATCGTCGGGAATAGCGAGGAAGAAAAGGCAAGGTCACGAGCGATCTGCCGTCAACAGGTGGCGTTCTATGGGTCGACTCCCAACTACGCGCTGCAATTCGATCTGCTCGGCTTCGAGGGCACGACGCAGCGCTTGCGAGAACGTCAGAAAGCCGGCGACATGGCGGGCATGGCAGAGGTCATTAGCGACGAGATCCTGCAGCACTACACCGTTGAGGCCAGTTGGGATGACATCGCAGACCGGCTCGTCGAGCGTTACGGCGAGCGGGCGAACCGATTGATCATCTACACGGCCGGGATGGACTACGCGAGCGAGCCATCCTCGATCGATCGCTGGGGAGAGGTCGCCAAGGCGGTCGCAGGATAGACGGGGCTACCGCGGCGAGGCCAGGGTATCAGATTGGTGGAGCAATCGTTGAAAGTGAACAGATGGCAGACGTAAGCAAATCAGACTCGATCTTGGACCGCATCGCGGAACATCGATCCCTCCTCGAAGAGGCGCCCGGGACGTGGCCCGCGAAGCGCCGACTCGCTGCCGCGGTTCGTGAACTCACGGACTGCATCTGCGCCACTGACGCGAACGAGGATGAGTTGCTCGCTGCAGCCCAACAGATCGAGGCGCAGGCGCATCGCTTCGCCGCACAGCCGCGAATGGTGAATCCACCCGGCGTCGCGGAGATGGCACTGGCAGGGGGGATGGAGATCTTTCACGACCGGAGCCCACTGATGGGCCTCTCGAACCCGATGGCACCGCCCCTCGAACTCGAACCCGACATGGAAGCGGGCGAAATCCGGGGCGGCGTGGACTTCGGAAACGCCTACGAAGGGGCACCGGGATGCGTTCATGGCGGATTTCTGGCTGCCGCTCTCGACGAGGCCCTGGGAATGGCGTGCATCTTTTCGGATTCGCCCGGAATGACGGGCGAGCTCACGATCCGTTATCTCAAGCCCACACCGACCAAGACGCCTCTTCGCGTCGAGGCGCGCCTCGACCGGATCGAGCGGAGGAAAATCTACACCTCAGGTGAAATCCTGGCCGGAGACGTCGTTACGGTCCGAGCCACGGGAATCTTCATCTCGATTGCCCGCGAGAAGTTCGAAGAGCTGCGCGAAGCACAGCAGCGCAGGGGGGAGGAGCCCGAATCCCCTTAGGTCCGAAGGGGGGTTGCCAGCCGAGATGAGGCGACACGCATGCGGAAGAAGTCTCTGCAGGCAGCACTCAACGAGATAGACGCGCGGCTCGAAACTCTTCGGGCCTAACGAATCTCGAGCCCCCGCAGCGTTCCCTCTGCGCGCCAATCGGCGATCAGCTCGAAGAAACTCACGGGTCCGGCGCCGAACTGGCCATTCATGAACCCGTTGCGGTTTCCGACTTCTCCTTCGTTGCTGTAGTAGCCGGGCGTGCACTTCGCGAAGTGGCGCTCCACCGCGTCGGCGCTTTGCTCGATGACGGCAACCCAAGCATCCTCGGCCTCCTGGGTGGGTTCGATCGTCTTCGCGGCGCGCTTGTGGCCCTCCTCGATCACATAGGCGATGTGCTGGGCCTGCTCGCCGAGCATGTGGGTGAAGTTGGGCGAAACCCCGGTCTGGATGTAGCCGAGGAAGAAGCAGTTGGGAAACCCGCGGCTGAGGATGCCGTGCAAGGTCGAAGGCCTATACGCCCATCTCTCGCTCAACATCGCGCCGTCCCTTCCGATCACGTCGTAGCCCGAGCGCGTGGTGTAGCTGCTGCCCAGCTCGAAGCCTGTCCCGAAAATCAGACAATCGACCTCGTATTCCCTGCCGCCCACGACAACACCTTTCGGGGTGATCCGTTCGACGCCTTGGCCGTGAGTATCTACCAGGGAAACGGTTGGAAGATTGTAGGTCTCGAGATACTCGTCGTGGAAGCAGGGTCGCTTACAGAACTGCCAGTAGTAGGCCTTCAAAGCCTCGGCGGTCGCTTCGTCCTCGACGACGCTCGACACTCGATCTCGGATCTCTTCCATCTTCTTCAGATCCGCGAGCTCCCGAAGTTCCTTCTTCTGCTCCGGTGTCGTCTTCGTCTTCTCACGCTCCATTTTCTCTGCGCTGTTGGCTACATCCGTCCAACCGTCATTCACCTGATCCTGTGCCGACTTCGCCTTCTTGGGTCGCCCACCGGTGACCAGGAGGCTGAAGTTCTCGACACGCTTCTTGTGCCAACCCGGCTCGAGCCTCTTGACCCATTCGGGATCGGTGGGAGCGTTGTTTCTCACATCGACCGACGAAGGCGTACGCTGAAAGACGTAGAGCTGCTTGGCCGACTCCCCCAGGTGAGGAACGCACTGCACTGCCGTTGCGCCCGTTCCGATCATCCCGACGCGCTTATCGGCAAGCCCCGTGAGCTTGCCTTCAGAGCTGCCACCTGTATACGCATAGTCCCAGCGACTGGTGTGGAAGGTATGGCCTTCGAAGGACGTAATCCCTGGGATGCCGGGGAGCTTCGGGCGCGTCAGGACTCCGTTCGCCATGATCACGTAGTGGGCCTTGATCACGTCCTTGCGGTCCGTGTAAATGGCCCAGAGCTTGCTCTCCTCGTCCCAGCGAAGCTCAGTGACCTCCGTCTGGAAGCAGGTGTCCCGATAGAGGTCGAATTTCTTCGCGATCGCGATGGCGTGATCCAGGATTTCCGGCGCGTGCGAATACCTCTCTTTGGGGATGTAGTCGAGCTCCTCGAGCAGGGGGAAGTAGACGAACGACTCCACGTCACACTGAGCACCGGGATACCGGTTCCAGTACCAGGTGCCGCCGAAATCGCCCGCCTTTTCGATGAAGCGGATATCGTTCAACCCGGCCTTTCGGAGCTGTACGCCGGCCAGCAGTCCACCGAATCCACCGCCGATGATGAGCACTTCGACCTGATCGGTGAGCGGCTCTCGCTCGAAGCCGGGTTCCACATAGTGGTCCTCCATGAAACCAGCGAGATCCCCCGTGGCTTGCTGGTACTGACCGAACCCGTCCTTCCGGATTCGCTTGTCTCGCTCCTCTGCATACTTCTCGCGCAGTTCATCCGGATCGAAGTCGAGGTTCGAAGTGTCGATCGAGTACTTTTTCAGCTCTGTCATCGTCGATGTCGCCCCCGACGTACCCGCCGGCGGCTGCCCCTTGTTCGGCGGCCGAGGCGACAGGCAGAGGCCTCGGCGTTCGTGTCGGCTGTTGGCGGCCGCCCCGGTCACGAAGGCGTATCATACGCCATGACGTATCATCCGCTACGGGCGGGCACCCGAGAAGTAGAGCACCTCCTCGAGACGTTCGGCTTTGGAGCAACGAGCCGCCAGCGCCGTGACTGCTCAGCTGGCATGCGGGCGGAAGCGGACCAGCGTGACGTCCTCGATCGTCTCGAAGGCGGCCTCGAGCGGCATCCCCACTCGCAGGTCGTCGAGATCGCAGTCGATGATTCGCGCCGTCATGCGCGGACCCTCCGAAAGTTCCACGACCGCAATCGCGAAGGGCACATCGCCGGCCAACGCCGGATCGTGTCCCATCCGGTCGACGGTAAAGGCGTGGAGCGACCCGCGACCGCTCACGTCCTCCCAGGACCAGTCAGCGCCGAGGCAGTTCGGACAACGCGCTCTCGGATAGAAGAAGAACCCATCGCGCGGACAGCGCTGAATACAGAGCCTCCCCTCACCAGCAGCAGCAAAGAACGGCTGCGTGGTCGGGTTCGGGGTGGGGAGAGGACGTCCATCTGTCGACATCCGAGTTCCCATCAAGCGCCCTCCAGAATCAGCGCGACCTGTTCTGCCATCATTCCGCCGGTCCCGTTCACATAGGCTACGTCGCAGTTTCGCACTTGACGTCCATCGCCGCGGCCTTGAATCTGCAGCACTCCCTCTGTTATGTGCGAGAGCCCGCCTGCCAACCCCGCCTGACCCATCCCGAGCTGTCCGCCATGCGTGTTGAGAGGGAAGTCTCCGTCGTGACGGAGGTCGTGTTCCTCGAGGAAGCGACCGCCTTCGCCGACGCCGCAGAAGCCCGCGTCCTCGAGGGTGAGCAGCACAGTGATCGTGTAGCAGTCGTAGGGCAGCGCAACGTCCACGTCACTGCGCGCGACGCCAGCCATTGCGAAGGCACGCTCCGAGGCTACCCGCGTCGGCGTCTCGTCCAGATCCGGTGCGTAGGTGATGCTCTTGTGGGTGAGCCGCTCACCATGACCCGATACGAAGACCGGGCGATGCGGGCCGCGTGACGCCCGATCCGCGCGCGTCACGATCACCGCACCACCGCCGAAGCAGGGCATCACCACCTCCAGGAGCTTGAGAGGATCTGCCACCATTCGCGAGGCGAGTACATCGTCGATGCTGATGGGCTCGTCACGGAAGATCGCCTTCGGATTTCGGGTGGCGTTCTCACGCTGATGCACAGAGATCTTGGCGAGCAGCTCCGGCGCAGTGGGAAATCGTGCCAGGTAGCGACTTGCAAGCAAGGCGAAGCTCGGCGTGGCGGCCACCAGCCCTGACGGCAGCTCGAACTGGCCCTGGGGCGAGCCCCACGCATCTCCACCCAGATAGGCGGGCAGACGCGCCGGACCACGACTTGCGCCGGAAGGCGACGACCTCGGAGGCGGAGGGACCGTCGTGCAGACGACCAGAACGGTTTCGCAGGCTCCCACCTCGATGGCAGCAGCAGCCCGCCAGATCATGCCCGCCGGCGAGGCGCCGCCCAGGTCGACCATCTCTGCGAAGTTCGCCCGCACGCCCAGGTACTCGGCCAGCGCCGAGGGTCCGAACATTGGCGACTCGAACACGGGCCCGGTCACCAGGCCGTCTACCTCGCCGTGCTCGACCTGCGCGTCCGCGAGCGCCAGAGCGGCCAACTCGGCCGCGGCCTCCATGGAGAACATGGGCCGGTCCCAGCGGCGTTGCGGTGCCCACTCCGCCAGGCCCACGATCGCGGCAGCACGCTTTCCCATCAAGCGAGACCGTAGAGCGAGGCCGCGTTGTCGTGGAGCACCTTTCGGAGCGTGTCCTCAGGAAGATCTCCGAGCACCCGCTGCGCGTAGACCCGCGGGCGCTCGGCGGGTGTGCGCGGGCCCGGCGCCATACACGTCGGATGCGGATAGTCGGTCTCGTAGAGGATGTTCTCCGGGAAGAGCTCGATCGCGCGCTGGGCACCCCGGTTCTCGAACCAGAAGCAGCCGTAGATCTGGCGCCGGAAGTACTCGCTGGGAAGAAGATCGTACTCGGGATGCTCCTCTCGAACTCCGCCGTTCAGCCACTGCCAATCGAAGGCCTCGAGCAGTCCCACCAGCCACCCGACACCGCTCTCCACGGAAACGAAGCGCAGATCGGGGAACCGGGCGCAAATGCCACTGAAGATGAGGTCGGCGATGCACTGCGCGTTCTCGACGAAGATGAGGGAGGAAACGCGGCCAAAGTTGGCCTTGAAGCCCATGCCGACCTCATCGTTCAACAGAGCACCGATGTCGCCACCACCGATGTGGAAGCTGATCGGCAACCCGGCTTCCTGGGCCGCCGCCCAGACAGGATCCCAGTGTCGATCCGCCACCCGCGGCTGACCGTAGGTCTCGGGAACATTGGGAAAGAGCACGGCCTTGTGCCCCGCAGCAGCGCAGCGCTGCATCTCCTTCACCATCTCACCAACGTCCCAGAACGGCATCGCCGTTACGGGTATGAGTCGCTGCGGATCCTCGCTCGCCCAATCCGTGAGGAAGTCGTTGTAGGCCCGCACGCACTCGAGCATGAGTTCGGGTTCGCCAAGCGAGAGAAAACGCCCCGAACCGAAGCCGCCAACGTTGGGATAGAGCACCTGGGCATGGATCCCTTCGCGATCCATGAACTCGAGACGCGCCGCCGCGTCGTAGGCACTGGCGGGGCACTCGTCGAAGGTGTTGCGACACTCGGGCAGCGTGCCGTCGAAGCCCGCCATCGTGAAAGCACCGGGGGCGCCCGCCACCTCGCCGTTCACGATCCACACGTCCTTCTCTCCCAATCGCTCCATGCGGGGCACCTTGTCACCCCACTTCTTGGAGACGCGTGAGGTCCACACGTCGTGCGGCTCGGTGACGTGCGTGTCCACGTCGATTACGGAGTAACGGTCGAATAGATCATCAGGCATGCGTTTCTCTCCCAAACGAATGAAGTGAGGGGCCGAACTGGTGCTCAGTGCCCGCCGGAGCTCCCCAGGGCCTCGATCTCGTCGGCGGACAGCCCCAGGTCGGCAAAGACCTCGCGATTGTGTTCCCCCAGCCGTGGCGCCGGGCGGGAGATGCGCCACGGGGTCTTCTCGAAGACATAGGGCGCCCCGGGATAGGTGAACGTCTCGCCGAGCTCGGGGTGCTCCACCTCGACCGGGAAGCCGCGGGCGCGGAAGTGCTCGTCTTCCATCGCCTCCTCGGGCGAATAGATGACTCCCACCGTGATGCCCCGCTTCTGGGCGCCCTCGAAGAAGTCATAGGCCGAGACCCGCGAGGCAATGAAGTTCAGCGCCTCGCGTGCCGCGCCGAAGATGGCGGTGAGCTCTTCGTTGCTTCCGATCTGCGAAAGATCGATATGATCGCGCTCGGCTCCCATCTGGATGAAGATCGCCTCGGGGAACTCATCCGTGAGGCCGAGCTCGACGAGCCACTGGTAGAGCGTCGCGAACTCGGCCGGCGTTCGAGGAGGCACACCAGTCGTCGCATGGCGCCCATCGGCGCACTCGATCTGGGTCGGCAAGGTCGAGAACTCCATCGCGTGCCGTCCCGTCTGACGCTGCACGGTTCCCTTCGACACCAGCCAGTGATACGAGGCCATCTCGGTCGTGACGTTGCACGCCGCGTGTGCGTTCACGTCGACGTGCTGTCCCTGACCCGTCGCCTCGCGCACGAGGACTGCCGTAAGCGCCGACATGACGGCGTAGTGACACGCGGTCTGATATCCCTGGTTGCCACCACCCCGGACTGGGGGAAGCGAGTGGTCGTCGTAGCCGCAGCTCCAGACCGGACCGCCTTCGGCCAGCAGCGTGAGGTCCGTCGCGAGATCGTCACGGCGCAATCCCTGCTGGCCGAAGGGTGTGATCGAGACGGTGATCAACTCCGGCCGCTCGGCGATCAGGGCGGCGTGGTCGAGACCGAGCCCCGCGAGCCGCCCCGGAGCCTCGCACTCGAGCAGCAAGTCGGCCGTACCGATCAGGCGTCGAAGGAGCTCGCGATCCGGCTCGGCATCGAGGTCGAGCGTGACGCCGCGCTTGCTCGTGTTGTAGTGCCACCAGAAGAGGCTGCCCTCCGGGTCCGGAACGTCGTCCCGGAAGGGTTCGTAGCCGCGCATCGGGCTTCCCCCGGGCGGCTCTACGCAGATGACGTCGGCACCCATGTCCGCGAGGAGCTTCCCGGCGAAGGCGCCCAGCTCACTCGACAGCTCCACCACACGGATGCCGTCCAAGGCCGCCGCCGCAGCGCCGTGCGCGGCACTCAAATCACACCCTCCTCGCGCAGCCCCTCGATCTCGCTCGCGGAGATACCGAGCAGCTCACCATAGACCCGTTCGTTGTGCTCGCCGAGACACGGGCCACCGTGCTCGATGTGCCAGTCGGTCTTCGAGAAGTGGACCGGCAGCCCGTCGACGCGAACCGTCCCCATCTTCTGGTGTACCGCCTCGGGGAAGAGCCCCCAGGCTTCCACGTTCGGGTTCTGGTCGATCCG
>JAJDAN010000015.1 GCA_029261855.1 Deltaproteobacteria bacterium
GCAGCGACCCTCTGCCATGAAATCGCCGCCGAGGCTCTGGCCTCCTATCAGGAGGAGATGGCCCGCCAGGGGCTCAGCGACTTTACCGAGATCGAACTGCGCGCCCTTGATCTTCTGCGCCGTCCGGAGGTTGAGGATCGGCTGCGCGGCAATATCGACCTTCTCCTGGTGGATGAATTCCAGGACACGAGCCCGATCCAGCTGGAGATTTTTGTCCGCCTCGGGCAAGTGGCCAAGGAGGCGATATGGGTGGGGGACCAGAAGCAGGCCATATACGGTTTTCGTGGTACGGATCCAGCGCTGATGAATGCGGTGGTCGATGCGGCGGCGGGAGAAGGCACTGCGCGAATCCTCGACCAGTCCTGGCGGAGCCTGCCAGCTCTCGTAGATCTCACGACACGACTATTCGTGCCGGCCTTCGCGCGGCACGGCATCGATGCCAGCCTGGTGCGGGTTACCGCCGCCGCGGAAAAGTCCTGGCCCGATCCCTTCGGGCCGGTTCTCGAGCATTGGCGTCTCGAAGCCAATAACAAGTCGACCGATTGCACCGCCCTCGCCGCTTGCGTAAGCAGCTTGCTCGAAGACAAGTCGCAGCAGGTGCGGGATCGTGAGAGCGAGGAACTCCGAGCTCTTCGGCCCGGTGACCTGGCCGTCCTCTGCCGCGACAACCAGACCGCCGGGGAATTGGCGGAAGCTCTCTCGCGGGAAGGCATCGCCAGTAATACGGAGCGGCCTGGTCTCGAAGGCAGAAGCGAGACCTTGGTTGCCTTGGCGGCCTTTCGTTTTCTGCTCGATCCGGGTGACGACTTGGCACGTGCGCAGTTGGCGCGATACCTGGTTGCTCCCAGTCAGCCTCAGGTTTGGTTCGATGCAGTCATGCGCGAGAGTGATCCGAGCATCGACGGTATGGATGAGTTGAATAGGCTCCGCGCTGCGCACAAACGCGGCTTCGTCGGGAGTTGCTGTGCGAGCTTGGACATCGCTCTGGAGGCATTGCGAATCGACGAGCTCTGTCGTGCCTGGGGCGAGGGGGATCTTCGCTGCGCGAACATCGAGCGACTCAGGTCCGCGGCGCATTCCCATGAGCAGACTTATCTCCAGCGTGGCAGAGCCCTGGCTCCCGCGGGACTCCTGCTCTTCCTGGAAGAATTCACCGGTCAACAAGCCTCGCCGCCAAGCTATCAATCGGTTCACGTGGGCACTTGGCACTCGGCAAAGGGCCTGGAGTGGCCGATGGTCGTGCTCTTTCAGCTCGACAAGAAGCGTCCGGAGAACACTTTTGGCGTCCATGTCATGCCGAGGGAAGAGGGCTTCGATATGGAGTCGCCCTTGGCAGGGCGTTGGCTGCGCTACTGGCCATGGCCGTATCACTCAGCAAACAAAGGTCTGCCCCTCAACAGCGCCATCGATTCGAGCGCCGAGAATCAACGCATCCAGACCGACGCAGAAGAGCAGGAACTGCGGCTCCTCTACGTTGGTTGGACCCGTGCGCGGGATCGACTCATCCTTGCATCTCGAAAGGGGAAGTTATGCGTAGCGGCGCTCTCTCTCCTCCCCGGCTTCGAAGAAAGGGAGGATGGACTGTTCTTCGAGGGCGAGTCTCTCGATGCAGTGCTTCGCATGGGGAAGCCATCGGAGGGCGAGGACCCATCGCCCGCAGCCAGCCCAGGTCCCATACCGCGTAAGGGAATCGATCACCCTCCAGCCTTCTCGAGTCCATCGCAAATCGGTGCCGAGGCGGCTAGCGAATTGGCTGAGGTTATTAGCATCGGCGAGCGCCTGGCAGTCCCCGAGGATGTGGACATGCGCCGCCTTGGCGAAGCCATGCATGCTTTCCTCGCCTGTGATGCCCCTGAGCTTCCGGCTGATTTTCGCAAGCAGTTGGCTGAAGAGCAGTTGGCATGCCGAGGCCTGTCCGGAGCATTGCGTCCCTCGGACTGCATCCTAGTAGGTGATCGCTTGTTTGCCTGGCTGAAGCAGAGCTGGCCCGATTCGATTCTGCGACGGGAATGGCCACTGTTAGCCTGCGATGAACATGGTTCTATCCTGCGCGGAGTCGTCGATCTCGTTGTCGAGACCGAGTCCGAACTCGTGGTAATCGATCACAAGACTTTTCCGGGAAGCCGAGAGCAGGGTCTGGAGCAGGCCAAGACCCACGCAGGGCAGCTCAGCGCCTATGCAGCGGCCCTGGCGGCTTCCGGCGAACGTCCGGTATCGGCCAGCTTCGTGCATCTGCCTCTGCTTGGCTTGCTGGCCCGCCTCTGATTCCTGAGTGCGCCTCCTACCTCAGAATCTCCGGCAGGTACTGTTTCGGGAACTTTGCAACCACCGTGAACTTCGGATCAACCACGTTCCCCACCCGCGTCGTTCCTACCTGCGAAACGACCTGCAGGGCGTCCCACCTCTCGTACCCATAGTCGCTGACCAACCAATTGATCAGCTCGACCTGAGCTGAACGAAAGGCATCCATCAGCGGCCTGGTGCTTGCCGCAACCATGATCTGTTCCCGGCTGCTGGAGGAGTCCCTTCCCCTGGAACTACCATCCTAGGCCCGATCAGATCTATCCTCCAGGCGTGGCGGGTCTCGCCAAGGGATCTCCCGGGCGAGGATCATGGAGAAGTCGTCGAATGTGGTCTAGCACCGCCCGCTGATCATCAGGACCGCCCATGACCTTGACGTGCACCCGCCGCTTCTCGTCATTCGCCAGATTGATGGCCTTGATGTAGATGTATAGGCGCGGGTACTCGCTGCTGCCTACCTGATCCTGGTACCCCTCCGGTTGGCTGCGGAGAAGGTAGCCGGAGGAGCGATCGGTAAAGAGGTCCTCAGCTTCAGGCCGGAGATCGACACTGTAGCCCGCTGCATCTGCTGCTTCGATGCAGGCCTGCTGCACCGCGGTTGGATGGAGCTTGTAGAAGTCGTGGGTTCTGCCCGAGCCATGATCGACTCCGAAGATCTGAGCGCCCCAACCGACCAGTGTGGTGCATGAGCTGAAAATGAGAACCAGGCCACAGAGAATTGTGCCTGCCAGGTGCTTGCGAAGTTCGTGCATGA
>JAJDAN010000016.1 GCA_029261855.1 Deltaproteobacteria bacterium
TTCGTCGACTTCTACCTCTCGGGGCGGCTGCATCTCGACGAGCTGATCTCCCACCGGACTCCGCTCGAGGGCGTGAACGATGCCGTGGAGAACCTGCGCGGCGGTGCTGTCGCACGGCAGGTCTTTACCTTCGACGACTGATCGCGCGCTTCCGATCGGGTGGCGCTTCTCAGAGGAGTGGCCGTACCTCTGAGGCGAAGCGCTCTAGCTGAGCGTCTCGCTCCTCGAAGGGTCCGGTCATGTCGAGAACGAAGTGCCGCACGCCGGCGTCGCGGAACTCTGCGATCTTCGCGGCCACTTCTGCCGGTGAGCCGAGCGCCGCGTAGCGCTGCGCGGGCTTCCGAAAATCCATGGCGTAGCGCATGCTCAGGTGTTCGGTCGCGGCATCGAGCGCCCGCTCGTAGTCGTCGTCGATCCAGGCAAAGAGCAGATGCGCCGTGCCGAGTTGCTCGATCGTGCGCCCGGCCTCTTCGGCCGCAGCCGCGATGGTCTCGAGGCCCTGGCGGTAGCGATCTGGCGCCACCACATAGGACATCCAGCCGTCCGCCATGCGCCCGATGCGGCGCAGCGCGGCCTCGGATCGCCCGCCGCACCAGATCGGGGGCCCCCCCGGCTGCACGGGGGTGGGCAACATCTTCACCTCGGGGAACGGGTAGAAGATTCCATCGCTCGCAAAGGCCTCGCCCGACCAGAGCCCTTTGAGAATCGGGATGGCTTCACCGAGGCGCGCGCCGCGCTCCTTCACCGGGACGCCGCAGACCTCGTACTCGACCGGGAACTCACCGCCCACGCCGACGCCGAAGATGAAGCGTCCGCCCGTCAGCCGGTCGATGGTCGCGACCTGCTTTGCCACCAGCGTGGGATGGCGCAGCGGCAGCAGGTAGACGCCGGTTCCGACGGTGATCCTCGGATTGAAGGCCGCGATCAACTCGAGCTGTAGCAAGGGGTCGAGGATCGGCAGTGGAAACGCCATGTGGTCGCCCGTCCAGACGGAGTCGAAGCGGTGGAACTCGGCAAACTCGGCGGTTTCTCGGGCCGAGGCGACGTCGGTCGCGACGGCCATGAAGCCGAACTCGAGGTCGCCGGCGAGGGGTAGGGGCATGGGCATGGCATCCTCCTGTCGGGTCCGGCGGAGTGCACGCCGATCGACGTTCGATGTTTCTTATTGTAGTAGTCTCGACGTCACGGCACATCCCGGCCGTCGAAGAGCGAGGAGAGAGCATGACCAACCCTTCCAGTGAGTCACGCATCCCGCGCCTCTCGGTCGAGGAGGCGCGCGCCGCAGCGGAGAGCGCGGGCATCCGGCCCGACATGGCCGAGCTCAGCGTATTCCGCGTGCTGCTACGCCACCCGGAGCTGGCCAAGGTGCTGAACGGAATGCTCGGCATGCTGCTCTTTCAGGGCAACAAGCTCGACCCGCGGCTTCGCGAGCTGATCATCATGCGTATCGGATGGACGACGGGCTCGTGCTACGAATGGACGCAGCACTGGCGCGTGGCTCGTCAGTTGGACATCCCGGAAGGCGTCATTCTGGCCGTGCGCGACTGGAAGAGTTCCACCGTTCTCGACCAGGCCGATCGCGCGGTGCTGCAGGCGACCGACGAGACGCTGGAGCACGGCACGATCTCGCCCGAAACCTGGGCCTTGTGCGAGAAATACGTTCCGGACGAGCAAGCTCGTCTCGAACTTCCGGTTGCGATCGGCAACTGGCGCCTGTTCTCGCAGATGCTCCGCAGTCTGGAGATCCCGCTCGAAGACGGTGTAGAGGCTTGGCCGCCCGACGGGCTGGAGCCCACTTCGTAGACCACCGAAGCGAAGTTCAGGCGATCAAGAACGCTTCTGCGGCGTTGTCCCAGAACACCCGGCGAATACTCTCCTCGGCGATCGGCTGCTTCTCGAGGCTCTCGATGCCCCAAGGAAAGGTTCCGTCTGGGTGCGGGTAGTCCGTATTGAATACGAAGTGCTCGTCTCCGAGTAGATCGATCGCAGATGCGAGCGTCATCTCGTCGCCTCGTGCCGCGACCCAGAAGTTCCGCTTGAAGTAGTCGAGCGGCGCCATCTTCATATGCGGGTGCTCGGCATCGCGGGAGAAGGCCCAGTGCTGCTCCATTCGCTGCACCCAGAAGGGCGCCCAACCGGCGTCCGCCTCGACGTGGACAATGCGAAGCTTCGGATAGCGCTCCGCCACGCCAAACCAGATCAGGCCCGCCATCGCCGACATCGCCTCGAAGGGATGAGCAAGGATGTGACCGGCCGTATGGCTCTCCATCCGGTCACCGTACGATGGGTGATGGGGCGAGCCCGAGTCGTGGATGCTGATCGGCAGCCCGAGTCGCTCGATTTCCTCGAACAGGGGCAGGTTCGCCTCATCGTGCAGGTTCCGGCCGGCGACCGGATTCGGGCGCAGGTAGAACGAGACGCAGCCCTTCTCGGCGCTGCGCCGAGCCTCTTCGATGGCCAGGTCCGTCGCCTGAACCGGAAGCATTGCTGCCCACCGTAGTCGCTTCGGATCGGCGCTGCAGTAGTCGGCGCTCCAGTCGTTGAAGGCCCGGCAGCAGGCGAGCAACAGCTCGGGGTCGCGGAACTCACGGCCGAGAATTTGGCCACCTACGGTCGGGTAGATTACCTGAATGTCGACGCCGTACTCGTCCATGTCAGCGAGTCGCGAGGTTGCATCGTACCGGGCCTTCTGCGCGCGCGCGAAGCGCTGCTGCGCTCGGGCCATGGCTGCCAGGAATGCTGGCGTCGAGAAGGGATACTTCCCCTCGGAGACGATGCTCTCACCCTCGACGACCATGGCGCTGCGGCCGTCGATCTCGCGCCGCTGCGGTGCGGACTCGCGAAAGCGCGGGTCGATCCACTCCGTCCACACACTCGCGGGCTCCATCTGGTGACAGTCGGTGTCGATGATCCGGTAGCCGTTCCGCATCGTGAGTTCCTTTCCGCCGTCGCACCGCTAGCTGGGCGGTCTCGAACATGAGACCGCTGAAGATCAAGTTGATGAAGCAGCGCATGTTGTTCATGAACAGGGTGGTCGAAATGGCTGCGAGCAGGCGACCCGTCGTCATGCCGGTCCAGATCGAGGCGCCGCCGCTGGTTCCACCGGAGCCGATGTGGAAGTTGACCGGCATGCCGTACTCCTGCGCTCATGCCCTCGAAGCTGTCGATCGAGAACGTCCCGCGAACCTCTTCCCCATCGGGCTGAACGACACAGAAGCCCGGCGGGCCCAACACGAGCATATCCGATCCGAATCTGCGATGGTAGATGGGAAATTGCGGAGACGACCGGGTCGAGCCGCATCGGGCCTGCACGAGGAGGAAGCGGCGTGAGTCTGCGGACGCGAATCTGTGACATTTTCGAGATCGAGTACCCCATTGCTCTTGCCGGAATGGGCGGAGCGAGCACTCCTGCGCTGGCGGCTGCGGTGTCCAATGCCGGCGGATTGGGAATCCTGGGAGCGGCGGCCTGCTCTCCAGAAATGTTGCGCCGCTGGATTCGGGAAGTCCGCGAGTTGACGGACAAGCCCTTCGGAGTCGACACACTGCTGCCGGCGTCCGTGCGCCGGGAGACCTTCAAGCAGGCAGACGGTCCCTCGCCCGCGGAGTTGATCCCCGAGTATCAGAAGTTCGCAGCTGAGTTCATGGAGGTGGAGAAGCTCACCAAGGCGAGCATGCAGGAGATGGCACGCGAGGTGGGCATCGACCCCAACGAGAAGAGCGGTCCTCCGATGTTCAGCAAGGAGTTCTTCAACGCACAGATGGACGTCATCGTCGAGGAGCGTGTCCCTGTCTACGCGGCCGGGCTGGGCAATCCGGGGCCCTGGATGGACCGCTTCCGAAAGAACGGCACCAAGGTGATGGCCGTGGTCGGTGCTGTGCGGCATGCGCGGCAGGTTGCAGCGTCCGGCATCGATGTGATCGTCGCGCAGGGCCACGACGGCGGGGGGCACAACTCTCCGGTCGGCACGATGGCGCTCATCCCGCAGGTCGTCGATGCGGTGGGCGGGATCGCCGTGTTAGGAGCCGGCGGGATTTCCGATGGCCGCGGCGTCGCGGCCGCCATGATGTTGGGCGCGGAGGGCGCCTGGGTTGGCTCGGCGTTCCTTGCCACCGAAGAGGCGGGAATTCTGGATTTCCAAAAGCAAGCCATCGTCGACTCCAACGAGGAGAACACGACGGTTTCCCGCTCGGTCACTGGAAAGCCTGCACGCGTGATCAAGAGCAAGTGGAGCCAGGCCTGGGTCGACGGACCGCTGGAGCCCCTGCCCATGCCGTTCCAGCCGATGATCGCGATGCCCGTGCTGGCCGCGGCTTCGGCAGCCAAGCGTGGCGACATCGCGCCCGGCTTTGCCGGACAGGGCATCGGTATGATCGACGCCGTGCGGCCTGCGAAGGACGTTCTTGCCAGCCTCGTCGCCGGGGCGGAGAAAGCCCTCGAGGGGGCAGCGCGCAAGACCTGATCTGCAGGCGCGTTGGCTCATACCCGCAACAAGAAGCGGCTGATTCCGGTAGGCCCGACGTGAACGACGGTGATGTCTGAGCGGCCTACAAGAATGCGACCGCTACGAGGGCCACCTCTATGACTTGGGAAGCCAGCGAGCAGGCGTGGCTGATAACCGGCTGTAGCGTATTTGACATGTCCTAATCAAACCATCAGAATCTGAGTGATTCATCAGTTCTGGAACTTCCTGGATGACCCGAGCGCAGCGTCAGTCCCGCGGAGAACTCACCCGCCAGCAGATCCTCGATGCCGCCACCGAGCACTTTGCCCGCCACGGCTACGCGGGAGCCCGCATCGAAGCGATCGCCGAGGACGCCCACCTCAGTGGGCCGGCCCTCCTCTACCACTACAAGGACAAGCGCCGTCTCTACGTCGCCACCCTCGAAAGGGCCTTCGCCGGCCTGGCCGAGGATCTCTCGCGCACGCTGGCCCAGGACGCGCCCCTGGCGGATCGCATCGAGGCCGCCGTGTCTGTCTGGGTCGACTTCATGGCGGCGCGCCCCGCCGTAGCGCGCATCGTCCTGCGCGAGGGAGCCGGCGCGTCGCCCGAGCTGGCCGAGGACTTCGCGCCGATCGCCGCGCCGCTGCTCGCGATGCTCGACCGGATCTACGAAGAGGGGCGACGCACCCGCGTCTTTCGCGACGACCCGGTCGAGCCGCTCCATCTCGTGAGCGCCGTCGTCGGCACGTCGGTGTTCTTCACCGCCGCGATTCCCACCCTGCTCCCGCGACTCGACTTCGACCCGCTCGATCCCGAGCGTCTCGAGGCCCACCGTCGCGAGCTGCTCACCATCGTGCGCCGTCTTCTCGGCCTGCGCGCACCGCGCCTGATCACTGGAGGAAACCCGTGACCGACCATCTCGACTACGACCCCTTCTGCCGCGACGTCCAACTCGATCCCTACCCCTCCTACGCCGCACTGCGCGAGCAACCGGGGCTGTTTCGGGTGGAGAACTCGCAGGCCTGGGCCGTCTCGCGCTACGACGACGTCCACCACGTGCTCAGGCACCCAGAGGTCTTCTCCTCGCGCGCGCTCCAGACCTTCCTCGGCGGGAGCCTCCTCGAGAACGCGAACCGGGGGCCGCTGCGTTTCCTGTCGCACCCCAGCATGGGCCGCATCGCCCGCACGGTGGGAGACGTGTACCGCGCCTTCGGCCGCCGCACGCCGATGTTCGAGCTCGTGCAGACATTCCTCTCGAGCCGGGCGGTGATCAGCGCCGATCCGCCCGACCACACCCGCCTGCGCCACCTCGTGAATCGCGGCTTCACACCGCGGCGCATTGCCGCGCTCGAGCCGCGCATCCGCGAGATCGCCCGCGACTGCCTCGACGCGATCGAAGGCCGCGACGAGATGGACCTCATGCGCGACTTCGCCGTCCCTCTGCCCGTGACGGTGATCGCCGAGCTGCTGGGCGTGCCCGAAGATCGCTTCGCCGACTTCAAGCGCTGGTCCGACGCGGTCGTGCAGGGCGTGAGCATGGGCGGCGGCGAGGCCGGACAGCGCGCCCCCATCGGCGCCATGCTCGAGTTCATGCGCTACCTGGAAGGGCTGATCGAGGAGCGGCGTGCGGCTCCCGCCGACGATATCGTGAGCGTGCTCGTCCGCGACGAGACCGGGGGCAAGCTCGACGTCCACGAGCTGCTGCTCTTCCTGATCGTGATGCTCGTCGCTGGCAACGAGACCACGACGAACCTGATCGGCAATGCGATCCACCTGCTGCTCGACCGTCCGGACGACCTCGCGGCCGTCGAGTCCGACGAGAGCCTCGTCCCGGGCCTCGTCGAGGAGTCGCTCCGCTACGTGTCGCCGATCCAGATGCTGCCGCGCGTCGCCACGTGCGACACGGAGATCTCGGGCACGAAGATCCGCGAAGGCGAGCACCTGCTGGTGCTCTTCGCATCGGCGAACCGCGACTCGCGAAAGTACCCGGACGGGGACAGCTTCCAGCTGCGCCGCGACCCGAAGGAGCACCTCGCCTTCGGGTTCGGCATCCACTACTGCCTGGGCGCGTCTCTCGCGCGGCTCGAGGGGCGCGTAGCCTTCGATGAGCTCTTCGCGCGGATCCACAACCTGCGTCGCGCGCCCGGCGACGTGACCTTCCTCGAGAGCGGCATCCTGCGCGGGCCCAAGACGCTACCCGTAGCCTTCGACCGGCGGCGCGCCGCGGCATGAGGGGTGGCCGGCCGTTGGACCGCTTCATCTCTGCGGGGCGTCGAGGCCGCGATGGTACGCCGGGAGGGATTCTCGAACCCCCGACCCTCAGGTTCGAAGCCTGAACGGAGGTCTTCGTCCTCAAGGCGGCTATCGCGAGTAGGCGGACAGAGCCAGGAAGGTGACCCCGCTCGTCGGCTTCGGCTTGGACAGCGTCATCGAGACCGTCGCAGCTCACCTCCGCAGGGAAGGATGTCGACGCCGCGTCCGTCGAAGGCGCATGCCTTCGCTTGAGACCCGCCCTGATGACCGCGGCGACGACAGCACTCGGACTGCTGCCTTTGCTCTTTTCGACGGGCACGGGAAGCGAGGTGCAGCGGCCTCTCGCCACGGTCGTAGTCGGAGGGCTGATCACTTCGACCGTGTTGACGCTCCTCGTGATCCCGGCGCTCTACAAGGTTCTCGCGCGAACCCGACTCAGCCGACGTGGTGTGACACTCCTGTGACCGAGCGCGCCTGCCCGATGAACGGACAAGGTCCGCGACAGGTCGGCTCGTCCAGAGAGGCCGGACTTGCGTTGGACGGCTACGACGCTCTGGCGTGCGATCGCCGTTCCTCGCCGTCGCGAAGGCAAGGTAAAACAGACCTGTCTGGCGGCGACGACTCTGAGACGCTCGTTCGTTCCGAGACGCTCTTGGCCCACCGCGATCGCCTGCGCGCGGCCTCGACGACGCCGTTCAGCTCGAGACTGCTCTCGCGCGTGCTCTCCTATCTGGGGCTACCGCCCCTGGCCTGGGCCGGCGCCGCGCTGGTGGAGCGGCTGCTCATGCAGGCGCTGGGCGACCGACTGCTACTCGCCTCGGAAGCGCCCGCGCGCTGGGAGCGCGAGCACAGCCATGGTTCCGAGCGACGAGGGGAGACCGGGAAGCCCGGTTTCGACCGACACGGTCGATCGGCTGTCACCGAAGGAGCCGAGGAGCCGATCCCACAGTGAGAAGATCGTGCCGTAGTTCGAGTCGAGCAATCGCGCCTGCACGCTGTGATGCCGCCGGTGGAGTGCGGGCGTGATTATCACATACCCGAGCGCGTGCTCGAGGCTCGACGGGAGCCCGATATTCCCGTGCTCCCAGAAGTTGGCGAACGCGAAGACCACCTCGAAGACGATGATCCCGACCACGGGAACCCCGAGCATGACGACCGCGAAGAGGCGCACTGGCAGCGCGAGCAGCAGCTCGCCCGGGTGAAATCGAAGTGCCGTGGTCACCGTGTACTGAGAGTCCGAGTGGTGCGCCTGGTGGAAGCGCCAGAGCAGCGGCACGCGATGATTCGCGCGATGCCAGAAGTAGGAGACGAGATCGAGCCCAAGGACACTGATCGCGATCAGGGCCCACAACGGGAAGGAGACCTGGTTGAGCAGCCCGAGTCCCTCGCGATCAGCCCAGATCGAGACCGCACAGGCACAGCCCCCGCACACGAGGCCTAACACGGCTACGTTGACCGCCCAGAGCCCCGCGTTGGTACGCCAGCTGCCGCCTAGCGCTTCGTGCGGGCGCCACCGTTGCAACACGACCGCGAGGCACAGAGCCGCGACGAACCCAGCCGACTTGACGATCTGAAAGTGAATCTCGGTCATGTCGTCGGAAATGATAGCCCTGCAGGCCGGCGCCAGACGGCCCTCGCTCCGGCGTGATCGGCCACCGCGAGTGGGAGAGCCCGCCCGGGGGTGGGTTGACGTTCCTCGGTCTCCGGTTCCCCCTCGCAAGGCCGGACGCCGACTTTGCGGCGCTCACGACCACGGCGACTTCGGCATGGCGACCTTCTGCCGGACTCGGACGACGATGGGCTGAACGATGGCGAGGAGAACCCGACCTTGCCCGACACCGAGAGCAGCGGCTGCAGGCACGATCGCCTGCTTCAGGTCTCAGCCTCCTACGTAGAGCCGCTCGTGGCTAGCCGGGGCGCTTCAGACAAGCGGGTGGCCTGGGTTCCACCAAGCCAATTGCGCAGACGTGCGCGCGATCCCTCCCGGAGCGCTGTCCATTCAACCGACTTGCGTCCAAGACTTGATGTCAAGGGGGGACCGAGATCGCGGCGCCCCGCGAGGTGGGTCAGATCCGCTCATTCACCGGGCGTTCGCTCGATCCGAACAACGCGCTGAAGCGTGCCGCCGCGGCCAGCATGATCATGATCATCGCCATGGCGATCCGGGCCGGGGTACCGAGTGCCGGCACCACGACTACCGGCGGTAGGGGGGTCGTGTTCTCGTAGTAGAGGAAGGTGCCGTAGCGCTCGCCCGAAATCAGATCCAGGTCGCCGTCGCCGTCGAGGTCGCCCAGCGTGGGGGTCGAAAAGATCCCGACATCCTCGCCGTCGAGGGGGTTGGCGGCGCCGGTGCGCGGCACGAAGACGGGGCTCGCAGCGCTTCCCGTGTTCTCGTAGTAAGAGAAGATGCCGCCCGTCTGGCCGACAACCAGATCCAGGTCGCCGTCGCCGTCGAGGTCGACCAGCCTGGGTGCCGGAATTTCCAAGACGATTTGGCCGTCGAGGGGGTTGGCGGCGCCGGTGCGCTGGACGAAGACGGGGCTCGCAGCACTTCCCGTGTTCTCGTAGTAATAGAAGGCGCCGCTGTAGGACCCGGCAACCAGATCGAGGTCGCCGTCGCCGTCGATGTCGCCCAGTGTGGGCGACGCGATCGCGATGTACTCCCCGGTACTCAGGCCGTCGAAGGGGTTGGCGGCGCCGAAGCCCTGCACGAAGACGGGGCTCGCAGCACTTCCCGTGTTCTCCCAGTAGTCGAAGGTGCCTACGTAATCCCCGTTGACGAGATCGAGGTCGCCGTCGTCGTCGAGGTCGCCCAGTGTGAACCTCGAGTGGTAGCCACCGGAAGTCACGGCGTCGACGGGGCTGGCAGCGCCGGTGCGCTCCACGAAGACGGGGCTCGTCGCGCTTCCCGTGTTCTCGTAGTAATAGGCCTCGCTGTGGTAATCCCCGCTGATGAGATCGAGGTCGCCGTCTCCGTCGAGGTCGCCGAGCACCGGTGCCGACCAATCCCCGACATCCTCGCCGGCGAGGGGGCTGGGACGCGCCTCGAAGGTCGGGGGAGCAGCCGAGGCCGTCTGGGCCCCAAGCCCCAGCAGGGTCACTGCCAGTGCCGAGCTTGCCGCCACGCTTCGCAGCACCCAACGCAGGTAGGAGGTGTTGCGCCGGTGGCGCTTTACGAAGCGCCGCGCTGCGCTGCGGCGCTCATGGCGTGAGCCCGCGCCCTCGGCCTGCGCCGCTCGGGCGAGGGTTCGAACGCAGGTGTCCTGGAGGTTCGTTCGTTGGATCGACCGCATCGATGCTGCCCTTTCGAGGTTCGAACGGGCACCCGACCCGGGAGCAGACGAGCTGCGAGGCGGTGGACTCGGTCGGGGCGTCTTGAATACACCATCGCTAGTGGCGAAGTCCACCGGATTACGGGGATGCGCTTTGATTTCCGTCCGCTTCTTCCGAAGACGGCCTGCCGTGAGACCATCGCCGAATCCCGATTCGCTTAGCCCTCGGTGCGTGCCCAGAAAGTCTGGTCGGGTGTCGAGAGCGCCTGACGATGGGTGTCGTCGTGCAGCCCGAGCAGGCCGGGTCGGCGCAGGCCCGGCAGGACCTGCACGTCATAGATCTCCTCGCACGTGCGCAGGTAGCGCATGTCTCCGACGAAGGCGCCCGTCGGAAGATGCAGGATCGAGATTCCGCAGAACGCGTCCTTGTTGTGGGCCAGCGAGAGATCGCCGAAGGAGTGCTCGGCACGGACGCGCGAGTTTCCGACGAAGAGATAGTCGCCGCATCGCGCCAGGCCGCGCGCGAAACTCGGCAGTCGATGGACGGTCTCGAATTGGCCACGCTCGACATCCACGGCGATCACCTCGCCCGTCGCCGAGAGCAGCGCATAGAGCTTGCCGTCGTAGACGCGCGGCGAGTGCGGCATTGCAAGCCCGCCCAGGACGACTTCGCCGGAGGGCACGTGCATCAGGAGACCGCCTTGCTCCTTCCCCGCTCGCCAGCCGCCCGCTGTATCGGTGGACCCGAGTGACGTCACGAAGCGAGGCTCCCCGTCGACGCCGGCCAGCCCGTTCAGGTGGCAGCGGTCTTCGGGGGCCAGCGCCGAGACGAAGGGCGGCTGCCACACGGGGCGGAAGCTATGGCTCGGATCGAGCTGGAAGAGACAGGAAAAGAGCGTATTGACGCCGAGGAGTCCGTCGCGGCTCCAGATCATGTCGTGGACGGCGAGCGCACCCACGAAGTGGACCGAGCGCGGCACGAAGAGGGCGTCGTAGGTCCCCGGCTGCCGCGGGTGCCCTTGCGTCAGTCGCGGCTCGTTCGCGAGCAGCACGATCGAATTCTTGGTCGCGATCGCCATTCGGTCGCCGTCGACCGCCAGCCCCATCGGCTCGTCGAAGGTGCGGGGGAGCTGGATCAACCGCTCCCCGTCCGAGGCGAGGACGATGGCCTTGCCCGCCTGATAGGTGGTGAGGACCAGCGAGCAGTCGAGTTCGGCGAGTAGCTCGGGGACCCCCGGCGTGTGTTGGATCGAGAAGGGGGTCGTCGGAGCGGACATGGGCGGCGGATTGTCCCACGTCGGCACGCTTTGTCCATACGCAACGCAGCGGCTGAAGGCTTCTTCGGCTTGCTGAAACGAGAGCGCGTCTCGCAGATGAACTCGGTCACGCCGACCCGACACCCGGTGGCCGCAGCTGCATGGGTGGGAATGCTGAGGTTGGCGTCGTCCACACCGGCCCAGAAGCCCACGTGACCGCGTTCGTGAGGTTCACGCGGCTCAGCGCGGGTTCGTCGACGTAGGTGATAGGATCGAGCGCGGTGGCCTCCGCACATCCGCTCACACACCGCGTCGCCGCCTCGATCGCGACGATCGGTGGCCTCGTCGTCGTCGCCCAGGGGCTGCGCATCCTGCTTGCGGACGGCTCCTACTTCGACAGCGAGGCGGCCGTCGTCCTGAGCCTCGACGGGCTTGGCGCGGTCGAGACCTTCCAGGGCAAGCTCCTCGGCGGCGGCCAGAACTTTCCCCGGGTCTATCTGCTCTTCATACGCGCCGTGCGAGAGTTGCTCGGCGATTCGACCTGGGCGACGCGGCTGCTGCCACAGCTCTTCTTCCAGGCGGCCACGCTGCTGTGGATGCGCCTGCTCTACCGGCGCTTTCGCGACGAGCCGGTCGTCCTGCTCCTGGGCGTGCTGCTACTGGCGGCGGCGCCTACGTGGCCGATCTACAGCGCCGCCGTCAAGCAGTACAGCTTCGACACCTTCTGGGTGCTGCTTCTCTTCTCTGCGCCGGAGCGGTGGCTCGACGACGCCCTCCGTCGCGGCGAGCGACGGGGGCGGCTCCTCTGGCTGGTGCTGCCCGTGGCCGTCTCGTTCACCTACGGGGTCGCACTGCTGGCGCGCCTGCTCGGCTGGTGGGTGTTCGGCGCTCGACGCGAGGGGCTCGGCGTGAACGTGCGGACAGTCGGGATGGTGGCGTTCGCGTTCGCCATGGGGAGCGGCCTCATCTGGGTCTCCGATCTGCAGCACACCGTCACCCAGGGCACACTCTTCCTCTTCTGGAAGGAATGCACGCTTTCCGCATCGCCCGGGGACACCCTGGGCATCCTGGAGCGCTCGTTCCTGGGCTTCTACCAGGGACCGGTGGAGTTCCTGCCCATTCGGGCGTTCGCCCTCCCGGTTCGCGCCGGGCTCCTCGTGCTCATCGCCGGAGGCGTCGCCAGCGTGCTGCGGTCGGTGGTCGCTCGAGATGGCCGGGCCCCGACGAGCTGGGGAAGCCGGTCCCTGGGCTGCGCGGCGGGCGTCGCCGGCGTGATCGCGACCTCCTACGTGCTCGACTACCCGCTGTGCGCCGGGCGGCTGCTCCTCTACGTGCTGTGGTTCCAGCAGATGCTGATCCTCGAAGGTGCTGCGGCGGCGCTCGCCGGGGCGCGCCGACTCGACGAGCGCGCTGGCGGCGTCCGCGTGCCTTCGTACGCCGCACTCGCGGGCGCCGTGCTCCTGGCCGGCGTCCTGGCCTTCCGCGCCTTCTCGGCGGCGGGCGACCTGCTCGACCGGATCCCGGTCGAGAACCTCCGCCCCCATCGGGCCAAGCTCGACAGCGCGCCCGAGCTCCCGATCGTGGTCACGGAGTGCATGCACCGTCAGGTCCGCACCCTGCCCGAAGGCCTCGGCGACAGACAGGTGGTCATCCGCGACTGGCGGGGCGAGCAGCCGCCGCTGCCACTCGGCGAGGAGATCTGGGTCGTGCACTCGCTGCGGCGCCCCGACATCTGTCTCGGCATCCACGAGTGGTTCCGGATGCTGACCTCCGACGCGCCGCCCTTCTCCCCCCCGAACCCGGAGAAGGTGCTCGTCTATCGCACCCGGGTTCTCACCGCCGAAGAGTTGTCCGAACGCGCCCGGGAGGCCCGCACCCAGGGGCCCGGGGACGCACCGGCCGGCCTGAGGCGCTGGCGCGAGGCCGTCGAGAAGGAGCGGTCCGCGAACTGAAGCCCGGGGCTCAGTCCTCGAGATACCCGATGCTGCGCGGCTGCTCTTCGCCGCCTCGCTTGTTCCCTCGGCTACCGAATCCGCGTCGGCTTGGGGCGGGGACGGCGGGGCTTCGGCGTGCGTGGTGTTCGTCGCTCGCAGTGGTACGCCGGGAGGGCTTCGCCGCCTCGCTTGTCCGCTCGGCTCCCGAATCCGCGGCTGCTTGGGGCGGCTTCGATTCTTCCGGGGTGTGCGGGACGGGGTTGCAGGCGTGGTACGCCGGGAGGGATTCGAACCCCCGACCCTCAGGTTCGAAGCCTGATGCTCTATCCAGCTGAGCTACCGGCGCGTAGGGGTTGCTGGAATGGCGGCTTCCGATCGGGCTGTGCCCGCTCGTGACCAGGGTCGCGGCAGTTGGTACCCGAGGGTTGGCCTGCCCGCCAGGGAGGGCGCGTTCGGGTCCCCCGAGGCGCCTTGCCCGGCCTCAGCCGGAGGCGGACTTGGGTCCGGCGAAGAACCAGATCACGAGTCCGAGCAGCGGGAGCAGCAGGACGAGCAGGATCCAGAGGACCTTGGCGCCGGTGGTCGCGCTGCTCTGGAAGATGTTCACGATGGCCCAGATGTCGGCGGCCAGGATGAGCAGCCCGAAGATTCCGTTGACTCCGTCGAACATGGATCTCTCCTTCGTCCGTGTCGTGGTGGTCAGTTGGCTGCCAGTATGGCGCGTGCCGCCCCCGGGTCAATCGCGCTGCCTCCGGGGGTTGGACGGGGGTACGCAGAAAAGTGATTGACGACGGAACGGTGTAGGGCACAGGATCAAGGCTCCGCTCCCGAGGAGACTCCCATGCGCCCGTCCCTGACTGTTCCCCTGCTTCTTTCTCTTGCTCTTGCCCTGCTCGTGCCCGGGGCGGCATCGGCCGCGACCATCGGGCTCGGCGCGACCATGGACTGCATGCAGGCCAATGCCGGCGCGGGCACCTGTGGCGCCGGTGGCAGCGGCAACGGCACGGCGACCATCACCCTCGACACCGACACGAACCTGCTCAGCTGGGACATCAGCTGGAGTGGTCTGTCGGCGACCGAGATCCTGATGCACTTCCACGGTCCGGCACTGCCGAACCAGAACGCCGGCGTGCAGGTGACCCTCGACCACACCAGCAATCCCTCCATCGGCAACCAGGTGATCAGCGCCGGGCAGGCCACGGATCTGCTCGCGGGCCTCTGGTACATCAACCTGCACACCACGGCCTTCGGTGGCGGTGAGATTCGCGGTCAGGTGACGGTGCCCGAGCCGGGCAGCCTGGCGTTGCTCGGTTTCGCGGTCTGCATGGCGACCGCACTCGGACGCCGACGGGTCTGAGAGCGGCCCGCCCGGAAGCTCCGCCACCCAGCATGCATGCGCGCTAGGACGCCCTCGCGGGAGACGGGTCCGTCCAGTGGATCTGGTTGCGGCCGGCCGCTTTGGCACAGTACAGGGCCTCGTCGGCGAGCTCGAGCAGACGCGGCTCGTCGGGGTCGCCGAGGGCGACGCCGACGCTGACACCGACGTGGATCTCCTGGCCGTCGATCTGCATGGGGCGGGTGACGCGCACGTGGATGCGTTCGGCGATGTGGTGCAGGGCTTCCGCGTCGACGTCGCGACACAGCACCACGAACTCGTCGCCGCCGAAGCGGGCGACGAGATCGTTGGGTCGTACGGCGGCCTGGATGCGCTTGGCGGCCGCGACGAGCACGGTGTCGCCGACGAGGTGCCCGTGCTGGTCGTTGATGGACTTGAAGTGGTCGAGGTCGAGGTACAGGATGCCCGTGGTGCCGGTGGCACTGGTGTCTCCAGCCTTGAGTGGCGTGTCGCGTGGGGCGGCCAGCTGGGCGTCGAGGCCTCGGCGATTGAACAGCCCCGTCAGGCCATCGCGGATCGCGGCGTTCTCGAGCGCCGTCACGTGGCTCCGCCACTGCAGCACCAGCTCGACGAGCTGTCGCAACAGCTCGACCGCGTAGGCGTTCAGGGTGGGGGAGGGGCCGCCTTCGATCATCCAGATCGTGATCGTCGCGTACCACTCGCCGTCCGAGGCGCGGATGGGGATGATCCACAAGCCCGAAAGCCCGTGGGCTGCGGCAGTGGTGCGCAGGGGCTCGGGGAGGGCGTCGCCGGTTTCGAAGAGCAGGTCTTCGCCGTCGCGCTGCGCCTTCGCCCAGACGGAATCGTCTTGCAGGTCGAGACCGTTGAGTGTGTCGGGCAGTGCGTTGCCCACTGCGACCAGTTCGTCTGCGGCGTCGCGCAGGGTGACCGTTCCGCGAGAGACCTCCGTGCGGCTGAAGATCAGCTCGAGCAGGACGGACAGGATGTCTTCGGTGGGCGAGCCCTCGAGCAGACCCTGGACCATCTCGTGAAGGATCAGCTGGTCGTTCGCGAGCCGGATCCAGATGGCGAAGCCCTTCGGGTCTGAAGGGTCGCCGAGTCCGGCGACGCTCAGGTCGCATTCCTGGTAGCTGCCGTCAGCCGCCTGCACGCGATAGCGGGCCGTGGCGCGGGGCGAGAAGCCCTGGGCGGATGCCGCCAGGACGGCGCCGGCGCGGCCGAGCTCTTCCGGGTGGATCAGCTCGATGCCGGTGCGGCCTTCGAGGTCTTCGGGCTGCCAGCCGAGCATCGGAGCGCAAGAGGGGCTGACCCAGGCGATGGTTCCGTCGCGGTCGAGCGCGAGGACCGCGTCGTTGGGCGACGCGCTCAGCACCTCTAGAACGAGGCTCGGAACTTCGACCGTTTCCCCCAAGACTCGCGCGCCTCCGCAATCAGCTGCGTGCGCAGCCGCGCGCACCGGTCCCCACCTGGTCCGGGGCTTTTCGGCCTTTTGCCAGCCGCTCTTGAGGTACGCGAGAGGCTACGGGTCGTCGCTTGCCGCTCGTCTGCGCGCGCGGCTCCGGTTCCCGGCAGCGGACCTGCCGGTCGCGTGCGAAGCTTGTGCCCCGCACACCTCGAAACGCCCGGGACGAGAACATGTCGGACGAAGCACCCCAGACCGAGCAGGGCTTGATGGTCTACCCCGACCACGGCTGGCGTTGGCTCTTCTTCCGTGCGCCCATGTGGCTGTGGCGCATGGGCCTGGGGCCCCTGATGGGCTTTCGCTTCTGCGTGCTCACCGTATACGGACGCAAGACCGGGCTGCCGCGCCATACTTTGCTCGAATGGGTCGAAGATGGCGGCCGCCTGCACGTGGGTGCCGGCTGGGGGCCGCGGTCCCAGTGGGTGCGGAACCTGCTCGCCAATCCCATCGTGACCGTGCAGTCCGGGATCGGAACGGTGCGCGGGCGCGCGCTTCGCATGACCGATGGCGACGTCATGCGTCGGCTGTATCCGCACCTGAAGAAAAGTCCGGTGTGGGCCCAGTACTGCGCGTCCTGGGGAGTCGACGGCAGCGACCCCGAGGACGTGGCCGCGAACGCCGGAAAGCTCTGGACCTTCGTCATCGAACCGGGCCCGGGCGACGCGCCGCCCGCGATGCAGGCGGATCTCTGGTGGGTGCCAGCGGGGATCGCGTTGTTGCTGCTGGTGCCGTTTCTTCTCTAGTCAGCCGCGCTTCACGCGCAGCAGGCCTTCCTGGGCGATGGTCGCGACGTGGGTTCCGTCGGCGCGAAAGACGAGACCCGTGGCGAGGCCGCGGCTGCCGATCATGCCGTGGGCGTTCATGTCGATGAGCACCCAGTCGTCGGCCCGCACCGGGCGATGGAACCACATGGCGTGATCGAGGCTCGCGCCCATCAAGCCGTCGTCCTTCTTGTCGTCCGGGTGCGAGCGGTGGATGGCGCTCATGGGGTTCATGTCGGACAGGTAGGCGAGGCCGCAGCTCTGCAGGCGGGGATCGTCGCTGAGGGTCTGGGGGAAGCGCGCCCAGGCGATGGAGCGCGGCGGGGCGGCGCCTTCGCCTTCACCGGGAATCGGCACGTTGCAGCGGTGCGCGCCGGCGTCCCACTCGGACTTCAGGTCTTCGGGCGCCGGGATGTCCTTCGGCAGGCTGGCGGACTGGGTCTCCGGTCCTTCTTCTGCGACCTGGAACGAAGCCGCGAGAGTGAGGATGGCGCCACCGCTCTGGCGCGCGGCGACGCGCCGCGTGGTAAACGAACGACCGTTGCGGATGCGGTCGACTTCGTAACGCACGGGCTCACGCAGGTCGCCGCCGAGGATGAAGTAGGCGTGCAGCGAATGGACTGCATACTTGGGGTCGACGGTCTGGGTCGCCGCCCATAGCGCCTGTGCGATCACGAGGCCGCCATAGATGCGACCCCAGGAATACGCGGGACTCTCGCCCACGTAGGTATCGGGGCCGTGGGGCTCGAGATCGAAGACGTTCGAAAGGTCGAGGGTCTCGCTGCTCGCGGGCGTGCCCGGCTGGGCAGAGGGAGTCGCTGCTTTCGTCGCTTCGGTCATGGGGGCGAGCACTCTAGCAGGCCGGCCCGGCTATCCTCCCGCGATGCTGGCCGACGACATCGAGCGCGCCGGGACTGGGGCGTCCGAATCGTCGGATCCGCACTTCGTTCCGCCCGCGACCTCCGACGCGGCCATCGGCCAGGCCGGCGCCGAGGTCCTGAGCTTCGGCGTGATCTGGGCGTTCTCCTTCCCGGCCGTCGCGTTCGGCATCATGTCGCTGCTCTTCGGCACCTACCTGATGAAGTTCGCCACGGACGTGCTGTTGATCGCGCCCGCTGCCATGGGGACGATCATCGCGGGTTCGCGGCTGTGGGACGCGGTGTCGGACCCGCTCGCGGGCTACTTGTCCGACCGCACCCGGTCGCGCCTCGGTCGTCGGCGCATCTGGATGTTCGCGGCGGCGGTCCCCATGGCGTTCGGCTTGTTCGCCATCTGGTCGCCGCCCCTGTCCCTGGGCCCGGGCGCGCTGGTGGTGTGGATGGCGGTGGCCCTCGTCTTCTACGAAACCGCGAGTACCGCGTTCTGGGTTCCCCACGGCGCCGCCGGCATGGAACTCACCCCGAACCACCACGAACGCACCCGGCTCTGGGGTTGGCGCCACATGATCGGCGTGGGCGGCATGATGCTGGGGCTCGTCTCACTGCAGTTCATGAACATGGCCGAGGACAAGCGGCTGGTGGCGTTCGTCATCTCGGCAGTCGCGTCGGTCAGCGTCGCGATCGTCGTGTTGTGGTCGACCTGGCGCCTGCCCGAACGCGCCGACTACCAGGGCCGCGGCGGCAAGAGCCCGGTGAAGTCGCTCACCGACGTGTTCCGGAATCCGCACTCACGCCTGGTGCTCGTCATCTACGGGATCGAGACCTTCGGCGCCGCCAGCGTCGGCATGCTGGTGCCGTACCTGGTCGAGTACGTGGTCCCCATGCAGAGCCAGATGGTGCCGATCCTGCTGACCTACACGGTCCCGCAATTCCTGTTCGCACCGCTGTGGATGCGGCTGTCGCGGACCGTCGGCAAGAAGCGCCTGTGGCTGTGGAGCATGGCCGTTACGTCGGTCGCGTTCCTCTCCTTCCTGCCCATCGAGAGCCCGGGCCTCGCGATCTATCTCGTCGCCTTCATGCTCGGGACCGCGGGCGGGATCGGCGCCGTCGTCGCCCCTTCCATCAACGCAGACATCATCGACTACGACGAGTACCTGACCGGCGAACGCAAGGAAGGCTCGTATATCGCCGTCTGGAATCTCGTGCGGAAGAGCGCCGGGTCGGCCATTGCCTTCGTGACGGGTCTGGTCCTGCAGTCGTCGGGTTTCGAGCCGAACGTGGTACAGAGCGAAGAGGCGAAGTTCGCGATCCGCGCGCTCTTCTGCCTGCTGCCCGCAAGCTGCTATGCGATCGGGACCCTGCTGCTGGTGCGCTATCGGCTCGGCGAGAAGGAACACGCCGAGATCCGGGCCGTGCTCGACGCCCGGATCCTCGGTCAGGGGGAGGAAGCGTCATGAGCAGACTGGAAGGCCGGCGGGTGATCGTGACGGGTGGCGGCAGCGGGATCGGGCGCGCGGCGGTGGTGCGCCTGGCGGCGGAGGGCGCGCGGGTCGCGGTGCTCGACAAGCGCCTCGCCCTCGCCGAAGAGGCTGCCGCCGAGGTCGAGGGCGCGCTCGCGATCGCCTGCGACGTCGGGTCCGAAGAAGAGATCGCCTCCGCGGTCGCCGCGACGGTGGAGGCCTTCGGGGGCCTCGACGGGTTGTTCGCCAACGCGGGAACGGCTGGCGCGGGTTGGATCCACGAGACGACTCTCGCAGACTGGGAGGCGGTGCTGCGCGTGAACCTGACGGGGGTGTTCCTGGCGGCGAAGCACACGCTTCCGCACCTGCTGGCGGCGGGCGGCGGTTCCATCGTCACCACCGGATCCGTGGCCTCGACGATCATCGCCGCGGGCGGGTCCGCTGCGAGCTATGCGGCCAGCAAGGGAGGTCTGCTGCAGCTCACCAAGCAGATCGCCGTCGACTACGGGCCCCAGGGCATTCGCGCGAACTGCGTCTGCCCCGGCGCCGTGAAGACGAGCCTGGGGGCGCACGCCCAGGAAGACGGCCTCGAGGCGACGACGAAGCGAGGCGAACCGCTGCCCCGTCAGGTCCCACAGACTCCGCTGCTGCGGCGCGCCGACCCGGCAGAGGTGGCCAGCGCCGTCGCATTCCTGCTTTCGGACGACGCCTCGTTCATTACCGGCACGGCCCTGATGGTCGACGGCGGCTACACCGCCATCTAGAGTTTGACTCCCCATGTGCGACTCCCTCGTCGCGACCAGCGCCAACACCTCTGCGGGCACCACGCTATTCGCCAAGAACAGCGATCGGAAGCTCGGTGAATGCCAGCCACTGCTGCAGTTTCCCGCGGCGGTGCATCCGCGCGGCGCGCGCGTCGGTTGTACGCACATCGACGTCCCCGAGGTGGCGGAGACCTATCGCGTCATGGGTCACTCGCCCTGGTGGGTCTGGGGCTTCGAGCACGGCGTCAACGAACACGGTGTCGCCGTCGGCAACCAGACCGTTTTCTCGAAGGAGCCCGTCGAGGAGACGCCCGGGCTGATCGGGATGGATCTCGTGCGGCTCGGTCTCGAGCGCGGTCGCGACGCCCGGGAAGCGCTCGAAGCCATCGCCTCGTTGCTCGAGGCCCACGGCCAGGGCGGGGCGGCGCTGGGGCCCGACGCCGCGGGCTACCACAACAGCTTCCTGATCGCGGACTCGACCGAAGCCTGGCTGATGGAGACGTCCGGCCGCCGCTGGGCGGCGCGCCCCGCCGAGCTGGACGCGCTCTCGAACCACATGACTCTCGGGTCCGACTGGCGCATCGCGTCGCGCGACCTCGATTCGTTCGCGCGTCGCGAAGGTTGGTGGGCCGAGAAGGGTCGTGTGGATGTGGCCGTCGCCTATCGGCACCCGCAGGTGCCGGGCGCCATCTCGGAAGGTCGCCTGCGACGTTCGCGCGAGCTGCTCGCCCAGGGCCGCGGCGAGATCGACGTCGAATACCTGCAGCGTGCCTTGCGCGATCACGGAGACGGCGGCGATGCCCCGCCGGCGAATGTGACGCCTGACGACGAGCGCTTCTTCACGCTGTGCATGCACAGCGAGCCGGTCGGGACGACGACGGCGAGCCTGGTGGCGCCGCTGCCGACGGATCGCAGCTCGGCGTGGCCGGTCTGGGTTTCCTTCGGCACGCCCTGCACGGGTGTCTTCCTGCCCGTCTACCTTTCGGGCGTCATCCCGGACCTGCTGTCGCGTGGAGACGACAACCCCGACGAGGACTCGGCCTGGTGGGTCTTCCATGAGCTTTCGCAGGCGGCGGCAGGCGACTTCGCGCGCAACACGCCGATGCTGCGCGAGGCGTGGTGCGGACTCGAAGAACGCATCGACCTCGAGCGTCGCGCCGTCGAGTCGTCGGCGCGCACGGCGTCGGTGTCGGGCGACGACGACGAGGCGGCCGGGATCCTGACCGAGTTCATGGCGCGGGTTGCGGGGGACGCCGTCGATTTCGCCCGGGAGTTGCGCGCGCGGATCGAAGACTGATCGGGGCGCGGGCGCTCAGGCGCGGCGGGCAGTCTCGGCGGCAGCTACATCGCGTCGCGCAGGTCGTGCGGGGCGGGCCTGGGTGAAGTAGTCGGCCCGGTTCTCCCACGGCACCCCGAGTGCGTTCAGGATGTGCCGCTTCGTGGCCTGTCGACAGGGCCTTCCCTTTTCGATCGCATGGATGGTGCGCGTCGAAACGCCCGCCCGTTGGGCGAGATCGTTCTGGGTCCATCCAAGGGCCTGCCGTGCGGCACGGATTCGATTCATCGGGGGATACCTGGGAGCATCGACGTACGTTCGAGGGCCTCGATTCTAGCGCCGACGGGCCTCCCGGATCGAGGCGTTTTCGAGCCGATCCGAACACCGTCCCGTCAGCAGCCCAAGCCGCCACACCCACAGAAATGAAGAGGAACCAAGTTCGCCCCCGAGGGGGGATCTGGCAGCCAGAACGCGCCCGCGGCCAGCGCCTGCGGCTCAGCAACCCGCCCCCATGGGCGGGTTGCGTAGAAAGCGCCTGCGGCTCAGCGACCCGCCCCATGGGCGGGTCGCGAAGAGAGCTGGGGTGGACGACGGGACTTGAACCCGCGACCGCACGGACCACAACCGTGAGCTCTACCAACTGAGCTACGCCCACCACGAAACGGCCGGGAACCTAGATCCGGGGGGTGGGGGTGTCAACGTGCCCTCCCTGTCCGCCCCGGCGGCGTCCCTTGCCCAACGGCGGCCCAACCCGATACGGGCTGGCTGCTACTTTGGCCGCCGCGCCCCGGTAGCTCAGGTGGATAGAGCAGCTGCCTTCTAAGCAGCGGGTCGGGGGTTCAAGTCCTCCCCGGGGCGCCAGGAGACCGGCTTGGAGCTGCCGATGATGACAGGCCGGAGTGTGTCGCCGATCGCCGCGTTGGCGGTCGCTTCCCTGGCCCTGGGCTTTGTCTTTGTCGGCTGCGGCGACTCCCGTCCTCCCCGGGGTCTCGTGCTCGTGGTGGTCGATACCCTGCGTGCGGACCATCTCGGCGCCTACGGCTATGGGCGGCCGACGTCGCCGAACATCGATGCGCTGGCCGAGGACGCGGTGCTCTTCCGGGACGCCGTCAGCCCGGCGCCCTGGACGTTGCCGTCGCTGGCGACCTTGATGACGTCCCTCTATCCGTCGGTGCACGGGGCGCACTCGCCGAGCGATCTGCAGAACCTGGCCTGGCTGTTCAACCCGGGCAACTTCCAGGCCTTCTCGAGCCTGCACGAATCGCGGACGACGCTGGCGGAAGTCCTGCGGGACGCGGGCTTTGCGACCTTCGGCGCGGTCCAGGGCAGCTACCCGACCTCGGTCTTCGGGATGGGGCAGGGCTTCGACATCTACCGGCAGAACCTGACGCCCGGGGTGCGCTTCGACGTCGAAGACGCGCTGGCGTGGCTCGACGACGAGCAGCCCGATCGCTTCTTCGTCTATCTGCACGTGATGGAGGTGCACGCACCGTACATGGCGCCGGCCATCAAGCCCGGCAGCGAACGCAAGCTGGATCCGGGGCGCATGGCCTACTACGAGGAAGCGATCGGCGAGGAGAGCCGGCGTTTCCTCGAGACCGATTTCGACCCGGACTATCGCGGGACGGTGAATGGTTCGCGGGCGGATCTGCGCGCGCGAGCCCACGCGCCGGACGAGCTGTCGCCCGCCGATCGCGAGCATCTGGTCGCCCTCTACGACCGCGGCATCGTCTACGCCGACCACTGGATCGGCGTGCTGCTGGACGGCCTGCGCGAGCGCGGTCTGCTCGACGACGTCGTGTTCGTGCTGACTGCCGACCACGGGGAAGAGTTCGTCGAACACGGTCGCCTCGAGCACAGCTTCAGCTTCTACGAGGAAATGCTGCACGTGCCGCTGATCGTGCGCGTGCCCGGAGAGGGCCGGGGTGTGGTGGTCGAAGAGACGGCGGGGCTCGTCGACGTCATGCCCACCGTGGTCGGAGTGCTCGGGGTGCCCGGTAGCGAGGGCATGCAGGGGCGTGATCTGCGCAGCGCGTGGCAGGCGCCGGGCCGCGAGAAGCGTGCGCCCGACTATCTTGGCGAGGCGAGTCTCCACCGCCGGGACCGGGCGCTGCGCGGTCCCGGGTTCAAGTACATCCGGCGCGACGACGGCGCGGGCGCCGTGCGGGAAGAGCTGTACGACCTGGCCGTCGACCCGGGAGAAAAGCGCAACCGTTGCCGCCAGGCGCCGCAGGCGTGTCTGGCCCATCGCCGCCGGCTCGCGGCGGTGCTCGCTGCCCAGCGCGAGCGCGCGAGCGCGATGGCGGCCCCCGAGCCCGCCGAGATCGACGACGACACCCGCGAATCGCTGCGCGCCCTGGGATACATCGAGTAGCGCCGCGGTCAGCGGCATCCCGGTGGAGGTGGCGCCGGTCTGACCCGGCACCCGCGACGCGTCAGACCGCTTCCCACTGCGGGATGCGCAGGGTCTCGCCGTCTGCACCTTCGCCGTCCGGGTAGGGGAACTCTTCGAAGGTGGCGCGGACGCGCTGCCCGATCCGGACGTCGTTCGGCTCGCGGTTCAGCACGTTGCCGATCACGCTGACACCCGGCGCGCCGTCGAGGGAAACCACTACCACCGCGTAGGGGACGGCGTCCGCCAGCCAGGGATGCACGGCCTGGTGGACCACCGCGACGCTCTCGACGGTGCCCTCGCCGCTGCAGTCGCGGAACACGACGTTCGTCCCCTGGCAGTTGCCGCAGATCTCGTCGGGCGGCTGCTGGAAGGCGCCGCAGTCTTCGCAGGCCTGGGCCACGATCTTGCCGGACGTGAACCACGGGCGGTTCCAGTCGTCCAGGGTGGGCAGTACCCAGTCGTCTCCGAGATGTCTCGCCATCGGGTCAGTCCTTTGCCAGCAGCAGCGCGCTGCCCGGTGCGTAGCCGGGGCCGGACACCACGAGCGACAGCTCGGCGTCCGCGACCTGGCAGGTCGACTCGCCACGCAGCTGGCGCGTGGCCTCGACGATCAGCTCGAAGCCGTGGATGTACGCCTCGCCGATGTTGCCCCCGCTGGTGTTGAACGGGAAGCGAGCGTCCGGGCCTTCGAGTGCGCCGTTCGACACGAAGGCCTCGACCTCGTCGGGCTTGCAGAAGCCCATCTCGCACAGCGAGATGAGCACCGGGCCGGTGAAGTTCTCGTAGAACTGCGCGACGTCGACATCGTCGGGGCCTACGCCTGCGCGTTCCCACAAGGTCTCGCCGACGTTGTCGTAGTACATGCGACCGAGCCAACGCGGCTGGAAGGCGGAAGACCCGTACATGGGGCCGAGCCCCTGGGCGGCGGCCAGGATGCGGGCGGGCTTGCTGCGCAAGTCGCGCGCACGTTCGGCGCGGGACACGACGACCGCCGACGCTCCGTCGTTTTCCGGGCAGCAGTCGTAGAGATGGAAGGGTTCGACGATCCAGCGCGACGCGTGGTACTTCTCGCGGGTGAGCGGCTTGCCGTAGCGCGTGGCGCGCGGGTTGCGCTGGGCATTCGCGTAGCAGGCCATCGAGATGTCACACAGGGCTTCCTGGGAGATGCCGTGGTCGTGCATGAAGCGCGCGCTGTGGAGCGCGCATTCCTGGGCGGGAGAAAGCAGGCCGTAGGGGGCCTTCCACGCCATGTCGCCGTCCATGGTGCGCCCGCTGCCGCGCGCCTGGCCGAAGCGGCCGAACTGCCCCTGGGCCAGTGCCCGGAAGGCCACCACGTTTTCCGCGTAGCCGGCGCTGACCGCGGCGTCCGCCATCTGCACCGCCGCAGCCGCGTTGTTGCCGCCCCCGGCCCAGGACTGGGAGGACCAGCGCAGATTCTTGATGCCGAGCGCGCGGGCCAGTCGCAGCGGGTCGTTGCGCTGGTCGTTGTACGAGACGAAGCCGTCGATGTCCGCGATGTCGATGCCGGCGTCTGCGGCGGCGTTCCGGATCGCGGTGCAGCAAAGCTGGAACTCGGTCTGGGTCGCGCGTCCGCGGACAAAGTAGTCGGACTCGCCGACGCCGGCGATGATGGCCTGCTTCTGCATGGGATTAGAACCTTCGGTTGCGACTGCGACCGGGGATCACGCCGTCGTGGCTGATCTCGAGTGCCTTTTCGGCGACCGCGCGGGCGGCTTCGGTGGCGTCCTTGAAGGACTCCGCTTCGAGCTGCTG
Source organism: Deltaproteobacteria bacterium (assembly GCA_029261855.1). Lineage (GTDB taxonomy): Bacteria > Myxococcota_A > UBA9160 > UBA9160 > UBA4427 > JAJDAN01. The sequence continues at coordinate 25,284 of JAJDAN010000016.1, forward strand.
ACGGGCTTCGCGAAACTCGTCCGGGCGGAAGGATGTCGCCACCCGCGGCCGCAGGCCGAACACGTGGCCCATGTTGACGTCGAGCGCCGAGAAACCGCCTTTCTTGGCTGCGGGCTTCGCGGGCTGGGCTGCGGGCTTCGTTGCCGGCTTCGTTGCCGCGGTCGTCTTGGCTGCAGCCGACTTCGCCGGGCTCTTCTTTCCCGAACTCTTCTTTTCCGAGCTCTTCTTTCCCGAGCTCTTCTTTCCCGAGCTCTTCTTGCCCGCAGTCTTCTTCGCCGGGCTCTTCTTGGCGGCGGCAGCCTTCTTCGTGGCCGGCTTCTTCTTCGCCGCGGCCTTCTTGGCGGGTTTCTTCGCGGCCTTCGAGGCCTTCGACTTGGATGCGGACGCGCTCTTCTTCTTGGCTGTCATAGCCGGCAGCTTAGCCGTTTTTCGCGCGCGGGAACGGCTCCGGCTTCAATGAGCGTGGGTGTCCAGGTCGCCCCGGGCGAGATCCGCAAGCTTGCGCAGTGCCGGGTCCGGGTGATCGCGGCCGATCTCGGCCAGGGCACGTCTTCCGCCGGGACCGGCGAGGGAAAGCCCCGAGATCGCCGCGTGCCTGGCGTCCCGGGACGTCGCGCAGCACGCGGGGTAACGGCCATAGACGATCGCGCGCAGGTCGGGAACCGCGCGGTCGCCGAAGGACGCGGCCAGGCGGGCTGCGGTTCCACGCACCGCCGGGACCGCGTCGGCGAGAGAGGCCAGGGTGTCGGGCAGGCTGGCCATCCCGAGCACGGCAACCAGCTGCTCGAGTGCGGCCGCGCGCAGCAGCGGGTCCGGGTCGTCCACCGCAAGCCGGCGCAGCAGCGCGGCATCTCCGGCCGTGGCGGTTCGCACCGCCACCTGCCGATACGCGGGGTCGTCCTGGGCGACGAGCCAGGCCCGGTCGTCGCTGGTGATCCCCGTCGGAGAGACCCGGGAAAGGGCGTCGAAGACGCGCGCGGGTGCCCGCCCGCCGGCCCCTCCATCGGTCGCGGCGGACGCGGCGTCCCGCAGCCGCCCCGCCAGCGAATCCGTGTGCACGGCATCGAAGACCGGCAGCAGCGCGTCGACCAGCGCTGGCTCCCCGTGTTCTCGCAGCAGACCGCGCACCAGGGCTTGCTCGGAATCGGGGCCGAGCACCGAGGACAGACCTTCGACGGACGAGAGCCGGTCGGCAGCCGCCACGGCCAACGCGGGCTGCGCGGTCGCGACCAGGGTCGCCAGGAAGCGCACCCCGGCGGCACCGTCTCGCGCTTCCGGGGCGATGGCGAGGTAGTGGTGCAGTACGTCGATGCTGCCGAGCGCCGGGTCATGGACGAAGGCGCTTCCGCCCAGTGCGAGCCCGAGGGTCTGCCGGCGCTTGCTCGGTTCGGGGATCCGCGTTCGCCAGATCGACGCGCTACCCAGGGGTTCCAGCACGACCAGGGCGCGACCGCTCTCGTCGAACCGCGGCGGTCGCCCGCTGGCCAGCTCCTCCCAGGCGAAGCGCAAGGGCGTGCCTTCGTCGAAGTCGCCGGCACGGGCGCCGACGACGCGCTCGACCCAGATGCGCGCGCTGTAGCCGTGGGCATCCAGGCGCTGGACCTCGTTGATGCGGCCGACCACGGTCAGCGCGTCTGCTTCCATGGCTTCGACGAGACCCCGGGCGGCGGGCGCGGGCTCCCCGGCGCTCGCCACCTGGGCAAGCTGCGCGAGCGCGAGCCCGGAGACCGCTGCCGCGAACCACGGCAGCGCGCGACTTCGGCTTCCGGTCACGGTCCGGGCTGGAAGCCCGGCTCGCCGTCCACATCGGCGTAGAGTGCGTTGGTCGCGCCCAGCGCCATCACGCCGCTCTCGCCCAGGTTGCCGTCGACCAGATCGCCGACGACCTGGTTGGTCGTGCGGTCGATGTTCTCCGGGAAGACCGGGAACATGGGCGCCGACACGCCGTCGCTGCCTTTGACGATCACCACGAACCAGGTGTCTTCAGCGAGCCCCGTGAACGGGACGATGAGCTGCCGGGTCTCGAGCCGCGTCGCGCCTGTGAGTCCGGGCTCGACCACCACGTTGTCGACCGCGAAGTCGACGCCGGCGGTCAGCACCAGACTGGGGATCGCGCTGTACATGTACGGGTCTTCGGGCACCGTCTCGGCGTTGGCGTAGATCTCGATGCGGTCGTATTCGGCCCATTCCGGCGCCTGGATGTCGATCTCGAGGTCGACGTCGCCCGTGGTGCTGACCAGCTGGGTCGAGCCGTTGCGCGTGAGATCGGCGACGCCGCCGCTGCCGTCGCGCGCATGCAGTCTCGTCTGCACGTAGACGCCCTGTCCGCCGACGGCGCGTCCGGCCAACACCGCTTCCCCGACCTCGCGCGTGTCGAACCATTTCGGCGCGTCGGTGCTCGCTGCGACCCAGGTGCGTGCGCCGCTGCTGTTGAGATTGAAGAACTTGTGGGTGTCCGTGTCGGCGATGAAGGTGATCGGGATGCCCTGGTTCAAATGGTTGAACCAGATCCCGATGCGTTCGCCGAGGAAGTTCCGCTGGGACCCGCGGCTCTCGCCGTTCCACAGCTCGAGGGCGTCGAAGGGATGGAAGAGGTTGCCCGTGGCCGGCAGTCGCAGGGCCGCGCGCGCGCTGGCGTCGAGGCCGTCCTGGATGGGCGACAAGGCGGTGTCGATGGCCAGCGGCGCGAAGTGGCTGTCGATGTGATTCACCTGCACGGCGGTCTCGGGCAGCGATTGCGCGCCCGTGGTCGCCAGCGCGTAGATCTCCGCCGGGGTCGCGTTGAGCGCGCCGTACTGCGGGAAGTCCATGCCCGCCGGCGCTGCCAGACCCCAGTCCGTCGACCCGCCGGACGGCACGCTCGGGTCGACGGTGAACGGGTAGCCGTTGAAGTGTCCGTAGTCGAAGCTCGTGATCTCTTCGCCCACCGTCGAAGTCAGGAACTTCGACATGCCCAGCTCGGCGATGCGGGGCTTGAGGTCCGTGTGGACGCCGTGATCGGTCATGATGACGTTGTCCACGCCTTCGCCGGCGAACTGCATCACGCGGTCGCTGTGGCTGACCCGCGAGTCCGCCGAGTGGATGCCGTGGACGTGGAAGTCCGACGACACGAACCCCGGCGTCTCGACGACCCGGGCGATGCGCGCAATGACCTGGGTCTGCTCGCCGCCGACCAGGGTGCGGGGCTCGTGGAACAGGGAGTACTCGGGCCCGCGCGATACGTAGATCTCGTACTCGCCGGGCTCAACCACGAGGCTCACCTCGCCCTTGGCATCCGCATAGCCCGCGGCGGCGACGCCGAAGGGGCGTGAGTCTGTCGGGTCGCGGAAGAGGCCCACGTCGCCGATCGACAAGCCGAACAGGTTGCCGCCGGGGATGATCGGTTCGGGACTGGGGTCGAAGCCGACGACCGTCACCCGGGCCGGGATCGCCTGGAAGTCTTCGTCGCGGACCTTCACCTTGAGGACGGCGGACTCGGGGAGATCGACGGTGGGCAGGACGACCGTCTCGTCGGCGGCCACGGAGAAGGGATGCACCGGCGGCTCGGAGGCCCCGCCTTCGTAGAGGTGCCCCGTCAGCGCCGCCGCCATCGCGTAGCTGTCGCCGGCGGGAGTGGGCGGCACGGTGCCCGCATAGCAACCGTCCGCGTCAGTGCTGAACAGGGTGTGGACGTCGTCGACGGTATCCACGTCGAGGGTGCCGATGACGACCCGGGCACCCTGCGCCGGCACGCCCGCGACAGTGACGCAGCCCTCGACGTGCCCGACCGCCGACCCGGAGATATCCGCCGCCATGTCCACGGCATTCGCCCCCGACCCGTCGCCGACGCCGAGGTAGCGGGTGTAGCTGCGCGTCGCGCCGGCCTCGACGAGGAAGGGCGAAGGCAGCCCCAGGATCGCCTGGAGCACACCGATGCTCTGGAGCGACAGGGTCACGCCCGAGGTGTTGAGGAAGCTCGGCGCGAACGGCCCCGGGATGGGGATGGTCGCGAAGGAATAGTCGACACCCGCCGCCTCCCCGTAACCAATCCACGCGAGCGAGCCGAGGTTGGCGGTGAGGATCGCCCCCGGACCCTGCCCCGGCGTGAAGAAGTTCTCGACCTCGCCACCCGCGTTGATCCAGTCGCCGATGAGCAGGTTCAAGGGCGTCCCGCCGAGATTCGTCACGGCGGTGTCCATGCGTACGCGTGTCGAGAAGGGGACGAGGCTGTAGGTGGTGCAGGCCTCGATCGGAAGGTCGTTGTCGTCGGCGTGGGCCGGGACCATGACGCCCGGGATGCCCGAGATCTGGCTCGAGGGGTTGATGAAGTCGAGCAGGTCATCGGGACCGCAGCTGCGGATCGCCGCGGGGTTGCCGTCTGCTCCGTCGTTCACGATCTCGACGATCTGGGGATTGACCACCGTCTCGACGTCCAGGGCCGGCGCGATCTCGATGAAGTTGTCGAGCCCGGGGTGGCCCACCAGTTCGAGGTCGATCAGGTTTCCACCGAAGGCCCCGACGCTGTACATGTCGCGCTGGGGCGCGTCCTGGATGATGAAGCGAGCCGTGCAGTTCGAAAGCAGGTAGTCGCCGACCCGGCTGTGGGCGAGGGGACCGGTGATGAGCTGGGACTCGTCGCTGATGCGCTCGGCGCGCGCAGGAGGCTCGTACTGGAACGCGCGTGTCGCCGTGACGAGCGCGCCGCCGGGGAAGCTGCGGCCGTGCACCTCGAGCAGATTGTCTGCGGCGAGTACGCCCAGGGCCCCGGCGCGTCGCCCTCCGTCGTCTTCCTTCTCGAAGGCGAGGGTCTCGCCATTGAGGACGACTTCGATGCTGCCGTGCTTGAACGATCCCTCCAGCACGAAGGCAACGGATTCCATGCACTCGCCGACCACCGTGCCGCTGGGCTCGACGATTTCGATGCGGCTTTCTCCCGGACAGCGGAAGGCGAGGGTGGCGACGGCGACGACGAGAACGGAGACAGCAAGGCTTCGAGTCATGGGCCCATTCTACGACGAATGCCGCCCGAAGTGCGGAGCGTTCTCGTTCACTGACCGGGCGTCACCCGCTGGGCGCGCGTCAGTGCAGGGGCGGCAGATCCGCGCGCAGCTGCGCGACCAGGCGACGGATTGCGTCGATGTCCTCGGCGTCGGACGCGGGGGCTCCCGTGCCCTCGGGGTGGGCGGCGAGGTAGCGCTCCAGGTCTGCCAGCGCCGGGTGCGGACACTCGAGTGCGTGGTACATCAGTCCGCGGTCGCGCAGCTCCCGGGCGGCGTCCGGAAACAGCAGCAGACTGCGGTCGCAGCAGGCCAGCGCCAGCTCGAACTCGCGCTTTCCGGCGTAGATCGATTTCAAGTTGCCGAGCATTCGCAGCAGGATGTGCTTCTTCGGCACGGGCGCAAACAGCGCAGGCGTCAGCTCGGCGTCGTCCCCGAGAGCGGCGCGGAGTCGGACGCGGCATTCGTTCGCTGACGCGAGGCGCCCTTCGAAGGCGTCCACGACGAGCGGCTCGGCGCCGACGCGCACCAGGAAGTGCCCGGGGAAGTTCACTCCCGCCGCATCGAGCCCGAGCCTGCGCGCCACTTCCATGTACAGCACGCCCAGGCTGATGGGGATGCCGGTCTTCCGGTCGATCACCTGGTGGAGGAAGCTGTTGCGTGGGTCGTAGTAGTCGTCGCGGGCGCCGTGGAAGCCGTGCACACCGAACAGCTCTCGGTTCAGTACCCGCACCTGATCCGCGACAGACTCCGCGAGCGCGAAGTTCGGCCGCACCGCGTCGGCGAGTGCGTCGAGGCGAACGAGATAGCCCGGCACGTCGAGTCCTTCGCAGGACTCGGCCGCCAGCCACAGGGCCGCCGCGCCGAGGTCGATGTCCTCGTCCCGCGCCCTTGCGATCTCACTGAAATGGTCTCGAGGGTTCACGCTTTGCCGCCCTCGCTCAGTCCCGGGACGAGGGGGTGAGCATCACGGCGGTACGCGACTCGCCGCGGAGCACGACGATCTTGACCGGGACGCCGACCTCGAGCCCATCGAGCGCGTACGTGTAGTCGTAGATGTTCTCGATACTGCGACCGTCGACCTCGACGATGAGGTCACCGGCCAGCAGACCTGCCTGCTCGGCCGGGCCTCCGCCCGATACGCCGGCGAGCTTGAGACCCGGGCGTCCGTCGTTGTTCGCGTAGTCGGGGATCGTGCCGAGGTACACGCGCAGTCCCGCACGCGGCAAGCCCTGGGCCGGCGCCGACATGGCCACATAGGCGGGCGCATCGGGGTCCGTGGCGAGGGACGCGGCGATGTCGGCCATCAGTTCGGCGACCTGCGCCAGTCCGGGGTAGTCGATCTGGTCGGACCGGTCGCGAGGCGTGTGGTAGTCCTCGTGCGAGCCGGTGAACGCGCTCAGGATCGGGACGTGCTTCAGGTAGAAGGTGGTCGCGTCCGTCGGCAGGTAGCTATCGCCAATGGGGATGATCATGAGACCGCGCGGCGCATTGCGTCGCTCGATCACGCCGGGCCAGACGGGACTCGAGTCGACGCCGAGCAGGGTCAGGTGCCCGCGCAAGCGCCCCACCATGTCCATGTTCAGGTAGGCGGCGATCCGCGGGGACAGGTCGGCGTGCGGATTGCCGGGGTCGGCGTCGGTGCGTGCGAGCAGCTGATCGGCCCAGGCTGCGGACCCGAGCAGACCCAGCTCCTCACCGGACCAGGCGGCGAACACGATGTCCCGGGAGGTCACCAGCCGGCCTTCGGCCTGCTCGTGGGCCAGTCGATCCGCGATCTCGATCAGGGCGGCGACGCCGGACGCATTGTCGTCGGCGCCGGGGTGGATCTGCCCGTGTTCGTCGCCGCGCGCGAGGGAACCTGCCGCGTCGCCGGTGCCGAGATGGTCTACGTGCGCGCCGATCAGGACGAACGGAGCCGCGTTGGCCGCCGCACCGTTCTTGCCCGCCGGGGGCGCCAGGGTGGCCGGCAAGCGCGCGATCACGTTGCGGCCCTTCTTGCGCTGCTGCTGGATGTCAATGTTGCCCGCCAGCCTCACGCCCTGCAGCGCGAAGCCCGGCATGCGGATGCCCCGGTCCAGGGCGTCCTGCAGGTCGCGCAGGTCGTGGTCCGAGCCCGCGCGGATCAGGGCGTCGGCGGCTTCGTCGCTCAGGCTGATCACGGCGACGCTGGTTCCAGAAAGCGATGCGTCGGATCGCAGGCCGACGAGCTCTTCGCGCACCTTCGACGCCGGGCCACTGACGAAGAGAACGCCGCGCGCCCCGCGGTCGCGCGCCACCATCGTCTTGTAACGCAGGCTGCTCTGGCGATTGAGTCGCCGCCGCGCTTCTTCGTCGAGATTCTCGGGCATGTAGCGGAGCACGAGCACCCACTTGTCCTGCACATCCAGGTGCGCGTAGTCGTCGACTTCCCGCTGATCGCTCTCGGCCGGCGCGACCAGTCCGTAGCCGGCGAACACCACCGGTGCCTCGGCGACCTCGCCGATGCGTGAGAAGCTCAACGGTCGCCAGTCGCGGTCGAGCACGAGGCCGCGCTCGTCGGGAGACGAGTCCGCGCCGGATGCCCCCGGCAGGGTCGCCTGCAGGCGATTTCCCGACCCGAGCGATACGCCGGCGGTGAAGCCGAACTCGTGGAAGTAGCTGCCACCATCGCCTGCGGGCTCGAGGCCGAGGGAACGGAACACCCGCGCCACGTAGCCGGTGGCGATGCGCTCGCCTTTCGTGCCGGTGAGGCGTCCCTCGGTGGCGTCCGAGCTGAGATCGTCGACCAGCTGGTGCAGGTCGCGGGGCTCGATGTCCCGCGACAGGCCGGTCGGCACCGGCAACAACGGACCCGCGCCGTGGACGCTGTGGGCGGGTAGGCCGAGGCGCCGACGTGCGAGGTCGTCGTCCCAGCTGGCGCGGTAGATCTGCGACTTTCCGCCCGGCGGCTTTCGCGTGAAGAAGACCTCGCCGCCCCCAGGCGAGAACACGGGCAGCAGGTCCGCGCCGTCCTGCTGGGTCACGCGCACGGGTGCCGACTGACCGGCCGCGTCCACGATGTACAGCTCGAAGTTCGCGAAGCCGTGGGTGTTCGTCGTGAAGATCACGTAGTCGCCCGACGGGTGATAGAACGGCGCCCAGGACATGGCCTCGAGACGGGTGAGCTGCTGCAGGTCGCTGCCGTCGCTGCGCATGCTGAAGATCTCGGCGCGGGTGCCGTCTTCGTCGAAGCGGCGGAACACGATGCGCTTGCCGTCCGGGCTGAAGAAGGGACCCCCGTCGTAGCCCACGTGGTTCGTGAGGCGTCGGATGTCACCGCCGCGGGCGTCCATGATGTAGATGTCGATGAAGCGAGACGGGTCGATGGCCAGGCGTTCGCGGTCGGACGCGGACAGTGCAGAAGAGGGAGACGGAGAGGGCGACCCGTCCTGGGCGTAGGCGTGCCGGTTCGACGCGAACACGATGGAGCGGCCGTCCGGGGACCACGAAGCCTCGGCGTCGTAGCCCGGCGCTTCGCCGACGGGGATGGGCTTGTCGCCCGCCTGGGAGGGCAGGCGGGTCGTGAAGATGTCGTAGTGCGGGTCGTAGTCCCAGGCGTAGCGGCGCTCTTCGCCGGATTCACGCTCCGCGATCTCGGCCTGCTGCAGGCTCTCGCTGGCCGGGTCCAGGTGAGTCGACGAGAAGAGCACGCGCTTGCCGCTCGGGTGGATCCAGGCGCAGGTGGTCTTGCCGACACCCGGCGACACGCGGTCCACGTCCCCGGTTTCGAGGTCCAGGGTGAAGATCTGGTAGAAGGGGTTGCCGGGGGTCCGCTCGCTCTGGAAGACGAGCGTCCGTCCGTCCCGGCTGAAGTAACCCTCGCCGCTGCGTCGGCCGTCGAAGGTCAGCTGCCTCGCAGGGCCCATCAGCGACGCCGGGGGCCGGGCCGTCGCCGTCTTCTTCGCGGGCTGGTTCGGCAAACCGGTGCAGGAAAGCAGGAACATTGCCGACGCGGCGAGCGCGACGAGAGAGGAGCGGTTGCGCATCTGCGAGGAACGGCCTTTCCGGGGGGTCTTGCGGGACGGGAGGCACGGCATTGTCGCGGACGGCCCCACACCCTGCAAAGCCGCAGGAGAGCTGCCCCTCGGGGGCGCGGGCAAGGAGAGGTGTGGGGGCTGCAGCACGGGCGCTGCAGCGTCCGCCCGGCGCTGCACCCCGGGACCGCCCCTCGGCCCGCAGAACGCCCCACGCTCGATTCTGCGTCGGCACGCGGCTTGCTCTACCTGGGGCTGGAGGAACGAGGAGATGAACATGCCCTACGAGGTCGAGAGTCGATACCCGGTCACGCGTCCGCCCAGCCCGGGGGTCGCGGCGGTTCTCTCGGTGCTGATCCCGGGGTTGGGACAGGTCTACGGCGGACGCCTGGGCGCCGGTGCGTTGTGGTTCCTCGGGACCTGCATCGCGTATTCCGCGGTGCTGCTTCCGGGCTTCCTGGTCCACGCGGTCTGTGTCTGGTCGGCCTATGAGGGTGCGATCCGCTTCCGCCGCTGGACGGACTGATCGCGCGCGGGACTCCGGGTCTCGCCGTCTCTGGGTCTTTCCGCGACCTTCCTTCGGCGGGGAGTGCCGCTGCTAAGATCCTCGACCCCGTGCCATTCGCGCGGGGTGAGGATTTGGCTTCATGGCACAACGCACTGATGATCTCCGGATCGAGAACCTGCGGCCCCTGCTGCCGCCGGCGATCCTCATGGAGGAGCAGGCCGCGACGGAGGCCGAAACGGCGACCGTCGTGCGCGGTCGCGACGAAGTCGCGCGCGTCCTGCGCGGCGAGGACGATCGCCTGCTCGCCGTCGTAGGCCCGTGCTCGATCCACGACCCCGTCGCCGCCCTCGAGTACGCGGGCAAGCTCGCCAGCTTCAGCCGCAAGCACCGGGACGATCTCTGCATCGTGATGCGGGTGTACTTCGAGAAGCCCCGCACGACCGTCGGCTGGAAGGGCCTCATCAACGACCCGCGTCTCGACGGCAGCTTCGCGATCAACGACGGCCTGCGGAAGGCGAGACGCTTCCTGCTCGACATCCTCGACCTCGACCTGCCCGCGGGCAGCGAGTTCCTGGACCCGATCACCCCCCAGTTCATCGCCGACCTGATCTCGTGGGGCGCCATCGGCGCCCGTACCTCGGAAAGCCAGGTGCACCGCGAGCTGGCCTCGGGCCTCTCGATGCCCGTCGGCTTCAAGAACGGCACCGACGGCACGGTGCAGATCGCCATCGACGCCATCCGCTCGAGCGCCGATCCGCATCACTTCCTGTCGGTCACCAAGCAGGGCGTCGCCGCCATCGTTGCGACCATGGGAAACGGTGATTGCCACGTGATCCTGCGCGGGGGAAGCAGCGGCCCCAACTACGACGCCGCATCGATCGCGAAGGTGACTGCCGCCCTCGAGGCGGCCGGTCTGCCGCGCAGGCTGATGGTCGACTGCAGCCATGCCAACAGCGGCAAGAAGCACGACGTGCAGCCCGAGGTCGCGCGGTCCGTTTCGGATCAGGTTGCCGCCGGCGACCGCGACATCTTCGGCGTGATGCTCGAGTCGTTCCTCAAGGACGGCAATCAGAGCCATTCCCAGGACCGCGGCGCAGACGGGCTCGAGTACGGCAAGAGCATCACCGACGCCTGCATGAGTTGGGAGCGGACGGTCCCGGTGCTCGAAGGGCTCGCGGAAGCGGTTCGCGAACGACGCAAGACCGGCTGAGCGAACGGCTGGGAACAGGAGGGAAGGTCGATGACGGAGTTCTGCAAGGTCGAGAAGGACGGTCGCATCCTGACGGTCACCATGAACCGGCCGGATCTCCTGAACGCGCTGCACCCCCCGGCCAACGTCGAGCTGGGTCACGTCTTCGACGACTTCGCCGCCGATCCCGACCTGTGGGTCGCGATCATCACCGGGGCGGGGCGCGGCTTCTGCGCGGGCAACGATCTCAAGTTCCAGGCGGCGGGCAAGATGAAGGGCGGTGTCGAGGTGCCGGTCCACGGCTTCGCGGGACTGACGGCCCGCTACGACTGCGACAAGCCCGTGATCGCGGCCGTCAACGGAGTCGCCATGGGCGGCGGCTTCGAGATCGCGCTGGCCTGCGACATCCTCATCGCCTCCGAAGACGCGAAGTTCGCACTGCCCGAGCCGCGGGTGGGACTGGCCGCCCTGGCGGGCGGCATGCACCGCCTGCCCCGGCAGATCGGGCTGAAGCACGCCATGGGCATGATGCTCACCGGCCGTCGGGTCGACGCCAAGGAGGGCCACGACCTCGGCTTCGTCAACGAGGTCGTTCCCGCGGCCGAGTTGATGTCGACGGCCCGGCGCTGGGCGGAACAGATCTGCGAATGCGCGCCGCTCTCGGTGCGCGCCACCAAGCAGGCCGCGATGGCAGGCATGGCCCACGGCACCATCGAGGCAGCCATGGCCGAGAAGTACGAAGGCGTCCGCACGATGGTGAAGAGCGAGGACTTCGTCGAGGGTCCGAAGGCCTTTGCCGAGAAGCGCAAGCCGAACTGGAAGGGGCGCTAGGAGTGTGCGCGCCAGAAGGCCGCGCACGCGCCGCAAGCCGGGCCTGCGGTTCCGGCCGCTAGCCCGAGGCGCACCGTCATGAACGCGTGGCTCCGCCAGACCTTCGCCGCGCTGGCGGTGCGAGACTTCCGTGTCCTGTGGCTCGGGACCCTGCTCTCGTTTCTCGCCTTCTTCATGTCGACGGTGGTGCAGAGCGTCGTCGCGTTCGAGCTGACGGGCAACAACACCGCGGTCGGGTTCGTGGTGTTCGGTCAGGGGCTCGCGATGTTCGCGCTCGGGCCCCTCGGCGGTGCCTACGCGGACCGTCTTCCGAAGCGCCGCACGATCGCGGTCTGCCAGCTGGTGACCACCCTCGTCTTCTTCACGCTCGCGGGGCTGATGGCGAGCGGCCGGATCCAGGTGGGCTTCCTGGCGGCGGGGTCCTTCTTGATGGGCGCGATGTTCGCGTTCCTCGGTCCCACCCGGCAGGCCTTCGTCGTCGAGCTGGTGGGGCTGGCGCAGCGCGGCAACGCCGTCGCGCTTTCCCAGGTGGCGAACAACCTCTCGCGAGCACTCGGCCCGGCGGTGGCGGGGGGTCTGCTCGCCTGGCCCGCGGTGGGCGCCACCGGCGCCTATATCACGATGGGCGGCCTCTACAGCCTGTCGGTGCTCACGATCCTGCTGCTGCCATCGTCCCCGGCGCGAGCCAACGCCAAGGAGACCCACGTCCTCGAGGACGTGATGGCAGGGCTTCGTTATGTGCGCGGCCAGCCACGGGTGCGGACCCTCGTGCTGCTCTTCATGTCGGTGATCATGCTCGGGATGCCCCACGTGACCCTGATGCCCGGTCTGATGGAGAACGAGCTCTCGCGCCCCGCCGAGTCGATCAGTCTGCTGTTCGGGATCTCCGCGGCGGCGGCCTTCGTGACGAGCGTGATCGTCGCGCGCCAGGCGGACTCCCCCCGCGCCGTCGCGATCTTCGTCCTGATGGGCTTCGGGTTCGGCGTCTCGCTCATGGTGCTCGCGTGGGCGCCGAGCTTCGGCGCGGCGGTGGCTTCGATGGTGCTGGTGGGGATCACCACCGGTGGCTTCCAGACCCTGTCCGGTGCGGTGATCATTCGAGAGACCGAGTCGCAGTACGTCGGCCGCGTGATGTCACTGACCATGATGGCGTTCGGTGGCTTCGGGTTGATCGGTCTGCCCGTCGGCTTCCTGGGCGATCAGATCGGCGAGCGCGGCACCCTGATGGTGCTCGGCGTATCCGTCTGTGCGGTGGTGCTGGCGCTGCGGCTCGTACTCGCGCGCCACCGCTCGTGAGGCGCGCGGCCCGGGTTCAGGCTTGAACTTCCTGCTCGATGGCCTTCTCGATGACCGAGAGCCCTTCTGAGAGTTCGGATTGTTCGATCGTGAGCGGCGGCGCCAGGCGCAGGATCTTCTCACCCGCGGTGATCACCAGGACGCCTTCCCGACGGCAACGATCGACCACCGGGCCCACCGGCCCCGTGAGCTCGATGGCGCGCAACAGGCCCGCACCGCGGGTCTCGACGATGCGGTCCGGGCCGAGGCGACTCGCCATGGCCTCGAGCTGCGCGGCGAGGGTCTCGCCCATGCGGCGGCCGTGGTCGAGCACGCCGTCCTCGATCAGGACGTCGAGCACCGCGCAGGCGCAGGCGGCGGCCAGCGGATTGCCGCCGAAGGTAGAACCGTGGGTGCCGGGGGTGAGGGCCGTGGCGACGGCTTCCGTCGTGCAGGTCGCGCCGATGGGGATGCCGCCGCCGAGCGCCTTCGCCAAGGTCATGACGTCGGGAGCGACGCCGTGATGCTCGTGGGCGAAGAGCCTCCCGGTGCGACCCATGCCGGTCTGGATCTCGTCGAAGATCAGCAGGCAGCCGTTGCGATCGGCCAGCTCGCGCAGGCCGCGCAGGAAACCCTCGGGCGCGGGGCGGACGCCGCCTTCGCCCTGCACCGGCTCGACGATGATCGCGGCCGTCTTCTTCGACAGCAGCGCTTCGGTGGCGGCGAGGTCGCCGTAGGGAGCGTGATGGATGCCGGGAACCAGCGGCTCGAAGCCCTTCCAGTAGGCGGGCGTTCCCGTCACGCTCACGGTGAACAGCGTGCGACCGTGGAAGCCGCCCTCGAAGGCGATGATCTCGAAGCGGTCGTCGTCGCGGTCGCGGTGCCAACGGCGGGCGAGCTTGAGCGCGGCTTCGTTCGCTTCGGCGCCGGAGTTGCAGAAGAAGACGCGGTCCGCGAACGAGTGTCGCACCAGGCGTTCGGCCAGCTCGATCTGGGGTCGTGTGTTGTAGAGGTTCGACACGTGCCAGATGCGGTGAGCCTGCTCGTCGAGTGCCCGCATCAGCGCCGGATGACAGTGCCCGAGCACGGCGGTCGCGATGCCACCCATGAGGTCGAGGTAGTGCTTGCCGTCGGCGTCCTCGACCCGGCATCCCTGGCCGCGCACGAGGGTGATGGGCTGCGGCCGGTAGTTGCCGATGAGTACGTCGCTGCCGCGGCGTGCGATGGATTCGTTCGAGTCAGGGCTCATGGCGCAGGAGCCTAGCGCCCGAACGGCCTGCTAGACCAGACGACGAATGGCCAGGTGCGGCCGCACGCGCTGGCTCTTGCCCTTCACGAAGACCTCGTCGAGGGCCTTGCACTCGAATCGGGTTCGGACGCGTTGCCAGGTCGAGTGCCCGATCACCACCTGCCCGGGCTCGGCCACCGCCGATTCCAGCCGGCTCGCGGTGTTCACGACGTCGCCGATCACCGTGTAGTCCTTGCGCTCGGGCGAGCCCACGTCCCCGACGACCACGGGCCCCGAGTTGATGCCGATGCGCATGGCGACGTTGCGATCCGCTTCGGATTCGGCGTTGAGCTCGGCGAGCCGTTCCTGCATGCGCAGCGCGCACTCCACGGCCCGGGCAGCGTGGTCGGGCATGGCGAGGGGCGCGCCGAAGAAGGCCATCATGCCGTCGCCGCGGAACTTGTCGAGGGTGCCTTCGAGCGCGAACACTTCCTCGGTCAGTCGCTCGAAGATGTGGTTGAGGACACCGATGACCTCTCGCGGCGGAAGCTCCTCGGCCAGGGTGGTGAAGCCCGTGATGTCCGCGAACAGGACGGTGACCTCGCCCTCTTCCGCGGCCATGCCCCGGTCCGAGACGCCCGACGCCGAGATGATGCGGTCGACGACGCCGGGCGAGCTGTAGCGCGCCAGGCGATCGCGGATCTGCTGTTCCTGCCGCACCTTGTCGCGAAGCGCTGCTTGCTCGACGGCCACCGCCGACAGGATGGCCAGCGTCGACAGCGTCTGCAGCTGTCCGGCGGTGAAGGCGTGCAGCTCGCTCTGCTGGTCGACGTAGATGAAGCCGACCACGCGTCCCTCGCGGTACAGGGGCGCACACATGGCCGAGTGGATGCGCATGGCGATGATGCTCTCGGCGCCACCGAAGCGCGCGTCGACGTTGGCGTCGCGCACCAGCAGGGACTGTCTGCGCTTGATGCAGTCGTTCGCGATGTTCGTGCTGATGACGATGGGCTCGTCGGGGATGCCCTCTCGGGTGCGCATCACCTTGGGCTCGGTAGTGTCGCTTTCCTCGTCGTAGAGACAGATGACGCCGCGCTCGGCAGTCAGGTTGTCAAAGACCAGCTCGAGGATGCGTTCCAGGGTCTCGTCGAGGGTGTCGCAGGTGAGCAGGGCTTCGGCGGCCTGGCTGAAGACACCGAGCAGCCCGGCGGGCTCTTCGAGGGAAACCGGCATGTCGTGGGATCGCGAGCTCGACTTCGCTGGCGATTCGCGAGAGGCATCACGCGGGACCAGGGGCGAAAGCGACAGGGAGAGATCTGGCGACGACATGAACAGCGAATCGAGCTGGTTCATGTCGAGGACCTCGGCGGGTTGCTCGTGGCCCTGAGGCTCCCACACGACACGGGCTCGCCCGGTCTGGGGCATGACGCCGATGTCGATCCACAGCTTGATGGTCCCGATGTCGACGCAGTCGCCATCGCGCAGTTGCTGGCTGCGCGTCTTGAACGTATTGACCTTGAGACCGTTCTTGCTGCCGAGATCCGATAGCAGCCAGCCGTCGTCGTTGCGGCTGATCTCCGCGTGCTCGCGCGACACGCTCTCGTGTCCGAGCACGAGGTCGCAGTCCGGCGATCGCCCGATGAGAATCGTGCGGTCGCCGACGACGATGCTGCTCTCTTCGCCGAGGGCGTCGCGGTAGCAGATGCGGCAGAGCACCGGCGCCTCGCTGGAGGCGTCGCGGCGCTTGTCGTTGCGGAAGCTCAAGCTTGGACCCCGTTCGCGCGCCGGGCCGGGCGCGGCGCGTCTCCTTCCGTATCGAGTCGTTCG
The DNA here is from genome assembly GCA_029261855.1 of Deltaproteobacteria bacterium. Lineage (GTDB taxonomy): Bacteria > Myxococcota_A > UBA9160 > UBA9160 > UBA4427 > JAJDAN01. The sequence goes on from JAJDAN010000016.1 coordinate 41,113, forward strand.
CACGCGCTCTTGATGCTCGGGTGAAACCCCGCGGGGCGAACGACCAATGGGCCGCTAGTCTCCCGGCGTGGGCCCCCTGGTCGCGATTCATCCGGTTCCCCAGGCGCGCGAGGAGCGGGCGGTTGCCGTGCTCGCCCGCGCGTTTCGGGACAACCCCCTGGATATCGCCGTGATCCGGGGCAGTGCCGAACGTCGCTTGCGATCCATCGAGTGGGGGATGCGATCGACCCTGGCTGCCGCCCGGCGCGCGAACCGCTCGATGTTGCTGGCCGCCCATGACCGCGACGCGAGCGCGGATCCCCTCGGGGTGCTACTCGCACTACCGTCCAGCGCGCTGCCGCTACCCCCGGCGCCCCTGCTCGGCCAGCTGCGCGCCAGCGTGGGCCAGGGCTTCGGCGCGCTCCGACGCTGGGGCGAGGTCTTCCACGTCCTCGAGCGTCAGCAGCCCGCGGAGGCCCATTGGTACCTGTCTCTGGTCGGGGTCGATCCACCCCAGTGGAGCAACGGGATCGGCCGGCGGTTACTCGACGCCTGGCTCCAGGCGATCGACCCGGAGAGGTTGCCGAGCTATCTCGAGACCGACCGCGAGCAGAATCTCTCCTTCTATGCGGCCTCGGGCTTCGAGGTGGTTGCCGAACTCGAGATCCTGGAGACGCCGGTCTGGTGCATGCGGCGGCCGGCGCCGGCCAGGCCGCCGGCAACACCGAAGTCGAGTAGAGGAGAGACGCCGTGATCTTCAGCCGCCCCGATGCGGACCGCATCCGCGACCTGTCGCGGATGCGTCGCTTCATGCCCTTCATCTCGCCCCGTCGCAACGACTCGCTCGTCTTCTACCGGACCGAGATCGAGCTCGACGCGGCCAACGCGCTGCTCGAGCGGATCAACGCCAAGCGTTCCGCCGATTCGCCCGCCACCTTGTTTCATCTGTATCTGCGCTCGGCGGCGATCGCGATGCACGAACGTCCGGGCGTCAACCGCTTCGTCGCCGGCGGCAAGCTGTGGCAGCGCAACCACGTAGCGATCACCTTCAGCGCGAAGATCGCGATGGAAGACGGCGCGCCCGTGTCGACCATCAAGCGCATCTTCCCGGCCGCAGAGTCGTTCGAGCAGATGGTGGATTCGGTCCTCGAGGAGCTGCGCGCGCGCCGGAAGGGCATCGAGGATCGCGCCGAAAAAGAGGTCAAGCTCGCGCTCGTGCTCCCCGGCTTCCTGATCCGTGCGGGGCTGTGGCTGCTCGACCGGGCCAACCGCTGGAATCTGATGCCGCGCTCGATGATCGATGACGACCCGCTGTTCGCGTCGCTCTTCGTCGCGAATCTCGGCTCGGTCGGGCTGGGTGCGGGCTTCCATCACCTGTGGGAGTACGGCACGTGCTCGATGTTCGGTGTGATCGGTGGCTTCCGGCGTCGCGCCGACGGGGTCGAGGTCATGAACGTCGACTACACCTACGACGAACGGGTCGAGGACGGTCTCTACGCCGGCATCACCCTCGAGCAGCTGACGGGCCGGCTCGAAGACCCGGAGAGCCTGCTCTAGGAGCGTGCGCGGCTGAAGGCCGCGCACCC
>JAJDAN010000017.1 GCA_029261855.1 Deltaproteobacteria bacterium
TCCCGGGTTCGGCGGGAGCATCCGTCGGTGGACGTGTTGCTCGTCGCCGAGGGGGATGTGGTCGAGTCGTTGTCTTTCGACGAGCCGCGCGGGGTTTCCGTTCTCCTGCGCCCGACATCGGAAATCGAGCTGCGTCAGGCCGTTGAGCAGGTCCTCGACCGGCGACGACTGCGAGGTGACAACCGTCGGCTGGGCGAGCGAGTGCGCACCATCGAGCGTTGCAGTGAGCTGGCGCCGTGTCTCGACCCGGGCGGGGTGTATCCCACCGCCCTGGATCTGCTGCTCGAGCTGCTCTCGCGCCATCGCGGCATCGCGCTCTTCCGGCGTGCGTCGCCCCTGGGCCAGGCGCTGGCCTTTCGAGGCTTCTCGGAGGACGAATCCGGACGCGTTCACGCGGTCCTGGGCAAACAGAAGCCCATCGACCCGACCCGCTACCAGGGCGTCGACCACGTGCGCGGCGGTCCGCTGCATGCCGCGCTGACCGAAGCCGGTGTGCGCGTCGAGAGCGCCATGGCCGTTCCCATCCACGGCGATGGAGACGACGCCGGCATCCTCTGGATCTTCGACGACGCGCGCCCGTTCACCGACGACGACGTGGACACCGCGTGCGTGGTGGCAGGCTACGCGGAGGCGTCCCTGCGGAACGCCGAGCGCTATCAGAACGCCAAGGAGCGGGCGTTCATCGATGATGTGACCGAGATCTACAACGTCCGCTACCTGCTCTCGACCACCGAGAACGAGATCCAGCGCGCGGATCGCTACGAGAAGCCGCTTTCGGTCCTGTTCCTCGACCTCGACCGTTTCAAGCTCGTGAACGACCGCTACGGGCACCTGGTGGGGTCCCAGACCCTCCGGAATCTGAGCCAGCTGCTGCTGCAGTGTGTGCGACAGGTGGACACCCTGGCCCGCTACGGCGGCGACGAGTTCACGATCCTGCTCGTCGATACGAAGCACGAGACCGCGCTCACCATCGCGGAGCGCATCCGGCGAACCGTCGAGGACACGGTCTTCGAGGCCGGGGACGAGGGGCAGCTGCGGCTGACCATCTCCATCGGTGTGGCCACCTTCCCCGAGCACGGCAGTGGGCGCGACCCGTTGCTCGACGCCGCCGACAAGGCCATGTACCGGTCGAAGTCCCTGGGACGCAATCGCGTCAGCTCCGCCGCCGACCTCTAGGAGCGTGCGGCAAGCCGGGACCTGCGGTTCCGGCCGCAAGCGGAGCCGGAATCGATCCGACCGCTGCGAGGTTTGACAGGGGCGCGGGGGGTCGCTATCCAACTTGTCGATTTCGCTGGGCTTTTGCCCCGGCTTCCAATCCGATCGGAGAGTAGGGTGAGCAGGACGAGCCTCGTGCTCGACGGCATGGGATCGCTCCGCCGCACACATATGTGCGGTGACGTCACCGCCACCCTCGAAGGTCAGGAGGTCGTGCTCGCCGGCTGGGTTCATCGTCGGCGCGACCACGGCGGCGTCATCTTCGTCGACCTGCGCGATCGCAGCGGTGACCTGGTGCAGGTCGTCTTCAAGCCCGAGGTCGCGGCGGAGGCCCACGAGAAGGCCGGCTCCCTGCGCGGCGAGTGGGTGATCCTCGCGCGGGGCACCGTCGAGCGCCGTTCGGACGACACCATCAATCGCAAGATGAAGACCGGCGAGGTCGAGGTCAACGTCGTCGAGCTTCGACTGCTCAACACCGCCACGCCGCCGCCCTTCCTCATCGAGGAGGAATCGGGGGTGGACGAGGCGGTTCGGCTCACGCATCGCATCCACGATCTTCGGCGTCCGCCGCTGCAGCGGTCCCTGCGCGTCCGCCACGAGCTCTACCAGTCGGCGCGCCGCACCCTGACCGAGCAGGGCTTCCTCGAAATCGACACGCCGATGCTCGCCCGGGCGACGCCCGAAGGCGCGCGCGACTTCCTGGTGCCGAGCCGCATGCAGCCGGGCCAGTTCTATGCGCTGCCCCAGTCGCCGCAGATCCTCAAGCAGCTGCTGATGGTCGCGGGATTCGACCGCTACTTCCAGATCGCGCGCTGCTTCCGCGACGAGGACCAGCGCGCGGACCGACAGCTCGAGTTCAGTCAGATCGACCTCGAGATGTCCTTCGTGGGGGTCGAGGACGTGCTCGACATCCTCGAGAACGTGACGGTGCGCTGCACCCGGGACGCCATCGGCGCCGAACTCGAACGGCCCTTCAAGCGCATCACCTACGCCGAAGCCATGGCGCGCTACGGCATCGACCGCCCGGACACCCGCATCCTGCTCGAGCTGACCGAGCTGACCGACGTCTTCGCCGGCAGCGGCTTCAAGGCCTTCCGCGGGGCCGTCGACGCCGGCGGCATCGTGAAGTGCCTGCACATCGCCGACGCCGACGGGCTTTCCCGCAGCGAGATCGACCGCCTCGAGTCCTTCGTCAAGAAGGAGCTCGGCGGCAAGGGGCTCGCCTGGATCCGCGTCAAGGAAGGCGACGAATGGCAGTCCCCGATCGTGAAGTTCCTCTCCGACGAGGAGAAGAAGCAGATCAGCGAGCGCACGGGCGCCAAGCCCGGCAGCTTGATCTTCTTCCAGGCCGACGAGTTCGAGCGCGCCAACATGATCCTCGCGCGCTTGCGCGTGGACCTCGGCCGCAAGCTCGGCCGCGTAGACGACCGGGCGTGGGACCCCTTGCTGGTGGTCGACTTCCCGCTCTTCGAGCGGGAAGAGACGGGCGGGCTGACGCACATGCACATGCCCTTCGTCGCGCCCCTGGAAGAGGACATTCCGCTGCTCGAGAACGAGCCCGAGAAGGTTCGCGGCAGCCACTACGACGTGGTCGTGAACGGCGTCGAGCTGGGGTCGGGCTCGTTGCGTAACCACCGTACGGACATCCAGCGGCGCGTTCTCGAGATCATGGGCTACTCGCCGGAAGAGCAGGACCACGCCTTCGGCTTCATGCTTCGCAGTCTCGAGACGGGCGCGCCGCCCCACGGCGGCTTCGCGTTCGGGGTCGAGCGCTGGATCATGGTGCTGATCGGCAGCGAGAACATGCGCGACGTGGTCGCGTTCCCAAAGACCCAGCGCGGGCAGGACCTCCTGATGGAGGCACCCTCTTCGGTCACGCCGGAGCAGCTGGACGAGCTCTCGATCCGGGTGCGGGCGCCCCGAAAACAGGACCGAGAAAAGCAGGATTGAGACAGGCAGCACTGAACACCTAGACCGGATAGGGAGGGATCCCCCAAATGGCACGAACCAAGATTGCACTCATCGGCGGCGGCAACATCGGCGGCGTGCTCGCCGAGCAGGCGGCTTACCGCGAGCTGGGCGATGTCGTCATCTTCGACGTCGTCGAGGACATGCCTCAGGGCAAGGCCCTCGACATGGCCGAAGGCGCACCGCTCATCCCGTCGGATGCCAAGATCACCGGCACCAACACCTACGAGGGCATCGCGGGTGCGGACCTGGTCATCATCACGGCCGGCCTTGCACGCAAGCCGGGGATGTCCCGGGACGACCTGCTGGCCACGAACCTGAAGATCATGACCCAGGTCGCCGAAGGCGTTCGCGACAACGCGCCCGACGCCTACGTGATCGTCGTCTCGAACCCTCTCGACGCGATGGTCTATCAGTTCAAGAAGATCTCGGGCTTCCCCAAGGAACGCGTAGTCGGCCAGGCGGGGGTTCTCGATTCGACCCGCTTCCGCGCCTTCGTGGCCTGGGAGCTCGGCGTTTCCGTCCAGGACGTCTCCGCGCTGGTGCTCGGAGGTCACGGCGACACCATGGTGCCGCTCATCCGCTACTGCACCGTGGGCGGCGTGCCCGTCGAGCAGTTCCTGTCGCGCGAGAAGATCGACGAGATCGTCGAGCGCACCAAGGGTGCGGGCGGCGAAGTGGTCGGCCTGCTCAAGACCGGTTCGGCCTTCGTGTCGCCGGCGATCTCGGCCCTCGAGATGGCCGAGGCGATCATCAAGGACAAGAAGCGCGTACTGGCCTGCGCCTGCCTCTGCGAGGGTGAGTACGGCGTCGACGGACTCTACGTCGGCGTCCCGTGCGTCCTCGGTGCGGGCGGCGTCGAGCGCATCATCGAGGTGGAGCTGGACGCAGACGAGCGAAAGCTCTTCGACGCGTCCGTCGCCCACGTACAGAAGCTCGTTGCCGAGCTCGAAACCGGGAGCTGAAGCTTGAACGTTCACGAGTACCAGGCGAAGGCGCTGTTCCGGGACTACGGTGTTGCCGTGCCCGAAGGCGAACTGGCGACGACTCCGGCCGAGGCCGCTCAGGCGGCGCGCAAGCTCGGAACGGCCGTCGTCGTCGTGAAGGCGCAGGTCCACGCTGGTGGTCGCGGCAAGGGCGGGGGCGTGAAGCTCGCCAAGTCGCCGGCCGAGGCCGAGAAGGCCGCCAGCGAGATCCTGGGGATGACCCTCCACACGCCGCAGACGCCGCCCGAAGGCAAGCTCGTCCGAAAGGTCTACGTGGAAGCGGGGTCCGCCATCGCGCGGGAGCTCTACCTCGCGATCCTGCTCGACCGGGCCGCGGAGAAATTCGCGATCGTGGCGTCGACGGAAGGCGGCATGGAGATCGAGGTCGTCGCCGAGAAGACGCCCGAGAAGATCCAGACGGTGCTCGTCGATCCGAACGAGGGGCTGCATGACTTCCAGGCCCGACAGCTCGCGTTCGGGTTGGGTCTCGAAGGCGACCAGATCGCCCGCTTCGTGACCTTCCTGGGCGGTCTCTTCCAGTTGTACCTCGCCAAGGACTGCACCCAGGTTGAGATCAACCCGCTCGTGGTGACGGATTCGGGCGAGCTCTTCGCCCTCGACGGCAAACTCGGCTTCGACGACAACGCTCTCTACCGGCATGCCGACATCGCCGCGCTTCGGGACCCCGAGGAAGAGGATGCACGCGAGCGCGCCGCCCGGGAGATCGACCTTTCCTATGTCGGTCTCGACGGCAACATCGGCTGCATGGTGAACGGCGCCGGGCTCGCCATGGCGACCCTCGACATGATCTCCCACTGCGGTGGCTCGCCGGCGAACTTCCTGGACGCCGGCGGAGGCGTGCAGGAGGAACAGGTGAAGGCCGCCTTCAAGCTGATCCTGCAGGACGAGCAGGTGAAGGCGATCCTCGTGAACATCTTCGGCGGCATCGTGCGCTGCGACCTGATCGCGGAAGGTGTCGTGGCCGCCGCCAAGGAACTCGACGTGAACGTGCCCGTGGTCGTGAGACTGCAGGGAACGAACGCTGCCGAGGGGCGGAAGATCCTGTCGGATTCCGGTCTCGCGTTGATCCCCGCCGAGACCCTGAAAGAAGCCGGTGAGAAGGTCGTCGCAGCCGCGGCGCAAGCGACGGAAGGAGCCTGAGTCGTGGCGATCCTGTGCGACAAGAACACGAAGCTGTTGGTCCAGGGTGTGGGCCGCATGGGCCAGTTCCACGCGAACCTGTCCCGGGAATACGGCACCCAGGTCGTGGGCGGCGTCGCCCCGGGCAAGGGCGGGTCCACGATCGGGGACATGCCCATCTACAACACCGTCGCGGACGCCGTGAAGGACACCGGCGCCACTGCGTCGGTGATCTTCGTGCCGCCGCCGGGCGCCGCCGATGCCATGCTCGAAGCCGCGGACGCGGGGATCGAGCTGGCCATCTGTGTCACCGAGGGTATTCCCGTCATCGACATGGCGCGGGCAAAGCGCGCCCTGGCCGGGTCTCCGATGCGTCTCGTGGGACCGAACTGTCCCGGCGTCGTGACCCCGGAGCAGTGCCGCATCGGCATCATGCCGGCGCAGATCACGCGTCCCGGTCCGGTAGGCGTCGTGTCCCGTTCGGGCACCCTCACCTACGAGGCGGTCGACCAGCTGTCGCGACTCGGAATCGGGCAGTCCACCTGCCTGGGCATCGGCGGCGACCCGATCATCGGCACGAACTTCATCGACGCCCTGACGCTCTTCCAGGCGGACGACGAGACCAAGGCGGTGGTCATGATCGGCGAGATCGGCGGCAGCGCCGAGGAAGAAGCCGCCGAGTTCATCCAGTCCGAGATGACGAAGCCGGTAGCGGCATTCATCGCCGGTCAGCGCGCACCCAAGGGCAAGAGAATGGGACACGCGGGGGCCATCATCGCCGGAGGCAAGGGAGCCGCCAGCGACAAGATGGCCGCCCTCGAGCGCTGCGGCGTCGCGGTGTCCGCAAGCCCGGCCGAGATCGGTGAGACCCTCGCCAAGCACGCACCGGGGATCTCGGGTTAGCCACTCGCTCGCGGCGTCCTCGGCCCCTGGGAATCAGTCGTAGGGGACGGGGCGCCAGTCCAGGGTCTCGATCCCGTCGAGGGCGACGGGCCGCGACGAGACCCAGAGGACGACGCGGTGTCCGTCCGTGAAGTAGGGGTCGCCCGTCAGGTTGCCGCGCGGCTCGTCGATGGCCGCCGCACCCACACCGCCCACGTAGCCGACCCGTGCGAGAGCCTGGGAATACGCGAGATCCTCGTGTAGGAACTCGCGCGTCTCGTCCACGTCGGGATCGATCTTGTGAGTCGTGATCGTGCGCCGCGTGAAGCGGACACCGATGTCGCGACTGATCTGGCCGATCCACACCGGGAAGCCCTCCCAGCGAAGATCCGACATCCACAGCCGTAGATGGTTGCGTTCGTGAATGTTGTCGCGCGCCTTCTGGAACGCGACATCCTGGGGGCGGCCGAATACGTAGAGCGCGGACACCGGTGAGTAGCGGTACTCGCTGCCCGTCAGGAAGGAGACCGCCGTTTTCCACAGGGACGAGCCGTGGATCGTCTCCGTCTCGTCCCAACCCGCCCGTATGAACGCGTAGTAGACATCGGCCGGGCTGCCGATGACGACGAGATTGAGGGGGTCACCGAGGTCCTGGTCCGCCTTGTCGGTCGTGCAACAAGGCAACGCCTCGAGGGCGGCCACGATGTCGCCGATCTCGCCAAGCGCGACGGCGTCGGCGTTGGTCTCGCGCGCGTCCCAATCGATCGCATCGTGATCGATCTGCAGCCCCGGCACGGAGATGAAGAAGCTGAACTGCAGGCCAGCCTCGGACCCCATGATGTCGACGTTGAACGACTTCGTGCCCTCGTCGAGCGGCGTGAAGACGAAGCCCGACCGCGTTTCGCCGGGGCCCACGATCAGACTCATCGAATGCTCGAGGAGGTTGCGCGCGACATCGCGCCCGGACGTATCGTCGCTCGCGGCCTCGGAAAGAAGGGCGGCTTCGATGGGCGTGTAGTAGCGCGGGTCGAGACCCACGGGCAGGAAGGCCACCTCGTCCTCGAGTCCGTTCTCGACCTCGAGCCAGACCGGTTGGACGCCCTTGTCGTAGAAGTCCGCATCGAACAGCTCCCGCGTCTCGTCGGCGCTCGGGACCGCGGCGGTGACGCGGACACCGTGGGACTCCTGGGTCAGGGCTCGTTCCCGGAAGGTCACCGCTTCGATGGGGCGAGGGCCCTGGTTCGTCCGGCAACCACCAGGGACGCCGAGCAGCAGGAGCAGCAACGCCGCCCGCACGAGTCTCGATCGGATCATGGCGATGTCGTCCCCGCTTTGGGAGCCGTTCCCCATTCGAAGGCGGCGGTGCCGGCCATCGCCACCGGCGTACCCGACAGCCACATCACGAGTCGACTGCCGTCCGTGAAGTACGACCGGCCCGAGACGCTCGTACGCGGGGCGTCGAAGGGGACGGCACGATCCTCGTCGTCGAGCCAAGCGAATCGGGTCAGGGACTGTCCGTACCAGAGACTCTGCAGCATGTAGTTGCGTGCGTCGTCGATGTCCGATTCGAGGCGTGCCGCTCCGCTCCCTGCGTGTGTCACCTGCGCGACCCAGAGGTCGTCGTCGTCCACCTTCACGGCGCTCAGCCAGAGTCGCAGCTCGTTGCGGTCGGACTTGCCGCGGGCCCGGCGGAATATCGCGTCGGGGGGGCGCCCCTCCCAGCGCGGACGCGCATCTGCCTCGGCGTCAGGTGCAGTCCGGGACGTCTCGTTCCAGCCGGACCGCAGTAGAGCCTGCAGCAGGTCCCGGCCTGGAGCCACCAGCAGGACGTTGATCGGCAGACCCTGCTCGGGACCCGTCGGGTCCATCGCGCAGCATTCGAGCGTTTGCTGCCGAATCGGCAGCTCGTCGACGGTGATCTCCTCGAGCGCGCTGGCGTCGTAGAGGGCGTCGAAGTCCACGGCAGCGTGATCGGGCTCGAAGCCCGGCACGGGTACGAAGAAAGTGAAGTGATAGTCGGAATCGCCGGATTCGTCGGCTCCGAAGATGTCGACGTTGAAGCTCTTGGTGCCCGGGTCGAGGTGCGTGAAGACGAAGCCGGAACGCTTCTCACCCGGTCGCACGACGCGCGGCATCGCGATCTCGTGGAAGAAGCGCTCCATACTCTGGAGATCGCCGCCGGAGAAGCCCGCGCGATGCATGTAGGCGACCTCGAGCGGGGCAAAGTAGTCGCGGTCCGTGCCGGTGGGTGCGAAGCGCAGCACGACCGGGCCGTCATTCGAGATCTCGAGCCAGACCGGCTGGATCCCCCGGTCGTACAGCGGCGCCCCGAAGATCGCCCGGGCCTCGGCTTCGCCAGGAACGGAGGCCCGGACCCGAACGGGCCCCTGGTGCTGCGTCTGGGCCCGCGTGACGACGCCCGTCTCGTCGAGGGAGACCGGAGTGAAGCTTCCGGTCGCGCAGGACGTCATCAGGATCCCTGCGGACAGGATCCCGACGAGGCGGTCGCACGCGCTTTTTGTTCGCCCGTTCTTCGGCTCGTCCATCAGCCGCGCGATCATACGCGTCGCACCCGTACCTCTACAAGTCGTCCGGCAGGTCGAAGCGTTCCTGGTAGAAGCGGAAGCGTTCTCGCAGGTCGCTGGCTTCCAGGCCCAGGTCTTCGAGCGGGTAGGCGATGGTGCCGTGCTTGCCGCGGACGTTGCGAGTGGCGAGGGCGTGTATCGCGTCGGCGGCCTCGCCGGAAACGGGCTGGTCCGCCCAGTCGAGCACACGCAGGGCGGTTCCTACGTCGTCTTTCATGAACTCGTGGAAACGGACGTCGAGGATGCGGCTTCGGTCGAGGATCTTCTCGTGTTCGATCGTCTCGTGCAGCCAGGTCTCGATCCGGTTCGCCCAGTGGCGCCCGATGGCGTGGGGGTCGATGGCGTCCTTGCGGAGGGTCATGCGCCGGCCGTAGCTGATCATGGTGGCGAGTGACGCGACGATGCGCGCCGGGTCGCGGTGGGTGCGAATCACGCGCACGTCGGGGAAGGTGGCGAAGAGTGCGGGCATCTCGGCGATGTGCTGAGGGCTCTTGAGGATCCATCGCGTCGCGTGCGTTCGTTCGGGGTCAGCCCCGGGGTCGAGGAATTGGCAGACCTGCAGCACGCGCTTCAGGTAGGCGTAGTGCGGCGTCTGGTCCGTGTCGTGGTACCAGTCGGCGTAACGGGGCAGGTCGAGCATCGACTCGATCAGGCAGGTCGCGAACTGCATCATCTGCAGCTGCACCTCTTCGTGGGGAACCTCCGGCTCGAACTCGTGCATTGCGGGGAAGAGCGGCATCACGCGGTTCATGAAGCCCAGAGTGCGCTCGCAGCGGGCGATGCGCGGGTCGGGGTCCCCGGACTCTCTCGCCTGGGGACGATCCTTCGGGCCGGGGATCGGCTCGAGGCTCTCCCAGTAGGGCAGGCTGCGTAGTCCGGGGTGCTGGGCGATCAGGTTGAAGAGGTGTGTCGTGCCCGTCCGGGGCAAGCCGGCGATGACGATCGGCTGCGCGATGGGCTGCTCGAGGATCTCGGGATGTGCGGCGATCACCGCTTCGATCCGCAGGCGCGTGTCGAGCAGGCCGCCGATCATGGCGCGTTGGCTGATGCGTCCGAAGGCGCTGAAGGGTGTGTCCTGGATGCAATCGATGTAGAGACGGAAGGGTTCTTCGAAGGACGCCGGGCCGAAGTCTTCGAGGCCCGTTCGCCGCCGCGACGCTTCGAGCAGGGCATCTGCGTCGAAGCGGATCCGGGCGGCAATGGGTGCCGCCAGCACATTGAGGGCCTCGAGCCACCACGGCAGCCGGGGACGCGCAAGGTCCAGGATGCGGACCGGGGAGGCGGGCGGGCTCGAGGAAGGGGAGGCGGGCGGGCTCGAGGACGGCATCGCCCCGAAGCCTACCGGATCAGGTTGTCTCGGCGGTCCCTTGCGCCCGTCTCTCCCGACGGAAGGGGAACGCGAGCTGTGCCACGAAGCCCGGGGGAACGGGGTTGTTCTCGATCCCGAGCGGACCGAGCGGGTTGCGGTCCGGGTGGCTGAAGGTGCCGAACACCACGTCCCAGACCGCCGTCGAGCCCGAGTAGTTCGAGTCCTGGTGTCGACGGTCCTGGGCGTGATGCAGGTTGTGGAGCTGCACCGTCGGAACGAAGTAGTGGGCCCAGCTCGGGAATCGCTGGTCGATGTTCGAATGCACGAGGTTCCCGTCGAACACGATCCACAGGCCGACCCCGACCATGACTTCGGGCGGTGCGCCGAGCAGCAGCAGGGGCACGGGCTTCAGGACAGCGTTGAAGATCTCCTCGCCGAAGTGCAGTCGCCCGGACTTCAGGATGTGCATCTGCGGCGTGTCGTGATGGACCGCATGGAACCACCACAAGCGGTCGAAGCTGTGAAGACTGCGATGGATCCAGTAGTCGGAGAAAGTCCACAGCACGAGCGCCAGCGCGAACTGGACCGGAAGCGAGGCGGAAGCGGGCCACAGCGTGCCGAGCCCCCACTGTTGTCGGAAGCCCGCGAGAAGCCCGAGGGTCGCGACGGAGAGCGCTCCTCCCACGGGCCGCGCGAGTGTCGCAAGCAGCAGGCCGTGGCCGATGTCGTTCAGCGACTGGCGATCCCGGAACACATTCATGTCCGGGTTGCGGGGCAGCAGCTGCTCGGCGCCCAGGATGACGAAGAAATTCAGGACGGTGAGCCCGGCGCCCCAGGCGGCTGGATCGTAGCCGCGCTCGAGACCCCAGAAGGCCAAGGCGACGAAGCCGCCCATGATGAGGGGAAAGGCGACGAAGCCGCCCATCAAGATCGGGAACGCCAGCCACGGGGCGAGTCCGGTCGCTCGCTCGGGCGCGTTCAGCCTTCGACTTCCCAGGTGTCGCCGGAATTCAGCAGGTCGCGAAGATCGCCGGGCCCGCGGCTCTCGATGGCGTGCTGCACCTCGTCCTCGACCATCGCCTCGTAGCAGGGCTTCTCGGTCTCGCGCAGGACGCCCACGGGAAGCGGGAACTCGGGGCGCGCCAGGGATGCCAAGGCGAACGAATAGGAGGGCGGGGCGTTCTCGTCGTGCACGACGACGCCCTGTGCTTCGGGCGCCTGATCGTCCGAGACGTCGATCACCTTCGGGACGCCGTGGTCGACGCAGATGCCCTTGCGCGCACCCGGCGCGCCGAAGACCAGGGGTTTGCCGTGTTCGAGTACCAGCGCGGTCTCGGTCCGCGACTTCCGGTCTTGCAGCTCTTCCCAGGTGCCGTCGTTGAAGACCGGACAGTTCTGGAGGATCTCGATGAAGGCCGTGCCCTTGTGCTGGTGGGCGCGCTTGAGCATTTCCTGCATGTGCGAAGCGTCTACGTCGATGGTGCGTGCGACGAAGGTGGCCCCGGAGCCCAACGCGAAGGTGATGGGGTCGATCGGGTGATCGATGGATCCCGTCGGCGAGGTCTTCGTGCGCATGCCCAGCGCCGAAGTCGGCGAGTACTGACCCTTGGTGAGCCCGTAGACCCGGTTGTTGAAGAGCAGGATCTGCACGTCGAGATTGCGGCGGATGGCGTGCATCAGATGGTTGCCGCCGATGGAGAGCCCGTCTCCGTCACCCGTCACGATCCAGACCGACAGCTCGGGCCGCGTGATCTTGATGCCCGTCGCGAACGCGGGGGCGCGACCGTGGATGGTGTGGAAGCCGTAGGTGTTCATGTAGTACGGGAAGCGGCTGGAGCAACCGATGCCGGACACGAACACGAAGTTCTCCCGGGGAACGCCCAGCTCGGGCATCACGCGCTGGACGTTTGCCAGCACCGAGTAGTCGCCGCAGCCGGGGCACCAGCGGACGTCCTGGTTGGTGACGAAGTCCTTGCGGGACAGTTCGGGGGCTTCGGGGGAGGCGGCCATGGGTAGGGCTCCTCGAGCATGTGCTCGATCTTCGTCTGGATCTCGACGACCCAGAATGATTAGTAGGGCTCCTCGAGCATGTGCTCGATCTTCGTCTGGATCTCGACGACCCAGAACGATTAGCTGGACTCTTCGAGCATCTGCTCGATCTTCGTCTGGATCTCGACCACCTTGAACGGCTGGCCGGCGACCTTCGTGAACGACTCGATGTCGATCAGGTAGCGGGCGCGCAGGATCATGGAGAGCTGACCCAGGTTGAGTTCTGGCAGCAGGACTCGTCGGAAGCGGGAAAGCAGGTCGCCGAGGTCGGCGGGTAGCGGGTTCAGGTGCCGGAGATGGGCATGGGATACATCGAGCCCGCGTTCTCGGGCGCCCTTCACCGCGGCGGTGATGGCGCCGTGGGTGCTCCCCCAGCCGAGCACGAGCAGCTCGCCGCGGTCGGGTCCGTTGACCTCGATGGGCGGGATGTCGCGCACGATGCCTTCGATCTTCTGATACCGGAGCGCGACCATCTGCTCGTGGTTGTCGGGGTCGTAGACGACGTTCCCGCTGACCGGAGCCTTGGTGAGGCCACCGATGCGGTGCTCGAGGCCCGCGGTGCCCGGGATGGCCCAAGGGCGGGCGAGCAACTCCGCGTCCCGCTCATAGGGGCGGAAGCTCTCGGCAGCGTCCGAGGACGGATGCGAGACGGTTGCCCGCGGCAGGCTCTCGACGTCCGGGATGCGCCAGGGCTCTGCGCTGTTGGCCAGGTAACTGTCGGACAGCACGATTACCGGGGTCATGTACTTCACGGCGATGCGGAACGCCTCGAGCATGACGTGGAAGCAGTCGCCGGGTGTGGCCGGAGCGAGCACCGGAAGGTGCGCCTGGGAATGCCGTCCATAGAGGGCGGCCAGTAGATCGCCCTGCTCGGTCTTGGTGGGCGACCCGGTGGCGGGGCCCGCACGCTGGACATCCACGATCACCAGGGGCAGCTCGACCATCACCGCCAGGCCGATCGCTTCCTGCTTGAGGATGAAGCCCGGTCCGCTGCTGACGGTGACTCCCAGGTGGCCCGCGAAGGCAGCGCCGATGGCCGAGCTGGCGGCCGCCATCTCGTCCTCTGCCTGGAAGGTCTTGACGTTGAAGTTCCGATGTCGCGCCACTTCGTGGAGCACGTCGCTGGCGGGCGTGATCGGATACGCGCCAAGAAAGACGGGCTTGTCCAGCTGGACCGCGGACGCGACGATGCCCCAGGCCAGTGCCGCGTTGCCGGTGATGTTGCGGTATGGACCCGGTTCGATCTTCGCCGCGGGCACCAGGAAGGACGTGGGCAGCAGCTCGGTGGTTTCGCCGAATGCGTGCCCGGCCTTCAGCGTGCGGATGTTGGCCTCGAGAACGTCAGCCTTGAACTTCGACGCGAGCCAGCGCGCCGTCGGCTCGAGGTCGCGGTGATAGAGCCACAGCAACAGACCCAGGGCGAAGAAGTTCTTGCAGCGATCCACCTCGCGCGACGACAGCGCCAGTCCCTGCAGTGCCTCACGGTTCAAGGTGGTGACCGGGACCTCGACCACGTTGAAGCGCTCGCGCAGGCCCGGCAGCGGGTCGTCGGTGTAGCCCGCGCGCTGGAGCGACTTCTTGTTGAAGGCGTCGCTGTTGATGATCACCATGCCGTGACCGCGCACGTCCTCCACGTTCGCGCGCAGCGCCGCCGGATTGAAGGCGATCAGCAGATCGACCTCGTCCGCGGGAGTGAAGATGTCTTCGGCTGCGAAGTGGACCTGGTAGCCCGAGACGCCTGCGAGGGTGCCCGCGGGAGCCCGGATTTCCGCGGGGAAGTCCGGGAAGGTCGCGACGTCGTTGCCGAACAGGGCCGTCGTGTCGGTGAACTTGCTACCGGTGATCTGCATCCCGTCGCCGGAGTCCCCGGCGAAGCGGATGGCGACGTGGTCGACCTCGGTGACGGACTTGCGCGGGTGCGAGTCGTCCGCAGGACCGTCGTTGACGGCTCCCATGGGTTTGCTCCTCGAACGGGGGGCTGGGCGGGGGCATTGTATCCCGCTGGGGATCCCGCGAAAGGGCCTGAGGGGCTTCCAGGGCCGTTTCACGGGTGCGCAGGATGTCCGCGAAAGCGTCGGAGGCATCCGCGCTTGGACCCGCCCGCTGCACCGTCAAGAGGCTCAAGAGGGCCCCGTTCGCTGCCGATGAGCCATGCATGTTCGTGCGTCGATCCGAGCCCGTCGCGCTCACGGAAGAGGGTCTCGATGGCCTCTGTCCGTCACTGAATCGTCCCGTCGTGGACGCGGGCGGCATGCCCGTGGGTCCGGCGCGGGCCATCATTGCGCTTCATCGCGACCTCAGTGGACAGCGCTTGCTGCTCGTCGCCGTTCGCTCGGAGGACTCCGGCTCGGTGACGACCTTCGAGTTCGACGGCGAGCTCAACACCGCGCCGCATCTCGCGCTCGACGCTGGCCTCACCTTCGCCGAGGGCATGGGCTTCCTGTTCGATGAGGACATGTTGATCGCCGGCGGCCCGGACGGCCGCCGCCGCGCTCTCGAGTCCTGGTGCGAGCTGACGGGAGACGATCTTCCGGAGCCCATCGACCTGGCGATCTTCGACCTTCCGGGAGTCGAGATCCCGCCGGAGGACGGCGCACTGCAGCTCGAAGACCTGGTCGACTCGATCGAGGACGACCTGAGTGAGGAACTCCTGCTGCCGGGTGAGCCTCTTCCGGATTCCGCGGTCCTCAGCAAATTCCGCGTGAAGCCGGTCGCTCCGGGTCTCGATCCGAACATCGCCACCCCCAACCCGGAAGATTCCGCGCCCGCTCAGCTGGGCCGGATCCAGCTGCAGAAGCGCAAGCCGGTCGAGGCAGCGGAACCGCCGTTGCTCGCCCGACTGCTCGCAAGGTTTTGACAGGCTCCAAGCGAGCCGAGAGGAAGCACTCCATGACTTCCAACCCTTCGATTCGTCCTTCGACCCGGCGCTCGACCCGGCGCTCGATCCCGCGGCGAACGGCCCTTCTGGCTGGACTGGTCGTGTTCGCGCTGGGAAGCGGCTGCGCGTCGACTCCGCAATCGGACCCCGAGCAGTACGCTACCGACCTGCGGATCGCGCATGCAAAGCGGAATGTCGGTGTGGACCACCTCGCCAACGGCCGGACGCCCCTGGCGATTCGCGAGCTGCAGTTCGCCTACGAGCTGAACCCCGACGATCCCAAGACCGTTCAGTGGCTGGGAGAGGCGTACCGCCGTCGCGGTCTCCTCGACAAAGCGCTCGAGCACATGCTCATCGCGCGGGAAATGGACCCCGCCGACCACGCCATGCTGCTGAATCTCACCGGCTTGTACGTGCAGCTCAAGCGCTTCCCGGACGCGATCGAGGTCTCCCAGGTGCTGATCGATGATCCGACCTTCAGCGCTCCCTGGCAGGCGTACACCAACAAGGGCTGGGCGCTCCTACAGCTCAACCAATTCGCCGAGGCCCGCGCGAACTTCGAGGAGGCGCTGGCCTTCCAGCCGCGTTACTGGCCGGCACGGCTCAACCTGGGAATCCTCGACGCCAACGAGGGGCGGGGTCTCCAGGCCATCGTGAATTTCGAGAAGGTGCTCGAGCGCAACATCGGGAAGAACGCGGAGGCCGAGACCAACTATCGTCTGGGCGAGGCCTACGTGTCCCTGGGCCGCCGGGACAAGGCCTTGGAGTACTTCAAGGTTGCGGCGGAGACGGCGCCGTACCACCGTTGGGGGCAGCAGTCACAGGAGTATCTGAAGCTCCTCCACTGAGGTCGCCGCATCGGGGCGGCTGGCCTGGATCTCGGGGGAAGCATGAGCGGAACGAAGAAAGAGCCGTCCGACCCCGACGTCTTGCCTGCTGCAGTCCCGGGCGCCGACGCCTCCTCGGGGGCGCCTTCGTCTCCGCCCGAATCGATCGGCAACTACCTGTCTTCCCAGCGCCGGCTGCGTGGGATCAGCATCGAGGAGCTGTCGCAGCAGACGCGGATTCCCCTGCGGTCCCTCGAGCGCCTGGAAGCGGGCTCGTTCGATGCCGACGTCGACGGCTTCGTGCGGGGCTTCGTCCGCACCGTCGCCGAGGCCCTGGGTCTCGACGCCGACGAAACGCTGAATCGGACCCTGCGAGAGCCCGGCGCCGCATCCCGTCGCGTGTCGCCGCGCTTGTCCCTGGCGCGTGTCGTCGCGAGCGTTCTCGGGCTGGGGGTCCTGGTCGGGGTGGGCTTCGCGATCCAGCTGATCGCGGTTTCGCTGTCCGATGCGGGAACCGCATCGAGTTCTCGTTCCCTCATCGTCGTACGGCGGGACCCGGTTCGCGCTCTGGCGGAAGCCCAGGGGGTCGCGGCTCTCGCGCCGGGTCCGGCCGTGTCCCTCGCGCGCCGCGAACCCCGGCCCGTCGCCGATGCGGTGCCCGCGGAAGATGCCTCGCCGTCCCCGGTCGCGAGGCCCTGAGCGTCGGTGGCGGCCATCGGTAACCGGACGCGCGATCGGGTGCGGGCTCCGCTCGACGACGTTCCGGCTCTGGTCCTGCGAACGGTCGAGTTCGGCGAGGCCGATCTGATCGTCCACCTGCTGACACCGACCCGCGGCCGCGTCACGGCCATGGCCAAGCACGCACGCAAGAGCGTGCGCCGCTTCCCCGGATCCCTCGACCTCTTCAACCATCTCGAGGTGAAGATCCACCCGCGCCGTCGCGGGGGCATGCCGCTGCTCGACCGTGCACGGCTGCTGAGTCCCTTTCTGGCCCTGCGCGACGATGCCGCTCGCTACGGGCTCGCCTGCTACGTGATGGAGCTGCTGTCGCGGTTGGCGCCAGAAGAGGGGGTCGGGCCGGAGATGCGCGGCATCTTCCACTTCGCGCTCGAGGTGCTGGAGGCGCTGGAACACAGCCGCCCCGATGAGCGCATGCGCGTGCTCGTCGAGCTGCGCGCGCTCGACGCGCTCGGCATGCGTCCCGAACTTCGCAACTGCGTTCGCTGTGGTCGCGAAGTCGAAGGCCCCAGCGTGCACTTCCACGTGGCGGACGGTGGCGTCATCTGTCGTCGCTGTTCGCGAGACGAGGAGCTTCCCCTTCGCGCGCACCTCGGGACCTTGCGCGCACTCGAGCAGGGCTTGCGTTTTCCCCTGGCGGAGCTGTCGAGATTGGCGCTCTCCGGGCAGAGTCTGGCGGAGGCGCACGCGATCGTGGCGCGTTTCCAGCGCTACCACGTGGGGCTCGAGCTGCGGAGCGAACGCTTCCTGAATCAGATCCTGCGATCGTCCGGGGGGGCCGGTCCGACGCCGGCGGCTTGACCCTGCGCGTCGCGGAGGGGATACTCCGCGCCCTCCGCGGGACCCCGCCAGAAACCCAGCCAGGAACCCCCCATGAGTCCGAAATCCGCTCCGTCCGCCCCGTCCACCTCGTCGGTCACGATGGACAAGATCGTTTCCCTTTGCGCGCGCCGGGGGTTCATCTTCCCGTCCGGCGACATCTACGGCGGGATCAACGGCTTCTGGGACTACGGGCCCCTCGGCGTCGAGCTGAAGAACGCCGTCAAGGCCTTCTGGTGGCAGCGGATGGTTCGCGACCGCGACGACGTGGTGGGGATCGACTCCGCGATCATCACGCACCCTCGCACCTGGGACGCGTCCGGTCACACCGAGAACTTCAGCGATCCGATGGTCGACTGCAGGGCCTGCAAGAAGCGCTTCCGGGCCGACCAGCTCGATGACGCCGGGCGCTGTGACGCCCGCGATGGCAGCTCGGAGCACGACCTCACCGAGCCTCGGAACTTCAACCTGATGCTCCAGACCCACATCGGAGCCTCGGCGGACGCGGCGTCGGTCGCGCACCTGCGTCCCGAGACCTGTCAGCCGATCTTCACGGACTTCAAGCGGGTCCGGGAGGTGGCGCGCCAGAAGGTCCCGTTCGGGATCGCGCAGGTCGGGAAAGCCTTTCGCAACGAGATCACGCCGCGCAACTTCACCTTCCGATCGCGGGAATTCGAGCAGGCCGAGCTCGAGTTCTTCATCCATCCGTCCGAGCGAGAGAAGTGGTTCGCCCACTGGCTTGGGGAGCGGAACCGCTTCCACACGGATCTGGGATTCGCGAAGGAATCCCTGCGCAACCGAGCCCACGCGGCGGACGAGCTGGCCCACTACGCCAACGCCGCCGAGGACGTGGAGTACCTCTTCCCGTTCGGCTGGCAGGAAATCGAGGGCATCCACGACCGCGGCGACTGGGACCTCCGCCGCCATACGGAGTACTCGGGCAAGGACCTCTCGTACACCGATGCGGAGAGCAAGGAGAGCTTCATGCCCATGTGCATCGAGACGTCCATGGGCGTCGATCGCACCTGCCTGGCGCTGCTCTGCAACGCCTACGAGGAAGAAGAGATCGGCGAGGGCGACGTCCGCACGGTGATGCACTTCACACCAGAGATCGCACCCATCAAGGCGGCGGTGCTGCCGCTGTCGAAGAAGCTGGCCGAGCCGGCCCGCGCCCTCGAGCGGACCCTGCGGCGCAGCTGGAACGTCGCCTACGACGAGTCCGGCAACATCGGCCGGCGCTACCGCCGGCAGGACGAAGTCGGCACGCCCTTCTGCCTGACCTTCGACTTCGAGTCCGTCGACGATGGCTGCGTCACCGTCCGGGAACGCGACAGCATGGAGCAGGAACGGGTCGCCATCACCGATCTCGTCAGCGTGTTGCGCGAGCGTCTGGAGCCGGTCCATTGACCGCGCGAAAGAAGAAGGCACCCGCACGCAAGAAGAGCGCGCGCGCGAAGGCACCCCGGACGAAGGCACCCCGGAAGAAGGCACCCCGGAAGAAGGCGCCGCGGAAGAAGGCGCCGCGGAAGAAGGCACCCCGCAAGAAGAAGGCACCCGGCAAGAAGGCACCGGCCAAGAAGGTGGCGCGCACGCGCCCGTCCCGGCGGGTCTTCTCTTTCGGCAACGGTCGCGCCGACGGCCGCGCGTCCATGCGCGACCTACTGGGAGGCAAGGGTGCAAACCTCGCTGAGATGTCCCATCTGGGCATCCCCGTCCCGCCCGGCTTCACCATCTCGACCGAGGTCTGCGGCGAGTGCCAGGCTCGGGGCTCCCTCTCTCGTGCGGTCAAGTCGGACATCCTGACCGCCTTGACCCGCGTCGAGCGCGCGATCGGGAAGCGCTTCGGCAATCCCGACGACCCGCTGCTGGTGTCCGTCCGTTCGGGCGCCCGGGTGTCGATGCCCGGCATGATGGATACGGTGCTCAATCTCGGTCTCAACGACGTCACCGTACGCGGGCTGGCCGCGCGGGCGGACGCCCGTTTCGCCTACGACAGCTATCGGCGCTTCATCCAGATGTACGGCGACGTGGTCCTCGAGGTGCCGCGCGAGCTGTTCGAGCGTTGCATCGAGGCCGTGAAGGAAGATCGTCGCGTCTATCTCGATACCGACCTCGAAGCCGAGGACTGGCAGGGCATCGTTCGGCGCTTCCAGGAAATCGTCGAGGTCCAGACCGGCAAGCCCTTCCCACAGAACCCGGCCGAGCAGCTGTGGGGGGCCGTCGGCGCCGTCTTTCGTTCCTGGGGCAATGACCGCGCAAAGGCCTACCGCAAGCTTCACGATATCTCCGACGACTGGGGGACCGGCGTCAACGTACAGGCCATGGTCTTCGGCAACATGGGCGACGACTGCGCGACCGGAGTCGTCTTCACGCGAAACCCGACCAACGGCGCGGACCACCTGTATGGCGAGTACCTGAAGAACGCCCAGGGCGAGGACGTGGTCGCGGGCGTTCGGACCCCGCAGCCGATCGACGACGCCAGCCGACAGGGGCACGCGGGGAAGCTCCCGACCCTCGCCGAGGAGATGCCCGCCGCCTACGAGGAGCTGCGCGGCCTGTGCAAGAGGCTCGAGAAGCACTACCGCGAGATGCAGGACATCGAGTTCACGATCGAGAGCGGGACGCTCTGGTTGCTGCAGACCCGGACCGGGAAGCGCACGCCGCCGGCGCAGGTGCAGGTCGCCGTCGACTTCGTCCGCGAGCGTTTGATCAGTCAACAAGAGGCGTTGCTGCGGGTGGACGCCTCTGCGCTCGACCAGCTGCTGCATCCGATGCTCGATCGCAGCGGGCCGTTGACGGTGCTGTCGACGGGCCTGCCCGCCTCCCCCGGAGCCGGCGTGGGCAAGGTGGTGTTCGACGCGGAGACCGCCGAGAACCGAGCGAAGGCAGGCGACAAGGTGATCCTCGTGCGTTCGGAGACGTCTCCCGAGGACATCGTCGGCATGCACGCCTCCCAGGGCATCCTCACCCGGACGGGCGGCATGACGTCCCATGCGGCGGTGGTCGCTCGCGGCATGGGGAAGTGTTGCGTCGTGGGGTGCGAAGACCTGCAGGTCGATCCGGAACAGCGCCTCATGCGGATTGGAGAAACCGTGATCCGTGAGGGCGACTGGCTGACTCTCGACGGTGGTTCGGGCGAGGTGATCCTGGGCAAGGCGCCGACGGTGCTTCCCGAGCTGGGCGGGGCCTTCGACAGCCTGATGAAGTGGGCCGATCGCTATCGCAAGCTCAAAGTCCGGACCAACGCCGACACACCTCAGGACGCGCTCGTGGCCCGGAAGTTCGGTGCCGAGGGGATCGGTCTGTGCCGGACCGAGCACATGTTCTTCGAGCCGGCGCGCATCCTCGCCGTCCGGCGCATGATCCTCGCCAACGACGAGGTCGAGCGGGAGAAGGCGCTCGAGGGCTTGCTGCCCATGCAGCGCAGCGATTTCGAGGGGATCTTCCGGGCGATGGACGGCCTGCCGGTCACCATCCGCCTGCTGGACCCGCCGCTTCACGAGTTCCTGCCCCACGAAGAGGACGAGAAGGCCGAGCTCGCGAAGGAACTCGGCATCAGCCTCGCCGTGCTGCGTTCGAAGCTCGAAGGGCTGCACGAATTCAACCCGATGCTGGGCCACCGCGGTTGTCGCCTGGGTGTGAGCTATCCGGAGATCTACGTCACCCAGGTGCGGGCGATCACCGAGGCTGCTTGCGCGGTCGCGGCGGCGGGCGTTCGCGTCAAGCCCGAGATCATGATTCCCCTCGTTTCCCACGAGGGCGAGCTCGAGCGCCTGCGCGCGCAGTGCGAGAAGACCATCGGGGACGTCCGGGCCGCGTTCCCGGGGACGCGCGTTCGACCGGCCATCGGCACCATGATCGAGGTCCCGCGCGCGGCGCTGACCGCGGACGTGATCGCAAAGCACGCAGACTTCTTCTCGTTCGGTACGAACGACCTCACGCAGATGGGCTATGCGCTGTCCCGGGACGACGTCGGGAAGTTCCTTCCCGACTACCTGGAGAAGGGCATCCTCGAGGACGACCCCTTCGTTTCCATCGACCAGGAGGGCATCGGACAGCTCGTCGAAATCGGCGCGGCCCGGGGTCGCGCGACGCGTCCGGACCTGAAGCTCGGCGTGTGCGGCGAGCACGGCGGGGACCCGAAGAGCATCCTGTTCTTCGCGCGGGTGGGGCTCGACTACGTGTCCTGCTCGCCGTATCGCGTCCCACTGGCGCGACTCGCAGCAGCCCAGGCAGCGCTTTCCCCGTGACGGCCAGGCGGCACCTGCTGGGTCTGCTGGTCTGCTGGGGGGCGTGTGGGCTGCTGGCCTGCACCTCACCGTTCTCGTCGGACCTCGATCCCCGCCCTCTCGACCCGGTCGAGCGCGGCGAATACGACGGCGCGCGCCCCACCGTGACCGGCGCGCGCGCCGCGAGCACCCTCGAGGTAGAGCAGCTCGCGCGGGTGTTCTACACGCGCATCATCAACCGCCGCTTCAACAGCATCGCGACTTTCCACGATCCGGCGCTGCGCGAGCTCTTCGCGTCCCCTGAAGCCTTCGCCGACTACTTCGCCGCCTTCGCCGACGCCTTGTCCGTCGCCCACTTCGAGGCTTTGCGGCCGACGGCCGCAAAGCTCGAGAAGGTGAGCGTGCTCGATCCCGACGCCGTGCTGGTGACCATCCGCTTCCGCGGCCAGAACTCCCTGCCGCTGCGCTGGTGGAGCGTCGAACTCGCGCGCACCGACCGCTGGGAACGGAGCGAGGGCCGTTGGTGGATCATCCCCGGCAAGCTGTGAGCGGGTGCCACCGCCCGCCCCCCCCCCCGAGCCCTCGAATTAAGAAAAGGGCGAATCCGGATTCGGGGCTAGAAACTTCCCATTTCTGGTAAGACCGTTGGTGCAGCCGCTCGCGGTGGTGAACCGGCGGTTCCATTAGAGGAAAACTCTTTCTACTCCTCCCGCCGGGGACGAGGGCTTTCCCGCAGTCCCGCCGAGGGGAAAAGCCCTTTGGGGGCGGATGGATCCGCCCCCAGCTGCGGCCTCGCGAGTGACTGGCACGGAGCTTGCTCTCCCCAAGGGCGGGACGCGAGTCCCAACTTTCGGAAAGCCAACCGGTTTCGCGAGGATCGACAGGAGGACGTCACAAAACGATCGAACCGCTGGTGGTGCGTTTCGGGGCTGTAACTGTTCGACGAAGTGTTTCGAGGATGAAGCGTTTCAACGAACGGACGGACCAACCCGGGACCGGGGACCCGCCAGCAAGCAACACCCATCCGATCGATGGTTCGGCGTCATGAAGGGCCCAGGTCCGGAAAATCCACGGCGATCCTCCCGCGAGAGCCAGAGCGGGAGATAGTGCAGTGCCCAATACGAGTAGCCGGACGAACACCCGGACGAATACCCGGACGAAGACCGCGACCAAGACCCGAGCGAACGACAAGCCGTGGCCGTGCGATCGCGAGCTCGTCGATGAGATCATCGGCGGCAGCAAAGAGCACTTCGACATGCTCTACGGCTGCTACTTCCCGCGCGTCTACCGCTTTGCGCTGAAGCGGCTGCGCGACCCGGGAGAAGCCGAAGACGTCGCGCAGGACGTCTTCATGACCTTGCTCAAGGCGCTGCCCTCGTACCAGGGACAGTCGTCGCTGCTGGTCTGGATCTTCGGGATCACCCGCAACACGGTCAACCGTCGCTTTCGTCGCCCGCGCCCCCGCCTCGAGCCGCTCGAGGAAGGAGGCGCTCTCGACGTCGCAGGCCGGGAAGCACCCCAGGATCAGAGCGTCGAAGCGAGACGCATGCTGGGACGCTGCGAAGAGATCATCGAGTCCGAGCTGACGCCGTTGCAGCGCCGCATCTTCCACCTGAAGCATCTGCGGCGACAGCCGATCCGGACGATCGCCGAGGTGCTCGGCAAGTCCGAGGACGCCGTCAAGGCGAACCTGTACCGGATGCGGCGCGCCATCGCGGACGGCACGCCCGGGCTGGAGAGCCTCGTGCGCAGCTGATCTGAAGCGCATTCTCACGCGCTTCCCTCTGGGGCCTCACTTTCTTTGCCACGCGCAGGGGGAGAGGGCCACTTAGAGGAGGACGGGGGCGATATCACCCGTCCAGACAGTCCTGGGAAGGGACAACTGCGGGAGTTGCCGCGTTGCCCCGAGCTGTAAGTGCTGAGGACGCCCGCCCGTCGGCGGGCGTCAATGTGGAAGCAGAAGAGATCAGCAAGCCGACTGCCGCACCCGTGCGCGCGGCGGCTGCGCCCGTGCCGCTCACCGAGCAGAGCGACGGGCAGCTGCTGGATGGCCTGCGGGGCGGCAGCGAGAGCCACTTCAATGAGCTGTACCGGCGCTATTTCCAGCGGATCTACAGCTTCGTTTATACCCGCATGCGCAACCACGCCGACGCGGAGGAGGTCGTTCAGGAGACCTTCACTGCCGTCTACCGGTCCTTCGAGAGCTACCGCGGCACCTCTTCGCTGCTCTCCTGGATCTACGGCATCGCGAAGAACACCCTGAACAACAGTCTGCGCCGCGCGCGTACCGAAGGTCAGCGACTGGAAGCGCTGAGGCCCGAAGCCCTGCGCCCGGCTTCTTCGTTCGGGGACTGCACGCCCGAGGAGCATCTCAATCTGCGTCGCTACACGGAAGCGGTGAGCGAGCAGCTCGAGAGCATGTCCGAGTGGCAGTGCGAGATCTTCGTCATGCGGCATCTGGAGAACATGAGCATCAAGGAGATCTCGAGGCGAACGGATCGCAGCAGCGATTCGGTGCGCTCGAGTCTCTATCGGGTGAAGCGGCTGCTGTTCGAGACGGCAGACCTCTCACCTGCAGGCAGTCGGCCTCGAGGGGGGGCGTCATGGGGCGAGACCGATCCAGATCGGGAGAAGCCGGCGGGGACGAGCCGGCTGCGGGGAGCGCAGCAGTCATGAGCGAGTCGGACTGGCAGGCGATCTTCGACGATCCCATGGGCTTCGATCCCGACGAGCTGCGCGAGTTCCTCGCCGCCGACATGATGGACGTGCCCGTCGACCCGGTCTTCCGGGAAGAGCTGCGGAAGCGGCTTTGGGACATGGTGCGCAAGCGCTACGGCGGTGACGGCTAGGACCCTGACCCAAGACTGATCCAAGACGCAGTCTTGGGGAACCAGGCGACGCGGCAGGTCGCCAGACCGCAGCCTAGATCCTCCTGATCCGCTCGCTTGCGCTCGCCCGCAGAGAGCGGCCGGATTACGCTCCTCGTCCGAATGCGGAACCCGATCCGGATCAAGAATCTGCGCCTGCGCTTCGCACCGCTCTATGCGCTCGGGTTCGCGCTCGTCATCTTCGTGCGCCCCGGCGCCGTCGAGTACGCGCTCGGTGCGGCATTGATTGCCGTCGGGGCGGTCGTGCGGACCTGGGGAGCCGGACACCTGGTGAAGACGACCCGGCTGACGGTGACCGGTCCCTACGCGCACCTGCGGCACCCGTTGTATCTCGGAACACTGCTGATCGGGTCCGGGGCGGCGGTGATGGCAGGCGGCTGGTGGGCCGCCGGGGCACTCGTGGTCTTTGTTCCCTGGTTCTTCCTCGACTACTTCCCGCGCAAGGAGCGGACCGAGTCGGGGAGGCTCGAAGAGCTGTACGGCGAGGCCTTTCGGGACTATCGCGCCG
Source organism: Deltaproteobacteria bacterium (assembly GCA_029261855.1). GTDB lineage: Bacteria > Myxococcota_A > UBA9160 > UBA9160 > UBA4427 > JAJDAN01. Next base: position 25,022 of record JAJDAN010000017.1, read on the forward strand.
CCGTGCCGGCGCTGCTGCCGCGCGTCTCGTCGTGGGACCCTTCGCCGGCGACGAGCGCGCTGTCCGACCCCGCCCGGCGCTGGTCCCTCGATCGCTACTCGGAAAACAACGAGCTGGGGACCCTGCTCGCGCTGGTCGCACTCGTCGCGGTCTTCGGCCTGCGCGCACTCATCGCGCTGGGGCCGACGTGATCCCGAGCCGTCTCGACCTGGCGGGCGACCAGGTCGAGCAGCTGAGAGGGGGAGGTGGCCGCAAGCCCGACGTCCTCTGCGTTCGCGCGGGAGAGAGCGTCTGCGTGGTGAAGGATGCGGCAGCGGGCGGGCGCCTGGGGCGACGCTTCCGAGGCTGGCTGGTCCGCCGGGAGCTGCGGGCCTACGAGCAGCTCGCCGGTCACCCTGCCGTGCCGCGCGCCTTCGGGCGGGTGGATGACCTGGCCTTCGCGCTGGAGTACCGGCCCGGCGAGGTCATGGGGCCGCGCCTGTCCGGGCAGGTGCCCGGTGGCTTCATCCCGGAGCTGCGGGACGCGGTGCATGAGATGCACGCGCGCGGCGTCGTGCATCTCGACCTGCGCCATCGCAGCAACGTGCTCGCGGGGAGAGATGGTCATCCCGTCCTGATCGACTTCGCGTCCGCGATCTGCTTCCGGCCGGGAGGGTGGGGGGCGCGCCTCGTCCTGCCCCTGCTTGCCTGGGTCGACCGCCGGGCGGTGGACAAGTGGGAGCGCCAGCTGCGTGCCGCGAGCTCGTAGCGCGTCTCCCAGCGTGTCTCGCGGCCCGTCTAGCCCCAGGCCGTAGGACGGATCAGCGCTACTCCCAGGGCTCGGGTACGGGCTCCGTCGGGTCGCGCGGCGCGAGACGACCGATGAAGTGCCGGAACGTCTCGAGCGTGAGCCGCGCGTCCGCGAGGGCGCGGTGGGCGACGCCCCCAGGCTCTAGGAGACCGGCAGTCGTCGCGGACTGACGCAGGGACAGGGCGGGGACCGTCTCTCCGGCGACCAGCGACCAGGCGTAGAAGAGGCTCGCCAGGTCGATGACGTGGTAGTCGAAGGGGTAGGGGATCTCGCACTTCTTGTAGGCGAGCTCCAGGAAGGTCACGTCCATGCGGACGTTCTGTCCCGCCGGGACCATCGTCACGTCCGCGGGCATCATCGCGGACAGCTCGGTCAGCACCTGGCGCACACCCGGGGCCTCGGCCCAGACCGCCTCGTCGTAGCCGAAGATCTTCGCGGCCTCCTCGGACACCCGCTCCGGTCGAGGCCGGACCTTCCACTCGGCCGTCGAGAGTTCTTTGAGCCGGTAGTCGGTAACGACCACGCCGATCTCGGTGATGTCGTGAATCAGGGGATCGAGGCCCCCGAACTCACAATCCAGAAACGCAAACGCAAAACGACTCAAGGGGACCACCTGAAGCAAGGGAAGAGGGGGCCGTCCAGAGTAGAGCGCTTCCGCCCACACGCGAACCCGCGCTCTCAGCCACCGCCAGAGCCTTCAGCGCAGCAAGTCGAGCCTGCGGCGTCGACTCGCGGAAACACAGCCTCGACTTGCGGAAACAGCCCTGAGCGCAGCAAGTCGAGCCTGCGGCGTCGACTCGCGGAAACAGAGCCTCGGCTTGCGGAAACACAGCCCTGAGCGCAGCAAGTCGAGCCTGCGGCTCGACTTGCGGAAACAGAGCCTCGACTTGCGGAAACAGCCCTGAGCTCAGCAAGTCGGGCCTGCGGCCTCGACTTGCGGAAATGGTGCTCCCAACGGGAATCGAACCCGTGTTTGAGCCTTGAGAGGGCCCCGTCCTAGGCCGCTAGACGATGGGAGCACGGGTCTGGCGCGGGGCACCTTAGCCAGCCCAGGGGGGCAGATCAACATCGCGTGGGAACCGGGCCGGTGCCGCGATTCGTCGTCCCGGCTGACGCGTTTCGTCACTGTCACCAGCTCCCCACGCCCTGGAAGACGCCCGCGAGCGACCGGCAAGGGATCCGAATACCGCTGCCAACTCTCAAGTGCTGCGGCCGTACCTGCCGATGCAGGAAGCGGCATCCGCGAGGTTGGCACGTCCGTTGCTCTAGTCCCCCGCCAGATAGCGAACCCGGGGAACACGGCAGCGTCCGCTCCCCAACGTCGGGGGAGCGAGCCGATCCCGGCCAAAACAAAGGAAACATCGATGAAGAGATTGCAGGGCAAGCGCACCGAGGGTTTCACCCTCATCGAGCTGATGATCGTGGTTGCGATCATCGGAATTCTGGCGGCCATCGCCATTCCGAACTTCCTCCGCTTTCAGCTGAAGGCGCGGAGCTCGGAAGGCAAGGTCAACGTTGCAGCCATCCGCACCGCTGAGGTGGCTTACAACTCTGAGTTCGCCACCTACATCCCGGCTCTTGCTTCGCCGGTTGCGCTTCCCGTCGGGAAGGTGCCGTTCGTGAACAACACCGCCGGTCTGGGCTTCGACATCCTGGGCTGGGCGCCCGAGGGCAGCGTGTACTTCCAGTACACGACCGTCACCAATGCCGCTGCGCCGCTGCCGTCGAACGCCTACACGGTGACCGCCCAGGCGGACATCGACCAGGACGGTGCCGTGCTCCAGAGCTGGGGCTACGTGAAGGCAGCTCCCGGCACGGTCGTTGGCGTCGCGGGCCCCGGTTGCGCCAATACGGGCGTGTGGGACTCGGTGGCCGGTGCGGCCACGCTGATCGACACGGTCGGTCCGTGCAACGCGACGTCTGGCCAGAGCGACTTCTAGCAAGACGTGGACATGTGCGGGAGGGCCGGACTTTCCGGCCCTCCCCATTGTCCGTTCTATCCGATTCGGTCCGCCGCCTCCAAGGCTCCCCCCGAAACAAGGCCCCCAGACACGGCCATAGGCCCGATGCAAATCCAGAACGGGAGACACAAGATGAAGCTCCGAGCTCGGCGAGACGGCGGTTTTACCATGCTCGAACTGATGATCGCCGTGGCCATCATCGGCACCCTGGCGGCGGTCGCGATTCCCTCCTTCCGCAACTACCAGTGGAAGGCGAAGCGAAGCGAGGCCTTCACCAATCTCGGAAGCCTGGCCAAGACCCAGAAGGCCTATTTCGGCTCCTCCGAGGTGTTCCTCACCGTTCCCATCGGTGAGCCCGGCCTGACGCTCGGCAACGTCCCCACCGATTCTCCCCGCGACAGCGCGGCCGTGGCGACTGCGTTCGCCACGATCGGCTGGGCGGCAGAAGGTCAGGTCTACTTCGACTACGACACCAACACGCCCGCCGGCATCGGCGGCTGCGCCTGTGTCGGCCAGTGCTTCACGGCGAGCGCCTACGGCGACATCGACGGTGACCTCGGCATGAGCGCGATCATGTACGTGCACCCGGACGCGGGAGGCGGCACCTGCACGTCGTCGATGTTCGGTTACACGACGCCGATCGACGCCAATGCACTGCCCATCTTCGATCAGGTCGCGGCCAACCGCGGTGCCGCGGACGACTACTAGCTGCGGTCTGACGACCTTTGCGTCGTCGCCTGCTTCCCTAAGACTGCGTCTTGGATCAAGGCTCCTAGTTCCGGCGCCCAGAAGCCGAAGGGGCTCATCTAGAGCGCTTCAAGAGCCGAAGAAGGTTTCATGCACATCCTGGGGGGGATCGTGGCGAGGCGGTTGGGAATCGCCGTCATTCTGATCGCGGTAGTCGTCCTGACGACTGCCGCGCATCGTCGTCTGCCGAGCGCCGTCCGCACGCAGCAGGGCGACGACTACGTGCCGCAGCCCCAGTTCGCGAAGGCAATGTCCCTAGGCTTCGACGCGGTGCACGCGGACTACTACTGGGTCCAGGCGGTGCTGCTCGCCGGGGAGAGTGAGAATCCCCAGGCCGAGTCGAAGCACCTCGGCCGCCTGATCGACGTCGTGACCACCCTCGACCCCTGGGTCGAACACCCGTACCGCTTTGCCGCAGTCTGGCTCATCGACAGCCTCGACGACGTGCGGCACGCCAACATGCTGCTGCGGCGGTCCTTCGACTATCACCCGGACGAGTGGCGCAATCGCTTCTATCTCGGCTTCAACCTCTTCTACTACCTCGAGGACAACGCCGCCGCAGCGGACGCGCTCGAGGAGGCGACCGGGATGACGGGGGCGCCGACCTACCTGTCCCGGCTCGTGGCGCGTCTGCGGTCCGAGAGCTCGAGCCTCGCGGCCGCTGGCCTCTTCCTGGAAGAGCTGGTTCGCACCACCGAGGACGAGGCGGCGAAGGCCGACTACCAGTCCGCCCTCGACGAGGTGCAGATCGAGTGGCGCGCACGCCAGCTCGACGAGGCGCGCGAGAACTACGAGAAGCTGCACGGGCGCGACATCGAGTTCGTCGAAGAGCTGGTGCTCGGCAACCAGGCGGTGCTGTCGGCATTGCCCGATGCCGAGCCGTCGTCCGTGCCGGCCTCCCTACGTCGCGGCTCGAAGTGGCTCCTCGACGACGAGACCGGCGCGATCGTCTCCAGCTACTACAACCGACGCTACGAGCTGCACATCGACGAACACGACCCGTCTCGGAACCGGGTCGTCTCGGAGAGGAAGCGCGAAGCGCCCGAAAACCAGGGGGAAGACTCTGATGGCGTCTGAAGTTTCAGAGGTGGTGCGGGTCGACGGTGTCGTGAAGGACTTCCGCCCGGGTTTCGGCCTGCGGGTGAAGCGCGTGCTCCACGGCATCTCGTTCGATGTGAAGCGAGGCGAGATCTTCGGGTTCGTCGGGCCCAACGGCGCGGGCAAGACGACCACCTTGAAGATCCTGATGGGGCTGATCCGGGCCAGTGACGGTCGCGCCGAGATCCTGGGTAGCGACGTCCGCGAGACCGACTTCCGCAAGCACGTCGGCTTCCTGCCCGAGAATCCGTACTTCTACGACTTCCTGACCGGGCGAGAGATCCTGCGCTTCTACGCGAAGCTCTCTGGCGTGCCCGCGGCCTCCCGTGAGGCCCGGGTCGAAACCTTGCTCGAGTGGGTCGGTCTCGCAGACGCCGCCGATGCGCGGCTGCGCACCTACTCGAAGGGCATGCTCCAGCGGACCGGCATCGCCCAGGCCCTGGTCCACGACCCGGACGTGATCTTCCTCGACGAGCCGATGAGCGGACTCGATCCCATCGGCCGCATGGAGATCCGCAACCTGATCCTGCGGCTGCGAGGCGAGGGCAAGACCGTCTTCATGAACACCCACATCCTCTCCGACGTCGAGATGCTGTGCGACCGCGTGGCGGTGATCGTCCACGGTCGCATCCGCTACGAGGGCCGGATCGAATCTCTCGCCAGCGAGGACGGTCGCATGAGCGAGCTGGTCGTCGCGGGCATCGCACCCGACATCGCCCAGCGAGTCGAGGAAGAGATGCAGGGCGAGCTGAGGGGACACGGGGAGCGCATCGCGATCCGCATCCGGGAGAAAGACGTCGGAGATGCCCTGCAGCTCGTGCTGTCCTCTGGCGCCGATGTGCTGTCGGTGACGCCCGAGCGCGCCAAGCTCGAGGACATCTTCATGACCGCCGTGGAAGCCGACCAGCGGGACGCGGCCGGGGACGGCGCTGCCACTGAGACGGGTGGGGAGGCCGTCCGATGATCTTCGTTCGCATCTGGACCCTGGCGCAGAACACCGTGCGGGAAGCGATTCGCAACAGGCTGCTCTACACGCTGCTCTTCTTCGCGATCGCACTGATCGGCACCGGTGTGCTGGTGTCGACGCTCTCCTATGTCGAGAGTGACCGGATCCTGCAGGATGTCGGTCTCGCGGCGATCCGCCTGATGAGCGTCGGGATCGCGATCTTCGTCGGAGTCGGGTTGATTCACGGCGAGGTCGAACGCCGCACCATCTACACCATCTTGTCGAAGCCCGTGTCGCGCGTGGAGTTCCTGTTGGGCAAGTACATCGGCCTCGTCCTGACCACCTGGATGATGCTCGGTGTGATGGGCGTGGCCTTCGCCTGCGTCTCGCTCGCCACGGGTGCGCCGCTCGACAGCGGCCACCTGGCCTGCTTCTTCCTGATCGGAATGGAGCTGGTGGTGATGGTGGCGACCGCGACCCTGTTCTCCGCGTTCACCACGCCCATGCTGGCGTCCCTGTTTACCGTGGGTGTGTACCTGCTGGGGCACCTGAGCCGGGACCTGCGCCTGCTGGGGGAGCAGTCGGACGCCGGCGCCATCAAGCCCGTGGTGAGCTTCCTGTTCGAGGTGCTTCCGGATCTCGAGAGCTTCAACGTCACGATCGCGGCGGTGCATCAGCTTCCGATCCCGACGGGCGAAGTCCTGTGGGCCACCGCCTATGGGCTGGGCTACGCGACGCTCCTGCTCTTCCTGGCGAGCTATCTCTTCGCGCGGCGCGACTTTCGCTAACTGCGGTCTGACGACCTTTGCGTCGTCGCCTGTTTCCCCAAGACTGCGTCTTGGGTCAGGCTCCTAGGTACGCGTTGATGACGCGGTGCGCCGGGTGTGCGCTGGCTAGGCGCTGAAGTAGCGTCGCGCGAGAGGAGGGGGTGGGGGTGGAGTCGATGGCCTGGGTCGGGTTCGCGTTCGCGTACGGGCTCGCGATCGGCTCGTTTCTGAACGTCGTCGTCTATCGCCTTCCGGCAGGTCTGTCGATCGTGTCGCCGGGATCGCGCTGCCCCGCCTGCGGTCACGCGATCACCGCGCGAGACAACATCCCGGTGCTCTCGTATCTACTGCTGCGCGGTCGTTGCCGGCACTGTGCGGCGCGCATTTCGGCTCGCTACCCGGCGGTCGAACTCGCCACCGGGATCGTCTTTGCTGCGGTGGCCTGGCGCTTCGGCGAAAGCTGGATGACCCCGCTCGGCGCACTCTTCGCTGCGGCGCTGATTGCGGCAGCTCTCATCGACTTCGATCACCAGATCATCCCCGACGAGATCTCGCTCGGGGGGCTGGCCGCGAGTCTCGTGCTGGCGCCGGCCGCGCGCGTCCTGGACGCGGGCATCGGCGTCGCCGGATAGGGGGGCGCTCTCGCCGAGAGCGCTCTCGGCGCGCTGCTGGGGGCCGGCCTGCTGTGGTCCGTCGGCTTCTTCCACGCGCGGCTCTCCGTTGCCCTGGGCCGCACCTTCTCGCACTGGCCCGGAGAGGGCGAGGAGGTGCCGCGCTTCGCGAGCGCGGACTACTGGCTCTGGTTCCCGGGCCTCGGGCTCGGGGACGTCAAGCTGCTGGCCATGATCGGGGCCTTCCTGGGACCTTGGGGCGTCCTCGAGACGATCCTCTCGGCGTCGTTGCTGGGGCTCTTGCTGGGGCTCGGCTGGGCGGCGGCGACCCGAAGCCTGAGCGCTCCGTTCGGATTCGGGCCGGCGATCGCCGCCGGAGCCCTGCTGTCCCTGCTGTTTCCGCTGCGGGGTTGGCTGCTGTGATTGAGGTTCGGCGCGCAGTCTCCTAATCTCTGCGCCCACGTCTCCGCCTTCACGGATGACGCGCAGCCTGTTCCCCGGTCGTCTAACGGCAGGACAGCGGACTCTGAATCCGCGAATCGAGGTTCGAATCCTCGCTGGGGAACCAGGGCGCGCCCGCGAGTCCGCCGACCCACCCGCCTCACCGGACCCACCCGACCCAACCCACCCGACTCAGGAGCTGAACTCGCCCTTCACGGCGCGCGCCGCCGCGTCCTCGATGCGGGCGAGGCTCAGGTCGCGCCCCACCACCTCGAGGGTCTCGTAGATGCCCGGCGAGACGGTGCCGCCGGTGAGTGCAACGCGTACGGGTTGCGCGACCTTGCCCATCTTCACCTCGCGCTCGGCGGCGACCGCATCGAACACCGCGGCGAGGCTGGCCTCGTCCCAGGCAGGCGCGACCGCGAGCCGCGCGGCGAGGTCCCGCAGCAGCACCCCGGCGTCGGGGGTGAGATTCTTGCGCGCCGCCTTGGGGTCGAAGACGACCTCGTCGCGCGCCAGCCACGCCGTGTGGCCCGCCAGTTCGACGAGTGTCTTGCCGCGCAGGCGGTTGAGATCGACGAGCTTCGCGATGGCGGGGGACGTTTCCACGGGCTTCCCCAGCGACCGCTCGAGGTACGGCGAGGTCAGCGGCAACAGCTCCGCCAGGTCCATGTGCTGGATGTAGTGATGATTGAGCCACGCGAGCTTGTCGGCATCGGCGCGTGCACCCGAGCGACCGACGCCCTCGAGGTCGAACAGGTCGGCGATCTCGTCCCGGGAGAAGACTTCCTGGTCGCCGTGTGACCAACCCAGGCGGACGATCCAGTTGCGCAGGGCATCGGCCACGTAGCCCTCGTCCCGGAAGTGCTGGACCGAGACCGGGTCGCGACGCTTGGAGAGCTTCTTGCCGGTGTCCCCCAGGATCAGCGGGACGTGGGCGAATTCCGGGGGGTCGGCGTCGAGCGCCCGGTAGATCGCCACGTGCAGCGGTGTGTTGGGCTGATGGTCGGCGCCCCGGATGACGTGGCTGATGTCCATGTCGAGGTCGTCCACCACCCCCGCCAGGTGATACAGGGCGGTGCCGTCTGCCCGGGCGATGATGCGGTCGCCGATCTCGCTGGCGTCCTGGCCGCTGGGCCCGAAGACCAGGTCGTCCCAGCCGAGCCATCCGGTTTCCGGCAGTCGCAGTCGGACCGTGTGCTCGCCGCAATCGGCGGCATATTCCCGGTCCCGACACAGGCCGTCGTAGGTCCACTTGCCGCCGGCGGCGATGGTCTCCTGCCGGCGCACCTCGAGCTCGTCCCGGGTGCAGATGCAGCGGTAGGCCTGGCCGGTCTCGAGCAGCTCGGCCACAGCCTCGCGATGCCGCGCTCCCCGTTCGCTCTGTCGGAAGGGCCCCTCGTCCCAGTCGATCCCGAGCCAGGCGAGGCCCTCCAGGAGCTGGCGTTCGGATTCCTCGGTGGAGCGGTCCCGGTCCGTGTCCTCGACCCGCAGCACGTAGGTGCCGCCGGTCCGCCGGGCGTAGGCCCAGTTGAACAGAGCGGTCCGGGCGCTGCCGATGTGCAGGAATCCCGTGGGGCTCGGAGCGAAGCGCGTGCGGACGCCTTCGCCGGTCTGCTGGTTGGCCGTCATGCGGCGAGGAAGATAGGCGTCCGGTGGTCCGACCGCCGGATTCCCCTGCTAGTTTCCCGACTTTCCCGCTTTCCGCCCGACCCGAAGTGCCCCACTTGACCCGCCCATCCCCGACGATCATGCAGACCATGAAGATCCAGATCGACAAGCTCGAGGCGACCCCGACCGCCCACGTCTTCGAAGCCTCTCCCGCCTGGTGGCAGGAGCAGGTCATCGAGGCGCGCGACCTCGGGCATCAGGTCGAGGGTCCGTTCGTCTTCGAGACGCAGGCCTATCAGGTCGGCGAGGAGGTGTTCCTCGGGGGGACATTTCGCGGGACCATCGAAGTGGAGTGCGGGCGCTGTCTGCAGCGCTATCGTCACGCGCTCTGCGAGAGCTTCCGGCTGGTGCTGGAGTCGGCCGGAGAGCGGCAACCGCCCGATCCGGATGGGGTTATCGCCCTGGCTCGGGATGGGATGTGTCTCGCGGAGGAGCTCGAGCTGGGATGGTACCGGGGGCAGGTGATCTGCCTCGATGCCTTCTTCACGGAGCTGATCTCACTGGCGCTACCCCTGCAGCCGATCTGCCGTGAAACGTGCAAGGGGCTGTGCCCTCATTGTGGTGTGGATCGCAACCAAACCGATTGCGATTGTGAAGAAGTGAAGAGACCCCCGTCGCCGTTCGCGGCGCTGGCCGCGCTGCGGCTGGCCGGAGAGGACGGAGAAAAGACCGGAGGAAAGTCCTGATGGCCGTTCCCAAGCAGAAGACATCGAAGGCGAAGCGCGACAAACGGCGCGCGCACGATGCCTTGGTTGCACCCGCGCGCAGCGTGTGCCCGCAATGCAATGCGCCCAAGCAGCCGCATCGCATCTGTCCCACCTGCGGTAGCTACAAGGGCCGCACCGTCATCGAAACCGACGAGGACTGAGAGGCCGCTTCCGGTGCTTGCGCTCCTCTTTCCCGGACAGGGATCCCAGGAAGTCGGCATGGGCCGCGATGCCTTCGAGGCATCGCCGGCCGCGCGTCGCGTCTTCGAGCAGGCGGACGAAGCGCTCGGCTTTTCGCTTTCGAACCTGTGTTTCGAGGGGCCCGAGGACGGTCTGGTCGCGACGGAGATCCAGCAACCCGCGATCCTGACCACGAGCATCGCTCTCTACCGCGCGTTGCAGGAGCAGTTTCCGGACCTCGCTCCCGCCTATGTCGCCGGACACAGCCTGGGCGAGTACTCGGCGTTGGTGGCCGCGGGTGCCATCCGCCTCGAGGACGCGGTGCGTCTCGTGCACGCCCGGGGCCGATTCATGCAGCAGGCCGTTCCCGAGGGCGCCGGCGCCATGACGGCGATCCTGGGCATCGGACCCGACGAAGTCGCCGCCGCCTGCCGAGAAGCCGCGGACGCGACGGGTGAGGTGGTCACGCCTGCGAACTACAACTCGCCCCAGCAGACCGTGATCGCTGGAGCCGCGGGGGGTGTCGCCAAGGCGATCGAATGCGTGACCGAGCGCGGGGCCAAGCGCGCCGTCCCCCTCAAGGTGTCCGCACCGTTCCACTGTTCCCTGATGGCGCCCGCCGCCGAGCAGCTCGCCGTCGAGATGAAGGCCATCGCGTTCGAAGACGCGAAGCCGCCGGTGGTCAGCAACGTCGAGGCGGAGCCGAACGCGCAGGCGAGCCGGATCCCCGATCTGCTGGAGCAGCAGGTGACGGCGCCGGTGCGTTTTACTGAAATGGTCGAGAAGCTCACGACGCTGGGTGTCGGTCACTTCCTCGAAGTCGGCCCGGGACGGGTCCTCTCGGGGCTCGTGGCCAGGATCCAGCGGCGCAGCGTCCGGGCGAACTTCGGGTCCATGCAGGATCTGGAGGATGTGCGGACCTTTCTTTCTGACGCAGACTGAAGCAATCTGAGGCTCCCGCGACGCTGTCGCGCGCGGGGGTGGAGGTTCCCTGGGATGGCATTGGAAGACCGCGTTACGGATCTGATCGTCGAGCAGCTGGGCGTCTCCAAGGAGGAGGCGGTGGTCGGTGCTTCGTTCATCGACGACCTGGGTGCCGACTCCCTGGACATCGTCGAGCTCGTGATGTCCCTGGAAGAGGAGTTCGACATCGAAATCCCCGACGAGGACGCCGAGAAGATCCAGACGATCGGAGACGCGATCGATTATCTCAAAGAAGCAACGTCTTCGTGAGTTCACGAGGTGAACTCACCGCTCAGGGCTGTTTCCTGACTTCCCCTCTCGGGACTGCTCGATAATCCGCCACTCCCCCCAGGCGCTCGGAGAGCATGCGTGGCGACTCCCCATCTCGACAAGACCGACCCGGACATCTCGCGGCTCATCCGCAAGGAGGCCAAGCGACAGGGCTTGTCCATCGAGCTGATCGCTTCGGAGAACTTCGTCTCTGAAGCCGTGCTGGAGGCAGTCGGCACGGTGCTCACCAACAAGTACGCCGAGGGTTATCCCGGTCGGCGCTACTACGGTGGCTGCGAGATCGTCGACGACATCGAGCAGCTGGCCATCGACCGGGCCCGAGAGCTTTTCGGCATGGACCACGCAAACGTCCAGCCGCACTCGGGTTCCCAGGCGAATGCCGCCGTCTACCAGGCCGCGCTCGACTACGGCGACACGATCCTCGCCATGAACCTCGACCACGGAGGCCACCTCACCCACGGCAGTCCCGTGAACTTCTCGGGCAAGGCCTACAAGATCGTGCCCTACGGCGTGTCCCAGGCGGACGAGTGCATCGACTACGACGAGCTGCGTCGGCTGGCCAAGGAACATCGGCCCAAGCTCATCCAGTGCGGCGCCACCGCCTATTCGCGGGTGATCGATTTCGCGAAGTTCAGGGAGATCGCCGACGAGGTGGGGGCGGTGCTCTTCGCGGACATCGCGCACATCGCGGGCCTGGTCGCGGCGGGTGTGCATCCGACACCGGCGGGTCACGCCCAGATCGTCACGACCACCACCCACAAGACCCTGCGCGGACCGCGCGGCGGCATGATCTTGTGCGACGAGGAGTGGGCCAAGAAGATCAACAGCGCGATCTTCCCCGGCCTGCAGGGCGGTCCGCTGATGCACGTGATCGCCGGCAAGGCGGTGGCCTTCAAGGAGGCCCTCGAGCCGGATTTCAAGGTCTACTGTCAGCAGATCGTCGCGAACGCCAAGGCGCTGTGCGAAGCGGTCACGTCGGGCGGTTTCAAGGTGGTCTCCGGCGGCACCGACAACCACCTCTTCCTGCTCTCGCTCGTGGACCGCGACACGACGGGCAAGATGGCGCAGGTCGCCTTCGACCGAGCCGGAATCACCGCCAACAAGAACATGGTGCCCTTCGATCCGCGCAAGCCGATGGTGACCTCGGGCATTCGCATCGGGACCCCGGCGGTCACGACGCGCGGCATGTGCGAGCCGGAAATGGCGGAGATCGGCGCCTTCATCAGGCGGGTGCTCGACAATCCGGGCGATGTCGAGGAACTCGACGCCGTGCGTGCCGAGGTCGAGATGCTGTGCCGCCGCTTCCCGCTCTACACCGGACGCTGGTCCGAAAGCGACTGAAGGCGCGACGTGCGCTGTCCCTACTGCGGTGACGACGCGAGCCGGGTCGTCGACACGCGCATGGCCGGGTCGGGCGAGGAGATCCGCCGGCGCCGCGAGTGCGAGGAATGCGGTCGTCGCTTCACCACGCGCGAGCGCACCGAGATGGTGCTGCCGCGCATCATCAAGCGCGACGAGCGTCGAGAGGACTACGCACGGGACAAGCTGCTGCGCGGGATCGACCACGCCTGTGTGAAGCGGCCGATCCGCACGGACGCCATCGAACGGGTCGTCGACCGGGTCGAACGCTGGCTGCAGGAGACCGGCGAGAAAGAGGTCGAGAGCCTGCGTATCGGCGAACGGGTCATGGCCGAGCTGACGGCGCTCGACTCGCTCGCGGCGGTGCGCTTCGCTTCGGTGTTCCGGAACTTCCAGGCCACCGACGACTACGCGGAGTTCTTCGAGGCAGTGGAGAGCAAGCGCGACTCGCGTCCCGGCACGCCGTCAGAACGAGCCCACCCCGACGACGAAGCACCGGAATGACGCCCGAAGAAGCCATGCGGGCGGCGCTCCGACAGGCCCGCCGCGGCCAGGGTCGCACGCACCCGAATCCCAGCGTCGGGGCGGTGGTCTTCCGGCAGGGCGGCGTCCTCGGCGCCGGGCGCACGCAGCCTCCGCCCGGTGCCCATGCGGAGGTCGTGGCACTTGCGGCCGCAGGCAGGCGGGGTCGCGTGCACGGGGCTTCCCTGGCCGTCACCCTCGAGCCCTGCTGCTTCCAGGGTCGCACCGGTCCTTGTACCGAGGCGATCATCGCGTCGGGTGTTTCCCGGGTCTACGTCGGCGCGCGCGACCCCCACCCGCGCGTGGCCGGTCGCGGCGTTCGGCGGCTGCGCCGCGCGGGCATCGAGGTGGTGACGGGCGTACTCGAGGACGCCTGTCGCGAGCAGCATCGCGGCTTCTTTACGCTGTGCGCCCGCGGCCGTCCGTTCGTGACCCTCAAACTCGCCACCTCCCTCGACGGCCGGATCGCCACCCGCAGTGGGGACTCCCGCTGGATCAGCGGGCCCGCAGCCCGGGCCTTCGTCCACGGCCTGCGCGCGCGCGTCGACGGGGTCATGGTGGGCTCGGGAACGGCGCTCGCCGATGACCCGGCGCTGTCGGCTCGCAAGGCCGGGCGCGTCGTCCATCGGCCCACCCGGGTCCTGGTCGATTCGCGCCTGCGAGTCCCCGTGACCGCGAAGCTGTACCGCGGTGCGCCCGCGACACCCACCCTGGTCCTGGCGCGGAGAGGCGCGCGGGGCGCTACGGCACGACAGGCGGCCGGGGCGCGGGTGCTCGCCGTGCGGGCGGCTCGTCCAGGCATCGACCTTGCGCGCGGTCTCGAGGTTCTCGGGACGGAAGGTCTGACCCACCTGCTGGTCGAAGGCGGCGGAAAGCTCGCGGCCGCGCTACTCCGTGCGAGGCTCGTCGACGAGCTGTTGTGGATCCAGGCGCCGCTGCTGCTGGGAGGGGATGGCCGCCCGGGTCTGGGCGAGTTGGGTTTCGACCGGCTGTCGGAAGCGATCCGTCTCGCAGACGTGACGCGTCGAGCGCTCGGCCCGGATCTCCTGTGGCGGGCCAGACTGGAGCAGCCGTGAACTTCCAAGCGAGCAACCGAGATGCCAGCGGGCTTCGCTTCGCAGTGGTCGTGGGGCGCTTCAATCATTTGATCGGCGTGCGGCTGCTCGAGGGCTGTGTGAGCGAGTTGGTCGCGCGCGGAGCGGACGCGGGCGAGATCGACGTCTTCTGGGTGCCCGGCGCCTTCGAGATCCCCCAGGCGGCGCGGCTTGCTGCAGGCAGCGGCCGCTATGCGGCCGTCGTCACCCTGGGCGCGGTGATCCGCGGCGGAACACCGCATTTCGACTACGTGTGCGACGCGGTGACCGACGGCGTGCGAGAGGTGATCCGCGACACCGGCGTGCCTGTCGCGTTCGGGGTGCTCACCACGGACGACGCCGAACAGGCGCTCTCCCGGGCCGGGGGGCCTGGCCACAACAACGGCTCGGACGCTGCGGCAGCCGCCGTCGAGATGGCACGGCTGCGCAGCAGCTTCGCGGACACACCCCGATGAAGGGTCGGGGCGGAGGCTCCCGCCACCGCTCGCGGGAACTCGCCCTGCAGGCGCTGTACGCCATCGATCTGGGGCTGCGCCGGGTCGGACGTCCGCCACTGCCCAGCCGCGAGATCGACGTCGCCCTCGAGGCACCGCCATCCGAGGTGGAGGCGGTGCTCGACGCCGCCGAACGCCAGCCGGACACGATCACTCTCGGCCCGGACGACGCCCGCGAGGTGTTCGACGCGATCGCCGAGCACTTCGAGGCGCCGCCTGCGGCCCGGTCCATCGCCTGGGAGCTGGTGTCCGCGGTGTCCGCCCACAGCGACGAGCTCGACGACCGGATCGCGGCCCGGGCCCGCAACTGGCGCGTGTCCCGGATGGCCGCTGTCGACCGGAACATCCTGCGCCTCGGCGTCTACGAGCTCGCCCACACGAAGACTCCTTCCGCGGTGGTGATCGACGAGGCCGTGGAGCTGGCGCGGCGCTTCGGCAGCGACCCGTCACCCGCGTTCGTGAACGGTATCCTCGACGCGTTGGCCGGCGATCTGCGACCCGACGAGCGCCGCATGGCAAGGGGGGAGAGGTGACATGACCGCGTCCATCGAGCTTCGTGTCGAGACGACTCCCTTCGAGCGCATCGCCGCGGATCTCGCGGTCGCGGGCTTCTTCCTCGACGAGCGTCCCCTGCGAGGCCCGGCCGGGCGGGCAGACTGGCGCCTGTGCGGCGTCGTGACCGACCTGGTGGGGGAGGGCCGTCTCCGCGGCAAAGTCGGCGAGGCGACCCTGGTGCCCTCCATGGGCCGTCTGGGCGCAGATCGGGTGCTGCTGCTCGGGCTCGGCCGCCGGTCTGCCTTCCGCGTGGGGCGGGCCCGGGATACCAGCCACGCCGCCGTCAGCCGGGGCCTCGACCTGGGGGCCCGCAGCGTCGTGATCGCGCCGCCCATGGGCGGTCCCGAGTCCTTCGCGAGGCACGCGAGCGGGTTCGTCCGGGGTGCCATCGAGGGCGCCCAGGACCGGGATGGGACCCTCGAGCTGTGTGTCGCGATGGCCCCGAGCCAGGCCCGCGAGGGCGTCGACTCCCTCGAGAAGGCGGTTGCAGCAGATGCCGACGGAGCCCTCCTGTGGCGGGGGCTCGTCACCCGTCAGGCCTGACCCCGCGGGGCGTCTCCGTCAGTGATGGCGCGGGGCGATGATGGCCTCGAACCCCTCGTGAGGGGATCGAATTGCAGGAGACGTTCAAGTCCCTCCGCCCAAAGCCCGATTCCCTCGTGTGGACGCGTATTCCGCAGGCCGGCCCGCCGGCTCGTGCGGGTGGACCGTGCTCGTGGGGAGCCGGTCCTGGGGCCCCAGCAGGGAGTTGAATGAGTCTCATCGGCAGTCTCGAGGACCTGGGACTCGGGGACATCCTGCAGATCATCAGCTTGTCGCAGAAATCGGGCGTTCTCTCGATTCGCGGCGACGACGGTGAGGGGCAGATCGTTCTGCGCGACGGGCTGGTGCGCGGGGCGTCCTTGAAGGGAGGTCCCGAGGATCTCCGCGGCGTGCTCGTTGGCGGTCGCTTCCTCGAGTCCGACGAGTTCGACGACTGCTGCGAGCACGCGCGAGGCGCGGGCATCACCGTCGACGAGGCGCTTGCGTCGCGCACAGAGCTGACCGCAGAACGGATCGATTCGCTGCGGCGGGAGTGCGTCGAGGCCGCCGTGATGGCGATGTTCGCGTGGCAGAGCGGCGAGTTCAGCTTCGACGTCCGCTCGGAATCCGGCGGCGACGAAGCGCCGCTGTTCCTGCCTCAGGGCATCAACGCCCAGTATCTCGCGATGGAGGGCTCGCGCATCGAGGACGAGTCCGCGCACATCCGGTCCGAGTTCCAGGAAGAGGCGCACGGCGAGGGTCGCCACGACGGCGACGACCAGTTGCCCGACGAGCCGCCGGAGATGTCCGCAGAAGAGATGTTCGGAGTCGTGGAAGCGGCGGACGCACTCGCCATCGGCCCGGGGATCGGCGAGCCGCGCGAGCTCGACGATGACCACGATCCCAACGAGGACACCTTCAGCACCGATCCGCTCCCGGATCCCGTCGAAGCCATGGCCCTCGCCACGGCGGAGCGAGTCGACGCCGAGCCCGAGCCCGAGCCGCCGATCGTCGAAGCGCTCGCGGACGACGGACCCCCCTTCGAGGACGAGGGTTTCGCATTCGCCGAGCCCGTGGCGGCCGACTTCGAAGACGAAGCCGCACCTGCCCTCGAGGTCGTCGCCGCGGCCGCGCCGGTTGCGGAAGCGACCGCGGTCGCCGCGCTCCCGAGTGCACCGCTCGTCGTCATCGATCCGGATCTCGTGGCACTCGAGTGGATCAAGCAGACGCTCAAGGATTCGTTCCCGCGCATCCACATCTTCCAGCGCTGGGATCTGGGGCTGAATCCGATCCGCCAGTACCTTGCGCGCGCGACCCGGCCCGTCGTGTTGCTGCGGCCGGAGGCGGAAGGCGATCCCCTTTCCGGTATCCGCAATACGCATGATTTCGTAGCGCGCTTGAAGAGCCAGCAGCCGCGCCTGCCCATTCTGTGGCTATGCGAGAACGAAGCACCGCCCATGACTCGCGTGGAGCCCGCCGACGGTGCGCTCACTCGACCCAGCTCGCAGCAGCTGCGTAGTTCGCGCGCGTCCGGGCAGCTGCAGGACCTGGCCACCGGGCTGCGCGAGGAGCTCGCGCGGGTGATGTCCCGGGACGTCGAGAGCCCCGCCCGACCCGCTCCGACGACCGGCGGATCCGAATCGCTGCAGCGCCTCAAGGAAGCCACTCGTTCCCTGTCGGAAGCGTCGTCGCGCGGCGAGGTGCTGCCGCTCGTCATCCGTTTTGCTGCCGAGGTCTTCGATCGCGTCGCCATGTTCATGGTCCGCGACGAGGCGGTGGTCGGGATGGCACAGCAGGGCCTCCCTACGGCGGGGGGTCCCGACGACGAGGGTCTGCGCCGGGTCGAGGTCAGTGCCCGGGGTTCGAGTTGGTTCCGGTCCGTGTTCGAGACTCGCGCACCCGTGCGGTCCGGCCCGACCGACGGTGGCGACTACACGCTGTCGGCGCTGCTCGGGAACTCGGCGCCGCGGGAGTCCTACCTGGCGCCCATCGAGAGCGGCGGTGAGATCGTGGCCCTCCTGTACGCGGACAATCTCCCCGGGCAGGAAGCGCTAGGAGACACCGAGGCCCTGGAAGTCGTGCTGCAGCATGCGGGCCTGGCTCTCGAGCGCGCGGTCCTCGAGCGAGCGCTGGCCGCAGCCGAGAGCCCGACGAGCGACTGAGGCCGGTCCGGGGCTCGCTCGGACGCCCCTCAGCCGTTTCGGAACGCTGCTTCGAGGGTTTTCTCCCGCGTGCGCCTCGGGTGAAGGCCACTCGCGGGGGCGGGGCGGAAGTCCTCCAACCGCCTCAAGAATCACCCTCAGCGACCGATACGTGCATCGAATCGTAGAGCGCGAATCTCGCGCAGGGGAGACCAGTGCAGCGAATTCTCATCGTGGAAGATTCCGAGACGATGCGATCGCTCCTCGCGTCGTCCCTCGAAGACCTCGACGCCGGCGTCAAGATCACGGAAGCGGCGAGCGGCTTCGAGGCGCTGCGCGTATTGCCGCGCGAAGACTTCGATCTGGTGCTGACCGACATCAACATGCCGGACATCAACGGTCTCGAGCTGCTGTCGTTCGTTCGTCGCGACGAGCGCTATCGCAAGATCCCCGTCGTCATCGTCTCGACCGAGGGCTCCGAACGAGACCGCGACAAGGGCCTCGAGCTGGGTGCCGACGCGTACCTGGTGAAACCCTTCGATCCTGAGGCACTGCGAGCCGTGGTCAGCGACCTGCTCGCCAGGCCCCGATAGGAGTCGGGATCGTGGCTGCCAGGAAGAAGAAGACGCGGAAGAGCAAAGCGCAGCGAGAGTTCGTCTCCGAAGCGGAGGAGACGCTCGAGGGTATGCGCGAGGGCCTCGCCGATCTCATGGATCAGCGCGCGGGCCTCGACGCGGATGGCGAGGTCGATCCCGATCTCATCAATCGCATCTTCCGTGCGGCCCACTCGCTCAAGGGCCTGTCGGGCATGTTCGGCCTGGAGAGTCTCTCGAACCTCGCGCATCACCTCGAAGACGTGCTCGACGGACTCCGGCTCGGCCGGGTCGGGGCGGACTCCCCGGCCGTCGAACTGCTGGACGAGGCCGCCGAGCTTTTCGCTGCACAGCTCGAGCAGGTCGGCGAGAAGGACTTCGCCGAAGCCAGCGCCGCAGCCATCGACGAGTTGATCGGGAGGATCGACGCCGCCGTGCGGCAGGCCCCCCCCGAGCCCGATGACCTCGCCGGTCTCGACCTGGATCCCGCGCTGCTGCGCGCGCTGACCGAGTACGAGGAACATCGACTGCGCGAGAACCTTCGCCGGGGTCGTCGACTCTTCCTCGTGGATACGAGCTTCGAGATCCTGTCCTTCGAAGAAGGCCTGGCCGAGCTGTCGGAAGCCATCCGCGGTGCCGGCGAGCTGGTCTCCACGCTGCCGTCGCCGGGCGAGGCGCCGGAATCCCAGATCCGCTTCTCTCTGCTGGTCGCCACGCCCCTCGGCGAGACCGAGCTGGGCGAGCAGCTCGACTTTCCGGGTGCCACCTTGCGCGCCGTCAACGAACCCGCGCTGGCCCCCGCCGAGTCCGCTGGCGCCGCCGCCGCCCCGGTCGAGGCCGTCGAAGATGTCAGCCCGCTGGAGGCGCCGGCTCCCATCGACGCGGGGGGCGAGCTCGATTCCCTGCGTTCGATCAGCGACACCGTTCGCGTCGACATCCGGAAGCTCGACGAGCTGATGAACCTGGTCGGCGAGCTGTCGATCCACCGCACCCAGGTCGAGCACATCGCGAACCGTCTGTCCCAGAATCTCGACACGGCCCGGGTCGGCGACGAGCTGTCGCGGATCCACAAGCTGTTCGACCGCAAGCTGAAGGAGCTGCAGGCGGGTGTCCTGGACGTCCGTATGGTGCCGCTCCGCCAGGTCTTCGAGAAACTGTCCCGCGTGGTGCGTCGCCTTCGCCGTGAGCTCGACAAGGAAGTCGCGCTCGAGTTCAGCGGGTCCGACACCGAGCTCGACAAGCTCATCGTGGAGCAGTTGATCGATCCGCTGATGCACGTGGTGCGCAACGCCTTCGATCACGCCATCGAGTCAGGCCCCGAGCGGCGGGCCGCCGGCAAGCCGAGCGAGGGGAGCATCTTCATTCGGGCGATCCAGCGCGGCAATCACGTGCTCATCGAGGTGCAGGACGACGGGCGCGGCATCGACGTCGAGCGCGTCCGCGCTCTCGGCGTGGAGCGCGACCTCATCGATCCCCAGGAATCCCTGAGCGACAAGGAAGTCCTCGAGCTGGTCTTCCAGCCCGGTTTCTCGACTCGCGAAGAGGTGACCGAGACGAGCGGGCGTGGCGTCGGCATGGACGTGGTCCGCACCAATCTCGCCGCGCTCGGCGGCATGGTCGAGCTGGCCACCGAGCTGGGTCGTGGGACCACGGTGACCCTGACCCTCCCGATCACCCTGGCCATCATCCAGGCCTTGATCGTCGGCGTGGGTGAGGAGCGCTTTGCGATCCCGCTCAACTCGGTGCTCGAGACCCTGAACGTGGACCGCGACTCGATCCAGCGCAGCGAGGGGCGCGAGATGTTGAACCTTCGTGGCGAGGCGCTGCCGCTGCGGCGTCTGGCCGACGAGTTCGAGTTGCCGTCTACGAACGTTGAAACCAAGCAGTTCGTCGTCGTCCTCGGGCTCGGCGACCGCCGCATGGGTCTGATCGTCGACCGCCTCGAAGGCCAGCAGGACACGGTCATCAAGCCCATCCAGGGACCGATCCAGCAGGTGCGCGGCATCGCGGGTGCGACCGAGCAGGGAGAGGGCGGGGCGATCCTCGTTATCGACGTTGCCTCGATCGTCGACGAGGCGGTCCGCCGGAGGGACGCGGCATGAGCGGTGGAGAGGGATTCGCCACGGGAAACGAGGGCGACTGGGAGGCGCTCGCCCGGAACGCGGCGACCGGCCGGGACGTCTCCGACGAGCCCGCCGTGCTGCGCGAGCTGCTGATCTTCCTGTTGGGCGACTCGCCCTATGCGATGCCCGTCGAACGCGTGCGCGAGATCGTCCGCATGCGTGCGATGACTCCGGTTCCCCGGGTGCCGGCGGAGATTCGCGGCGTGATCACCTTGCGCGGTGAGATCGTGCAGGTCGTCGACCTGCGCATGCGGCTGGGACTGGCCACACCAGAGGCCGGCCGTCGGACGCGCATCATCGTGTTGCATGGAGACGACGACCGGGTGACCGGCGTGCTCGTGGACGCCGTCCGGGAGGTCGTGCGCGTGTCGGAAGACGACGTCCGGCCCGCGACGGGAGGCGAAGGCGACGCGGTCGCCGAGCTCTTCTTGTCCGGAGAGAACTTCGTTTCGATCATCGAACTGGACCGGGTGTTGGACTTCGATGGAACCGACTGAACACAGGACCGACCTCGCGGCGCGTGGCGCAAGCGCGAGCGCTGCCAATCTCGTGAACCTCGCCTGCTTCGAGGTGAAGGGACGGGTCTACGCCCTCGACGTCGCGCATGTGCGGGAGATCGTTCGCACCCAGGAGATCACACCCTTGCCCATGTCGCCGGCGCTCATCGAAGGGGTCGTCGAGCTGCGGGACGGCGTCGTGCCGGTCATCGACCTGGGGCGCGCCCTCGGTGGCGATGCCTGTGAGATCTCCGACAAGGCCCGCATCGCCGTGCTCGAGATGGACGGCCTGGTGATGGGCCTGCTCGTCGAGCGCGCCGCCGACGTCTTGTCGCTGGAGGCCCAGGCGCTCGAAGATCCGCCCAGCCTCGCAACCCAGGCCGGCTACGAGGCGGTTCGGGCCGTCGTGCGACGGCCCGGGGAGCGTCCGGTCCTGGTCCTGTCCCTCGACCACATTCTCGAGAGCGTCTATCGCTCGCAGCTCTCGCAGGGGAATCCTTCATGAGCGCAGAACTTCCGACCTCGTCGCGGCTTCGGCTTCGGCTGTCCCTGCTCGACGCGGGGCTTCCGGTCGGAACCCTCGTGCTGATGGTGCTCTACCTGGCCGCTCTGCTCGACCTGTCGTGGGTGGAGTGGAAGGCATTCGCGATGGTGATTGGCGCCTTCGGGGCGGCCTGTGGCGTCGTGCTCGAACCCATCCGTCGTCGCGCGCAGCATCCGATCATGCGCTTCCTCGACGCGGAGCGCGAAGGCTCGGTCTCGGCCGAGGAGCTGCGACTCGGGTTCGCGGCGGTCATCCGTCTCCCCTCGACGACGCAGAAGATCATCGCGTCGGGCTGGGGAGCCGCGGCGGTGGTACTGCCTGCCGGCATGGTGGTGCTCGGCTATTCGAGCTGGGGCAGCGGGTTCCAGCTCTTCGCCCTGGTCGCCGCGGCGTCCTCGGGCGCAGCACTCACGGCGGTCGCTTCCTTCTTCCTTTCCAAGCGCGAGCTCACCGTCGTGCGCGAAGCCATCGCGACACGGCTGCCGGACGCGGAAGAGCGCCGCTCGCTCGTGCATCGCGTGTCGCTCGGGCGCAAGCTGCAGCTGGCCATCGCCGGCACCGTGGCCACATCCCTGGTCTTCGCGATGGCACTCTCCTATTCCCGGGCGGGGCGCGCGCTCGACGAGTACGCGGTGCAGTGGCAGATGCAAGCGGTCGAGCAGCTCGCCGAGGACGAAGAACTCCAGACGGCCTTCGGCTTCGTCAAGCGCCACACCCTGGGCGCCGAGCAGCTGATCCCGTTTCCCGCCGACTTCGAGATCGTGAGCCGCGCGCGGGTCCTCGAGCTCGACTGGATCGATGCGTCCGAGATGGGTGCGAGCCTGGAAGGCGGCGCCACCGGTGGTGTCTACGGCACCGACCACGGCAGCCTGATGGTGCGCTGGCGCGACCTCGGCGACGGGAATCTGCTGATCAGCTCCATTCCCCGGGGCGCGCTGCGGCCGGGGCTGGCGTCGTTGCGCGTGCTGCTGGGACTGGTACTCGTGATCGCGACGGCAGTCGCCGCCGGGATCGGGTGGCTGCTGTGGAGCGATCTTCGTCGGGCGACGACCCTGCTGTCCGAGGCCGCCGATCGTATGGCGCGGGGCGACCTGCGCCGCGGTCAGGTGCTCGAATCGGAGGACGAGATGGGCGACCTGGCCCGCTCTTTCGAGAGGATGGGGGGCGCCCTGCGCGCCACGGTCGGACGCGTTTCGGAAGCCGCGGACCGCGTCGACACGGCCGCCGGGCAGATCGCCAACGTGTCCGAGCTGGTCTCCGCCGCGAGCAGCGAGCAGGCCGGCCGCATCGAGCAGGCGATGGAGCTGATGGTCCGGATCAACGGCCAGGTGGCAGACGTTTCGAACTCGGCGCGCGCGCTCAACGTGTCCGTCGAGGAGTCGAGCAGCTCGATCCTCGAGCTCGGAGCCGCGGGAGAAGAGCTCAACGATACGGCGTCGGTGCTGTCGGAGAAGGTCGACGAGGTCTCGACCTCGATCGAGGAGATGGTCCGCAGCGTGAAGCAGGTGCGATCCATCGGCGACAGCCTCGGGGACGCCGCCAGCGAGACGTCATCGAGCATGGAAGAGATGGCGAGCGCCATGCGCGCAGTGGACAACACCGCCAGCAAGACCGCCGAGCTTTCGCGCGAGGTGGTCGACAGCGCCGAGAGCGGTCAGACGAAGGTGGCCCAGACGATCGAAGGCATGCAGGCGATTCGAGACGCGACGGACTCCGCGGAGAGCGTGATCCGGGGCCTCGGCGTATCGACGAAGGAGATCGGGGCGATCCTCGACGTGATCGACGATGTCGCCGACGAGACCAACCTGCTTGCACTCAACGCGGCCATCATCGCTGCGCAGGCGGGCGAACACGGCCGGGCGTTCAGCGTCGTCGCGGAAGAGATCAAGGAACTCGCCGATCGGGTCCTGTCGAGCACCAAGGAAATCGGAGGCTTGATCCGCTCGGTGCAGGGGGAGAGCAGCAACGCGGTGGGCGCCATCGAGGACGGCTCGCGCAGCGTTGCAAGCGGCGTCGAGCTTTCTGCCGACGCGGGTGTGTCCCTCGAGGGCATCACGAAGAAGGCGCGTGAGAGCGGGAACCACATTGCCGAAATTGTCGGTGCCGTGCAGGAACAGACAAAGGCCGCCGGTCACGTGGTGGAACTGATGGATCGGGTGCGAACCGGTGTCGACCAGATTGCGTCGGCCGGCGCCGAGCAGGACCGCGGCAACGAGACCGTCTACCGCAGCGCCGTGACCATGAGCGAGGTGGCCCAGCAGGTGCGCCGAACCACCGAAGAGCAGTCGCGGGGCTTCGGACGCATTCGCGAGAGCGTCGAGGGAGTGCGCGACGCCGTCGAGCGGATCAACTCTTCCCTGCAGGAGCAGTCGAGCGCTTGCTCCCAGGTGGCGGAATTTCTCGAGCAGGTAGTCGATCGAACCCGGGGCAACGAGCAGGCCGCGGGAAACATGAGCGAGGCGGTGGATTCGTTGATCCGCCAGGCCGAGGCGTTGCGCGAAGACGTGGCGCGATTCCAGATTTGAAGCCTCGGGTCGGAAGCTTTCAAGGAGTGCGGCGATGATTGCGGCTTGTCCCAAGTGCCAAGCGAAATATCGGGTGGACGCGGAGCGTCTGTCCCCCGAAGGAGCGCGCCTTCGCTGCGCGAAGTGCGAGGCCGTGTTCCGGGTGCGGGCACCCGATGCGCCCCAGGCGGCTGCGCCCGTCGCGCCCGCAGCCGTGGCCCCGCCCCAGCCGCAATCCCAGCCCCAGCCGCCGCCCGATCCGGGGCCGCTCGTGGCTCCGCGGGTCGCGCCGCCGCAGATGGCCTCTACGCCCTCGATGGAGCCCAGCGTCGAGCCGCCGATCGACCGCGAGCGTCTCGTGATCGTCGCCGACCCCGACGTCGAGACCGGCAAGCGCGTGATGGGCGCCCTGGCTTCCTGGGGCTTGCAGCCCGTGCTGGTGCATGACGGCGTCGAGGCGATGCTCACGATCCAGCGCATGCTGCCGCGCGCAGCCATTCTGGATGCCGCGTTGCCCAAGATGTACGGCTTCCAGATCTGCGAGATGGTCAAGCGCAACGAGAGCCTGCGCTCGATGAACGTCGTGCTCGTGGGCTCGGTCCACCACCAGGACCGCTACCGCCGTCCTCCGACCGAGATGTACGGCGCCGACGTCTACATGGAGAAGCCCGACCTGCCGGCCAAGCTCGCCGCCGTCCTGCAGGGCTTCGGATATCCGCTCGCCGCTGCCCCGGCGGCCGCTCCGCCGCCGCCCCAGGCCGCTGCCCCCGTCGCGCAACCGCCTACCCCGCAGCCGATCGCGCAGCCGCCGGCCCAGGCCGCACCGGCTCCCGCTCCCGCGCCTCAGGCCCCCGTGCCCCAGGCTCCTGCGCCACAGGTCGCCGACGACGGGCTCGGCGAGCAGCGCGCCAATGCCGAGCGCCTGGCCCGGATCATCGTGTCGGACATCCTGCTCTATCACCCCGAACAGTTCGAAGCCGGCATGGCGTCCGGTCAGATCGCCCAGGCCCTGGAGGCCGCCATCGCGGAAGGGCGAGGATTCTTCACCCAGCGCGTCGACGCCCGGGTGCGCGACGAGCGCGACTTCATCATGGATGAGCTGCATCGCGTCGCCCGGGAACGAGGCGGGCAATGAGCGTAGAGACCCAGCAGCAGATCCTCGGGGATCTGACGAACGTCGACGAGGAGATCCGGCGACTGGCCGTGGAGCGCCTGTCTTCACTGCCGTCGCGCGAGGCGATCCCGCGTATGATCGAGAGCCTCGGCGACCTGAGCTGGCGCGTTCGCAAGGCCGCCGTGGAGCGACTCGTCAGCTGTGCCGAGGCCGAGGACGTCGCAGACGCGCTGGTAGAGGCGTTGGCGGACGGAGAGAACCCCGGCCGCCGCAACTCGGCCGTCGAGGCGCTGATGGCTTGCGGAACGGCCGTCGTTCCCCGCCTGATCGCTGCGCTCCCGACCGACGACATCGACGTTCGCAAGCTGCTCGTCGATGCGCTGGCGGGGATCGGAGACGAGCGCGCCCGGGCATCGATGATCGCGATCCTGGCGGATCCCGACGCCAACGTGCGCGCTGCGGCGGCGGACGCTCTCGGTGTGCTGGGCGGCGACGACGGCGCGAACGCGCTGGAACAAGCGGCCGTCGACCCGGCGCAGGACCAGCTGGTGCGCTTCTCAGCCCTGCGTTCCCTGTCGAGGCTCGAACACTCGGTCGTGTCGAGCAGCCTCGAGGGCGTGCTGTCCGACCCCGTCTTGCGGCCCGCGGTCTTCGCGCTGCTGGGCTTCAGTGAGGACGACGGCGCGGAGGCGATGTTGCTCAAGGGCTTGGCCTTGTCCGGCCGCGCAGCGCGCGAAGCCGCGATGGAGGCCCTGTTGGTGCGTCTCTCGCGTCTCGATCCGGGCGCTGCCGAAGGGCTTGCCGGTCGTATCCGGGACTCCGTAGAGGCCGAGGACGGGCTTCTGGACGTCACCATCGAGCGGTCGCGCGAAGCAGACCTCTCGTCGCGTCTGATGCTCGTGCAGTTCCTGGGCCTCGTGGGATCCGCGCGCTGCGTCGTCCCGATCCTCGAGAGCGGACTGGACGAGGCCGTCGCCGAGATCGCGGACGCGCTGCTCGAAGGAATGGGCGCGGTGACCGAAGCGGCTCTCGACGAAGCCTGGCCGCGCCTCGACCGAAATCTTCGCTGCGCCGCTTGTGGCCTGCTCGCAAGGACACGCGGCTCCCATCCCGAAACCCGCTTGACCGAAGCCCTCGACGATCCGGACGCAGAGCTGCGCGCGGCAGCCGCCCGCGCCCTGGGCGCAAGACGCTCCCTCGAGTCCTTGTCCGGTCTCGTCCGGCGTCTCGAGATCGCAGCCCTCGATGAAGACCCGGAAGCCGTGGAAGAGCTCGACGCCCTCGTCGACGCGCTCGTCTCCCTGGCGGGCCCCGACGATTCGGACGCCACCGCGATGGCCGTCGAGCGACTGGCATCCCAGCTCGAGAGTTCGGCGGAGCCCGTGCGACGGGCGGCGACCGCTGTGCTGGCACGTGTCGCGCGTCCGACGGACACGGATCGCATTACGGCCCTGCTCAAGGACCCGAGTGCCGCGGTCCGCCGGCTTGCGGTCGAAGGACTCGCCCGCTTCGATGCCGACGTCGCCACTGAACCGCTGCGTCTGGCCCTGGCCGACGAGTCGCCGCTGGTGCGGATGGCTGCCGCAGTCTCCTTTGGCGCTTCTTCGTCTTCCGAGGCGCTCGAAGACTTGCAGCGCCTCCTGGTCGACGACGATTCTCGGGTGTGCGCGGCCGCCGTGCGCGCCATCGGCTGCTACTGCGCCGCGGACCGGGACCGGTCCGACGTCGAAAGAAACCATGCGCTCGAACTGCTGACGGCCCCGCTAGCCGAATCCGGTCGCGGCGGGATGGTGGCCATGGCTGCCCTCGAGGCGCTCGAGGCGATTGGCGGAGTGGAGGCTGCCCAGGCGTGCGTTCCGGGTCTCAGCAGCGGCGAGCCCGAGGTCGTGCAGGCCGCAGTGGGCTGCATTGGCCGCCACGGCGACGATGATACGGTCAGCGAGCTGATCGGTGTGGTCCAGCACCCCAGCTGGGCGGTGCGGGGCGAGGTCATCGAGACTCTCGCCGAGCGGCGCGTCTCTCGCGCGCTGCCCGCCATCATGCGCCGGCTCGAAACCGAGCAGGACTCCTTCGTCCGCGACGTGATCGTGCGGGCCCTCCGGCGGCTCGAGGGGTGATCTCAGGGTGAGCCTGCTTTCGGATCCCACGCCCGAGATGAGTGATTCGGAGTTCCGCATGTACTGCGAGCTTCTGCGGAAGCATTGCGGGCTGAACTTCGAGGAATCCTCTCGCTTCCTGCTCGAGAAGCGTGTGGGGCGTCGCGTCCAGGAGCTGGGGCTCGGTGGCTTCGCGGCCTATCACTTCCAGCTTCGAAGTGCGGGCGGGGACGAGGAACTCGCCCACCTGGTGGACATCCTCACCACGAACGAGACCTACTTCTTCCGCGAGCGATCCCAGCTGCAGGCGCTGGTGGGAGAGATCGTTCCGCAGCTGCTGCTGCAGCGGGACCGGGGGTCCAGTCGGCCCGTCGCGATCTGGTCCGCTGGCTGCAGCTCGGGCGAGGAGCCCTACAGCATCGTCGCGCTCGCCATGGAGGCCGGACTGCGCCCGGGGCGGGACTTCCGGGTCTACGCGTCCGACATCTCGCGCCCGGTGCTGACGAAGTCGCGCCGTGGCATCTATCGGGAAGCGTCGTTCCGGGAGACTTCGGACGAGCTGCGTTCGCGCTACTTCGTCGAGAAGGATGGCCAGGTCCGAATCTGCGACGAGATCAAGAAGCACGTCGACTTCATCCACCTGAACCTGCTCGACGACTCGAAGATCTCCCTGCTCGGCACGATGGATGTGGTCCTGTGTCGCAACGTGATCATCTACTTCGACGCGGAGACCAAGCGGCGGGTCATCCAGACCTTCTATGACCGCCTGCGCCCGGGAGGCTTCCTGCTGCTCGGCCATTCCGAGTCCCTGATCAATGTCTCCAGCGCCTTCGAGCTGGCGCACCTCAAGCGCGACCTCGTCTATCGCCGTCCCGTACCGGGCGAGGAGATCCACGACGCCTGGCACGCGATCGCCCGCAATAGCATCGCGACCGAGGAGGAGGGCGAGCAATGAGCCAGAAGCAGCTCATTCGCGTCCTCGTCATCGACGATTCGGCCTTCAGCCGTCAGACGATCACTCGCATGTTGCGGACCTCGCCGCTGGTGGAGGTGGTCGGTGTCGCGCGCGACGGAGAGGAAGCGCTTCGCAAGACCTTCGAGCTGCATCCGGACCTGATCACCCTCGATCTCGAGATGCCGCGCATGGACGGCTTCACCTTCCTGCGTCTGGTCATGAACAAGCGCCCCACACCGGTCCTGGTCATCAGTGGCCGTGCGGGGGAGCAGGACGTCTTCAAGGCTCTCGACCTGGGTGCCGTCGACTTCATCGCCAAGCCCGACTCGAGGGCCACACCCGAACTCTCGACCATCCAGTCCGAGCTGATCCGCAAGGTCCATTCGATGCGCGATCTGCGCATCGACAAGGTGCGCGAGCGCATCGAGTCGCCCCCGCCGGCGCTGAGGCGGCCGAAGCCCAGCTCCGAGCCGGTGCAGGTGCCCGGAGCGCCCGTGGTGGTCATCGGGTCGTCGACGGGCGGCCCGAGTGCGCTGATGCAGACCCTCGCCGCGTTCTCCGACCCTCCGGACTGTTCGTTCCTGATCGCGCAGCACATGCCGGCGGGCTTCACCAAGGGCTTTGCAGAGCGCCTCGACCGTCTGACACCGCTCTTCGTGCGCGAAGCCGCGGGTGGAGAGCCGCTGGTCGCGGGCTCGGTCTGGGTCGCGCCCGGTGGTCACCATCTCGAGCTCGAGAGCCGGGGTGGGCGCGTGGTGACGCGCGTCGTGGCTTCGGAGCCGGGAGACAAGTACAGCCCGTCGGTGGACCGTCTCTTCGAGTCGGCTGCCAAGCACTTCGGCCCGGATCTGCTCGCGGTCGTGCTCACGGGAATGGGTGACGACGGCCGTCGCGGAGTGATGGCCGTCAAGCAGGGAGGCGGAATGGTGATTGCGGAATCGGAAGAGTCGGCAGTCATCTTTGGAATGCCGCAGCAGGCGATCCGGTCGGGATGTGTCGACCGTGTGCTGGCGTTGGGCGACATCCCGACGGCGATTCAGTCGGGACTAGCGCGGGACTTTGCTGAGCCCGCGCAGGGAAAGGGAGCGAGATGAGCGACGGCAGGGGAGACAACGGCGATCGCGGCGAAGCCGTGCTCGCGATCTTCCAGCGCGGCGCCGACTTCACTCGGGAGCTACTGGCCGAGAACGAGCGCTTGCGGACGCGGATCAACGGGATCGAGACGAGGCAGCAGGAAGCCGCTCAGTCGCCTGGCGACTGGGACAAGCTTCGTCACGAGCTCATCCACCGGATCGAGAATCTCGAGTCGGAGAACCGCGACATCCTGGAACAGCTCCAGCAGGTGGAGTCGGAAAATCAGCAATTCGCTGAGCGCTACATCGAGATCGAGGAAGAGAACAACAACCTCGCCAACCTCTATGTGGCGAGCTACCAGCTGCACTCGACCCTCGATCCCAGCGAAGTGCTCCGCATCATCGTGGAGATCGTGATCAACCTGATCGGCGCCGAGATCTTCTGCGTCTACGTGTGCCCCGAGAACGCGAACCTGCTCGAGCCCGTAGCGTCGGAAGGTGCGGATCTCGACCAGTTCCCCGAGATCGAGATCGGTCACGGCCCGGTGGGCGAGGCGGTGGCGCAGGGCAACGTGGTTTGCAGCGACGCCGATGGCGACAGCGGAGTCGCGCTGTCGGACCAGGTGCCGATCGTGGCGATCCCGCTGCGGGTGGAAGACCTGCCCGTGGGCGCCATCGCGGTGCACCGCTTGCTGCAACAGAAGGCGGGGTTCTCGGCTCTCGATCACGAGTTGTTCACCCTGCTGGCCGGGCACGCTGCGACGGCGATCTTCGCGTCGCGGCTCTACGCCCAGTCGGAGCGCAAGCTCTCCACCATCCAGGGATTCATCGACCTTCTCACGAAGTAAGCGAGGGCCCCGCGGAGGGGCCGTGTCACAAGGAGTTCACCATGGCCGAGCATCGGATTCTGATCGTCGAGGACAGCCCGACGATGCGGCAGTTGCTCTTGTTCGCCCTGAAGCGCCTGAAGAACGTCGAGATCGTCGAGGCCAGCGACGGCATGGACGGCCTGCGCAAGGTCACGAGCGATCACTTCGACCTGGCCTTCGTCGACATCAACATGCCCGTCATGGACGGCCTGAAGCTCATCTCGCTGATCCGTGGCGAGCAGAGTCTCGAAGCGATGTCGATCTGCGTCATCACCACCGAGGGCGCCAGCGAGGATCGCGAGCGCGCTCTCACTCTCGGCGCGAACGAGTACCTGACGAAGCCGATCCAGGCGAACAAGGTGCTCGCTGTGGCGAAGAGCCTCCTCAAGATCGATTGACCCCGGCTGGTCCGGGGCGAAGGGCCGCGTTATGGACGAGTCGCAAGCGACGTCAGGGTCGGCGTTCTATCGCCGACTGATGCTCTTCCTGGGCCTGATGTCCACCGCGGCCGTCGCGGTCATCTCCCTGTATTTCAGTGCGCTGCTGAGTCTCTCGGCTTCCGAGTGGCGGGAGTTCCTGCTCGTCCTGGCGGTCCTGGCGCCCGCGATGTTCGTCGGGACGAGCCTGCTGAACCGGCCGCTCTACCTTCCGATCGTCGGCTACCTCGACAGCCATGCCGCCGGTTCCGCCAACCCGAGCGAGCTCCGTGACGCGTTCCGGGCGGTCTGCGATCTGCCCTATCGCCTCTTCGTCAACGGGCTCTTCTGGTGGGCGGCGGCTGGACTCTTCGTCGCGGTCTGGATGGGGTGGCGCTTCGAGGCCTTCGGTGTCTTTCGCGCGACCGCGCTCATGCTGTCGTCGGCGAGCGGTGGCTTCGTCTGCTCGGTCTTCGTCTTCTTCGGGTTGAAGCGCTTCCTGGCGGAGCTGCGCGGTCAGCTCAGTGCTCGCATCCCGGACCCCGCGGAGAGAGAGACGCTGGTTCGTCGCATCGACCTGGGCCGCAAGCTGCGCTGGTCCGTGACCGGGGTCACCTTCGTCACGGTCGGCTTCGCGCTCTTCCTGTCACTGGTCCACGTGAGCGGTCCACTCGAGGCGAACGCGGTGGAGGTGCAGTCGCGCTTCCTTGCTGCGCGCGCGTCGTCGCTCGAGGAAGACCCGGGCAGCCTCGGGAGGCTGCGCGACGAGGCGCTCTCGTTGGGGATCGCGTCCGAGTTGCTGCTCTTCGACCCGGTGGCGGGAGAGGTGGTCGACGGAGACGGCGAGCTGCTGATCCGTGCCGAGGTGGGAGCGCTCAGCGACATCGCCGGCCGCAGCACGGCGATCGACTCACCCAACGCCTTCGCCTGGCAGGCCATCGGCGACGAGGGCCTCGTGCTGGTCGCCGTGAAGCCGTGGGAATCGCTTCGCCCGGACGCCTGGTCTTCGTGGCTTCGCTTCGGTCTCACCTTGCTGTGTTCCGCAGGGATCGCCCTGGCCCTCGCGCAAGAGCTGTCCCGGGAGATCGCGACGACCACCCGCACACTGAGCGAGAGCGCCGAGCGCGTGGCGGCGGGAGACCTGCGTCGGGGCGACGTGCTCGAGTCGGAAGACGAGCTCGGCGAGCTATCGCGCGCTTTCGAACGCATGGCCGGCGCGCTGCGGGCGACAGTCGGACGCGTGTCGGAGACCGCGGATCGCGTGGAGGAGTCGGCGTTGGAGACGGCCACGGTTTCCGAATCCGTGGCGTCCGCCGCCGAGACCCAGTCGAAGGGAGTCGTCGAGACGGTCGAGGCGATGGCGTCGTTGACCACGCAGGTCTCGGACATCTCGGGGTCGGCCCAGGAGCTGAACCTGCTCGTCGAAGACTCGAGCAGCTCGATCATGGAACTCGGCGCCTCCGGTGAGCAGCTGGCGGAGACCGCGAACGCACTCTTCTCGAAGGTCGACGAGGCGTCGAGCGCAATCCGGGAAGGGGCGGCGAGCATGCGCGAGGTGGTGACCAACGCGGCCGCCCTGGCAGAGGCCGCGGAGAACACCTCCACGAGTAGCGCGCAGATGGCGGAGAACATGCGCGGCGTGAACGCGGCTGCGGAGGACAGCGCGGAACGCTCGAGGCAGGTCGTCGAAACGGCGGAGCATGGGCGCGAGACCGTGCGGCAGACCGTCGCGAGCATGGACGAGATTCGCCGGTCGACGGATTCCGCCGGGCAAGTGATCCGGGGTCTCGGAGAACGCGCGACCGAGATCGGTTCGATCGTCGACGTGATCGGCGACGTCGCGGACGAGACGAACCTGTTGGCGTTGAACGCCGCCATCATCGCGGCCCAGGCCGGTGACCAGGGGCGTGCGTTTTCGGTGGTCGCGGAAGAAATCAAGGAGCTGGCGGACCGGGTGCTGTCGAGCACCAAGGAGATCGGTGACCTGATCCGCGCCGTCCAGGAAGAGAGCAGCAACGCCGTCGAAGCGATGGCGACCGGTGCTCACAGTGTCGCCGAGGGGGTTCGACTGTCGAACGAGGCCGGCGAATCGCTGGAGGCCATCACGCTCGCTTCTCGCGAGAGCGGGGAGCGGATCGACCGCATCCTCGACGCGGTCAAGGAGCAGGCGCGAGCGTCTTCGTACGTGGTCGAGCAGATGGAGTCGGTCAAGGAAGGCGTAGACGCGATCCAGCGCGCGACCGCGGAACAGGACCGGGGCAACGAGGCCATCCTGCATTCCACCGAGGCGATGCGCGAGATCGCGCAGCAGCTCCAGGCGACGACCGCCGAGCAGGCGCGTGGCTCGGGTCGCATCCGCGAGAGCATCGAGGGCGTGCGCAACGCCACCGAGACGATCAACACGGCGCTGCGCGGCGAGGGGCAGTCGGCTCAGGCCGTGAGCGGCTTCCTCGAAGAGCTGGCCAGCAAGGGCGAGAGCAACGAAGAATCCGCGCGCCGGATGCAGGAGGTGACCCGGCAGCTGCTCGCCCAGGCCGAAGCCCTGCGCGAGAACGTGGAGCGCTTCCGGGTCTAGAGAAGTCGGCAGTCGCGCCCTCCCGCGGGGCTGCGTGCTATATCTGCCGCGTGCTTCGCCCGGCGCCGCTCCTGGGATCACCCCTCGCATGGACCCTGGCCCTGACCCTGACCGTGCTCACGGCGGGTTGTGGCTATCGGCTCGTGCGCCACGCGGACGGGCGAGATCTGACGGTGTCGGTGGTGACCCTCGGCAACGACTCGGTGGAGCCGGGCATCGAGTTGACGGTGACCCGGGCTCTGCGTCAGGAATTCCTGCGCCGCGCAG
This sequence comes from Deltaproteobacteria bacterium, assembly GCA_029261855.1. Taxonomy (GTDB): domain Bacteria; phylum Myxococcota_A; class UBA9160; order UBA9160; family UBA4427; genus JAJDAN01. Next base: position 58,508 of record JAJDAN010000017.1, read on the forward strand.
CGCCTCGTCTGGTCGCTCGGCCGGGAGCGGCGAACGTCGTGATCCGCGGCCGGGTGCTGGCCCTCGACACCCGGGCCAACAGCTTCGACACGGTGGCGCTGGCGCTCGAGTACCGGGTCGAGGTGGCGCTCGATCTCCAGATCGCCGTGCGGGAAGGCCGCCCGATCGAACTGGACGGGGGCAGCCTGAAAGAATCCGAGCTCTATCTCGCGAGCGCCGATCCGGAAGCCACCCGCAAGAACCGAGACGAGGCCCTGCGCCGGATCGCCGACGTGTTGGCCGGCCGCGTCCACGACGCCATCGGCCTGCAGCTGGCGGACCGCGCGCGCGAAGACGGCCCGGATCTCCCCGACGCGGAAGGCGGTTCGTCGTGAACCTCGACGAGCTGCGCAAGGAACTCGCAGGCGGAACGATCCGACCGGCCTACCTGTTGGTCGGAGAAGAACCCCTGCTGCGAGACGACGCCCTGGCGGCAATCCACGAGGCGGTTCTCGACGGCGCCGCGGAAGACTTCAACCTCGACCGCATGGCCGGGGACAGCGCGACCGCGGCTGCGGTGCGGGATGCCGTCGGCGCGCTGCCGATGATGGCGAAGCGGAGGCTCGTGGTTCTGCGCGAGCCGGAAGGCCGGCGCGGGTCGTCGAAGGCGCTGACGGACGGCCTCGCGGAGATCGTCCCCGAGCTGGCTTCTCAGGATAGCTCGGTGCTGGTGGTCGCGGCCGGCAAGGTCGACAAGCGCCAACGCTGGGTCAAGGCATTCGGCGAGCCGGCCGTGCTCGTCGATTGCGCGCCTCCGAAAGCGGGCCGGGCGCTCACGGCGTTCGTCCGCGAGGAGGCCAAACGCCAGGACGTCAGTCTCGAGCGAGGCGTCGCGGAGCTACTGGCCGAACGCGTCGGTCCGCAGCTGTTGTTGATGCGACAGGAGATCGCGAAGGCCTCGCTGCTGGCGGGCGAGGGCCAGAAGGTCAGTCTGGCGCACGCCGAAGCCTCCACGGGCCAGGTCGCCGAGCAGCCGATCTGGGACCTCACCGACGCCATCGGCGAAGGCCGCACCGCCGACGCCATCGCCATGTTGTCGCGCCTGCTCGATGGAGGCGCACCGGTCCCCGTCGTGCTGGGCACGCTGGCGTCGCACTTCCGGAAGCTGCTCCGCCTGGGCACCGGTGGCCGGGTACCCGGCCCGCCCTTCGTAGTCCGCAAGCTCGAGAGCCAGGCCCGCCGCTACCCGCCCGCTCGCCTGATGACCTGCATGCAGGCCATCCACGACGCGGATACCGCGATCAAAGGCGGCTCGACGATGCGACCCGAGATGGCGCTGGAGCGGCTCGTCCTCGGCCTCGCCAGCTAGGAGCCTCCAGGCGGTTCTTGCCAGGTCTCGTGACTGGATGGTGGGGGCGCGGGATCGTGGGACGGGTTTTATTGCCAGGGGGCGGGCTGTGGGAAGGGCCTGCTCCTCCCTGGGCGGCGCTGTTTTCCCTTTGCCGGGTCTTCGTCATGCCATACGTCGTCGCATGCCCCTGCCCACACCCCACCCCTCGTGACTGGGTTGCAGGGACGTTGGGGCGGGCGCTTGTTGCCGTGACGGTGTCGAGCGGCGGGGCGGGGTGGGCGCGGCGCGGAAGTCACGCACCGCCGCGACGCGTCAGCGGCTCCGGCAACTGCCAGCGAGCCATGGAGCTCCGGGCCCACTGCGCTCCGGCGCGGGATCGCGGGGCGGAGTCTGGAGCCGGAGGTATTTAGGAGGAGGCGAGGGTGTTCAGGCGCTTGTTCATGCGACTGACGGTCCGGTCGGCTCGCTTCTTGGGGATGATCCCCTTGCTGGCGGCCGTGCGGAGGGACTTCTCGGCGGCTCGCACCTGGGCGCGTGCGGCTTCGACGTCGTCGCCTTCGAGGGCGGTGCGGCCCTTCTTCACGGTCGTCCGCATGTCCGTCCGGATCGTCTTGTTGTGGATCCGGCGCTTCTCGTTCTGGCGGATGCGCTTCTCCGCCGACTTGTGGTTCGCCAAGGTCGTCTCCGTGGGGCCGTCCCGCTGGGGCCAGGGTGGGGCAGGGATGGTGCAGGGGGCGGGACTGTAGCCCGCATTCTGGCGCCTTCCAGCCGCGCCGGAGGTCGGGCAGATTCCGCAGTTGGCTTCCCCCGGGGTTATTCAGCGTTCGGGGCGGATCGCCGATATGCGGTCCAGGCGCAGCGCGCGCCCGCGCCGGACGTGGGCCCTGGAAACGGGGCCGGTAGGGGACACGAGTTGGAAGAGAACCAGTCGCATCGCAGGCCCGACAAGACCGAGGTGCGGGAATACCGGGGGGTTCGCCGCCGTCACTCGGGCTTCCGGATTCCCTTCGGGTTCCTCGCGGGTATCGCCGCCGTTGCCTTGATCCTGCAGTGGGCCGGCATCGTGGACCTCGGGATCCCGATCGGACCGGGCACAGAATCGCCGCGAAGCGGGCAGCCCACGCGCCCCGGGTCGATGCAGGACGCCCAGTCCGATCTTCGCCAGATGGCACAATCGGCGGCCTCGATGGTTCGGGGCAAGGGCCAGGGCCAGGAGGCTGCCGGCAGCGAAGGACCGCCTCCGCCCGCTGGAACCCAGTCGCACGCACCCGCCCAACAGCCCCTACAGCAGGCGGCGGCCGCCGACGACGGTCCGGGCGGATCGGCTGCGCAGCAGGCGCGACGTCGGCCCGGGAGCGACGCCGCCATCACCCCCGTCGAGATGCCGACGGATCCTTCCGCGATTCCGCGACCGCAGGCTCGCGCGGACGGCTACCGGTCCGAGGTCGAGCGCGCCTGGTTCAATGGCGGTCGGAGTCTCTCGAACCGGGCACTGTCTGCCCGGACCCGCGCTTTGCAGCTCGGCGCCGGCAACTACGAGGCGGCAGCGCGCGCCATGCTGGCGCCCAAGGCGGACGGCACGCGTCTCGAGCGATCCTTGTTGGCCGTGCGACTGTCCCCCGACCTGCCGATGGCCCGGATGGAACTCGCGGCCGCAAACCTCGAGGAAGGCCAATACCTGACGGCCGCGCGCGAAGCCATTGCGGGAGTCGAGGCGATCCCCCGCAACCTGGAGGCCACGTTGTGGCTGGCCGCGTCGCTGCTCGCCATGTTCGCGGCCGTCCTGACCCTGGGTTCGATGACCTTCATCGTGTGGGTGGGGGTGAGCGTCTTCCGTCACGCGGCCCATGACTTCGGTGACCTCGTGTCGCGACAGATGCCCGAGTTCGCGCGCGTCGCGCTGCTGGGCTCGGTGATGCTGGTGCCGGTCGTGTTGGGGGAGGCCCTGATGGGCGTCGTCCTCGGGCTCTTCCTGTTGGGCTTCTCCTATTGCGAGGCCGGCTACCGGCGTGCGCTGGCGCTGGCCGCCGTGCTGATGCTGCTCGGCATCTATCCCGTCACACGACTCGCGGGCGTCGCGCTGACGTCCCTCGATTCGGACCCGGTGGCCGCCGCCGCGGACGCCGTCGTACGCAGCATGACGGCGCCCGGAGACGTGGCGACCTTGGCATCGGCGGCCCAGGACGACGGCCTTGCCGAAGCCGCGCTTGCTTTGCACGAGCGTCGTTCCGGAGACTCCGATGTCGCCAAGGCGCGCTACGAGAGGCTGCTCGCCCAGAATCCCACGGATCCGGTGGTGCTCGCCGTCCTGTCGAACATGCACTTCGAGCGGGGCAACAACGAGCAGGCGATCAAGCTCGGCGAACGTGCCGCCGCGCTGACGCGTTCGGCGACCCTGCTGTTCAACCTGTCCCAGGTGTATGCCCGGTCGTTTCGGATGGACGAGTTCGAAGGCGCCATGGCCCAGGCCCAGCTCGTGAACGCTTCCGTCGTGGCGGACCTTTCGCGCACGAAGGCCCCGGACTTCGTGGCGGATCTCGGCTTTCGGACGTCTTCGATCCGCGATCGCATGATCCAGCGGGCGGGCGGCGAGCGCTTCGTCGACCCCGTCTCCCGCGCCATCATGCCCGGTCGCATTGGCGAGCGTTGGCAGACCACCGCGGCCGTATTCGCGGCGGCGGCCGTCCTGGGCCTGTTGATCGGCGGACGCTGGGAGCGCGCCAGCAACTGCCGCCGCTGCGGACGTCGCATCTGCGGGCGCTGTGACGGGACGGTCTGGAACAGTCAGATCTGCGACGGCTGCCATCATCTGTTCCACCGCCCCGAGACGACGGACCCGGCCATGCGCATGGCCCGCCTCGGCGAGCTGCGAGCCCGGGAGACCCGAGTCGGTCGACTGGTCACGGCGGCCTCGCTGCTGGTACCGGGCGTCGCCGGTCTGGTCGCGAAGCGGCCGGACCTCAGCTTCCTCGGGTTGGTCTTCTTTGCCTGGGCCGTGGTTCTCGTTCTGTGGCGGGACGGGGTCGTCGTCGATCCGCTCGCGATCGGCGCCGCGGGCCCCTTGCTATTCGGCGCCGCCGCGGGGACCGCCGTTCTCGGCTACGCGCTGATCGTCGGCCTGGGCCTGATGATCCGGAGGAACCTCTGATGTCCGCCGCACTGCACGGCAAGCTGCAGGACTTCGGGATCGCCGAGGTGTTCCAGCTCATCGGTCAGCAACGCAAGACCGGAACCCTCGACGTCACGCGCGGGAAGCAGACGCTACGCCTCGCCTTCGACGAGGGTTGCGTGGTCTGGGGGAGACCCGTCGGGCCCAAGGACGACTCGGTGATCGGCGAGCGACTGGTGCGCTGCGGCCTGATCACCCAGGAACGTCTCGCACAGCTGCAGGCCGAGAGCGGTGTCTCGGCGCGGCACGTTGCCCAGCTCGCAGTCGACGCCGGGGATCTGAGCGCCCAGGACGCGGCCCAGATCGAGGAGCTCGTCACCAGCGACACCATCTTCGTCGTGCTCCGCTGGTCGGACGGGTCCTTCGATTTCTCCGCGCAGCCGGTTCGTCACGATCGTCCGGCGGACAAGCTGCTGCATGCGGAGCAGATCCTGATGGACGGCCTGCGCATGGTGGACGAATGGCAGACCTTCGCCGACCTCGTTCCGGACAGCGAGACCGTCTTCGAGCGCAGCGCACCCATTGCGCTCTACAAGCGCGGTCTCACCGGCGAAGCCAAGAGCCGTCTGCCCGCCGTCGAGCGGATCCATGGCCTGGTCGATGGCCGCATGACCTCACAGCGTGTCATCGACCTGTCACGTCTCGGGCTCTTCGATGCCACCCGCGCGCTCGCCGAGCTGCATCACCACGAGGTGATCGTTCCGCTCTCCAAGCGGCAGGCGCGGTCGCGGCGGCGGACGAGCGATCGTCCGATGCAGGGTGCGCTCGAGCTGGTGCGCTTCTGGGTGGCGGCTGCGCTTCCGTTGGTCCTGCTCGCCGGTCTGGTGTCCATGATCGTGGGGCGAGGGCCCGCCTCGTCGGTGGGAACGGTGTTCCCGATCACGCGCGCCCCCCTCGAGGACGCCCGCAGCGTCTTCGAGAAGCGCCGGGTGCAGCACGTCCTCGAGGCACAGCATCTCCTCACGGGCCATTGGCCCAGCGATCTCGCCGGCAACGACCCGACCGGACTTCTCGGTGGCGATGCGTTGACGCCACGAGGCGCCGCTCCCTACTATTACGCCCAGCGCGAGGAAGGTGTCCTGCTCCTCGCGCCCGAGCGCTGATCCCAGGACGCGTATTCCCGAGAAGCACCCGGAGCCGCCCCTGGCCCAGCCGAGCGACGCCAGCACCCGACAGAGCCTCGTCTTCGACGACAACCACATTGCCGCTGAGCTGTACGGAGAGGGTGACCGCCATCTTCGCATCCTCGAACAGGAGCTCGGCGTCGACGCCCATGCGCGCGGCAACGAGGTCCGGCTCGTGGGCGAGGCCGAGCCCGTCGCGACCGCGCGCAAGGTTCTCGAGCAGCTCTATGCCTGTTTGCGAGGCGGCCAGACGGTCATGGCGCGGGACGTCCGCGCCGCCATTCGGATGGTGAGCACCGTGCCCGATGTCGACATCCAGGAAGTCACCGAGGATCTGCTGGCCTCCGTCGGGTCGCGACGGAAGCTCCGGGCGAAGAACCTGGCGCAGAAGAACTATGTCGACCTCATGCGCGAGCACGACGTGGTGCTGTCCGTCGGTCCGGCCGGTACCGGAAAGACCTATCTCGCGATGGCCATGGCGATCGCCACCCTGAACCGCCACGAAGTATCTCGCGTGATCCTCACGCGTCCCGCCGTCGAGGCGGGCGAGCGCCTCGGATTCCTGCCCGGTGACCTCGCCGAGAAGGTCAACCCGTACATGCGTCCCCTGTACGACGCCCTGCACGACATGATGGACTTCGATCGCGCGAACCGGCTGATGGAGCGCGACGTCATCGAGGTGGCCCCGCTGGCCTTCATGCGTGGCCGCACCCTCAACGACTCGTTCATCATCCTCGACGAGGCACAGAACACCACGCCCGAGCAGATGAAGATGTTCCTCACCCGCCTCGGCTACAACTCGAAGGCCGTGATCACGGGTGATCTCACCCAGACGGACCTGGCGGCGGACGTGCGCAGCGGATTGCTCGAGGCGATCGGGGTTCTCGAAGGCGTGGAAGGGATCGGCTTCCAGCGCTTCACGGAGGCCGACGTCGTTCGGCATCCGCTGGTCCAGTCGATCATCCGGGCCTACGAGCGGCACGATCAACGCAAGGCGCGAACCAAGACCCGGCGCGGTCGAAAGTCGGGCAGTGAGAAGACGGAAGCCGACGGCGCCGACGATCCCGAATGAGCGTCCGCCTGACCGGGCCGCCCGTCGGGGTGCGCGGGTCCACGGTCGACACTTCGCTGCTCTTGGCGCGGGCCCGGGCCGCGCTGCGCGCGGTGGGGCAGAGCCGCTCGGAGCTGTCGCTCTCCCTCGTGGACGACGAGGAGATGCGGGCCATCAACCAGCAGTATCGCGGCATCGACCGCCCTACGGACGTGCTGTCCTTCTCCCTCTACGAAGGCGAAGGCGCGGCCTATCGGGGTAGTCTGCTCGGGGACGTCGTGATCGGGGTCGAGACCGCGGCGCGACAAGCGGCCGATCGTCACCGCGCTCTCGACGAGGAAGTCGGACGCCTTCTGGTTCACGGGCTGCTCCATCTGCTGGGACACGATCACGAGCTGGACGAGGAGGCCCGGCAGATGCGCGCCGAAGAGCGCCGGGTGTGGGGCAGCCTGCGGGCCGCGACCCCGCCAGCACGGAAATGAGCGGAAACGCGAGGTGCCTCCTTTGGGGGGTCGGCTATGTCGTCGCCACCTTCCTGTCGTTTCCGCATCCCTTGCCGTTCGCGGGCGGCGCGGTCCTCGACCTGGGTGCGTTCGTCAGCTTCTTCGCGCCGCTGTGTCTGGTCCTCGGTCTCGCGGGGCTGCGCGCGCGTCCGGCAGCGCTGCGGGCCTTCGGCTGGACTGTGCTGGCCCACGGCTGCGTGCTGCACTTCATCTACGTCGTGACCGTGGTATACGGGCACGCGCCCGCGTGGGTCGGCGTCATCGCGCCCTTTGCGCTTGCCCTGTATGCCGCCGTCATCGCTGCGCTGTTCGGTGCGGGTTGGGGATGGCTGCAAGGCCGGGGACTCGCGAACGCCTGGACGGCGGCGCTGCTGTGGACTGCTCTCGACCACCTGCGCGGCTTCCTGCTCACGGGCTGGCCGTGGGCCACCATGGGCTACGCGCAGCACCTGAATCCCGGCCTGATGGGTTTGGCGCAGTGGACGGGGGTGTACGGCCTGTCGTTCGCCGTCGTGCTCGGGGGTGTCGCTCTCGGCGAGGCGGTGTCCGCCTGGCGATCCGGCCGCAAGCCGGGTGTCGGTACGGCAGCGGCCCTCGCCACTCTCGTCGCGTTGCACGTGTTCGGGCTCGCGACGCGGATCTCGCCCGGGATCGACGACGACATGCTTCCCGACACGGTCCGGATCGCCGCGATCCAGGGAAACATCGACCAGGGTGTGAAGTGGAACTCGACCTGGACCCGGCGAACCCTCGAGATCTACGAGACGCTGTCCCGGCGCGCGGGCGCCGAAGGCGCCCAGGTCATCGTCTGGCCCGAGACGGCCGTTCCGGCGCTGGTCGAGCTCGACGCCGGCATGCGCGGGCGCATCGAGGACCTCGCACGCGAGACCGGAGCGGTCCTGGTCGTGGGGGGCGTCGGCGTGGACGTCGCCGCCGACGGCCACGTCGAGCGCTTCTTCGACAGCGCCTTCATCGTGGACCCGGAACAGGGCTTCCTGCCGGGCCGGTACGACAAGAGCCATCTCGTGCCCTTCGGGGAATACGTCCCCCTGCGAGGTCTACTCGGTCGCTTTCTGGGAGCGGTCGCGAGCGGCATCGCGTCCGGCGACGTCACGCCCGGTGCCGGGCCACGCGCCATCGATCTGACCCTCGAACCGGGGGGCCGTCGCGTCCGGGTCGGCGTGGTGATCTGCTATGAACTGCTCTTTCCGGACCTGGTGCGGCGTTTCGTGAGCGACGGCGGCGGCGTGCTGCTCGGCATCACGAACGACGCCTGGTACGGGAGGACGGGAGCTCCGTATCAGTTCCTGGCCATGACGGCGATGCGCTCGGCGGAAACCGGCGTGTTCGGCGTGCGGGCGGCCAACACGGGGGTCTCGGCGGTGATCGACTCGGGGGGGTGGGTCCGGCAGGCGACGCCAATCTTCGAAGAGGCCTACCGTGTTGCCGACGTTCCGATCCGCAGGCCGCCGGGGGCTTCGGGGGGCACATTCTACGTCCGGTACGGGGATGTCTTCGCGACAGCCTGCTGGGTCGGCCTGCTGGCGACTGCCGCCTTCGGGCTCTGGAAGCGGCGAACGGGCGAACCGAAAGAGAGAGAAGAAACGCGATGAGCGAGACCGCCAAGACTGGACACGATTCCCACGAGCTGGCCGAACGCCTGCGCCGACTGCGCGCGCGTTTCGGTGAGTTCCGGGGGCGGCTTTGACCTCGCCGGACTTCGCGGCCGCCTCGAAGAGCTGGACACCGAGCTCGCCCGCCCGGACCTGTGGGACAACCGCGAGCAGGCCGAGAAGGTCTCGCGCGAGAAGACCTCTCTCGAGCGGGAGTTGAACCTCTACGACGAGCTCGAGTCCGCGCTCGATGATGCCGCCACACTGCTCGAACTGGCGGACGAGGCCGACGACGATGACACTCGCGTCGAGGCGGCAGGGCAGTTCGATCGGGTCGAGGACAAGCTGCAGGACGCCGAGCTGCGCCAACTGCTCGGCGGAGAGCACGACGCGTCCGACGCGATCCTCGCGATTACCAGTGGTGCCGGTGGCACCGACGCCTGCGACTGGGCGGAGATGTTGCTGCGCATGTACCTGCGCTGGGCCGAGCGTCGCGGCTTCAAGGCCGAGATCATCGACCTGCAGGCCGGTGAGGAGGCGGGTCTGCGGGGGGCGACCCTCGCCGTGCGGGGCGACTACGCGTACGGCTACCTGAACGTCGAGCAGGGCGTTCACCGGTTGGTGCGGATCTCGCCCTTCGATTCCCAGGCGCGCCGTCACACCGCCTTCGCGAGCGTCACGGCCGTTCCCGAGATCGATGACGCCATCGAAGTGGAGATCGACGAGGGGGATCTCCGGATCGACACCTACCGCTCGAGCGGTGCGGGCGGCCAGCACGTCAACAAGACCGATTCGGCGGTGCGGCTCACGCACCTGCCGACCGGCATCGTCGTGCAGTGCCAGAACGAACGCTCCCAACACAAGAACAAGGCCACCGCCATGAAGGTGCTGCGCGCGCAGCTCTACGAGCGGGAGCGACAGGAGCAGGCCGTTCGTCTCGCAGAGGTCACCGGTGAGAAGCGCGACATCGGCTTCGGCAGCCAGATCCGTTCGTATACCCTCCATCCCCAGCAGCGAGTCAAGGACCACCGCACCGGTTCCGAGACCGGCAACGTGGACGCCGTCCTCGATGGCGATCTGGATGCCCTGATCCGCGCCGCGTTGCTGCAGCAGTCCACGGAGTCACGCGCCTGACATGAGCGAGTACGAACGAGAAGCGAGGCGTGAGCGCCTCGACGAGCTGCGCGCTTCCGGAGTCGATCCCTACCCGGCACGGGTAGGCCCCCGGGAGCGCATCCACGAAGTCAGCGAGCGCTATGCGCAGGTCGACGGCCCGACCCTCGAAGCCGACGCGCCGGCTTGCGCGCTTGCCGGTCGCATCGTCGCCAAGCGGTCCTTCGGGAAGCTGATGTTCCTGCGCATCCTGGAGGACGGCGAGACCCTGCAGGTCAGCTGCCGCAAGCAGGAAATGGAGCCCGACGCCTTCGCGTTCGCGAAGGTCGTGGACGTGGGCGACTTCGTGCGCGTCGAAGGCGTGCTCTGGCGCACCAAGACCGACGAGCTCACCCTGGACGCGCGCGTCATCGAGATGCTGTCGAAGAGCCTGCGCCCGCTGCCCGAGAAGTTCCATGGGCTCACGGACGTGGAGGCGCGCTTCCGCCAGCGCTACCTCGATCTCCTGGCGAACGAGGACTCCCGCAAGGTGGCGGTCAAGCGCAGTCTGACCCTGCGCGCGATGCGCCGCTTCCTGGACGGTCGCGGCTTCCTCGAAGTGGAGACACCCGTGCTGCAGCCGCTCTACGGCGGTGCCCACGCGAGGCCCTTCGAGACCCGGTACAAGGCCTACGACCAGAACGTCTACCTGCGCATCTCGGACGAGCTCTACCTCAAGCGACTGGTGGTGGGCGGGCTCGACCGCGTCTACGAGATCGGCCACAACTTCCGGAACGAAGGCGTCTCGAAGAAGCACAGTCCAGAGTTCACGATGATGGAGTGCTACCAGGCCTTCGCGGACTACAACGACATGATGGACCTGACCCAGGACATGCTGCAGTCCATCGCGAAGGAAGTGAGCGGCGGGACGAAGGTCGACTATCTCGGGGAGGACATCGACTTCGGCGGCGACTGGCCGCGCATTCCGATGCACGAGGCGATCCTCGATCGCACGGGTGTCGACGTCACGGCGACCGACGATGTGGCGTCCCTGCGCGCCGCCATCCAGGCGGCAGGGCACGTGCCCAGCGATGCACCGACCTGGGCACAGCTCGTCGACGATCTGTTCAGTGAATTCGTCGAGCCCGAACTGCGTCAGCCGACCTTCATCACCAATCATCCGGTGGCGCTGTCGCCGCTGGCCAAGAAGTCCGTCGAGGATCCGCGCTTCGTCGAACGCTTCGAGGTCTTCGCCATCGGTATCGAGCTGGGGAACGCGTTCAGCGAGCTGAACGATCCGATCGATCAGCGCGAGCGCTTCGAAGAACAGGTCAAGGCCCAGGCCGACGGAGACGACGAGGCGCATCCCCTCGACGAGGACTTCCTCGCTGCGCTCGAACACGGCATGCCACCGACGGGTGGCCTCGGGATCGGCGTCGACCGTGTAGTCATGATCCTGGGCGGGGTCGCGAACATTCGCGAAGCGATCCTGTTCCCGCACATGCGGCCCGAGTCCGCGTGAGGTCGTAGCCAGCACCGTGTGGCAGATCGTGTCCGCAGCCGGGGGAGGGCTGGCGCTCACCCTGATCGTGGGGATCGGCGTCGCCGTGTTCGGTCTGACGCTCCTCTATGTGGCCTCGTCGGTGATGGTGCTCGAACGCTTCGCGCGAACGGCCCGTAGCCGCATCCTCATCCTCGTCTTCGGTGCGCTCGTGGCGCTGTTGGCTGCGGGCTTCGTGGTGGACGGTCGTTGGCTGGAGCGCTGGCTGGCCGAGGGGAGTGGCGCACTGCTGGGGGCGGCGGGCGGTCTGGGCGCGCTGTCTGCCGCGGCCGCAATCGGAATCTGTCGCGTCGCGCTGGCTCGCACGACTTCGGCCGTGCGCGGGACCGCTGTGCTCCTGACGCTCGCTGCTGCCGGCAGTCTGTGGCTCGGGTCCACCGCCCAGTTCGGTTTGGCGGCCGCACCCGCTGCGGCCCTGGCCTTCGGCGCGCTCGTCTTCCGTGCTCTGCGTGGGAGAAGTCGCGATGCGGACGGCAATGGGAGCGCGACCGGTGCGACGCTTGCCCGCCAGCTGGTGTGGGTCGCCGGGATCCTGATCTTCGGCGCGGGACTCGCGGCTGCCCTGCCGGAACCCGAGCGCGGGCTCGCGGACGCCGCCGAGCTGCTGTTCGCGGGCGTGGCCGGGATCATCGGCCTGGGTCTGCTGCCCCTGGCGGCCGCCGGCCTCGTCGAGGCGAGACGCAGCGCCGAATGGTTCATCGCCACCCGCTACCTCGTGGCCAAGCGCCGGCAGGTGTTCATTTCGGCCATTACGGCCATCTGCATCGGGGGCATCGCGGCGGGTGTGTGGCTGATCATCATCGTGCTGTCGGTGATGAACGGCTTCGAGCGAACCTGGCGCGAGGAAATCCTCGGCAATCGGGCCCACTTTACGGTCCACCATCGGGACGGGGACATGCCGGACTGGTCCCGGGTCGTGGACCAGGTGCGTCAGGTACCGGGCGTGTCCGGTGCCTCCCCCTATCTCGATGCCGAAGGCATGATCCGCGGGCGCGACGGCGACATCTTTGGGCTGCGCCTGCGCGGCGTCGACCCCGAACACATCGGCGACGTGACCGATCTGCCCAGCGATGTCATCCTTGGTTCCTTCGCGTCGCTGGCGACGCTCGCAGAGGGCGGTCCAGCGGGAATCGTGATCGGCAACCGGATGGCCATCAGCATCGGCGCCACCATTGGCGACGAGATCACCCTGATCTCGCCCTTCGGCGGTGCGCAGACGCCCCTCGGACCGGCGCCACGTCTCGAGCGCTTCCGCGTCGACGGCATCTTCCAGACCAGCTTCTTCCAGTACGACGAGGCGTACGCCTACACGAGCATCCCCGCCGCCCAGGAATTCCGGCGCGCCGGCGACGTCGTCGACGGCATCGAGGCGCGAACGAACGACTTCTATCGCTCCGCCACGGTTGGGGAATCCGTCTCGGCCCGTCTGGGAGGCGCCTTCTTCACCCGGGACTGGAAGGAGTTCTTCCCGGCCTTCTTCCAGGCGCTGAAGACCGAGCGTGCGATGATGTTCGTCCTCTTGACGATGATCATGGTGGTCGCCGCGTTCCTCATCGTCGCCACCCTGGTGATGATGATCATGGAGAAGTCCAGCGACATCGCGATCCTCAAGGCCATGGGCGCCGAGGACCACACGATCGAGCGCATCTTCGCGATCGAGGGCACCTTGATCGGTCTCGCGGGCACCTGTGTGGGAATGATCGCCGGCGTCGCCGTGACCCATCAGCTCGACTGGATCCAGGATCGCATCGAAATGGTCACGGGAATCGACGCCTTGCCGGCGAGCATCTATCAGTTCTCGAGCCTGCCGTCGGAGGTCGATCCCGTCCAGGTCGCGGGCGTGGCGGTCATCGCGATGGTACTGAGCCTGGGGGCGACCCTGTTGCCGAGCCAGCAGGGCGCGCGCCTGGATCCAGCCGAAGGGCTCCGATATGAGTAGCGGGCCCGGGCCCAGCCACACGACCGCGCCCCTGATCGAAATGGCGGGTGTGTCGAAATCGTTCGAGACGGGCGACGGTCGCATCGAGGTACTGCGCGGTCTCGATCTCCAGGTGCGGTCCGGGGACCGGATCGCCATCGTCGGACAGTCGGGCGTGGGGAAGTCGACCTTCCTCCACATCCTCGGCACCCTCGACCATCCCAGCGCGGGGCAACTTCGCTTCCGGGGCGAGGACGTCTTCAGCAAGAGCCCGGAAGAGCTGGCGCGCCTGCGGAACGAGTTCGTCGGCTTCGTCTTCCAGTTCCACCACCTGCTGCCCGAGTTCACCGCCCAGGAAAACGTCATGATGCCGGGGCTGCTGCAGAAGCGGAGCTTCGACGAAATGCGCGAGCGCGCCGCGGCGATCCTGGGAGAGGTTGGACTCGAGCGCCGACTCTCCCACAAGGTGGGCAAGCTGTCGGGCGGCGAACGACAGCGTGTTGCCGTCGCGCGTGCCTTGGTACTGGACCCGCCCCTGGTGCTGGCAGACGAGCCCACGGGCAATCTCGACCCCACGACCGGCGACCAGATCGCCAAGCTGCTGCTCGAGGTCAACCGCAACCACGGCACCACACTCGTCGTGGTCACGCATAGCGCGCGCATGTCGGGGCAGCTGGGGCGTACAATGGTCCTCGAAGACGGTCGTCTGCACGAGCGGGCGCCGGAGACGCTGCAGGACTCGCTGGGCCTGCTGGACGGAGACCGGGCGGCAGAGTGAAGTGAAGCGCACTGTTCTCGCAGCATCCGGGTCGGGTCGGCTTGCGCGTTCGCGACGGACCGGACGGGGCCTCTCCGTCGCCATCACTGCGGCGCTCGGCCTCGTCCTGTGCGCGACGGCCGCGGTCGCCGAGGTAGACGATCCCGTAGCGGCGGAGCGAGCGGTCGAGGCCGAAGCGGCTGCGGAAGAGATCACAGCGCCGTCGGGTGGCATCGCGCCGGGCCGCATCGTGGTGCTCCCCTTCCGCATCCACAGCGCGCGGCCGCTGGGCCACCTGACCGAGTCCCTGTCCGACCTGCTCGCCGGACGTCTCGACGCCACGGACGACCTGGTGGCCGTGCCCGCCGACGAGGTAAAGGCCGTGCTGGTCGGCGATCCCAGCGCGGACCTCTCCGACGCGCAGCTTCGCGGCATCGCGGAGCGTCTCGATGCCGTCGCGGTAGTGAGCGGCAGTCTCACCGAGCTGGCCGGTCGCTTCAGCCTCGACGCCCGGGTGACGCCGCGGGTCGGAAGCCGCAGTCAGACCATCGTCATGACGAGCGCCAGCGAGGAAGAGCTGATCGGCCGGCTCGACGAGCTCGCCGGTCGGGTGACCTCGACCCTGGCGGGCGTCGCTCCCAGCGTGGTGCTGCGCGTCGAGATCGCAGGCGCCCGGGACCTCGAGTCCGAGCTCGCCGCGAGCGTCGGCATCCTGCCCGGCGACCTCTACGACCCCGAGCAGGCCCAGGGCGCCCGGGTGCGCGTGCTCGACCATCCCGACGTCGCTTCGGTCAGCCTGAATACCGAGCTCACCGCCGAAGGTGTCGTGTTGCGCTTCAACGTCGTGCGCACCGAGATGATCTTCGGCGACGTCGCCACCCAGGACGAAGGTGAACAGGTCATCGAGATCCGCGTGCGAGGCAACCGCCGCATCGAGGCCGACGCGATCCTGGCGCGCGTCTCGACGCGAACCGGTCAATCGGTGCGTCCGGGACAGATCTCGTCCGACGTCCAGGAGATCTTCGGCCTCGGCTTCTTCTCGAACGTCGAGGTCTATACCGACTCCACGCCGGACGGCATCATCCTCGTCTTCCAGGTCGAGGAGAACCCGGTCATCCGCCAGATCTCGATTTCGGGCAACGACGAGATCGAGAGCGACAAGATCCGCGATGCCCTCACCCTGACCACGGGTTCCACCCTCGACTACCCGCTGCTGCACGAGAACACCGCCCGCATCGAGGCGCTCTACCGCGCCGAAGGCTTCTATCTCGCCAACGTCGGCTTCGAGATCGAGCCCCTGCGCGAGGGCAGCATCGCCATCAACTTCGAGGTGGAAGAAAAGGAGAAGCTTCACCTCGAGGAGGTCATCTTCGAGGGCAACAAGCACTTCAGCGCGGACGAGCTCAGTGAACACTTCGAGACGTCGACCTGGGTGCCCGTGTGGTCGACGCTCACCAGCTGGTTCACCAAGGCCGGCACCTATTCCGAGCCGATCTTCATTCGCGACCTCCAGGGCATCGAGAAGATCTACACGGACCACGGCTACCTGCAGGTGGAGGTCGGCGAGCCGCAGGTCGAGCCCAGCGAAGAAGGGCTCTTCGTCCGCGTCGAGATCAAGGAAGGGCCGCAGTTCAAGGTCGGGCAGCTGGCGGTTTCCGGCGACGCCACCATCGACCTGCCGGCCCTGCGCAAGAAGTTGCGCCTGGAAGAGGGCGATGTGTTCAACCGGTCCTACCTGACGGTGGACGTCGAGGGCCTCGAGCGCTTCTACACCGACCGAGGGTTCTATTTCGCGCGGGTCACACCGGCCACCAACCTGGACGTCGAGTCCCTGACCGTCGACGTCGACTTCCAGGTCAAGAAGGGACCGCTGTACTTCATCCGGCACATCGACATCGCGGGCAACACTCGGACCGTCGACCCGGTGATCCGTCGCGAAATGCGGATGGTCGAAGGCCAGCTGTATTCGGCGCGGGCCATCCAGCTGTCGAATACCCGGGTGCGTCGCCTGGGGTTCTTCGAGGACGTTGCCTTCGAGCCGAAGCCCACCGAGGATCCGGCGCAGCTCGACATGGACGTCTCGGTGGTCGAGCGACCCACGGGCGCGTTCAGCTTCGGCGCCGGCTTCTCTTCCCAGGACAAGTTCGTGTTGTCGGCCTCGCTGAACAACACGAATGCCTTTGGTCGCGGCTACGGGGTGAACCTGACGGGCGAGTACGGCGGACGCACCTCTCGCTTCTTCTTGTCGGTGACCGACCCGTACGTGCTCGATACCGAGTTTTCATTGGGGGTCACTGGCTTCATCACCACCGTTCGCTTCCAGGACTTCGAGCAGGACCAGACCGGGGTCGACTTCACCCTCGGGCACTCCCTGCGCGAGGACAACACCGCACGCGGCTTCCTGCACTACAGCTACGCCGAGCGGCGGATCAAACAGAACTCGAACGTCAATACGTCGGCCCCCCTGTTCCGCGAGATCCTGCAGAAGAACGAGACCTCGAGCACCCTGGGTGTGTCGTTCCGCAGCGACACGCGAGACGATCGATTCGCGCCGACCTCGGGCACGAACTACGGCGCCACCCTCGACTACGCGGGCCTCGGCGGCTTTGCGAACTTCGTGCGCGCCGAGGGTCGCTTCTCCTACTACCTGAAGGCGCCGGACTGGATGTTCGATCGCTCGGCATTCGTGTGGGCGAACAAGATCGGGTATGCGGTCCCGTTCAACACGGTCGACGACTACAAGCTCGACTTGCCAGGGGTCTCGCCCTGCGACAACGAGGACCGCTGCGTCAACGTCGCGGAACTCGACGACATCGACACCGACATCAAGCTGCCGCTTTCCGATCGTTATTTCCTCGGCGGGATCGGATCGTTCCAGCTGCGCGGCTACAAGTCGCGATCGGTGGGGCCGCGACGACCGATCCTGCGGCGCAACCGGCTGCTAGGCGACGGGCCGCTCTTCTTCCCCGTGGGAACCCAGCTCGAGACCGACGGTCAGGGACGCCTGGTCGCCGTCTGCAACGACGTGCAGAACCCGGACACGCCCAACTTCAACCCCAACCAGGGCAACCAGAACGGCAAGTGCAACAGTCTCGGCGACCAGGACATCGACGACTTCGACGACCTCAAGGAAACCGACGTCATCGGCGGCAACAGCTTCATCACGAGCAGCGTCGAGTACCGTTTCCCCATCTCCCAGGACGCCGGCCTGATGGGCATCCTGTTCTTCGACATGGGCAACGCCTTCTACGAAGGGCAGAACCTGTTCGACGTCACGGAGTGGCGCTACGGTTACGGCGGCGGTGTGTTGTGGTTTTCCCCCTTCGGACCGCTTCAAGTCGTTCTGGGCTTCCCCGTCGATCCCCTCGAAGTCGAGAAGAGCCCCGTGTTCGAGTTCTCCGTCGGCGGCTTCGCCCAGTAACGCCGTCCGCAAGCACCAAGCCCCACATCTTCCTCGAGAAGCCCCGCATCTCGTCACAGGAGCCATGCCATGCAGTCCCGTTCCCGCTATCCGTCGTCCCGCTACAAGGTCACGAACCGGATCCTCATCGTCGTGGCCGCCGTCGCCCTGATCGGCTGGGGACTCGGGGCCAAGAAGGACACGATCACCATCGGCGTCGTCGATCTCGATCAGGCCGTCACGTCCACCAACGAGGGCCGGAAGGCGCGCGAGGAGTTCGACCGCAAGAAGCGCCAGGCCGAGTCGACCTTGATCCCGCTGATGGACCAGTACAAGGAACAGCTCGAGGCATTCGAGGCCAAGAAGTTCGTGCTGTCGGACGACGCCCGCTTCCAGAAGCAGCTCGACATGGCAGAGCTACAGAATCAGATCGAGAACACCCGCAAGGAGATCACCGGCCAGCTGCAGGTCGACCGCGAGCGCCTGATCGCGCCGCTCCGCAACAAGCTCGTGAAGATCGTCGAAGAGGTCGGCCGGGAGGAGGGCTTCTCGCTCATCCTCCACCGCGGCGCGCCCGGTGTCATGTACACCCGGGAATCCCTCGACGTCACCGATCTGATCATCGAGAAGTTCAACAAGCAGGGTTGATCTGCGTGGCGCGCATCCATCCCACGGCGGTCGTGGAGCCGGGCGCCGTCCTCGCCGAGGACGTCGAGGTCGGTCCGTTGGCCTTCGTCGGCCCTCAGGTGGAGCTCGGCTCGGGCGTCTCCATCGGCGCGCATGCGTCGGTGCTCGGGCGCACGACGATCGGCAGCGGTACCCGCGTCTTCCCGTACGCGTGCCTGGGCGGGGAACCGCAGATCAAGGGCTTCCTGGGGACGGAGACCCGCCTCGAGATCGGTCGCAACAACGTCATCCGCGAGCACACCAGCATCCACGTGGGCTCGTTGGAAGGCGGCGGCTGCACGCGCATCGGCGACGACAACTTCATCATGAACGCGGCCCACATCGGCCACGACTGCCAGATCGGATCGCACTGCATCGTGGCGTCGTTCTGTGGTCTGGCGGGGCACGTCCTCGTGGAGGACCACGCGGTGCTCGGCGCCTACACGGGCGTCCATCAGCACGCCCGGGTCGGTGAGTCCGTGATGTCCGCATCGAACGCCAAGCTGTCCCAGGACGCACCGCCCTTCTCGATGGTCGCCGGCGATCGCGCGCGTCTCGTCGGTGTGAACCGGGTCGGCATGAAGCGTCGAAACTTCTCCCACGAGGCGACCCGTTCGGTGAAGCACGCCTTCCACATCGTCTTCAACTCGAAGCTGCGCCTCGAGGCGGCGCTCGTCCGGGTGCGCGAGGAGCTGGGCGAGTCACCCGAGGTCACGCGGCTGGTGTGCTTCCTCGAGAGCTCCGAGCGCGGCTTCTGCCGCTAGCCTGCAGTGGACCGTTGACCGATCTCGCCCGCTCCGGCCCGCTGGGCATGATCGCCGGCGACGGCGAGCTGCCCGTGGACATCGCCCGCGCCGCGGCGGCGGCGGGCCGCGAGATCGTGGTCGTGGCCTTCCCCGGCATCACCCGGCCCGCGATCGAGGGCGTGGCCAGCCAGATCGCCTGGCTGTCGCCGGGGGCGGTGGATGCCGCGTTGCGCTTCCTGGCGGCAAGCGGTGCGCGCGAGGCCGTGATGGCGGGCAAGGTCTCGAAGCAAGCCCTGGTCGGGGGCCAGCTCGAAGTCGACGACCGTGCGCGCCGGATCCTGTCCAGGCTCACGGACTGGAACGACGCCACCCTGCTCACCGCCCTGGCGGGCGAGATCGAGGCCGAGGGCATCGCACTGCTGCCCCAGGCCGAACTCGTGCCGGATTGGGTGGCTCCGGTGGGTCCACTGGGCGAGGTGAATCCCACCCTCTCTCAATGGGAGCAGATCCGTCTAGGCTGGCCAGTCGCCCGGGCCGTCGCGAGTCTGGACATCGGGCAGACCCTCGTGGTACACGAGCGGGCCATCGTGGCCGTCGAAGCGATCGAGGGGACCGACGAGGCGATCCGGAGGGCTGGCCGGCTCGTAGGCGCAGGTTCGAGCGCGCATTCGAGAGAGGGGCTCTGTATCGTGAAGGTGGCTCGTCCCAACCAGGACCCCCGCTTCGACCTTCCGGCCATCGGGGTCCGGACCGTCGCGGTAGCGGCGGAGGCGGGCGCCGCCGTGATCGCCATCGAAGCCGGGAGCAGCCTCGTGCTCGAACGCCAGAAGGTCGTCGAGTACGCCGATTCAGCCGGAATCGCCCTCGTGGGCGTGCCCGCCGAAGGCCCGGGCGCCGATTCGGGAAGCAGGCAAGGCGGAGTCCGAGATTGAATCCCCTCCAGATCGGAGTCATCGGCGCCGGGCACATGGGCCGGTTGCATGCAGAGAAGGTCGCCGCCCTGCGCGACGAGGGGGCCGGAATCGAGGTCGCCGGCATCGTGGACATCATCCCGTCCCGCGCCGAGGAGCTCGCCTCGAAGGTCGGCTCGACCGCCCACACCGACATGCGCGCCTTGTGGGCCGGCGATGACCCCTTCACGTCCGCGAGTTCCCCTCCGGTCGACGCCGTGATCGTCGCGGTCCCCACCGAGAGCCACTACGCCGTCGTCAGCGAGGCCCTCCAGGCCGGGCTCGACGTACTGGTCGAGAAGCCCATTGCAGCGACCCTGCGCGAGGCCGAGAGGCTGCTGGCCCTGGCGGACGCAGGAGACCGGATCCTTCAGGTGGGCCACCTCGAATGGTTCAACTCGGCGCTCGAGAGCATCCGCGACCGGATCCGCGAGCCGCGCTTCGTGGAAGCCCACCGCATGGGACCGTTCTCGGACCGGGCGACCGACATCGACATCGTGAGAGACCTGATGATCCACGATCTCGACATCCTGCAGCAGATTCTCGGCGAGCAGCCGGACCGCATCGAGGCCGTCGGCATCCCGGTGCTGACGAAGAACGTCGACATCGCCAACGCGCGGATCGTGTTTCCCAGCGGCTGCGTGGCGAACCTCACCGCCAGCCGCGTGTCCAACACGCCCCAGCGCAAGCTGCGCTTCTTCCAGCGCGACGGTTGTGTGGCCATCGACTTCCTGTCCCAGTCGGCGACCGTCTTCCGTCGCCATCAGGCCGCGGGCGAGCCGCCGCAGATCCTGATGGAGGAGATCGAGGTCGACCGCACGGACGCGCTGCTGTCGCAGCTGCGAGCCTTCATCCGGGCGGTCCGCACCCGCGAGCGGCCGAAGGTCGATGGGGTCGGCGGACTCGACGCGCTGCGCACAGCGGTGCGCGTCGTCGATGCCATGCAGCCACTGCTCGAGCCGTGAGCCGTGAAGAAGGTGTTTCTGTCCGCAGGCGACGCCTCGGGCGACCTCCACGCGGCAGACTTCGCCGCCGTCTTCGCGCGGCGGAACCCGGGTGCTCGGCTCGTCGGCCTGGGAGGTGACGCCATGCGGTCCGCCGGCGTCGAGCTGGTGGCCCATCAGCGGGACCTGGCCGTCGGTGGCTTACTGGAGCTGGCGGGCGGCTTGCGCGGTGTCGTTCGCAGCTGGTTTGCGGTGACCACCGCGATCGAGCGCGAGCGTCCTGACCTGGTCGTGCTGGTGGATTCGTCGGGCTTCAACCTGCCCCTGGCCCGCCGCATCAAGCGACGTCAGGCGGTTCCCATCCTGTACTACGTGGCGCCCCAGGTCTGGGCCTGGCGCAGCGGGCGCATCCGCAAGCTGGCGGCGCGCGTCGACCGGGCGGCGTTGATCTTTCCGTTCGAGCCCGCGGTCTACGCCGGAACGGGACTGTCCGCCGAGTTCGTCGGACATCCCCTGATCGATGCCATCCCCGCAGTCGCAGGAGACGCGGCGCGCGCTGGGGCGCGCGACCGCTGCGGGCTCGCCGATGCGGCTGGGCCGGTGGTGACCCTGCTGCCCGGCAGTCGGCGCAACGAGATCGCGGCGCATTTGACGGTCCAGCTCGAGACGGCGCGCACGCTCCAGGCTCGGGTGCCCGAGGTGCAGTTCCTGTTGGCCGTGGCGCCGTCCCTGACGGACGACGTCGGCCGTGGGCTTCGCGAGACGTGCGAGCGCTGGGCCCGGGACGGGCTGCACCTGCGCTTGTGGACCGAGGGCGCGCGAGACGCCATCTCTGCGGCGGACGTGGTGCTCGCGAAGCCCGGAACCGTCACCATGGAGTGTGCTTTGCTGGGAAGGCCACTGGTGGTGATGGGGCGTGCGAACCCGCTGACCGCCTGGATCGTCCGGCGGGCGATTCGCGTGCCGTCGCTCACGATGCCCAATCTGATTGCGGACGAGGATCTCGTGCCCGAATTTCTGCAGGACGAAGCGGTCCCGGAACGCCTGGCGGAAGCGCTTGCCGGGTTGCTCGCAGGGCCGGCGCGGGACCGGCAGCTCGCCGGCCTCGCGAAGGTGCGGCAGGCACTCGGTCCGCCGGGCGCGGTCGAACGGGCCTGTGGGATCGCGGAGGAAATGCTTGCGTCCGCTCGCGCATAGTCTGGCCGCCTTGTCGGCGGTGACCGCGGCGCCCCTGCTGCTCGGCGCGATGGCCCTGCGCCGAGACCTGCGCGTCGGCCTGCGTCAGCGCCTGGGCCTGTTGCGCGAACCCGGCGCCGGTCGGGTCTGGGTGCACGGATCCAGCGTCGGAGAGGCCCTGGCCGCACTGCGCCTGGTGGATTCCCTGCGCGCCAGCGGTCGTACGGTGTTCGCGTCGGCATCGACGCCGACCGGTCGCCAGATGCTGCGCTCGGCGATGCCCGAGCTGCCGTCTGCGCTGGCGCCTCTCGACCACCCCTGGTGCGTGGCCTCGGCGATGTCCCGGGTCGAGCCCACGTTGCTGGCGCTGGTGGAGACGGAGCTATGGCCCTCGTGGATCGCCGCCGCCAAGCGGCGCGGGACCCCGGTGGTCGTCGTTTCCGGGAGGCTGTCCGATCGTTCGTTCCCCCGCTACATGCGATTTCGTCGTCTGGTGCAGCCGACCCTGCGGCGCATCGACGCCGTCGGTGCGCGCACGGATCTCGATGCCTCGCGCTTCGTGGAGCTCGGCATCCCGGAGTCGCGTGTGGCGGTGACGGGAGATCTCAAGCTCGAGCCGCCCGAAGGCGTCGCCACTCTGGCGACGGATCTGGTTCGGGCGCTCTCCGAGGTGCCGGTCATCGTCGCGGGCAGTACGCACCCGGGCGAAGAGGCTCCCGCCCTCGAGGCGCTCGTGGCCTGCGAACGCGAAGGGCTGCGCGCGGCGCTCGTGATCGCCCCGCGGCATCTGCAGCGCGCCGACCAACTCGAGCGCGAGCTGGCGACCCAGGGTCGCCGGGTTCGTCGCCGAAGTCGCCTGGACGGCGTGCCTCTCGAGAGCGGTGACGTGCTGCTGCTGGACACCCTGGGCGAGCTCTCCGCGGTGTATGCGGCGGCGTCGGTCGCGTTCGTGGGCGGGACCCTGGTGCCGGTCGGAGGACACAACCTCATCGAGCCGATCTTCGCGGGCTGCCCCGTCGTCTTCGGTCCCCACGTCCACAATGTGCGAGTGCACGCCGAGTTGGCACTGGGAAGCGGCGCGGGGACGAGGGTCGAGGGTACGGAGGAGCTCGCCTCCGCGGTGATCGCGGCACTGCGCGCGCCGGACGATCGGAGGGCTCGGGTGCTGGCAGGGCAGGCGGCGCTCGCCGCGCATCGGGGCACCGCGGCCCGCACCACCGCGCTGATCGACCGGGTTCTCGCGGGCGGTTGACGGGTGGCACTTCCCTGGCTCCAGGCACGCGACCCCTCCGACGAGCGCGAGCGCATGGGGGGGTTCGGAAGCGCCCTGCTCGCACCCCTGGGCCTGGCGGCCTGGGCGTATGGAGCCGGCGCGCGGCTGCACCGCGCGTCCTACACGGAAGGCTGGGGTCGGCAGCGCGCGCGCCAGCTCCCCTGCCGGGTCGTATCCGTTGGCAGCCTGACGCTGGGTGGGTCGGGAAAGACGCCCCTGGCCGCCTGGTTGGCCGGACGTCTATGCCAACGGGGCCACCGGGTGGCGCTGGCGACACGCGGCTACGGGCGCCGGAGCCGCGATGCCGTCCACGTTCTGACGGACGGCCGCCGGGTGCGAGGCGACGTGCTCGGAAACGGGGACGAGCCGCTCGTGCTGGCCAGCCATGCGCCCGGCGTGCCCGTGCTCGTCGGGCGCGACCGCGGGCTCGTCGGCCTGCACGCCGTGGCGACCTTCGGTACCGAAGTGCTGGTCCTCGACGACGGCTTCCAGCATCACCGACTCTTCCGGGACGTCGATCTGGTGACCCTCGACGGAGGCTTCGGCTTCGGGAACGGCCGGGTGCTGCCCCGGGGTCCCCTGCGCGAGCGTCCCGAAGCCCTCGCGCACGCCCACGCCGTCGCCGTGATCGACGGTCCGCTGGACGACGCCCACGAGGCAGCGGTCTCCCGCCATGCGGTGAACCCCGTCCGGATTCGTGCGCGCCGGGAGGCAGAGAGCCTGCGCTCGCTGAGCGGCGGCGCGTCGTTGCCGCCGGCGGCGCTCGCGGGCATGCGTGTCGGCGTGCTGGCGGGGATCGGCCAGCCCGCCGGGTTCGCCCGCACCCTCGCTTCTCTCGGCGCGACCCTCATCGCGCACCGGACCTTCCCGGACCACCATCGCTACCGACCGCGGGATCTGAAGGACCTGCACCGGGAGGCCGACGTGTGGGTGACGACCGAGAAGGATGCGGTGAAGATCCTGCCGGGCTGGACCCGCGCCGACCTGCGCGTCCTTCGCATCGAGCTGCGCGTGCAGGACGAGACGTCGGTCGTCGACTGGCTCGAATCCTTCCTGTAGCCGACGCACCGGCTCGTCAGTCGTCGACCCCATCCCTCGCCGGGGGCGCAGGCCCTCGCGCCGTCGCGGTCTCCGCGACCAGGGTGCGCAGCTCCGACAGGGTCGACCACAGATCGACGGGCAGGACTTCCGACTCGATGCCGCCGTAGCCAAAGGCGAGCTGCTCTTCGTACAGGGCCAGCGCGTCTTCCGCGTGGGCGCCGCCGGGATCGAGGCGGATCGCCAGCTCCAGGTGGAAGGGCGCCTGGGGGACCCAGAACGAGTCGGCGCTGCGTGCTTCGACCTTGCCGAGCCAGTAATAGGCTTCGGCCAGCTCGGCGGTCCGATCGCGCGCGCCATGGGCCTCGTCGATGAAACGCAGCAGCAGGCCGCTTGCGACGAGGTCCGTGATCGTGGCCGTCAGGGCATCTTCCTCCGCGTCCTCGCCCGGAGTCTTGCGCGATGCGAGTGCGCGCGCTGATGCGAGGTTGCGCCAGTCGGGCGGGGCGCCCTCGAAGTGCGCCAGGTCCGCCGACCACACGTCGAGCTTGGGGCCGAGGTAGTCGGGGACATCGTCTCGGGCAGCGACGACCGCCACGGCCTGGCGTGCGCGTCCGTAGTCGCGCTGCACCCGGATCGCGACGGTGAGGTAGTCGGTCAGATAGCCTCCGACATCGAGCTGTGCCGCGGACACCTCGTCTCCCGCGAAGAGGTCTTCCCAGCTGTCGAGCGCCTTGTCGAACTGGCGCGTGGCGACGTAGAGCTGGCTTCGCTCGTGGTGGGACAGGGGGACGAGATCGATGCGGCCGAGCAGCCGCGGTGCGAGGGGGAAGTCCTGGTTGGAGGGGAGGCGCGAGTGGCACGCGACGCAATTGCGGGTGGCTTCCAGGACGTAGAAGCGTGCCTCTTCGAGTCTGCCGGACCGATAGCGCTGGCGGATCTCTTCCACGTCATTTGCCAGGGACTCGCTGAGGAAGCGAAAGGTCCGGTCCCGTTTCCCGGCATGCGCCTCGAGGGTGGCGCTGGCGCCGGCCAGGACCTCGATGCGGGCCGCGATTTCGGGCTGGTTGTCGGGAGCGCGGAAGCGCTCCGCGTCGAGGCTGAGCGGCAAGAGCAGTCGGATCGCCTCGAAGACCCGGTGCATGGTCTCGCGCGGTTCTCCGTCGTTTGGCGCGGCATCCTGGCGGCTCTCGGTCGCGCTAGCGGCTCCCGCCGCAACCAGCAGCGCGATGCAAGCCGCGAGCGGGACCGCGGCGACGAGGCGTCGTCGGAATTGCATGGATCACCCCCTTGTTTCGAGGATACACAGCAAACGCCGTGCCTCGTGCGGAAGCCTCAGTCGGCTCTCTCCGAGAGAGCTGGGGCAGAAGGGTTCGAAATGTGTCTGTTCGACTCAGTTCGAAGTCGTTCCGCACGCCGCGTAGGCGTCGTGCAGGGCTCTCGCCCAGTCCTCCTGCAGCGTCGCACCGAGGGGGCGCTTGCGCAGGGATCGCTGCAGCCGTGCGAGTTCGCGTCTTCGTCGGGACGGGGACGGAGGGGCGCCGATGCGGACGCCGTCGAGGTCGACGATCACGACCTCGCAGGCCCGGGCAGCGTCCCGCACGAGCAGGTTGTCGACGTGCAGGTCCCGGTGGCGGGCGCCCGCATCGTGGAACGCCCGGATCGCCCGTCCCGCGGCGGCGGCCATGGCCTGCGAGAGATCCGGAGACTGCTCCAGGAAGCTTCCGCCCGGGCGGACGTCGGCGATGAACTCGTTCGCCACGCAGAGATGCCAGAAGGCTCCGCGGCGGCGGGCGTGCATGGCCACCGGGGCGGGGACCGCCACGTCCCGGGCGATCAGGGCCGCCGCACTCTCGAGACTCGCGATGGCGCGTCGGGCCGTGAGGAAGCGGCGGCCGGTCAGTCCCCGCAGCCAACCGCCATGTGCCATCTCACGCAGGTGCACGCTGCGCCCGGACCCCAGGGAGATGCGCCAGCCGCGAGCGCGTCCGCCGGGGACTGCCGGTGCCCCGTCGCGCCAGCGTTCGAGGCGACCGGGAGCCATCAAGTCGAGGGGCTCGAGTTCGGCGACCCACGCCTCGGCCAGCCAGAGCACGTTCCCCGCCCGGGCGTAGCGCCGGAAGCCCGTCTCGTTCACGTGGACCCGCCGAGACCGGTCCGGCGCAGCAGGAACAGTGAGATTCCCAGCAGCAGCGCGTTGGGAAGCCAGAAGGCCAGGGCGGGCGCGAGCCATCCCTCCCGGGCGAAGTACTGGGCCAGGCCGAGCACGGCGTAGAAACCGAAGGCGAGACCCACGCACACCGCCGGTCCCCAGGCCCGCGAGCCGCGTCCGCCAAGCAGGGCGAGCGGCACGGCGGCAATGGCGAAGAGCAGCGGCACCCAGGGCAGGGCGAAGCGTCGATGTATCTCGAGCTCGTAGAGCACGGGTTCCTTCTTCTTGAGGTCGTGCAGCGGATCGCCGGATCGAGCCCGTGCCACGACCTGTCGAAGCTCGGCCAGGGTCATCTGCTTGGGTCGCACCGGGCGCGCGTCCCCGGCCAGCAGCGACGTCACATCCAGCGAGTAGTCGAAGCTGCGGAAGAGCACACGGCGATAGCGCTGTGTGTCGAGCTCGTCTGCCGCGATGTGCATCTCGCCCTCTCCGAGCTCGAGATGAAGTAGCGCGGATTCCTCGTCGAGGGACAGGCGCCCGGCCTCGGCGAAGATCAGGAAGGGCGGGTCCTGGCTCCGGTCCGAGATCATCACCCCCTCGAGGCGATTGTCCCGATCCCGCTCGGCGACATAGATGACCCGATTGCCGATGCCGCGGAAGTCGCCCGCCTGCAGGATGGAGCCCCGCGCGGCGACCGCGTTGAACAGCCGGATCAGATCGCGACGGGCCTCGTGCTCGACGCCGATCAGCAGCCAGGCAGATGCCGCCGTGACCCCCGCGCCGATCACGAGGGTCGGCATCACGAGCGAACGGAGGCCCAGTCCGCAAGCGCGCATGGCGAGGATCTCGGAATCGGACACTCGGCGTCGAATGGCCAGCGCAGCGCCGAACAGCAACGCGACGGGAATCGTATAGGCGGCCAGCATCGGGACGAGGCAACGCAGGACCACGAGCAGATCGGCCCAGCCGAAGCCGACCGCCGTCAGCTCGTCCATCCGTCGCAGGAGGTTCTGACTCAACAGGACGACGCTGGCCGCAGCGAAGCCGACCAGCGTGTACTGGACGATCTCTCGCGCCAGGGACCAAGCGAGGGTGCGCGATCCACGCATGCCGGACTATCGTATCGGCCCCCTGCCGCCTGGGCGAGGCGAGGTGCTCCACTGACTGCCGCCTGCATCAATCCCCTGCGCGAGCCGCCCGACGCCAGTCGCGTGCTGGTGATTCGGCTCGGCGCGGTCGGGGACGTGGTTCGCACCCTGCCGGCCTTCGCCGAGCTGCGCCGTCGGCTCCCGGGCGCCCATATTGCCTGGCTGGTCGAGCCCGGTGCCGAAGGTGTGTTGGCTGGCCAGCCCGGGATCGACGAGCGGATCGTGTTCCCGCGCGCTGCGCTGGAAGAGATGCTCGCCGCGCATCGCTATCTCGCCTTCGCGCGCGACGTGTTCGGCTTCGCCGCCGGCCTGCGTCGTCACCGCTTCGACCTGGTCGTGGACTTCCACGCGATTCTCAAGTCCGGACTGCTGGCCCGCGCGACGGGGGCTCGTACCCGCGTGAGCTACGCGCGTCCCTTCGCGCGGGAGGGGGCCGGCTTGTTCGCAAATCGCAGGGCGCAGGTGCAGCCGGGCCGGATCTCGCGCTTTGCCCGCAACGCCGCACTCGTCGACTTCCTCGGGATCGGTGAGCCCAGCCTTCCCGACGCCGAGGCAGGTGTCGGCCGCGGCTTCGAGGTCGACCCGGCCGAGCGGTCGCGGTTGCGCGCACGACTGGGCGATCGGTCGGGTCCGTTCGCCGTGCTCCATCCCGGAACCAGCGCCAGCACGCCTTACAAGCGGTACGCGCCCGCGGCCTGGGGGCAGGTCGCACAGGGTCTCGCCGCGAGCGGAGTCGAGTGCCTGATCGCATGGGGTGGACCCGCCGAGGCCGAACTTGCCGACGCCGTGGTCGCGGCCAGCCGGGGGCATGCGCGGCGTGCGCCGCCGACGGCAACCCTGGGTAGCCTGGCCGCGCTGGTCGAGTCGGCGGATCTGTTCCTGGGAAGCGACTCCGGTCCGCTTCACCTGGCAGCGCTCGTGGGCACGCCCGTGGTCCAGCTGCTCGGGCCGACGGACCCGGTCGAGAACCGGCCCTGGCCGGGCACACCCTCTCGCAGCTTGCGGGTGCCGGTGGGGTGCAGCCCGTGTCGTCGCGGTTGCGCGGCGGCACCGTGCATGTCCGCGATGCTGCCGTCGGCGGTCGTAGACGCCGCGCGAAGCCTGCTCGGGAAGGACTCCGGCGAGGCTTCGGCGTGAGCCAGGAGATCCTGGTTCGCGCGCCGAACTGGCTCGGCGACGTGGTCATGTGCACCCCTGCGTTCCGAGCCCTTCGCGCCGCCTTCCCCGAGGCGCGGATCACGCTGCACGGCCGCGACGGGTTACTGCCCGTGCTCGGCGGTGCACCCTGGTTCGACGCGTTGCTGCCCGTTCGTTCGTATCACCGAGGCGCTGCAGCGCTGCTCGCCGAGGCGCGGAGCTTGCGAGCCGAGCGGCGCTTCGACCTCGGGATCTGCCTGCCGGACTCCTGGTCGTCGGCCCTGCTGATGCGCGCCGCCGGCGTGCGTCGGGTCGTGGGCACCGGTCGGGCCGGTCGTGGCCTGATCCTGCACGAAACCGTTTCGCCGCTGCCGGGTGTGGGGTCGCGCGGGCTGGTGGCCCGGGAGCGGCACGCCTTGAACCTGGTCGCGGCGGTGGGTGCGCGACCGCTCGGGACGCAGCTCGAGCTGTTCACGACATCCGTCGACGAAGATCGGGCGGACGCGTTGCTGAAGGCCCATGGGCTGACGCCCGGAGCTTTCCTGGCGCTGGCGCCGGGCGCTTCCTACGGCAGCGCCAAGCGCTGGGCGGCCAGTTCGTTCGCCCAGGTGGCGGATGGCGCGCTGAGTCGCGGCCTCGCGGTCTGCCTCATCGGTGCCCCGGGCGAGGAAGGGGTGTCCGCCGAGGTCGCCTCCTGCATGCGCGCCCCGCCCCCGGACCTCACCGGTCGACTCGATGCCGGGGCGCTCAAAGCGGTGCTGCGGCGCGCTCGGGCCCTGGTGTGCAACGACGCCGGTGCGCGCCATGTGGCCGTCGCGTTCGGCGTGCCGTGCGTCGTGCTGATGGGACCCACCAGCCTCGAAAAGACCGATTGCAACCTCGATCGGGTGACCGTGATCGAGACCGAGGTGGACTGCCGGCCGTGCTACGAACGCGACTGCCCCATCGATCACCGCTGCATGACCCGTCTCGAGCCGTCGCGCGTTCTGGCGGCCGTCTTCGATGTGCAACAAACCCGAGCGGAAGAGGGTCGACGCGGGGCCGAAGACGCGGGAACCTGAGGGGCCCCGACCGCCACAGCCAGGCTCCCGAAGAGCACCCGAAGAGCACCCGAAGAGGATCGCTTGACCACCACCCGAGCCGAAAGCCTGGACGACGCGCGCGCGGAGGAGCTGATCTCCGGGTTCGACAAGCTCCGGGTGCTCGTCGTCGGCGACGCCTTCCTCGACGAGTACCTGTACGGAGACGCGCTGCGGGTGAGCCCCGAGGCGCCGGTCCCTGTCGTGCACGTGGAATCCGAGACCACGGTCCTGGGAGGAGCCGGCAACGTGGCCCGCAACCTCGTCGCCCTCGGCGCGGGCTGCCACTTCTGCGGGACCGTCGGTCGCGACGCCTCGGGTGACCGGGTGCTCGCCCTGCTGGCGGACCTCGGTGTGGATCCGGGCGGGGTCGTCGCGATCGAGGGGCGTCCCACGACCCACAAGACCCGCGTCGTGGCGCGGCGCCAGCAGATCGTGCGGGTCGACCGGGAGACCGACGACGAGCTGTCCGCGGACGCCACAGCTGCCGTGCTCGCGCGCATCGGCACTCTCCTCCCCGCTTCGGACGCCGTGATCGTCGAGGACTACGCAAAGGGATTGCTGTCCCGGGAACTCGGCCGCGCGCTGATGCGAGGTGCCGCGGATGCGGGAGTACCCGTCTTCGTCGACCCGAAGCGAACCCTCGAGCCGTTTCCCGGTGCCGCCCTGGTGAAGCCGAATCTCGCCGAGGCGGAGGCCATCAGTGGGCTCCGCGCCTCGGGACCCGGTGGCATCGAGGCCGTCGGCCGCGAGCTGCAGAAGCTCGCCGGCGGCGCAGACATCGCCATCACGCAGGGCGGGCGAGGCATCACCTTGTTCGAGGGCAGCGCGCCGGGCGTCTACGTCCCGACCCTGCGCCAGGAAGTCTTCGACGTGCAGGGGGCGGGCGACACCATCATCGCGACCCTGACCCTGGCGCTGCAGGCCGGCGCCAGCTTGTGGGAGGCCACGGTGCTGGCGAACGCCGCCGCTTCGGTGGTGGTCCGCAAGGCCGGTACTGCCACGGCGAATCGCAGCGAACTGCGCGCGGCCCTGCCCGCGGTCCGCGATGCGGCTCGCGCCAGCGCGGGCACGGCGGAAACGAGCAACCGGGGAGGGAAGGCTTCGTGATCCGCAGCATGACCGGCTTTGGCAGCGCGGCCTTCGAGATCGACGGAGTTCCCTTCGAGGTCGAGATCCGCACCGTCAACCACCGCCACCTCGACGTGCGGGCGCGCCTGCCGCGATCCTTGGCCGCCAGCGAGACCGAGCTGAAGTCTCGCGTCCAGGCGCGGCTCCAACGCGGCAAGGTCGATGCGACCGTCTCCGTGCAGGGCGGCGCTTCCGTGCCACCGTCCCTCGAGGTCGATCGCGACGCCGTCGCGCGGCTGGTGGCCGTCGCTCGCGAGCTTGCCGCGGAACACGGGCTCCCAGGCGAGGTGCGGGTCGCGGACCTGCTGACGGTTCCCGGCGTGACGCGCTTGATCGAACGCGACATCGACTTCGAGCACGCCGCCGCGTCCCTGTCGACGGCCTGGGACGAGGCCCTCGACGCCGTCGAGGCCATGCGGGTCCGCGAAGGCGAGAGCCTGGAACGCGAGGTGCGCACGCGACTCGACACCGTCGCGCGCCTGCTCGGGGAAGTGGAGCTTCGCGCCGGTTCGGTGGTGGAGGCGGTCCGGGAGAAGTTGCGGCGGCGCACCGAGAAGCTCGAGGTCGAGACCGGGCTGCTCGACGAGGCGAGACTCCACCAGGAGATCGTCATCGCGGCCGACCGCCTCGACATCACCGAGGAAGTGGTCCGGCTGGGCAGCCACATCGAGCAGTTCGAGGAGACCCTCTCGGGCAAGCGGGAGGAGGGCGCGGTGGGACGTCGCCTCGACTTCCTGATCCAGGAGATGGGACGCGAGACGAACACGATCGGCTCCAAGGGCAACGATGCGGACATCGCTCACCTGGTGGTCGACCTCAAGACGGAACTCGAAAGGATTCGCGAGCAGGTGCAGAACGTTGAGTAGCGCGTCGAAGAGCCGAGCGGGTGTGCGGGGCGTGGATCGCAAGCCGGAAAGAAAGGCCCGGAAGGTCGAGCCCCGCCGTCCGGCGCCCGGCGCCGGAACGGCGATGCCGCCCCAGATGCTGAACATCGGCTACGGGAACCTGGTGCTCGCGTCCCGCATCATCGCGGTCGTGACCCCCCAGTCGTCGCCCATGCGCCGGCTCCGCGAGGAGGCGGGAGAACGCGGCAAGCTCGTCGACGCCACCCAGGGGCGACGCACGCGCTCGATCCTGGTGACGGACAGCGACCACGTGATCCTCTCGGCCATCAATCCGGAGACGATCGCTGCGAGGCTCGCACCGGGCGACCCGCCCACGGAATCGTGAACGACCCGGGTGCCGACCGGCGGGGGCGTCCCTTCGTGGTGGCCGCGCCTTCGGGGACCGGCAAGACCACGGTCTGTCGCGCTGCGCTCGAACGGGATCCGCAGCTGCGCTTCTCGATTTCCCACACCACCCGAGCGCCGCGCGAGGGCGAGCGCGACGGCGTCGACTATCACTTCGTGCGGCCCGATCGCTTTCGGGAGCTGGTCCAGGCGGATGCCTTCCTCGAGTACGCCGAGTACACCGGCAACCTCTACGGCACGAGCTGGGAGGCCATCGAAGGTCCGCTGGCAGCGGGTTGGGACCTGCTCGTCGAGATCGAGGTGAAGGGTGCGCGCCAGTTTCGCGACCGCCGGCGGGACGCCTGCTTCATCTTTCTGCTGCCGCCGAGCATGGACACCCTGGTCGAGCGGCTGCGGTCCCGCGGCACCGACGGCGAGGAGACCATCGCCAAGCGCCTCGCCATCGCCCAGCAGGAGCTGGAGGCGATCGAGTTCTTCGACTACGCGGTGGTCAATGTCGAGGTCGACCGGGCCGTCGACGAGGTGCTCGAGATCGTCGATGCCGAGCGCCGCGGGCGGACCTCCAGCGTGCGGGAACGGCACGGGCGCGCGCACGTCTTCAAGAACTGGCGCGGCTCGGCCGATGACTGATAAGTTGCCGGTCTAGCAAGAGAAACGCAGGGGCTTTCTCGCGATGCTGCGCTTCAACGACATCGCAGACCAGATGTTGGAGTACAACCCGGGCACGGACCTGGAGCTGCTCCAGCGCGCCTACGTGTTCTCGGCGAAGGTGCACGAGGGCCAGGAGCGGCTCTCGGGCGAGCCCTATCTGATCCATCCGCTCGAGGTTGCGGGACTGCTCGTTCAGATGCGGGTGGACGACGTCACCGTCGCTGCGGGGCTGCTGCACGACACCCTCGAGGACACCCTCACGACGGGTGAGGAGCTGGTCCGGCTCTTCGGCGAGCAGGTCGCCTTCCTGGTGGAGGGGCTGACGAAGATCGCGCGCATCGAGTTCACCTCCGTGCGCGCTCGTCAGGCCGAGAACTTCCGGAAGATGCTCGTCGCCATGTCCGAGGACATCCGGATCCTGCTCATC
The DNA here is from genome assembly GCA_029261855.1 of Deltaproteobacteria bacterium. Classification (GTDB taxonomy): domain Bacteria; phylum Myxococcota_A; class UBA9160; order UBA9160; family UBA4427; genus JAJDAN01. The sequence goes on from JAJDAN010000017.1 coordinate 91,794, forward strand.
AAGCTCGCCGACCGCCTGCACAACATGCGGACCCTCAAGTACATGAAGGAGGATTCCGCGCGGCGCGTCGCCCAGGAAACCCTCGACATCTACGCGCCGCTCGCGCATCGGCTGGGCATCCACTGGATGAAGCAGGAGCTCGAGAGCCTCGCCTTCCGGACCCTGCACCCGGAGATCGTCTCCGAGCTAGAAGAGCAGGTCGCGGGCAACCGGGACGAGCGCGAGAAGTACATCGAGGAGGTGATCGCAGAGATCTCGTCGAAGCTTGCCAGCAGCGGGTTGTCGGTGGATGTGACGGGCCGCCTCAAGGACTTTTCATCGATCCACGCGAAGATGGAGAGCCAGGGGGTCAGTCTCGACGAGATCTACGACATGATCGCGTTCCGGATCGTGATCCACGGCGGGACCTCCGCCGACTGCTACGCGGTGCTCGGGATCATCCACAACATCTGGCGCCCCGTGCCCGCGCGCTTCAAGGACTACGTCGCGCTGCCGAAGCCCAACGGCTACCAGTCGCTGCACACCACCGTGATCGGCGCCTATGGGGAACGCATGGAGGTCCAGATCCGCACGGCGGAGATGCATCGCAACGCCGAGCTCGGGATCGCCGCGCACTGGCAGTACAAGGAAGGGCGCTTCGATACCGATGGGCAGGACGCCGAGAAGTTCGCCTGGCTGCGGCAGCTGCTCGAGTCGCAGCGCGATCTCGCCGATCCCCACGAGTTCCTGGACACCGTCAAGGTCGACCTGTTCCCCGAGGAAGTATTCGTCTTCACGCCGACGGGCGAGGTGATCACGCTTCCCCAGCGTTCGACCGCGCTCGACTTTGCGTACGCGATCCACAGCGAGGTGGGGGATCAGTGCGCCGGTGCCAAGTTGAACGGCAAGCAGGTTCCCCTGCGCCACGTGCTCCACAACGGCGATACCGTGGAGATCCAGACGAGTCCGCGGCAGTTCCCCCGGAAGGACTGGCTGGAGTTCGTGGTCTCCGGCAAGGCGCGGACGCGGATCCGCCACGCCCTGCGCGTGCAGGGGCTGGAACGGTCGATCCAGCTGGGCCGGGACATCCTGGAGCGCGAGTGCCGCAAGCAGAAGGTGTCGTTGTCGGATCTACAGAAGAGCGGCGAACTCGAGCAGGCGGCGCGCAGCGAGGGCCAGAGCGGGAGCGTCGACGAGCTCTTCTCGGCGGTGGGCTACGGCAAGCTCGCCGCGGCGCGGCTGGTGGCGAAGCTGCGTGGCGAGGACGCCGCGGAAGCCGAGTCCTCGCCGCAACCCCAGCCGAGCCGCCTGCGCAGCCTGTTTCGCCGGGACAAGACGCCCGACGCGGGGCCGGGGATCCGGGTTTCCGGGTTGCCCGACGTGCTCGTGCGCTTCGGGGGCTGCTGCGACCCGCTGCCCGGTGACGATGTCATCGGTTTCGTGACCCGGGGACGCGGTGTGACCGTGCACGCGCGCGACTGCGCGCGCGTCTTCGAACTCGAGCCGGATCGGCGCATCGACGTGGACTGGGCGCCCGACGAGCCGCGGGAAGCGCGCCGGATCAAGGTGCGCGTCACCTCCGTCGATCAGCCCGGCATCCTGGCGAAGGTCACCAAGTCCATCTCCGCGGCCGGCATCAACATCGGCGCCGCCACGATCACCACCGGAGAAGGAGCGCTCGCGATCCAGAGCTTCGAACTCTGGGTTCCCGACGTCGACGCCCTGAACCAGGTCATGAAGGAGATCCAACGCGTCAAGGGCGTGCGCCAGGTCGAGCGGGTTCGCGGGTGAAGAGTCGAGCGGGTTCGCCGGTGAACGTCGAGCGGGTACGCGCGTGAACGCCGCCGCGCTTCCCATCAGCGCCTGCGTGATGACCTGTGACGACGACGCCACCCTCGAGAGCTGCCTCGCCTCTCTCGGCTTCTGTCGCGAGATCATCGTCGTGGTCGACTCGAAGAGCCGGGACCGAAGTGAGAAGATCGCCGAAACGTGCGCGTCACGGGTGGTCGTTCACGCGTACGCGGGCGACGTCGAGCAGAAGCGCTTCACCACGGAGCTGGCCGCCGAGGACTGGGTGCTCAGCGTCGACGCCGACGAGGTCGTCAGTCCGCAGCTCGCCGGCGCGATTCGCGACGCGGTGACCGCGCCCGGCCGGGCCGATGAGATCGCGGGCTTCGAGATGAACCGCGTCGCCTACCACCTGGGCCGCTGGGTGCGCCACGGCGACTGGCATCCCGACTGGAAGCTGCGTCTCTTCCGTCGCGGCGCCTACCGCTGGGTCGGTCACAATCCCCATGGTCGCGCGGAGGTCGACGGCGAGGTCCGGCGGCTCGCCGGCGATCTGCTGCACTACAGCTTTCGTGACTTCGCCGACCAGCTCGCGCGTATCGATGTCCACACGAGCCAGGCCGCCGAGGCGCTGCTCGCCAGCGGGCGGCGTCCCCGCCTGTCGGATCTGGTCCTGCGTCCTCCCGCGCGCTTTCTGCGCAGCTACCTGCTCAAGCGCGGCTTCCTGGATGGCAGCGTGGGCTTCGTGGTCGCGGCGACGATCGCGTGGTCCGTCTTCCTCAAGTACGCGAAGCTCCGCGAGCTGACGAGAACCGGGACCCCCGACGACCGAACTTCCGGGTAAGATGTTCGCGACTTCCACGGGAGATGTTCAGGTGTCCCTGCCGGACGCACCGACCCCGCTGCATCTGACCACGTACGAGCTCGCAAGGGCCGTCGACCGCATCAATTGCGGCGTGCTGGCTCGGGCTCCGGACGCCACCATCATCTACGCGAACGACCGCCTGCACCAGTGGCTGGGCTACGACCGCGAGGCGCTCCTGGGCCGCAAGCTCTGGGACCTGGTTCCGGAAGAGCTCCGCGAGCTACTCACCCAGGAGCTCGAGTCCATCGAGCGGGGCGACGAGCGAGCGCGACTCAACGTGCTGCGGCGTCGCGACGGAACGACCTTTCCCGTGATCGTGTTGCCGCACCCGGAGTTCGACGAGGACGGCACCTACGTGGGAAGCATCACCCTCTTCGTGGATCTCGGAACGGTACAGACCGCGAAGCCCATGGGAATGACGGGTCCCGGGGATGTGCGTTCGACCCTGAGCCGCATCGCCCTCGAACTGCAGTCCCTGACCCTGGCGGCCGACCTACCGGGATCGGCGCAGCTTCCCCTGCATCATCCCAGTCTCGCGGACCTCACACCCCGCGAGAAGGAGGTCCTGGGCGAGCTCACGAACGGCTACCGGGTGCCTGGCATCGCCGAGCGGCTACACATCAGTCAGCACACCGTGCGCAACCACCTGAAGGCGATCTACCGCAAGGCCGGCGTCCAGGGGCAGTCGGGCCTGATCCAGTGGGTGCGTTCCCTGGGAGAATCCGCGGACTGAGCTGCGGTCTGACGACCTTTGCTGCGTCGCTTGGCTCCTTGGAGCGTGCGCGGCAGCAAGGCGGATCCTGCGGTTCCCGCGGCTAGACGAGGTCGGCTGGTCCGCTGGCTAGCGCGTCCGGACTTTCCGACTGCAGCGAAACGAACTCCTGGTAGAGCCCGCTCTCCGCCATCAGCTGCTCGTGGCTGCCTTCCTGGGAAACCCGTCCCTGCTCGAGGACGATGATGTGGTCGGCATTCCGGATGGTCGACAGCCGGTGGGCGATGACGAAGACCGTGCGCTTGCCGCGCAAGGTGTCGATCGCGTCCTGCACCGTGCGCTCGGTCTTCGCGTCGAGGGAGCTCGTCGCCTCGTCGAAGACGAGGATGGCCGGATTCTTGAGGATCGCGCGCGCGATGGTGATGCGCTGTCGCTGGCCCCCGGAGAGCAGGGTTCCGAACTCGCCGACGGGCGTGTCGTAGCCCAGCGGCAGCTGGTCGACGAACTCGTCGATGTGCGCGTCTGCCGCCGCCGCGCGCATCTCTTCTTCGCTCGCTTCCGGACGCCCGTAGCGGATGTTCTCACGGATCGACGTGTCGAACAGGAAGGGGTCCTGGGTGACGACGGCGATCTGGTCGATGAAGGAGTCACGCGCGATCTTGCGCAGGTCGATGCCGTCGATCTCGATGCTGCCCTCGTCGACGTCGTCGAATCGCAGCAGGAGATCCATCAGGGTGGTCTTGCCCGAGCCCGTGCGTCCGACGATGGCCACGACCTCGTTGGCGGGCACCGTGATGCTGACGTCCCGTAGTACCTGCTCGCGTCCGTAGCTGTAGCTGACCCGGTCGAAGCGGATCTCGCGCTGCACGCCGCTGATCTGTACGGCATCGGGTGCGTCCGGCACCTCGGTCGGCGAGTCGAGGATCTTGAAGAAGCGCTCCGCCGAAGACAGGGAGTCCATCAGCTTTGCCCAACCCTTCGAGAGGGTCTTGACGGGCTTGTAGGTGGTGGCGAGCGCCGTCGTGAAGGCCGCGACGTCGCCGGTGGTGAGCCCCCAGCGACCCTGCAGCACCAGGATGGTCGCGAGCAGCAGCACGCCGACGCCCATGCCGGTGTTGAGCATTTCGACCAGGCTGCGCGACAGCACGCGGTTCTTGACCACCTTCATGGCGCGCTTGAAGAGCTTGTCGGTCTCTTCCGCGAAGACGCGATTCTCGATCCCTTCGCCCTTGAACGCCTTGATGACCTTGATGCCAGACAGGATGCCGACGAGGCGCTGGGTGACTTCGCTGAGCTGCTCCTGCCGACGTTTGGCCGTCTTGCGGATCTTGTGAGAGAAGAGGGCCAGCACGCCGACGATGGCCGGCGCGGACAGCAGGGACACCAGGGCGAGCTGCCAGGAGATCACGAAGAGACTCGCCACGCCGATGATGACCATCGCGAAGGCGAGGATGAAGTCGTTGATGACCAGGTTGAGCGTCTGCTCGGCGGCGTTCGCATCGTTGAGCGCGCGCGACAGGGTGTCGCCGCTGGGAGTGCCGCGATGGAAGGCCAGGGGCAGGCGCAGCAGCTTCGACGCGATCACCTTCTTGATGTCCATCGAGATTGCGCCGAGGGCGTACTGCTGCAGGTAGCTCTTCGCGAACAGCGCGACCGGCATGACGAGCGCGATGGCGAGGGACGCGATCACGATCCACTGGAGAGAGGTCAAGCCGTCCGGGCCGATGGTCGTGACCGCATTGAGGTCGAAGGGCTCGCCCTGTCCGTTGCCGGCGGGGACCAACACGTCGTCGAGCAGCGGCTTCAGAAGCAGCGCCCGCCCGTAGCGGCCCGCCGAGAAGACGAGATTGACGAAAGCCGCCAGTCCGATCAGCCACGCGTATGGCTTCGCGAAGCCGAGCATCCGCAACAACGGGCCGAGCACGCCGGACTGGGGCGTGACGCTGATCCGGCGCGCTTCCGGTGCGCTGTCGGTGGTCGTTTCTGCTGCCAAGCGTCTTCCCGATTCGAATCCGTCCGGACGCGTCGATATCCGTGCCCTTGGGCCGGATCCGCGCCCGTGATACGGGCTGCCAATGAGTTTGCGGGGGGTGGGGTCTGTCGGTCTACAACTCGGCGGCGATCGCGTCGCCGCCTCGCCAGCCCAGGAGGAGATCACCCTCGAAGCCGAGGCCTGCGATGCCGGCGCGGTCGAGACGGTACACCGGCGGCCGCCCGTTGACCCGAAGGTCGATCTCGGCCGGCCATCCCTGCCCGGGGGGAGGGTCCTCGAGCCAATCGTCGTCGTCCCAGCGGGGACGCAGTCGCTCCCGTCGGCTCAGCTTCTTGTCGCAGAACGGGATCAGGCGTCGGACCCGTTCCTCGAGGCGGTCCTCGAAGTCGGCGATCAAGCCCGCGTCGAGTTCGCGGGGGTCGGTCGCGCACAGTGCTCGGGCCACGATCTCGACGTTCGTCTCGGATTCCGAGGCGTAGAGCGAGACGCTGACGTCCCCGAGGTCGTCGTCTGTGTCCGCCAGCGAGATCAGCCGGCGTCCCATGCCTTCGGGGAGGGTTGCGGTCTTGCATCGCAGGTGGACGGCCAGCCGGCGCCGCGCCGAGCGCGAGGCGTTCAGGAAGTCCGGCCAGGACGCCGGATCGATCACATTGGCGAGGGCGGTCTCGGGGGCCGCCAGGACGAGCGCCCGCCCCAACCAGAGCTGGCCGGCTTCGGTCATGAGACCCGGCTCTCCGTCGTTGTCGACGATCTCGAAGCCGCCGGGGAGGGAGCGGAACTCCGCGTGTACCGATTCCGCCCGGTGTCGCAGCATCCCGCTCAGCCACGGGGGCCCGCCGCCGAAGCCGGCGGCGCCGCCCATCAACGAGCCGAGCAGTCGGGCCCGCGCTTCGGGGCTCGGCTGGGTGCTCCCGAGGTTGGACAGGGCCCGGGTCTGGGCGACGAGCAGGGCGGCCACCTCTTCGGCGGGTCGCGCCGCCTCCGCGGGCAAGCCGCGTACGTGGGATCCGTGGGTGCCGGGTCGCGCGCGGGCGAGCCGACGTCCGACCCGTACCACCGGCGAGGACAGCATCGCCTGACGCTCGGCTTCTGCTGCTTCGACGAGCGAACGGGCGATGGCCTGGGCCGTCTCGGGCTTGGTGATGCCCCAGGCCACCAGCTCCTGGGCGGTGAGGCCGGGTGCGCCGACGTCGAGCCGAAGGTCGGGGCCGACGATCTGGAGCGCGAGGCGTTCGCTCTCGATGCGACGCCGCTCGATGAGCGGCAGGGTGATCTCTTTGAGGAGGGTGTCGAGCACGCCCTGGGCCCGGGCGCCGGCCAGGAAGAATGGCTCGCGCAGGGCGGGGAAGGCGTCGCGATTCCCGTCTTCTTCCACGACCAGTACGCGTTGTCCCGCCATTCCCAGGCGGATCGCCGCGACCAACGAAGCGATCCCACTGCCGAGTAGGAGGGCGTCCCACCGGCGTGCCCCCAGCCGCTCCTCGCGAGAGACGGTCCGAAGGCCGGACATCAGTTCGCGCTCAGGAACCCCGGGTCCATCACGAGGGGAGGCTCGTCTTCCGAGCCCTTCCGCTCGATCGACCCGATGTGGTAGGCGCGCTCGCCCAACCCCTGAAGGCGATGGGCGATGTCCTCGGTCAGGTCCTGGGGAACCACGAGGATCATGCCGATGCCGCAGTTGAAGACGCGCAGCATCTCCTCTTCCGGCAATTCGGCCAGCTTCTGCAGCCAGGGGTAGACGCCCGGACGCGGCCACGCGTCGGGATCGATCCGCGCACACACGCCCTGGGGCAGGATACGGGGCACGTTGCCCGAGAAGCCGCCCCCGGTGATGTGGACCAGACCGTGAACCTCGAACTCGCGAACGACGTTGAGCAGTGGCTTCACGTAGATGCGGGTGGGTGCGAGCAGCGCACTCGCGAGGCTGGTGTTCATGTCCTCGACCTCGGCGAAGAGATCGACCTTGCCGGCCTTGAGGCCCTCGTCGAGGACTTTCCGTACCAGCGAATAGCCGTTGCTGTGGAAGCCGCTCGAGGCGAGGCCCAGCAGCGCATCTCCCTCGCGGATCGTCGAGCCGTCGATGATCTTGTCGCGGTCGACCACGCCGACGGAGAAGCCGACGAGCTCGACTTCCCCCTTCTTGTAGACGCCGGGCATGGTGGCCGTCTCGCCACCCAGCAGCGCACAGCCCGCCCGCTTGCAGCCTTCGGCGAGACCGCGCAGGGCTTCGCTCGCCGTCGCCTTGTCGAGGTGGCTCATGGCCATGTAGTCGAGGAAGACCACGGGCTCGGCGCCCAGCACGATCAGGTCGTTCACGACCATGGCGACGCAGTCGATGCCGATGGTGTCGAAGCGTCCGATCTGGGCTGCGAGCTTGAGTTTCGTCCCGACACCGTCGGTGGCGGCAACGAATACCGGGTCCGAATAGCGTTCCGGTGCCTTGAAGAGTCCGGCGAAGCCGCCGATGCCCGAGAGGATCTCCGGACGGAACGTGCTCCGCGCGATTTCCTTGATGTCTTCGACGAAGCCCTCATCGTGGTCGAGATCGACGCCGGCGCGCGCGTAGGCGGCCGCGCTGCGCGGCTTGCGCTTGCTCTTTGCGGGAGCAGCGCCGGCAGCGGTGGCGGACTTCGGGGATCTGGGCTTCTTGGGCTTGTCGGGGACGGTTTCGTCGGAACTCACGCTCCGTAGGTAGGGAAGCACCGTCTCGGCTGTCAATCGCAACCGCCCGGATTCGGACCCAAAACACTGGTTTCGGCTCCGGGCGGCGGTCCTCTCCCCGGTCGTCGCCCTGCTATCGTCGCGGGCGTGAAGATCGCGGTGGTGATTCCCGCCGTCGACGAGGCCCAGCACATCACGGACGCGGTCGTGAGCGCGCGGGTTCCCGGGGTCGATCTCGTCGTCAGCGACGGCCAGAGCCTCGACGGGACACGCGAGCGAGCGGCACTCGCCGGTGCGCGGGTGGTCGTAGGCGAACGGGGCCGAGCGCGTCAGCTGCGGCGCGGTGTCGAAGCCACCCGAGGAGAAGTGGTGCTCCTCCTGCATGCAGATACCCGGTTGCCGCCGGGCTGGACCGACGCGGTCCGGGACGCGCTGGCCGACGGCCAGGTGGCGGGGGGCGCATTTCGCCTGCGATTCGACGAGCCCGGCGCCGCGTTCCGGGTGCTCGAGTGGGGCGTTCGCCTGCGGGTCGCCTGCTTCGGTCTGCCCTACGGAGATCAGGCGATCTTCGTGCGGCGACGAGTCCTCGAAGACGTGGGGGGCATCCCAGACGTGGACTTCATGGAGGACCTCGACCTGGTGAGGGCGATCAAGACCCGGGGGCGGCTGCGGGTGCTGACGCTGCCCGTCACGACGTCGGGTCGTCGCTACCGCGAGTCCGGTGTCCTGCGCACGGTCTGTCTCCATCTGGCGGCCGCGCTGTTGTGGAAGGCGGGTGCTCCGCGAGACCGCATCGCAGCCTGGGTGCGCGGATGAGCGCCGAGATCGCCCCTGTCACCCGCGTTGCCGGGGATTCGCCCGTCCGCCATGCCCTGCGGCGCCTGTGGACCTACATCCGCAACAACGCCTGGTACTACGTGCTGTGCACGGTGCTCACGCTCGCCTATGTGGGGTTCTTCGTCGCCGTACCGGTGCTGCTCGGCTTCGCCGTCACGGGGGCCGTCGAGGGGCTGCCGCGCGCCGAGGTGGCCCGTCGCTGCGGCTACCTGCTGGGCGCGGCGCTGGTGCAGGGGGTGCTCCGGTACTACTCGCGGACGCTGATCTTCAACGCCGCCCGCGAGGTCGAGTACGAGATGCGAAACGACCTCTTCGCGCATCTGCAGCGCCTGCCGCAGTCGTTCTACTACCGCTGGCACACCGGCGATCTCATGAGCCGGTGCGTGAACGACCTGAACTCCGTCCGGCTGATGCTCGGCCCGGGTGTCATCTCGGCCATCCAGACTCCTCTGATGTTCCTGCTGGCCTTCGGCGCGATGCTCTCGATGAACTGGGCGCTCGCCCTGCTGGTGTTCCTGCCGTACCCGCTCTTCGTGTTCATCGCCCGTGGCTTCGGGGGTGCGATGCACGGGCGCAGCCTGGCGGTGCAGCAGGGCCTCGCGAGCATGTCGAACCAGGTGCAGGAGTCCGTCTCGGGCATCGGCGTCGTGAAGGCGTACGCGATGGAGGACGTGCAGGCCGAGCGCTTCCAGGCCGCGAACGAGTCGCTCTTCCTGCGTCAGCTCCGCCTGGTCTGGGTCACCGCCGGGATGCCCGCGATTACCGGGCTGCTGCCGATGGTCTCGATGTTGATGGTGCTGGTCGTCGGGATGCCGGACGTCGCTTCGAAGCAGATGCCCATCGGCGACTTCTTCACGTTCACGATGTACATCTACCAGCTCACCTTCCCGACCTTCATCATGGGCTGGACGGTGGCGCTGGTGCAGCGCGGCTCCGCCGCGATGCAGCGCATCGACGAGGTGCTCTCGGTCGAGCCGTCGATTCGGGACGGTGAGGATCTGGCGCCCGTGAGCCAGCTGAGTGGTGAGATCGAGTTCCGGGACTTCTCGTTCAACTATCTCGGCTCGGACCGCGAGCTGGTGCTCCGAGACATCGACCTGCGAGTGCCTGCGGGCAGCACCCTGGGACTGGTTGGTCCGGTGGGTTCGGGCAAGACGACCCTCGCTTCCGCGATCCCGCGGCTCTTCGAGGTCGAGCCCGGCCAGCTCTTCCTCGACGGCGTCGACATCAATCGCATCCCGCTCGCCGTATTGCGTGCCAGCATCTCGATGGTCCCCCAGGACTCGTTCCTGTTCTCGATGACCCTCGCCCAGAACATCGCCTACGGGGTCCCGGACGCGAGCCCCGAAGAGATCCGCGCCGCGGCGCGGCGCGCGCAGCTCGACAAGGACGTCGCCGAGCTGCCCAACGGCTACGAGACCGTTGTCGGCGAGCGTGGCGTGATGCTGTCTGGCGGCCAGCGCCAGCGGACCGCGCTCGCCCGCGCCCTGGCCATGCGACCCAGCATCCTGATCCTCGACGACACCTTGTCGGCGGTGGATGCCGAGACCGAGTCTGCCATCCAGGCCCAGCTGCGGGAGGTGTTCGCGAACCGCACGGTGATCGTGGTCGCGAACCGGGTCTCGAGCGTGCGCGACTGCGACCAGATCGTCGTGATGGACGAAGGTCGGATCGTCGAATCCGGGACCGACGCCGAGCTGGTGGCCGCAGGCGGGCTGTATGCCCGCCTGGCGCGCGAGCAGGAGGCGGCCGAGACGAGCCCGCCCGCAGAAGACCTGGAGACCGCACTCGACGCCCTGGCACCGGTGGCACCCGAAGCGCCGGAGGCGGGTGCATGAGCGAGCACCTCCACGAAGAAGAGGCCATCGGCAAGGCCTACGACCTGCGGCTGTTGCGGCGTCTGTGGCACTACGTGTCTCCCTATCGCTGGCAGGTGCTCGCCACGCTCTCGCTCGTCGCGCCGATGTTCGTCCTCGAGCTGGCGCCGGCCTGGATCATCAAGATCGGGCTCGAGCAAGCCACCGGGACACCGGCGGAAGGCGCAACCGCCTGGATCGCGGAGTCCGCCCGCGCGCCCGACGGCGTGAATCCGTATCTATGGCTCGGCGGCCTCTACCTGCTCGTGGCGCTCGCTTCGATGGGGTTCTCGCTCTTCAACATGGTCTTGATGGTGAAGACCGGACAGTCGGCCATGAAGGACCTGCGCCGGGACGTCTTCGCGAAGATCCAGCAGCTGCATCTCGGCTTCTTCGACAGCTACCCGGTGGGTCGCATCGTGACGCGGACCACCAACGACGTCGAGAACGTCGCGGAGATGTTCTCGTCGGGCATCGTCGCCCTGGTCACCGACCTGGTCAAGATGATCGGGATCGCCGTCGTCCTCTATCTGCTCGACCCGGACCTGGCGCTCTACACCTTCGCGGTCGTGCCCGTGCTGGCGGTGGCAGCGATCATCTTCCGTTTCAAGGTGCGCGAGGCGTTCCGTGCGGTTCGCGTGCGGATCGCGCGGATCAACGCCCACATCCAGGAAACCGTGACGGGCATGAAGGTCGTGCAGCTGTTCTCGCGAGAAGCGCGCAATCAGCGCGACTTCGACGTCATGAACGCGGACCATCGCGACGCGTGGAAGCGGTCGATCCAGTACGACGCGCTCCTCTTTACCTCGGTGGAAGCGACTCAGGGCATCACCGTGGCGGTGATCGTGTGGTTCGGGACGGTCGACCTCACGGACGTGGGTCTCATCTACGTCTTCATCGACTGGACCCGGCGCTTCTTCATGCCGCTGCGCGATCTGTCGCAGAAGTACTCGGTGATGCAGTCATCGATGGCCAGCACCGAGCGCATCCTCGAGCTGATGGACACCAAGCCCGCGGTGGTGGACCCCGAAGTCGCGGCCGCGCCACCGGAAGCGGGCAGGGCGCGCGGGTCTGTCGAGTTCGAGCACGTGTGGTTCTCGTATGCCGGAAAAGCGAAGGGCAACGGCCGGGACGACTCGCGCGAGCCGGACGCGCCGGACGAGTGGGTGCTGCGGGACGTCTCGTTCAAGGTCGAGCCGGGGGATCGGGTCGCCTTCGTCGGTGCGACCGGGGCCGGCAAGACGACCATCATCAAGCTGCTGACGCGCCTCTACGAGGTCACCCGGGGTCGCATCCTGGTGGACGGGGTCGACATCCGCGAGCTGAAGCAGACCGAGCTGCGGGGCCGGGTCGCGACGGTGCTACAGGACGTCTTCCTGTTCAGCGGCAACGTGGCCGACAACATCGCCCTCGGACGCCGGGATGTCTCCCGCGAAACCATCGAGCGCGCCGCCAGGGCCGTGGAGATCGACCGCTTCATCCGCGCTCTGCCGGATGGCTACGAGACCGAGGTGCGGGAACGGGGCACGAACTTCTCGTCCGGGCAGCGCCAGCTGCTGTCCTTCGCCCGGGCCCTCGTACACGGAGCGGACATCCTGGTGCTCGACGAAGCCACCAGCTCCATCGATACCGAGACCGAGGCCCTGGTGCAGCGCGGCATCCACCTGTTGCTCGAGGGGCGAACGGCGATCGCGATCGCCCACCGGCTGTCGACGATCCGGGACATGGACCGGATCTACGTGCTCCACCGCGGCCAACTGGTGGAGTCCGGACGCCACGAGGAGCTGCTCGCCGCCGAGGGGATTTACCACCGGCTGTACCGCCTTCAGCACGCCGAGACCGAAGCTCGGGAATCCCCCTTGCTGCCGGCCTAGAACGGCGTCTCAGATACCGGGTCGGATCCGGCCGGCGTGTCGCAGGATGCGCAACTCGGCTTGCGAGCGGCCCCTCGGGAGTGGTAGAAACGGGGTCGACTCCCCCCCATCTCCCACTACGCCGACCGGAGGCGTTCTTCCGAGAGCTGGCCCTTCCGAGAGAGAGACGGTTCCGAGCCCACGCTCTGCGCCGCCCAACCACTCCCGGAACACCGCTGGTCGCGGGCGATGGATCCAATCGGATCGGGTCGAGGAGTCCTTTTGCGAATCAAGTCGCTCCAGCTACACGGCTTCAAGTCCTTCGTGGACCGCACGGTCTTCACCTTCGACGACGGCGTGACCGGCGTCGTCGGCCCGAACGGCTGTGGCAAGTCGAACGTCGTGGACGCCATCCGATGGGTGATGGGTGAGCAGTCGCCCCGCCGCCTTCGCGGCAAGGGCATGGACGACATCATCTTCGCGGGGTCCGAGGCCCGCCCCCCCATCGGCATGGCCGAGGTGGTGCTCTCCTTCGACAACTCCGATGGCCGCGCGCCGGCCGAGTACGCGGCCTACAGCGAGATCCAGATCACGCGTCGGCTCTACCGCTCGGGCGAGTCCGAGTATCAGATGAACAAGCAGACCTGCCGGCTGCGCGACGTGCACGACTTCTTCCGCGACTCGGGCTTCGGCGTAAAGGGCTACACGATCGTCGAGCAGGGGCGCGTCGCCGAGATCGTCTCCGCTCGCCCCGAAGAGCGGCGCGTGCTGATCGAAGAGGCGGCAGGGATCAGCAAGTACAAGGCGCGTCGACGCGAGGCCGAGGGCAAGATCCGCTCGACCGAACAGAACCTGAACCGCGTGAACGACGTGCTGGGCGAGATCAAGCGACAGATCTCGTCCCTCGAGCGCCAGGCGCGAAAGGCCGCGCGCTACAAGCGCCTGCAGGAGACCCAGCGCGTCCTCGAGCTTTCCATCGCGGCCGACGAGCGCCGCGGGCTGGCGACCGCCGCCGAGGAGGCGCGCGCCAAGCTGGTCCAGCTGCGGGACGCAGCGACGCACCTCGAGACGCAGCTGGCCGAGCGCGAGCTGGCGATCCAGGAACGGCGCCTCGCCCTCACGGAGTCCGAGAAGGCCGTGAGTCGCGCATCCGAAGCGCTGTACGCACTGCGTAGTGAGATCAAGCAGCTCGAGGGACAGGTCGAGCTGTCCACGCGCGAGTGCGAAGGCATCGACCTCAGCAACGAGGGGCGCCACGAAGAGATCGGCCAGCTGCGCGAGCAGCTGGCGACCGCCGAGTCCGAGGCAGCATCCGCGCGCGAAGAGCTCGAGCGGATGGAGGCGTCCCTGGCGAGCGAACTCGAGGGCATCACCGCCGCCGAATCCGAGGCGCGCGCCGCCGGCGAGACCCTGCGCACCCTCGAACGCCAGCGCAGCGACGCGAACGATGCCTTCGTCGAGGTGCTGACGGCGAACGCGCGCGCGGAAGACCGACTCGCGGCCGCCATGGACCGCCGGGCCGTGGTCGATCAGCGGCTGCGCAGCGTCGACCAGCAGCTCGAGGTCAGCCAGACCGCAGTGGCCGAGGTGGGCCGCGACCAGAGCCAGCTCCAGGAAGGCCTGCGCGGCTTGTTGCGCGAGCGGGATCGGCTGCAGGAGCAGCAGCTCAAGGCCATGCAACGCCACCAGCGGCTGACCGAGTCCGCCCGGCAGTCCGGCGAACAGCTGGTCGGGCTGCGAGAGAAGCTGGAATCCAGGCGGGCGCGCTTCGCTTCCCTGTCCGAAGTCATCGAGAGCCGCGAGGACGTCGGAGCCGCGACCCGGCACCTGCTGGCAAAGTCCGACGAGGACCGCCGGCGCCTGGGGCTCAAGGGACTGGTGCGCGAGCTCGTGCACAGCGACTCGGACGTCGAGGCCGCCGTGGAGGCGGTGCTGGCAGACCGCGCGGACGCGCTCATCACGGAACGCAGCGAGGGCGCAGTGGCCGCGGTGGCAGAGCTGCGAGACAGCGGTGCCGGACGCGGTGTGTTCATCGTCGAGCCCGCGGAGCAGAGCGCCCTCGGCATCGTGCCTCTGGGCGTGCCGCTGCTCGAACGTGTGCGCGTCCCGACGGGCTACGAAGGCATCGCCCGGGCCCTGCTCGGTGACGTCTACCTGGTCGACGATCTCGCCCAGCCGCTGTCCATGTATGCGTCCGCCGCGCGCCTGCCCGCCACCTTCGTGACGCGTTCGGGGGACGTGGTGTCTCCTGATGGCACGATCCGCGGCGGCGGCGAATCGGCCTCGAGCGGCATGCTCGGGCGCATTCGCGAGGTGCGCGAGCTGGAACTCGAGGTCGGGTCCCTCGAACAGGCGTGCCAACAGGCGCAGATCACACGCGACCAGAACGAAGCGGATCGCATCGCGGCGGGCGAAGAACTCGACAACCTGCGCAATCGCCAGCACACGGCCGTGCTCGCCGTGGCGAACCACGAGAAGGACCTGGAGCGCACCTCCGAACGTGTGAAGTCCCTGGGAGAGGCGCAGGAGACCCGGTCCGACGAACGGTCCGAGCTGCTGGCCGAGAGTGAGAGCCTGGTGCTCGACGTCGCGCGGCTCGAGGAAGAGATCGAGCGGCTGCGGGTCGACCGCGGCGAACGCCAACGCGCACTCGACGAAGTCGGGCTGCGGATCTCGGCGGCGGGTCGGGATCTCACCCGTCTCGAGAATCGCGCCACCGAGCTGAAGGTCGCCCACAACGGTCGGGTCGAACAGCAGACCCGGCTCCGAGACGGTGCCGAGCGTTCCGCGAACGCCGCGCGGGAGACCGCGGAGTGGATCGACCGCCGAGAACGCGAGATCGAGAGCGCGACCGAACGGCGCGGACTGCTCGTCGAGCAGTCACGTGACGCCGAGACCCGGCTTGCGGGTCACCTCGAGAACGAAGAGACGGCGCGACTCGAGAGCGAACGGCTTCGGGAAGGCTACGAACGCGAGGCCCGGGACCTGCGCGAGCTCGAAGACGCATTGCGAGACGTTCGCAGCGAGCTGAATACCAGCCGCGAGGAAGCCGCTGCCGCAGACATGACGGCGAAGGAAAGCCAGCTCCGCCTGGACCACCAGGACGAGGCGATCCGCGAGAAGTGGAACGTGGAGCTCGCGACCTGGACCCTGCCGCCCCTCGAGGAAGCCGCACCCGAGCCCGAGATCGTCGACCACAGCGCGGACGCGCCGGGCGACGCCCCCGCCGAGGGCGAGTCCGACGAGCAGGGAGAGGGCGACGATCTGGATTCCATGGGCACCGCCGAAGTCGCCCGGGACGCTCGCAAGAACGCCGAGCTGGCGCGAAGGCCGATGGCGGAGCGGAAGTCCGAACTCGAGAAGCTGCGCAAGAGCATCCAGTCCCTCGGTGACGTGAATGTCGGGGCCATCGAGGAGCACGAAGAGCTCGCCGAACGCTTCCGCTTCCTGTCCGAGCAGAAGGAAGATCTCGACGAGACGATCCGATCGCTCCAGGAGGCGATCTCCCGCATCAATCGCACCAGCCGCCGGCGCTTCCGGGAGACCTTCGATCAGGTCAGCAAGCGCTTCTCCGAGAACTTCCCGAGACTGTTCGGAGGCGGCAAGGCGAGTCTGATCCTCACCGATGCCGACGACGTGCTCGAGTCGGGCATCGACATCATGGCCATGCCCCCGGGCAAGCGCCTGCAGAACGTCAACCTGCTCTCGGGCGGGGAGAAGACCATGACGGCGCTGGCGTTGCTCGTCGCGGTCTTTCAGGTCCGGCCGTCCCCCTTCTTCCTGCTGGACGAGGTCGACGCCGCCCTCGACGACGCCAACGTGGGCCGCTTCAACGGCCTGATCACCGAAATGGCGCAGCACTCGCAGTTCCTCGTGATCACGCACAACAAGCGCACGATCGAGGTGGCGGACGTGCTCTACGGCGTGACCATGGAGCAGAAGGGCGTCAGCAAGTTGGTCGCCGTCACCCTGAGCTGAGCGGAACCGAAGGCTTCGCCGGCTAGCAGGTCGATCCCGGACCCCGTTCCGGGCCCTCGGCTTGCGACGCGAACGGACGGGTGTGCTTCCCGAGCCTCGCCCCGCGGGGTCATGTGCCGCTGAGTGCCCCTGCGCGCCGGCTTCGGGCGCCCTTCTACCAGGCTTAGGTTTGCCTTAGGTCTCGCTCACGTCGGTTCCGGCCCGGAACCGCCGGTGCCAGAATCTGGCTGTGCTCCCAGGCGTCATTTCTGTGTAGGAAGCTGCTGGCGGTGAATGAAGGAGCCATGACGCGCGATCTCTCGAACGCGAACGCTTCGTTAGTCCGGACCCTTTCTGCTGGGGGCCGCGGATTCCCTCGTGATAGGGTGGAAGACGTCGCGACCGGAGGTACTTCCTTGTCCCCCCTGACGGGCGCTCGATGAAACGCGCGCCCCGCCCGCAGCGGAATCGACGCTATCGACGCGCGATGGACTCGGTTCGCCGTCGCTTGAGTGGCGGCGGAGGCGGCGGAAGAGGAGAGCGCCCGCCGCGGCGAGACGCGTTCGAGCTCGAGCCCCTCGAGCCCCGGGTGCTGTTGGCGACGGATCTCGCACTTGCGGGCCCGTTGCTGGCGGAAGGCCTGAGCGAGTTCGTCGACTGGGCGGACACCATCGAGGCGCATGCGGTGCTGTCGGCCGAGCTTCCGCTGGTCGGCAACTCGCTCGGTGCGGTCGTCCAGCTCGATGAGCGCTTCAATGCCGCCATCGCGACGCCCCTCGCCAACTACCTGGCGGCCCAGGGCCAGAACCTCGGCCTCGACCCAGGTGTCACCGCCACCCAGCTCACGGAAATCGACAACCTGCTCGATGCGGTCCCGGGTATGACATCCGCGGACGTGTTCCTCCTCGCCGATCAGCTGCGCATTGATCTCGACTGGGACCCGAGCTTCATCGAGACCGCCGAGCTGGATCTCGGGCCCGTGGCCAGCGAGTTCGGCGTCAGCCTGATCGGTTCGGCGACTTTCCCCCTCGACATCGATCTCGGTCTCGACCTCTCGTTCGGCGTCGCCCTGGGTCTCGGGACCGCCGGGAACGCCACGGACTTCTTCATCGAGCTCCCCGGCTCGGACTACCTGGAGATCGACGTCTCCGTGAACGGCGCGCCCATGACGACGGGCCCGTGGGTCGGCCTGGGGGGCGGCAGCTTCGACGTCGTCGGCGGCAACGTGCAGCTGGCCGCCGGCGTCGACCTGGAGTTCGACAGCTCCCAGGTCACGGTCAACCGGGTCGGCTTCACGTCTCTGGCGACTTTCAATGCAGGGAACGTCGATGCGCGCCTGGCGGCCGTCCCGCACCCGGCCGGGAGCGCCAGCGCCGCACTGCCCCTCGACGGCACGATCCCCGGGCACGCGCCGCTCGGGAATCCCAGCTTGCATCTGTCGTCGGCGGACTCGCTCTCCGGGAACGCGCCTGAGCTCGTCATCGATGTGGCGATCGCTCCCGATGTCGAAGCGGCCCTGGTCGCGGGCTTCGCCGAACTCGATGGCCTGATCGCGAACGACCCGGCGGCAGCGGCGGCCCTGGCCCAGAGCCTGCCGCTGGTCGGTACGTCGCTCGACGCCGAGCTGTCGAATCCGGCCGCACTCGTGCAATTGAGCACCGCCGTCCAGAACTACTTCAACTCGACGGGCAGCCCGACCATCGACGGACTCGTCGGCGCGCTGCGCGGCGCCTACCACGCACTACTCGGGACGAGCGGGCCACTGGCCAATGGTCCCATCGCGATCTCCGGCGGGCTCGATCCCATCGCGAATGAGATCCGGCTCCAGGTCGACATCGACCACAACGTGAGCGCGCCCCACGCCCTCGATCTGGGCCCCGGCGCGGCGGCGCTTGCCTTCGTCCTCGACCCGGCCAACGTCCAGGTCGATTCGCGCGTGACTCTTTCCTTCGACGTGGCCGTCGACCTGTCGGATGGCACCGCCGACGCCGCCGACTTCGAGGTGCGCGCCGGCGACCTGGTGGCGAGCGCCCAGGTCAACGCGGCCGTGGGCTCCACGCTCTCCCCGGTTGGTCTCAACGTGAGCGGTGTGCAGACGAACATCGTCGCGGGATCGGTGCTGGCGAACCCCTCGCTGACCCTCGATCTCTCGGGAGGCGACGGGGTACTGGGCTTCGTCGATCTGCAGGCGCCCGGTGCGCTGCCGGTCTTCACGGCGGGGACGGCGGCAGCGGTGTTGCCCGTCAAGGCCGTCTCGGGTCCCCCCTTCGCCGGCTCCCCGCGACTCGATCTGACCGCCGCGGCGCCCTTCAGTGGCGCAGACCTCGTGATCGTTCCGAACAACGCCTTCCTCACCCAGGTGATCGGCTCCGTCGACGATTCGAACCAGGCGCTGCTCGCGGGCATCGAGGAGCTGGCGGATCGCCTGGACGAGTTGGCCGCGCTGGGTGCCTTCGCCGATCCGCTGCCGGCCCTGGGCGGAGATCTGGGCAGCGAGCTGGGGATCGGCGACGCCCTGCGCGCGCGCCTGCTCACGCCCTTCGCGACCTACCTGCTCGGCGGTCAGCCGACTACGCCGGCGGGACTGGTGGCGGCGATCACCGCAGCAGTCCCCGGGACGATCATCAGCGACGTCTCTGCCGGGAACGAACTCGCGTTCGCGCTGTCGTTCAGCGAGGTCCGCGACTTCACCCGGGCCCTCGACTTCTCGAACCTCCCCGCCGCCCTCGTCGCCGGCGCCGCCGCAGCCGTCGACCTGCAGGCGAGCTACGGGCTCGACATCACCTTCGGTGTCGACCTCAGCCAGCTGCCGGACCTGGACCAGGCGTTCTTCGTTCGCTTCAACCAGACCCCCGACGTCCAGCTGACGGCGACGCCCGAAGCCCTGAACGCCGATGCCGTACTGGGCTTCCTGGCGGTGACCCTCGTGGGCGCCACGCCGACCCTCAGTGGCGCGAGCATCAGCGCGGACTTCGGTAGCGGCAACATCAGCCTCGACGAGCTGTCGAACAGCACGATCGGTGATCTCGTCGCGCTGACGGTCGGCGGCACCATCAGCCAGGCGCTCACGATCGACACGACCCTGGGCAGCTACGTCGACAGCGTCTCCCTCGATCTGCCTGCGCAGGCCCTGTTTGGCGGCGCCCCGGCCGCCTGGGTGGCCCCGAGCCTGCCGGACCTGCAGGCTTTCGAGAACGTCTCTGCACCCAGCATGCTCAGCCTGCTGGATCAGCTGGGCAACTTCTTCGGCATCTTCGGTGGCGGGGGCGCCTTCGATCAGGAGATCCCGTTCACCAACGGGGCGTCGCTGTCCGACCTGCTGGACCTCGAGCGAGCCGTCGACGCGGCCTTGTCGGATCTGGCCAACGGCCTGCGCGTCGTCGGCAACCAGGCGGTGCCGAACGGCGGCGTCGTGTCGTCCGCTGCGCAGCTCCAGCTCACCATCGACGGCACCACGACCATCACGGCGACGATTCCGGCGGGCGCGACCGACATCGACTCCCTGGTGGTGGCGGTCAACAACGCGATCGCCCCCAAGTTGGCCGCGGTGAACCTGGCCGGTGCCCTGCTCGCCACTCGCGTCGGGGACCAGATCGCACTCGAAGCCACCGATGACCGCGTCAACAGCCTGCGGGTCGAGACGGGTTCGGTTCTCGGCTTCGACGACGATCAGGACGCCATCGCGATCAACTTCTCTTCCGCCCAGGAGCTGCTTGCGCGACTGGGCCAGGGGGTCACCGCAGACTATGACCCGCTGACCCATCGGCTCACCTACTCGCTGACCTTGAACCAGGCGCTCACCGCGAGCGAGCTGCCCCTGGGCTTCGACGTCGACTTCGGCGACAACACGCAACTCGCTGCCTTCGTGCGGCTGGTCGCGGGCAGCCCGGTGACGGGGAACGGGCCGGGTGGAGCCAGCAGCTTCCAGCTGGCGATGAACGACAGCACGTCCCCGTATACGGTGAACCTGGCCGGCGGCAACGGCAGCCTGACTGCGCTCGTCGCAGACCTCAACGCGGGCCTGGCGGCCGCGCTGGCCTCCACCCAGTTCGCGGGTGAGGTCGAAGCGCGCGAGGTCGGCGGCGTCCTGCAGCTGGTGTCGAGCGGCGACGAGATCCGCTCTCTCACCGTGTCGGGTGCGCCCGCGTCCCTGGGCTTCGCGTCGGGCGCGCGCGCGGCGGCCGTCGTCCAGGCCACGGGGAACCTCAGCGGTGACCTGACCTTCGGCCTGACCCTGGACCCGCTGGGGCAGGGATTCACGCCGCTGACGCCGGCCAACACCCTCGCCGACGTCAATTCCATGCTGCCCGGCGAGCTGAGCGGCGACACCGAAGCCGAGCTCTTCATCCGCACCAGCGACGGCTCGCTCTACCAGGTCGATCTCGACGACCCGATGGCCGACCCCCTGGTGGGGCCGACCTTGCAGTTCGTGATCGACCGCATCGCGGCGGCGACCGCCGGCGATGTCACGCTGAGCATCGCGCCGGACGGCGTGTCGCTCACTCTCGTGGACAACACCTGGATCTCGGACCCGCCCGCGGTCTTCCAGGTGAGCGCGGCCAATGGCTCGTTTGCCGGGCTGCTGCTGGGGATTGCCGGTTCGGACCAGAACGCCGATGGCGTCCTCCTCGGCGGGCCGCTGCACGGGGAGCTGCTCTCCGACAACTTCTTCGTCGAGACGGCGGACCTGACGGCGTCGGTCCAGCTGCTGGCGCCGAACGTCGACGCGCGCGGGACGATCGGGCCGATCGGTCTCGAGACCGTGTCGGGCACGGGTGCGATCGCGCTGTCCGCCAGTTTCCAGCTCGTCGATCCGGGCACCCAGGCAGCAGACGGACTGATCGCGATCCCCGAGCTGGGCGACGGCATGCTCGACCCGATGTCGATCCTGTCGGGTCCGGTGTTCGTGGGCTCGGCGAACTTCTCGTTGCCCGTCGCGCTGGTGCCGGGCGTTCCCGGGCTCAATCCCGTCAATCCGGCGGTGAACATCAGCTGGTCCGACATCACGTCGCCGGGCACTCTGGACGTTCAGTGGAATGGCGATCTGTCCGCCCTCGACGGCATGCAGGCGCTCGCCTTCGACCAGATCATCGCGGCCCTGCGCGACCTGCAGGGCTTCGTCGATTCAGCCCTCGAAGGCCAAGCGCTGCTCACCCAGGAGATCCCGCTCCTGGGCGAGACGCTGATCGGCTTGATGGGCGATCCGTCGACGATCTTCGGCGCCTTCATCGACGCCCTCGAGGCGGACCCGCCGAGTACCCTGGACGAGTTCGAACAGAAGCTGATCGACGCCATCGGCCCGTCGACGCCGGGGGTGCTGGGCCTGGCGCCGGGCACCCGCAGCGTCACGACGAACTTCGCCAACCAGATGTACGAGATCGACCTCGTGCTGGGCGAGAACTTCGCGGACAGCTTGTCGCTGGATTTCGACACGGGCGTCCTGGGCGACCTCGGCATCAACGGCTTCCTGTCGGGTCCGTCGTCGGCGGGCGCCATCGACTACGGGGTCGGGTTCTCGCTGCAGCTCGGGCTGGTCGTCGACCTCAGCGATCCCCTCGGTCCGCGCTTCTACCTGAAGGACACGAGCTCTCTCGATGTCCAGGCCGAGATCGACGCGCCCGACATCGACTTCAACGCGGTGCTCGGCCCGCTGGCGGTGGGGGTCACCAACGGTCGCGTCCTGCTCAAGGACCAGCTCGGCGGGTCCGCCCCCGCGACGATCGCCTTCGGAGTCATCGACGACCTTGGCGACGGTCGCTACGAGCTGACCGAGCTCGCGCCCGGGCTGTTGTCCCCCGGCGTCACGGGCCACTTCGACCTCGAGCTCCCCGTCGAGCTGCTGACGCCGGCGGGCTCGTTCCTGCTGCAGACCGGCCTCGCGGACATCGACAACCCCGGGGCCTGGACGACGGGGCTGCCCACGCTCCAGGACGTGAGCGACGCCCTCAACGACCTCGACCTGACCCAGGACCTCGCGCCCTTCACCGACGGCTGGGACGGGATCCTGCGCTTCCTGACGGACGCCCTCGACGGCGAGGTCTTCAGCCTGCCGATCCCGTTCATCGGCGACCAGATGCAGCAGGCGTCGGACATCTTCGAGCAGATCCGCTCGATCGTCGCGAACAACATCGTCGCGGTACTGGGCAGTGGCCCCGCGACGCCCGCCGCGGTGCAGACCGTGTTCTTCCAGGCCTTCGGTCCGACGGGGCTCAACTGGCTCCAGGACGGCCCGCTGCCGAACACGGCAGACGGTCAGATCACCCCCGCCGACATCCTGTTGCCCGGCGGTGGGGGACAGGGGCCCGCCGGTCCCGACGAGATGGAATTCGTCTTCCGGATCGCCAAGCCGGATTTCTTCAGCGAGTCGATCCCCTTCGACCTGGGCCTCGATGCGCTGGGGCTCAGTCTCGACGGGAACGCCGCGCTCGACATCGGCATGACCGCGACGCTCGGCATCGGCGTCAGCCTGACGGACGGGCTCTACTTCGTCACCGACCTGACGCAGTTCGGGCTGCCCGCGCAGCCCGAGTTCCAGGTCACCGTCGACGCGACCCTGCCGGGCTTCAATGCCAGCGGCTCGCTGGCCTTCCTGTTGATCGAGGCTCTCGACCAGGGCAGCGTTCTGCACCTCGACTTCGGGCTGGACCTGCTGGACGGCGGCAACGGCGACGGTCGGCTCACCCTGGGAGAGCTCGGGTCGTCGAGCTTCGGCCAGCTGCTCGACGTGTCGGTCAACGGCGCGGCCAACCTCAACCTGGGGCTCAGCGCATCCTTTGGCGGGCTGGCGCTCTTCCCGTCGATCGATGCGAATCTGATCCTCGACTGGACCTTCCTCGACAGCGATCCCACACAGGGCATCGAGTTCTTCGGGGACGTGCCGTACATCGCGCTCCAGGACGTGCGGCTCAGCCTCGGCGAGTTCGTCGACAGCTTCGTCGGAGGCGTCCTCGGCACCATCACGGACTTCGTCGAGCCGATCAACGAGTTCACCCAGTTCCTGACGGCGCCGATCCCGCTGATCTCCGATGTGGCGGGGCCGACCTCGCTGCTCGACCTGGCCGGGCTCTTCGGCTCGGGCGCGGAAGAAGCGATCGACTTCATCGAGGCGGTGCTGACCATCATCGACATGCTGGCGTCGCTGCCGGACGTCGGTCCCGACGACAAGATCCTGCTGGGCGACTTCGACCTGGTGGGCACCGACCCCCGCGGCATGTCGGACCTGTCGGGAGTCACCGCGAACCCGATCATCCCGCAAGGCCAGGGCGCCGCGACCAGCGGCTCGATGGTGGGCCAGGAGACCGAAGACTGGCTGAACATGTCCGACGACGCGGACGGCTTCGAGCTGGTGATTCCGTGGCTCGACGATCCGGCGTCCCTGGTCGGGATCTTCTTCGGTGGCAACCCGACCCTGATCGGCATCGACCTGCCGAAGTTCGAGCTCGGCTTCGAGTGGTCGCAGTTCTTCTCGATCTACGGGCCGCTCGGGATCTCCATCGGCGTGGGTATCGGCGCCAGCGCCGACCTGGCCTTCGGCTACGACACCTTCGGCTTCCGCCGCGCCTTCGAGACGGGTGATCCGCTCAAGATCTCCGAGGGCTTCTTCATCCTCGACAACGAGAACTTCGACGGCAGCGGCCCGAATCGGGTCGAGCTCGAGGTTCACGGCGGCGTCTCCGTGTCGGCCGAGATCAACCTCGGGATCGCCAGCGGCGGCGTGAAGGGTGGCCTCGACGTCTCGGTCGAGTTCGACCTGCACGATCCGGATCTCGACGGCAAGGTCCGCATCCCCGAGATCCTCTTCAGCCTGGGATACGGCCCGTTCTACATCTTCGACATCTCGGGCAAGCTGACGGCCCAGCTCAGCGCCTTCATCGAGACCGTCGTGTTCTCGGCCGAGTTCGAGATCACGCCTCCGATCACCCTGCTCGAGTTCGAGCTGCCGCGCCCGGACACCACGCCCAAGCTGGCGCATGTGCAGAACGGCGTCCTGATGCTGCACATGGGCCCCGACGCCGGAATGCGCGAGCACGGCAACACGAGCGACGGCAACGAGAGCTTCCGGGTCATCGAGGGCAGCGGGGCGAACTCGGTCCGCGTCGAGGCGTTCGGACTCTCGCAGGAATACAGCGGCGTCAACTCGATTTTTGCGGACGGCGGCCTGGGCAACGACAGCATCACCATCAACGCCGGCGTGTTGCTGGACGCCGACCTGAGCGGGGGCGACGGCAGCGATCAGATTCGCGCTGGCGGCGGCGACAGCATCATCGACGGCGGTGCCGGCATCGACCTGTTGGTCGGCGGCGGCGGCGACGACCAGATCGACGGTGGCGACGGCGACGACTCGATCTTCGGTGGCGACGGCAACGACATCCTGCTGGGTGGTCTCGGTGCGGACCACATTCGGGGCGGCCGGGGCGAAGACGACATCCAGGGTGGCGACCAGAACGACCTGCTCGAGGGCGAGGCGGGCGATGACACCATCGACGGCGGTGCGGGACAGGACCAGATCCTGGGTGGTTCCGGTGCGGACACGATCTACGGCGGTCTGAATGCCGACCATCTGTCCGGCGGCCGCGGCGACGACATCATCGAAGGCGGCGACGGCAATGACGAGATCTTCGGCGACGACGGCGCCGACCTGCTGTTGGGCCAGGCGGGCGCGGACAAGATCTGGGGTGGCACCGGAAATGACACCCTCTACGGAGGCCTCGGCAACGACGAGCTTCGCGGGGAGCTGAACATCGACACCATCTACGGTGAGGACGGCAACGACCTCATCTACGGTGGCCTCGGCAGCGACACCCTGGACGGCGGCAGCGGCAACGACACGATCTTCGCCGCCGACGAGGCGACGGGCGCCGACAGTACGAACTCGATCCACACCATCATCGGCGGAGACGGCGATGACGTCATCTGGGGCGGTGTCGGGAACGACATCATCACGGGCGGGCAGGGCGCCGACACCATCACGGCCCACCGCGGCAACGACTTCGTCGACGGCGGCAGCGAGAACGACTGGATCGACGCGGGCGACCACGACACCATCGATTCCGGGGATGACTTCGACGAGGTCCATGGCGGTACCGGCAACGATGAGATCCGGACGGGTAGCGACGACGACCTGATCTTCGCCGGCATGGGCGACGACAAGGTCTATGCCGGGAGCGGCGCCGACGAGGTCTACGGCGGCATCGGCAAGGACCTGATCTACGCCGGCGCCGGCAACGACTACGTCGAGGGCGGCGGCGACGACGACACCATCTACGGTCAGGCCGGCGCCGATCTCGTGCTTGGCGACGACGGCAACGACGTCATCCTCGGCGGCACCGAGAACGACGTCCTGTTCGGACTCGCGGGCGACGACTCGATCTACGGTGGCGCGGGCGACGACGACCTGCGCGGCGGCGCGGACGACGACTCGCTGGTCGGTGGCAGCGGCGACGACGTGCTGGTCGGCAGCGTCGGCGACGACGTGCTGAGCGGCGAGGCGGGCTTCGACATCCTGTGGGGCGGCGACGAGATCTTCGGCAGGAGCCAGCTCGACCTCGGCAACCCGGCCAACTTCATGGCCACGCCCCTCAACTGGTCGGAGGCCTACAACACGGGCGACCCCGACATGCCGCCGGCGATCACCCCCGTCTTCAACGGCGGACTGTCGATTTCGGGCGACGCCCTCGACGGCAAGGACGATCTGTCCGGCGGCGACGACACGGACTTCCTGTTCGGCGGCGGCGACCAGGATCAGATCGCGGGAGGCGGGGCCGACGACTACGTGGACGGCGGCGCCGGCAACGACGACATCCAGGGCGACGCTGGCAACGACATCCTGCGCGGTGGTGGCAACGACGACGTGATCCTGGGCGGGCTCGGCCTGGACCAGCTCTACGGCGACGCCGGGGACGATCACCTCTTCGGGGACGCCGGCATTCTCGTGGGCGGGCAGCTCGGGTCGGCGTGGAAGCAGACCGGCCAGCGGCTGTGGGGTGGCACCGGGCGCGACAAGCTCTATGCCTGGTCCGAGCTCACGGTCAACGGCGTATTCGACGACTTCTTGGCCGAGACCCAGCTCGGCGGTGACGAGCTGCACGGCGGCGCCGGCGGCGACGATCTCTTCGGCAGCAACCGCGCCGAGATCCTGATCGGCGACAGCGGCAACGACTATATCCACGGCGAAGAGCTGATGGGCTTCCAGTACGCGCCCGCCACCTCCGGGCCACTGTACGGCGGCAACGATCTCATCAAGGGCGGCAGCGGCGAGGACATCGAGTACGGCGGCGGCGGCCACGACGAGCTGTGGGGCGACGCCGATTCGGACCGCATCGAGGGTCAGGACGGAATCGACAAGATCTACGGCGGCTCGGGCATCGACCTGATCGTGGCCGATACGAACCCCGCCTACCTCTTCGCCGGGCTGATCGGTCAGACCGAGACCCTCGACGGCTACTTCGGTGACGACGTCGAGGACGATCCGACGAACGACGACGCCACCGACATCCTGCAGATCGACGGCACCGACGCCAGCGACACGATCCTGCTGTCCAGCGTGAACTACCAGGGCAAGGCCCTGCTGCGTGTCGTCTACAACGGCCGCGAGCTGTTCTACGACTGGCGCGACGACGCCCTGAACACGCCGTTGATCGAGCAGTTCCGCATCTCGGGCCTCGGCGGCAACGACACCATCGCCTTCGCGGCCGACGAGACGGCGCTCGACGTCACCGACCTGACGGAGCGCAGCGACGACTGGGTCGGGGTGATCGACGGCGGGCCGGGCAACGACATCCTGACGGGAACCGGCGCGCGCGACCGTCTCGACGGCGGCTCCGGCAACGACACGCTGTCGGGTTACGGTGGCGACGATCGTCTGTGGGGCGGCACCGGCAACGACATCCTGTTCCTCGGGCAGGGCAACGACGACGGCATCGGCGGCGAGGGCAGCAACCAGATCTACGCCTGGTCCCGAGACCCGCGCCAGGGCGAGCAGTTCGGCATCTTCGTCGACGAAGAGCTGCTGCTGGTCGACGACAGCCAGAAGGACGTCGATCTCGGCGCCATCGAGCTGCTCGAGCGCGTGATCGGTCTCTCCCTCGAGACCTTCGCCCATCGCGACCTGCTGCGGTTCACCCTCGACCAGACGGGCACCGTCACCGACGTCATCGACCTCGAGCGACTCGAGGGATCGGACCTGCGGCTCACCCTGTATGCCGCCGCCGATCTGAACCTGCTCACGCCGCTCGCGCAGGTCGATACTGCGAACCCTCAGGCGCTCGCGCGACTCAACCTCGACGCGCGCGCGGCCGGCGACTACGTGCTGGCGGTGACGACGCTCGCAGGCGCTCCGGCGAGCTTCGCGCGTTCGGTCTACGAGCTGCTGCCCCAGGTCGCCGCGGTCGGCACCACCGTGCGCGACGTGAGCTACATGCGTGAGGACACCGGCCTCAACCGCATGCTCGGCGGCAACGGCCCGGATCAGCTGTACGGCGGCACCGGCCTCGACTTCATGTACGGCAACGGCGGCGACGACGTTCTGTACCGCTCGGACGGCGAGGTGTTCGAAGCGCTGGGCGGGCCGCTGGGCGAGGACGACATCTGGAAGGAGTACGCGAAGTCCACGGGCCTGGTGTGGTACGTGGGCGGCTCGGGGGGCAACGATCGCATCCACCTCGACTACGTGACCGAGCCGGGTCTGCTGGAAGGCCGCCACCTGGTGACGCGCCTGACCGAGAACCAGGGACAGTTCAGCTTCGCCGCGCAGCTCAGCCTGGACTTCGAGGCGCTCGATCAGGACGGCAACCCGCTCTGGGATCCGGTCGATGAGCTGATGTCCTTCGGCGCGCTGTCGAGCGGCGACCCCGACCAGCTCGCCGACGAAGGCAGCAACGTCACGAACCAGCAGGTCGATCTGCTCGCGAACCTGCTGCCGCCCGAGAACGACTTCCTCGCGATCATCATCGACGCACTCGGTGGCGACGACGAGGTCATCGTCGGCCCGACGGTGCAGAAGACCGTCTGGATCGACCTGGGTGCCGGCAACGACCGGGCAGAGATCCTGGGCGGCACGGCGATCCTGGTCGACAAGGCCGAAGGCGAAGGCAACGTCGCCCGCAACGACACCTTCCAGAATGCGTTCCTGCTCGGCGCCCCGGCGGTGCTGATCGGATCCGTCCCCGTCGCGCTCAACGGCCAGCTGAATGGTGGCGATGCGGTCTTCACCCTGGAGATCGACGGCAACGATCAGGTGCAGGTCACCGTCACCCAGAGTTCGACCCAGACGAATGCCACGCCCGCGGCCCTGGCCGCCGACATCAATCGCGGGTTGGCGCTGGCGGGGATCGACGACGAAGTCCGAGCCGGCTGGATCGAGGACGGCAACGGCGACCGCTTCGTGGTGCTGTCGCGCACGCGCGTAGCGGCGGACGCCTCGCTCGCGATCGTCGAAGCCAACACCGTCGCGACCGAGCAGCTGGGCTTCAGCAACGCACTCGCGCCCGTGGGTGGCGGCCAGCCGCTGGCGGGCAACGTCGTCTATTCCGGGCTCACCCTGGACAGCCCCACGGATGTCGACTGGTACCAGGTCGCGTTCGCGGGGGATCCCAGCGCGTCGCAGCTGCTGGTGACGAGCGGATCTTCGGCCGACGATCTGCTCGTCGAGATCTATCAGCTGGTGAACGGATCGCTCGTGAAGGTGAGCGGCGACCCCGACGCGGTGCCCCTGGCCGCGGATCTGGCGGAGCTGTTGGTGGCGGCACAACGCGGGCCCGCCGACGGCGTGCTCACCGCCGACCTCGACTTCTCGCTGCTGCTCGGCGGCGGCGCCATCTCGTTGTCCATCGCTGCGGCGGACACCGCGGGCTTCCTGAGCCTCGACCAGCTGATCGGGCTGCTGAACCAGGAACTCGCCGACGCCGGCGTGTCGAACCTGGTCTTCGCCCAACGGCAAGACGGCTTCATCGCCTTCGGTCGGCTGGCGGCGTCCAGCGGCGTACCCCTCGAGATCGGCCCCGAGGCCGGTGTCTCGGCGCTCGGCTTCGTCCCCGGGCAGGTCAGTGACAGCGCCGACAGCGCCTACTCACTCGATCCCATTGCGGACCTGTCGCGCGTCTCGGGCCTCACCTTGCAGGCCGGCGACGAGGACTGGTTCCGCTTCACCCTCGAGAACCGTCAGGCAACATACGTGGGGGCCACCGCGGCGGTCGTTCAGGCGCTCAGCGGCGACGCGTCTTTCTCGATTTCCATCGACGGCGGCGCCGCGCAACTCGTCCAGGTCACCGCCCAGGCGACCAGCGACAACGGAGATCTCGGCGACCTCGTCTCGGATCTCAACGCCGCACTCGTGGCGGCGGGGTTGAACAACGACCTCGAGGCCGTCAAGGATGGGATTCGCGTCGCGCTGCGCATGGTCGACCCGACGAGCCAGCTCGGTTTCGAGATCGTCAGCCCGAACACCGAAGCTCAGGTCGAGTTGGGCCTGGTCGCCGGCAGCGCGGCGCCGCTCAGCGACGGCGAGATCGAGCTGGTCCAGGGCGATGTCCTGGGCGGGCTGCGCATCGAGCTCTATGACGCGACGGGCACGACCTGGATCGCGTCCCAGGAAGTGCAGGCGGGCTCGGACCCCACGGCGCGCCTGATCCTGTCGAGCTACGGCCCCGGCGAGTACCGCGTGCGTGTCGTCGGCGCCCTGCCGGCGACCGCCGCCGCCTACCAGCTGAACGTAGACGTCGGAGGTGGCGACGGCGCCAGCGTTCTCGACCTCGCAGGCGAGCCGGGTCTGCCCCTCAGCCTGGCGGGCTTGACGGCGAACACGCCGTATCTCGTGCGCATCGCTTCCCAGAACGCCCTGCCGACCACCTACACCCTGTCGTTCCCCCTCGACCCGAGTGCTACCCCCATCGAGGTCGAGCTGGGGCAGCGCCCGAACACCGTGCGCAAGGACGTGGTACTCGGCGGCACGGGCAACGACGTGATCATGGGCGGCCTCGGCGAAGACTGGATCTTCGGCGGACCCGGCAACGACGTCCTCTCCGGCGGCTACGACCGGTCCGCCAGCGACCTGATCTTCGGCGAAGAGGGCGACGACATCCTGCAGCTACTGCCGGACCGGTTGCCCTACATCAAGGGCACCACGACCCCGTTCCTGCCCACCCTGGTTGACGTGCTCGACGGCGGCGAGGGCGACGATCAGATCCTGTTCCTGGGCGGCGACCTCGACGATCTGGGTCGGGTGATCCCGGACGTGGTGGCCATCAAGTACAACACCCTGCTGCACCGCTTCGAGCTCACCACCCAGCGCTGGGACACCGCGAATCAGGAGTTCGTCGTCAACCCCGCGACGGGCGCCTTCGAGCGCGACTTCATCTTCTACCAGGCGCACGGCGTCGAGCGGACGGTGATCGACACGCGGTCCGGCGACGACGTCGTGCAGGGCGCGCCCGAGTACATCTTCCCGAACAGCGTGGGCGAATGGGGCATCGACCCCGGAGACCGCGAGGCGGCGGCGGGCGACCTGGTCGATCTGTGGGTCTACGGCGGCCCCGGACACGACCGGCTCTACACCGGCGCCGGCAATGACCACGTCTTCGGCGGCCTCGGCGACGATCAGATCATGGCGGGCGAGGGCGACGACGTCGTGGAGGGCGGCCCCGGGGAGGACGCGCTCTTCGGCAACGGCAGCTTCGATACCCGCCGCGACGACTTCGAGTACGTCTGGCGTGCGGGCGAGTCCGACCGCAATGACTCTCCGGGCTTCGCCAGCTACCTGGGGCCCATCGAGATCGACGTCCCGATCGAGAACCTCAGCCTCGAACAGGGCGATCGCGGCGACTGGTACCTGTTCGAGACGCCCCTGGCACTGCAGCAATTCGCGAACGCCGACGCCGCCTACTTGACGGCCGAGATGTTCGACATCGTCTTCGAGGACGGGCTGGCCCAGCAGGCCTTCGACCATCTCGATGTGTTCGGGCGCAACTACCAGCTCTTCGGCGCCGCGGTCGACGTCGACAACAGCGGCCAGATCGTTTCGATCGAATCGGCCGCGCTGGTCGAGGAATTCGTCGGCGTCCCCAGTCACTACCTGCTGCACGTCCGCAACGTCGACACCTTGCGCGTGCAGGGCACCAAGCCCGTCGTCGCCGAGACCTTCTACGTCAGCAACGGGGCGCCCAGCCCGACCTTTACGCTTTCGCTCGAAGGGCTGCAGTTCGGCGACGCCTCGGTGAACATCACCATCGACCCGATCGCGGACCTGTCGGACGCGCAGGTCCTGCTGACCCAGCTGCAGGGCAAGCTCGGGCCGCTGGCAAGCCGCGTCTCCGTGAGTCTCGACGCCCAGAACCGCCTGACCTTCACGATCCAGGACGAGACCGGGACCCTGACCGTCAGCAACGTCACCGAGGCGGCGACCCTCTTTGCGGGTACCGGCCTGCAGGACGGGATGAGCACCGCGGCGCCGCCGCGCGCGATGGGCGCGTACTCGATCGAGCTGTCGAGCGCCCTCGGCGCGGGCGAGATCGTCCACGTGGACGGCGAGGCCGCCGACTTTGCGGTGGGCTCGGACGAAGTGCTCGACACGCCCGCCGCCATCCCCATCGGCGACATCAACGACGACGGCTACGACGACTTCATCGCGCTCGTGCAGGACCAGCTGGGCGACGTGGGCGATCTGCTGAGCGCGCCCGCCGGCGTGAATCCCTCCAGCGTCGTCGATTCCACGCGAGCCAAGGTGTTCTTCGGCGGGACCGGCGCGACCGATGTGACCCACGGCCCTGGC
Source organism: Deltaproteobacteria bacterium (assembly GCA_029261855.1). Classification (GTDB taxonomy): domain Bacteria; phylum Myxococcota_A; class UBA9160; order UBA9160; family UBA4427; genus JAJDAN01. The sequence goes on from JAJDAN010000017.1 coordinate 124,058, forward strand.
GACCTGACCCTGTTGCTGCCGGCACCCCTACTGCAGGAAGGCAACTTCGGCGCGTTGTCGGTGGTCTCGAACCCCGGCGACTGGAACGACGACGGCGTCGACGACCTGGTGATCTCCGTCTCGCTCCACTCGGACCCGCTCGGGACCGGCGACATCTTCGTAGGGGACGGCACCTACGTCCTGCTCGGCAGCAACGACCCGGCCAAGTGGGTCGGCGAGGTCGACCTCGAGTTCGCCGCCGACATCGTGCTCGACGGGGTGAGCGGCTCGATCATTCCGTTCCTGGGGGACGTCGACGGCGACGGCATCGACGACCTGACCATCAACTCCGACGACGGCACCTACATCCTCTCGGGGGGCACGAACATCAGCGCCGGTCTCGGCGTCGAGGTGGACGGCAACTTCGACGACGGCGCCGGCGGATCTGCGACCGACGGCTTCACGGCGATCCAGCCCGGCCCGGACCGGGATCTCTGGCACCTGAGCGAGGGACGCGGGAACGATGCGGGCCACAGCCCCACCTGGAGCTGGTACTTCGGGACCGGCGAGACCCTGACGGACCTGGGTACCCAGGACGCCGGCGAGCCCGTCTACGGGGTCCTGCGAACCCCCGACCTGTTCGTCGACCCCGGCCACCAGATGATGTTCTCGTGGAGCGAGTTCTTCGACGCAGGCTTCCCGCCCGACGTGAACGCGACGACCGTCGAGTTGGCGCTCCTACTCGAGGACGGTGGCGGCGCGCTGACCGTCCGGGTGCCGATCTACAGCTACAGCCCCGCGGACGACACCGGGGACTGGAACGACTGGGAGCTGGGCTTCTTCGAAGCCGCGACCGGCGACCACTACGCCCTCGAGTTCTCGTTCCAGAGCGACAACGTCGACGGCCCCAGTGCCGCAGACCCGAGCGACTTCGAAGGCTGGTACATCGACGACTTCGTCGCACGAGAGCGCGCGTTCATCGACCTGAGCAGCGCGCCCACGGGACTCACCTTCCTGATCGACGATCCCGATGTCGACCAGGTCACCCCGATCGGCGACTTCGACGGCGATGGACTGCTCGACTTCGCGGCCTCCAACAACTACGGCATGTGGGTCATCTACGGGGGGACGCTGCCGCCGCCGCTCACCATCGTCACCGACGTCGACCTGTTGCCCGACGTCCTGTTCATCGACCCCCAGGACGATTTCCTCGTCGTGCCGGTGGCCGGCGGGATCGGCGACAACGACATCGATGGCGACGGACGCAGTGATCTGATCCTCGAGGATCCGTCCGGCAGTCGCACTGCCAGCGGACAGGCCGGCAGCTACCTCTCGCCCGACCCGGGGCCGACCCTACGGCTCTCGGGCAGCGTGGATCTCAGCACCTTCGAGACCTTCCAGCCGCAGGTCAGCTTCTACGGGCTCGCGATCCCGGGTCCCGCGTTGATCGCGAGCATCGGCGACCTGAACAACGACGGCTTCTCCGAGATCGCCGCCACCTTGAACGTGCCCACTCCGAGCGCCCTCGGCGACGGCAGCCTCGTGACCCATCAGGTGACGCAGGTCTGGCTGGGCCAGAGCTCGTTGTCCCAGATCTCGGCGCTGCCGGCGCTGGTGTTCGAGAACATCGGACGCGCCTACGCGCCGACTTTGGACCCGCCGCCGCTCTTCGACTTCACCTACGCGTCGCTCGGCGACGTCGACGGCGACGGATTCGAGGACTTCGCGAGCGCCGACGGCATCGGCGGCGAGGTGCACGTCTTCCTGAGCAGTGTGCTGGCACCGGCGCCCGCGCAGCCGCCTCCCGGTCCCGAGCCCCTCGAGCCCGACATCTGGCGCTTCGAGATGGGCACCCCGGACCCGGGCATCCCCGACGCCACGCCGCCGGGCATCGACATGGGCGACCGGTCGGGCGACATCGTCGACGGCGTCGAGGAGCGCGATGCCAACGACTCCGTGCGCTTCGAGGGGACCTCCTTCGACGGCGCCCTCGGTGCGGCCCAGAACATCGGCGACTTCACCGGCGACGGCTTCGACGACTTCCTGATCTCGGACACGTACTTCTCGTACCTGGTCGAGGGCCCATTCGAGCTGACGGAGGTGCGCGACCCCGCCGACTTCGCGTCGATGATCTTCGACCATGCCCTCTTCGGCCTGCCGGCGCTGACTCAGGGGGATCTCAGCGGCGACGGCCTGAACGACCTGCTGTTCTACCGGGTCGAGACCGGGAATCGCGGCTGGGAGTTCTTCGAGGGAGGGACTGCCCACGAGCGCGTGCCGATCGCCGCCGACGTCAGCTACGCGCTGGGAGCTCTACTCACTGACACGATGGTGATGGACTTCAGCAGTGTGAACGGGCCGGCCGCGGAGATCGTGTTCACGCTCGGTACGAGCGTCTACGCGTATGACGTGTCGGCGCTGTTCGAGGTCCCGGCCGGACCGATCGCGCTGCTCGCGTCCTTCGCCGCCGACACCTCGGCGATCACGACCGTGCCCGGGCTCGCGACCGAGGTCTTCGGCTCGAACCCCGGCTTCGGAGTCTCGACGTCGACGAGTCTTCGCCCCTTCAACGTCGGGGACGTGAACGCCGACGGGCTCGACGACTTGGTCATCGTCCAGAAGGGCTGGGCGCAGTTCTCGACCACCGGCCTCGAGTTCCCGCCGATCGGCCGAGCCGCCCTGGTCTACGGAACGACGGTAATCGATACGTCGCTGCAGGCGATCACGAGCAACACCTGGGCCCACTTCGACGACTGGAACCTCGTCGGGGCCGCGGCCCTGGGCGACGTCGATGGCGACGGCTTCGACGACTTCGCGCTGCTGCGAGACCTCGAAGACTTCAGCGACGACCCCGGGTCGAGCCTGTCGGCGCTGTTCGAAGGCTCGCCGGCGGTGTCGATCATCCGCGGCGGACCTGCTGGCATCTACACCCGCTACACCGGCTTCGTCGCCGAGGGCGCGCCCAACCACATCGACGCCGCCACGTGGGTCGGGATCCGACGCTTCGACGTAGATGCCTTCAGTGAAGGCACCTACTTTCAGGGCGCGCTCCAGATCACCGCCGGCGACTTCGACGGCAACGGCGACATCGACATTGCCGTGGGCGAGCCCGAGCGTCTGATGACGTCGAGCTTCATCGCCGACCCCGACGCCGAGGACATCATCGAGCAGGACGACACCGGTCGTGTCTGGATCCTGCGCGACGTCGCGAACGGTGCGAGTGAACGCTCCCTGAGCAACGCGGATCTGCTGATCCGCGGCGCCCAGCCCGGGGACCGCTTCGGCATGCTGCCGCTGACGCCGGGTCTCGACGCCAACGCGGACGGCTTCGACGACCTGTTCATCGGCGCGCCGGGGGCGGCGGTCCTGGCCGACGAGCTACTGCCCGACGCCGGGCGCATCCACCTCGTCTACGGATCCTCGACGCGGATCGACCTGTCCGGGGTGGGCGAGATCGTCGAGATCGTGAACCGCAGTGTCACCGGCAGCGGCGATTTCCTGGTGGATACCGGGACGGGTCAGCCCGTCGTCTTCCAGAACACCGAGCCGGGCGATACCCGCTACGAGATCGGCATCGGCGAGTCCGAGCGCTGGTACACCTTCACGACCCTGGGAGACGGGCTGCCCGGCGACCAGTTCCGCGTCGATCCCTACGGTCACGCGGCGCTGCCGCTGACCGATCTGAACGCCTACACGAACTCCCGTGCGTCGGGCACGAGCATCGGGCCCCCGAACCAGGGTGCCGCGGGCATCTTCTCGGTGTCGCCGCCGGTGCCGATGTACATCTTCCGATTCGAGCTGAGCGAGCTGCTTCCCTGGCTCGACGATCCCGAGCTCATCAGCGCCTCCCTCGAGGGCTGGAGCCAGCTGAGCGGGAACCCCACCGACTTCGTGATCGAGGTGATCGACGCCTCGGATGACTTCATCGCAACCCAGGCGGATTTCACGGCACCCGGGATCGCCTTCGACCCGAGCAACGCCGCCGAGTTGACCGCGATCGTCCAGGACCTGATCGAGGCCGGACGCACGAACCTCGCGATTCGCGTCCAGCACGTCTCGGGCTCGCCCCAGTTCGCCGAGTTCCGGGTGCGCATCTCGGCCGCAGCGATCCCCGGCGCCGAGCTCGATCTCTACGACGGCAATGGTGGGCTGATCCACCAGGGCAACTCGATCCTCGACATGCGCACCCTGGAGGCGGGCACCTACTTCCTGCGTGTCCACCGCGCCCACGATCTCGCGACCGATACGGTGCTACCGCTGGTCTTCCAGGCCGATCCGCCCCGGGAGCGCCAGGCCCACGGCTTGCCCGACCGCGACGAGCTGCGCGGCGGCGAGAGCAGTGACCTGCTGGTTGGCGGTGGCGGTCTCGATCGGATCTTCGGCGGCACCGCCGAGGACTTCTTCGTCGCCGAGGACAGCGAGCTGCGCGACCTCAGCCCGACCGAGATCGCGTCCCTGGGCCTGTACCAGGTGCAGCCGATCGCCGACGATCATTCGTCCAATCACCCGCGTGCGCTCGACGCGGAAGTCGACATCATCGACCCCCCCATCGAGACGGCCGTCGCCGATGCGCTGGGCATCACGTACACGAACTCGGTCTATGGCGGACTGATCTTCAGCCAGCCGATGCTCGCGAGCACGCTCACAACCCTGCTCGAGCTGGACGTCGGTCCGCGCGACGGCGCTGACTTCGGCGGCAACTACGATCTGGGCCTCGGTCCGTGGCGGCTCGGCGGTCTCCAGTACGCGACCAACCTGACCCTGCTGAACCTGGCCAACACCGCGATCGAATTCGACCAGTTCTATCAGCTGCAGCCTCACACGGACACGGGTCTCATCCCGGGCGCGATCATCGGTCTCCGGCACCTCGAGGTACTGAACCTCGACTTCGACCCGACGATGGAGAACCTCGACCCGCTGCAGGAGTTCACCGGGCTCCGCTATCTCTCAGTCGACGGCACCCCCACCGACTTCGGCGCCCCCTTCTTCCGCGGCCTGATCGACACCCTCGACCCGCTGCGGAACATGGGGGAGCTGGTCTGGCTGAGTCTGTCCCACCAGCGGATCGACGACACCGACGTGCTCGCGAATCTGACGTCTCTCGAGTACGTCGATCTGCACGACAACGCGGTGCAGGACATCACGGGCCTCGCCGGCTGGACGATCCTCGACGACCGCGAGGGGACCTACGACGAGAGTCCCGGCCTGGCGACGGGATACTGGAGCGGCGGCTACCACCCGAACGCCTTCGACCAGACCTACCGCATCCATCCGGCCGGGCTCGACGGTGGCGCCAGCTGGGAGTTCAAGGCGGTCCCGAACGGCGGCTACACGGTCGAGGTCACGTGGCCCGAGGACGCGTCGCGCGCCAGCGATGTGCGCTACGTGATCAGCGGACAGTCGCTGTCCTTCGGCGGCATCGACCTGTTCGATCCCGCGCCGGGGATCCCGAACCCCCTGATCGTCGGCCTGCCGAATCCCTTCGTGGGCGGCGACCCGGATACGCCGGTGCTCTTCCTCGGTGGCCCGGACCTGGGCACGGGGGTGATGACCAACCTCGACGCCGCCACGACCTTCTCGGCGGACGTCTTCGATCTGTTGCCCCAGGACGGTCTCGGTGCGGTGGTGCGCGTCGCCTCGGGACCGACGGGCTTCGGGAGCGTCTTCACCGACTACGATCTCGTGCTGTTCGCGAACCTCGGCGATACGCCCATCGACAACCCCGCCCTCGGGGTCGACGGGGCGCGCGTTTCCCTGCGCAGCGGCTTCAACGCGTACTTCGACCAGCTCGCGCCAGGGGAGGTCTTTGCCACCTACGTGCCGAAGACCGCCCAGAACATCAGCGTCAGCGGCGAGCAGGGCGGCACGCTCTACGTCGATACGGCGCGCATGTTCAACAACGAGATTGTCTACCTCGCCAGCGAGGCCCAGGTGGTCACCGTCGACCAGACCATGGCGGCGACCGGCGGAGCGACGGACGGCTGGTTCCAGGTCGGCAGCGTCGACAGCAAGAGCCGCCTGATCCGCGTGGACGTGCTGAACGGCAGCGATGGAAACTTCGTCGCCGACGCCGTGCGCCTGGTTCGCGCCGATGCCTTGCCGCTCAAGCTCGTGGATGTGAGCGCCAACCCGCTCAACGACCGCTCCCTCGACGTGGCTCTGGACGCGGTCTCCGCGAACGCCCTGCCGCAGCTGCTGACCGACGACGCGAGTACGCTGATCCGGGAAGGCATTTCGTGGGACCCGAATGCGGCCGGCCAGACCTACGACGCCATCGCACCCTTCGAGATCACCTACCCGACTCCGGGCTTCGCGTTCCTGTTCGGCACCGACCCGAACGTTGCCATGGACCTGACGAGCACGAACCCGCTCATCACGGCCACCCAGTCGGGCATTCCGGGGGCCGCGGTCGTCGAGGTCGGCTTCGCCCCCGAGGCCAACAGCAGCAGCTCGGGCGTGGCCGAGATCATCGTCACCCTCTACGACGGCGATCTGTCTCCGGGTAGCAGCGAAGGCCGCGGCTTCACGCGCAGCTTCTTCGTCACCTTCGGCGACGAGCACACCTCGCTCTTCGGCCAGAACTACCTCGGCAACGTCGTGATCGGCGACCCCGGTCTCGAGGGAGCGACCATCTGGGCCGACTACGACGACGACGGCGTGATCGACCCCGGCGAGCCGGTCACGGTCAGCGACGTCGACGGCAACTACGCGCTGCTGGGTCTGCCGAGCTGGTCGAACCCGCGCCTCAAGCAGGTCGACGATCCCGCCTTCGAGCCCGTCGAGCTGCCGGTCATCGGCTTCGACGATCGCACCAACACCTGGGTGCCCGCCTGGAAGAACTCGACGATCACGCCGGACGTGGTCGGGCCGGGCTTCGAGTACAACGGCTCGCTCTACGTGACGATCTCCGAGGGTGGCAGCGGCTACGAGCTGATCCGCATCGATCCGACCCTGGTCGACTTCGTTCCCTTCGAGGGCGTGCCCGGGATCGTCGACGGCGCGGGCGACTCGAACCCCTTCCACCTGACCGAGTTCCAGGGCGACCTCTACTTCTTTGCGAGCTCGAGCAGCAGCTTGTTCGGCGAGCTGTGGCGCTTGGACGCGAACGGCGACCCCGAGATGGTCCCGGAAGCGGCCGGTATCCAGCTGCTGCTGCCTTGGGAGATCGCGGCCGACGGGAACGCGATCTACTACCTCGGGACCGAGGACGCGGGGGCCACCTTTGGCCTCTACTCCTTCGACGGCACGACGAATACCCTGGAAGCCAGCGGCTTCAGCACGCCGGGCGAATTCGACCAGTGGGAGCTCGAGGTCGTGGGCGGGAACGTCTTCATCGTCGATGGCGGCAGTCTCCGCATGTGGGACGGTGCGGGCCTCGTGAACGTCGGGACGACGACCGGCGTCAGCGACCTGGTGGAGTTCAACGGCGAGCTCTACTACGCGGGCACCGCCGGAGCTACGAACGGGGTCTACTCGGCGAGCGCCGCCGGCGTCGAGACCCTCCGCTTCGACGCAACGGCATCGGGCACGACGAATGTGCGATCCCTGGTCGTGCTCGGCACGGAGCTCTTCTTCGGGACCAACAGTGCGGCCTTCCGACTCCCGGCTGGCGGCGCGGCGACCGTGCTTCCCGGGGTGTATTTCAACGCGGATCACCTGTCGGTCGTCGATGGGCACGTCGTCTTCGACGCGAACGACTTCGGAGGCACGCCGACGGTCTACGCCTGGGATGGCGCGGCGCTGCAGACTCTCGCTTCGGGCAGCTGGGTGTCCTTCACCGAGAGCACGTTCTCCTACAACGATGTCCCCTTCCTCACGATCAGCGAGAACACCGACGGTCAGCAGCCCGCGGAAGCGGTGCTCGGCCGCGCGCTGCCGCGCCTGATGACCGGCCTCGACTTCGGGGTCGAGCGCAGGCTCACCGCCGGCGCGGACCAGGTGCTGCTGGAAGGCAACAACGCGAGCTTCAGTACCGCGCGCTACTACCTGCCCAGCGGAATCGACAACTTCTCGGGGACCTATCAGTGGCGGGTCTTCGACACCGACGGCCAGACGGTCCTGGCCGATACGGGCGCCGTGCCCTGGACCGCTTCCAGCCAGCTGTTCAGCTTCCTGCCGGTGCCGGGCTTCAACTGGATCGTGCAGGACGAGGGCGAGTACATCGTCGAGCTGACCCTGGACCCGACGGCTCCCGGGGACCCGACCTGGGTCGATACCGCGCGCATCATCGCGTCCAACCAGGATCCCCGGGACATCGCGATCTTGACGCCGACCGGCACCGAGGGGGACCTGATCCACATCGACACGCCGTTCAACGATCCGGGCCCGATCGACATCCTGTCCTTCGAGTGGGACCTGCGCAACGACCAGGGCCAAACCGTCACGACCGGGACCGGGCCGACCTTCGATTGGCTCTCGGTCCAGAGCGGCGACTACGAGGCGCACGTTTCGGTGTCCGACGGCGACGGCGGAACGGGCTTCCGGATCATCCCGTTCACGGTCGACAACGCCGACCCGGTGGTCGACCTCGGCACCCCCGCCCCGGTGAACGAGGGCGATCTCATCTCCTTTGGTCCGGCTGTCTTCACCGACGCGGGCGTGCTCGACACCCATACCTTCCTGTGGACGGTCAACGGCCCGGGCGGGCACTCGTTCGTGGACACGAGCGGGCCGTCCCTCAGCTTCGTCGCCCTCGACGAGGGCAGCTACAGCGTCACCCTCCAGGTGACCGACAGCGACGGCGGCATCGGCAGCGATTCCGTGAACGTGGCCGTCAACAACGTCGCCCCGATCGTCGGCGTGCCCGCCGACTTCTCCGTGGACGAAGGCACGCCCATCACCTTGATCGGCAGCGCCAGCGATCCGGGCGCCGCGGACCTTCCGACTCTCACGTGGCAGGTCACCGCGTCCAACGGCCAGATCATTCCCGTCAGCAACACGGCGCAGATCTCCTTTACGCCGGAGGACGAGGGGACCTACACCGCCGTATTCACGGCGGACGACGGTGTCACTCCGACCCAGGGCACAGTCATCATCACCGTGGGCAACGTCGCGCCGAGCGTCGGGATCGACCTGGTCGCAACGGCGGAGGTCGTACCGGAAGGCACCGTGATCTCGCTGGCATCGACCGTCGGCGATCCCGGCGTGTCCGATCTCCACAGCTACCTGTGGGAGGTGCGACGCAACGGCGGCGCCGTCCTCACCACCGGCACGAATCCCACCTTCGACTACCCGACGAGCGACGACGGCAGCTACGAGTTCACCCTGACGGTTGGCGACGGGACGGATCAGACCATCGTCCAGCGAACGGTCACCGTGACGAACGAGGCGCCGGCGGTCACGCTGCCCGCGAACTTCAGCGTGACCGAGGGCGACGTGATCGCTCCGATCGTGCCGGGCGTGACGGACGCCGGGGTCGACGACACCTTCAGCTACACCTGGACCCTCGTCGCGCCGGTGGGGCAGCCAGGTGCCGCGAGCACCGACCCGACCTTCACCCTCGTGCCCACCGCGCCCGGGCTCTACCGCCTGCAGCTCGACGTCAGCGACGACGACGGCGGACTCGGGAGCGCGTTCATCGACGTGACGGTGCAGAATGCGGCACCCGTCGTCTCGCTGGCTCCGACTGCGACCGTCGAGCGCCGAGACGTGCTCGAACTCGTGGGTTCGGTCAGCGATCTCGGAAGCGGCGCGCTCACCGCGACGATCGACTTCGGCGACGGCGCGGTCCTGCCCTTGGTCCTCCAGCCCAACGGCAGCTTCAACGTGTCCCATGCCTTCGAGGTGCCCGGCGACTACAACGTGACCGTCGAGGCGCGCGATGCAGCGGGAGCCACCGGCATGGCGATCATGGTGGTGAGCGTGACTGCGCCGCCGGCCGTCGCCTCGGTGCAGGTCGGCAACAGCGGTTGGAACAGTGCCTTCACCGACGCCCTGGCGGCCTCGCAGCTGGGGGATGTCGACGGCTTCGCGATGGTGGCGGGGTCGAGTCTGCAACTGTCGGCGGTCGGCTGGGCGGTCGACCAGGTGACGATCGAGTTCACCGAAGCGGTTACCGTGGTTTCGGGAGATCTCGCGGTCTACGGCCTCAACACTCCGGCCTACGGCATCCTCGGCTTCAGCTACGACCCCGCGTCGTTCCGCGCGACCTGGACCCTCGACCAGGCGGTCACCGCGGACCGACTGCTGCTGGCGCTGTCCGATACGAACATCGTCGACGGTCAGGGCTTCGCTCTCGACGGCGAGTGGGCCAACGGCCAGTCGCTCTTCCCGTCGGGCAACGTGCAGGAGGGCGGGCCCTTCGACTTCCGCGTCGACGTCTTCGCAGGCGACGTGACGGGAGACGGCGGCATCAGCGTCCTCGACCTGATCCGCGTGCGGAACCTCCAGGGCGAGTCGGCGGTCGGGGGCGGCGCCTACGATCCGACCCACGACATCGACGCGAGTGGCGTCATCGACAGCACCGATTTCGGACTGGCCATCGCCTCGCTCGGCCAGGGGCTGCCGGCGGGCGAGCCCTCCGCCCAGGGCGGCGGTGGCGCCGGCGTCACTCCGCAGGCGGTGGCCGCCGATGTCAGCGACGTGGCCCCGGCCCTCCTGATGCAGGCCTCCGAGGGGCAGGTCACCGACGCACAGGTCACCGAGGCGCAGGTCTCCGAGAGCAGTGATTCGAAGCGACCGGACGTCGTGCTGCGGGAGACGCTGCTGATCGACGGCAATCTGCGTGGATGGGAGAGCTCGCTGCGGATGCCCGAGCCTGCCACGCGCGAGGCGTCCGGCACCTCCCTCGCGCGCGCCACCCTCGAGACCCTCGACGACACCGCGGTGATCCCGGTTGCGGCCGAGGCGGCCCCGCTCGCTACCGCCGTAGCCAGCGCCGAGACGGCGACGAGGGCAGCGGTCGATGGGGAGACCGCCCGCGAGCTCTTGCGCGAGCGCGGTGGACTGACGGAGACCGCCGACCTCCGCGAGCTCGCCGATCTGCGCGCTCAGCTGACGGTGTCCCTCGACGCGGAGGCAGCGCGGGCATGACGCCGAGAACCCTCCTGCATCCGCTGCTGTCGTTGCTGACCGGCTTGCTCTTGTTCGGCGCCGCCCCGGCGGCCGCCGTCGAGGTCGTCGTCGGGTCGCTGAAGATCGCGCGCGACGTCGACGCCCAACAAGTCGTCAGCCTCGATGTCTGGCTCAATCTCGCTCCGGCGGAAGTCGCTCCGGACCTCGCCGCCTACCAGGTCGCCGTCACGCTCTCGAGCTCGATCGTTGGCGGAGGCTTGAACCCGCCGGCAGCGCTGCCGTCGCTCGCACATCCGGCCGTGATCATCACGAACTTCACGCCGGACTTCGCCGGGCTGGACGATGCGGGTCGATTGAGCGCCGCAGCCTTCCTCGATGCGGGCAGCACGCCCATCGCGGACGGGGCGGGACTGATGCAGATCGACGTGGTGGTCCCGGCGCGAGTTGCCGGCGTCTATACCCTCGCGGTCGATCTCGACCCGATCCAGGGAACGGTTCTGGCGGATGGCCTGGGCGCGCCGATCCCGTTCAGCGCCGTCGACGGGACGCTGAATGTCGCCCAGGGTGTACCGGCTCTCGAGACGCCCTGGCTCGCGGCGCTCGGACTGCTGCTGGCGGGCATCGCGCTGCTATACGGCCAGCCGCTCAGTTCCGGGGCGTCGGTCCGATGGGGAACTCGACCCGGCAACTGAGTCCCGCTGGGATCGCGTAGTCGGGGTTCGGCAGCTCGAGGCGAACCCCGAAGGTCCCGCTCGCAGCGTCGATCACCCGGTCCACGACGGTGATGCGCGCACGATGCTCTCCGCCGATCACCTGTTCGGTGTGGACGGTCGCCTCGCTGCCGACGGCGACGCGGCCCAGCAGGGACACGGGTGCGATCACCTCGACGTAGAGCGGGTCGATGTCGGCGATCTCGAGGATCTCCTGGGCGTCCGCGTATTCGCCGGGAGACATCAAGCGGTCGACCACGACTCCGTTCATGGGGCTCTTTATCGTTCGCAGGTCGAGCAGGGCGCGGGCTCGGGTCAGCTCGAGACCGGCGAGTCGGAACTCCTGCTCGGCGGCGCGTACTCCGGCCTTCGCCAGGTCGAGGCTGCTCTCGGACTCGTCCATCGCGCTGTCCGAGATGACGGAGGTCTGTTTCAACTCGGTGCTGCGCGCGAGCGCGCGGTTCGCAAACTCGAGCCGGACGCGCGCGCGTTCGACCTCGGCGTCCATCTCGGCCCGGGCCCGGGCGATCTCCACCGAAGCCCGTTCGATGCTCGATTCGAGCTCGACCAGGACCTGACCCTCCTGCACGAGGTCTCCCCGGTCCACGGTGATGCGTTCGATGATGCCTTCCCCGGGCAACGCCAGGCGCGCCGTGGCACGGGGCCGCAACAGGCATTCGAGCTCTTCCGCGCTGGCGCTGCCGGCGGTTGCGGCCGCGATCACAGCGCAGCACAGCAGCCGGGACGTGGCCCGTCTCGTTCTCGTCGTTCTGGCTCGGAGGCTCAACCTATTCTCCCCTGCCCGAGAACGCGAGCGCGTTCCCGAGCTCGGCGTCGTAGCGCAGCAGTTGGCGGCGGGTACGGGCGTTCGCACGTTCGGCGCGAAGTTGTGCCGCCCGCACGGCGGTCGATCCGAGTGAGTTGCCGGCACCGGCGAGGCCGCGCCGCGCCAGATCCACCGCCGGTGTATTCGCTGCGATGATCTCATCTTCGAAGGATACGAACATCTCGCAACTTCCGGGATCTCCCTGACGACCGGAGCGCCCGAAGAGCTGGCGGTCGATGCGGCGCGCCTCGTGCCGTTCGGTGCCGATCACGGCCAGACCCCCCAGCTCGGCGACGCCTTCCCCGAGGCCGATGTCCGTGCCGCGCCCGGCCATGTTGGTCGCAACCGTCACCCGCCCCAGCTGCCCGGCCTCGGCCACGATCTCCGCTTCCCGCTCGTCCTGCCGCGCGTTCAGGACCCGGTGGGGGATCCCGGCGGCGTCGAGTAGCGCGCCCAGGGATTCCGATGCTGCGACCGAGCGCGTGCCGATCAGAACCGGGCGCCCGACCCGGTGCAGATCGGCGATGCGCTCGACCACCGCTCGCCACTTTTCGTGCTGGGTCGCGAACACCTGCTCTCCCAGGTCGCGGCGCGCGATGGGTCGATGCGTCGGGATGCTCACGACGTGCAGGCCGTAGACGTCCCGCAGCTCGCCTGCGACTTCACGGGCGGTGCCGGACATGCCCGACAGTCGCAGGTAGCGGGCGAAGAAGCGTTGATAGCTGATGCGCGCGAGTGGGTCGCGCCGGGCGGTGAGTTCCACCGCTTCCTTGACCTCGACGAGCTGATGCAGCCCCTGCTCCCACGCCCGATCGGCCATGACCCGTCCGGTGAACTCGTCGATGATCTGTACCTGGCCGTCGCGGACCAGATAGTCGCGATCGGCCTCGAGGGCGTGCAGCGCGACGAGCGCCTGGTGGACCAGGTCGCTGCGACGCCGCTCCCCGCGGAAGAGGCCCCCGATCTGTTCGCCGCGGTCGCGCAACAACTCTCGCCCCGGATCGAGCAGGTCGATGCGGCGCGTGCGCGCGTCGAGGCGGAAGTGGATGTCGCGCTCGAGCTCCCGGGTCAGGGACAGTGCCGTCTCGTAGATCTCACGGGTGTCGCTTGCTTCTCCTCCCGGCGAAGAGATGATCAGCGGTGTCCGGGCCTCGTCGACGAGTACGCTGTCGACCTCGTCGACGATTCCGAACCACAGCCCTCGCAAGATCAGCTCGTCGCAGCGCGACGATTCCCGAGCGATCCGCTCGACCGCCAGACGACAATGGCTGTCGACGCGACCCAGGGTGATCCGGTCCTTCAGGTAGTCGAAGGCGAGCTCCTTGTTGGTGCAGTAGGTGATGTCGCAGGCGTATTGCTCGCGCCGCTCGGCGGGAGACATGCCTTCCTGGATGACGCCCACGCGCAGGCCGAAGCGCTCGAAGAGCGGCGCCATGTTCTCGGCGTCCCGCCGGGCCAGGTAGTCGTTCACCGTGATCACGTGGGTGGGGGCCCCCGCCAGCGCCATGGTGATGGCGGCCGGCGTGGCCGCGAGGGTCTTTCCCTCGCCCGTCGCCATCTCGGCCACCATGCCCTGCAGCAGCACCCAGGCCGCGCGGAGCTGGACGTCGTAGGGCCGCATGCCGAGCTCGCGATCGGCGACCTCACGGGTGAGGGCGAAGGCACGGGCGAGCTCTCCCGTCGCGAGTGGGCCCGACTGCTCGCCACCCGCGCGGAGCCTGCCGCGCATCGCGTCGATGGCGTCGGTCAGGTGCGCATCGCTCGCGTTGCGGATTTCGTCGCCGGCGCTCTCGATCCGGGTCCTCACGTCCTTCCAGGCGGCAGACCGCGCGCGTCGCGAGTCCCGCACGCGCGTGGCGGCGCGGTGCACCTGCTCGTCCAGCCAACTGCGGGCCGGCCGACGCAGCTCGGCGTACGCGCCGCGTGCTGCGCCCGCCACCGACAGCACGGCGCGGCTGACCCTTGCGTCCGGTGCGCGTGCGCTAGACATCGAGGCGCGAGAGGAAGAGTTGGCGGAGTCGCCGCCAGAGCTGACTGGCGAGGGTCTCCCGCCCGTGATCGAAGCGCAGGTGGACGCGGCCTCCGACGTTCGCGACGTCGGAGTCCTCGGGCAGGAGCAGTTCGAGCTGGAAGAGACTCTGGACGGCGCTCGCGCCGTCGGGATCGCGCGGGTCGATGGCGATGCTGCCGCCGCCCTCGCTACCCAGCGCCGAGGAGGGCAAGCGGTCGGATGCTGCCGGTACGAAGCGCACCAACGTCGCGGGCAGCACCCGGTCGACACGTTCCGACAGGCGGACGTCGACACCCTCGAGGCGGTTCCGAACCAGGCCCACGTCGTCCTGGGGCACCACGGCGCGCACCCGGATGGCGTCGAGGTCGACCACGTGCCCGAGCTGTTGGCCGCGGTCGACGAAGCGCCCCGGGAGGTCGCCCGCGCGCGACAAGACGAAGCGGCCCGCGGTCGCGGCGCGGATGTCGAGTTCCTGAGCGCGTTCCCTGGCGCGCGCGAGGCTCTCACGGGCGTAACCCAGTTCTTCCAGCACCAGGCGGGCCTCCGCCGGGCTGCTGTCGCGCGCCTTCTCGTAGCGTGCCTCGAGCTCGCGAACGCGCGCCTCGTTGTACAGGATGTCGGCAGCGAGAGCCGGATCGCGACACGAAAGCAGCAGCGCGCCGGCTTCGACCACGCTGTCTGGTTCGGCGACGACCCGCTCGATGAAGCCGCTCGCGGTGGCGCGCACCACCGCTTCGTCCGGGAGCCAGATGACGCCCTCTGCCTGAGTGCGAAGGGGAAGCGGCACCACGGCGACCGCCAGGAAGATCAGTGCGGCGCCCGCTGCTGCAGCCCACAGCGCGCGTCCGCGGACGCGCTCGAGGCGCGGACTCGACCCGAGGAAGCGAACGCCGCGCCAGAGGGGCATCCCGACCCAGCTCACCGCGGAGACGCCGAGCAGCAGCGTGCCGAGAACGATGGAGAAGTCGAGCACGAGCAAGGCGATCGCGAAGAGCACCACCATGCGGTAGACGAACGATGCCACTGCGAAGCCGATCAGCCAGGCGCGCTCGCGTCGACCGTCGCTGGGAGGGTGGGCGTCCCGTCGCAGCAGGACCCAGCGCTCGAGCAGATAGCCGACGTACTGGTTCGAGCGCTGCCGGAGGTTCGGGATCTGCAACCAGTCCGCGAGGACGTAGTAGCCGTCGAAGCGCAGCAGCGGGTTTGCGTTGAACGCCACCGTCGTGAAGCTGGCGATCAGGATCGTGTTGAAGGCGAGGGCGCGAATCACGCCGGGCTCGACCGCGACCCAGATCAGCATCGCCACCGCCGCCAGGAAGACCTCGACGATCATTCCCGCCGCGCCGACGAGCATGCGATCTCGACTGCGTGCGAACGCGCTCGAGGACGAGGCGTCCACGTAGGGCACGGGCGTGAACACCAGCAGCATCACCCCCATCTCGTGGACTTCGCCGCCGAGCACCCGGGCCGCGAAGGCGTGACCCAGCTCGTGCAGTCCCTTCACGAGGGGGAAGACCAGCCACATGACCATCAGGTTCTGCGGCGTGAGCAGGCGGTCGAGCACGCCTTCGCTCAGCTCGTCGAAATGCGTCGCGCCGAGCGCGAGCGCCGGGACCACGACCGCAAGCCAGACGAGCGCGCCGCGCCGGGAGAAGGCCCAGCGCGCCACTGCTTCGTGCCGCATCAGCCACCGGTCCGGGTCGAAAAGCGGAATCTGCACCGAGAACGGGTTCATCAGCCGACCGAGGGCCTTGCGGCTGGTCTGCTTCTCGCGGCGCTCGAGCAGCTCGAGGGTGTCGGGAGTGACGTCGGTCTGGAGCAGGTCGGCCTGATGCAGCTGCGCGAGAAGCCGGATCATCTCGCCCTGGGTCGGGGCGTCGTCTCCGAGTTCGTCGCAGACCAGATGCCACAGCTCTGCCACGCTGCGACGACCGTCCATCAGGCCGATGACGCGCTGGGCTGCGGGGCGGAAGCGATGGAAGCGGCCGCTGGAGAAGTCCTGCAGGACGTACCAGGTCTCACCGCGATACACGTGCCGGTGCATGCGCGCGTGGGCCCGCAGCGTCGGCTTGAGATCCGCCACCCGGTACCAGGAGGGGCTGAAGATCGCCTCGCTCACCGGGCCCGCCCGCTCAAGGTAGCCAGCGCCACAGGGTCAGCCTCAACCAGTCGATGCCTTCATGGGTCCAGATCCAGACCAGGTGGCGACGACCGATGTCGATCTTCGCGATGCCCTCCATCCCGGGGCGCAGGCGTTCCGGGACCCGGTCCAGCTCGGCTTCGACCCGGAAGTAATTGCTGCCTTCCTCGCTCGACGAGACGGGGGTGACCACGGTGACCCGCAGCCCGATGGGATCTCCGGGCGACGACGCGAGGATCAAGGATCCTTCCTGGCCGACCTCGACCCCCCGGATGTCGCTCTCGTCGACCTGGACGATCAGCCGGAAGGCGTCGAGCGGAGCGACCTCGAACAACACGTCGCCGCGCTCGACGGGTGCGCCCAACTGCTGCGACAGGTCGCCGGCGACGATCACGCCGTCGAAAGGCGCGCGGATCTCGGCGCGACCGAGCTGCTCTTCGAGCAGGTCGAGACGCGCGCGGGCCTGGTCGACGCCGGCGGCGGCGATGCGCGCCTGCGCGGCGTCGCGGTCGGCCCGGGCTACGCGCGCCTGCTTCTGGAGTTGTTCGAGCTGGCTGCTCCACTGCAGCTGCTCGAGACGCAGATCGCGGCTGTCGAGGCGCGCCAGCAGGGCTCCCCCGGCGACGGTCTCACCCGCCTTGTGCTCCGCTTCCGCGAGGTAGCCGTCGAAGGGAGCGACCGCCGCCCGCTGGAGGGCCGGCTCGAGGACGCTGCGCGCGGTCACGCGGTGGTCACCCTGGGCGAATGCCAGGAACACGACGAGGGCCGTCAACGAGAGCGCGACGACCTTTGCCAGGCTGTGCTCGGGCCCCACCAGATCGGCGGTGCGGTCCGCGACCCAGGAGCCGAGCTTGGCGAGGATCGAACGATCCTCGCGTCGGCGCAGGTCGAGGACGGGCGCCACGAGTGCGGCCGTCGCCTCGCAGACCGCCATGTCTTCGGCGTCGAAACCGTGCTCGCCGCCTCGCTCGAGGGTCATCACTCCGATCGCGTCATCGCCGCTGGTCAGCCGCGCGCTCAGCACGGCGCTCGCGCCGAGCTCGCGCGCGAGTTCGGCGTGTGCTCGAACGACGGCCGCATCCTGGGGGTCTGTCGACGGCCAGACGAGCGTGCGCTGCTGTTCGAGTGCCTCGTCCATGGCGGCTTCGATGCTGCGCACGAGGTTGCTCTTCTCACCGAACTGCGCGCTGTTGGACATGGCGGCGAGCTCGATTGCGCCACCGCGTCGCAGGAAGCCCAGGCTCACACGGTCGCAGGCCAGTCGCGTGGCGATCTCCGTCGCCAGATGGGTGGCGGCGTCTTCGAAGGAATCGCGTTCGCTCGCGGCGGCGGCCAGGTCGAGGACGATTCCCATCCGGCGCGTGCGTGCCGAATGGACTTCGCGTTGACCCTGGCGCAGGCGGCCGCTCACCCATTCGAGGCCCCAGCGCAGCTGACGCATGGCAAGGGCGAGCTCTGCCTGGGATCGTTCGGCGACGCTGACCACCGCGGCACCGCAGAGCTCGCCGTCCAGCTCGATCGGTTGCACGACTTCGAAGGTGGTACTGGCAGCGGAGGGCTCGAGGACGAGCGCGCAGCGCTCGGCGAGTGCACGCTCCGCCGCGTTGGCGAGGGCCTGGAAGTCTACGCGCGCGTGGGGCCAGACCGCCGCGGGTGCGAACGGGCCTCGGCCGGGGGGCCCCACGAGCAGCAGTCCCGTGCGGGTTTCCGGGATCGCCCGGCATTGGCACGCGAGCCAGGCGGCGAAGAAGGCCTCGTCGCTGGAGGCCGCGACGAGGCGCTGCCAATCCGCGTCCTGGACGCCGATTGCATCCGGGGCGCCCGAGCGGGCCGCAGGTGACTGCGGCGGCTGGGCACCGCCATCGAAGGGATTGGAGTCGCTAGCGCCCATGTCGGGTCATGTCGGGTCAACCCTGTGGCAGCGGTCTAGCTCTTCCCTTTCGACTGCGTTTCAGTGGGGCCGGAGGCGACTACCTCGAGCTCGCCGAAGCGCTTCTCGTATTCGGTGACGACTCCCCCGAGCAGCAGCGAGAGTCGCTTCGCCGCGTGTGGGCTGAGGATGATGCGGTCCTGCAGCTGCACGGTCACCTTCGGTCCGGCGTGCCAACTCTGGTTGACCCCGAACAACACGATCACCTCTTCGCGCGTGCTCGAGACGTTACACACGTTCGCGTAGGTCGTGCGCAGCTTCGAATCGTCCCAACTAACCTGCGGCGCCTTTGTCTTGTCGCCGCTTGCTGCCGCACCGCTCTTGGCTTCCGCCATCCTTCGATCCTCCTTTGCGAGATCCTGGGCGAGGTCCTGGCAAGGTCCTCTGCGTGCTTCTGTGCAAAGGCCCTCGGCAAAGGGGCCGGTGCCTCCGTTCGGTGTCAGTGTAGAAGCTTCCGCGCCGGAAAGGACGGCGCGCAGCATCGTTCTATCACGCCGCAAGGTCGTGGATCAATCGTCGCGACCGCGTGCGACAGGAAGAGCAGGGCGCAGTGCGAGCTGCGTTTTCGCTGCGCACGACCGCGTCGACCCGGACGTCGCGACCGCATGTCAGAGCGCGCGGTCGACCCGCTGCCGGCGCACCGACGCGGGTTCCTCGGGTGACCCCGACCGGGCGGCCTTCGTCGCGTCCAGGGGCGTGTCTCGCCTTCTCTTATTAGGTCCCACCGGCGGAAACGCCCCGCGGGGATCGGCCCTGGACGCCCGATGTTCCCGGGTGGTCGCCGCTATGATCCGGCCCCGATGGAAGCTGCACTCACCTGGTTGATCACCCATCCGCTCGTGACCGTTCTCGGACTGGTCGCGGTTCCCATTCTCATCACCCTGGCGGGCTCGCTGCGGGCCGCTCCGGAGCCTGAAGCCCGGGCTGAACCCCGGCCGGCGCCGGTCGCGGCACCCGAGCCACTCGTCGACCCAGGCGCTCCGTCGGCCGGCGAGGTCCAGCCCGCGCCGCCGGAGCCGGTCGCGATAGTCGTTCCCGAGCCCGAGCCCGAGCCCGTTCCCGAAGCGGCTCCCGAGCCGGTCGCCCTCGCCCGGGTCCCCTTGCGCGAGCGCCTTTCGCGGACGAGCGACAGCCTCGTCGGACGCCTCGGAGGCCTGCTCGGTCGCGGCCCGGTTGATGAGGCGCTGCTGGGGGAGCTCGAAGCGATGCTCTTCACCGCGGACCTCGGGGTGAAGACCGCAGAGAGCCTGCTGCAGGAAGTTCGCAGCAAGGCCAAGGGCGCCGACGCGGCCGCGGTCTCCGATGTGCTTCGCAACGGCATTCTCGCGCGGTTGCTTGCGGTCCAGCCGGCCCCCGTGAAGGCGGTCGAGGGCCCGTTCGTGATCCTGGTACTCGGCGTCAACGGGTCCGGCAAGACGACGACGATTGGCAAGCTGGCCGCGCGCTACACCGCCGAAGGCAAGAAGGTGATCCTCGGGGCTGCGGATACCTTCCGCGCCGCGGCGATCGAGCAGCTTCAGGTCTGGGGGCAGCGCGTCGGGTGTGACGTCGTTGCGGGACAGCCCGGCGGCGATCCCGCGTCGGTTGCGTTCGACACCTTGAAGGCCGCGAAAGCGCGGGGCTGCGACGTCGCGATCATCGACACCGCCGGCAGGCTGCAGACCAAGAAGCCGCTGATGGAAGAGCTGGGAAAGATGGCTCGGGTGCTCGCGCGCGAGATCCCCGACGCGCCCCACCAGTCGCTGCTGGTGCTCGATTCGAACACGGGCCAGAATGCGATCTCCCAGGCGCAGCTGTTTTCCGAGGTGACACGCGTGACGGATCTCGCGCTCACGAAACTCGACGGTACGGCCAAGGGCGGCGTCATCGTCGGACTGGCGGACGAGTTCGGCATCCCGGTTCGCTATGTGGGTGTCGGGGAAGCCGTGGACGACCTGCGGGACTTCGATGCGGCCGAATTCGTGGACGCGATCTTCGGGGATGCTCCGGCGGATCCCCCCGCTGGAGGCAGCGCCGCATGAGCCGCTACGTGATGGCCCTCGACCAGGGGACGACGTCCTCCCGGGCGATCCTGTTCGACGTTTCGGGCCAGATCGTGTCGGCCGACCAGTACGAGTTCACGCAGCACTTTCCGAAGCCCGGCTGGGTCGAGCACGACGCCAACGAGATCTGGGAAAGCCAGCTGCGCGCCGGCCGCGGTGCGCTCGAGAAGGCCGGGGCGAAGGCGTCCGACATCGCCGCCATCGGGATCACGAACCAGCGCGAGACGACTGTCGTCTGGGACCGCGCGACCGGCGAGCCGATCCATCCCGCGATCGTCTGGCAGTCGCGACAGACGGTGCCGATCTGCGACGAGCTTCGGGCGCGCGGACTCGCGGGTGAGATTCGCGACCGCACGGGTCTGGTCCTGGACGCCTATTTCTCGGCCACCAAGATCCGTTTCATCCTCGACGCGGTCGAGGGTGCACAGGAGCGCGCGGCGCGTGGGGAGCTGTGCTTCGGCACGATCGACTCGTTCCTCGTTCATCGGCTGACCCGGGGCGCCGTGCATGCCACGGAGTACTCGAACGCGTCGCGCACGATGATCTACGACATCCACCGGCTGCAATGGGACGACCTGCTCACGCGGGAGCTGGACATCCCGTCCGAGATGCTGCCCGAGGTGCGCGATTCGAGCGGAGACTTCGGTGAAGCCGACCCCGCCTGGTTCGGCGGGGCGATCCCGATCGCCGGCATTGCGGGCGATCAACAGGCGGCGCTGTTCGGGCACGGCTGCGCGGAATCGGGACGCGTCAAGAACACCTATGGCACCGGCTGCTTCCTGCTGATGAACACGGGCGATTCCGCGCGCGAGTCGAAAACGGGCCTCGTGACGACCCTGGCGTGGGGGCTCGAGGGCAAGGTCTCGTACGCCCTCGAGGGCAGCGTCTTCGTCGCCGGCGCCGCCGTGCAGTGGCTACGGGACGGTCTCGGGCTGATCGAGCACGCGGCGGATACGCGCGCGGCGGCGGAGTCGGTTCCCGACACCGGAGGCGTCTATCTCGTCCCGGCCTTCGTCGGTCTCGGGGCGCCGTACTGGGACGACCGGGCGCGGGGCACCATCGTCGGAATCACCCGTGGCACCACCCGGGAGCACATCATTCGCGCGACCCTCGAGTCGATCGCCTTCCAGAGCCGCGACGTCATGGAATGCGCCGCCCAGGACGCGAGTCTGCATCCGACGGCCCTGCGCGTGGACGGGGGCGCCTGCGCGAACGATTTCCTGATGCAGTTCCAGGCGGACATCCTCGGCGCCGCCGTCGAGCGCCCGGCCATGCTCGAGGTCACGGCCCTGGGAGCGGCTGCGCTCGCGGGTCTGGGCGTCGGCTTCTGGAAGGACCGCGCCGAGCTCGACGCCGTCGGCGGCGGTTCGACGACCTTCGAGCCAAAGCTCGGCGGAGATGCACGCGAAGCCCTGTATGCGGGCTGGAAACGCGCCGTCGAACGCTCGCGTGACTGGGAGCGCGACTGATGCAGGTCATCGCGCACCGCGGCGCCTCGGGACATCGTCCGGAAAACACGCTCCCCGCCTACGAACTCGCGATCGAGATGCGCGCCGACATGATCGAGATCGATCTGCATCGCACCGCCGACGGCGAGATCGTGATCGCCCACGACGCGGAGCTTCCGGGTCTCGGTGCGGCGGCCGGCGAGCCCGGAGAAATCGGGGACGCGACCCTGGCCCAGGTCCGCGCCCTGGACGTCGGCCAGGGGGAACGCGTCCCGACCCTCGACGAGGTACTCGACGGCTTCGCGGCGCGCATCCCGTTCAACCTCGAGATCAAGTGGGGCGCGGCGGGCGACTACCCGGGCATCGAATCGCAAACCCTCGCCGCGCTCGAACGCCGGGGCCTGGGAAAGGACATCCTGTTCTCGTCCTTTCGGCCCTCGATCCTCAGCCGCCTGCGCGAGCGGGACCCGAGCGCGCGCCTGGGGCTGCTCACGTCGCCGTCGGACCGGACCTATTCCCTGGCGGGCGCCCTCGACCGCGCTGCGGCGATGGCGTGCGAGGCCTTGAATCCGCACTGGGCACAGGTCGACCCTGAGCTGGTCGAGCGCGCGCATGGGGCAGGGCTGGCGGTCAACGTCTACACCGTCGACGACCCGGAGCAGATGCGCCGGATGATGGACCTGGGCGTCGACGCGTTGTTCACGAACTTCCCCGAGCGGCTCCGTCGCCTCGTAGAGGGCTGAGCCAGGGCGTGCCGTCGCCCGCACAACCGACAGTCGGGATGCCGCTTTCCCTTTTGGTAGCGGGGGCTTCGGTCACTGCAGCGCATCGGTGCAGTCTGCTTGACAGTCAAAACCGTCCCAAGTAGGTTGGTTCGTCCGATTCAGGTCCTTCGAAAGTTGCCGGAATACGGGGGCAAGTGTCTAGAGCCCCCGCGGGTCGCGGACCGGACGCAGGCCGATCACCCATCGAGCCCGCGCGACGTCCGGCGACGGGTGCCCACCCCGGCTCGCGGGCTAGCAGGCTAGGTAGTAGGCAGTAGGCAGAAGCGCGACTCGGACCTCCAGCGTCTCAAAGCAAGCCGAATCAGTCGAAACCACGGACCCCCGATGACTCGAATCCGACAGACCCCGCCCCAGCAGCCTGCCGGCCGCCAGGGCCTCTACGACCCGGCCAACGAGCACGACGCATGCGGAGTCGGGTTCACGGCGAACATCCACGGGACGAAGAGCCACGACCTGATCCAGACCGGGATCGAGATGCTCGTCCGCATGGAGCATCGCGGCGCCTGTGGTTGCGATCCGGACTCGGGGGACGGCGCGGGTGTTCTCATCCAGCTGCCCGATCGCTTCATGCGCCAGGAAGCCGGCAAGCTGGGTCTCGAGCTGCCCGCCGAAGGCGCGTACGCGGTGGGCATGGCGTTCCTCGACCAGGACGAGGGCGTTCGCGCCGCGCAGATCGCGCTGTTCGAGTCCCTCGTCGGTGAAGAAGGCCAGATCGTCCTCGGTTGGCGCGACGTTCCCGTCGATCCCGATGCCATCGGCTGGCTCGCGCGCGACGCCATGCCGGAGATCCTGCAGGTGTTCGTCGGCCGCGCCGCCGGTCTCGATGTCGACGCCTTCGAGCGAAAGCTCTACGTGATCCGCCGCCGCTTCGAGAACCAGATCCGGCAGCAGGACGGCTTCGCCTACTTCCTGAGTCTTTCGAGCCGAACCCTCGTCTATACGGGAATGACCCTGGGCACCCAGATGCTCCAGTTCTTCCCGGACCTCCGCGATCCGGTCATGGTGTCCGCCATCGCGTTGGTGCACTCCCGCTACTCGACGAACACCTTCGGCGCGTGGGATCTCGCACAGCCGTTCCGCTACCTCGCCCACAACGGCGAGATCAACACGCTGAAGGGCAACCGCGCGTGGATGCGGGCGCGTGAGGGCACCCTGCGATCGGATCTCTGGGGCGACGATCTCCACAAGATCTACCCGGTGATGCGTCCCGCGACGGCCAGTGACTCGGCGCAGTTCGACAACACCCTCGAGTTCCTGTGCCTGTCGGGTCGCGAGCTTCCCGAGGCAATCCTCATGATGATCCCGGAGGCCTGGGAGAATCACGAGCAGATGGACCCGGAACGTCGGGCCTACTACGAGTACCACTCGTTCCTGCTCGAGCCCTGGGACGGGCCGGCTTCGATTGCGTTCACGGACGGTCGCAAGATCGGCGCCGTGCTCGATCGGAACGGTCTGCGGCCGTCGCGATACGTCGTCACCAAGGACGGCCTGCTCGCCATGGCGTCCGAGGTCGGCGTCGTCGACATCGCACCCGAGCGTGTGCTGAAGAAGGGGCGCCTGCAGCCCGGCCGGATCTTCTTCGTCGACCTCGAAGAGGGACGCATCGTCGAGGACGAGGAAATCAAGGCGGACTACGTTGCCCGGCGTCCCTACCGCGAGTGGGTGGAAGAGAATCGCCTGAAGTTGTCGGACCTGCCGCGAGCGACGGTTCCGGCGGAGTTCCAGAACCCCGAGGCGCGCTTCCAACTGCAGCAGGCGTTCGGGTACACCCTCGAGGACCTGAAGTTCCTGATGGCTCCGATGGTCGCGAATGGCAAGTGGGCCATCGGATCCATGGGAGAAGACGCGGCGCTGGCCTGCCTCTCGGACCGGCCGCGCATGCTCTACCACTACTTCAAGCAGCTCTTTGCCCAGGTGACGAATCCGGCGATGGATTCGATCAACGAAGGCACCGTGATGTCGCTGTACTCGACGCTCGGCGCCGAGGGGAACCTCCTCGAGGAGACGCCCGACCACGCGAAGATCCTGCGCTGCGATCGCCCCATCATCACCAGTGAGGAGCTCGCGCGCATCCGCGCCCTCGAGGGCGAGCGCTTCCAGTCGCGTACGCTGACGGCACTCTTCAAGGTCGCGGAGTCGGGAGAGGGCCTGCGCGCCTCCCTGGACCGCCTCTGCGCCGAGGCCGAAGCGGCCGTTCGCGATGGAGTCAGCCTCGTCATCCTTTCGGATCGCGGGGTGAATCCGGACAACGCGCCGGTTCCGATGCTGCTCGCCGTGGGCGCAGTGCACCACCACCTGGTTCGCGAGAACCTGAGGACCCAGTGCGGCATCGTGTGCGAGACCGGCGAAGCCCGGGACGTTTCGCACTTTGCGCTGCTCTGCGGCTACGGCGCTGGCGCGATCAATCCCTACCTGGCACTCGAGACCATCGACGAACTCGTCGAGGACGGCACCTTCGTCCCCGAAGACATCGACGCCGAGAAGGGGCTCGCGAACTACCTGAAGGCCAGCGACAAGGGTCTGCTCAAGACCATGGCCAAGATGGGGATCTCGACGCTCCAGAGCTACCGCGGCGCTCAGATCTTCGAAGCCGTCGGGCTCGACCGCGGCCTCGTCGAGAGCTGCTTCACGGGTACGCCATCGCGCGTCTCGGGGGTCGGCTACGACGTGCTCGCCAAGGAAGCGGCCATGCGCCACGCACGGGCCTTCCCGGGCGAGGCCTTCGAGTATCCCGAGCTCGACGCGGGCGGCCTGTACCAGTGGCGCCAACGGGGCGAGAGGCACACCTTCAATCCGGACACCGTCGCCAAGCTCCAGCACGCGGTGCGCCAGGAGAGCTACGAGACCTTCAAGGAATTCTCCGCCGCGGCAAACGACGAGGCCGAGCGCCTCTGCACGCTGCGCGGGCTGCTGCGCTTCAAGTTCGCCGCCGAGCCGATCCCGATCGAAGAGGTGGAGCCGGCTGCAGTCATCGCCCGGCGCTTCTGTACCGGCGCGATGTCGTACGGATCGATCTCGCTCGAGTCGCACCAGACGCTCGCGATCGCGCTGAACCGGCTGGGCGGAAAGAGCAATACCGGCGAGGGCGGTGAGGATCCTGCGCGTTTCACGCCCGAGCCCAATGGCGACTCGCGGCGCAGCGCCATCAAGCAGGTGGCGTCGGGTCGCTTCGGCGTGACCAGCTGGTACATGGTCAACTCGGACGAGCTGCAGATCAAGATCTCCCAGGGCGCAAAGCCGGGAGAGGGCGGGGAGCTTCCGGGCCACAAGGTCAATGAGACCATCGCGAAGACCCGCTATTCGACGCCCGGCGTCGGCTTGATCTCACCTCCTCCGCACCATGATATCTACTCGATCGAGGATCTGGCCCAGCTCATCTGGGACCTCAAGAACGCGAACCGCTTCGGGCGTGTTTCCGTGAAGCTCGTGTCCGAGACGGGCGTCGGCACCATCGCCGCGGGGGTTTCGAAGGGGCGCGCCGACGGCGTGCTCATCGCCGGTCACGACGGCGGTACGGGCGCTTCGCCCCAGGCGTCGATCAAGTACGCGGGCGTCCCCTGGGAGATCGGCCTGGCCGAGACGCAACAGACTCTGGTGCTGAACGACCTGCGCGGGCGCATTCGGGTGCAGACGGATGGCGGCCTCAAGACGGGCCGCGACGTCGTCATCGCGGCGCTGCTGGGCGCAGACGAGTTCGGCTTCGCGACCGCGCCGCTGGTGGCACTGGGCTGCATCCTGATGCGGGTGTGTCACCTGAACACCTGTCCGGTGGGCATCGCGACCCAGAACGAAGAGCTGCGCAAGCGCTTCGCGGGCGAGCCCGAGCACGTGGTCAACTACCTGATCTACGTCGCCGAGGAAGTGCGAGAGCTGATGGCGGAGCTGGGCTTCCGGACCGTGGACGAGATGATCGGCCAGACGGATCGCCTCGAAGCGGCCGATGCGCGCGCTCACTGGAAGGCTCGTGGCATCGACCTGTCGGAGCTGCTGGCGAAGCCCGATGTCGACTATGACATCTACAACACCGGGTCCCAGGACTGGAGCGTCCTGGACGACGTGCTCGACCAGAAGCTGCTCCAGCTGGCCGAGGCTGCGCTCGAACGCGGCGAGAAGGTGACGATCCAGGACGGAATCCGGAACGTCGATCGCACGGTCGGCACGATCTTGGGCTCCGACGTCTCGCGGAAGTACGGCCCCGACGGACTGCCCGAAGACACGATCACCCTGAACTTCACCGGGTCTGCGGGGCAGAGCCTCGGCGCCTGGTGTACCAGCGGCATCACCATCAACGTCGAGGGCGACGCCAACGACTACTGCGGCAAGGGTCTGTGCGGCGGACGCATCGTCGTGCGCGTCCCGGAAGCGGCGACCTTCGAGCCGAGCGACAACATCATCGCCGGCAACGTGATCCTCTACGGCGCAACCGGGGGCGAGGCGTACTTCCAGGGCGTGGTGGGTGAGCGCTTCGCCGTTCGCAACAGCGGCGCCGACGCCGTGGTCGAGGGCGTCGGAGACCACGCCTGCGAGTACATGACCGGTGGCAACGTCGTGATCCTCGGTCGCACGGGCCGAAACTTCGGGGCGGGCATGTGCGGCGGCTTCGCGTACGTGCTCGACGAGGACGGGAGCTTCTCGGACAGGGTGAATCACGAGCGGGTGTATCTCGAGCCCCTGACCGACGAGGACGAGGAGAAGATCCAGCGCCTGGTTCGGCGGCACTTCCAGTACACCCGCAGCAAGCGCGCCGATGACGTGCTCCGCAAGTGGAACTCCTATGCGCCGAAGTTCGTGAAGGTCTTCCCCAAGGACCTCAAGCTCGCGCTCGACGACCGCTTGAACTCCCACACCGGCGACGGCTAGTCCCAGGAGACGACCCCCCGATGGCCAAGGCGACAGGTTTTCTGGAACACGGACGGCAGGCGACGCCGTACCGCCCCGTCGACGAGCGCGTGCGGGACTACAAGCTCGCCCAGAACGACATTCCGGTGAAGGATCTGCAGGTCCAGGCGGCTCGTTGCATGGACTGCGGCATTCCCTTCTGCAACAACGGCTGTCCGCTCGGGAACATCATTCCCGACTGGAACGACCTGGCGTACCGGGACAAGTGGGAGGACGCGATCGCGCGACTCCATTCCACGAACAACTTCCCCGAGTTCACGGGGCTGGTCTGTCCCGCCCCATGCGAAGCGGCCTGCGTGCTGGGCATCAACCAGGACGCGGTCGCCATCAAGGCCGTCGAGTGGGAGATCGTCCGCCGCGCCTTCGACGAGGGCTGGGTCAAGGCGAGTCCGCCCGAGCGCCGCACCGGTCGTTCCGTCGCCGTGGTCGGCTCGGGGCCCGCGGGCATGGCCGCGGCACAGCAGCTCAGTCGCGCGGGCCACAGCGTCACGCTGTTCGAGAAGAACGATCGGATCGGCGGTCTGCTGCGCTACGGGATCCCCGACTTCAAGCTCGAGAAGTGGCTGATCGACCGGCGCATGGACCAGATGCGACAGGAGGGCGTCCAGTTCCAGACGGGGATCCACGTGGGCGTGGATCTGTCCGCCGCGGAACTGCGCCAGAGCTTCGACGCGGTGCTGCTGTGCATGGGCTCGGAGCAGCCCCGCGACCTGCCCATCGAGGGCCGCGAGCTGGACGGCATCGAGTTCGCGATGGACTTCCTTCCCCAGCAGAACCACCGGGTTGCAGGTGACGAGCTGGACACGCGGAAGGACATCCTGGCAACGGGCAAGCACGTTGTCGTGCTCGGCGGTGGCGATACGGGATCGGACTGCGTGGGAACCTCCCATCGTCAGGGCGCGGCGAGCGTCACCTCGATCGAGTTGCTCGAGCGGCCGCCGGAATCCCGGGACCCCTCGACGCCCTGGCCCTTGTGGCCGCTGATGTTCCGGTCGTCGAGCTCCCACGACGAGGGCGGAACTCGCGAGTACGCGGTGCTCACCAAGCGCTTCATCGGGGAAGCGGGCCGGGTCCGGGAGATCGAGGCCGTCCAGGTCCGCTTCGGTGCTCCCGACGCTTCGGGTCGTCCGGCAATGGAAGAGGTGCCCGGCAGCCTCGTTCGCAAGCCGGCGGATCTCGTGTTGCTCGCCATGGGCTTCGTCCACCCGATCCATGAAGGGCTGATCGAGGGGCTTGGCGTAGACAAGGACCCTCGCGGGAACGTGCTCGCAGACACCCGTGGGTACGCGACCACCGAGCCGGGTGTCTTCGCCGCGGGCGACGTTCGCCGCGGCCAGTCTCTCGTGGTCTGGGCGATTTCCGAAGGTCGCGAGGCCGCTCGCGCGGTGGACCGCTACCTGCAGGGAGAGACGCGCTTGCAGTCCAAGAGCGCAGCACTGCTCTGACCTGCCGTGGCGTCCACAGCGTTTCCCGCTGGGAAGTCGAACGCCAGTTGACGGTTCACAAGGCGTCGCGGGCCGCGCGCCGCGTCGTGCCGTGGTAGCTTTAGCGACATGGCGAGCGCCAGCCACCTCTCCGCCGCCGAGCCGGGATCCGAGACGAGATCGACCGAGTTCGATCGCCTCGAAGAGGCAGTTCGCGGCCTGATCGACGAGCGCGAGAAGCTGCGTTCGGAGAACGAGTCGATGCGTTCTGAGCTCGAGGGTTCACGGGATCTCCAGGAGAAGCTCCTCGCCGAGAGTCAGCTTCGCCAGGATGCACTCAAGCGGATCGACGATCTCGTCGGTCTGATCGAGCAGCTCGATCCGACTCTCGTCTCGAGTCGGTCGAAGTAGCACGCATGTCGGA
Organism: Deltaproteobacteria bacterium; assembly: GCA_029261855.1. Taxonomy (GTDB): domain Bacteria; phylum Myxococcota_A; class UBA9160; order UBA9160; family UBA4427; genus JAJDAN01. The sequence goes on from JAJDAN010000017.1 coordinate 153,689, forward strand.
ATCCTCACCGCCCCGCCGTAGGCGCGCGATCAACGTGCGGATCATTGGCAAGGAATACCGGGTGGTGACCGACCGCGACGAGCAGTGGATGCTGCGCGTCGCCGAGCTGGTCGACAAGGCGATGGCCCGGGTCCGCGATGAGACCGAGACGGTCGACTCCCTGGACGTCGCGGTGTTGACGGCACTTCAGCTCGCGCAGAACCTGATCATCCTCCGGGACGAGGGCGTGGCACCTCCGGGCGCGGATCGCGCCCGGAACCGTGCAGACGCCCAGCGCCTGCGCGACGTCATCCAGCTCGCCGAGGAGGCGCTTCGCGTCGAGCCTTCGGCCTGAGCGGGTGAGCCAGGCGGCGCGCAAGCGAGAGCTGAGAGACCAGCTGCTGTCGAGCCGGAAGCTGCGGCCCCCGACTCGCGCAGTCGCGGACGCGTGCGCGGCGCTCGTCGCGGCACGGCCGGAGTTCATCGCAGCTGGCTCCCTTGCCCTCTACGCCGCGCTGCCGGACGAGCTGTCGACCGTCCCCCTGTTCGAGATGGCTCTGCACGCGGGCAAGCGCGTCGCGTTCCCGCGAATCGAGAAGGGTGGAGTCCTCAGCTTCGGGTGGGCGAGATCCTTCGAAGATCTGCGTCCCGGGCGCTACGGTGTGCTCGAGCCGCCGCAGGGCAGCGCGAGTGTCGCCCTTGCGGAGGTGGGTCTGGCAGTCCTGCCTGGTGTCGCGTTCGATCGCGCGGGGGGCCGGCTGGGGCGGGGCGGGGGCTACTACGATCGCGCCCTGGCGGGAACCCGGCGTCCGCCGCCCTTCGTGGTCGGGATTGCGGAGAGCACGCACATCGTGGAAGTCGTTCCTGCGGAAGCGTTCGATCAGCGAGTCGACGCGGTCGCGACGGAGAGAGAGTGGGTCGGGTGCAGCAGCACGCGGCACGCCAAAGGAGTCGAGAGCTCGTGAGTGAAGACGCGGTGGATCCGAAGATCGCGGCAGAGGTCGAGCGGCAGCTCGCGGAGCTGGATCGTTCCGCCGTCGACTTCTACGGGCGCGACGAGCTCGCCGGGCGGCTCGCGGACGCACTGACCGCTGGGCGTCCGCTGCGGGTGAAGCTCGGGATGGATCCGTCTGCACCCGACCTCCACATCGGGCATACCGTCGTGCTGCACAAACTCAAGATCTTCCAGGACCTCGGTCACATGCCGATCTTCCTGGTGGGCGACTTCACCGCCGCCATCGGCGATCCCTCGGGTCGCAGCAAGACGCGTCCACCCCTGGCGCGGGAACAGATCGAGAGCAACGCGCGCACCTACGTCGACCAGGTGGCGAAGATCCTCGATGTCGATCGCGCGGAAGTCCGCTTCAACAGTGAATGGATGAACGCGTTCGCCCCCGCAGACTTCGTCCGGCTTTGCGCCCACGGAACGGTGGCACGCCTGCTCGAGCGCGATGACTTTGCCAAGCGCTACGCAGAAGGTACGCCCGTGTTCGTGCACGAGTTCCTCTATCCCTTCGTGCAGGCCTACGACTCGGTCGCGCTCGAGGCGGACGTCGAGCTGGGTGGCACGGACCAGACCTTCAACATGCTGATGGGTCGCGACCTCCAACGGGACTACGGACAACACGCACAGGCCGTCATCACGCACCCGCTGCTGGTCGGCACCGACGGCAGCGAGAAGATGTCGAAGAGTCTCGGCAACTACGTGGGGATCGCGGAGCCCGCCGAGGAGATCTTCGGAAAGGTGATGAGCGTTTCAGACGTCGCGCTGCTCGACTACGTCGACTACCTGGGCAACGGCGACTGGGACGACCTGCTCGCGGCGCGAACTGCTGTCGCCGCAGGCGAGGGCGACGCCATGGGTCTCAAGAAGGAGATCGCCCGGCGACTCGTCGCCCGCTACCACGGTCGCGATGCCGGGAGCGAGGCGCTCGACCGCTTCGAGCGGGTGGTCCAGGGCGGCGAGGTGCCCGACGACGTGCCGGAGCACCAGCTGGCCCTCGAGGGCCAGAACGGACGCAGTCTGCTCGAGATTCTCGAGCAGATCGGGTTCGTCGGGAGCCGCGGCGAGGCCCGTCGGATGGCCAAGCAAGGCGCGCTGAGCGTCGACGGCGAGCGTGTGGAGGATCCGACCCGCGCCCTGGCGGCGGGTACCTGGCTGATTCGACTGGGGAAACGCCGATTCGCCCGGGTGACGCTGCGCGACTGAAGCCGCCACCCGGAAGCCCCTCGGGGATCCGAAACGAAACTCAGGTGACTTTCAGGGCCTCAAAGGGTTGACCCGCTGCCTCGCCTCCCGTAAATTCCGGCGCCCACTACGGACCCGCCCGAAACAACTGGCGGCTCTCCGAGCGGCTCTCAAGCATCGTAGATCCTGATAAGGGCAAGACGAACATCCAAGGCGCGGGCGCCTCAGCAGTACGAGGCAAACGCGACCTGCAGGCGACACGACGCTCGAGACACATCCCGGTAGACGCAGGCTGGATCCCAGACAGATCCACAACGCTTCATCCGATCTTTGAAAACTGAATAGTGTGCGGTTTGGTCGAGTTTGAGGAAGCTCGATCGAACGTGGGAACTCGTAAAGAAAATTCCTTTGCAGGCATGCTGTGCGCGCGGCACCTGGTCTCACGATCAGGCGCAGTTCGTACAGCGCCGCAAATACGTCAAAAGCAAGGGGCCGGCGTCTTCGGATGTCGACTCCTAGCTGGGTTTAAACTGGAGAGTTTGATCCTGGCTCAGAACGAACGCTGGCGGAGTGCTTCAGACATGCAAGTCGTACGCGAAAGTCGCCTTCGGGTGGCGAGTAGAGTGGCGCACGGGTGAGTAACGCGTGGATAATCTGCCTTCAGGTTTGGGACAACTCCGGGAAACTGGAGCTAATACCGAATAAGACCACAGAGCCTCCGGGTTCAGTGGTCAAAGATGGCCTCTTCTTGAAAGCTATCGCCTGTCGATGAGTCCGCGTCCCATTAGCTTGTTGGTGAGGTAACGGCTCACCAAGGCTCCGATGGGTAACTGGTCTGAGAGGATGATCAGTCACACTGGAACTGAGACACGGTCCAGACTCCTACGGGAGGCAGCAGTCGGGAATCTTGGGCAATGGGGGAAACCCTGACCCAGCAACTCCGCGTGAGGGATGAAGGCCTTCGGGTCGTAAACCTCTGTCGGGAGGGAAGAACGGGCCGCAGTCGAATAGGCTGCGGTCTTGACGGTACCTCCAAAGGAAGTGCCGGCTAACTCCGTGCCAGCAGCCGCGGTAATACGGAGGGCACAAGCGTTGTTCGGAATCATTGGGCGTAAAGCGGGTGTAGGCGGCTTGGCAAGTTGGTTGTGAAATCCCTGGGCTCAACCCAGGAACTGCAGCCAAAACTGCCTCGCTAGAGTCCCGGAGAGGGTGGCGGAATTCCCGGTGTAGAGGTGAAATTCGTAGATATCGGGAGGAACACCAGTGGCGAAGGCGGCCACCTGGACGGTGACTGACGCTCAGACCCGAAAGCGTGGGGAGCAAACAGGATTAGATACCCTGGTAGTCCACGCCGTAAACTTTGGGTGCTCGTCGTAGCGGGTATTGACCCCTGCTGTGACCAAGCTAACGCATGAAGCACCCCGCCTGGGGAGTACGGTGGCAACACTAAAACTCAAAGGAATTGACGGGGGCCCGCACAAGCGGTGGAGCATGTGGTTTAATTCGAAGCAACGCGCAGAACCTTACCTGGGTTTGACATGTACGGAACCTCTTGGAAACTTGAGGGTGCCTTCGGGAGCCGTAACACAGGTGCTGCATGGCTGTCGTCAGCTCGTGTCGTGAGGTGTTGGGTTAAGTCCCGCAACGAGCGCAACCCCTATCGTTAGTTGCCATCAGTTCGGCTGGGCACTCTAGCGAGACTGCCGGTGTCAAACCGGAGGAAGGTGGGGATGACGTCAAGTCCTCATGGCCTTTATATCCAGGGCTACTCACGTGCTACAATGGTCGGTACAGAGGGTCGCCAACCCGCGAGGGGGAGCCAATCCCACAAAGCCGGCCTCAGTTCGGATTGGAGTCTGCAATTCGACTCCATGAAGGTGGAATCGCTAGTAATCGGAGATCAGCACGCTCCGGTGAATACGTTCCCGGGCCTTGTACACACCGCCCGTCACAGCACGAAAGCTGGTTGAACCAGAAGTCGGTGACCCAACCTTCGGGAGGGAACCGCCCAAGGTATGACTGGTGATTGGGCTGAAGTCGTAACAAGGTAGCCGTAGGGGAACCTGCGGCTGGATCACCTCCTTTCTAGGGAGCTCAGGGCTTTCCTGAGGAGCTTCGGCTCCGACGGATTTCGCACTGGCATACCAAGTCAAGGTCGATCTCGAAGCACGCTCTCGAGCGGAGCTTCACAAGAGTCTGAATCCCGGGTTCTCCCGGTAACTCGTTCAATCGGGAGGCTATTGGGTCGACCGTTCTCACGTGCCGCACACTATTCAGTTTTTGGAGACCGGGGAACCTTCCCGTGAGCCAGGGCCTGTAGCTCAGTTGGTTAGAGCGTCCGCCTGATAAGCGGGAGGTCGGAGGTTCAAATCCTCCCAGGCCCACCAGTTCAGTTCGCGCTTCCGCGCGAACACAGCCCTCTCGGGGTGAGTGACGATGTCACTCCTCGAGACCGGCTCCTGAACCGGATCCTGGGGTTGCGGGTGTGAATCCGACACGGTCGACCACGATCACGGGGCTGTAGCTCAGCTGGGAGAGCGCGGGCTTTGCAAGCCTGAGGTCGTCGGTTCGATCCCGATCAGCTCCACCACCTGGATTCATCCGGCGCTTGCGCCGGACAGGAGGCTAGCCCGGGTTCACACTCGAGCAGCTCCGTGAAACCAAAGGCTCTTTGAGAGCCGCCAGCTCGATACAAGCTGGTAGCCGGTTTATTGCCGGCGGTCTTTGATAATTGAATGTCTTTCTGTGTCCAGAGCGTCTGGACGCAATGTCTGTCGACATGTGTTGTGGCAAGCACGTGCGCGCTTCTTCGGTTCGCCTTCGGGCTGCTGACGGGGAGCGAACGGGTTTGCCGGTGTAAGAAGATTTAGTGGTCAAGCTACAAAGAGCAAACGGTGGATGCCTTGGCGGTAGGAGGCGATGAAGGACGTGGTTAGCTGCGAAAAGCTTCGGGGAGCTGCTAAGCAAGCTTTGATCCGGAGATATCCGAATGGGGAAACCCGGCGAGGGTCATGCCTCGTCATCCTGCACTGAATACATAGGTTCAGGAAGCTAACCCGGGGAACTGAAACATCTCAGTACCCGGAGGAATGGAAATCAAACGAGACTCCCTAAGTAGCGGCGAGCGAACGGGGACCAGCCTAAACCGACGGGAAGCAATTCCTTTCGGGGTCGTGGGACCTCAACGTGAGACTTGGCGGGATAGCAGAACGGTCTGGAAAGGCCGGCCAGAGACGGTGATAGCCCGGTAAGCGAAATCTCAAAGAGCTCTAGAGGATTCCCGAGTACCACGGGGCACGTGAAACCTTGTGGGAATCTGGGTGGACCATCATCCAAGGCTAAGTACTACCTACCGACCGATAGTGAACCAGTACCGTGAGGGAAAGGTGAAAAGAACCCCGGTGAGGGGAGTGAAATAGACCTGAAACCGTTTGCTTACATACAGTGGGAGCACTATGTGACGACTTCGGTCGTCTCACGTGTGACTGCGTACCTTTTGTTTAATGGGTCCGCGAGTTACTCCTCAGCAGCAAGGTTAAGCCGTCAGGTGTAGCCGAAGCGAAAGCGAGTCTGAATAGGGCGTCTAGTTGCTGGGGGTAGACCCGAAACCGAGTGAGCTATCCATGGCCAGGTTGAAGCTCAGGTAAGACTGAGTGGAGGACCGAACCGTAGTAGGTTGAAAACTACCCGGATGAGCTGTGGATAGGGGTGAAAGGCCAATCAAACTCGGAGATAGCTGGTTCTCCCCGAAATATATTGAGGTATAGCCTCACCCGAATACCACCGGAGGTAGAGCACTGAATGGGCTAGGGGTCCTACCAGATTACCGAACCCAACCAAACTCCGAATACCGGTGAGTTCTACGCGGGAGTCAGACTGCGGGCGATAAGGTCCGTGGTCGAGAGGGAAACAACCCAGACCGCCGGCTAAGGTCCCAAAGTGCATGCTAAGTGGGAAAGGAAGTGGAAGCGCTCAGACAACCAGGATGTTGGCTTAGAAGCAGCCACCATTTAAAAAGTGCGTAACAGCTTACTGGTCTAGTGAGTCCGCGCCGAAAATGTAACGGGGCTCAAGCATGCCACCGAAGCCGCGGAGCAATGACTCTCTCGAGAGTC